>CAMDBB010000001.1 GCA_945889195.1 Bifidobacterium breve
CGGGTCGGACGAACCTCTGGTGTGTCGGTTGTTCCGCCAGGAGCACCGCCGATTAGCTACGTTCGGAAGGGATAACCGCTGAAAGCATCTAAGCGGGAAGCTCGCTTCAAGATTAGGTTTCTCATTGGTTTACCAAGTAAGGCCCCCAGGAGACTACTGGGTTGATAGGGTGGAAGTGGAAGAGTCGCAAGACTTGGAGCTGACCACTACTAATAGGCCGAGGATTTAACTACAAAGTTGCTACGCGTCCACTGTGTGGTTCTCGAGATACGGTCGAGAACCACGAACAATTCGATGGCTGAATTCTCTTTTGAGAAATCAGCTTGAGAAGATCAGATTAATTTCTGATTTAGAACTTTTCGTAGGTTCATGCCAAAAACTCAATAGCGTTTCGGCGACCATAGCGAGAGGGAAACACCCGGTCCCATTCCGAACCCGGAAGTTAAGCCTCTCAGCGTCGATGGTACTGCACGGGTGACCTTGTGGGAGAGTAGAACGTCGCCGGACTTCTTTTATAAAAAGGGGCGCTTATTTTTAAGCGCCCCTTTTTTATTTCCACATCAATTTTTTGATTCAAGGAAGTTAAACTTAAGAAGCTTTTTTGATCTATCTGTCGGGAGTAGTACATGGAAGAGCGTCCAAGAAATAGCGATCGGCCAGCGCGACCATCTAACGGTCGCCCTTCCGCACGTCCTGTATCTGGTCGGTCTTCTTCAGGTCGTCCATCATCTTCGGCACGTCCCCAATCCCGAGAAGAACGTCCCGCTCGCGGAGGCCGCTCCGATAGAGCCGGTGCTACACGCCAAGTTTCTCAAGGTCGTGAAGTCAGCGATCCACGCGGGTTTCGGCCTGCACCTCAAGAGCGCGATCAATCTCGAATTAGACCGCGCATCTTTGAACCAGATATTCCTGAAGACGTTACTGGCGAAGAGCTCGAGAAGAGCGTTCGCGCTGAACTTTTAAGTTTGTCGGCAGAAAATGCCAAAGTTGTTGCGCGACATATGGTCTGCGTCAATCTATACATGGATGTTGATCCAGAGTTATCCCATAAACATGCAGTTGCAGCAGCGCACCATGCAGGACGCCTTGCAGTTGTTCGCGAGACTGCAGGGTATGCCGCCTACCGCGCCGGCCATTACGAGATCGCTCTCAAAGAGTTACGTGCTGCTAACCGAATTTCAGGTGATGTATCTATGTGGCCAGTTATGGCAGATTGCGAGAGAGGTCTTGGAAACCCTCTAAAAGCCTTGAATTTGGCTGGTTCCGCAGAGGTCAAGCGCTTAGGTAAGTCAGAAGAGATTGAGATGCGCATCGTGGCATCTGGTGCACGACGTGACTTAGGCGAATTCGATGCAGCTGTTGTCACCTTGCAATGTAAAGAGCTAAAGAACGAGACAGATGAGTGGGCGCTACGACTTCGCTATGCCTACGCTGATGCCTTATCGGCGGCAGGTCGGAGCGAAGAGGCGCGTGAATGGTTTGCAAAGTGCGCAGATCTAGATACTCAAGAAGAGACTGATGCAGCTGATCGGGCCTCCGCGTAACGTTTATCCACATTTGATCTCTCTCGCTCATTAATTCGTCAGACCCTTACTCCACTATCTGCCAACTCGCGCCTTTAAGTGCGCGCTTAGTTGGAGGTAGAGATGGCAGCGGCGGTAAAGAGCAGTACTAAGAAGAAGATTTCCGAGAAGGTAAAGAGCGAGATCGAAGAAGTTGATTACTCACTCAACGATGTACTACTTCGCGGTCGAGTATCGGCTGGTGCTACAAGTAAAGAACTTCCTAGTGGGGATAAGGTTGTTGAATTTCGCCTCATTATTACGCGAGAAGAACGTCAGGGAGTAGACACTCTCGATATCGCTGCTTGGAGCGCCAAATCTCGCAAGATTGCGCTGGCGTTACAGTCCGATGAATGGGTCGAGATCTCGGGTTCAGTTCATCGCAGGTTCTGGCAGAGCCCAGCGGGGGTAGCGAGCCGTTGGCAGGTGGTTGCCAGTGAGATAGTGCGCCTGTAATAGCTATTCTCGATACTCTTGCGCCATGGCTAAAGCACCAGTGAACGAGGTTTTCTCCACCCTGAAGAGCTATGCCCGCAAACTCTCTGATGGAGAGCGCACACCTGCTGAGATTGCATCTGCGCTCAACGATTGGGCGCACGAGAGTGGACAGACCTTGAAGGCGAAGATCAGCGAAGAGGTTGAGGCGGCAGTTTTAAAGATGGGCTTTGTAAAGCGCGAAGAGTTTGATGCCCTAGTGCGTGAAGTGAATGCTCTTAAGAAGGGTAGTAAAAGCCCTGCGAAGAAGAGCGCAACCAAGAAGGCTCCAGTGAAGAAGTCAGCTGCAAAGAAGGCTGCTAAACCAGTTAAGAAGAGTACGAAGAGAGGCCTCTGATGACGAATGAAGAAGAGAGCAACCTAGTTTCAGAGGTACGCGCTGAACTCGAAGAAATTGCTGCGAGCGATCTAACTGAACATAGCGCACGCTTTGAAGCGCTCCACCAGAAGCTGCAAGAATCTCTCAAGTCAATCGATAACCTTTAGTAAAAAATGAAGACTCGACTCGATGCGGAATTAGTTCGACGCGAGCTCGCTCGTTCGCGCGAGCATGCCGCCGATCTCATTGAGTCACGATCGGTACTTGTTGCTGGAATTCCAGCTACAAAGCCGGCGACGCAGGTAGATGCTGAAACTTCCATCACTCTTCAAGGTAAGCGCGATGATTTCGTCTCGCGAGGCGGTCATAAACTTGCTGGTGCGCTCGATGCCTTTACAGGCGTTGTCGTTGAAGGAAAGAAGTGTCTCGATGCAGGCGCCTCCACCGGTGGTTTTACCGATGTTCTCTTACGTCGGGGCGCCTCTCTCGTTGTCGCAGTCGACGTTGGCTATGGACAACTGGCATGGGAGTTGCGCCAAGATGAGCGAGTAAAGATTCTCGATCGCACCAATATTCGCCACCTGACTGGCGAACAAGTTGGTGAAGATATTGATTTGGTTGTTGCCGACCTCTCCTTTATCTCGCTCTCACTAGTTCTTCCCGCACTCGCTGCAGTATCAAAGCCAGAGGCTGACTTTGTACTGATGGTGAAACCACAATTTGAGGTAGGGCGCGAAAAGTTAGGCGCTGGGGGAGTCGTGCGCGATCCAGCTCTTCGACGTTCTGCCGTGCTCGATGTTGCAGAGTCTGCCTACGATGTTGGGCTCGGCACGATGGGAATTGCAGCGAGTCCCCTTCCAGGACCTGCCGGAAATGTTGAATACTTCTTATGGTTGCGACGCGGAGCACCCGCTATAGATGAGCAATCACTCGATCAAGCGATAGAGATGGGACCGGCGTAATGGCAGATAGATCCGTTGCTCTCATCATTAGCCCTTCTCGCGAAGAAGCTATCTCTGCCGCACATGAACTTGCACCACTTCTGACCGCTGCAGGTTTCTCACTCTTCACAATCTCTGATGTGGCTATTCCTGGCATTGCCAAGGTCTCACATGATGAGTTACCAGAGATCGAAGCTGCCATTGTTCTAGGTGGAGATGGAACCATCTTGCGCGCTGCAGAAGTTACGCTTTCGCGCAACATCCCTCTTCTTGGAATCAATATGGGCCATGTCGGCTTTATGGCAGAGGTAAATCGTCCAACAATCTCTGCGATCGCTGAGTGCATTATTGCCTCCAACTATGTCACCGAAAATCGTATGGTCTTAAGGTTTGCAGTAGAACGAGATGGTAAAGAGATCGGTACTGGCTGGGCGCTCAATGAGGTTACCGTCGAAAGAGATGGAACCACGATGGTTGAACTCTTTGTAGAGATTGATTCCAGACCTCTCTCTCATTGGGGCTGCGATGGACTTATCTGTTCAACTCCAACTGGTTCCACCGCCTACGCCTTTAGCGCTGGCGGTCCTGTGCTCTGGCCAGAAGTTGATGCGCTCGTACTTCTTCCGATTTCCGCGCACGCGCTCTTCTCTCGTCCGATGGTGGTTTCACCAAAATCAGAAATCCTTGTCACTATTGAATCCACTGATGCGCTTCTCTCCGCTGATGCGCTCCGTAAACTTCCGCTAAAAAAGGGCGATAAAGTCCTTATTACACGCGGATCACAGACCATCAAGCTTTCTCACGTCTCCAAGACGCTCTTCACAGATAGATTGGTAGCAAAGTTCAAACTTCCCGTTGAAGGTTGGCGCGGTGAGTGAACGTTCCTATCTAGAAGAAATCTCTATCCGCAACTTAGGAGCGATTGAACAATCGCACCTTGAGTTAGGGCGCGGCTTAAATGTTCTCACTGGTGAAACTGGTGCGGGAAAGACAATGATTCTTACCGCGCTCAATCTGGTACTTGGTGGCAAGAGCGATAGCGCGCTCGTCAGACATGGCGCTGATCGTTTGATGGCTACCGCGCATTTCTCACTACCGAAATCTGAGCAGGGCTCTTTTGAAGAGATTGGTGCAGAAGTGGAAGATGGTTCAATCATCATTTCTCGCACAGTCAGCGCAGATGGGAAATCAAAGGCTCTCTGCGGAGGCAACGCAGTTCCGGCAGGCACTTTGGCAGAACTGACAAGCTCTCTGATCGAGATTCATGGCCAATCGGCAAATTCGCAGATTGTGAAGACAGCCAGACAACGAGAGCTACTAGATCGCTTCGGTGGGGTCGATATAACAAAATCGCTCAACCTCTATCAAGAGAGCTTCCATATTTACGGTGCGCTCAAAGAACGGCTGAGCGCGCTCAAGGCAAGTGCCAGTAAACGAGATGGCGAGATCGCCGAGCTACAAGAGTTCGTTGCTGCGTGGAATAAATTGAAGGCTACCCGTGGTGAATGCGTAGCAACTGCAGATGGGATCAACCGCCTCTCTAGCGTTGAAGATTTGCGCATCGCATCCTCCGGAGCTCTGGCCAACTTAAATAACGAAGAGAGCGGCGCTCTGACATCGCTACATTCGGCGCGACGATTTTTAGAGGCAGCCAAAGGTAAAGATTCTAAGCTGGAAGAGATAGCCGACCGCATCGCCGAGAGCCTCTACATACTCGATGATGCATCCACAGACCTTTCCTCCTATGCAACAGGGCTTGAGGCAGATCCTGAACGACTCAATCTTCTGCAAGAACGTAAGGCAGAGCTCAATTCATTTCTGAAGCGTTGGGCCGGCGCAGGAGAACCCGATGAAGAGCTAGTTCTGCTTGCGGCAAAGGCGAAGAGCGCCAAGGAAGCGATTGCAGATCTACAAGGTGGCGATGAACGTACCGCCGAGATTGAGGCAGAGCTACTTACCGCAAAAAAGAGTTTATTAGATTCAGCGAAGAAGTTGTCCACTTCACGTAGCAAAGCTGCCTCGACCTTATCCGCAGAAGTGACTAACGAAATTAAGGCGTTAGCAATGCCTCATACACAATTCTTTGCTGAGGTAGTGACTCCAGATTACGCAGGTGCTTTAAAAGAGAGTGACTTTACCGCTCTTGGTTGTGACGAAGTCTCAATGCAGATTCAAGGTCAAGTAGATGGTCCAAAGATTGCCCTTGGTAAAGGCGCAAGCGGTGGTGAGATGTCACGCATTATGTTGGCTCTCGAAGTTGTCATAGCGAAATCACATCCTGTCGGCACCTATATCTTCGATGAAGTTGATGCTGGAGTGGGTGGAAAAGCTGCGATCGAAGTAGGCAAACGTTTGCATGCACTTTCGAAGAGCGCACAGGTCATTGTTGTGACACACCTGCCACAGGTGGCTGCCTGGGCAGATACTCACTTTCTTGTAAGCAAAAGCAGCGATGGCACAATCGTCGCATCGGGTGTGACGCGGTTATCTGATAGCGCGCGTATCGAAGAGATTGCGCGCATGCTCGCTGGGCTCGAAGGTTCGAGTAGCGCCCAAGAACACGCAGCCGAACTTCTAGCCCTGCGGGGGTAGCCTCACTTTCGATGATAGGTTGGTCCTCCATGAGCCAAGCGCATGTGACCAAACATATTTTTGTAACCGGCGGAGTCGCCTCAAGTCTTGGAAAAGGTCTCACCGCCTCATCCCTAGGTCGCCTCTTAGTTGCCCGCGGTATCCGCGTCACGATGCAGAAGCTCGATCCGTATCTCAATGTGGATCCTGGCACCATGAATCCCTTCCAGCACGGTGAAGTCTTTGTCACTGATGATGGCGCTGAGACTGATTTAGATATCGGCCATTACGAAAGATTCCTTGATCGCAACCTTTCAGGCTCCGCCAATGTGACGACGGGACAAGTCTATTCACGAGTAATTGCTCGCGAGCGTCGCGGTGAGTATCTCGGGGAGACCGTTCAAGTGATTCCACATATCACCAATGAAATTAAAGAGAGAATGTTGGGAAATGATGGACCTGATGTTGATGTTGTCATCACTGAAATTGGTGGAACAGTTGGAGATATTGAGTCTCAGCCATTTCTAGAAGCGGCGCGTCAATTACGGCAAGAGGTCGGCCGAGATAACGTCTTCTATCTCCACATCTCTTTAGTTCCATATATTGGCCCTTCTGGTGAGTTAAAGACCAAACCAACCCAACACAGCATCGCAGCGCTGCGCAGCATCGGTATAGCGCCCGATGCAGTTGTACTTCGTTGTGATCGTCCGATCCCAGATGGAATTAAGAAGAAGATTTCCTTGATGTGCGATGTCGATGTTGAAGCAGTTGTAGCAGCAGTCGATGCGCCATCAATCTATGACATTCCCAAGGTTCTCTTCTCAGAGGGACTCGATGCCTACATTGTTCGTCGCTTATCTCTGGGTGGACATGAAGTGCAATGGGGAGAATGGGATAACTTGCTCGAGCGAGTTCATTCTCCAAAGCACCATGTGAAGGTTGCCCTTGTCGGTAAGTACATTGATTTACCAGATGCGTATCTCTCTGTCTGCGAAGCGCTCCGTGCTGGGGGCTTCGCCAATGAAGCAAAGGTAGAGATCATCTGGGTACCGAGCGACGAGTGCGAAACTCCAGATGGTGCAGCGAAAGCGCTTGGGGGAGTAGATGCAATCTGCGTTCCAGGTGGTTTTGGAATTCGTGGCATTGAAGGAAAACTCGGAGCGTTGACCTTTGCGCGCACACACAAGATTCCAACCCTTGGTCTATGTCTAGGTTTACAGTGCATGGTGATCGAAGCAGCGCGTAATTTAGCTGGCATCAAGGATGCAAACTCGGCAGAGTTTAAGTCAGATAGCGGAACGCATGTAATCGCAACGATGGATGATCAAAAAGAGATTGTGGCTGGTGGGGGAGATATGGGCGGTTCTATGCGTCTTGGCCTCTATAAAGCAACGCTTTCTCCAAGTTCGATTGTCGCTGAAGTTTATGGAGCGACTGAAATCTCTGAGCGCCACCGCCATCGCTATGAAGTAAACAATCAATACCGCGATCAGATCGCTAAAGCTGGTCTTACCTTCTCGGGAATTTTCACAGATCGCGATCTTGTTGAATTCGTGGAGCTTCCGAGAGAAGTCCATCCTTATTACGTTGGCACACAAGCCCATCCTGAACTCCGATCAAGGCCAACGCGTCCACACCCACTCTTTGTTGGTTTGATTAAAGCAGCCATCTCACAACAGAAGTAGTCGTCTATGAATTTCGAGAGCGCCAAGAGCAGTTATCTCGATCAACTGCGGATTGAGCGGGGACTCTCCTCAAACTCAATTGCGTCTTACTCGCGTGATCTTGCCAAGTTGGAACGCTTTCTCGTGCAGAGTAAGCGTGACTATACAAAGCTCTCGACAGGTGACATCACTGAGTTCTCTGTTTTTCTAAAAGGAGAAGGCCTCTCATTATCAAGCGTTAATCGGAGTATTTCTGGAATAAAAGGTTTCTATAAATATCTTGCCCTAGAAAGTGGACTGACAGATCCAACTACTGATATATCTTCCGCCAAGTTGCCGCGTAAGTTACCCAAGGCGCTGACGATAGATGAGGTGACTCGCCTGATCGAGAGCGCAGAGCGTGAAGGAGATCCGATATCTCTAAGGGATAAGGCGATCCTTGAACTGCTCTACTCAACAGGTGCACGAGTCAGTGAAATTATTGGTTTGAATGTAGTTGATTTCTCTTTGAGTTCGACCAGTGATGGCGACGTTCATATCGTGAAGGTAAAGGGCAAAGGTTCGAAGGAGAGGTTGGTGCCACTCGGGAAGTTCGCTGTGGTAGCGGTAGAGAACTACCTCACGCGAGTGAGACCAGCTTTGAGTGAGAAGAACTCAAAGAGTGAGGGCGCGCTCTTCCTTAATTCGCGAGGCAAGCGGCTCTCCAGGCAGAGCACATGGCAGGTAGTACTGGATGCTGCGCAAGCAACTGGGCTGACGGGAAAGGTTTCACCCCATGTATTTAGACATTCATTTGCAACGCATCTACTAGATGGAGGCGCAGATATTCGCGTGGTTCAGGAGTTGCTAGGGCATTCATCAGTGACAACGACGCAGATTTACACCTTGGTTACGATAGATAAAGTGCGCGAGGCTTACAGCACCGCACACCCGCGGGCTTAATTTAGATTCCGCGGAGCCTACGAGCCAAGATACTTTGATCGCCCTTGGCCTCAAGGTCGGCAATGATTACCGCAATTGATTCACGAACGATACGACCGCGATCAACTGCAAGTCCTAAATCACCACGTAACATAAGTCTGGCTTGATCTAGATCGAAGAGTTCATCTGTTGAAAGATAGACAGTGATCTTCTCTTCATGAAGTTCACGACCAGATGGTGATTTTTCTGCCGCAGTAACGCGACGACGTGAGATTGTGCGAACACCCTTCTTCGCCTTTGGGGCTGCAGCTGGTGCGCTCTGTACTGGAGTTGTCGCAACTGGTTCTGCAACTTGGCGCACGGCGCTTAGCGCTGGGGTATTGGCGCGGAAGAGTTCATCCGCACCTGGCAAGCTAGCTCTACGTGTCATTGTGCGCCTCCTCGGGCAATTAATTCACGGGCGAGTCTTCGGTAAGACTGCGCTCCTCCAGATGATGATGCATAAGCAGTGATGGGTTCTCCTGCAACAGTTGTTTCGGCGAAACGAATTGTCTTCGCGATAATCGTTTCAAAGACATCTTCAGGATACTTCTCGAGAATCGCAGTAAGGACTTCGCGGTTATGTAAAGTCTTACGATCGTACATAGTTGCAAGAATGCCGACCAGCTTTAACTCTGGGTTAAGGAAGCTCTTGACTTTATCGATATTGCCTTTAAGTTCAATAAATCCATGGAGAGCGAAGTATTCGCACTGCAGCGGAACAATCACTTCATCAGATGCTACGAGAGCATTGATGGTGAGCTGACCCATGGTTGGCTGGCAATCAATCAAGATGACGTCATATTCAGGGCGCAGACGAGCGAGCGCGCGCTTGAGATATTGCTGTCCACCAATTTCAGCGCCCAACGTTGTCTCAGCGGTACCGAGATCGCGGTTTGCAGGTAGAAAATCAAGACCTGCTACAGATGACTTAAGAACTATCTCATCGATATTTGCATCCGCTGACATGAGCGCGTAGTAAACAGTATTTTCTAGCGGCAAGGTGTGAGCGTTGACGCCCAAGCCAAGTGAGAGGCCACCTTGAGGATCGAAGTCAACAAGAAGTACTCGTCGACCAAGTTCAGCTAGAGCCGCACCTAGGTTGATAGTTGAAGTTGTCTTACCAACTCCACCCTTCTGATTAAAGATTGAGATGACCTTGGCGTTGCCATGATCTGTGATGGCCGCCGGGATTGGGAAATTCTGAGGCTCTCGCCCAATGAGAGTGGCGGTAGTAGCCACATCATCATCAAATGTCGATTTAGCGTTCAAGCGAGAAACCTCTTTTCAGTTACCGCGACTCTACGCGTATGGAGCGGCGAACTGCAAGTAAGGAAGTAGTGTTCCACCGTGGAAAATATCGTAGAACCGCTTGCGCGAACCGAGGAGATCACCTCGGAGCAGGCGAGCGATATCGCTCCTGAGAGCGGTTTTAGCGTCCATCTCGATAACTTCGATGGCCCCTTCGACCTGCTGCTGCAGCTGATTTCTCGCCACAAACTCGATATCACCGAAGTTTCCCTCAGCATGGTGACCGATGAATTTATCTCTTTTATCCGCGCCCTTGAGGCGAGCGGTGAAGGTTGGCGCCTAGATCAGGCCACTGAGTTTCTAGTAATTGCGGCGACCCTGCTCGATCTCAAGGCTGCCCGACTACTTCCAAGCGGTGAGATTGAGGATGAGGAAGATCTCGCCCTCCTTGAAGCTCGAGATATCCTCTTCGCCCGCCTGCTCCAGTACCGCGCCTTCAAGGAGATTGCCGCATCCTTCCAAGATGCAATCGCAGCTGCCGATAAATCATTCCCACGCGTTGTAGCCCTTGACCCGGCTCTGGCATCGCTACTTCCCGAGGTCCTTATCGGAGTCGGTCCTGAGCGATTTGCAGCCATTGCAGAGCGCGTCTTGACCCCTAAAGCACCCCCTGTAGTTGCCGTCGAGCACCTTCATAGCGCGCTCGTGAGCGTAGCCGAAGAGTCTAAACTTGTGGTTGAGGCTTTACGGAAATCCCGAACCCTCTCCTTTAGATCCCTCATCCAGGGAGCAGATTCCACCTTGGTTGTTGTCGCCCGCTTCCTCGCACTTCTGGATCTCTACCGTCAGGGCGCCCTTCGATTTGAACAGGTCATCGCCCTAGGCGAGCTTCAGATTAGCTGGGTTGGCTCCGATGAAGGAGAAGTCGCTATCACCGATGAATTTGATATCCCACCGCAATTTGAATCTGAAAATCTAGAAGGTGAGCCGGAAAATGATTGAGAACGAGATATCTGCACCTGAGGTTGAGACTTTACCGGCTGAGGTAGCGCCGGCCAACTTCGACCTTGCCGCGATAGGCCGCCAGATTGAGGCGATCCTCATGGTTGTGGATGAGCCTGTCACTGAAATTACCCTCGCCTCGGTCCTTCAGGTTCCGGTCGACCAGATTGTCGGCGCGCTCGAAGCGCTGGCTCCCACCTACGAAGACCGGGGCTTCACCCTCAAGGCCATCAATGGGGGATGGCGCTTCTATAGCCACCCTGAATGTAGCGATGTAGTCGAGAAGTTCGTCTTAGATGGCCAGCAGAACCGCCTGACCCAGGCTGCCCTCGAAACCCTGGCGGTCATCGCCTACCGTCAACCTATCTCTCGCGCTCGAGTATCAGCTATCCGAGGCGTCAACGTCGAAGCGGTCATGAAGACCCTGGTCACACGTGGCCTAGTTGAGGAGTATGGTCTCGAGAACGAGACTGGGGCGATCCTCTATAAGACCACCAGCTACTTCCTCGAGCGTCTAGGTCTCAACGCGCTCACCGATCTGCCGCCTCTTGCTCCTCATCTGCCTGATATCGATGGCCTCGATGAGATCCTCGATTCGCTTACCGACTAACCAGCCCCGTACACTTCATCTAGCCCAAGAAATATGGGCGTAGCCCGCACGCTGTGCGGGGGAGTTGACTGTCGAGAATGGATAGCCCTCATGGCCGAGATGCGCCTGAATAAGATTATTGCTGACGCTGGAATTACAAGCCGTCGCGGCGCCGATGAACTCATTATGGATGGCCGGGTTACCGTCGATGGAAGACAGATCCGAGAGCTCGGAGCTAAATTTGACCCAGAAAAGCATAAAGTCGAGGTTGATGGCGAGACAATTAAACGTTCTTTGTCTAAGACTTATTTAGCACTTCATAAGCCAAGAGGCGTTCTGTCAACTATGTTTGACCCAGAGGGTCGCCCCTCTCTCGCCGACTTTATCGACCTTCGAACCGAGCGCTTATTTCACGTAGGGCGGCTAGATAAGGATTCAGAAGGGTTGATTCTGCTCACCAACGATGGAGATCTGACATTTAGGGCGACCCACCCTTCATACGGGCTAGAAAAGACTTACATCATCGAATTCGATGGAAAGCTCCCGACAGGGGTCGATAAGGCCTTACTCAAGGGTGTCGAGCTAGAAGATGGGATGGGGAGAGTTCTCGCCTTCAAGCACCTATCTCCTCAATGGCTTGAGGTAACGATCCACGAGGGTCGCTATCACATCATCCGCCGCCTGATGGAGGCTGTCGGAGTCGATGTCTTGCGTTTGATCCGAACCAGGTTTGGTCCAATCTCTCTGGGGGAGACTCTCGAAGGAAGGTGGCGCGATCTCAATAGCGCTGAATTGATAAACTTGCAAAAGGCTTTAGATTTAAATTAACAAATCGGTATCGTGCCTATTTAATGTTTTATCTATATATCTATATTTAGTTTTGGTCCACCTAGAAAAGCAGTTTTAACGATAATTGAACGCTCAATCAGTACCCTAAATTGTCGATAAATATATCTTCCATAATATGGTTCGGCGCCATGGTATTGAGCTACTGGATCCTTTAGATGGCCAAGAGGGTGTGAAGAGATTCCTCTATATATCGTCAAAACCATTTATATATATCCGCTGATTGTTGCGACTACGGGTACCATTGCCCCATGTCAGTGCGTGCAATTAGGGGAGCCACTCAGGTGAGCGCCAATTCCGCCGACTCAATTGCAGCAGGCACTCAAGAGCTCATCTCTGAAATCTTACGTAGTAATGGGATTAGCGCCGAAGAGGTCATCTCAATCCTCTTTACAGCGAGCCCAGATCTGAACGCCTCATTCCCAGCCGCCGCAGTCCGTAACCTCGGTTTTGAAGGTACCCCGCTCATCTGCGCCGTGGAAATCGATGTACCAGGCGCCCTAGAACGGACAATTAGAGTGATGGCGCATGTCGAAATTGAGCGAAGTAAGGAAGAAATTAACCATATCTACCTTCATGGCGCTAAGGCACTTCGCGCAGATATAGCCCAGTAGGCGGGCTCAGTTATGTCGCTCTCGCACGTTCGAATCGTGGGCTCTGGCCTCATTGGTTCCTCGATCGGTCTAGCTCTCGTTCAAGAAGGGGTCGCCGTCACAATGGTCGACTCAGATCCACGAGCCCAAGCCCTTGCTCGGGATCTAGTAAAGAGCGCACCATCAGGAGATCCTGACCTAGTCATCTTGGCTTCTCCAATCAGTACCATCTCGGAGGCCCTTAAGAGCGAGCTAACCTCACCTGTGAAGTCAGGGTTTATGGATATCAGCTCAGTTAAAACTAAAGTTAAAGCTGAGGTATCAACTTCGCCACTTGAGGCGGGTCGTTTCCTTCCCAGCCATCCAATGGCCGGGCGCGAGGTCGGGGGAGCAGAGTCAGCGCGAGCAGATCTATTCCGCGCAAGGCCGTGGATTCTCGATAGCGCCGGGGTCGATCCTGATCTTCGACTAGCAGGGCTAGAGCTCATCTCACTTTTGGGAGCGGTTGCCATTGAGATGGATAGCAGATCGCACGATGAGGCCGTGGCTCTTCTTTCTCATCTTCCACAACTGGTCGCATCTCTTCTCGCCAGCCAACTTGAGGGCGCAGATGAAGCCTGGCTCGATCTGGCAGGAGCTGGACTTAGAGACACCATCAGAATTGCTGGTTCAAGCCCTGAACTCTGGAAAGAGATCGTTGCGGCAAATAGTTCGGCGATAGCGCCGCTACTTACCCGCTTGATTGAAGATTCGCAGCGCCTACTTAGAGGGTTAAGTGATGAGAAAGTGGTTGCTGAGGTAATTGCAGCTGGGCAACGCGGAAGAGATTTGATTCCAGGTAAGCATGGTGGACAACAACGCAGCTATACCTATCTGCCAATTGTTATTGAAGATAAGCCCGGACAACTTGCTGCGCTCTTTGATGAGTGCGCCAAAGCAGAAGTTAACGTGGAAGATCTAACAATCGAACATAGCCCAGGCCAATTCACAGGTCTTATCACGCTCGCTCTCTCTGAAGAGGGAGCTGCGAAATTATCTTCTCATCTACAAGAAAAGGGATGGAGCGTTCACGTTCCACGTTAGGTAACGGCTGCTGTAAACGAATAGAATTAACTAACTTAAAGATGGGCTCATTGAAATGATTGTTGTAGCGCTAGATGGCCCAAGTGGTTCTGGCAAATCAAGCACATCTAAAGAGATTGCTATTCGCGCTGGCTGGAATTATTTAGATACTGGCGCGTTGTATCGCGCCGTTACATTCATTGCTTTATCGATAAATAGTGAAAAAGCAGAGGATATTCTCAACAAGCTTGCACTCCAACCAATTACCTTTAATTCAGATCCACGCGACCCTAAGATCTTTATCGGCGATTTAGATATCACTGAAGAGATTCGTTCTCATGACGTTACTGAGAAAGTTTCAATTGTTAGCGCGCTACCAGAAGTTCGCGCTGAACTCTTGCAATTGCAGCGCAAGATCATTTCCAAAGCCAATAGAGGAATAGTTGTTGAAGGTCGCGATATAGGAACTGTTGTCTGTCCAGATGCAGCCCTTAAAGTCTTCCTGACTGCAGATATTGCAGCTCGCGCTCAACGCCGAGATGCAGAGTTAGCAGCAGAATCCAAGGGTCTTGACTCTGTAGGAGCATCACTTTCAGCGCGAGATGAGATTGATTCAACGAGAAAAGTTTCACCTCTTGCTCCCGCATTCGATGCAGTCCATATCGATTCAACCGAGCTCAATCTCACTGAAACCGTCGATCGCATATGGGAGTTACTCTCTGAGCGTTCACTTCTGGGTCTGCCGATTGTTGCCATCTTAGGAAGACCAAACGTTGGAAAATCAACTCTTATCAACCGATTCATTGGTCGTCGTGAAGCAATTGTCGAAGATACCCCGGGTGTAACGCGAGATCGTGTTCAGTACGAATGCGAATGGGGCGGACGCCGCTTCATCATCATGGATACGGGTGGCTGGGAATCTAAACCAGATGGTATTTCAGTACAGGTAAGTGCCAGCGCTGAATTGGCGATGCAAGAAGCAGATGTCCTCTGCTTTGTAGTTGATGCTCAAGTTGGCGCACTCGATGAAGATGATATTTTGGTTCAGGAACTTCGCAAGGCAAAGAAACCAACTCTCCTTGTTGCAAATAAAGTTGATGGCGATAGCGATGAGTCAGATGCGCACGCGCTCTGGAATATTGGCTTAGGCGAACCTCATTTTGTTTCAGCTCTTCACGGACGTGGCAGTGGAGATCTACTAGATGCAATCGTGACCTTGATTCCTGAAGTTGGCGCGGCTCAAGTGCAGGATGGTTATCGCCGTATCGCACTGATTGGTCGCCCAAATGTTGGTAAGTCCAGTCTGCTCAACGCTTTAGCTGGCGAGAATCGTTCAATTGTTGATGATGTAGCAGGTACTACTCGCGACCCAGTTGATGAACTAATCGAATTTGGTGGAAGCATTTGGCGCTTTGTTGATACTGCAGGCCTGAAGAAGCGGGCAAATCAGGCGAGCGGCACTGACTACTACGCGACGCTTCGCACACAGACAGCGCTGGAAAGGTGTGAGTGTGCCGTGGTTGTACTAGATGCCTCAGTGCCTATCTCGGAACAAGATCTAAGAATTATCACGATGGTGGAAGAGGCCGGCAAAGCGATGGTCATCGTGATGAATAAGTGGGATCTGGTTGATGAAGATCGCCGCGATCAGTTGGATAAAGAGATTGACCGCCACCTGGATCAGGTGGAATGGGCGCAGCGGGTAAATGTCGCAGCAAAGACCGGTTGGCATAGAGATCGTTTAGCTCCGGCCCTGCGAACTGCAATCGATTCATGGGAGCGACGCGTTCCAACCTCAAAGCTCAACTCATTCTTGGGAGCGCTTATCGGAGCAACACCACCTCCAGTGCGTGGTGGCAAGCAGCCAAAGGTGTACTACGCGACCCAGGCCGGAATTGCGCCTCCAAAATTTGTTATCTTCTCCAGTGGCTGGATCGAAGCCTCATATCGTCGCTTTATCGAAAGGCGCCTGCGCGAGGAGTTCAAATTCCCTGGCACGCCGGTTCAAGTAGCGATCCGTGTGAAGGAAAGGGATAAGGAGTAGAAATGTTGACGGTTCCCAATGCTCTGACCTTCGCTCGCTTTCTGGGAATTCCACTCTTTATCTATCTCGCGCTCGACCTTGAAGCAGATGGTTGGGCAATTCTCGTTCTTGCTATCGGGGGAGCCACCGATTACTTCGATGGAAAGCTCGCTCGCGCTTGGGGACAAGAATCTAAGTTCGGTGAGATCGCAGATCCAACTATCGATCGTCTCTATATTGCAGCAACTCTGGTGGTTCTCTATCTTCGGGATGCGGTTCCGATCTGGCTCATTGCAGTTCTGGTTATCCGAGATATTTTCATGGCGCTAGTTGCAGCAATTCTTGCGCTAAAAGGTTTTGCGCCACTTAAAGTTACTTATCTTGGAAAGGCTGCGACCTTTAACTTGCTTTACGCCTTTCCATTTCTTCTCCTCGCTCTCAATGAGAGCTGGTACGGGACGCTTGCATTTATCTTTGGCTGGGCCTTTGCAATCTGGGGGGTCTGCCTCTACATCGGCACAGCCGTGGGTTATTTCCGTACTGCGCTCTTGACCATTACAGTTCGACCACACATCATCGAAGGGTAATTCCATGTCGCAGATTCCAGCTGATCTTCAGTACACCAAGGAACATGAATGGGTTGCGCCAACTTCAACGCCCCTTCGAATCCGTATGGGAATTACCGACTACGCCCAAGGTGCGCTCGGAGATATCGTCTATGTGCAGATGCCTAAGGTGGGAGAGGCAGTAACTGCAGATAAGGTCTGTGGTGAAGTTGAATCTACTAAGAGCGTCTCTGAAATTTTTGCTCCAGTCTCTGGAACGGTGGTAGCGATCAATAGTGACTTGGATAACGCCCCAGAGTTGATTAACTCAGACCCATATGGAGCTGGCTGGCTCGTTGAGATTGAAGTTCCACAAGAGCCACAGGGGTTGCTCAGCGCCGCCCAATATGGCGAAATTACCGCTTAAACCTCCACTTGATTTATCAAAAGTAACTCTCTAGTGTCACCCTTAAGTTGATGTCCAAGGTCGAGAGTTCTTCGACCAAGGCGTGAAGCTTTTATAGCGCAGGAATCGAGAGCAAGGGGTGGGCCATGGCTGCAGCAGATGCAGATCGCGAACTCACCAGCACTCTCCACCTGGGACTTCGTTCGGTAGTCGGATCTTCCCCATCCACTCTGATTGAAGATTTCTACAACCAAGCCTCAGATGAAGAGAAGTCAGTCATTGATAGCGCTCTCTCTTCTACCGGCGAAAATGCGATGATTTTCATCCATCGCGGAGCTCAGAAAGGTTCACGTTTTCTCGTTACACCTGAAGGTGTCACGATTGGACGCGCCCCTGAAAGCTCGATCTTTCTCAACGATGTCACGGTATCCCGTAAGCATGCATCTATTGAGAGAACAGGAACTGGCTTCACCTTTAGAGATTCTGGAAGTCTTAACGGTTCCTATGTAAATAACGAATCTGTCGCCGAAAAGAAGTTAGTTACTGGCGACGAAATCCAGATTGGAAAATTTCATCTGCTCTTTATCGGAGCATCAAACGCGGGGGAGAAGTAAGTTGAGCGTTCCAGCACGTGCCTACTTAAGTATCGGCGAAGTCTTAACAAAGTTGCGCGGCGATTTCGCTGACATCACAATCTCGAAGATCCGCTTCCTTGAATCTGAAGGGCTGATCGAACCTCAGCGCACCCCATCTGGATATCGTAAATTCACAACGACAGATTTAGAGCGTCTTCGCTATGTTCTCCTGGCGCAGCGCGATCAATATCTACCACTTAAGGTTATTAAAGAGAACCTTGATGCGCTCGATCGCGGCCTTCAGCCAGCTCCAGCTGGTGGAATGGCGTCTCCACGTCCAACCCTTGCGACAATCGATGGTGAATTCGCTCCTTCTACCTTTGCTGAACAATCTGAGATGCGCCTTAGCCGAGATGAACTTCTCAAGGCTTCAGGGCTTGATGATGCGCAGCTGGTAGAACTTGAATCATTTGGTCTTATCGCAATCCGTGGTCGTCATTACGATGGAGATGCTCTCTCAGTTGCCAAGGCAGTTGCCGAGATGGCTGGTTTCGGAATTGAACCGCGCCACCTTCGATCATTTAAGTCAGCGGCGGACCGTGAGATCGGTTTAATCGAACAGGTCATCACGCCATTTACTCGACAGAAGAGCACTGAAGCGAAGGCTCGCGCAGAGGAAGTTCAGAAAGAGATTGCATCCCTTTCAGTTCGCCTCCATGCGGCTTTGGTTCGCGGTGGACTTAATCGCCCCCGTTAGGTTTCCCACGTTAATCGAGGCAGTTCACTCACAATGCTGATTTCACTATGTTGATCCCAGTCGAAGTAGTTGGGGTTCGCATTGAGATGCCCTCCAATCAACCCATCGTCCTGCTCAAGGAGATCGAGGGAACTCGCTTTCTTCCAATCTGGGTTGGTGCGGTTGAGGCGACAGCGATTGCATTTGCCCAGCAAGGGCTAGAGGCGAGTAGGCCGTTGACCCATGACCTGCTGCGAGACTTACTTGATCGGGTAGACATAACGTTGACCTCTGTCCACATTACCTCGATTAAAGATGGCGTCTTCTTCGCCGAGATGAATCTGCGTGGCAAGGATGGAGCGCTAGAACCGCTCTCTGCTCGCCCTTCTGATGCGATCGCTATAGCTCTTCGGACCAAGAGCAACATCATGGTGAACAACGATCTTCTGGATGAGGTCGGAATCGATATCCCTGAGCAGGTTGCTGGCTACGCGAGCGCTGCGGGGGACCAGGAGCTTGAGGCCTTCCGCGAGTTTCTTGAGGGGATTAACCCGGAAGACTTTGCGGGATAACGCTCAAAAGTCTCAACCTCAACCTGAGGTTTTACCCGTGTCGCTCATCGATTTAGCGAGGCTGCGGGCGTAGCCTTAGCGCATCCCCACTACCTGAAGGCGAGCCCCCTCTCGTGACAGAACAAGAATTCGAAATCGGTTATCGCGGCGCAACTGCATGTTCTGCTGCGGGAATTTCCTACCGTCAACTCGATTATTGGGCGCGTACAGGTTTAGTAGAACCTTCGATCCGTACTGCAACGGGATCAGGTAGCGCACGCCTCTATGGTTTCCGCGATATTTTAGTTCTCAAAATAGTTAAGCGCCTTCTTGATGCGGGCGTATCGCTTCAAAACATTCGCACCGCCGTCAATTACCTTCGTAACCGTGGCGTCACTGAGCTTGAGAGCATCACCCTTATGAGCGATGGCGCTTCTATCTACGAATGCGCAAGCCCGGATGAGATCGTCGACTTACTTGCGGGTGGGCAAGGCGTCTTTGGAATCGCCGTTGGCAAGGTTTGGCATGAGGTTGAGGGTTCGCTGGCATCGCTACAAGGCGAGGTAAATGGCGAAGTCGTTGGTGGCGAAAATAGCGATGAACTCTCGCTTCGTCGAAAGGCGAAAGGCGCGTAACAGTCATATATTTCCTTCCCTAAGTAACTAGGGGAGTGGTGTCGTGGCAGATTATCAAGGCTTTGAAGATCGCCATATCGGACCTTCGGCTTCTCAAGAAGAAGAGATGTTACGTGTTCTCGGTTATGACAACCTCAAGACCTTTATCTCAGATGTAGTTCCTTCAAATATCGCAATCGAGAAATCTCTTGCTAAGACGCTAGATGCGGCAAAGAGCGAAGTTGAAGTCATTGCCGAACTGCGCGAGTTAGCCGATCAGAATCAGGTATTTACCTCACTCATTGGTTCTGGATACTACGGAACTATCACTCCACCTGTCATCAAACGAAATGTTCTTGAAAATCCGGCTTGGTATACCGCTTACACGCCATATCAACCAGAGATTTCACAAGGTCGCCTAGAAGCGCTCTTCGCATTTCAGACTGTTATCTGTGACATGACAGCGCTTGCGCTCTCTAATGCATCAATGCTCGATGAAGGAACAGCAGCAGCTGAAGCGATGACGCTTGCGCGACGTAGTTCCAAGGCTGCCGATTCAGCGGTCTTTGTTATCGATTCACATCTGCATGCACAGACAAAGGCAGTTGTTGCCACACGCGCTAAGCCGCTTGGAATTGAAATCCTGGAATGCGATGCGCTCAATATTCCAAGCGGTACCGAATACTTCGGTGTTCTCGTGCAGTATCCAGATACCACCGGTGCAATAACTGATTACTCATCCCTTTCTGAGAGCGCACATGCAATTGGTGCGCTCGTCATTGCAGCGACAGATTTATTGGCACTGACGTTGATCGCTCCTCCAGGGGAATGGGGTGCAGATATCGCAGTAGGTAGCGCGCAACGCTTTGGTGTACCGATGGGCTTTGGTGGACCGCATGCAGGTTTTATGGCGGTGCGTACAGGTCTTGAGAGATCTTTGCCTGGTCGTTTAGTTGGTCAGAGCGTGGATGCACATGGCAATCCAGCATTTCGCTTGGCGTTACAGACTCGCGAACAACATATTCGTCGCGATAAGGCGACCTCAAATATTTGTACCGCTCAAGTACTGCTCGCCAATATGAGCGCCTTCTACGCGATGTGGCATGGTCCAAAGGGGCTGAAGAGGATTGCAGAACGAGTTCACAATTACGCAGCTCAATTGGCGGCGGTTGTTGAGACTGAAAATAGAAGCTACTTCGATACCCTGACAGTCAAGGTTGCAGATGCTGATGCAATTCATCAAGCAGCGCGTACCCTACGAATCAATCTAGGTGTAGTTGATTCACACCACGTAAGAATCTCCTTTGATGAGACTGTCACCGATTCACTCTTTGCAACGATCTCATCTCTTTTCGGCGTGCAGGTTAAGCCGGCACAGGGGAGTGGTATCGCAACTAAGTTAGCTCGCACTTCAACGTATCTTCAGCACCCTGTCTTCAACACTTATTTCTCAGAGACTTCCATGTTGCGCTATCTGCGCACCTTGGCCGATCGCGATTTAGCGTTAGACCGCACCATGATTCCGCTCGGTTCGTGCACGATGAAGCTCAATGCAACGACCGAGATGGAAGCAGTGACCTGGCCAGAGTTTGCATCCCTTCACCCATTTGCACCAGCAGATCAGAGCAAGGGAACGCGCATACTTATTGACCAACTCTCTAAGTGGCTTGTGGAAATTACTGGCTATGACGCAGTCTCGTTGCAACCAAATGCAGGTAGCCAAGGTGAATTTGCCGGACTGCTGGCAATCCGCAATTATCACGATTCACGCGGTGACCAGAACCGAAATATCTGCCTCATTCCTTCCAGCGCGCATGGAACCAATGCTGCCAGCGCTGTGATGGCAGGCATGAAAGTTGTCGTTATTGAGTGCGATGAACATGGAAATGTCAGCGTTGCTGATCTCAAAGCCAAGATTGCAGAATATGGTTCGGCGCTAGCGGCGTTGATGGTTACCTATCCTTCAACTCACGGCGTCTTTGAATCGGCCATCTCTGAAATTTGTGCAGCGGTTCACGAGGCAGGTGGTCAGGTTTATGTTGATGGCGCAAACCTCAACGCACTTGTTGGAACATCACAACCTGGAAAATTTGGTGCAGATGTTTCACACCTCAATCTCCATAAAACTTTCTGTATTCCACACGGTGGTGGGGGACCGGGTGTTGGACCCGTGATTGCGAAATCGCATCTGGCTCCGTTTTTACCTAGCCACCCACTCGATGCCAGCGCAGGACCTGCAACTGGTCCTGGACCAATCTCTGCAGCACCCTTTGGATCTGCCAGTATCTTGCCAATTTCTTGGGCATATATTCGCCTCATGGGGGGAGCAGGGCTCACTCATGCAACAGAGGTTGCAATTCTTAATGCGAATTACATGGCGGTAAGGTTGCGCGACTCTTTCCCAATTCTCTACACAGGGGATAAGGGATTGATTGCCCATGAATGCATCCTTGATGTTCGTGAGATCACCAAAGTTTCAGGTGTAACAGTCGATGATATTGCTAAGCGCTTGATGGACTTTGGCTTCCATGCTCCAACGATGTCTTTCCCGGTCGCTGGAACCTTAATGATTGAACCGACAGAATCTGAGGACATCATCGAGATGAACCGATTTATCGATGCGATGGTTGCGATTCGCTACGAAATCCAAGAGATCATGGATGGCAAGGTAGCGGTTGAAGAATCAGCTCTTCGCAACGCACCTCATACAATCGGGGCTATTGCGGCTACTGAGTGGAACCGTAGTTATTCACGTGAGCGCGGCGCATTCCCAGCAACGCTGACAGGTTTGATTCCAGGTGAACTCATCGGCATGAAGGGCAAGTACTGGCCCACCAGCGGCCGTATAGACGGGGCATATGGGGATAGGAACCTTGTCTGTTCCTGCCCACCCGTCGAAGCCTTCGCCTGATTCCTTTTACTTTACATAATGTAACTTATCGGCGTTAGGCCTTAAGCGTCGAGATAGCCCCCAGAGCGTCGTCTGCCAGAGAGCTTCTATAACGATCGCTCTACTCATCTTGGAGACTCCGTTAATGCGCTCTACAAAGGTAATGGGAACTTCAACGAGTTTTGCACCAGCAAGCGTTGCTGCCATCGCCATCTCAATTTGAAAACAATATCCAGTGGCGGTCATCTGCGTTAACTTCAACTTATTCAATAAGTCGGCGCTGTAGACGCGAAAGCCTCCGGTGAGATCGTTAAGTGGAATGCCAAGTGCGATACGAGCATATTTCGTTCCAGATTTAGATAACAATTGTCGACTCTTAGGCCAATTAACGACCGAACCACCAGGCATCCATCTCGTGCCTAAGGTGATGGAAAGTTTATCGTCTGTGGCATCTAACATCGCTGGAAGATCTGCAACGCGGTGCGAACCATCAGCATCCATCGTCACAATCTTTGAATATTTTCCAAGGGGTAGAACATGAGCGAATCCCGCTCGATAGGCCGCACCTAATCCTGCTTTGCCGGGACGGCGGAGAATTTCGACCCACGGAAGTTTGAGCGATTGCACGATATCTGCAGTCTTATCGGGTGAATTATCGTCAAGTATGACTACATCAAAATCTCGTTTTTGGTGAAGCTCTTCAAGAGAGCGCAGCAGTTCGACGATAGAAGTTGATTCGTTGTACGTTGGAATCAAGATTACTGGCTTCATCGCTCTCCCTTGCCTACCAATTCAGAGCCGATATTAATCTATCGACGCTCGCTCCCAAACCGTACTCCTCTTTCATGGCGTAGATTTTTGAGAGATCCTTTGGAGCTTTCGGCATAGCAATATCTAATTGAGGAATTGCTACATCCTTGGCACAGTGAACGAGCGTTGGGGCAATTTTAAGATAATCCGCACCTTCGCTAATTTTCTTAGCAAGATTTGCAGTCAGGGCGGTATGGCCCGTACGAGCACCTTCTAGGGCCTCATCAACGGTGGCGAAATGGTTAGCGATAATCGCAGCGCCCTTCTCGCCTATCCCCTTAACCCCCGGCAACCCATCCGATGGATCTCCACGGAACATCGCAAAAAGTGCGTAACGATCACCGGGAATTGAATACTTTTCAGCAACCCATTTGGTATCCACCAAATCATGTTGCGAAACACCTCGCGCAAGATAAACAACTTTTACATCACGTCGATCATCTACGAGTTGAAAGAGATCCCTATCCCCCGTGACAATGCGGATTGGCCCCTTCTCTTGCACTGCAAAAGTTGCCATCACATCATCTGCCTCGTAATCATCTACGCCGACCATTGGGATGCCGAATTCATCAAGGAGATCGAGTAGAACTGGAATCTGCGGCGTAAGAGTTTCTGGCTCTTCCTCCTCATCGCCTTCTTCCTCCAAACGGTTAGCTTTGTAATCAGGAAAGAGATCGACTCTCCAAGAGGGGCGCCAATCCCCCTCGATGCAAGCGACGATTCGATTAGGTGAATACATGCCGATAAGTCGCGCAGTCATATCGAGATAACCGCGTATTGCATTTACAGGCATACCAGATGGAGAGAGAAGAGTGTCAGGCATTCCGTAGTAGGCGCGATACCAGAGAGAGGCGCTATCTAAGAGCATCAGTGTCATACATCCGCCAACATATCTGAAATAACTCCGCGATCCAATCGCCTAATTCCTTCTCGACAAAACGGCCTTAACTCCTCAGATGCGCCACCAATCTGAGTAAGTAAATCAATCAGTTGACGAATACTGCGCACAAAATCACCTACGGTCATATCCGTACCCTTCAATACATTACTAAGCGAGTGCCCATTTGCCCAGCGATATGCGGGATAGCAGAATCCAAAGTCTGGTTCTCTCTGAGTCTTTACATCAAACTCATTCTCTATATCTTCGAGTTCAACCCAAATTTTTGCCACCGCAGCAAGTGAACTAGCCACATTTTGATTTGGCATCTTGGGTGCATAGTTTTCAGCGCTGCGACTTTCGTAGATCATCCCCGATGCGACAGAGAGAAGCTCTGGAGCGTTGAGATCTCGCAGCACTCCCCTACGAATTGATTCTGTGAGAAGCAGATCTGATTCGGCATAAATCTTCGCCAGAATCTTGCCTTGCTCTAGTGGCTTCTCTCCTTCGATATAACCAAGATGTGTTAGCACATTGCAGATGCGATCGAATGTCTTAGCAATCACGTGGGTGCGATTTTCTACTCGCGCTCGTAGGCCATCGGACTCACGATTTAGGCGATCTGCACGTTCTGCGATGCGGGCATGCGTTTCGCGATCGTTACAAGGGTGGCAGGCATGTTGACGTAGCCCACGTCGCATTCCATCGAGCTCATTCTCCATATGCAATCTCTGGCGCTGATCAAAGGTGCGCCGGCCATCTCGCTTGCTCAGCAACTTCTCTAGCTCTTTAATCTCAATTCGAATACGTGAGTACTCGTTGAAGTCACCGAGGTGGCATTGCGCAGAATCAGTAAGTTCTGCGGCAAGTGATTCATTCTTTCTGATCTGTCTGACCAACCCCACTACCGCTCGGTCTGCCTGGAACTGGGCGAAAGATGATTCCAAAGAACCTCGGGCGCGCTCACGACCAAAACGAGCAATGAGATTGATAGACATGTTGTAACTGGGTGTAAATGAAGAACGCAAGGGATAGGTACGAGTGGATGCAAGTCCTGCAGCAGTTGCTGAATCAACCGTTGGAGACCATTGCACGACAGCGTTACCTTCAATATCGATACCACGACGACCAGCGCGACCAGTTAATTGGGTGTATTCACCTGGAGTGATTGAGACATGAGCCTCACCATTCCACTTCGTTAACTTCTCAAGGACCACAGTTCTAGCTGGCATATTAATTCCCAGCGCAAGCGTCTCGGTGGCGAAGACCGCTTTGACCAAACCGCGCTTAAAGAGATCTTCCACAGCTCCTTTAAAGCTAGGAAGTAGGCCGGCATGGTGTGCTGCAATTCCGCGTTCTAAAGCAAGTAACCAGTCGCGATATCCGAGAACTTCTAGATCTTCTTCCGCTAAGTTCTGGGTATATCTCTGCGCTGTAGTAATTATCTCCAGACGTTCTTCAGCGCTCGTTAACTTAATACCCGCTTGCAGGCATTGCTTAACAGCCGCATCACAACCAGCTCTTGAGAAGATAAAGGTGATTGCTGGAAGCAGATTCTCGCGCTGCAACTTATCGATGATATCTGCGCGGGTCAGGCGATTTTCGGTGTCGCCATATCTATCGCGACGCCCACGAGGTGACTTCACTCGGCGAAGAGCTTCGCGTTCGAGACCAAGAATTTCGGGGTTTACTCGCCCAGGTTCAACAAAGAGATCAATCAAGCGATTGCCAATCAAAACGTGCTGATAGAGCGGAATAGGACGAATTTCGGAGACTATGACTTCAGTACTCCCCCGGACCTCGCCGAGCCATTCACCGAACTCTTCTGCGTTAGATACCGTTGCAGAGAGTGAAATAACCTGAACGCTCTCCATCAGATGGATGAGAACTTCTTCCCAGACCGCACCTCTGAACTTATCTGCCAAATAGTGAACCTCATCCATCACGACCGAACCGAGATTAGTGAGGGTAGACGAGTTGGCATAGAGCATGTTGCGAAGTACCTCTGTCGTCATCACCAGCACATCGGCATCGGAGTTGATGTTGGTATCTCCGGTAAGTAGCCCAACTCGATCTTCGCCAAAGCGTTCTACAAATTCAAAGTACTTCTGATTCGATAACGCTTTAATGGGGGTTGTATAGAAGCATTTCTTCCCACGTGAGAGCGAGGAGAATGCGGCAAATTCGCCTACAACTGTCTTTCCTGCCCCAGTGGGTGCTGCTACAAGAACAGCCTTGCCATCTTCAACAGCTTGGCAGGCTTGGATTTGAAACTCATCAAACCCGAATTCAAATTGGCTGATGAATTCAGTTGTAAGAGGGTGGGTTCCTCTCTTCTTAGCCGCTGCGAATCTCTCGGCGGGGGTAGCTACAGACTCCACGTTAACCCAGCCCCTCGAATGCATTCGGCCGAGATCGGCGCAGGCCCTACTCTCTCGCCATCTGCGTAAGCGATCGCCGTTGCTGTGAGTTTCACCTTTGAGCTGCGCATCATTTTTACCTTGGGATGAGAAATATGCGAACCTGAGTAGACCTTGGGAAAGACTTTCAGGAACTCGACCTTGCTGACAGGCTCAAGAATCATGACATCGAAGAGCCCATCGTTGATTTGAGCTTGTGGGCATACATACATGCCGCCGCCATAGGAGCGACCATTACCTATGGCGATCAACATCGCCTCTGTCGAAATCTTGTCTGTATCTAGCTCGATTTCATAACGTAGCGGTTGAAATCTCGGTAACTCCATTGCGATAGCCACGTTGTAACGTTGCGGACCCTTAGGCCAAGAGAGCGAGTTGGCTCGTTCATTAACGACTGAATCAAAGCCTGTACTTAAGATGGCTGCGAACCACTCTGAATCAACATTTCCTAGATCAATGGGTTGCGCAGCCTCTTGCGTAACGCGATCTAGGTAAGAGGAGATGTCATCGAGAGACCATCCCAGCGTTCTAACTATGTCATTGCCGGTACCTGCTGGCATCGGCGCAAAGGGAATTTTTCTGGGGACTACCAATTGGAGAACTAGATGAGCGAGTCCATCTCCCCCGACGCTGATAACCCCCTGGCACTCATTGGCGTTCAGGAAACTCTCGAGATCTCTCTTGAGTTCATCGGCGCTCGCGCCTGAAAAAGTTTGGTATTGAATCTGGCGTCTGGAAAAGTACTCAACAACTTCCTGTCCGACGACCGAACCCTTACCCCGTCCAGATTGAGGATTGATTGCGATCGCCCACATGGGACGACCCTATCGGCTATTCGCTAATTGAGGTTGGTGCGGCAATCTCGGTGCTGCCAGTTTCTATCGCATCTGCTTTTTTATCGCGCTTCCTATCTACAAGTAGCGCTATTCCGCCAGCCATAAAGTAGAAGAGAATCAAAGGCGCAGAGAGCAGGACCATACTGAGCGGATCAGCTGTTGGTGAGAAAGCTGCCACAACAAGACAGATAGAGAAAATCCAAGCACGCCAAGGTTTAAGGATTGTGCTTCCTCTTAAAAAACCGATGAGATTAAAGGTGAGAAGAAAAATCGGAAGTTCAAAGGCAAGGCCAACAAGCAATATGAGTCGCAATACAAAATCTAGATAATCATCGAAGCGGACCAAGTTACTGACTGAATCTGGGGTGAATCCAAAGAGCGCTGTGATCGCAACAGGCAAAATCAAATAGCCAAGAGCTGCTCCCATAACGAAGAAAGGCGTCGCAGCTGTTACAAAGAGAACGCTATTCCTCTTCTCTTTTCTATGGAGGGCAGGAGCGATGAATGCCCAAAGTTGATAGAGCCAGAATGGAGCAGAGACGATAACTGCAGTCATGAGAGCTACCTTGATCTGCAGATCGAGTGGACCTAAGACGCCGCTTATATAGAGCGCGCCACAACTTTCCGCACCTGATGCTTGAGCAGCGCGAAGGTCACAGACAGGTTTAGCTAAGGTGACGATGATTGAATTGTAAAAATACCATCCCCCACCAAAAGCCACGACGATTGCGATTGCAGAACTAAGAACTCGCTTCCTGAGTTCTCGTAAGTGGTCGATGAGCGGCATCTGTCCTTGTGGTGAAGATGCCATCAGATTACTTCTCTTTTTTGCCGTCTTCTTCAATTACTGAGTCGTCGGCCTTCATCTCTTTCATCTCACTTTTAAAGATTCGCATGGAACGGCCGAGAGAACGGGCAGAATCAGGAAGACGCTTTGCGCCGAAAAGAACCAGTACAACAACAAGCAGGATGACGATTTCTCTTGGACCTAAATTCATCTTGTGAACCCCTTAAAGTCAGATTTGACCCAAGATTACACCAGGACCCTTTGAATGGGTAGACGGGGAAGTTACCCCTGATAACGATTGAGTATCGATTGCGCCCTGTTTGCGAGTTCACTTCGGATTTCTGCTGGTGAGAGTAGCTCCACTGCCCCGCCGGCTGCCGAGACAGATCGCGCAATCCAATGTTGTGAAAAGGATGAACCTTTAAAGATATCTCCTGCTTGTAAATCACCTTGTTCGAAACGTTCAGCAACATCTCTTGTGGGTCTGACTACCTGCAATTCGAAGTCAATCTTCTCTGGAGTTTGCGCTGGCGCACTCGATGGTCGCTCAACTTCAGCGCTTTCGGCTGACTGAATTCTATCTACTCGAAAATGTCTGAAATCACACACCGCATAGCAATAGGCATGTAAATACAGATATCCCTGGCTCTCGATCATTTCTAGCGGAAGGATTACTCTCGATGAGATCTCATCTTTGTAGAGCGAGTGATATGAAATCTTGAGTCCACCTCGCTGAACAATTGCGTCAGCAATGAGAGATGTTACTTGTGGGCTGAAATTACTGGTTGCCGATAGCGCTAAAGGAAGATTAATAAGGTCGGCAATTCGATGTGAGAGTGAGCTAATTGCCTCGATCAGATCTGCTCTCTCAGTAGCTATTGTCGAACGCAGCACATCTAGTCCAAGTACTAGCGCAACGCCCTCTTCATGTGTGATGGAGCGCGGCCTTGCCAGTGTGGGCGCATTTCTAATCGTGACATAACCAGATTCAAAATCCAGATCCATGAGTTCTAGCGGTGTGTAGCCGGGAAGCCCACACATCCATAGCGTTGTTAAATCACTCGCCATCTGGTCCGCGGAGACTTCGAAAACTTCAGCCAGTTCCACAAGCGAGATTCCCTGGTGTGTATTGATGTAGGGAACAAGATCAAGCAGTCGAGCAGTGTGTTCTAAAGGGTTGGTCGCCTTTCTTGCATCCTTCTTAACCATGTGCCCGGGCCAAATCTTTGAGGCTTTCGATAATGATTTCGCGTAGCTCGGGCGGTGATTGAACGTAGACATCGTCTCCGTGCCAGAGAACTAAAGCGGCAAGGCTCTTCATATCCAGGATCGGTACTTGAATCTGATCCCATTCCCCTAAAGGTTTCGTCGATGATGCCAGCGCTCGTAACGAGGCGCCCTTGCCTCGACGGACATCAATAACGGCGCCTGTATTACTAAGCGTTTCAAAGATTCGCTTGGAGTCAAAGTTCTCCGGAGTTTCAAAGCCCTTCGGTCCTCGTTTGATAACAAAGTTTCCAATCACGCGATCAAAGCGAAAGGTACGAATCTCTTCAATACTTTGATCGACCCCAGTGAAATACCAGAGCCCAGAACGAGTCGATAGCCCAATGGGCACAATGCGTCTTTCATCCTCTGACAAATCAAAGTTCCGGTATGTGAACTCAAGTATTTGATGTTCAGCGATAGCTCGAGTAATCATTGGCAGGTCAAAGCCTGCATCAGAGAAGGCGGGGACGGAGTCAAGCAAATTTGCATCGTCAACTGCAATACCCAGTGAATGCAACTTTACGAGCGCCCGTTGCGCAGCATCATCTAAAGAGGCGCCTTGCCAGGCTGTTGCCGCTAGAGATAAGAGTGAGATTTCAAGAGCAGTTACTTCGCCAAGGTCGAGTTGATACTTCTCTTGCTTGATGCGATACCCGGCTTCATCGTTAAAGAGTGGATCAAAGGATCCGACTTCAATCTCTATTCCAAGTGAGCGCAAATCATCCTTATCTCGCTCGAACATTCTCTCTTTGGATTCATCGCTACCTTCATAGCCCTCTACGGTCTTAAATAACTCTGATTTGGTGATGAATCTCTTCGTTGCTAAGAGCGCAATGGTGAGATTGATGAGCCTCTCACTCTTCCGGGACACCGTATGCGCCCTTTGCTGGTCGACGTCTTCGTGCCAGTACATCTACTCCGGGCGCCATTCGCCTGCTCTGAATCAGAAATCCAGTATGGCCAATCATTCGCTGTTGCGGGCGCACCGCTAAACCTTCGTGGTGCCAGCCTCGAACTATTGTTTCGGAACTTTCTGGCTCTGTGAAGTGGCCATCTTCCTTAAGCGCTTCCGCTGTCGCAGATAGTTGAGTTGTAGTTGCTACATAAGCGAGGAATACTCCGCCAGGTCTTAGAACTTCGGCAGCCTTTGCTACGCACTCCCAAGGGGCGAGCATGTCGAGAATAACTCTGTCGTACTGTGTTGATAACTCTTGATCTTGCAAGGAGCCAACATCGAGGCGCCAATTCTCTGGTTTTCTTCCAAAGTAATCCACAACATTTGCTGTCGCATTATCGGCAAAGTCTTCGCGTCTTTCGACAGAGTGAACACTGCCTTCAGTTCCTACGGCTCGAAGAAGGGAGAGAGTAAGTGCGCCACTTCCAACCCCAGCTTCAAGAACTCGAGATCCCGGATAGATATCAGCAACTCCGACAATCATCGCCGCATCCTTGGGATAGACAATCGTTGCACCTCGAGGCATCGAGAGAACGTAATCAGCAAGAAGTGGGATGAAGGCTGTGAACTTCAAGCCTGCGGTAGTTGAGACGACTGAACCCTCGGGCAGGCCAACAAAATCATCATGGTTAATCCATCCTTTATGAGTGTGCCACTCCTTACCGGGCGTAATTGTGAAGCTATATAACTTTCCCTTTGGATCGGTAAGTTGAACGCGATCGCCAATTTGGAAGAAACCTGGAGTAGACCCAGAACCTTGAATAGACACAGGGGGCATCTTAGGTGAAAGGCGCCACCTTTGTTCAGGGCTGCGCTGTATCGTGCGCACAATGGAGATGTTGCGGTTATCCCCCAGTCGAATCAACGATTTCACCAACTGTCCGCAGCTCTATAAATATCGTGCGATTGATCAACTACCCGAACCGCCTAGCGTTGATGCCGAGCGAGGAAAACTCGTGCATGCAGTGTTGGAAGACCTTTTTGAGCTCCCTGCAGCAGAGCGAACTATAGATTCGGCCCGCGCGGCCCTGCCTATTCGCTGGCAAGAAGCGCTTGCAGAAAAGCCAGAACTTTCTACCTTGGTTCTAGATGAGAAAGAGTGGATGGATCGCGCAACCTCACTCTTACAGAATTACTTTGGCTTAGAACAGCCGCATACCTTTGAATCGACCTATCGCGAATTGCATCTAGAACGAAATTTGAGTGATGAGATGTATCTACATGGGTATGTCGACCGCATCGATGTTGCGCCAACCGGACAAGTTCGCATCGTTGATTACAAGACAGGTAAATCACCCAAGCCTGGCTGGGAAGAGAAGGCGCTCTTTCAACTGCGCGTCTATGCCCTCCTCTACTGGCAGAATGAAGGAGTACTCCCCTCGCTGCTGCAGCTGATCTATCTCGGAGATTCACAACTAGTGAAGAGCTCACCCACTGAAGCTCAACTGCTTTCTACCGAGAAGATTCTAAAGAATATCGGTGCTGAAATTCTCACTGCGATTGAGACCAATCACTTTCCAACTAAAAAATCACGGCTCTGTGACTGGTGCTTCTTTAAGACAATCTGCCCAGCGCATGTAAAGCCTTAACGGCTAATTTGCGTTAAAGTACTTCGCTTCTGGGTGATGAACAATAATCGCAGAGGTGGATTGCTCTGGGTGAAGTTGGAACTCTTCAGATAGCTCTACGCCGATACGACCTGGTTCGAGCAGTTCACATAACTGAGTCTGCTGTTCAATGTCGGGGCAGGCCGGATATCCAAATGAGTAGCGAGATCCTCTGTAGCCTTGATCAAGAATTCCCTGAATATCTGGCGCATCATCGCCACGAACAGCCATCTCTTCGCGAATGCGAGCGTGCCAATGTTCTGCCAAAGCTTCTGTGAGCTGTACCGATAAACCGTGAAGTTCGAGATATTCGCGATAAGCGTTCGCCGCGAAGAGTTCATTCGCCGCCTTACTGACTGTATTTCCCATGGTGACAACATGGAAGGCGACAGCGTCTATCTTTCCTGATTCACGAGAGGCGAAGAAGTCTGAGAGACAGAGTCTGCGATCTCGTCTCTGTCGTGGGAATGAGAAGCGCACGCGCTCTTTTCCTTTCTCGGGACCTTCGTGATGCAGAATGACTAGATCATTTCCTTCGGAGACGCATGGGAAATATCCATAAACAACAGCTGCTTCCAACCAACCCTTAGATTGAACTTCATTGAGAAGTGCGCGAAGGCGAGGACGACCTTCAGTCTCAGCCATCGCTTCGTACTCACCGCGTGCGCCTTTGAGCCCCCATTGACCCATAAAGAGTGCGCGTTCATCGAGCATGCCGACATAGTCAGCGAGCGGAATACCTTTCACAATACGTGAGCCAAAGAATGGAGCCTTTGGAATATCTACATCCACTGCTACATCGCTGCGAACGGTATCTATCTCTGTTGGTTCATCAAGACGTGATACTGCCTTTACTCTTCTTTCGCGAAGCGCAGGTAGTGCAGCGCCTTCATCGCCTCGCTTCACCGCCATGATTGCATCCATTAGGCGTAGACCTTCAAAGGCATCACGTGCGTAGCGAACTTCACCCGGGAATACACCTGCTAGATCTTGTTCTACGAAAGCGCGCGTCAGCGCTGCTCCCCCAAGAACAATCGGCCACTTCTGATCAAGCCCTCGAGAAGTTAACTCTTCCAAGTTCTCCTTCATGATGACTGTAGATTTCACAAGTAGCCCAGACATTCCAATGGCATCTACTTCACTTTCTTGAGCAGCATCAATAATCTGATTAATGGTCTGCTTAATTCCGATGTTGACGACTTGATAGCCGTTATTTGAAAGAATGATGTCAACCAGGTTCTTTCCAATGTCGTGAACATCTCCCTTAACAGTTGCAAGCAGCATTCTGCCGCGCCCTGCATCGCTGGTCTTCTCCATATGAGGTTCAAGATAGGCAACCGCTGATTTCATTACCTCAGCGCTCTGTAGAACGAATGGCAATTGCATCTCGCCCTTACCAAAGAGCTCTCCCACCTCTTTCATACCTTCAAGCAAGTGATCATTGATGATTGCTAGCGGCTTAATCCCCTCAGCCATCGCTGTATCTAAATCATCGGTCAGACCCACCTTTTCACCATCAATGATTCGACGTTCAAGGCGTTGCTTCAGCGGCAAGGCAGCAAGTTCAGAGGCGCGGATATTTCTTGAGGCGGCGAGTTCTACGCCTTCAAAGAGTTGGAGGAATTCGCTCAGAGGATCGTATGTGCAATTTTCGCCGTCAAAGGTGCGGCAATCGTAGATCAGGTCGAGGGCAACCTCTTTCTGACGGGCATCGATGCGAGCCATGGGAGTAATTTTCGAGGGATGAACAATCGCTGAATCAAGTCCTGCTTCTACACATTCATGTAAGAAGACAGAGTTGAGCACTACGCGCGCTGCAGGATTTAACCCGAAAGAAACGTTGCTGACTCCAAGAGTGGTCTGCACTTCAGGGAACTCTTCTTTCAGCGCTTTAATAGCGAAAATTGTCTCGAGTCCATCACGACGAGTCTCTTCTTGCCCCGTTGCGATTGGGAAGGTAAGGGTGTCGATCAAAATATCCCCAACGTGCATTCCCCAGTTCTCAGTCAAATCCTTAATCAGTCGACGCGCTACCCGTAGCTTCCATTCAGCAGTACGAGCTTGACCCTCTTCATCGATGGTCAAAGCAACCACCGATGCGCCATGTTCCTGAACGAGCGGCATGATGCGCGCGAATCGAGAAGTTGGTCCATCGCCATCTTCATAATTGACTGAGTTAATAATGCATCGTCCGCCGAGTGATTCCAGTCCTGCCTTCAGAACAGCTGGCTCAGTCGAATCGAGAACAATTGGCAAGGTAGATGATGTTGCAAAGCGCGATGCAATCTCGGTCATATCTCGAACGCCATCACGACCCACGTAATCAACAGAGAGATCGAGCATATGTGCGCCATCTCGAATCTGATCGCGGGCTATCTCGACACACGTAGACCAATCTTCTGCGACGAGAGCATCTCTAAAGGCGCGAGAGCCGTTGGCATTGGTGCGCTCACCGATTGCCAGATAAGTCTTATCTTGCCTAAAGGGAACATATTGATAGAGAGATGAAGCACCTGGCTCAATCTCAATGGCGCGCTTCTTCACGTTGTGTCCGGCAAGACGATTGACGACAGCTGCAAGGTGGGCCGGAGTGGTTCCGCAGCAGCCACCGATTAAAGTGATGCCATAGTCATTAACAAATGTCTCTAGCGCAGTTGCTAACTCTTCAGGTCCAAGTGGATATTCGGCGCCTTTTGGTCCAAGCAGCGGCAAGCCCGCATTTGGCATCACTGAGATAGCAGTGTGTGAATTCTTCGAGAGGTATCGCAAATGTTCCGACATCTCTGCAGGTCCTGTCGCGCAGTTCAATCCAATCAAGTCGATATTAAGTGGCTCAAGCGCGTTAAGCGCCGCCCCAATTTCAGAACCCAACAACATGGTTCCAGTAGTTTCAACAGTTACCTGCGCGATAACAATGACATCGCGACCTGATTCAGTCACTGCTAGGCGAGCACCATTTACCGCAGCTTTAGCTTGCAATAAATCTTGTGTTGTCTCAATCAGGAGCGCATCGCTTCCTGCATCCACTAGACCCTTTGACGCTGTGTAATAAGCATCTTTCAACTTTTGGTATGAGGTGTGGCCAAGGCTGGGAAGTTTAGTTCCGGGACCCAAGGATCCAAGTACGAAGCGTGGTTTGTCGGGCGTACTAAAGGCATCAGCAGCCTCGCGCGCAATCTTTCCGCCTGCAAAAGCTAGTTCGTAGATGCGATCTTCAATTCCGTATTCCGCGAGATTGGCCCAGTTGGCGCCAAAGGTATTTGTCTCAATCGCATCAACACCAACTTCGAGGTAGGCATCATGCACTGAACGAACGAGATCTGGTCGAGTGACATTAAGAATCTCGTTACAGCCTTCGTGGTTTTGAAAATCTTCTAGAGATGGATCGGCGGCTTGCAACATCGTGCCCATTGCGCCATCGGCGATAACGGTCATTTGGGCTAAAGCCTGACGAAGAAGGCCAGGGTTGCTATGGCTCTTATCTCTCGTCACAGAGCGCAGGTTACCCTAAGGTATCGATATGGAGATTCTGAAAATTCCAGTTCTGCGCTCACCCGTGATGGTTATCGCCTTCTCAGGTTGGAATGATGCAGGAGAAGCAGCATCTGGTGCAGCCTCTCACTTACTTGGCTGTTGGACTGACCCTGAATTTGATGTTGTTCCCGAACTCATCGCTGAAGTCGATCCGGAAGAGTTCTATGACTTTCAGGTAAATCGCCCCATGGTCTATGTCGATGACTCAAGTATTCGAAACCTCACCTGGCCTGGAACTCAAGTCTTTGCACTGGCAACTCCATCACTCGACCACGATTTCATCGTTGTTCGCGGCGTTGAACCATCTATGAAATGGAAAACTTTCGCCTCTGACTTGTTGGATTTAGCCGATGATTGCGAAGTTGATCTAGTCATCACTCTCGGCTCAATGTTGGCAGATACTCCGCACACCAGACCCATCACAGTCAGTGGCAGCGGAGCGCATCCAGATATCGCAAAGCGTTTAGGTGTCGAGATCAGCAAGTACGAAGGCCCTACGGGAATTCTTGGAGTTATTCAGGATGCCTGCATCCGCCGCGGAATTGACGCCATATCTCTATGGGCAGCCATCCCCCATTACGCATCTAACTCACCTTCACCCAAAGCTTCTCTCGCCCTTGTCAACGCCTTAGAAGATTTCCTCGAACTCTCTATCCCGCAAGGTGAACTCCCTGATGATGCAGTGGAATGGGAGGAAGAGGTAACTGAACTCGCGAAGGAAGATACCGATGTCGCCGAGTATGTGAAGGCGCTGGAAGAGAGTAAAGATGCTGTCGATTTACCTGAAGCAACAGGTGAGTCAATTGCGCGAGAGCTAGAGAGATTCTTACGAAGGCAGACTGATAAGTAAGTCTTAGAGAGCGATTCCTAAGAGCGTATCTAAAGCCCTGGAAAGTTCCCCAGCGTTTCCACCGCTTGCACCCGCCTCTGTTTCATCCATCCAACTCGAGAGAACCCGAAGGGCGCGTTCGGTATCTAGATCTTCAGAGAGCGCTCCAATTATCTGGGTGATTACAACATCAGTGGGAGCCACTTCCATCTTTGCCAAATTCAATTGCAATCTATCAACAGCCAACATTGAATCGTTCAAAACTTCACCGCTCCACATCGCATCTTCGCGATAGCGTCGATTAAGTAACGCCCAGCGAATGGCCATCGGATTGACCCCTTGAGAAATTAACTTTGAAACAAATACAAGATTGCCAAGAGACTTGCTCATCTTCTCGCCATCGAGGCCAATCATTCCGGCATGGACGTAATGTCGCGCGAATGGCTTACCGGTCATCACGGCGCTCTGCGCAGCAGACATTTCGTGGTGAGGGAACATCAGATCTGATCCTCCCCCTTGGATATCGAGTGAGAACTCCGAATTAGAGCTAGGTTGCAAATAGTGAAGAGCGATTGCGCTGCATTCGATATGCCAACCAGGTCTTCCGCTACCAAAGCTACTTGGCCAGGTTGGTTGTTTCGGCTTAGAGGTGAGCCAGACCAAAGCATCTAAAGGATGCTCTTTCCCATCTCTTTGAGGATCTCCGCCACGTTCGGCAAAGATCTTCAACGCATCGCTCTCATTAAGATGAGAACGCTCACCAAAATGGGGATCTGCGTGAACTCGAAAATACTTATCGCCTTCGACTAAGTAGGTGCTCTTCTTCTCATCCAATTTAGCGACTGCATCGATAACAAGTGGCATCGCTTCAGCTACGCCGATGTAGTGATCAGGGGGTATCACGTGTAGGTCGCTCATATCGCCACGAAAGAGATCGATCTGTGAATCACCCAGCGCTTTCCAATCAACTCCATCACGATCGGCTCGTTCAAATAGTGGATCATCAATATCGGTAACGTTTTGAACGAATTTAACATCTGCACCAGTTGCCTTGAGATAACGGATGATGAGATCGAAGGTGAGGTAGGTGGCGGCGTGCCCAAGATGCGTAGCGTCATAGGGCGTGATGCCGCATACGTAGATTCGATAGGTATCTTGCTGTGGAAGAACCTTGAGCGCTGCATCGCTTGAGTCAAAGAGCGAAAGCGGTGGAAGTCTAAAGCGCTCAGAGAGATCAGGGATATATACCGTAGGCCACGAGCGCATGAACAAACCTTACTTTAGAAGGGCGGCCAAGGCACTGCTGGCCAATCTTCACTGGGTGAAGGAAATTCGGAAGTGCTTAACAGTTGCACTATTCGCGCCAAGAGCGCCTGGAATTCAATCTCTGTAATCAGTTGCGAAATCTCGATTTCTTCACTCTCTAACGTGCTTAAGAGCTTTCGAAGATCAGCCTTTTCACTTTCATCAAGGGGTAAACCCGCCCATTGCCACAAGACAGTTCGTAACTTATCTTCCTCGTGGAATGTAACTCCGTGATCACAGCCAAGGAGTCGCCCATCTTGAGTTGGAAGTAGATGGCCAATCTTTCTATCAGTGTTATTAATTACCGCATCAAAGAGCGCCATGCGTCGCAGGCGCGGGTCATCAGTGCGATAGAAGAGCGCCAGATCAATACTCTCGTCGATATCTATCCATTGCTGAACCATTCCCTCGCCGAAGGGTCCGTCGCGCAGAACTGTGACAGGTATGAGGTTCCAACCAAGGAGTTCTGAGATTAAGTAGCTGGCATATTCGCGAGAAGCGAGATTGCCTTCTGCAAAATCCCAGAGCGGGCGCTCCCCTGCAATCGGTTTATAGATGATTGAGAGAGCGCTCTCTTGATACGTGCAACTTCCGAAGAGAGTCGCATTTGATGCATCGACGAGCCTTCCCGAAATCTCTATCTCCCCCAGCAAAAGATGGTTGCGAATCTCCTCCGTATTTTGCATCAGCGTCGATAACCATTAGCGCGCGGGCATAGATGTCCTCGTGGATCTATCGGACCACCACAGAATGGACATGGTAGACGACCGGCGCCAACAACTGAGTTGCAACGCTTGCTAAAGCGATCAGCTTCAGATGGTGAGATGAGAACACGCAAAATATCTTGATCCCCGGTGAGGTCATCCACATCGATGAACTCAGGGTTATCACTCTCGTTCTCCGAAACAGCCTGAAGGTCTACCTGGATCAGCTGCTGGTCAGCATCGAAGGCAAGGCCTATGACTCCAACCCGGAACTCTTCCTCAATGGGTGTATCAAGTGGCGCATCATCACGCTGAAGCTTTGTGATTACTACCGTCGGATCGCTCTGCTTGATTTCACGAACCATGTAAAGCAGACGCTCTGAGAGCGCCTGAACTTGAGCTTTCTCCAATGAGATTGATATCAAACGCGTTCTATCGCGGGCTTGAATGAAGAAGGTGCGTTCTCCTGGTTGCCCCACGGTGCCCACCGTGAATCTTTCAGGCTCTTCAAAGAGGAGAACTCTCGATGTCATCGCTTTCGCCCCTTAAGGACTCCACTACCTCCACCGATAAGAGCCTTTCCAACTTTCTTAGTAGCTAAAAGTGGCGCTATGCAAGAGTGGGTGTCGTTATAAGAGAGCAACCGTCCGGAGTTTCCGTCGAAATCGATAACTGTTAAGGATGCAGGATTTACGATCAGATTTTGAAATGAATCTAACGGCAGCCCTATGAGTGCGGCAACAGCTGATTTAATGATGTCGCCGTGGCTTACAAAGAGGTAAGACCCTGACTTCTTCTTAGCATGTGCTTCGTGGATAGAGGTGAGCGCTCTCTTCTGCGCTGTCTTGATTCTCTCTCCTTCCGGAAACTGCACCTTACTCGGCGTACTTTGGATGACTTTCCAGAGTGGATCTTTAGAGAGCTTGGAGAGCTTCCGTCCACTCCACAGACCGTAATCGACCTCGTTGAGATTGTCCTCGAGTCGGTACTCACCGACGCCCTTGGAGTACTTGGATTGCAACCATGGTGAGATTGTTTGAGAACAACGTTCCATGGGACTTACGAGTATTTCATCGAATGAACTAGCACCTAAGCGCTCTACCAATGATTCCGCCTGCGTGAAACCACTCTTGCTCAGAGAAATTCCGGGTAGTCGACCAGATAGAACCCCTTGATCATTTGCCATCGAATGCGCATGACGTAGAAACACTAATCGACTCATAGAGACAAGATTAGCGGTGATTATTGCTAAGGTCCCTCTCATGGAAATGCGCAGAGCTGGCAAGAGCGGTCTTACTCTCTCTCGCTTGGGCCTTGGCACAATGACATGGGGTCGCGATACCGATACTCATGAAGCGGCAGATCAATGCCGCGCCTACATAGAGGCTGGTGGAAATTTCTTCGATACCTCCTCTACCTACGGAGATGGAGATAGTGAACGCGTTCTCGGCGGTCTTGTCGGAACTCTCTTCAAGCGTGAAGATGTTGCAATTGCGACCAAGGCCGGGGCAACCTTTCCTGACGGTGTGCGCACAATCAATAATTCGCGCCACTCACTTATTGCAGAACTTGATAAATCACTCGCTCGCCTGGAAACCGATTACATCGATCTCTGGCAGGTTCATTCTTGGGATTCGGCCACTCCCCTTGAAGATACGCTCTCAGCTCTTGATTACGCCTATTCATCGGGTAAGGCGCGTTACGTTGGAATCTGCAATTTCTCTGGATGGCAGAGTGCGCGAGCAACAACTATTCAAGAGAGCAACACGGCAAAAGCGCCGATCGCTTCACTCCAAGTTGAGTACTCATTACTGAATAGAAGCGCCGAAGATGAAGTACTCCCCTGTGCCGATGCAACTGGCTTAGGATTTCTAGCGTGGGCGCCAATGGGTCGCGGTGTTCTCACTGGCAAATACCGAAAAGGAATTCCCATCGACTCTCGCGCAGCTGCGCCTCACTTTGTAAAGCATGTGGAGCCATATCTGACAGAGAGTTCTTCCAGAATCGTTGAAGCCGTAGCAGCTGCCGCAGAAGGTCTTGGCTTTTCGCCTCTTGAAGTAGCCCTTGCTTGGGTGCGAGATACAGCTGGCGTTACATCGGCGATTGTTGGCGCTCGAACCGGTGCTCAACTTCGCGGTGTGCTAAAAAGCGAAGAGATCACACTTCCTGCCGTTGTGAGACAAGCGCTAGATGAGATTTCTCGCTAGCAATTCTCTAGGAAGTTCTCGAGTACCTTCACGCCAAATTCAAGTCCGCTGATCGGAACTCTCTCGTCAACGCCGTGAAAGAGCGCCATAAAATCTAGATCTGCAGGCAGTTGTAGCGGACTAAATCCATAGCCAATGATTCCGAGCTCTGATAAAGCCTTGTTATCTGTGCCGCCACTCATGAGATATGGAACCGGTATGCCTTCGGGATCAAAGGTTGTAATCGCCTTACACATCGCTTCCACCAAATCCCCCTCAAACTCAATTTCAAGGGCGATATCTCGAGAAATAGTCTCGATCAAAATATCTGGTCCGATAATCTCTCTAATCGTCTTATTTAACTCATCTTCATACCCCGGCAAGAAACGTCCATCAATCACCGCGCTAGCACTTCCAGGAATGACATTCGCCTTGTAACCAGCCTCCAACATCGTTGGATTGGCTGTGTTCTGCAGAGTCGCGCCAATCATCCTTGCCGTTGGCCCAATCTCCGAAAGAAGCGGCCTCAAATCTGATTCATCATATTTCTTGCCTGTTACCTGCGCGATCTTTGAGAAAAGCGCCTTTACTGTTTTTGTGTATCTCTGCGGCCATTCATAGCGACCAATCTTTGCAACCGCTTCTGCGATAGACGTCAGCGCATTCTCATCATTCATCATCGATCCATGGCCTGCACGTCCATGGGCAGTTAACTTCATCCAATGGATGCCCTTCTGGGCGGCCTCTACAAAATAGAGTCGCTTGCCGTCAGCGACAGTTACGGAGAATCCCCCGACTTCAGATATCGCCTCAGAACATCCAGCAAATACTTCAGGGTGTTCAGCAGCCATCCATCGTGAACCGAAAGTCATACCTGCCTCTTCATCTGCAAAGAAGGCTAGGACAATATCCCGCGGTGGTTTGTATCCGGTACGCGCCCACTTTCGTACAATGGCAAGAATCATCGCATCCATATTCTTCATATCAACAGCGCCGCGACCCCAGATCGCGCCGTCACGAATCTCTGCTGCAAAAGGATCCACTGACCAGTCATCAGCGTTCGCCGGAACAACGTCAATATGTCCATGTACAACTAATCCGGGACGGGTTGCATCTCTTCCAGGTAGTCGCGCGATCACATTGCAACGGTTCGGTGCTGATTCAAATATTTCAGATGCAATACCGACCTCCGCAAGTGAGGAAACGATGTACTTGGCAACAGCTTTCTCGTCGCCTCTACCCTCACCAAAGTTGACCGAAGGGATACGGATTAAATCTTGGCAAATCTTTACAACTTCGGCTTCGAGGTTCATGGGGCAATTCTGCCTTTAATTGCTTGTAAAAAACGCTCTTTTGCGTGAGAGCCTTCGCATTGCTATCGTTACCCAGTTATTTCGACCCAAACGCGTAAGATATTACTTATAGCGAGCGGGTACTCGTCCGGGTGGCGGAATTGGCAGACGCGCTAGCTTGAGGTGCTAGTGCCCGCAAGGGCTTCGGGGTTCAAGTCCCCGTTCGGACACAGTTACGGTGGTAATTAGATATGGCGAGATACAAGTCGTGAAGCTAGATAACGCCTTGTCACTCATTCGTGAGATACCCGATTATCCCCAACCAGGAATCCTCTTTCGCGACATCACTCCTCTTTTAGCCAATCAAGAAGCTTTTGCAGTTGTCACTGAGTCACTTCTTTCATGTGACAACTCCGCTTCTCATATCGCAGGGATTGAGGCGCGCGGATTTATCCTCGCTAGCGCCATGGCTATAAAAGCTGGCGCCGGATTTGTGCCGATTAGAAAAGCAGGCAAGCTTCCTCATGCTGTTTTCGCAGAGAGTTACTCGCTTGAATATGGAGACGCGACGCTGGAGATTCACCAAGATGCCCTTTCGGATTCAGAGAGAGTGCTTCTCGTCGATGACGTTCTGGCAACTGGCGGCACAATTCTTGCGGCTCTCAGACTTATTCAAAAAGCGGGAGGAAATATCTCTCACCTCTGCGTACTCCTTGAGATCGCAGCCCTCGATGGACGAGCGCGCATATTAAGTGAATTCCCTGGCGTTCAGATAAGCGCATTGGTACAAGTGTGAACCGTATTCCACAAATTCAAGCGCTGCGCGCCCTTGCTGCAGTTCTCGTTGTCATTTATCACGCCAAGGTCACATCGGGTGGTTATATTGGCGTCGATATCTTCTATGTCATCTCTGGTTTTTTGATCACCGGTCTTCTACTACGAGAGCTCGACGGTAGCGGTTCACTCAACCTCAAGGCCTTCTATCTCAGAAGAATCAAACGGCTACTTCCCACCTCATTTTTCGTTCTCTTTGTCACCGCAATAATCACCTGGATTGTCTATCCATCCACGCTACGTCACGATTTAGGAAAAGATGTTGCAGCAGCGGGGGCATACGTCTCCAACTATCTCTTTGCGCTCTGGCAGATGGATTACCAGAATCTCAATGCCACTCCTTCTGTTGTGATCCATTATTGGTCTCTCGCGGTCGAAGAACAGTTCTATCTATTTTGGCCCTTCATTATTCTTGCCCTATACAGATATGGCGCACGGAGAGCGGTCTTCTACGGCGTAACCGGAATGACTGCAGTTTCATTTTCGCTAAGTCTCTATCTCACCTCTCGTGAACCTATCTGGTCCTTTTACTCACTTCCAACGAGAGCATGGGAACTTGGCATAGGCGCCTTGCTTCTCTTTATTCCGAGGCGGATTAGATTCTCATCAAACTACGGATGGATTGCCTTAGCTCTCATTCTCTACGGAACTCTCGCCTTCACTGACAAGACACCATTCCCAGGAACGGCAGCTCTCGTTCCTGTGCTCGGTACAGCTTTCGCGATTGCATCTTTCAGTAACTGGCCGAAAGCAATGAATCGCGTTGGCAATCTAAAGGTTGTGCAATGGCTGGGAGAGATTTCTTACCCGCTCTACCTATGGCATTGGCCAGTATTGGTGATCCCTTCCGTAGCGTGGGGACGTTCGCTGCAGGCATATGAACTTCTATTCTGCGTACTTCTCACAGCGTTGCTAGCAGACCTCACTCACCGTTTTATTGAAGATCCCATCAGATACTCGAAGCCACAACCGCGTCTTATCGTTAAGTCAGGAGCTACAGCTACAGCCGTCTCCTTAGCTTTAGGAGCTTCCATCTACTTCTCATTTGATGACTCAATTACACTCGATAATGGACGTGCCTACTCCGTAGGCGAAATAATCAAAAGACCCGCGATTTATGACGATAACTGCCATGTAAATAACGGCCAAACACTTTCTCCAGAATGTACATATGGTGAACGAGGAGCCAAGAAGAAGATCGTTCTCTTTGGTGACTCGCACGCCGCTCAATGGTTTCCAGCCATGGAACGCCTCGCTAGTGAGTACAAATTTGAACTGATATCTCTCACCAAGTCTGCTTGTCCGGGGCCTGCTGTACAGAAAGTCGATTCAGGCGAGTACAAGAACGCCGATTGCTTCGCCTGGCGCGACAACTCCTTTGATCGAATTGCAGAGCTCAAGCCATATGCGGTGATCTTCTCAGGTTTCCAGCACTTTGAAGTTCCTGATGGCTACTCAACGAGACGAGAGTGGTGGCAGGCAGGGCAGCGCCGTACCCTAGATGCACTACGTGGAAATGCAACTCATATTGTCTACATCACTGATACGCCACATCCACAACAAGATATCCCTGCCTGCTTAGCTGGTGGAGTTATCTCTGATTGTGACGACACCGAACGTTCAGAACCAATTTCAATTCCAGGGCTGAAGGCGATTGATCCCACACCTTGGTTATGTACGAGCAAGTGTTCAAGTGTCATTAACGAGCTAGTTGCATATCGTGATGGTTCTCATATATCAATTGCGATGAGTGAGTCACTGACGCAGCCACTGAGCGCAGCTCTTAAACGTCTAGGCGTGCTCTAGGAAAAGTTGCCCGAGCCGCCGGGAGCGAAAAGACAAGAACCATGGCAGGATTCGACCGTGGCTGAATTGGTGTATTACTGCGGAACTATGGATAGCGGTAAATCTACTCTCGCCTTACAAACTGCACATAACCACAAGAGCCGTGGCCGCTCTGGTCTGATCTTCACCAATAAGGATCGTGCAGGAACTGGCGTCATAAGTTCACGACTCGGTCTGCAATCAGAGGCCCTTGAAGTTGAAGTTGATCTTGATATCCATCGCCTCGTGGTGGAACGTTTATCTATGGGTGAGCGTATCGATTACATCATCTGTGATGAAGCTCAGTTCTACCAGCCCATCCAAATCGATCAGTTAGCCAAGATTGTTGACGGCCTCGGAATAGATGTCTATGCCTTCGGCATTCTGGCTGATTTCCGGACCAAGCTCTTCCCTGGCTCGGCTCGACTCGTTGAGCTTGCTGACCGAGTGAACACTCTCCAAGTTGAAGCTCTCTGTTGGTGTGGTTCGCGGGCTACTCATAATGCACGTACCGTCAACGGAGTTATGGTTACTGAAGGCGAGCAAGTTGTCGTGGGCGATGTTGGAAAGAGTGATGAGATTGCCTACGAAGTTCTCTGTCGCCGCCACCATATGCGCCAAGTAACGGCTCGAGCCTCACGTGCCGGACATATCTCATCAGATCCACTCCCCTTTATCGAACCAACAAGTAAATAGAGAACCAAGGAGCACTAAGAAAATGACAAAGAACACCAAGGGTTACGCAGCGATGGGTGCGAAAGAGAAGCTTGTGCCATACGAGTTTGATCGTCGCGAATTAGGTGCACATGATGTTGCTCTTGATGTTCTCTATGCAGGAATTTGCCACTCAGATATCCATCAAGTTCGCGAGGAATGGGGCCCTGCTCTCTTTCCTATGGTGCCAGGGCATGAGATCGCTGGAATCGTTTCGAAAGTTGGAACCGGAGTAACAAAGTTTAAAGTCGGAGACAAGATTGGAATTGGAGTCTTTATCGATTCCTGTCGTAAGTGCTCTTCCTGTCAACGCGGCTTACAGCAATACTGTCTCGAAGGAATGACCGGAACCTATAACGGACTCGAGCGAAATGGAGTAACTCCCGCTATGGGTGGTTACTGTGACTACTTCGTTATTAACGAAGATTACGCAGTTCATATCCCAGAAAATCTGCCGCTTGAAGGTGTAGCTCCTTTAATGTGTGCCGGAATAACTCTGTATTCACCAATTAAACATTGGGACGTTGGATCTGGAAAGAAAGTTGCAGTCATGGGCCTCGGCGGTTTAGGTCACATGGGCGTTAAATTTGCGGCAGCTCTTGGCGCTGATGTCACAGTTCTATCGCACTCCCCAGGTAAGAAAGGCGATGCTCTCGCGATGGGAGCCCATCACTTCGTCGACACAAGCTCAGAAGCCGCTTTCGCAGAATGTGCGGGAACATTTGATGTCATTCTCAATACTGTCAGCGCAGAGCTCGATATCAACAAGTATCTCAACCTGCTTAAGTTAGATGGCACACTGGTCGTTATCGGTCTACCTGGTAAGCCATATGCGGTTCATGTTGGTTCGCTCTTGAGCGGACGTCGCTCTATTGGTGGCTCAATGATCGGCGGGATCCCCGAACTGCAAGAGATGCTTAACCTCTGCGGAGAGAAATCAATCGTGAGCGATGTCGAAGTCATTAAGGCCGATTACATCAATGAAGCTTACGAGCGCACCGTCGCGAGTGATGTGAAATATCGCTTCGTTATCGATGCTAAAACCTTTTAGTAATCCCTTAAGGAATTAGCCGAGTAGCGCCACTATCAGCGGTGCTATGACAAGTGCTGGCAAGAGATTTGCCACTGAAATCTTCTTAATATCGAGCAGGCGCAGCGCTATGCCTACGAGCATCAACCCTCCGGTTATGGTCATCGCATCGATCTGAGTTTGCGTAAGAATTTGACCAAGAAATAGGCCGATAAAGGTCCAGAAGAGTTGATAAATAGCAACCGGTATCGCTGAGGCGGCTACTCCCCAACCTAAGGTTGATGCAAAGGCCATAGCGGCAAAGAAGTCGAGCGCTGACTTCAGGATGAGTTGATCTAAACCTTGCGACATTCCATCGCTGACGCTTCCCAGAATTGCTAACGGGCCAATGACAAAGAGCAGAGAGGCTGAGACAAATCCCTCTACGAATGGGCTTTCCGCTGATGCCTTGAATCTTTTACGAAGATTTTCTCCGAATGAATCCAATCGAGATTCTAGAGATAGCAGTGAACCAATGAGTCCGCCTATAAGCATCGCTGCCAAAATTACCAAGAGAGATGAGCTATCAGGCAGAGCGTTATTGAAGTCGCTCGACCATAAAGGTCTCAGAGCGGTGGCCGCACCAAGAAGCGTAATGAGCCCAAGAATATCTGTGATAAGAGATTGCGATTTAGTGGAGAGTTTTGATCCTGCTGCAATTCCCAGAGATGCGCCAGCAAGAATGGCTAGAACATTGATGAGCGTTCCTGCTCCTACAAACTCTAGGTTCGACATTGTTCAACTATATCGTGCAAAAATATGTAGACTCATCAAGTGAGATTTAGTTCATTGCTTAAGGCCTTTAAGCCTCATAAAACTGTCCCCCTCACACCTTGGCGTGCGAATTCACGTTGGGATCTCTCACCCTTAAGAGTGCTTATCCTCTTCTTTGGCTTAGCGATATTTGGATTAGGTGACTCACTCTTTATTCAGGCAGGAATCGGTAATGCCCCTTGGACCGTCTTCGCTGAAGGACTGACGTATAAGACGGGTATGAGTATCGGCTTTGCGACTTTCGTCATAAGTGTCTTTGTACTTCTCTTATGGATCCCTTTAAAAGAGCGCCCAGGGTTTGGAACAATCTCAAATATCGTTCTGATCGCAACCTTCATCGAACTAGGAACACATATATTTCCTGAAGCGAACTCCTTCGCAGTCGGAGCCATTTATAACTTCATCGGAATCTCACTCGTCGGCATTGGTTCTGCTCTCTACATAACCTGTGGCCTAGGACCTGGCCCACGCGATGGTGCGATGACGGGGCTGCACTACCGAACTGGCGTCCGCGTCGGCCGAGTCAGAATGGCTATTGAAGTGACTGTCCTCGCCATTGGCTTCCTTATGGGTGGCACCGTTGGGGTGGGAACCGCCCTCTTCGCCCTCTTTATTGGCCAATCTGTCGCTATTTCTCTCGGAATTCTCGCGCGCCTGACCCATCAGTAATCCAGGTCTCCTCTAGATTTTCATCTATCTTCCCTCGGTCTGTGAGCCGTCATTTCACACGGGGTCGCAACCACCCCCGTCAACAAAATTAGGAAGGTCGTCATGCTCGATACGTACTTCAAAATATCTGAACGCGGCTCAACTATAGGTCGTGAAGTCAGAGGTGGCCTCGTCACCTTCTTCACCATGGCTTATATCGTCGCGCTTAATCCACTGATCATCGGCTTAGCAAAAGATGCTGATGGAAAATACATTGGCGGAGGAGATGCACCTAATCTCGCACTCGTAGCCGCAATGACAGCTCTCATGGCTGGTGTTCTCACCATTCTTATGGGGCTGGTCGGAAATTATCCACTCGCACTTGCTACAGGTCTTGGACTCAATACTTTCGTAGCAGTCGGTATTGCATCCCAAATGACTTGGGCAGATGCGATGGGTCTTGTCGTACTCGAAGGCATAATCATTACCGTCTTGGTTCTCACAGGCTTTAGAACTGCAGTCTTTAGGGCAGTTCCTGCTCAGTTAAAGATTGCGATATCAGTAGGTATCGGCCTCTTTATCGCACTCATTGGCCTCGTTGATGCTGGTTTTGTTCGCCGTACCGGCGCTGGTCCAGTTCCAGTAACTCTTGGCGATGGTGGAACACTCGTTGGTTGGCCAGTGATTGTTTTTGCCTTCGGTCTCTTTCTCACCATCGCACTGATGGTCAAGAAGACTAAGGGCGCTATCTTGATCGGAATCGTGCTCTCTACAGTTCTCGCGGTAGTTATCGAAACAACGCTCAAGATTGGTCCGCTATTTAATGGCGCCACTGGAGATGTAAATCCAAAGGGTTGGAACCTCAACGTTCCAGCTGTACCAGAGAAGGTCGTTGCAACCCCTGACTTCAGCCTCTTCGGCGACTTTAATCTCTTCGGTTCACTCGATCGAATTCCACTCATCACTGTCATCCTACTTGTCTTCACACTCCTTCTCTCTGACTTCTTCGACACAGTCGGAACAGTCACTGCAATCGGACACGAAGCTGGATTGATCGATAAGGATGGAAACATTCCTAACAACGATCGCATCCTTCTCGTTGACTCACTTGCAGCTGTCGCAGGCGGTGCTGGAAGCATCTCCTCAAATACCAGCTACATCGAATCTGCTTCAGGTGTAGGTGAAGGTGCACGCACTGGCCTTGCCTCGATCGTTACAGGGCTCTGCTTCTTGTTAACAACGTTCCTGGCTCCGCTAGTAGCTGTGATTCCTTACGAGGCAGCAACTCCTGCGCTCATCATCGTTGGCTTCTTGATGATGACCCAGATCAAGGCAATTGATTGGGAAGATTATGGAATCGCTATTCCTGCCTTCCTCACAATCATCTTGATGCCATTTACTTACAACATCTCTGTAGGTATCGGCGCAGGGTTCGTAACTCACGTAGTAATCAGATATATCCAGGGTCGTCGCAAGGAAGTACATCCTTTGCTTCTTCTCGTTGCTGGATTGTTCATGGTCTACTTCTTATCATCACCAATTAACACTTGGGTTGGTTAAACTGCCAAGACTGAACTAGAAGTAAGCCCGCATCGAAAGGTGCGGGCTTACTTTTTTTACAAGCTCCAATCAATCGGCTCTCTACCTTGCGCCACCAGTAACTCATTTGCTCGAGAAAATGGTTTTGACCCAAAGAATCCTCGATAGGCGCTCAGTGGACTTGGGTGGGCCGAGCTCATTTGATACTCAAAGTACTGCGATAACTCTTGGGCGCTCTTTCCCCAAAGAATTGCAACTACGCCACGAGAACCTAGCTCTTTTGCGATGAAGTCAGTGATGCGTTGCCAACCAAGATTTGCATGCGCAGCGCTCTCGCCAACTCGTGTAGTGAGAACACGATTAAGAAGTAGCACACCAGATCTTTCCCAGGATGAGAGATCCCCACTTACAGGTTTCTCTACTCCAAGATCGCTCTCTAACTCTTGGAATATGTTACGAAGAGATGCCGGTAATCGAACTATCTCAGGTGGAATCGAGAATGCCATACCCATCGCATTACCTGGGGTCGGATATGGATCTTGACCAAAGATGACCACCTTTATCTTCTCAAGATCAAGCTCCAGCGCCCTAAAAATTAACTCACGAGATGGTGCCGTGTTCTCGCCTTCAATCTGCCCGAGAATTCGATCAATCTCAGGCGCCAGTGGTTCAAGGAGGCGTTGCCAACTAACGTGCACGGGCGAAGAAGCGCGAACCATCGAAGTTGACATCCATCGCCAACTCGAAGACTGCAGACATATGTTCGGAGGTAATCACATCACCAATCGGTCCAGATACCGCGACCTGACCATCTTTGAGTATGAGTGCGTGCGTGGTCCCAGTAGGTATCTCTTCAATGTGATGAGTGACCAGAATTGATGCAGGGGCTGCTGGATCGGAGGCAAATATTGAGAATCGCTTCAACAAATCTTCTCGCCCACCTAAATCCAACCCTGCAGCTGGTTCATCTAGGAGCAAGAGTTCCGGATCTGCCATCAGAGCTCGAGAAATCTGTACGCGCTTTCGTTCACCTTCACTCAGTGTTCCATATTCGCGATCGGCGAGATCACGAACACCGAAGGTAGTTAATAGCGCAACCGCTCGCGACTCATCCCAGAGGTCATAAGCCTCGTTCCAACGACCTAAGACTGCATATGCTGCAGTGAGCACCACATCGCGAACCTTCTCTTCATAGGGAATATCTTCGGCGACGAGAGCGCCACAAATACCGATGCGAGTACGAAGTTCGAAGAGATCCACTCTGCCCATAGTCTTATCAAGAATTGAAACGGTGCCAGTCGTCGGAAAGGTGCGTGTGGCTAAAATCTGAATAAGAGTGGATTTACCAGCGCCGTTCGGTCCGAGAACAACCCAGCGCTCCCCTGCCGTTATTGAAAAATTGATTGGTCCGAGAATCGTCCGCTGACCTCTGCGCACTGAGACATCGCGCAACTCCAAGACAATCTGGCCACTCATAGGGTCACAAGATATATCTTTCACAATCAAATCGAGGGAAATTATCGCCTCGCCTCTAGTGATTCGCGATAACCTCGCTCAGTGAGCACAGATACCAGGCGTTATACGGGGCTCATATTGGTCTCCGGAATAGATAGCCCCGGAATCACGCAAGCGCTCTTTGAGACCTTAGCTCCCTTCGCCATCACCGTTCTAGATATTGAACAGGTAGTTATTCGCGAACGTCTGATACTTACAATCTTGATAGACCTCAACCCAGATCACGCCCAAGCTATTGAACAAGACCTCACTGCCTGCGCCGAACGATTGGGCGTTGATATCGCTACCTCTTTCCAGACGCAAGAGATGGCTTCCATTGCAGCCAAATCTGGTTTGCTCCATGTTGTAGCCCTTGGGTCGCCTCTTGCTCCGCAAGCAATCGCAGAAATTGCCAGCACAATCGCATCTCTTTCCGGCAATATCGAACGGATACATCGCACCGCGAGTTATCCCGTTACAGCTATCGAATTTATCGTATCGGGTGCTGATCAGAGCGTACTTCGCCAAAACCTTGCAGTTGTATCAGCTGATCAGAACGTAGATATCGCTGTCTCCCCTGGCGGTCTTATGCGCTGGGCAAAGAAGTTGGTTGTCATGGATGTTGATTCAACCCTCATCCAACAAGAAGTCATTGAGCTACTTGCTGCGAAGGCGGGCGCTCTCAAAGAGGTTCAGGAGATAACGAGCGCTGCCATGCGTGGAGATCTGGATTTCTCCCAAAGCCTTGTTGCGCGAGTTGCCCTACTTAAAGGCTTGCCTGAATCAGCACTAGATGAGGTGAGGGGCGAGATAACACTTACTCCAGGAGCTAGAACGCTGGTGCAGACGCTTAAGAAATTAGGTCATAGCGTCGCAGTTGTCTCAGGTGGTTTCACCTCTGTGATTGAGCCTCTCATTAAAGAACTTGGAATAACGCACTATCGAGCAAATACTCTTGAAGTCAAAAATGGCGCCTTGACTGGAAAGGTTCTAGGAACAATTATCGACCGGGCTGGCAAGGCAACTGCGCTCCGTGACTTTGCACAGATTGAAGGCGTTGATCTCGAACAAACTATCGCGATCGGAGATGGAGCAAACGATCTCGACATGATTGCTATTGCAGGACTTGGAATCGCATTTAATGCAAAGCCTGCTGTGAAAGCGGCAGCAGATAGTTCAGTGAGTGCTCCATATCTTGATTCAGTTCTATATCTGCTGGGTATTACTCGCGAAGAGATTGAAGAAGCTGGAGCTCTTCGCAAGTAGGTAAAGTTTTAAAGGCGACAAGCGTGGATATCAGTTACCAAAATTCCACGCGCACCGAGCGCCCAGAGCTCATCCATAAGGCGATTGGTATCTTTTCGTAAGACCATCGCACGAACTGCAACCCAATCCTTCTTTTGAAGTGGTGAAATTGTTGGTGACTCTAGGCCAGGAGTAATGGCACATGCCTTATCTACGCTGACCAGTGGAATGTCGTAATCCAAGAGAACATATTGTCGAGCTGTGACAACACCTTGCAGACGCCTCATGAGAATTTCCAGCTCTGGATTGAGAACACCACCTGCGCGCTTAATCAGAACTGCCTCAGAGATCAAAATTGCATCGCCAAAGATTTCAAGGCCTGCCTGCTTGAGAGTATTGCCAGTGCTCACTACATCGGCGATGAGATCGGCTACCCCTAACCTGACGCTGCTCTCTACTGCACCATCTAACCTGACAACAGATGCAGTCAGCGCATTCTTTCTCAAGAAATCTTCCACTAAGCCGGGATAGGCGGTGGCAACTCTCTTACCTGAAATATCTGCCAACTTCATATTGGTGCTCACGGGAGCTGCGAATCTAAAGGTAGAGCGACCAAAGTCAAGAGAGAGGATCTCCTCCGATGTGGCGCCTGAATCAATCAAGAGATCGCGACCAGTAATGCCCGCCTCTAGCTCTCCTGTACCAACATAGATAGCGATATCGCGTGGTCGCAGGTAATAAAACTCAACGCTATTTTCTGGATCGATCAGAACTAAGTCGCGCGAATCGCTTCTCTGTCGGTAGCCGGCTTCCTTAAGGATTGAGATTGATGAGTCAGCTAGGGAACCTTTGTTAGGAACGGCTATCCGTAACATTATTCAACTCCTAAAGTAGAAAGGTAACTAGAGGTAACGGTAGATATCTTCGGGCTTGAGTCCACGAGCGAGCATTAAGGTTTGTAGATGGTAGATAAGCTGACTGATTTCTTCAGCTAGCGCCTCATCTGACTCATGCTCTGCAGCGAGCCAGACCTCACCCGCCTCTTCCAAAATCTTCTTACCAATCTGGTGAACTCCGCCGTCAAGGGCTGCAACGGTCGAGGAGACGGCTGGGCGGGATATAGCTTTCTCAGCTAGCTCGGCCCACAGTTCATCAAAGCTCTTCACGGGTTGAGTTTACAGTCCCATGGCACGAGCGCGCAGAGCATTTACCATCTGCGCGGGATCACTCGATGAGAAGACGGCGCTTCCTGCAACAAAGGTATCTGCGCCAGCGCTTCGGGCTATTTCAATCGTTTCGAGCGAAACTCCCCCATCAACTTGTAGCCAAATATCACGTGAACCAATCAACTTCTTCGTCTCGGCAACCTTGGTCATCATCTCGACCATAAACTTCTGCCCACCGAATCCTGGTTCGACAGTCATAATCAAGACCATATCTACCTCATCGAAGAACTCTGCATAATCCGAGATTGGAGTTCCTGGCTTGAGGGCCAAAGAGGCTCTTGAACCGTGGGCTTTGATACTGCGTAGGGTTTGGCGAATATTGGCGCACGCTTCCGCATGCACAGTTACGCTAGCCGAACCCACCTCCGCATACGCGACCGCTATCTGATCCACGTCGGCAACCATGAGATGCGAATCGACAGGTAGAGGACTCCCTTTAATTATCGCGTGAGCCGCATCAAAATCCCACGTCAGATTCGGTACAAATTGATTATCCATAATATCTAGATGCAATAGATCGCTCACTGCGGCAATCTTTGCAATCTCTTCTTGCAGATGTGACTTGTCGGCATTAAGAATGCTTGGAGTAATTCGAACCTCGCCCAACATGGTTAAACCCTAATCCATCTTCTTACGAAAGAGAGCGAGATACATTGAATCTGTATTATGAACGCTCGCCCAGAGCGAGAGAGCGCCATCTCGCGTGGCTCCCTCAAGGTTTTCTGGCAGGTATGACGTGATATCAATCTGCTCCAGCTCAGGATGCTTCTTAAGTACCGCCTTCACCTGTGCACTTGTCTCAGCGTAATGGGGGCTACACGTGGCATAGCCAAAGATGCCTCCTGCGCGCAGAACTGAAAGTGCGCCTTCGACTAACTCTGATTGCAACTCTGTGAGTTCTCTCAAATCTTGCAAGGTGCGACGCCACCTCACTTCAGGTCTACGTCGCAGCGCACCCAATCCAGTGCACGGAACATCTGCGAGAACTGCATCAAAACTTTCTCCGTGTTCCTTTACTTGACGTCCATCACCAACCCAAACCTCGGCACCTTTCACAACCTTCTTCACCAGCGCAGCCCTCGCCTCTGAAACTTCATTGGCTATAAAGGTATGACCAGCCTGCCTTGCGATACTCGAGAGCAGCGCTGCCTTTCCGCCAGGACCTGCGCACAGATCCAAAACTCGTTCTGAATCGCGTGCAGCCAACGAGAAGATATGAGCCACTAATTGCGAGCCCTCATCTTGCACACCCGCTAAGCGATGGCGAATCAACTCAATTGATGCCGGTGGTGAATCAACTTTGGCTCCGTATGGGGAGTATGTTGTTGCAACGCCACCAAGTTCAATCAAATCTTCTTGTGTAGATAACCCTGGCCATGAAACTAGCGTCGGTTGTGCCGGCGTGTTATTCGCAATTAACTCAGCTTCAACCTTGTGAAGATCTTTAAGTAGATCAAAGTAGGCAGAGACTATCCACTCTGGATGCGAGTGAATAATCGCAAGTCGCGATATATCGTCGGTGGTCTCCTGGGCTGGCGCTAACCAATGCGAGAGCTCCTGCGCGCTCACCTTGCGCAGAATTGCATTGACATATGAGGCTTTGGATTCTCCTATCGCCTTTCGCGCCAATTCAACTGTCGCTGAGACTGCAGCATGTGTTGCGACCCGCATCTCAAAGAGCTGATGAACGCCGAGGCGACAAATATCGACGATTCCGGGATCAACTTCATCGATGGGGCGATCGAAGACCTGACTCAGAATGTAATCGTGCCTCCCCTGCATACGGATCGTTCCATAGAGCAATTCCGTTGCAAATCCTCTATCACGAAGATCAAGAGTCGATGCCGCTAGAGCGCTTGGGAGAAGGAGGTTTGAGTAACCCTCTCTTCGATTAACTTCTGTCAGAACATCAAAGACAAGTACGCGCACCGCATCCGGCTTCGGCGATTTAAAGCTATCTCGTCTCGCCTTAACCAAGGCGTTCACCAGAATCCAATCTGACTCCATTTACCCAGGAGCTAGCTGGCATCAACGCTTTGCCGGATGGTTGAACTTCGCCTATTTCAATAGCAAAGGTTGATGTTCCAATATAGAGCTTCTTCTCTTTAAGGAGCAGCTCACCCGGTGGCAGTGGAAAATCGGTGATTGTTGGAGTGAAAACTTTTAGCGTTGATTCGCGAAAGTTGGTCCAAGCGCCTGGGTTAGATGTGAAGGCTCGAATCTTCTGTGAAATAACTTCTGCTGACTGGTTCCAATCAATTTGTGCATCGCCCTTAGATATCTTCATCGCCCGGGTGGCACCCTCCGAGCTCTGTGCATGCGGGCGAACCCCTTGTTCAATAAGTGTCAGCGTTTGTGCAACAGCTTCAACTCCAAGGTCTGCAAGTTCGTTTAATAACTCATCACTCGTAATATCTGCGTCTAACGCAAATCGCTTCTCTAGGTAGATCGGTCCTGTATCCATTCCCTCATCAAGGGCAAAGACAGTTACTCCTGAGACAGAATCCCCTGCTTCGATCGCTCGTTGAACAGGTGCCGCTCCTCGCCAGCGAGGTAGCAGTGAGAAATGAAGATTGATTGAGCCATGAGTTGGTAGAGAGATCACCGAGGTAGGAAGAATGACTCCATAGCCAATAGTGAGCAGTAGATCAGCGTCGATTAAAGCCGCGAGCGTTTCTTGCTCACCTTGCGGTTTATGGAAGGTGACGTTGTTCTGTGCGGCCCACTGCGAAACTTCTGACTCGCGGCTCTTCTGTCCTCTACCCGAAGGTCTATCTGGTTGGGTGATTACCGAGATAAGTTCATGGTTGCTTAAGAGAAGATAATCCAGCGTCGGTATCGCTACCTTGGGAGTAGCCGCGACACATAGACGCATCTATAACCCTTTGCCAAAAGGACCATGAGGTGAAACCTTAATTGTCGGAGCCGCGCCATTACTTGCGGCCAACCCAAACCATTCAGAGTCGCGAATCTCCTTCATGGCCAATTTGCGATCGGCATCGCTTAAGCGATCAATAAAGAGAATTCCATTGAGATGATCGGTCTCGTGCTGCAGAGCCCGCGCCAAGAGTTCAGTACCTTCGACTGTGATGGGTTCACCGTGCATATTAAATCCTTTGGCGACAGCTCTCCATGCGCGAGGTGTTGGGTAGACCAGGTCAGGAAAACTTAAGCATCCTTCATCGCCCTCTTGGATCTCTTCACTCAAATCAAGGGTTGGGTTAATCAGATGTCCTAGGGCTTCATCAACATCCCAGACGAATACACGGAGTGGAACTCCGATTTGAGGTGCGGCAAGTCCAGCTCCTGGGGCATCGAGCATCGTCTCAGTTAAATCTTGAACTAGCTTTCGCAACTCCTTATCAAAGTCAACAACTTCAGAGGCAGGAGTTACTAGAACTGGATCTCCAAAGTGGCGAATGGGTTGCACGGACATGGGACAAGTCTACCCAATCCCCATGCGAGAAAGAGCTATTACGAAAGCGAGTAAGGGTCTATCCGCAATGCGGCTAAGGTCTTTTTGGAGATACTTCTCTTTCTCTGAAATTCATGGATAAGTGAGACGAGTTCTTCGCCATCATCGATAGGAACGAGGAGTAATAGTCGTGACTTTCCTGATGCAGCTTGCGAGGGCCCCAGTATTCGTGTTGATGCAGGTAACCTTCCTGAACTCTGCGCACTCTTGAGCCCGCGAATAAGAGCAGGTGCTTCGCCGGACTCGATCTCTAGAGAGAGTGAACGAGTAAATGGTGGAAAGCCAACTTCCTCGCGATCTCGTAGCTCCCTCGAAGTGATGAGGGAAGGTTTCCACGCGGATAGCGCACTTATTACTGGATGGCTGTGAGAAATAACTAGAAGAAGTTCTGCGCCTATTGCCAAAGTACCGGCCGAACTAAAGAGTATTCCCCGAGCCCGCTCCTGTGAGCGAACATCTGACTGCGAGAACAATCGCTCGCACTCCAAGAGGATTACTGCGCTAAAACCTTTTGAAGATTTCGGTATCGCACCGGGCGTAGCGATGACGATTCCTTCGTCTAGCAAGAAGCTATCTAAAATCTTCTCACCACTAGATTCAGTTACTGTGAAACCCGGAAAAGCACGACCTATCTCCTGTGCGAATCGCTCTGAGCCACGGCCCATGAGAAAGAACTTTTGAGATTGGCACCAGGCACAGCGCCAGTCCATCTGCTTCTTCTGGCAGAGCGAACATTCGATCGCTCGCCCGACTCCACGTTGTAGAACTTTTCCTCCACATTCACAGAGCGAAACGTTTCTGCATTGTGTGCAGAGAATCGATTGAGAGTAGCCCTTTCGTGGGGCGACAAAGAGAACAGGTCCCTTCTTTAGCGCACTTCGGATCGGAGTAAATATGCCCGATGGGAGAAGTTCGCCTGACGATGCCTGGAAACTCTTGACTGTCAGCGACGCCTTTACCGGTTGATACTTTATCCAACCAATTTCAATGAGCCTGGCAACCTCAGCGCTCGGCGAATAGCCCATCAGAGTTAGCGAGATTGAGCCCAGCTCACTTCGTAGCGCCGCGACATCGCGTGCATTCCAACCAGGAGATCTCTGTTCATAGTAACTCTCAGAGCCATCATCGACGAGAATGATTTCAGCCAAATCGGGAAGTGGAGCAAAAACGCTACTTCGAGTGCCGAGCACTACCAGTTCGCGCTCATGCATAGTCTTGAGATAGTTTCGATAACGTTCTGACTTATCTAGGTTGGAATCCAACACCGTGGCGCCTGAGATAAATTCTCGTAGACGTTCGATTGACCTGGAGTCAGGAAGTAGCACTAGAACAGAACCAGCGGTACCTCTTGCTGCTACATACTCGGCAATCAGACGATATGCATCCTGAGCCGGTGGAAACTGCAGGTATTTACGTACAAGTTTCCTCGAGGGAGCTGGCCCTTTCTCGCTGACAACAGACTCTTTATCAACTGCTGCAGACCGTGGAGGTATCGCAGATCTAAGAACGTCATACGGGTGCGCCGCCCATCTCTTCGAAACCTCAGCAATCAAGTGTAGAGATTCGGTTGTAGCTACAGGAAAGGCGGAGAGGACCTTGATTATCTGCTTAAGCCCGGCCTGATTTTCAATGACAGCGCGCGAGAGAACAATCGCTTCGCACTCACGATTGCCAAAGGGAACAACTATTCGAACACCGATTTCGATAACCGAATCAAGGCTTGTGGGGATCGCATAATCAAACTCGCTATCGAGATGATAAACACCAGAGTCCACCCACACTCGCGCTATGCCGGTGTTGTCTGAAGGGAGAGAACGGTTACGGAATACCTCGGCCTTGAGTTTTAGTGGCCGCGCTACCGCCACAGTTACTTTCTCGTTCCTATTTAACAGCTGCTTGTAGCTCAGCTACGCGATTGGTAACTTCCCATGTGAAGTTAGGAAGCTCGCGTCCAAAGTGTCCATAGGCAGCTGTCTGTGAGTAAATAGGTCGCTTGAGATTCAAATCTCGAATAATTGCAGCAGGTCGGAGATCGAATACCGTAGTAACAGCGCTCTGAATCTTCTGAACTGGAACAGTCTCTGTGCCAAATGTTTCGACAAATACTCCAACTGGCTGCGCCTTACCTATGGCGTAGGCAACCTGTACCTCGCAGCGGCGAGCGAGTCCGGCGGCAACTACATTCTTTGCGACCCAACGCATCGCATAGGCAGCAGAACGGTCAACCTTAGATGGATCTTTACCTGAGAAGGCGCCTCCGCCGTGTCGAGCCATTCCACCATAGGTGTCAACGATAATTTTTCTCCCTGTAAGACCGGCATCTCCCATTGGACCACCGATCACAAAGCGTCCCGTCGGATTAATCAAGGTTCGCAAATCTTTTCGCGGCAGATCAATCTTGGCGAGAATTGGGTCAATGACATGTTCAATAATTTCAGGGGTTAACTGCTTTGCAACATCCACATCTTCTGAGTGCTGGCTTGAAATAACGACTGTATCAAGAGCAACAGCTTTATCTCCGTCGTATTCAATCGTCACCTGAGTCTTTCCATCGGGGCGAAGATAGGCAAGCGCGCCTGATTTACGCACCTTAGAGAGTTGCTGCGCTAACTCGTGGGCCAACCAGATAGGAAGTGGCATCAGCTCTTTTGTGTCATCGCAGGCGTAACCGAACATCAAACCTTGGTCGCCAGCTCCTTGTAGATCGAGCGGATCTACCGCAGCGGAGACTCGATGCTCGAAAGCATCATCTACGCCTTGAGCAATGTCAGGAGATTGTTGTCCGATTGAGATTGATACGCCACAGCTATTTCCATCAAAGCCTTTTACAGATGAGTCATATCCAATTCCGATAACGGTGTCACGGACGATTCCCATGACATCTGCGTAACCGTTGGTCGTTACTTCACCAGCAACGTGGACTTGGCCAGTTGTAATGAGGGTCTCAACAGCAACTCGGCTGGTGGGATCCTGCGAAAGTAACGAGTCAAGAATTGCATCAGAGATTTGATCTGCAATTTTATCTGGGTGTCCTTCTGTGACGGACTCGGATGTGAAGAGGCGCTTTGACATTGCCCTAACCTAACTTATGTAGTGCTTCTGAGAGTAACTGATGAGCAAGCGTGTCTTTGGTGGTCTCTGCCACTTCTATGACTTTTCCGTCGCGGGTAATGATCTGACCATGGGTTGTCTCGCTATTGAAGATATCTCCTCCAGAAACATCGTTGAGATAGAGAATATCCGCGCTCTTGCGGACCATCTTCTCTTTCGCACCTTCTGTATCGAGCTTAGTCTCTGCGGCGAAGGCGATGATTACCTGGGACGTCTTCGCAGCGGCGATGGATGCCAGCAAATCAGGGTTCTCGATCAATTCAATAGCGGTGAAATCCTTCTTCCTAATCTTTCCATCAGCGTTATGCAAAGGACGTGCATCTGCAACAGCTGCCGACATTACCAATACGTTCGTTGCAGCAAAGTTTTCGTTGAGCGCTTGGTGCATCTGCGCCGCAGTTTCAACCTTGATTGTTTCAACGCCTGGGATATCTGAGAGATGAACATTGGCCGAGATGAGGGTTACATCAGCTCCTCGCGACAGAGCTGCGCGAGCTACTGCATATCCTTGTTTGCCTGAGGAACGGTTTCCAATAAATCGCACTGGATCGATCGGTTCACGGGTTCCACCTGCGGTAATCAGAATCTTGCGACCCTTAAAATCTTCGCTCTCTCCAATTACTGACTTAAAGGCGCTGATGATATTGGGAGTGCTCGGGAATCTTCCTTGTCCGATGTCACCTGATGTGAGCGCGCCTATTTCTGGATCGAGAACGGTATAACCGCGTGCCCGTAGCGTTGCAACGTTCTCCAGCGTTGCCGGGTTGCTCCACATCTGAGGGTGCATTGCTGGAACTATCAGAGTCGGAACGCTTGCTGCGAGGACGACGTTGGTAAGGAGATCATCTGCTCTACCCGCTGCGATGCGCGCCATCAAATCTGCTGTTGCAGGCGCGATGATGAGAAAGTCGGCCTTCTTGGCTAAGGATACGTGGCGAACTTCCTCAACTGATTGAAAAACTTCAGTTGTTACACGCCGCCCTGAGAGCGCCTCCCATGTTGCAGCGCCCACAAAATTTAAACTTGAAGGGGTTGGAACGACAGTTACTTTGAAATCAAGATCCAGTAACCGCCGCAGAAGGTCACAGGATTTATAGGCTGCAATTCCCCCACCGACTCCGAGAACAATCTCGCGTCCCAAGCCTTGCATGGCTGAATTTAAGTGAGTGAGTTACGCGGTTGGTTCGAGATTTTCGATGGTGAGCAGGCCCTCGTTGATTTCGCGTAGCGCGATAGAGAGCGGCTTCTCGTGAACATGTGTATCCACTAGTGGACCTACGTATTCAAGGAGACCTTCGCCAAGCTGTGAGTAATAAGCATTGATCTGACGAGCGCGCTTTGCAGCATAGAGAACGAGGCTGTACTTAGATCCAGCCTTATCGAGAAGTTCATCGATTGGTGGATTTGTGATTCCGTCCATATGTACGCTCATCTAAAGACTCCATCAAATAATTGGGTCTAAACCCAGGCTAATTAGCAGATGCCCATTCTATCAGGGTTGCAGCAACCTGCTCGACCTGCTGATTTATCAGAACTTTATCGAAGAATGGAGCCTGCGCCATCTCCTCCTGGGCTAACGCCAATCGCGCCGCTCTGCGTTCGGGGCTATCTGTGCCACGGCCTTCAAGGCGTGAGACCAACTCTTCCCAAGTAGGAGGCTCTAAAAAGACGAGCAAGGCATCTGGAACCTTAGCTTTGACTTGCTTTGCACCAGAGATCTCAATTTCTAGAAGAACGCTCTTTCCAGAACGCAACGCATCCTCCACTGCCTTTCGCGGAGTACCGTAACGATTGCCGGCGAAGGCTGCCCACTCTAAGAATTCGTCCTCTTTAATGCAGCGATCAAATTCTTCATCTGAAAGAAAATGATAATCAACGCCTTCGCGTTCATTAAAGCGCGGTGAACGGGTAGTTGCCGAAACAGATACGTGGAATGGAGATGATCGGCGAAGTTCGTGAGCGACCGTGCTCTTTCCAACTCCCCCTGGACCTGAAAGTACAATCAGTTTTCCACGTGTGAGTGGAGATGGAGAAATAAATTCCTGCGCAAGAGCTTTTGCTTGTCGAGATCCCAGACCTTGTAATCGCCGCGTCAAAGAGATCTCTAACTTCTCTAGCAGCACCTTTGCTCGAATCTTCCCTACACCTGCTATCGATTCCACCAACTCCAGAACTCGCATCTTTGCAACTGCCTCATCGCTCTTAGCTAATTCAAGGACATCGGTGATAGATAGCTCGCCACTTTTTACTCGAGATTTGATGCCTGCACGGACTAAGCGAGATTGCTTAGCCTTCGCCAGAGCTCGCGCCCGCTCTTCTGGAGTTAATTGAGGAGGTGCGCCCATGAGGTAAATCTAGTTGAGAATTTCATCTGCGATGGAACGTGCCTTAGCTGACATCTCATCCGCACCCTTGAGCCATGCCTGCGTAATCGGACGGCCAATGACCACTAGTGATGCGCCCGCTGCGATGGCATCTCGTGGCGTCATGGTTCGCTTCTGATCATCTGTGCCGACCTCAGATAGCGGTCTTACTCCCGGTGTGATGATTAAGGTTTCATCGCCCACGGCAGAGCGAATCGCCGAGATTTCAAGTGGGGAGCAGACGATCGCCTTCGCCCCAGAATCCACAGACATCTTCGCGAGTGCGACTGCGCTCTCAAGGGCTGCATTTGCAAAACCAATTTGAAAGAGATCCTCTTCAGATAGCGAAGTCAGAATTGTTACAGCGGTCACCTTTGAATTCGGAAGCGCCTCAACAGCTGCCTTTACCATCGAAGCTCCACCTGAAGCATGAACGGTGAGAAAGGTAGGTGCTAAATCTGCAATAGCTCGCGCAGCGCCAGCAACAGTGTGTGGAATGTCGTGTAGTTTGAGATCCACAAAAATATCCGCATCAGTCTCGTTCTTAATGGCGCGAACACCCTGGTGGCCAAAGGTGAGAAAGAATTCAAGGCCCAATTTATAGACGCTTACCGAACTCTGAGTTGCGCTTACCCAACGCTTTGCAATCTCAAGATCGGGGGTATCAACGGCTAAAACTATGGGAGCTTTCATGGGCCTTCCTCTCGATGAGCATAACCAACTGCTTGTGAAAGGGTTGCAAATCCGCGAGCAGCAAGCAAGGTCTGCAACTCATCTCGGATCTGGATAAGAGCTGTTGGATTTCCAAAACTTGCAGTCCCCACTGAGACACCTGATGCGCCAGCAAGAATGAGTTCGAGAGCGTCGCGTCCGGTAGAAACTCCGCCCATACCTAGTATCGGAACCTGCGGAAGCGCTGCATGTACCTGATAGATCGCACGGACTGCTACCGGTTTAATGGCAGGACCTGAGAGTCCACCAGTTTTTCCACCAAGATGTGGTCTCATCGAGTCAATGTTGATGACCATTCCAAGAACAGTATTAATCAGCGCTAGCGCATCAGCTCCCGCATCAACTACCCCACGAGCAATAGCCGGTAGATCTGTGACGTCGGGAGAAAGTTTTGCGATGATCGGCAGTTCGCCACCAATAGTCTTTCGTACGCCATCAATCACGCGACGAGATGCATCCGGGTCGCAGGCGAAGACTAGACCGCGATTTTCAACATTGGGACAGCTGATGTTCACTTCAACTGCGCTAATTCCAGAGATTGATCGTAACTTGCGAGCCAGAGTTGAATACTCTTCAATTGTTTCACCAGCAATTGAGACAATCACGCGTGCTTTCTGTTCTAGTAACCAAGGAACATCATTGGCTAGAAAGGCATCTATTCCAGGGCCTTGTAGCCCGATTGAGTTGAGCATTCCTGATGGAGTCTCGGCCATACGCGGTGTCGGACGACCGTGACGTGGCTTGGTCATCACCGATTTAGTGACAACTGCGCCGATATCTTTCAGAGGAAAGAACTGAGCGAGCTCTTTACCGCTACTTGCGCAACCACTTGCTGTAAAAATGGGAGATGGAAACCAAGCATTTCCAAGGGTTGTAGACATATCTACTGGCATCGTCATAGTGAATCTGGAACCTTTCCAACCAAGTCCCAACGAACACTTGATCCATCCATCACTGGCCCATCAATGCACGAGCGCAGCATCGACGTTGTTCCATCAGCTTTTGTCACAGGCAGAACACACGTCATGCAGATACCAATCCCGCAGGCCATCGATTCCTCAACCGCACATTGGTGAATGACCTCTGTTGCTGAAACCAACTCAGTGATTGCCTGCAACATACCCATCGGACCGCACGAGTAGATAACATCAATGTTTCGGTTTTCAATAATTTCGAGAAGGCTCTGAGTTACTCGCCCGGTCTCCCCCATTGAGCCATCCTCGGTATAGATCTTTAGGGAGTTAACTGATCTCTTGCCTTCCATTGGCGCATAAATCTTTGAGCCAACGCTTGCACCCAACAACATATCAACCTTGCATCCGCGAGATTTCAGTAAATCGGCAAGTCCAAAGAGTGGCGCTGATCCATAACCTCCACCAATCAGAAGCGCATTTATCGGTTCTGTCGGAATCCCAAAGGCGGTTCCAAGCGGTGCGACGATATCCAATTCGCTACCCTCACTTTGGGCACAGAGCCACCTACTTCCAGCTCCATGAGGAGCGACGATGAGCTCCATCGTTCCGCCATACTGCGAGCTATCTGAAGTGCGAGAAATTGCGAATGCGCGACGCAGAATCATCTTTGAGGCATCACCGCCTACAGAGATAGCGACAAAGTTGCCCGGACGACAGCTCTTTACGATATCTCCAACGTTGAGCAATATCTGGTGGTATGCCCCAACCCGTTTGTTGGAAAGAACTGTGACGATCTGCTGAACCGCACTCTTATTGATAGTTGCCATCACTGTGCGAGCCACTCTTGGATAGGCGCAACAGTGAGCTCATTGCTTTGTAGTGATTTGATTCCCTCTACTGCAGCGCTAAAGCCTGCTGTGGTTGTAATAATCGGAATAGATCTCTGTACTGCAGCAGTTCGAATCGCCCAACCATCAGCGCGAGTACCACGACCCACTGGAGTATTAATCACCAGGTCAATATCCCCCGCATTTAGCATTTCGACAATGGTTTTCTCGCCCATCGGGCCAGTTCCTTGCGAGTTCTTACGTACTGGGACTGTCTCAATGCCATGTCCACGTAAGAAGTTCGACGTTCCATCCGTTGCAATCAGATGAAAGCCCAATTGAGCTAAGCCCTTTGCTGGAGCAATACCTGAGCTCTTATCTTTATCGGCTAGTGAAATAAAGACCGTTCCTGTCTTAGGCAAGGGACCAAATGAACTTATCTGCGACTTTGCATAAGCTGCACCGAAAGAGGATGCGATACCCATTACTTCGCCAGTGGATCTCATCTCAGGACCAAGAACTGCATCTACTCCGCGGCCATCGGCGCGACGGAAACGATTCCACGGAAGAACTGCCTCTTTCACACTAATACCCTTGGCAATTGCATCACCTTGCGCAGGCAAAAGACCTTCTTCGCGCAGAGATGCGATAGAACTTCCAAGCGCGATCCGCGCCGCCGCCTTGGCTAAAGGAACACCAGTTGCCTTACTGACAAAAGGAACGGTTCGCGAGGCGCGTGGATTTGCTTCTAGTACGTAGAGAACAGAGTCAGCCATTGCAAATTGAATATTGATAAGCCCTGAAACTCCGACGCCTTGGGCAATTTTGAGAGTTGCTTCGCGAATCTTGCTTCGCTGATCATCGCTGATTGTCATAGCCGGCAAGACGCAAGCGCTATCACCAGAGTGAATACCCGCCTCTTCAATATGCTCCATGATTCCACCAAGAAAGAGTTCTTCGCCATCGTAGAGCGCATCAACATCTAACTCGATAGCGCTATCTAAGAATCTATCAACGAGCACTGGATGATCGGGAGTGATATCGGTAGCGCGAGAGATGAAGCCAGATAGCGCTGCATCGTCGTAGACAATCTCCATTCCACGCCCACCCAGAACAAAGCTAGGACGAACCAATACTGGATATCCAATACGTGCTGCAATTTCTAACGCTTCCAATTGGGAAGCAGCCATTCCAAATTCTGGCGCTGTCAGACCTTGCTCTGCAAGAACTCGCCCAAAGGCGCCGCGCTCTTCGGCGAGATTAATCGCATCAGGGCTTGTTCCTAGAATTGTTACCCCTGCGGCCTTTAATCCGGCAGCTAAACCAAGTGGAGTCTGTCCGCCAAGTTGAGTGATGACTCCAAGGACAGGTCCCGCCTGTGTTTCGGCATAGACAACTTCGAGGACATCTTCCAATGTGAGTGGTTCAAAGTACAAGCGATCGCTTGTGTCGTAGTCGGTGGAGACAGTCTCGGGATTGCAGTTGACCATAATTGTTTCAAACCCTGCAGCCCTGAGGGTGAATGAGGCATGCACACACGAATAATCGAATTCAATTCCCTGGCCAATTCGATTTGGGCCACTTCCAAGAATAATCACCGCCGGTTTTGTACGACTGCGAACTTCACTCTCTTCCTCGTAACTCGAGTAGTGATAGGGAGTAAATGCTTCAAATTCAGCAGCGCAGGTATCTACAGTTTTATAGACGGGTCTAATCGCTAAATGATGACGTAATTTACGGACATCATCTTCGGTCGATGAGCGTAAGATCGCAATCTGCTGATCAGAGAAACCATGTTCCTTCGCTATCTTGAGGGTAGGCGCGTCAAGCTCAACGGCATCACGAATATCGCGAGCTTGATCGTTAATCATCTCTAGTTGCTTTAAGAACCAGCGATCGATTTTGGTTGATGAATAGATATCCTCGATAGATGCGCCAGCCCACATGGCCTTCTGTACCTGTTGCAAGCGGTACTCAGTCGGCATCTTCATCGATTCCAAGAGCAGTTCTCGCTCTTGAACAGTAACTTCTGATGGGAAGGTAAATATCGCTTCCTTGCGCTCGAGTGATCGCAGCGCCTTCATGAGAGCCTCTCCGAAGGAACGGCCAATAGCCATCGCTTCACCGACAGACTTCATCGTTGTCGTAAGTCGCGGGTCGGCATCCTGGAATTTCTCAAAGGCAAAACGAGGAACCTTGACGACTATGTAATCCAGAGTTGGCTCAAATGATGCCGGGGTTACCTGTGTAATGTCGTTCTTGATCTCATCAAGTGTGTAACCGATAGCGAGCTTTGTCGCGATTTTTGCAATAGGAAATCCAGTCGCCTTTGATGCCAGCGCAGAGGAGCGAGAGACGCGAGGGTTCATCTCAATCACGATAATGCGACCATTGTCAGGGTTGACTGCAAATTGAATATTGCAGCCACCGGTATCAACGCCCACTTCACGAATAATTGAAATTGATAGGTCTCGCAGCTTTTGATACTCAACATCTGTCAGCGTAAGCGCTGGTGCAACGGTGATGGAATCCCCCGTATGAACACCCATGGGATCGATATTCTCAATGCTGCAGACAATCACCACGTTATCTGACTTATCTCGCATTACTTCAAGTTCGTACTCTTTCCAGCCAATGATTGATTCTTCAATCAGTACCTCGGACGTTGGGCTATGGCGCAGACCAGCCCCTGCTATCTGTCTGAGGGTCTCTTCATCGAAGGCGATTCCAGAACCCAGGCCACCCATAGTGAAAGATGGACGAATGACTACTGGATAACTCAACGTCGCGGCAGCGCCAAGGACTTCATCCATGGTGTGACAGATGATTGAGCGAGCCGATTCGCCACCAATTTTTTCAACAATATTGCGGAAGAGCTCTCGATTCTCTCCGCGCTCAATCGCATCAACATCTGCACCGATAAGTTTAACGTTGTAGCGATCAAGAGTGCCCGCCTTAAAAAGACCAATCGCCGCATTGAGCGCAGTCTGACCACCGAGGGTTGCAAGAACCGCATCTGGACGTTCCTTAGCAATAATCTTCTCGATAAATTCTGGAGTAATCGGTTCGATGTAAGTCGCATCTGCAAACTCTGGGTCCGTCATGATCGTCGCTGGATTGGAGTTGACCAGGATTACTCGAATCCCTTCAGCGCGAAGCACCCGACAAGCTTGTGTGCCCGAATAATCAAATTCGCATGCCTGTCCAATGACTATTGGACCAGAACCAATAACTAGAACGCTCTTTATCGACGCATCGCGTGGCATTAGTGAGTGGCCACCTTTCTAGGGTATTTCTCCATCACTTGCACGAAGCGATCAAATAGATATGCGGCATCATGTGGACCTGCAGCAGCTTCCGGGTGATACTGAACGCTAAATGCACCACGTTCTGAAAGTTCCAAGCCTTCAACCACATCGTCGTTAAGGCAAACGTGAGTCACTTGCCCTGGGCCAAAGACTGTTGTGAAGACGCCTTCTGTTGGAGCCTTTAACGCAAATCCGTGATTGTGCGCTGTTATCTCTACTTTTCCTGTTCGCTTATCCATAACAGGTTGATTGATTCCGCGATGACCAAATTGCAACTTGTAGGTTTCAAAACCGAGCGCTCGTCCGAGTATCTGATGTCCGAAGCAGATTCCAAAAACCGGTACTTCAGCTATCAGAATCTCGCGCACCAAATCAATCGTTGCTGTCATCGTTGCCGGATCTCCCGGTCCATTGGAGAGAAAGACCCCATCTGGAGAGATCGCTTGGATATCTTCAAAGGTTGAATCAAAGGGCATCACGTGAACTTCGATTCCCCGCTCTGCCATCGCTCGTGGGGTAGCCCCCTTGATTCCAAGATCTAGCGCCGCAACGGTAAATCGTTTCTGGCCAATCGCTGGAACAACGTAGGTTGATGGGGTTGAGACATCGGCGCAGAGGTAGGCGCCCGCCATTGCAGGTTGCTTGCGAACCTCAATGACCATCTCTTCTCTAGTTAAGTTTTCTCCAGAGAAGATTCCAACTCTCATTGCGCCACGATCACGTAAATGGCGTGTAATCGCGCGAGTATCTACTCCCTGGATTCCTACAATTCCTTGCTCAATTAACTCTGCTTCAAGATCATTTTCGCTTCGCCAATTACTAGTAAGGGTCGATGGGTTTCGAACAACGAAGCCTGCGACCCAGTACTTCTTTGATTCATTATCGAAGTCATTGACACCAGTATTACCGATGTGAGGCGCAGTCATTACGACAACCTGTTTGTGATACGAAGGGTCTGTCAAAGTTTCTTGGTAGCCCGTCATACCAGTTTGAAAAACGGCTTCACCAAAGGTCTTACCCATTGCAGCCCACGATCTACCTTCAAAGATCCGGCCATCATCAAGAACGAAGAATGCTTTAGCCATTACGCACCAGCCTTATGAGTGAGGCGTCCATTGAAGAAGGTTGCTTGCACCACCCCAGGAATCTCCATGCCATGGAAGGGAGTATTGCGGCTTCGCGATGCTAGACGGTCGCGATCCACGCGCCAGAGTTGGGTCGGGTTCATCACAGTGATATGCGCGCGAGCTCCTACTGCCAGATCAGAACCGTGATTCTCGTATCGACCAATTCGAGCGGGAGCAGAGCTCATCCGATCAGCGACCTGGCTCCAAGTTAACAAACCTGTCTGCACCATAGTCATATTGATAATCGGAAGCGCAGTTTCAAGTCCCAACATTCCGAAGGATGCCTCTTGCCACTCACACTCCTTAGTTTCAGCTGCATGAGGGGCGTGATCGGTAGCAACGATATCTATGATTCCCTCCGCAAGAGCTTCACGAAGTGCCATCACATCGCTCTCGGTTCTCAGTGGCGGATTGACTTTATAAATTGGATCGTAGCTGCGCGCAAGTTCATCAGTGAGAAGTAAGTGATGGGGCGTCACTTCTGCGGTGACGTTGATTCCGCGAGATTTGGCCCAGCGGATAATCTCAACGCCACCTCGCGTGGTGACGTGACAGATATGCAGACGAGCCTGAACATGATCTGCCAATAAGACATCTCGAGCAATGATCGATTCTTCTGCGATAGCTGGCCAACCCTTAAGACCAAGTTGTGATGAAACAAACCCTTCATTCATCTGGCTTGCTTGAGTAAGACGCGGTTCCTGCGCATGCTGGGCGATAACTCCATCGAACTTCTTAATATATTCAAGTGCTCGTCGCATGACCAATGGATCAAAAACGCAATTGCCATCATCGCTAAATACGCGAACGCGCGCGGCTGAATCAGCCATCGCTCCAATTTCAGCGAGGTGTTCGCCCTGAATTCCTTGGGTAACAGCACCTATCGGAAAAACATCAACAAGGCCTGCGCTCTGTCCCAATCTGTAAACCTGTTCCACAACACCTGCGGTATCTGCCACCGGTGATGTGTTTGCCATAGCGCTGATTGCGGTGAATCCACCACGAGCTGCAGCTTGTGACCCTGAGAGAACTGTTTCAGCATCCTCTTTACCTGGCTCACGTAGATGCGTGTGCAGATCGACGAGTCCTGGAAGAGCGAGCGAACCTGTGAAATCAAACTCCGTCGCTCCGTCGCTCTTAAGGCTCTTGCCGATCGCTGTGATCGTTTCGTTCTCAATAGCGATATCTGAAACTACGCCAGAGACCTCGACGTTCTTAATGAGATATTTAGTGGTCATGCAATTACACCTTCACCTTCTGGAACGCCGGCTAAGAGCAGATAGAGAATCGCCATGCGCACGCTGACGCCATTGGTCACCTGTTCAACAATCACCGAACGAGCGCTATCGGCGCTGTCAGCAGTGATTTCCAGTCCTCGATTCATAGGACCTGGGTGCATCACAATCGCTGTCGGCTTCATTCGTCGCAATCGATCTGAGTTGAGCCCAAAGTAACGCGAGTATTCGCGAGCATTGGGAAAGAACATTTCTGACATTCGCTCTAGTTGAATGCGTAACATCATCACCGCATCAACGCTCTCAATTACCGAATCGAAATCATATGAAACAGTCACTGGCCACGATTCAATACCTACCGGAAGCAAGGTTGGTGGTGCGACCAAAGTAACCTTTGCTCCCAATTTAGTAAGCAGCAAGACATTTGAGCGAGCAACGCGTGAGTGCAGAACATCTCCAACAATTGCGATATGAAGTCCAGCTAAATCCTCTCCCCCATGAACTAAATGGCGTCGGATCGTAAAGGCATCAAGAAGCGCTTGGCTCGGATGTTCGTGAGTGCCATCGCCTGCATTAATTACTGCACCCGACATCCATTGGCTTTCGGCCAGGCGCGCTGCGGCACCAGATGCGCTATGGCGAATGATGACTGCATCAGCTCCCATCGCTTGAAGGGTTTGAGCTGTATCTTTGAGAGATTCGCCTTTGCTGACACTTGAACCTTTGGCAGAGAAGTTGATGACATCTGCAGATAAACGCTTGGCTGCAGCTTCAAATGAAATTCTTGTACGCGTTGAATCCTCAGCGAAGAGATTGACAATGGTTCGACCGCGTAGCGTTGGAAGCTTCTTCATCGGACCGTCAGAGGCTCGCGCTAGCTCTTCTGCAGTGTTGAGAATGGTGATGGCCTGAGATTTAGATAGATCAGCTATCGATAGGAGGTGCTTCATTGAGTGGCACCGTCCTCAATCGAGACCAGATCAATTCCATCTAGCTCTGTAAATTGCACCCGGACTACCTGGCTCTGAGAGGTAGGAAGATTCTTTCCGACATAATCGGCGCGTATAGGAAGCTCGCGATGGCCACGATCTACCAGGACCGCCAATTGCACTGTTTGTGGGCGGCCGATCTCTCCAAGCGCATCGAGCGCTGCTCTAATGGTTCGACCCGAGAAAAGCACATCGTCAACCAAGACAACGTTGCGACCTTCTACACCTAGCGATGGAATGACCGTCGGCATCAGCGCTCGAGGTGGTCTCGTCCGCAGGTCATCTCGATGCAGCGTGATATCCAGCGTTCCATGTTGAACCGCACGACCTTCTATCGCTTCGATATTGGCAGCGATTCGAGCGGCTAGATGGGCGCCTCGTGTTGGGATACCTAAGAGTGTGATTGATTCCGAACCAGAGTTACGTTCGAGAATCTCGTGGGAAATACGGGTAATAGCGCGGGCCATATCTGGCGCAGGCAAGGCAAGGCTCATCTGTAAATCTCCTTCCCCGCCTCGCAGGACGGGTCGTTAAAGGATGCGCGCGAATAGTACCACTTGAGTTCTACGCCCTGTGGATTGAAGAAGGGGCATGTCTAGATGTAAACCTAGAGTCGCGCCATGGCTACTGAAATCACCACCACATTCGTCTCTGAGCGTCTGCGCTCAATCCGTCACGCACAGTCACTCTCCTTGAGCGATGTCGAAAACGCTAGCGATGGTGCAATTAAGGCAGTAGTTCTGGGGTCGTACGAGCGAGGCTCCCGATCACTCAGCGTCAAGCGCGCAATTCAAATTGCAGATTTCTATGGAGTTCCCGTATCGACGCTCTTCGGGAGTGCGCCCACAAAGGGCACCGTTATTACCGGAAGAGTAATCATTGATACTCGGCGGTTAAGAAACCTCTCAGAATCCGGCGCGACACCTGATCGGAGCGCACTTCAGATGATTTCTAGGTATATCACGCATATACAAAGCTCCCGCGAAGATTGGAATGGCGAAGTAATCTCGCTGCGCGAGCGAGATATTGAATATGTAGCAATCTGTCTTGGGTATACATCAAAATCTTTGATGGATTGGCTAGAGAGTCAGAAATTGCTTCTAGCGGTGCGAAGTTAGAGCGCGATACTCTCTTTAATCTGTGAAATCTTCCCTAGAACCCCATGGATATATCCGGCTGATTCTTCGGTTGAAAGCTCTTTAGCTAAATTTAGAGCTTCATCAATCGCAATTCCTTCAGCCAATTCGGGCGTCCAGACAATCTCATAGATTCCAAGGCGAAGAATATTTCGGTCAACTGCAGGCAGGCGATCCATATCCCAACCTTGGGCGTAAGTCGTAATCAATTCATCTATCTTGCGCTTGTTAGTGGTTATTCCTGCAATCAGTTCGCGAGTGAACTCACGGATAGGCCTGGCATCTGGACCTTCTTCGACGATATCTCGCGTTAAGAGTAAGTCTGCAGCAGAGGCGCCTCGAATATCTGCTTCGTAGAGTAGATCGAGGGTCTGTTTACGCGCTTTGCTGCGAGCTGACACTAGTTGGCGCGGCCTTGGTAAGAGCCGTCGCGAGTATCAACGAGAACAATTTCATCCTGTTTGATAAAGAGAGGAACTTGAATCTGAATTCCAGTTTCGACTGTTGCAGGCTTTGTTCCACCAGAGGAGCGATCTCCTTGGAGACCTGGCTCTGTGTAAGTAATTTTGAGTGGAACGGATGCTGGGAGTTCAATGTAAAGAGGATTGCCTTCGTGAATTGCAACAATCGCCCCAGTATTTTCGAGCATGTAGTTGATTGCATCTCCCACAGTGTCTGCTGAAATATTCATCTGATCAAAGTTCACGTTATCCATGAATACAAAGTCTTCGCCTTCCTTGTAAAGGAAGTTCATTTCGCGCTTTTCGAGGATTGCTACTTCAACTTTGACGCCTGCGTTAAAGGTCTTATCGACAACTTTTCCGGTCATGACCTGCTTCAACTTGGTGCGAACGAATGCTGGCCCCTTGCCTGGCTTTACATGCTGAAACTCAACGACAGTCCAGAGCTGCCCATCAATATCGAGGGTCATACCATTCTTGAGATCATTAGTTGTTGCCACGATAGCTCCAGTCCTGCGTTCTAAAAGTTAGATAAGGTGCGCGAGTTTAGCGCATAACAATTGCTCAATAAAAATCAGGAGAGGAGCGCTTTTAGCGCAATTAGGGCCAACACATAAGAATTTGGCCCGAAACCACCAATAGTCCCATTTGCTACCCCTGAAATCACTGATGTATGTCTGAACTCTTCGCGCGCCATTGGATTAGAGAGATGGACTTCAATCAATGGAGCTTTGACCAACTCCGCTGCATCACGTATCGCATATGAGTAATGTGTAAAAGCTGCAGGGTTGATAATTACTGGAATTTTTGCATCCGCAGCCTCGTATAGCCAAGAGATGATCTCCGCTTCATCATTACTCTGTCTCACATCAGCGATAAAGCCATGGGTCTTTGCCGCCGATTCAATATGGGAGACCAGCTCTGCATAATTCATATCTCCATAGATGGATGAATCGCGTATATCAAGGCGACCTAAATTTGGGCCATTGAGGACAAGTACCTTCATTGGCTAACCTTCTCATACGCGGATCTCAAGGCGGCTTCATCTGGATTTTCAAGCCTCTGTGTCTTCCCAATTTCGGTAATCACGACAAAGCGCAGATTATTCCCACGTGACTTCTTATCGAGTTTCATCGCCGAGAAAAGTTCGGGCCATTCACCCTGTTTGTATTGAACTGGTAGTTGTAGACCTCGCAAAACTGAGAGGTGTCTTTCCAGTAACTTCTGCGAGATGAGCCCTGATTCAAAGGAGAGATGAGCGATAAAGGCCATACCTATCGAGACGCACTCACCATGTCGGAGCGAGTACTGAGAGTGAATTTCAACTGCATGGCCAAAGGTGTGGCCATAATTGAGAATCTCGCGATTGAAACTCTCCTTAAAATCTCCAGCAACAACATCAGCCTTAACCTGAACCGCTCTCTCAATAAGTTCCTGGGTCAACTCTTTCGAGCTACGAATCTGATCTAAAGTCAGACCTTCAACCTTCGTCAGAATCTGAGCGTCTGCAATAAATCCACACTTCACAACTTCCGCTAGCCCCGCTGCAAAATCGCGATCTGACAAAGTCTTAAGCCAAGCCGTATCGGCGATCACTTTGATGGGTGAGTGAAAGGCCCCAATCAAGTTCTTGCCATAATCGCTATTGATGCCTGTCTTTCCGCCCACTGCTGCATCTACCATTCCAGCAACAGTTGTAGGAATCGCAACCCAATCCAGGCCACGTAACCAAGAGGCAGCGGCATAGCCAGCAAGATCCGTTACTGCACCTCCCCCTATGCCAATAATCAAATCACTTCTAGTGAAACCCGCAGCGCCCAACCAATTCCAGATTGATTCAAGCGTGCGCGCTGACTTGCCAGCTTCTCCATCTGGAATTCCAAAGTAGAAAGCTTCTGCGCCACCGAAATCAAAGGTTGGAATCTGCTCCTTCATCGCCTCGCTATAGATGACAGCAACTCGTTCGCGACCTTGTGCGATCTCAATTAAAGCCTCTAGATAGCTCCGGCCAATTTCAACTTCATAACTTCGCTCAGAGGTAATAGCAATCTTCTTCATCGCGCCTCCTCTAAACTTGAAAGAGCAATGGTAACAATCTCTTCTTCGCTTTTGTCGTCAACGTTAATTGTTACATCCGCAAGAGCTTCATAAATTGGGCGTCTGGCCTCCATCAACGTCTGCCACTGCCCACGGGGATTGTTGAGTAGAAGTGGTCTATCGCGATTAAAGCCAATCCGCGGAACGACTGTTGACAGTGAGATATCGAGAAAGATTATGTAAGAGGAGATAGCGCGAAGAGCTGATTGCGCATCTATCGAGATAGGGGCGCCGCCTCCGAGGGAGAGCACCGTTCCATCTTTGAGTAGCTCATCCCTCAGAACTCTCTTCTCAATTGCCCTAAAGGCATCTTCTCCTTGATCAAGAAAGATCTGCGAAACCGGCTTCTCTTCGCGCTCTTCAATCAGGTGGTCGGTATCTCTAAACGCTAACCCCAGCTTTTCGGCAAGCAGCGAGCCAATAGTTGTCTTTCCTGAACCCATAGGTCCAATCAGAATTACTCTTGGGGCCATTACTTAAAACTTAGATTCTTCATATACGACTCAAAGTTGCGACGTACCTCTTGAACGGAATCTCCACCAAACTTTTCTAGAACAGCTTCTGCCAGGACAAGAGCTGCCATCGCCTCGGCAACCACACCTGCAGCAGGAACAGCACAGACATCTGACCGCTGATTGATTGCCTTAGCCGCTTCTCCGGTCTTTACATCAATGGTGTCTAGGGCTTTAGGGACGGTAGAGATAGGTTTCATGGCGATTGAGACGCGTAAAATTTCTCCGTTCGACATTCCGCCCTCAGTGCCACCGGCGCGATCTGTACGTCGTTGTATCGCACCGTCTTTTCCACGCTCTATCTCGTCGTGGGCAATAGAACCTCTACGAGTTGCAGTTCTAAATCCATCTCCGATTTCAACGCCTTTGATTGCCTGAATTCCCATCATGGCTGCCGCTAGGCGTGCATCCAATCTGCGATCCCAGTGAACATGTGAACCAAGACCTGGTGGCAAGTTGTAAGCCAGTACTTCGCAGACGCCACCTAAGGTATCTCCATCTGAATGTGCTGATTCAATCTCGGCAATCATGGCCGCACTTATATTCGTGTCGGCGCATCTGACTGGATCGGTATCGATGCGCGCCATGTCACCTTGCTGTGGAAGCGCGTAACCATCAGGAATTCGTGCGCTTCCAATGGATACAACGTGGCTCAAAATTGTTATACCCACTGCTTGTTCTAGAAAATTACGAGCAATAGCACCAAGTGCAACTCTTGCAGCAGTCTCGCGGGCGCTAGCTCTTTCTAGAATTGGTCGTGCGTCATCAAAATCGTACTTCTGCATCCCGACTAAATCAGCATGCCCAGGTCTTGGTCGAGTCAGTGGTGCATTACGCGCCAAATTCACAATCTCATCTTCAGGGACGGGATCGGCGGACATCACCTTCTCCCACTTGGGCCATTCGCTATTTCCAACTTGAATAGAGATCGGACCACCCTGTGAAACTCCCAAACGAACTCCACCAAGGATTGTGACCTTATCTGCTTCAAAATTCTGTCTCGCTCCGCGCCCAACTCCAAGGCGACGGCGAGAAAGATGGAAATCGATATCTTTCGTTGAAATTTTAATATGGGCTGGTAGGCCTTCGACTATTGCCGATAGGGCTTGGCCATGAGATTCGCCTGCTGTTATCCAACGCATGTGCCTATTGTGGCAGATGCCATTTAACAAAGCAGACCTATTTACGCCCCTGCAGAGAAATTAACTCAAAATCGATAGGAGATATCCCCCACTGATCGCAGGCGCCAGTGGAATTGCAATTTTTAGAGTGCCGCTACGAATAATGTAGATGACCGCCAAAATGGTGGTGCATATTAGTACGTTAAAGATGTACTCATAAAGCGACTCACTTGGAATGAGAAAAATCAGGATTGCACCCAGTAGTTTGATATCTCCCCCGCCAATATTGAGATATCTCCAAGCCAACATACTTGTTGGCAGAAGAATAGGAAGGAGAGAGAAGTTGGCTGGGCTTGAACCAATGAGTAGATCGAGAGCCACTACAAGAGCAACTGCAATATTGGGTATGCGATGAAACTTAACGTCAAAGAGCGCTATAGCGATAAGAAGAGCAGCCATACCAAGAAGGTACCTCTAGTAGTAGTGAGGCCCAGATACACCTGTGGATATCTAGCGCGCGCTACTTATCTTCTCTCTGAGAGTTGATGCGAGATTTTCAGTATCAAACTCTTTCGCCGAAACTAGCCGCAACTGATCAATCCCCTGGTAGAGAAGTAATTCAAGCCCTGAGATAACTGGCGCACCCACGCTGCTCCACTTCTTTGCAAGTACTGTTGGCCAGGGCTTGTAGATCACATCAAAGAGAAGTGAGGTGATGTCACCGTCGATACCTTCAGCGAGAAGATCGGCAGCCCCCGCTGGGGTTGTATTTACAACCAAGGAGAATGGTTCAAGTGAAAAGGCATTGCTCCACATTACATATGAAAATTGAGACTCTGTAACAATCTCATTGAAAGATTCTTCGCGCGTGCTTGTGCGTCCCAGCACCGTGATTGAATCCGCTACACCATCTAGCGCCGCCGCGATTGCTCGAGCAGTTCCACCGGCACCCAGGATTAAGACGGATGAGAAATCCGAGAAGCCCCGATGAGCGAGAGCTTGTAAGAAACCTGTGCCATCAGTTGATGTTGCACTCCACAATCCACCGCTCTTAATGAGCGTATTCGCGGATTGAGATTTGAGCGCTAAGTCGCTCGTTGCAAATCCTAATTGCAGAACCTCTTCCTTCAGGGGCATCGTGAGCGAGAGATAATCAAACTCGGAACCCCGCTCACTTAAAAAGTTTTTCAGCTCTCCTGCGCCAACCTCGATACGTTCGTAGCTTCCCTCTATCTGAAGCTCTACGAAGGCCGCACGGTGTAAGACAGGCGAGAGCGAATGTTCGATCGGCGAACCGAGAACTGCCCCACGAATCATTCTTTACTCCTAAATAGCCCATTTCTTAAGTTCTTCTTATACTCAAGCTTCCAGATATTGAACTGCTCTAGATTATCTGTAAAGCGCGTATCAGAGGGCGCAACTGTTATGAAATAGAGCCAATTTCCTGGCTCTGGGTTGAGAGCTGCATTCATAGCTTGGCGACCAGGATTATTGATCGGTCCTGGCGGTAGGCCGTACTTTCGATAAGTGTTGTATGGCGAGTTAATCAACGTTCCTTGAGTACTCAGAAAGATATTGCCTCGCGACTTTTTGACGTAATGGATTGTCGAATCAAATTGCAGCGGCATTCCTTTGACCAAGCGATTCCTTATGACCTGAGATATCTTGGTGAAATCTTTGAGCTTGCCTTCTGCTTGAATGAGAGAGGCGATAGTTAAGAACTGCGCGGGCGTAAACTTCTCGCGACTTTCATAGAATCCAGCAGAAACCATCTCCTGATTGGACCGCGAAACCATTGAGGAAAGGGCGGCGAGTGCGGATGTACCTTTGTCAAAACTGTACTGTGCTGGGAAGAAGAGTCCTTCGAGCGATGTAAACCCGCTCGGTTTCTTAAGGTTATTCAGAGCAGATCTGACATCGCCTGCGCTGAAGCCAGATTTATACATTTGCGGGAGAATCTCAGAGAGCCACATTCCCTCTTGAACGCTGATTAATCCACTGAGACGCTTTACATCTAGCAGTTGCTCGAGCGCTTGCTTTGCACAGTTTTCAACTGTGAGTCGATGATCTCCCGGTGCTACTTGAGTAGATCGTGGATCTCCCACTGCAACACGAAAATATGACTCGGATGATTTCACTACGCCCGCTTCTACGAGCACCTTGCCAATCTCAGAGCCTGATGAACCGGAGTCAATATGGACAATTACTTCTCTGCCATTTTCACGACATGAAAAATCTGGAGCAGTTGATGTATTTGAACGTAATTCACGAACTCCGCCAGTGAAAAGAAGAACAACTAAGAAAGCTGAGAAAACTCGAAAGACGGGTGATTTAGGAAGATCGCGCACTCTGAAGACCTAACTCAAGAATCTCTACAGCTGCCATCGCATCTATAAGCTCCTTAGACTCCTTGGCAGATTTGCCGGCCTCTCTTAGCTTCGATTGTGCGCTGACGGTAGAAAGTCGCTCATCTATATAGATTATTTCAACATCCGTGAACCCGGCTAGGAGAGCCCCAAAACTTCTCGCCTTCTCGGCGCTGACGCTTTCAACTCCAGAAAGTTGCTTGGGAAGGCCGATAAAGATCTGCACTGGTTCGTACTCTGCAAAGATGGCCTGAATTTCACCTGCAAGGTTCTTCTTCTCTGTTGCCAAAACTGCCAAAGGTGAGGAGATGATTCCATCGGGATCGCACACGGCAACACCTATGCGAATATCGCCATAGTCGAAGGCGATCCGTCGACCTCGCTGCATCGCTTACTTTCCAGAGATAGCGTCAGTGATTGCTGAAAGGGCCACCGAAATCTGGTCAAGATTGGTTCCGCCTCCTTGAGCAAAATCATCCTTACCGCCGCCGCCGCCGCCCAAAATCGTCGAGCCAATCTTTACAAGGGCGCCAGCTTTAACGCCTGCAGATTTTGCACCATCGCTTACCGCCGCAACTAGAACTGCCTTGCCTTCAACAACGCTGACGAGAGCTACTACAGAGTTCGCAGACCTACTCTTAAGGTCGGTTGCAATCTTTCTTAAATCATCAGCTGCAATTCCATTGCCCAACGCTGTTGCAATCACTGAAATGCCATTCACAACTACCGCCTTCTCGGCCAACGAGCCCACCTGTGACATCGCTTGCGCTGAACGAACAGTTACTAACTCTTTCTCAATCTCTTTAATCTTATTGAGCAAATCCGAAATTCTCTCTGGCAGCTCTTCTGCGCGCGCACCTTTAACAATTTCAGTAAGCGAATTTAAGAGCAGATGTTCTCGAGCCAGATACTTATAGGCATCCACGCCGACGAGAGCCTCCACGCGTCTAACACCAGCGCCAACGGATGATTCTGAGAGCAACTTAATGAGGCCGAGCTGACCTGAGGCAGAGACGTGTGTTCCACCGCAGAGCTCGCGCGCCCAGTCACCAACGCTGACAACTCGAACTTGATCTCCATACTTTTCACCGAAGAGAGCCATCGCGCCAATCTTCTTGGCAGCATCTTGCGACATAGTCTCTGCAGTTACCTCAAGATTATCGAGAAGAAGTGTGTTTACGCGCGCTTCAACTTCATTTAAAACCGAATCTGGCACAGCGCCAGTTGAAGGAAAATCGAAGCGGAAACGCCCAGGCGAGTTCTCAGAGCCTGCCTGAGTTGCTGTCTCACCAAGAATTTCACGGAAGGCTTTATGAACCATATGCGTTGCAGTATGCGCTCGAGAGATTGCGTTTCTACGCTCTAAATCAATTGCAGCCAACGCCTGTGAACCAAGAGCCACTTCCCCGCTGATAACGCGACCACGATGAACAGAGAGACCATTTACTGGAGTCTGAACATCATCAATTTCAACCACAGCGCCATTGGCAAGAGTTATGCGCCCACCATCTGCTAACTGTCCGCCACCTTCTGCATAGAAAGGAGTTCTATCAAGAACGATTTCAACTTCGCTACCTGAAATAGCTGATTGAACGCCTATTCCATCAACGAGGATTCCATTAACAACTGCCTCAGATTCAATCTGCGTATAACCAACAAATGTGGATGCGCCCTTTGAATCTGCAATCTTCTTGTACTCACTCAGATCAGTGTGGCCACTCTTCTTCGCCTTTGCATCAGCTTTAGCGCGATCGCGCTGTTCATTCATCAAGCGTCTAAAGCCATCCTCATCAACTTCAAGGCCCTCTTCGCGCGCCATCTCAAGCGTTAAATCAAATGGGAAACCATAAGTGTCATGGAGCTTAAAGACTTCATCGCCCGGCAAGACCGACTTCTTCTGCGCCTTCAACTGGGTAGAAGCGAGATCGAAGATCTGCGTTCCACTCTTTAGCGTCTGCAAGAATGACTCTTCTTCTGCGATTGAGACTGCCAAGATGCGCTTCTGATCTGAAATCAGCTCTGGATATTGAGGACCCATAGCGCCAATAGCAGCTTGGGTGAGCTCAGACATGATTGGATCGTTGACGCCCAAAAGGCGCATATTGCGAATAGTGCGACGCATCATGCGACGCAGAACATAACCACGTCCCTCATTTCCTGGCGTCACTCCATCGCCGATCAACATCGCTGATGTGCGAGCATGGTCGGCTACAACGCGCAGTGAAACATCTGAATTTTGGGACTTTCCGTATGTCACGCCAGCAAGTGATGAGGCCTTAGTGAGAATCTGCATCGTGGTATCAATTTCATAGATGTTCTCAACGCCTTGCAATAACGCAGCAGTTCGTTCGAGACCTAAACCGGTATCAATGCTTTTGGCTGGAAGCTCTCCAAGAATTGGATAGCTATCTTTTCCGCCTCCTGCACCGCGCTCGTTCTGCATAAAGACGAGATTCCATACTTCCAGGTATCTATTCTCATCAGCGATTGGTCCACCTTCAGCTCCGTAAGCAGGACCGCGATCGTAGTAAATCTCAGAGCAAGGTCCGCATGGTCCGGGAACGCCCATAGACCAGAAGTTATCTGCCATATCGCGTCGTTGGATTCGCTCTCGCGGAATACCAATCTTCTTATGCCAAATATCTGCAGCTTCATCATCATCGAGATAGACAGTTACCCAGAGACGATCTTCGGGGAAGCCATATCCCCCATCGTTGATTGGTCGGGTCAATAACTCCCAAGCTAGAGAGATGGCGCCCTCTTTGAAGTAATCTCCAAATGAGAAGTTGCCGCACATCTGGAAGAAGGAGGCGTGACGCGTCGTCTTTCCAACTTCATCAATATCGAGAGTACGCACACATTTTTGAACAGAGGTCGCACGCTTATACGGTGGAGTTACTTCACCAAGAAAGAAAGGCTTAAAGGGAACCATTCCAGCATTTACTAAGAGGAGATTTGGATCATCTGCAATCAGAGATGCTGAAGGGACAACGGTATGGGTAAGGCCTTGTCGATTTTCAGACTCAAAGAAGCGCAGCCAGCGCGAACGGATCTCGGCGGATTCCACTAGTTACATTCACCCACTTGATCTATTCAGTCTTCTTCTTTTTACGACCCTTGCTCATCTGAGCTGCGCTCAGTAGCGCACCTGCAACTTTCACAGCCGGACCATTCTTATCCATAAAATCTGAGGTAGCACCCGTCACCTTTGAGGTGACCTCTTCGACGCTCTTGGTGATCTTGGCAAAGCTCTCGAGTGGGCTGTTAATGAGTTCAAGTGTGCGGGTAGATTCGTTAATAAGGGGCGTTGTATCGTCAGTGAAAGCTTTGAGAGAGACCTTCGCCTCATCGACCAATTTGCTGACACGGAAGACGGCATATGCCACAGATACTGCGATCACAAAGAGCGATGCTGCTGCGATAATTGTTGCAATTCCACCTGGACCCATAACAGTAAGCCTACCTGACTACTCCTTTGGAGGAGTCCAATCGATGGCCGCTTCCTTACGTTGCGCAGGTGTAATTGGTGTTGGTGCTCCAGTCAATGGATCTCCACCGCTGGCGGTCTTTGGAAATGCGATAACTTCTCGAATTGAATCAGAGCCAGTCAGAAGTGCGCAGACTCTGTCGAGACCAAGCGCGATACCTCCGTGAGGTGGTGGGCCGTAGTTAAATGCTTCCAAGAGGAATCCAAACTTGCTCTGAGCTTCCTCATCGCTCAATCCGATGACAGTAAAGACGTCCTTCTGAATATTGCGATCGTGGATACGTATTGACCCTCCACCGAGTTCTGTACCGTTAAGGACGATGTCATATGCATACGCAAGTGCCGTTGCTGGATCGCTCTTAAATGTCTTTGCATATTCAGGTTTCGGTCCTGTAAATGGATGGTGAACAGCAGTCCAACCACCGTTATCGGTTGGTTCAAACATCGGCGCATCGACAACCCAGAGAAATTCCCATGCCCCTTGGTTTATAAGATTGCAACGGCGTCCGATCTCTAACCGCGCTGCCCCAAGAAGTTGTTGAGATGCAGAACGCTCACCTGCTGCAAAGAAGATCGCATCCCCTGGCTTTGCACCAACGAAAGCTGCAATTCCCGACTGTTCAGTCTCAGAGATGTTCTTCGCTACCGGTCCGCCAAGAGTTCCATCGGCGTTGACGAGAATGTAGGCGATGCCTTTTGCTCCTCTTGCCTTAGCCCAATCCTGCCAAGCATCGAGTTCACGACGAGGTGAATCAGCGCCTCCTGGCATGACAACTGCTCCAACATATGGTGCTTGAAAGACTCGAAACTCTGTCTTTGAAAAATACTCTGTGACTTCTACAAGTTCATGGCCAAAGCGAAGATCAGGTTTATCTGAACCGTACTTATCCATTGCATCTGCATACGTCATATGGCGAATCGGCGTTGGAATATCATAGCCGACCGCTTCTTTCCACACCTTAACCAGGATCTTTTCGGCAACTGCGAGGATGTCGGCTTGATCAACGAACGACATTTCGATATCTAGCTGAGTGAACTCTGGTTGGCGATCCGCTCGGAAATCTTCATCACGGAAACAACGAGCGATCTGGTAGTAACGCTCCATACCAGCAACCATTAAGAGCTGCTTGAAAAGTTGTGGAGATTGAGGAAGGGCATACCAACTTCCTGGTTGAAGCCTTACAGGAACTAAAAAGTCGCGTGCGCCTTCAGGCGTTGATCGAGTCAGATAAGGAGTTTCGATTTCAAGAAAATCTAGATCTTGCATGGCGCCTCTAATGGCCGCCGTTACCTTGGAGCGAAGTCTTAAGTTTGCTGCAGGGCCTTCGCGCCGTAAATCTAGGTAGCGATAACGAAGACGCACTTCCTCTGAAATCTCTGCTTCAGAGCCAGAGTCGACTGGGAATGGAAGTGGCGCAGATTCGCTGAGAACAACGACTGAGTCCCCCATGACCTCGATTTCGCCAGTTGGAATATTTGAATTTTCATTTCCGGCAGGACGCAGGGCAACTTCACCGGTGATTTGTAAACACCATTCAGCGCGCAATTGGCCAGCCATCTTCTCGTCGCGAATTACGACTTGGACAGAGCCTGTTGCATCACGTAGATCGATAAAGGCAACTCCACCATGATCGCGACGGCGGGCAACCCAACCTGCCAAAGTGACCGTCTTACCTGCGTGAGAAGCGCGCAGCGCACCTGCATCATGGTTTCTTAACATGAAAGTGAGCCACCCTTATTTTCGTTGTGCCGATAATTGAGAGCGGAGCTCTCCTTGTAATTGCTCAATCTTAACGGAATTTACCGCTCCATCATCCATGCGCTTGAGTTCGACTGTTCCTGCTTGCAACTCTGACTCACCGAGAACGATGACAAATCTCGCACCAGATTTATCAGCAGCCTTCATAGCGCCCTTGAGGGCGCGGTCTCCAAAGGCGATCTCCGTTGTAATCCCAGAGTTTCGTAACTGTGAGGCAATCGTCAGGGCAGAGCTCTTTGCTGACTCCCCCAAAGGAATGATAAAAAGATCAGAGGTGAATGAATCGCTCGGCAATACTCCTTCTGCAACTGCAGCTAAAAGTGCGCGATCTACTCCTAGCCCAAAACCAATACCGGAAAGTGGTTGGCCACCAAGAATTTCCATCAAGCCGTCGTATCGACCACCGCCACCAATTCCACTCTGCGCACCAAGATCTGAATGAACGAATTCGAAGGTAGTTCCGGTGTAGTAGTCAAGACCTCGGACCATGCGCGGATTAATTGTGAATGCAATATTCATTGCCTTGAGGTAGCTCTGAACTTTCCCAAAGTTATCTTGAGCTTCCGGAGAGAGGTAATCGAGTAAGAGCGGCGCTTTGGCCATCGCCGCAACCATCTCAGGTCGCTTATCGTCGAAGAGGCGCAGTGGGTTGAGTTGTGCTCGGGCGGAAGTCGCCTCATCCAGGTTGAGTGTTTGATAGAACTTCATAAGATCTTCGCGATGAGCCGCCCGTGATGGAGCATCGCCCAGTGATGTTATTTGTAGTGTGAAATTCTTAAGACCAATATTCTTAAAGCCCTGATATGCAATTGCAATTACCTCTGCATCTATCGCAGGATCATCAACTCCAATAGCCTCAATTCCCACTTGATAAAATTGACGATATCGGCCTGCCTGAGGTCTTTCGGCACGGAAGTACTGACCCGAATACCAGACCTTGACAGGAAGTTGGCCACGATCAAGGTTCTGCTCAATGACAGCGCGCATGACACCAGCAGTTCCTTCTGGTCGCAGAGTAATTGATCTTCCGCCGCGATCTTCAAAGGTGTACATCTCCTTTGAGACAACATCGGTAGATTCACCAACGCCGCGAGAGAAGAGATTGGTATCTTCAAATACAGGAAGTTCCATCAGTTGATACCCGGCAAGACGAGCAGGTGAAATCAACTGCTGCCTGACCCATTCGAACGCTGTGGATTCAGGAGGCAGATATTCGCGGACGCCCTTGGGCGCTTGGATCTTCTCGTAATTCACGAGGTCAATTCTTTCAGATATGGATTGTTTTTTCGCTCGTATTTAATAGTTGTCTCGGGTCCATGGCCAGGAAGTACGCGTAATTCATCGGAGAGTGTGAGAACTCTATTCTTCAGCGTTGACTTCATATCGCTTGCGCTACCTGTAGGAAGGTCAGTTCTTCCAATCGAGCCAGCAAAGAGCACATCTCCGCTCATCAAGATTTCTTGATTGAGCGCAAACATGACAGAACCTTTGGTGTGGCCAGGGGCATGGATCACCTCAATCTGCATGCCCAATAAATCTAGCGTTGCCCCATTCTTTACTTCATTTACCTTGAGAGGTTCTTCGAAAACAATTCCCTTGAGCTGATCAATGAATTCCGGGCCATGAATTCCACTTGGGTCTGCGATGAAGCGGCGGTCTTCGGAGTGAATGTAGGTCGGAATGTCGTAGCCATCTGCAAGTGGCTTAATGGAGAAGGTATGGTCTAAGTGGCCATGTGTGATGAAGGCAGCGACCGGCTTTAACTTGTTCTCTTCGATGATCATCTCGATATCTGCCGAAATATCGGGCATACCTGGGTCGACGATGATGCACTCGCCACCAGCTGCTGGTGCGATGACCCAGCAATTGGTGGCAAACATTGGGGCAGGAAATGACCGAATGAGCATCCAGGTCACCCCTATTTCTCGCGTGGATTTACTGCTTGTGGATGCACAGGGTACCTTTGACCTCTACCAAAACTACGCACATATCAACGAAGGCAAGAAATCCGACAGAAGGTCGAATTACTTACCAACGCGCCAAAGGGGATCAAAATGACCGATGTAAATCCAACCGCACTTGCACAGACACATTCACTTCCAACAAGCGCAGCATCTGCACTCATTGGAGATCCTTCAAAATTTGGTCGCGTTGCCGAAGATGGCACAGTTTTTGTCAGTACACCTGAAGGCGAAAAGCCTGTTGGTTCTTACCCTGGAAAATCAGCTGAAGAAGCGCTCGCTTACTTCGTTCGAAAATTTGAAGCCCTTGCATCTGAAGTAGCTCTCACCGCGGCACGCATCACCAGTGGAGCGATGGTTCCTCAAGATGCTTATGAGGCTGTAAAGAAACTTCGTCAGCAAGTTCGCGAACTCAATGGCGTTGGTGATCTCGCTTCGCTTGCTCTCTCAGTAGAACAGATTGAGCCACTCATTGAAGGCCACCGCGAGGCATATGAAGCAAAGAAGGCAGCAGAGACCGCTGCCAAGGCTGCTCGTCGTGAGCAAATCCTTGTTGAGAAAGAGAAGATTGTTGCTGAAGCGGAATCCCTCGCTCTATCTGAGAATTGGAAGGTTACGGGAGATCGCCTGAAGGCTCTCCTTGATGAATGGAAGGCTGCGCCTCGCTTAGATAAGAAGAGCGATGCTGATTTCTGGAAGAGATTCTCTGCCTCAAGAAATAAGTTTGATAAGCGCCGTCGCACCCATTTTGCCCAGCTTGAGGCAACTGCAGGAAAAGTTGCAGAAGTGAAGGTCGCAATTGTCGCTGAGGCTGAAAAGCTGGCTACTTCGACAGAGTGGCTTCCAACCGCTCGCCGCTTTAAGGATCTCATGGATCAATGGAAGGCGGCAGGACGAGGTAAGAAGAGCGAAGATACCAAGCTATGGAATCGCTTTAAGGCAGCACAAGATCAATTCTTTGCAGCCAAGAACGCAGACCTAGAAAAGCGTGAAGTTTCAATGGTTGCCAATCTTGCAAAGCGTGAAGAGCTCATTGTTCAGATTGAGGCCCTTGTGCCATTTACCGATCTCAAGGCGACAAAGAACGCTTTTCGCGAATTGATGCGCACATGGGACAAAATTGGAATTACACACCGAGATAAGCGAGCTGCATTTGATGCACGTATTGCAAAGGTTGAAGAGGAGCTCAAATCAGCTGATGCGGATCAGGCTCGCAAGACCGATCCAGGCGCCAAGGCGCGCGCTGCTGAAGTTGTTACACAGTTGACTGAGTCAATTGAGAGTTACAACAAGGCAGCAGCTAAGGCAGAAGCCGCAGGAAACGCGAAGAAGGCGCAAGAGGCGCGCGACTCAGCGGTAGCTCGTCAAGCCTGGCTTGTAGAAGCCCAGAAGCATTTAGCTGAATTCAGCTAAGTCGCAACAGAACTAAGTTCGATAGACGTCGTAGACGCCTTCGATTCCACGTACTGCCGCAAGCACTGAATCTAAGTGCTTTGCATCTGCCATTTCGAAGGTAAATCGCGAGATAGCAACCCTGTCCTTTGATGTACTCACTGCAGCGCTCAAGATATTTACATGTTGCTCTGAGAGCGTTCGCGTTACATCGGCAAGTAATCGGGCTCTATCCAGCGCTTCCACCTGAATATTAACGAGGAAGATACTGGCAGCCCCTGGCAACCACTTAACTCCAACAACTCTCTCGCTCTGATTCTTCTGTAGATCCGAGGCGTTGATGCAATCTTCGCGATGCACTGAGATTCCGGAACCCTTGGTAATGAAACCCATAATTGAATCTCCCGGCACAGGCGTACAACAGCGTGCCAGCTTTACCAATACGTCATCTACGCCCTCAACCTCAATGGCGCTAGAAGTTCGACGAGTGGTTTGAACGCCTGTGGGAATGTTCTCAATCGTTACCTCAGGATGCGAATCTTCTGCACCCAAGCTGGCGACCAACTTCTCAATGATCGAGGCGGCTGAAACATGGCCATCCCCCACTGCGCTATAGAGCGCATCAATATCTGCATAGTGCATCTCATGTGCAAGTTCTAGAAGTGAATGACCGGCAAAAATCTTCTGTAAAGGTAGGCCAGCTTTACGCATCTGACGGGCGATGGATTCGCGACCTGCATCAATGGCCTCTTCGCGACGTTCCTTACTAAACCATGCTTTGATCTTTGATCGCGCACGTGGACTCTTGACGAAGTTCAACCAATCACGGCTAGGTCCTGCGTTCTCGCCTTTATTAGTAACAATCTCAACTACATCGCCATTATTGAGCTTTGATTCAAGTGGCACTAAGCGCCCATTTACCTTTGCCCCAGCACAACGAAGACCCACATCTGTGTGAACTGAGAAGGCAAAGTCCACTGGCGTTGAACCGCCAGGAAGCGCGACGACTGAACCTTTTGGCGTGAAGACGAAGACTTCGGGGCTACCTAGATCAAAGCGAAGCGCTTCCAAGAATTCAGAGGGGTCCTCTGTCTCTTTCTGCCATTCGTGGAGCTGGCGGAGCCAGAGCATCTCAGGTGAATTTCCTTCAGGGTCTCCCCCTTGTTTGTATTTCCAGTGCGCTGCAATACCGAACTCAGCGCGAGAGTGCATCTCATAGGTTCTAATCTGAATCTCAATCGCTTTACCGTTTGGACCGATTACCGTTGTATGCAGAGATTGATAGAGATTGAACTTTGGCATCGCGATGTAATCTTTAAATCTTCCTGGAACCGGGCTCCAGCGCGCGTGAATTGAACCCAATACTGCATAGCAATCGCGAACATCGTTGACCAATACTCGAATTCCCACCAAGTCGTAGATTTCATTGAACTCTCGGCCACGTACAACCATCTTCTGATAAACGCTAAAGAAGTGCTTCTTTCGCCCAGTAACTGTCGCAATAATCGAATCACGAGCGAGGTCGCCTTGCACAGCCTCAATAACTTCTGAAGTAAGGGCATCACGTGAGGGCGATCTCTCAGCGACCAATCGTGAAATCTCTTCAAACTTCTTAGGTTCAAGTACGGCAAAAGAGAGATCTTCAAGCTCCCATTTGATGGCGTTCATTCCCAGGCGATGAGCGAGCGGGGCGTAGATATCTAAAGTTTCGCGAGCCTTGCGCTGGGCAGATTCCGATGAGACATAACTCCACGTGCGCGCATTATGGAGACGGTCTGCCAGTTTGATAACAAGTACCCGAATATCTCGCGACATCGCAATAACCATCTTGCGGACAGTCTCGGCTTCAGCCGTTGGACCGTAGGTCAATTTATCTAGCTTGGTTACGCCATCAACTAGGTTGGCAATCTCATCTCCAAACTCAGCGCGCAGCTGGGTCAATGAGTAAGGAGTATCTTCAACAGTGTCGTGGAGAAGAGATGCAATCAGTGTGGTCTCGTTAAGACCTAACTCGGCGAGAATCTGAGTCACAGCAACTGGGTGAGTGATGTAATCCTCGCCAGATTTTCGCGTCTGCCCAGTATGAGCGGTGCGCGCTACCTCAAAGGCGCGGCTGATATCTGATGTATCCGCATTGGGATGATGCTCTCTGAGTGCGTCGATTACCGGCGCAATCAAGGGCTGAGTCTCCATAAAGCTAAAAGGTTATTTGCGACCTTTACGCTTTGCTTGAGTGCGACGACTGATCTTTGTCGCAGCTCCAGTATTTGCCTCTGCTGTATTTCCACGAGCCGCAACACGCTTAGCCAGCGCCTGCATAGCAGGTTCTCTTTCGCGAAGCTGAGCCAAGAATGGAGGAGCGATAAAGAGTGATGAGTAAGTACCTACTGCTAGACCGATAAAGAGAGCAAGAGACAAGTCCTTAAGAGTTCCTGCGCCAAGTAGTCCGGCACCTACAAAGAGAATCGATCCCACGGGAATCAACGCAATAATCGATGTATTGAGCGAGCGAACAATCGTCTGATTCACAGCCAGGTTTGCTGCTTGTGAATAAGTAACCTTTGAATTCGCCACAACTGATTTTGTGTTTTCGCGGACCTTGTCAAAGACAACTACCGTGTCATAGAGCGAATAGCCCAGAATCGTTAAGAAACCGATAATCGTCGCCGGTGTGACATCGAAACCAACGAGAGCGTAAATACCCACGGTAATGAAAACGTCGTGGACCACTGCGAGAATTGCAGCTGCCGCCATCTTCGGTTCAAAGACCATGGCAAGAAAGAGCATAATCACGAGAAGGAACGCAATCAGACCATAGATGGCCTTCTTCGTGATCTCTTTACCCCATGACGGACCAACGAGTTGAGTATCAATCGATTCTTCAGTCACGTTGAACTTCTGTGTCAAAGCGGTCTCAATCGCGCGAGACTGGGCAGCATCAACTGCTCCGGTCTGAACGCGAACCTTTGAGTCACCAATCTTCTGAACGATGATTTCACCCGGTAGACCGACCGCCTCAACAGCTTCACGCGCTTGCTGAACTGTCGCTGTTGGCTTATTGACGGTGAATGACGCGCCACCCTTGAATTCGATTCCTAGATGTAATCCTTGAACAAAGAGAGCGAAGAAGGAGACGATGATGAAGATTGCTGACACGCTGTACCAGCGCTTGCGGTTTTCAACGATGTTGAAAGAAGTTTCTCCTGAATAGAGACGGCCGCCTAGACCAGATAGTTTCGCCATGTGCTTATGCCTCCAAAGGTGATTCAGTTTGAGAAATCCTTGCGTTCTTCTCTTTCATTCCAACGCTCTTAGGCGATAGACCAGATAACGGATGGCCTGATGCGAAGAACTTCCAACGCGCGAGGACAGTAACTATCGGCTTGGTAAAGAGGAAGACGATCAAGAGGTCGATCAAAGTTGTTAGACCAAGTGTGAATGCAAAACCTCGAACGCCACCGACGGCGAAGAAGTAGAGCAAGAAAGCGGCGATAAGAGAAACGATGTCGGCGACGATAATCGTGCGACGCGCTCTGCTCCAGCCCGTTTCGACGGCAGTACGGAGCGTTTTACCTTCACGGAGTTCATCTCGAATACGTTCGAAGTAGACGATAAATGAGTCTGCAGTAACACCGATCGCAACAATCGCACCTGCGATTCCTGCCAAGGTGAGAGTGAAGCCAATTGATTTACCGAGAACTAGGAAGAGTAGATAGAGCATCGCGGCTGCGATTCCGAGGGAACCAACGATCGCGATTCCAAGGCCTCTGTAATATGCCACTGAGAAGATTAAGACCAAGCCCATACCGAGGGCACCAGCAAGAAGTCCTGCTCGTAGTTGATCTTCACCCAGCGTTGGAGACACTTGCTGAACTTCACCGCGATCAAATGCGAGCGGCAGTGATCCATATTTCAAAACATTTGCAAGATCCTGAGCTTCAACTTGTGAAAATGAGCCGGTGATCTGAGCTTCACCTGATGGAATCGCTTCACGGATAGATGGAGCAGATACAACGAGTCCATCAAGAACAATCGCAACCTGATTCTGTGGCGATGGAAGTGATGTCACTCGAGCAGTTTGTGCTCCGAATGCTCTTGTGCCGTCGCCATCAAATGTCAGAGAAACAAACCAAGCGCTTGCACCCTGCTGATCAATACCAGCAGATGCCTTAGAAACTTGCTGACCTAAAACTTCAGCCGGTCCCAAAATGTATTTCGTTGTACCTGTGCGCGCACAAGCAACGATGGTCTCACTTGGAGAATCAGCGCCTGTTCCCTGAAGGTTTGCCGGATTGGTGCAATCGAGTGCTGCAAAGCGAGCGTTGATATCAGCAGAGACTCCACCTGCTGGGGTTGCTTCCCCTCCACCAATTCCTGCAAGTGCGGAAGACTCAGCAAGAACCTGACGGAAACGAAGCTCAGCGGTCTGACCGACTAGATCGACAACGCGTCGACCTGATTCGCCAGGAACAGAGATAACAATCTGACGGTTAGTGCCACTTCCTTGTGCAGTCACTTCAGATTCTGCAACGCCGAGTGAGTCAACGCGCTGACGAATGATTGATACTGCCTGGTCGATCGCCTCTGATGTCACTTTATTGGCATCATTGGAAGCGCGGGGTTGCAGCGTGACGCTGGTTCCTCCTCGCAGATCTAGGCCAAGTCGAACAGAGTCTGCTCCTTGAATAAGCGCTGTTCCGAGAAGTCCCACGAGGATTACCGCCAACATAGTCAGCGCGCGTAGTGGTCTTCCGGAAGTCTTCACAGGAGTCTTCACAGGTGTTTGAGGTGTGGACATAAGGCGAGAGTCTAGGCGTTACGTAGTGGGTGTGTCGAAAAGAGTGGCCAGCCCAGGAGGTGGTGTGCGTCCCACATGAGAGAAACCAGCGGCTGTGGCTACTCTCCCCCGCGGAGTACGAGCCATAAATCCATTTCTGACTAAGAAAGGTTCGGCGACTGATTCAACGGTCTCAACCTCTTCACCCACTGCGATAGCCAAGGTCGATAGTCCGACTGGACCACCATTAAAACGTTCGATCAGAGCAAGAAGAACGGAGCGATCGAGGCGATCTAACCCCTGTTCATCAACTTCATACATTTCAAGAGCAGCTTTGGCATCGTTATGGCTGAGCGAATTCGAACCATTGACCTGCGCATAATCGCGCACACGTCGCAAGAGTCGGTTGGCGATACGAGGAGTTCCGCGAGAGCGACTTGCAATCTCTGCAATTGCTTTCTTATCAATAGTCAGGCCTAACAAAACTGCGCTACGCGAGAGAACTTCTTCCAGCTCGCTCTCCTCGTAAAAATCTAAATGCGCTGTAAAGCCAAAACGATCTCGCAGCGGTGAAGGCAACAACCCTGCACGAGTGGTCGCCCCGACGAGTGTAAAGCGAGGAAGTTGCAATGGAATTGCCGTGGCACCTGGACCTTTGCCAACCACTACATCAACTCGAAAATCTTCCATCGCTAAATAGAGAAGTTCTTCGGCAGGTCTTGGCAGGCGATGGATTTCATCAAGAAAAAAGATTTCGCCTTCAACGAGTGAAGATAAAATTGCTGCAAGATCGCCAGCATGAGTGATTGCTGGCCCACTGGTGATCCGAATCGGCGCGTTCATCTCTGATGCAAGAATCATCGCAAGCGTTGTCTTTCCAAGCCCTGGTGGTCCTGATAGCAAGATGTGGTCGGCAGCTGAGTTGCGTTTACGAGCGGCGCTCAGGAGGACATCTATCTGCTGACGAACGCGATGTTGCCCAATAAAATCACCGAGAGTCTTTGGTCGCAGCGCATGCTCTGCAGATAACTCATCTGGATGTTCGCTCGGATCCACCATGCGGTCTGTACTCACTTAGCTACGCCTTCCACTTTGCAGCGCCTTTTTAAGGAGTTCAGATAGTTCAATCTCAGTCGGTTCGACTCCATTTTCAGCGTACTCAGCAACAACGGAGTTGATTGCAGCATCCGAATCTTTGGCAGTAAAACCAAGAGATACAAGGGCCGAAGTTAATTGTTCGCGCCATACCGGTTGATGGTGCGCGCTCTTATGTGCAGTACCAAAGTCAGAGATCATGCCTTTAAGTTCCAGAATAAGTCGTTGCGCACCCTTTCGACCGATACCTGGAACTTTCTCGATAGCAGAGATATCTTCCTGTGCAATTGCTGCAGCTAACGTCTGGGGTGAATGGCTACCCATGATCGCAAGTGCAACTTTTGGACCGATGCCCGTGACGGTCTGTACCAATTCAAAGGTAGAACGGCTCTCTTCATCAAGAAAACCAAAGAGGGTAAGAGCATCTTCACGGACGATAAGAGTGGTGAAGAGTTGTACCGGAACTCCAATATTGAGTTGAGATCCAGTCTGGGTCGTAACCGACACAGCGAGACCAACTCCCCCAACTTCGACAATTACTTTATCGCTGCCAATAGAGCGCACCACACCGTTGATAAGTGAAATCATCTCTTCACCAACTTTGAAATACGCACCTTCTCAGCTTTAAGAGCCTCTTCAATCTTTGCATTGCCGCCACCACGCCACAGATGACAGATAGCGAGTGCGAGTGCATCAGTACTGTCAACAGGCTTTGGGATCACTTCGAGATTAAGCAGCCGCTTCACCATCTCAGCGACTTGCGCCTTATTGGCGCGCCCGGAACCGGTGACCGCGGCCTTAACTTCAGATGGCGTATGCATCATGACTGGAATATTTCGACGAGCTGCAACCAAGAGAGCAACTCCTGCAGCTTGCGCAGTCCCCATAACAGTTCTGACATTATGTTGCGAAAAGACTCGTTCGATAGCAATGACATCAGGCTGGTGAGCTGAGATCCACTCTTCTAGTTCAACCTCTAGTTGCAGTAAGCGACGCTCTAAGGGCAGATCGCTTGAGGTGAGAATTACTCCGACGCCAATGAGTGTAATTGGCTTGCCGACGCTTCCTTCAATCACGCCAATTCCGCATCGCGTGAGCCCTGGGTCAACCCCAAGAACTCGCTTATGTGGATGGCTCATAATTTCCAAGCCTAGGACTAACGAGCCGTTCGGTTAGGAAAGGCTCGCCATAACTTCATCAGAGACATCAAAATTGGAGTAGACATTCTGCACATCGTCTAGCTCTTCAATGGCATCGATTAGTTCAAAGACCTTCTGCGCACCTTCGGCATCGAGCGGAATCTGCATCGATGGCAAGAAGGAAGAGTCCGCGGATTCGTAATCAATACCTGCAGCCTGTAGGGAAGTTCTTGCTGCAACAAGATCGCTGGCTTCACAGACAACCTCAAAAGATTCACCGAGATCATTTACTTCTTCAACACCAGCATCTAACGCCGCCTCTAGAATTGAATCTTCTGTGGTTCCTGCCGCCTTATTTACAATGATTACGCCCTTGCGGTTAAAGAGGTAAGAGACTGAACCAGGATCGGCCATAGAGCCACCATTGCGAGTGACAGCAACGCGAACTTCAGATGCTGCGCGATTACGGTTATCAGATAGACACTCAATCATGATTGCTACGCCGTTAGGTCCGTAGCCTTCATACATAATCGTCTGCCAATCAGCGCCTCCAGATTCAAGTCCGGCGCCTCGCTTGACCGCTCTCTCAATATTGTCAGCAGGCATCGAGTTCTTCTTCGCCTTAGCGATGGCATCAAAGAGTGTCGGATTTCCTACGACATCAGGCCCGCCATTACGCGCTGCGACTTCGATTGCCTTGATTAACTTTGCAAAGTTTTTGGCGCGACGGCTATCAATCACAGCCTTCTTATGCTTTGTCGTTGCCCATTTGGAATGGCCTGACATCAACCCACCTCGTTCATTATCTAGCGCCTAACGCGAACTTTATCTGCCTTTGCAGATCTCATCAAAAAAGTAGGTATGAACAGCCATGTCAGCAGTCAATTCGGGGTGGAAACTGGTGGCCAGTAGATTGCCTTGGCGTACTGCCACCGCATGTCCTGCCACCTCTGATAACACCTGCACTTCTTTGCCAACTTCCTCAACCCAAGGGGCGCGAATAAAGACGGCATGTAGCGACTGACCATTGAATTTTAGATCAGACTCGAAGGAGTCAACCTGGCGACCAAAGGCGTTACGTCGCACTGTCATATCTATTCCACCAAAAGTCTTCTGGCCATCTTTGCCATCAACAATGCGATCTGCCAACAGAATCATTCCAGCGCAAGATCCGTAGACAGGAAGTCCCTCTGCGATTCTGGACTTAATCGGTGCGTAGAGATCGAATAGTTCAGCGAGATGAATGATTGTGGTTGATTCACCACCAGGAACGACTAAGGCATCTACCTTCGCTAGATCTGCAGCGGTGCGAACTTCTAGCGCGCTATGCCCACAAGAAACCGTTGCCGCTATATGTTCGCGGAAATCACCCTGTAGAGCTAGTACGCCAACAATCATTCGAAGAAGTTTTACCAGCCACGTTCAGCAAGGCGATGAGGGACTGGAATATCAGCAACGTTGATTCCCACCATTGCTTCGCCAAGTCCGCGTGATGCATCAGCCAGAACTTTGGCATCTTGATAGAAAGTAGTTGCCTTCACGCACGCTGCTGCACGCTCCGCTGGATTTCCTGATTTGAAGATTCCAGAACCGATAAAGACGCCATCAGCGCCCATCTGCATCATCAAAGCTGCATCTGCTGGAGTTGCAATTCCGCCTGCAGTAAAGAGAACGACTGGCAGCTTGCCTGTTTCAGCAACTTCCTTCACAAGAGCGTAAGGAGCCTGAAGTTCTTTTGCCGCAACATAGAGTTCATCTTCGCGCATTGAAGTCAAGCGACGAATCTCTCCGCCGATAGTGCGCATATGAGTCATCGCATTGGAAACGTCGCCAGTGCCGGCTTCACCCTTAGAGCGAATCATCGCAGCGCCCTCGTTGATGCGACGTAGCGCTTCGCCAAGATTGGTAGCACCGCAGACAAATGGAATCTTGAAGTTCCACTTATCAATATGGTTGGTGTAGTCAGCAGGAGTGAGGACTTCGGATTCGTCGATGTAATCAACTCCGAGACTTTCAATGATCTGCGCCTCAACGAAGTGACCGATGCGAACCTTTGCCATCACTGGAATCGAGACAGCGGCTTGAATCTTTTGAATCATGTCCGGGTCTGACATACGCGCAACGCCACCTTGTGCGCGAATATCTGCAGGAACGCGTTCTAGAGCCATCACTGCACATGCGCCAGCATCCTCGGCAATCTTGGCTTGCTCAACGTTTACGACATCCATGATGACGCCGCCCTTGAGCATCTCAGCCATTCCGCGCTTTACGCGCGCTGTGCCTGTTGCTTCGCTTCCAGTGTTCTGTGACATCTAATGAACTCCTTACAAAAACGTGAAATGGTCTATCCCACGTAGAGGGTCGAGTCTACTTTGTCTCTCTCCTTGATGCATCCGCTGGAATTAGCGTGAAACTAGGCGATTTATCGGTCAAGGCAATCCATATCGCCCCGTGCGCAAATGGAATTTCATCCCCTGCATTGGTGGTCCATTGAGTACCAGCGGACTCAGTTGGGCGGCTCCAATTTCCTTCAATGTACTTTCCATCTCTCAAGATGAAACCCTTACCTGATCCGATGGTTGCTGAGAATGGAGTCACTCCCCCCACTTTATCTTTGTAGATCGAGTCCGTGATTGATACGAGTTGTATGACAAATGTGTCTGCCGTCAAACGAGCTCCTGTCGATGAAAGATTGGGGACGCCGCCATGTGAAAGTTCCCAAACTTCCTTTTCAGTTGACCAGAAAACTTCGTAGTTACTTGCCGGCCATGAAACCTTTGCCGAGCTAATGGCAGTTCCAAGTTCGGTCTCATCTGAGAAGTTCCAGCCTGCACTCTTTGATTGCGCAAATGCAAAACCTCTATCTTGCGCATACTCCATAAAGAGATCAGCACGCAGCACCATCGCATAAGGCTGAATCCGCTGTGGATCAGTTGTATAAATCGTTGAAGACATCCTCTGTGCGCCCAAATCAAAGAGATTGGCAGCTGAGATCTCGGCTCGTAACTTCTGCTGAGCACCACTGTAAGCAAAACCAACTTTGCCAAATTGTGAAAGCAATTCCAGATCTGAAACCCTCGCTGATCTCACGGGGCCAATCTCTTTTGGAATCTGGGATGAGAAGAGAGCAGCGAAACGGGTAAGCCCACCCTCGACTTGTTCTATATAAACGATATCAGCGAACTCAATTCCAATCTGGGGATGGGCCATCTTTGTATCATCAATCTTGACCGCCAAAATTGGCCCATCAGTTCCAACTCTGCCACTGAGTGAGTTACGCACTTCCTCTTCAAAAACAGAGCTCAGCAAGTTCTCTGACTTTGGTGCAAGAAAAGCTGCTGCAACGACTGCTACAGATGCCGCTGCAACTATCAGGGCCAGAGATCTTTTAAAGAACATCGTCTTCAAACTCATAGACAACTGGTTCAGGAGCGTTACCAGCTAATCGAAAGAGGCGAATAATTGGTTTAGCGCGCACCATAGTTGTGCGGTTGACGGCATCAACATGAATCGCAATAGCCATCTTTATCTTTGAATTAAGTTCTTGCAGTTCCAGAACCAACGCCTTCTCGTGCGCACCCGAGATTTCATCCGCGCCCTCCAAAAGAATTCCTAGCGCCCCACTCAAACCTGACTCAGCCTGAGAACGATCCTTGATGCTCGCTTCACGCGCCTGGTGAGCTGCAAATGTTAGAAGAAGGGATGCTGCTGGATCTGAGATTTCAGAGCGAGCAATCTCGATAGCAATGGCAGCACGGCGCTGCAGCAAACTATCCAAATTAGCCCAGCTGGTTTCAACGCGGTGATGCAATCGATCAAGTCGCGTTGCCGAATATGACAGGTACCAAGCAAAGAAGGCAACAATGAGAATAAGGATGAGGAGCGAACTCATATGAATCTATTCCCTTCCCAGAAACTTGTTCCAAGAGCGATTCTCGGATGCAAGTGTCACTTTACGTCCACCCGCCATCGCCATCTCGTAGACATCGAAGATTTTCTCAGCAACAACATCCCAATCAAAGCTCTGCGCGTATTCCTTGCCCAGTTTGGCTTTCTTAAGACGCTCATCTGGGTGAGAGAGCAGGTCGACAATCTTCGCAGACAAATCCTTACTGTCCTCTGATGTAAAAGTTGTTCCATATTTGCCATGACCAAGAAGTGAATCAAATGCAGGAATGTCACTTGCGATAACGCTTGCCCCACTCGCTAGCGCTTCAGCAAGAATGATTCCGAAAGATTCTCCTCCAGTATTGGGAGCGATATAGAGCCCGACCGAGGTGAGGAAATTTGCCTTCTCTTTCTCGCTAATGCGACCTAAGAAATGAATGCGGTCTCGCAGATTCGGTTCAATGACTTCCAACGCTTCATCAGGGTTACCTGGGCCAGCGACAAAGACTTGGATGTCAGGGAATGCGCTTACGACGCGAGGTAGCGCATCAAGGAGAATCGAAAGACCTTTACGAGGTTCTTGAAAACGTCCGATGAATCCCAGAGTATTTCCAGACCAACGGGGTTCCAGTACGCCATCACGATATCGATCAGCATAAATTCCATTTGGAACAACAATCGCATCTGTCTCGAGGTGTTCTTTCAGCGTTTCTCGGGCCGCCTCACTTACCGCAATACGTGCAGTGAGCTTCTCAATGACTGGTTCTAGAAAAGGAACCACGGCAAAAGAAACCTTCTGCCTTTTCGCTGCGGCATGAAAAGTGCCGACCATCGGACCATCTGCCGCCCAGCAAGCTAGAAGTGAAATAGAAGGTATAGCTGGCTCATGGAGATGAAGAACGTCGAAGTTACCTTGTGAAATCCACTGTCGCACACGCGCAAACGCGATAGGCCCAAAGAGAACTCGCGCTACAGCTCCGTTATATGGAATTGCGATAGGTCGACCGGCGCTGACAACGTAATCGGGCAAGTTTTCATCAGAGAGCGCAGGAGCAAGCACCGAGACGTTATGTCCTGCTGAAATGAGGTACTGCGCTAAATCCCCAACGTGGCTCTGCACTCCACCAGGTGTATCCCAACCATATGGGCAGACAATTCCGATTCTCTTCTTCGAAATCGGCATCATGAAGCATCTCTTTCAGCAAAATCTCCATCAACCCAAATTCGCTGCAACATATGCCAATCCTCGGGATGTTCAGAAATTCCTTCTGCAAAGAGATCTGCACACCTCTGAACTGTCTTTGCAATTCTTTCATCTTCGCTTCCAGCAGTTGGCACGTGCACATCATGGAAATCGATATGTATTCCATGTGGGGTGTAAGAAACATGAGCGACTATGAGTGGGATACCCGTTTTTACTGCAAGGAGCGCGGGTCCAGCTGGCATTCGAGCTGGTGCGCCGAAGAAGGTGACATCGATTCCTCCTCGAGATAAATCCCTATCGGCAACGAGAGCTATGAGTCTCTTCTCGCGCGCCCGCTTCATGAGAGTTGCAAATGAACGGTTATCAAGAGCTAGGACTTCAAATCCCATTCGTGTTCTATGTTCAAGAAATCTTTGAAAGAGCGCCTCTGGTTTTAGGCGTTCGGCAACAGTCACAAGAGGTATGCCCAACGCACAGAAATATGCTCCTGCTAAATCCCAGTTTCCAGAGTGTGGCAGAGCAACAACTACCCCGTCACCACTTTCAATGCGACCAATAAGCAAGTTGCCATTTGAGACCGTGACGGAGCTCAGAATGCGTTCCTTGCTCCAACTCTGAATTCTGAATGTGTCGCACCAGTAACGCATATAGGAACGCATAGCAGTCTGCGTGAGACTATCTAGCTCTGCTGGATTCAACTTTGGTTGCGTGCGAGCCAAGTTGCTACGTAAGCGCTTTACGCTCTTTCCGTTACGTCGGTAGACAAAATCTGCAATCAGATCAAAGAGCTTGTAAGCGCTCTTTTCTGGAAGCGTTCTCACTATCCACCATCCTGTGAAATAGGTGGCAGCAGTCATTCGATCCATCATCGCGCTGTAAGTCCTCGTCGTACAACGGCCATACGTTGAAAAACCGTGATCACTCCAAGAATTGCTAGGAGCCAGAGCCCAATTGCAAGAATGTAAGGAACTCCGAGCCCATGGAATCCCACTGCTGTAAGGATGATGATGAGTCTCTCGGTCCGCTCTGCAATTCCGACAGCACATTCGATTCCGAAGCTTTCAGCCTTCGCTCTTATGTACGGTGTAAGAAAGCCCGTTACTAGCGTCGCTAAGCCAAGATATGAAAGAGGATCATCGGCAGCGATTAAGGGAACGATAACTGCAATTGTGATTGCTGAATCAGTTACGCGATCAATGGTCGAATCTAGGAAACCGCCCCAAAGACTTGCACCCTTCTGCGAAACTCGCGCCACCGCTCCATCAAAGAGATCACTGAGCGCGAAGATAACGATGAAGATTGTTCCCCAGAAAAACTCTTCTCTTGGGTAGAACCAGGCGGCAGAGCCAATAACTCCAATAGCTCCAAGAAGGGTGATGGCATTTGGCGTCACGCCTATAGATACAGCAACTCGAGCCACTGGATTGATTAATCGAGTGACTGCTGGTTTCAGTGAGCTACTAATCATCGGCACCATCGTAGGCTTACCCGCGTGCCAAGCCCCAATTCTGAGCCTGTGAATTCCCCGTCAAAGCGGATACATGTTTACGGGCATGTCAGCGCATCCCCTGCGGCCATCGCCTCGGCTTTTCATGGCACCGTTTCAGCCACCGCCGAGGCAGATTCTGATCTTGCAATCTTTGCCATCAACCCTGGTGCAGGTATTGATGCGCAGACGATTTCGCTCTGGCAAGAGCTAGATGATTTCCAGATTCCTCGCTTGGTCTTGGTCAACGGACTCGAAGGTCAAGAGCTGGATTTCGATGATGCTGCGATGTTGGCAAGCCGTGTATTTGATCAAGTAATCACTCCGTATTTAGTTCTCCATGGTGACGATGGTGAGCCAACAGCGCTTATTCGCTTACAGGATCTGGAAATTATTGATTACTCAACCAATCCGCCAACTACAAGACATTGCGATCCTGAACACGAAGAGCTTGTTCGTGAATTTCGTGAAGAGTACTTTGAACAGACTTCAGAGATGGATGAGGGCGCCTTTGCTGCTGGAATCATCTTCCCTGCAATCCCCATAAATCTCAATAAGGGAATCGGTGTTGATGTTGTGAAGCGCTATATAAACCTGTTACCAAGCAGCAGCTAACTCATCCCGCGTCATCGTAAGAAGTTGCGGCATTACCTTTGTCTTGCCAATAATCGGCATAAAGTTTGCATCCCCTGACCAGCGAGGGACGATATGTTGGTGAATATGTTCTGCAACTCCAGCGCCTGAGATTGCTCCTTGATTCATGCCGAGGTTAAATCCATCAGCCTTGGAAACCTTTCGAATTACCCGCATTGCATGCGATGTCATATCCGTGATCTCGTGACGCTCTTCATCAGATAAATCGGTGAGATCTGCGACATGGCGAAAAGCGCAGATAAGCAAATGGCCAGGGTTGTATGGGTAGAGATTCATCACCGCATAAGCGTGGGTTCCGCGCGCAACGATGAGCCCTTCTTCATCACTGAGCGTTGGTATGCGACAGAACGGGCAAGCGACATCATTGCCTTCAAGTGGACGATTCTCTCCGCGTAAATAATCTAAGCGGTGAGGCGCCCAAAGCCGTTGCCAGCCATCGGGCATTCCCGCCCCAGAAATCTCACTCATCTCTAGACCTGCTCGCGCGCAGCAATCGTTGCTTTGATTTCAGCGATGGCTTCAGCGACTGGAATGCCATTCTTCTGTTCGCCATTGCGATATCTAAATGAGACCGCGCCAGCCTTCATATCCTCTTCTCCGGCAATGACCATGTAAGGAATCTTCTGCATTTGCGCATTACGCACCTTCTTCTGCATACGATCATCTGAGTCATCGAGCTCAGCACGAATACCCGAAGCCTTCATCTCCTTGATAACGCCAGAGAGATAATCAGCAAAGGTGTCGGCAACAGGGATTCCAACGACTTGTACTGGAGCAAGCCATGGTGGGAAGGCTCCTGAATAGTGTTCAGTAAGTACTCCAAAGAAACGTTCGATAGATCCAAAGAGTGCGCGGTGAATCATCACAGGTCTCTGTCGACTTCCATCAGCTGCGGCAAACTCAAGTTCGAAGCGCTGCGGCAATTGGAAATCCACTTGGATCGTAGACATCTGCCAGGTGCGCCCGATTGCATCTTTTGCTTGAACTGAAATCTTTGGACCATAGAAGGCGGCGCCACCTTCATCAAGAACGAGCTCTAACTTCTGGGCGACCGCGGCTTTGCGTAGAGCTTCAGTTGCTTCTTCCCAATCATGGTCTTCGCCAACTGATTTCTCTGGATTGCGAGTTGAAAGCTCGAGATAGAAATCCTGCAGTCCGTAATCACGCAAGAGATTCAAAACGAAGGTGAGTAGTGAATCGAGCTCACCAGGCATCTGTTCTTTTGTGCAGTAAATATGCGCATCATCTTGAGTAAATCCACGAGCGCGAGTAATGCCGTGCAATACGCCAGACTTTTCGTAGCGGTAGACGGTTCCGAATTCAAAGAGGCGCAGTGGAAGTTCGCGATAGGAACGTTGTCTAGACTGGAAAATAAGGTTGTGGAAGGGGCAGTTCATAGGCTTCATGTAGTACTGCTGCCCGGCGCGCTTTATGGTGCCATCGGCATGCAGCTCTTCATCCATGATCATCGGTGGATACATGCCCTCTGAATACCAATCAAGGTGGCCAGATTTCTGAAAGAGCGCTGCCTTTGTTAGGTGAGGCGAATAAACAAATTCGTAGCTCTCTTCTTCGTGGCGCTTACGAGAATAATCTTCCATCGCACGACGAACGATTCCGCCCTTTGGATGAAATACCGCAAGACCAGAACCAATTTCTTCAGGAAAAGAGAAGAGATCTAACTCTTGCCCAAGACGTCGATGGTCGCGCTTTTCTGCCTCTGCAAGTAGCTCAAGATATGCGTTGAGCTCATCTTGCGAAGGCCACGCTGTTCCATAGATGCGCTGCAACATCGGATTCTTTTCAGAGCCACGCCAATAAGCGCCAGCGCTTCGCATCAACTTAAATGCAGGAATGTGTTTCGTAGAAGGTAGATGTGGACCTCTGCAGAGATCTGACCAGACTGGCTGTCCATCGCGACCAAGATTGTCATAAATTGTTAGTTCGGCGCCGCCGACTTCGACGTTAGTTTCGTCGTTGCCACCACCCTTAATTCCAATAAGTTCGCACTTATAAGGCTCGTGGGCAAGTTCCTTGAGGGCATCGCCTTCGTTAGTAACGCGACGCTTAAATCGCTGACCTTCTTTAACAATCTTGCGCATCGTACTTTCGATTTTTTCAAGATCTTCAGGCGTGAATGGTTGCGGTGGGTCAAAGTCGTAATAGAAACCATCTGTAATCGGAGGACCAATACCAAGTCGAGTTTGAGCAAAGGTCTGCTGAACTGCCTGAGCCATCACGTGTGCTGTTGAATGTCGCAATACTGCTAAACCTTCAGGTGAAGAGATTGATACACCCTCGACGATGTCTCCATCTTGCAGATCTGTCCAGAGGTCCTTGAGCTGGCCATTTACTTTGCAGACCACAATCTCTTTGCTATCAGCAAAAATCTGTGTTGGTTTTTGATCTGCCTCTACCGAGCGGACAGCGCCATCTACAGTTATCGAGATCGAGGACATGCGCTTAGCCTACCGAATGAGGTTGGGCGTGGCTTCTAATTCGCGCTTCCATGTCTTGAGATGCATCCCCTATTTTCAATTTCATCTCACCAATATGCGAGATCGGCTGTGCGATACGCAGGCTGGCAAGCGAGAAAGCTGATTCGACATCGCCAATCTCAGAGATATGAATTGGACGGACCTTTACTTCACATTCTTCAATGGCTATCGCACGAATGACTCCAGGTAATACGCCAGCGCTAATTGGTGGGGTTACCCACACTCCCTCGATCAAGAAGAGCAAGTTGGCAACAGCAGATTCGGTAACCTCGTTCTTCACATTGAAGAGAATGCAGTCGTCATATCCTTCATCCTGTGCAGATTTGAGAAGTTCAAAGCGATGATCATATGGAAATTGCTTATGCTCTTCTCCCGTCACTGTTTGAGAAAAGAAGGTAAAACGTAGCGGGCTGGTCGACTCTATATATCCCTCGTGCGATAGGTGGTAGCCATCGGCATAAATACAGATACGTAACTTTCCGATTTCAAAAGGATTCTCGTTGAGCAGCTTCACCAATTGGATTCGTAGCTCTTCCTCTGGCGGGATCTTTATCCCAAGAGAGCGCGCAGAGTCGAGCGCTCGTCGCATATGTCGCGCCAGAGCTATCGGTTGGCCATTTACCGTCTTGATAGTTTCGAAGATTCCTGAAGTTTTCGGAAAGCCATGGGCATCGAGTTCAAGAGTCACTGAGCGCTCCCCCTGCAATAGATATAAGTCTGCGCGCCTTCAACTGCGTCTCTTCCCACTCAAGTTCAGGGTCACTCCCCCAGGTAATGCCAGCACCAGTTCCGAATCGCAGCGTGTCATCACCAGTCTTCCAGAAGGTTCTAATTGCGACGGAGAGCAACGCCTCAGATCCATTAATCCAACCTAGCGCTCCACAGTAAGGGCCCCGAGCACCTTCAGTTTCGCCAATCATGGATAGCGCAGCGCTCTTCGGTGCACCGCTTACAGAGCCAGGTGGTGTTGTGGCGCTCAGTATCTGCGCCCATGTTGTGTTCTCGTTCAGCTCGCCTGCAACATCCGAAACAAGATGAACCAAACCAGGATGCTTCTCGTGGCGAAATAGTTCAGATACATCCACTGTTCCGGGCTTGCAGATTCGTCCCAAGTCATTGCGCATCAGATCAACGATCATCAAATTCTCTGCTTTATCTTTCTCGCCAAAGGAAGTCTCATTCTCGCGAATCGTGCCTTTAATGGGTGAGGTCTTAATGGCGCTTCCTGAACGAGAGAGAAAGAGCTCGGGTGTAGCTGAAGCGATTTCAATACCTGGAATATTCAAGTAACTGGCATAAGGAGCTGGATTCTCCTGCAAGAGTTTTGAGAAGAGACCGTTCAAGGTCAATGAGCCATCTTCAACTGTATTACTCAATTCGCGACAGGCATTGACCTGATACACCCCACCAAGTGAGATCGCCTCACGAATGCGAGAGACGTACTCAACATAACTCTTGCGATTGATGGATGAGTGCCATGAAGTACTAATGGGTTCCCATTGACTCTGAGGGAATTCTCGATGCTCTACTTTGCTAAATCGCGCAAAGGTACGCACGCCCTCAAAGGAAATTAGCGCCGCCCAGAAACCACCCTGATCAACTTTCTTCGGATCATCAGTTATCTCTTCTAACTGGGTGGCCAAGATGCCGCCCATCCAGAATTGATAATCGTTGGTCATGAGGGCAAGGCTACGCATAGGAAGCCTTTTATTTCAGAGAGAAAATCCTCGCTTTGTCATCAGCGCCACTACTGCGCTAGATTTGCCCACTGTAAATGCGGACGTAGCGCAGCTGGTAGCGCGGAACCTTGCCAAGGTTCAGGTCGCGGGTTCGAACCCCGTCGTCCGCTCGGATTAACCGCCGCTTCGAATTTATTTTCAGGTGGCGGTTTGTCTATGGTCGGATGGCCGAGAGGCGAGGCAAGGGACTGCAAATCCCTCTACACGGGTTCAAATCCCGTTCCGACCTCCACAGCTGTTACGCGAAAGTGTGCAGAGGTGGGTGAAGTTATAGACTTCACGAAAGATGTACCGAGGACGATTGGCTCAGCGGTAGAGCACCACATTGACATTGTGGGGGTCACTGGTTCGATCCCAGTATCGTCCACGTAACGCAGTGAATTGGCGGATAGATATCGTCCACGTAACGCAGTGAAGTGGCGGATAGATCTCGTCCACGTAACGAAAAAGCCCACCACTTCTACTTTCGAAGTGATGGGCCCTTCCTAAAAAGCTACTCGGTTTTACCCGCTGCCTTATTGAGCGCACGAAGCACCTGATATCCGATGACCGCAACGAGAGTTCCGTTGACGATTCCACCGAATGAGTAATCTCCGCGCTTCCATGTCATATCAGCGATGCCGATAATCATGGTTGTTCCTGCGATGAAGAGGTTAGTTGAATCTCCGAAGTTGACCTTATTCTCGATCCAAATCTTGGCACCAAGAACACCGATCATTCCGTAGAGAGCAACGCCAACGCCACCAAGAACACCCGCAGGTGTTGCGCTTAGTACAGCACCGAACTTAGGTGAGAGCGATAGGAGGACTGCTCCAATTCCTGCTACCCAGTACGCAGCTGTTGAATAGATGCGAGATGCGGCCATAACGCCGATGTTCTCTGCATACGTTGTTGTTCCAGAACCTCCACCTGCGCCTGCAAGTGTCGTTGCAACGCCATCTGCGAAGAGAGCGTTACCCATAGAGCTATCAAGATCTTTTCCGGTCATCGTGGCAACCGCCTTTACGTGCCCAACATTCTCTGCAACGAGAACAAGCACTACAGGCAAGAAGATAAGAATCGCGTTGATATCAAATGATGGCGTTGTAAATGAAGGCAGAGCTACCCACTTTGCCGCCTTTACTCCATCAAAGTTGATATCTCCTTGGAAAGCTGCGAATGCGTAGCCAACGATGATGCCACCGAAGATGCTGATGCGGCCTAAGAATCCACGGGCTACTGCGCCGATAATTGCAACTGCAGCGAGGGTAACAATTGCGGTAACTGGTGCTGCCTTGAAGTTGTTGTTGGCCGCCCCGGCAAGGTTAAAGCCGATAATCATCACGATAGAGCCAGTAACAATTGGTGGGAGTAACCAGTTGATCCAACCGATTCCCACTGCATTAACAATGAGACCAATCACTGCAAGAAGTACGCCAGTGACTACAACGCCACCGAGCGCTACCGCCATACTGCCGCTCGCCTGTGCTGCTGCGATTGGTGCAAGGAATGCAAAGGAAGAACCAAGGTAACTTGGAACGCGATTCTTAGTAATAATCAAGAAGAGGATAGTTCCAATTCCTGAGAAGAAGAGAGTGGTGCTTGGCGGGAAGCCGGTGATGATTGGAACTAAGAATGTCGCACCGAACATCGCTGCGATGTGCTGAATTCCAACTCCGATAGTCAAGGGCCAAGCTAGGCGTTCGTCTGGGTTTACGACTTCGCCTTCTTTAATTGATTTTCCATTTCCATGCAGTTTCCACGATAGAAGAGACATTGCTTTCCTTTCAGTATGTCTTGCACAAGACGCAGCGAGGACTGCGAATGGGGATACTGAAAGGTTAGGCGTCACATAGAGGTATGTTGCGGAAAAACACGCCCCTTTCCCTTGTACTGTGCGCTCGTGCTCGCACTAATTCCTGGATTTCTGACCGGACTCTCGCTCATTATTGCGATCGGGGCTCAGAATGCCTTCGTCATCCGCCAAGGGCTTATGCGTCAACATGTTCTACTCATTGTTGCTATCTGTGCGATTTCGGATGCTGCCCTCATCTTTTTGGGAACAGGTGGGCTAGGAACTCTCATTCAGAGCAGGCCATCGCTGCTCGAGTTCATCCGCTGGTTTGGCGTTATCTACTTAACGTGGTTTGGAATCAGAAGCCTTCGCTCCGCTTTCAAGAGCCAGAGCCTTAACGCTGGTGAAGGTTCTGCAATCAGCAAGAGCAAGATTGTTGCCACATGCCTAGCGCTGACATTTCTCAATCCGCATGTCTATTTAGATACTGTGATTCTGCTCGGCAGTATTGCCAATCAATTTGAAGAGGATCGCTGGTTCTTCGCTATTGGTGGAGCCGTTGCTAGCGTGGTCTGGTTCTCAACGATTGGATTTGGCGCCCGCGCAGCTTCACGCTTTATGTCAAAGCCGATCTTTTGGAAGATACTCGACTCAGTGATTGCCACAGTGATGTTTACTATCGCCATCACTTTGGCCTTTTATAAATTCTAAGGGGCAACCTTTACATACCGGTAGAGCCCTTTGTAGATATTGCATCTCTTTGAGACATCTGCCCAAGCAGCTTTATCGAGCCTTGCTTTAGTGCAGTCATCGCGAAGCTGTGTAACGCCCGTAAGGAGACCGTTGTACTCCTTAGATGTTAAGCAATTCTTATTCACAAAACCCATCTGATACGCCTTCACAACGCGTCGTGCGTATTCCTGGGGTGCATCGGCTTCAGATCCTGAGTACTTCGCATCTAGCATCTGCTGGATATCGGTCTTAAGCGCTGAGCATGGACGCTTTGCAGCAACTGCTTCTGGTGTAATCACCAGAGTAGTAATTAGTAAGGAAAGTGCGACTAGTACACGCTTCATCGAATAACCCTTTGTTAGACACTGTCTCTGATAGACAGCGCCTCAACTGTAGAAGAGGTTCTTTCGACCCGCACTTTAGAATCTGAAGCTCAGGAACTGACCCGCTTGCGCTTGCTGATGTAGAGAATTCCCAGCGCAACGGTCACAATTCCAAGATAGCTCTGTCCGACCAGGGGCTCACCGATAACAACGGCGGCCAAGATGGTCGCTGTCGCGGGCTCCGCCAGAACTACCGTGGCAGCCAGACTGGACGGGATTCGCTTCAACCCATACATAAAGAGGATGTAGCCCACTGACGTTGTAAATATTCCGAGCCAGAGCGTTGTCAGTATTCCGTTGCGAGTTGTGAGCCAGATTGGACTTTCAGCGAAGAGGAAGGGTGCACTAAATAGGGCTGCGACGCCAAATGTCTGGGCGGTAACCCAGATATCGCTCGCCCCCTTCTCCAGAGACTTACGGCAAATCACATTAAAGATTGCAAAGCCAAGGCCTGCAATAGATGCGAGCACAATGCCAAAGAAATTAAACCCTTCAACGCCATTGGCTGTTCCCACCAAAACTATTCCGATAATGGTGACAGATGTTCCGATATACCAATTGAGTAGCGGCTTCTCTCGAAGAATCAAATATGCAACGATCGCCGAGAATGTCGGAGCAGTGCCTAGAGCAGTAACAGTTGCTATCGCAATTCCTGTCGAATTAACGGCGCTAAAGAAAGTCAGTTGGTAGATCGCAATTCCACATCCTGCGATAAGCAGATCGGCACGTGGCATGCGATATCCGCTATTTCTGCGCTCTAGCAGATAGGCGAAGATGAAGAGGAAGAGCGCACCACACAGTAAGCGGGCAGATGCGACAGCTACGGGTGAGATATCAGGGACTCCGAGTTGCTGCGTCGTTCCCGTGGTACCAAAGCAGAAAGCAGCCCCAAGGATTGCGAGAATTCCGGCACGTGAAGAGTTAACTCTTTCGCCAGTAGTACTCATCAGGCAAGGATACTCGTAAGATGCGCTCATGACCTTTCGCGCGATGAAGCCAATGGATGGAACTCCTTTCGGAGATGAGATTGCAGAGCACTCACAGAACGATGTAACTCAGATGATTCAGAAGGCGGCATCTGTCGCCAACGAATTAGCGAAGTTATCGCCAGCTGATCATGCAAAGCTACTAAGAACTATTGGCGTTCATATTGAGAGCGCCCGCGAACAATTGGTAGCAACAGCATGTGCTGAGACCGCTCTTGCTGAAGGCCGCATTGGTGGAGAAATCACTCGCACAACTGTTCAGTTCAATCGCTTCGCTGAATTGGTCGAAACAGGAGAACACCTCAAGGTCGCCATCGATAAGGCCAACCCTGATTACTCCCCTGCGCCACGCCCTGATATTCGAAAGCTCAATCAACCCCTCGGCGTTGTAGCGATCTTTGCCGCCAGCAACTTTCCGCTCGCCTTCTCTGTGGCAGGAGGAGATGCAGCTTCTGCAATTGCTGCAGGTAACGCAGTTGTAGCTAAAGCCCATCCTTCTCATCCAAATACCTGCGCCATCATTGAAAGATGCGTTAAGGGTGCGTTGAAGGAATGTGGAATTTCAGAGAACGCCTTCTCAATCGTTCAAGGGGTAAGCCCACAAATCACGCATTGGTTGGCGCTAGACCCACTTATCCAAGCGATTGGATTTACTGGTTCCGAAATAGTTGGACGAATCCTTGTCGATCTAGCTGCATCACGCGAAGTACCAATCCCAGTCTTTGCTGAGATGGGAAGTCTCAATCCTCTTTTCATTACCAACTCTGCAATTGCAGAGCGCTCTGAAGCACTTGCTAAAGGGCTAGTCGACTCTGCACTTATGGGCTCTGGTCAATTCTGCACAAAGCCAGGGCTTGTATTTGTTCCAGATGATGCGCAATTTATGTCGACCATTAAGACCTATCTCGCCACTCTCGCCGTTGCTCCATTGCTGAGCAAATCAATCGCCGATCGCTTTTCCAGCGCTATCGCAGAGCTTGCAAAGATTTCGGGCGTTGAGGTTTTATCTGGCACCGCTTCTTCTCAAGGTTTTGGTGTAACCCCCACATTCTTCATCACCGATTGGAAGACAGCGCAAGCAAATCCTCATCTTCTAGAAGAGCACTTCGGACCGACAACAGTAATCATCAAGTCCGCACAAGATAACTTTGGCGCGATAGCGCAATCACTTGGTGGGCAATTAACCTCGACGATTCAAGGAACAGATAGCGACAGCGTTGCAGAACTCATCGCCATTCTTTCTCAGAAGTCAGGGCGAGTAATCTGGAACGGCTTCCCTACAGGTGTCGCAGTGACAGCTGCAATGACTCATGGTGGGCCTTGGCCTTCATCATCCACACATACAACTTCAGTAGGCGTAGATGCGATCTATCGATTTATGCGCCCTGTTTCTTATCAAGGGCTGCCTCAGAGCGCGCTACCTGTTGCGCTACAAGATGCCAATCCGTGGAAGGTTCCGCAGCAAATCAACTAAGCCTTTAATAGGGTTTAAACGATGAATCCATTTGGGAATGGATCATTGGGATCTAAGGTCCATGTTGCTTCACCCATCACCCAAGCGCGACCAGTAATCATCGGAACTATTGCATCAAAGTTGCCGACCTTGGTCCGCTCTTTGACGCGAGCTTCAAAGTGAGAACCGATCCACGATTCATTCTTCAAAACATCTGAATCGCTAAACTCCCCGCGCGCAACCATCTGCGCCAACCGCGCACTTGTGCCAGTTCCGCATGGCGATCTGTCGAACCATCCAGGATGAATAGCCATCGCATTCTTCCAATGCAGCGGCCCTTCACCTCCAGGCGAAATGAAATCGACGTGATGACAGATTGCAATATCTGGATTCTCAGGATGGATCGGACGATTCTGCTCATTGATTGCATCAGAAATCGCAAGACCCAAGTCAAGGAACTTCTGTCCGTTCTCGCGCTTGAATTCCAAACCGACTCGTTCAACTGGCACGATCGCGTAGAAGTTTCCTCCATATGCAATGTCATAGGTGAGTTCACCAAAACCAGGAACGTTCACCTTCTGATCGAGGGCAAGGCAGAAGGATGGAACATTGGTCATGGTGACCGACTTGGCCCGGCCATTCTCAACTGCAACATCAACAACTACAAGTCCGGCAGGTGTATCAAGACGAATTGTTGTTACAGGCTCGACAACTTTGACCAACTTCTTCTCAACGAGAGCGGTTGCTACTCCGATAGTTCCATGTCCACACATCGGCAAACATCCCGATACCTCGATGTAGACAACACCCCAATCAGCATCTGGTCTCGTTGGTTTCTGCAGAATTGCACCGCTCATGGCGCTGTGGCCTCGTGGTTCAAACATCAACCATTGGCGCCAGAAATCCATATGCTCCATAAAGTGCAGGCGCTTATCAAACATCGTCGCACCAGGAATTTCACCGATACCCGAAGTAACTACACGCGTCGGCATTCCCTCGGTATGTGTTTCAACCGTTGTGACCGTTCGTATGCTCTCCATGGCCTACAACCTACTTTGGATTAACGGTTCTTGAAATAAGCAAGAGCAACATCCATCTCACGATGAATCTGCGCCTGTTCGTGAGCCGGTAAAGGTAGGCGAGGAAGACGAGTAGGTCCGCCGTAGCGACCTACATGGTCCATTCCGAGCTTGATCGCTTGGATAAATTCCTTCTTTGAATCCCAGTGGAAGACATCATGGAGCGCTGAATACATTGGAGCTGCCTCTTTGAAATTTCCAGCAGTTGCAAGGTTGTAGAGCTCCATAGATTCCTTTGGAAGCGCATTTGGAAACCCTGCGATCCATCCAGCAACTCCCGCTGTTGCTAGTTCTAGGAATACATCATCTGCTCCAACGATTACTTCAATGCGTGGTGCAAGTCGTTTGATCTGCCAGATTCGGCGAACATCGCCTGAGAACTCCTTGATTGCGACAACTCCAGGAACCTCATCTGCGATTCGCGCAACGAGCTTTGGAGTCAGATCTACCTTGGTATCGAATGGATTGTTGTAAGCAATGATTGGAATACCAACGCGAGCAACTTCCTTGTAGTGAGCTACTACTTCATCATCAGATGCGCGATATGCATTGGGAGGAAGCAACATCACAGCGCCGGCTCCTGCCTTCTGCGCGTGCTCTGCCCACTTGCGGGATTCGGCTGCACCATATGCGGCAACGCCTGGAACTACGCTAAATCCTTTAGGTGCTGCAGCGACGGCAACTTCAACCATCTTGGCGCGCTCTTCAGCGGTGAGAACTTGATACTCACCCAATGAACCGTTTGGAATTACTCCATGAGTTCCATTCGCTGCAAGCCACGCAACATGTTCTGCGTACTTGTCGTAATCGATTGAGAGATCTGCCTTAAATGGTGTTGCAGTAGCGGTAAGGACGCCGTTCCAAGGATTAGTCATAACCCAAACTTTACCCTGCAATCCCATCTCCGAGTACACCTAAAGAGATAGGAGCGGCGATAGGTCTATTGCTGGCAGCCAATCGTTCATTACGTGAGACAGCGCACTTTGTAGTACTTGCAACGAGATCACTTACATTTCTGGAACATACGCGGCCCTGACAAAGTCCCATCCCTGCTCGTGTGAAGAGCTTTGAAGTACGCGCATCTTCAGCACCCAACTCTTGAACAGATTCAATGACTTCTTGGCAGCTGACCTCTTCACACCGACAAATGACAGTTTCATCTGTCAGCCACTGTTGCCATCCAGCGCCTACTGGGTAACTTCTTTGCAGCGCACGAGCAAATAACCTTTTGGTAAATCTCTTCCAGATTAGCGCCATCGGAATTCTTGAACCAGCTGCAGATAGACCAGCAATAGCGCCTTCGGCAAGAGCTAAATCTGCACCACCTATACCTGTGGCCTCTCCCGCAATCCAAATGTTCTGCACACTTGCACGTTGTTCTCGGTCAACTGCGAAGATCACGGTCTCGTCTCTATCGAGAGTCTGCGCACAACCCAGAATGCCGCCAAGTGTGACATCAGGAAGAAAACCCCATCCAGTTGCCACAACATCTGCCGTAGCGCTACGAACGTTCTTCTTTCTGATACTCAGATTGGAACGGACCTTGGAAATGTTAACTTCCCCATTGTGATAACCCGTTACCGCAGAACCAAAAGAAACTTTTATCTTAAGTCGAAGAATCGCGCTGACATAGTGAATCAATTCAGGGAATTTGCCAGGATTGAGCAGTAGCGCAAGTGGAGACAGCGCCCAACGCAGCGGACTCTGTGCCTCAATGATTTCAACTCGCGCACCGTTCTTAGCAAGTGCCGTTGCAACAGGGAGAAGAAATGGTCCTGTTCCTGAAACAACAATGGTCTTTCCAGCGACAACTCCGTGCCCTTTAAGAAGTGATTGAGCTCCGCCTGGGGTCATCACGCCTGAAGTAGTCCATCCAGGAAAGGGCAGCGTGCGATCGTACGCACCGGTTGTCAGAATGATCTTCTGACCAGAAATCTTCTTCTCTACTCCCCCTTGAAGGTAGTTAAGCTGATATCCATCACCTAACTTTTCAGCGCTCCATACTTGTGCGCCCGTAATATGAGTAATCAATATATTCTGCTGCAACTCATGAAGGTAATCTATTGAACGGTTGCTCTTGTAACCAGAAACCTCAGTTTGATGTCTCCAGTACTGACCACCGCCACGAGCTTGTGAATCTATAACAGTAACGTGGCAGCCTTTACTGGCCGCGCTCTTCGCCGCTGCCAGACCAGCAGGGCCTGCTCCTACAACAATAATCACAGGCTGCTCTCCACATTCATATCGCTGGAGATTTCAATCAAGCATGCTCTCTGATTTGCAACTCCATCAATAGTTACGACGCAATCAAAACAAATTCCAATACCGCAGAAGATTGAGCGGGGTTCTTCTCCAAAACGAGTTCTCCGCAACTCTCTCTGCTCATTAGCAATCAAAGCGGCAGCAATGCTCTGGCCCTTAGCGCCAGTAAATTTCTCACCGTTAAAGAAGAATGAAATGTCGTTGCTCATACCTTCGCCATCGCAAATCTCGCTGGGCTAAATGCGCTTGCATCCATAAAGCTTGGTCGACCCAATATTTCATCTGTAATCAACGCCGCAGAACCTGGGGCTAAACCGATTCCGGCGCCTTCATGTCCTGCTGAATGCCATAGACCTTTCACCTGCGCATCTTCACCCACTACAGGAAGATGATCTGGGGCGTATGGTCTAAAGCCGTGATAGGCGCGTAGCAGTTGGACATCGCGTAGTACCGGAAAGAGTGAAGTTGCTTGAGCTGCTAGCTTTCGTAAGATCTCAACATTCTTAGAACCATCAAAGCCCACGCGTTCGCGACTTGCACCAATCAAAATGGTTCCACTTCGAGTGCCTTCAACAACTGTGCTTGTCTGCAGATCCGCATCACTGCTTGCCACATTTGCAACGTAGTCAGAGTCATAGACTTTATGAGAAATGTACTGTGGAGCTGGCTCAGTTACCAAGATGAATCCACGGCGCGGAGCAATAGGTAAATCAGAACCTGCCATGCGGGCAATCTCGCCAGCCCATGTTCCCGTCGCGTTTATAACGATGGGTGCAAGGAATTTTCCTTTCGATGTCTGGATTCCATATACCTGTGAATCCTTCACCAAGACCTCAGTGACTTTTGCCTGTGAGATAAATTGGCCACCTCGAGCAATCACAGTGCGAATCACATGCGCCGCCGCCAACATGGGCTGACATTGCGCATCTTGCGGATAGAAGACACCGCTATGAAACTCCGGGTGAAGATAAGGCTCGAGGTTATGAAGTTCAGCTTGGCCTACAACCTGCGCATCAACCCCATGTTCTCGTTGATGAGATGCCAATTTCATCAACGCAGAATCATCGTGACGTGCGACTACTACTCCACCTTTGGCTTCAAGTTCAAAGTAGTCGCCGACATCTTCTTGCATCTCAAACCAGAGATCGCGAGAGCGCAGCGCCAGGGTGAGTTCAGGGCCTGGGTCTTTATCTGATACCAGAATGTTTCCTTCGCCTGCACCAGTAGTTCCGCTAGAAACAGAACCGCGATCTATGACAAGTACGTTAAGACCTGCATTAGTCAGTGAAAGTGCGCACGATGCGCCCACGATTCCAGCGCCAATAACTATGGCGTCAGGGCTTTTCATGGAGGAAGTCTGCTCTATTTCTGGATTTGTTGCAGAACATCGTTAAGAGAGTCTTCGCTTGCAGGCGCTATATCCCACGGCTTATGAAGTCCGTCTTTTGACCATCGTGGAATCACATGCATGTGAAGATGGAAGACAGTCTGCCAGCCAGCTTCGCGGCTCATCTGAAAAACAGATGTTCCTTCAGAAGCCAGTTTTCTCTGCAAGAGATCTGCAACCTCTTTCGCCATACTGGCAACTGCTGCATATGTCGCGCTATCTGCCTGATGGATGTCGTCTACGTGCTTCTTTGGAATTACCAACGTATGGCCTCGGTTTGCAGGAAAGATATCGAGAAATGCTAGGCACTCGTCATTCTCCATGACCTTCCTTGCAGGAATAGTTCCTGCGACTATTCCACAGAAGATGCAATCAGACATAGGTTCACTGTAGGGCTTGGATTCTTGCCCGCGCAATCTTCTGACTAGGTGATTCGTGTCCAAGCATGTACGACAAGAAATCCAAGAGCTTTCTACTTACTCGCAACCAAATTTTTGACCGCTTCTTTAAGCCCAGCACTGTAAGGAAAGGCTCGTCGATAGTAGCGATGGCGGCGTTAGCAAGTATTCGATAGAAGAAGAGCCCGCCCTTGCTAAATGGTGGCTTAAGGATGAACTTAACTATTGGGGGCGTCATCGCAATTGCCTCTACCTCGTTCACAGCAAATCCTGCGATAGCTTCTTGCAGTTCCAGCGCAGATTGCGGTGCGTTGTTGAGCCCCAATGGAACTGCGCTCTTTGCCCACTCCTGCACATATCTATCTGCGCCCAGCGCGATCGGATAACCTAATTCGATTTGAGCGCGAAGGAAAGAATCAGTAAATGCGCAGTGTACCCAGAGAAGATGGCGCGCATCTCGAGCGCTATATGGCGCAGCCTTACCGTCTTTAGCTGGATACTCCCCCTTCACATGTGAGTGAAGTTCGTTGACGCGGCGAGCTTCTCGCTCAATGGCTTCAGTAGAACCGAAAGTTGTAATCGTGAGCCAGCGAGTTGTTCTTTCAAGTCGACCTAATGGATCCGTGTCATATTGAGAATGCTCCGCAACGCCAGTAAGCGCTGCGGGATGCGCAGCCTGCATCAGTAGCGCGCGAATGCCGCCCACCAATGTAGATATTGATCCGTGTACTTCCCAGACCGCACTTTCTGGTCCGAAAAGGCCAACATCGTTACCGATAGCCATCTGCTGCGCCCATGCAGGTGCGCCTGTTGGATCACCAGAAACTGTTTTGCGAAATGCATCTGCGGCTCGATTACCACCGAGGAGCGCAACAACTTTATTCACATCGCGCAGTTTAGGCGCAGATATCTAAACTGCAATTTAGATTCGCGTGGATAACCCAGCTGTGACTTCAAGAACCACCAATGCCGCTAATCGCATGGTTCGCTCATCGCTGGAGTCCTTGGCGGCATCTATCTCGGTGATATCAACAGAGACCACTTCTTTACTTGCACCGGCAAGGAAGGCGAACTGTCGAATTTCATCGGCAGAAATTCCACCAGGTGCTGCAGCAGGACATGCTGGCACCACAGATCGATCGCAGATATCCATATCAAAATCCACGTGAATACGAGAACCGGCAATCTCTACCGCACGTTTCCAGACCTGCTCAAGACTTGCGCCACGAAGTTCAGAGCGATGAATCACTGTTATGCCAAGCTCTCGGGCACGTTCTGCATATTGAGGTGAGTTTGAGAAATCCGCAATTCCGATTTGAACAACGTTCTTTCCAGCTAGCCCAGATTCGATAAGTCGACGTACCGGTGAACCGTTACTTACTCCATCGCGAAGATCGTAATGTGCGTCGCAGGTAATCAGACCGGTTGCAGCAACACCCTTGGCCACACTGTAGGTAATTGAGTTATCGCCACCGAGGGCCACCAGCAAGCCATGCTTCTGTGCAATCGCGGCGAGCTCTGTAATTGTTTTCTGCTCATCTTTATCTGGGGAACTCACATCGCCTGAGTCAGATAACTTCAAACGAGAGAGGTCTACCTTCGAATCAGAGTGCGCCAACGAGTATCGCAGCAGCGCCTGCCTAATGGCAGCTGGCGTCAGATGTGCTGATGTTGGCGAAATACTGGTCTGATTGGCTGGCACTCCGACCAGAGTTAAATCACTGCCCTGTTCTGTTGGCTGAGAAAAGATTGACGCTGCCCTCGGCCATAACGGGTCATGGGGCAAGTTCACTCATCAAGGGTATCGCGCGTTGACGCGCGTTATATAGTGACGAGATGACGACGATAGATGCAGCCCTTGGCGCGCGCCCAGTCCGAGCCCCTCGTGGCACATCACGCACCGCACTTGGTTGGGGGCAAGAAGCCGCCCTTCGCATGTTGCAGAACAACTTAGATCCAGAGGTTGCAGAACACCCCGACAAGTTAGTTGTCTACGGTGGCACCGGAAAAGCTGCACGAAATTGGGAATCCTTCGATGCGTTGATTAAGACCCTTACCTTTCTTAAAGATGATGAAACGATGTTGGTGCAATCTGGAAAACCTGTTGGAGTCTTCCGTACACATGAATGGGCTCCTCGCGTTCTTCTTGCAAACTCAAACCTTGTTGGAGATTGGGCGACCTGGCCTGAATTTAGAAGGCTAGAAGATCTCGGTCTGACTATGTATGGGCAGATGACCGCTGGATCGTGGATCTACATCGGCACACAAGGAATCTTGCAGGGAACATATGAAACTTTTGCAGCGGTAGCTGAAAAGCACTTCGGTGGAACCTTGGCTGGCACACTCACCGTTACGGGCGGCTGTGGCGGAATGGGTGGCGCACAACCACTTGCCGTCACTATGAATGAAGGAACATGTCTAATCATCGATGTCGATGGCTCGCGTTTACAGCGCCGAGTAAATAAGAGATATCTCGATGTGATTGCAGAGAACCTGGAAGATGCTGTTGCCCAAGCAGTAAAAGCTCGTTCTGAAAAGCGTGCAATCTCAATTGGCCTTGTAGGCAATAGCGCTGTGGTTCTACCCAAGCTCTTTGCTATGGGTGTTCCTATAGATATTGTCACCGACCAAACATCTGCTCATGACCCGCTCTTCTATATTCCTGAAGGCGTCGATGTAGATAGTGCCCGCGACTTAGCTATCCGCAACCCTGATGATTTCTCTAAGCGCGCCAAAGAATCAATGGCTAAACACGTTGAAGCGATGGTCAACTTCCAAGATAAGGGCGCTGTTGTCTTTGATTACGGCAATTCCATCCGTGATGAAGCGCGACAAGGCGGCTATCAACGTGCATTTGAGTTCCCTGGCTTTATCCCTGCCTATATTCGCCCACTCTTCTGCGAGGGCAAAGGTCCATTTAGATGGGTTGCGCTATCGGGAGATCCCAAAGATATTCACCGTACCGATCAAGCTGTCTTAGATCTCTTCCCTGACAATAAGCATCTACATCGCTGGATTCGTATGGCGCAAGATCGCGTGGAATTCGAAGGCCTTCCTGCCCGTATCTGCTGGCTCGGTTACGGTGAACGTGACAAGGCTGGGTTGAAATTTAATGACATGGTTGCAAGTGGTGAAGTGAGCGCTCCCATTGTTATCGGGCGCGATCACTTAGATTGCGGAAGCGTTGCATCTCCTTACCGCGAATCAGAGGCGATGTATGACGGCTCTGATGCAATTGCAGATTGGCCACTCCTCAATGCCATGATCAATATTTCATCTGGCGCATCTTGGGTTTCAATCCATCATGGTGGTGGCGTTGGTATTGGTCGCTCTATTCACGCCGGGCAAGTCAGCGTCGCTGATGGCACTCCCCTGGCTGCACAGAAATTAGAGCGCGTGCTTACCAACGATCCCGGCATGGGTGTCATTCGCCATTGCGATGCTGGTTATGCGCATGCACAAGAAGTAGCGATTGAAAAAGGCGTCCATGTTCCTATGATGAATGGAGTTACCGGTCGGTGAGTTCTGTTGCACTCACCAACATCGCAACGTTGGTCACTAACTCTCCAGAACTTGGGGAAGGTCTTCTCGGCTTAAGCCAGGGCAAAACCCTTGTACTAGAAGATGGAAAAGTCGCGGCTATATCCGATCGAACCCCTGAAGGAGTCGATGAAGTAATCGACTGCGCCGGCAGAACAGTAATTCCAGGCTTTGTTGATTCGCATACTCATCTAGTTTTTGCCGGAGATCGCAGCGCCGAATTCGCAGCCCGTTCCCGTGGAGAGAAATACTCTGCAGGTGGTATCAAAACTACGGTCGCTGCAACAAGAGCTGCGTCGAACTCAGAACTCAGCATTAATGCGCAAACGCTTCTTGATGAAGCTCTCTCGCAGGGAACTACAACTGTTGAGATTAAGACTGGCTACGGCCTTACGCTTCACGATGAGATCCGCTCGTTAGATGTGGCAAGCGCTTTCACAGATGAAACCACCTTGCTCGCCGCTCATGTAATCCCGGAAGAGTATGTGAATAACCCTGATGGTTATGTTGACTTGATTATTAAGGAGATCATTCCAGCGTCATCGGCTAAGTGGATCGACGTTTTCTGTGATGCAGGCGCATTCTCGCCTGAGCAGACTCGCGCAATCCTGCTCGCCGGTCAAGCTGCAGGCATGTTGCCACGTATCCATGCAAACCAATTGAGTCGCACAACGGCTGTTGCCTTGGCGATTGAATTAGGTGCAGCATCAGCGGATCACTTAAGCGCCAGCAGCGATGCAGATATTGAAGCCCTCGCTGCCAGCACGACAGTTGCCACACTTCTTCCAGGTGCGGAATTTTCCACGCAACATGAAGGAAAACTGGGCCGTAGATTTCTCGACGCACATGCACAAGTCGCAATTGCAACTGATTGCAATCCAGGATCTAGCTTTACAACCTCCATGCCTTTCTGCATCGCAGCAGCTGTCAGCTTGTTGGGCTTCACTGTAGAAGAAGCTGTGCATGCAGCGACATCTGGTGGTGCGGCCGCTCTTCGTCGCAGCGATATCGGCAACCTCGCCATCGGTTCGCGCGCTGATATTGCAATCTTGAAATCACCTTCATATATCCATCTGGCTTACCGCCCTGGTGCAGATTTAGTCGAAACAACTCTCAAAGCAGGAAGAAAAGTGAAGATATGGCAGAAGTAATAATCTCAACCCACGGAGCGAGCTTTGCTGATGTTGTTGCCATTGCACGAGATGGCGCAAAGGTGGTTATTTCCAAGGAATCACTCGCTGCGATGCAGAAATCGCGCGATCATGTTGAAGCTCTCGCTGCCAGCGATACACCTGTCTACGGAATCTCTACTGGTTTCGGAGCCCTTGCCAATCGCCATGTGTCTACCGACCTTCGCACTCAACTCCAGCGTTCTTTAATTCGTTCCCATGCCGCAGGCGTCGGTGCACCTGTCGAAGTTGAAGTCGTTCGCGCTTTGATGGCTCTGCGCCTGAAAACTTTAGCTTCAGGTAGAACTGGTGTTCGTCCAGTTGTTGCCCAAACTATGGCTGCAATTCTCAATGCCAGAATAAGTCCATTGGTACGCGAATTTGGTTCACTTGGTTGCAGCGGTGATTTAGCTCCTCTTGCACATTGCGCACTTGTTCTTATGGGTGAGGGCGATGCGGTGGATCGTGATGGCGTCGCTAAGCCAGTTGCTCAGTTGTTAAAGGAAGCTGGAATAGAACCTGTGCAACTTGCTGAGAAGGAGGGCCTTGCCCTTATCAACGGTACTGATGGGATGCTAGGCATGCTTATCCTGGCTATTCACGATCTGCGCAATTTAGTTGATAGCGCAGATGTGGTTGCAGCCATGAGCGTCGAAGGTTTGCTCGGTACAGATCGCGTCTTCATTCCTGAACTTCACGCTCCCCTTCGTTCACATCCAGGACAAGCCACTAGCGCTGCTCGGATGTTGGCGACCCTTGCTGGTTCAGGAATCGTTGCTTCTCATCTACATAATGATGATCGCGTTCAAGATGCGTACTCTCTTCGCTGCGCTCCACAAGTAGCTGGCGCAGTCCGTGACACCATTGAATATGCAGCCACAGTTGCCGAACGCGAACTTTCTGCAGTCATTGATAATCCCGTTGTTCTTGAAGATGGCCGTATCTCTTCCAATGGTAATTTCCATGGCGCACCCATTGCCTATGTGCTCGATTTCCTAGCTATTGCGGTTGCAGATCTAGGAAGCATTGCAGAGAGAAGAACAGATAGAGCGCTGGATAAGAATCGCAGCGCTGGGTTGCCTCCATTTCTCGCCGATGACCCAGGTGTTGATTCTGGTCTGATGATTGCCCAATACACACAGGCAGCCCTCGTCAGCGAAAATAAGCGTTTAGCTTCACCAGCAAGTGTGGATTCCATACCTTCATCGGCGATGCAAGAAGACCATGTCTCGATGGGATGGTCTGCCGCTCGCAAATTACGCACTGCGATTTCAAATCTGACTCACATCATTGCCATTGAGTTAGTTACTGCATCTCGCGCCATCGAACTACGCGCACCACTGACGCCAAGCCCTGTCTCTGCAAAGATCATCTCAGCGCTACGACAGAGTGTTGCTGGCCCTGGACCCGATCGATACCTCTCACCAGAATTAATTGCTGCCAGTGAGTTTGTATCGGCAGGAAAAGTTATGAATGGGATTCGATAAAGAGTCGTGAATTCTCAAAGATGACCTCTTGGTCGTAATCGAGCGTTGCCACGTGATAACTATTTACCAGTTCGATCCGCTGCTTCTGGCGTGAACCCACGCCCTTCATAACAATCTCTGTATTTGTCACCGGCAAGGTGTGGTCATCAACGCTATGAAAGAGCAACATCGGCGCTGTGACATCGTGGAGTCGCTTACGTGTGTAATGAAGCATTTTCAATAGCTCATACACGCCCACCGCAGGTAGCGCGTCATATCCGTACTCGGTGATTCCAGGACGTTTAATGTCATCGCCTACCGAATCGCGCATCTTCTGAAATCTAGATATCGCCCAGGCTAATTGATGAGGAACAAACTTCACGTGAATCATTGGGTTGACCAGAATGATTCCAGCCAGATCCTCTGAATATCTAGTAGCAATATTGAGCGTTGTTCCGCCACCCATCGAAAGCCCGCAGATAAAGACTTTGCGACAGGTGCGCAGAAGTTCTTGTAAATCACTTTCAACCTTGGCAGGCCATTCCTGCCATTTCACTAAATTTAAATCGTGTGGCGTTGTTCCGTGGCCAGGAAGAAGGGGAACTTTGACTGTATATCCGCGCTGGTTGAGGTATTCGGCCCATGGGCGCATGGATGCCGGTGAACCGGTAAAACCATGAACGAGCAAGATGCCAACTTCTTTATTTGCTCCGCTGCCCTGAGCAAACCAATCTGCCAAGAGCCCTTCAGGTGCGCCTTCAACTGCCATGCAGACACAGTATTACGACTTAGATGTCAGAGCAATCATCTAGAGTTAAACGTGTGGTGAATGAAGAGTTAAGTAAACCTTGGCAATCCACCCTGCAAGATTTCGGACGCGCTCTTCAAGATACAACTTTTGTCGTTATTGATTTAGAAACAACAGGTGGTGCTCCCCATTTAGGTGCTGCAATTACCGAGATTGGTGCCATCAAATCTCGTGGTGGTCAGTTGCTTGGAGAGTTCAAGACTTTTGTCGATCCTGGCCATCTTGTACCCGCCTACATCACTGAGTTAACTGGAATCACCGATGAGATGCTCTTTCAATCACCCAAAATTGAGCTCTTACTGCCACACCTCTTTGAATTCTTAGGTGCCCCCGAAGAGACCGTTCTGGTTGCACAGAATGCGCCCTTTGATCTCTCATTCCTGACATTTGCAACGAGAGAATCAGGTTTGGCGTGGCCTGCCTACCCAGTACTAGATACTGCGATTATTGCCCGCAAAGTACTTACCCGCGATGAAGTTCCTAACTGCAAGCTCTCAACTTTGGCAGAATTTTTTGGAACACAGACCACTCCCAACCATCGCGCCCTCGATGATGCCCGAGCCACTCTCGACGTCTTCCATGGACTTCTAGAAAGACTCGGTTCCTTGGATATTCACACTCTGGAAGAGCTACTTAACTTCAGTAAACGTACTAAGAGGCCGAAATCTCCTGAGTTAAAGCAGCCCATCGATTAAGTAAATCGGTGGCAGCCCCCGAATCAACAGCAGCGCTTGCACGTACTAGTCCATCATTTAATCGCGTTCGAATATCTTGGTTGAAGTTACCTTCGAAGGCTGCAATCGCAGCTGCTGCATTAAGCAAGACAGCATCTCGCGGCGCTCCTCGTTCGCCCTTGAAAATGGCTCTGCTGATTTCAGCATTATCAGCGGCATCTCCCCCAACAATTGCTTCCAGTGGCGCGTTAGCAATTCCAAAATCTTTGGCGTCAATTCGATCGCTCTTAATCTCGCCTTCACCAATAATCAATATAGAAGTTGTTGTAGCTAGGGTTATCTCATCCAGTCCATCATCACCGCGGAAGACAAAACCATCGCAACCTTTGGCAGCGAGCACCTGCGCCATTACAAGATGCATTCGCTCATTGGCAACGCCAATCGCTGCAGCTTTTGGCTGGGCAGGGTTAGCTAGCGGTCCCAAGATATTAAAGACCGTTGGTACGCCTAACTCTTTACGAGCAGGGGCGGCGAAGCGCATCGCTGGGTGAAAAATTGGCGCAAAGCAGAATCCAATACCGAGTTCACGGACTGTGCGCTCTACGCCCCTTCCATCAAGTCCTGGAACAACGCCGAGCGCTTCCAGAAAATCAGATGCACCTGAACGCGATGAAACAGCGCGGTTACCATGTTTGACGACTCGGGCGCCTGCAGCGGCTGCGATGATCGCCGCAGTTGTGGAGATATTGATGGTGTGTGCTCCATCGCCGCCAGTACCAACGGTATCTACCGCCCTCTCGGTAATGGAGATAGGAGCCGAGTGTCGGTACATCTCGGCAACGAGCGCGCTTACTTCTTCAGCAGTTTCACCCTTTGCCTTAAGAGCCAACAGGAAGCTCTTGATATTTTCAATCTCTGCATCTCCTTGAAGAATCTGACGCATCACAGATTGAATCTCATCTATTTCCAGATCAAGACCAGTATTTAACTTTGTGAGAGTCTGCTTCCAAATATCGAGTGACTCAGTCATGAAAACTTCTGACTAGACAGTGGCAATAGTGCGAGAGCGAAGTAAATCAGCGACTGTGTGGGCAAGGGTAAATGGGTCTACTGGATGAAGAACATTTGCTTCAGCGCGAGACCATGCGGCCAACCACGCATCTTCCTTGCGACCCGTCATGACCATCACTGGTGGGCAGTTAAAGACTTCATCTTTGAGCTGGCGCGCCATTCCAATGCCACCTTCAGGAACTGCTTCTCCATCAAGGATGAAGAGATCGATTGGTGAATCACTCCCTGGCTTCTTTGCATCAACAAAGAGTCGAAGCGCCGCCCCTGTAGCAAACTGATGGATGACATGTTCTGCCATCTCAGGTGCAACACGGGTACCAAGGGCGGCGATAACCGCTTCTCGGACTGTGACATCGTCTGAGTACAGGACTATTGAGTATTTGCGCTCTCGTGCTTCTGACATAGGGCAAAGTCTAGCCATCCGGTGGCGCCAATTTGGAGGTGGCTTTTGCCTACCAACGCGTGACCCTTTTCACCTCAAATAGTCGGCAAATCCCGCTTATCTCAGGGCTTCTAAATAGGTTTGCGCGAGCCTTTTCGGGAATAATGCCACCCATGACAAGTGCGAGCGTGAGCGATCATCACAAGATAACCCGCCCCAATATGGTGGCGGTCGGAACCATCGTCTGGCTCTCCAGCGAACTTATGTTCTTCGCAGCGCTCTTTGCAATGTACTTCACTACTCGCGCAGTTCAAGGCCCAGAAATTTGGGGTGAATCAACAGAGTTCCTCAATATTCCATTCGCTGCCGTTAACACCACAGTTCTTGTTCTTTCATCTGTCACATGCCAATTCGGTGTCTTCGCAGCAGAGCGTTACCAAGCGCGACGTACCGGTTCAATCTTTAAAGTTTCATCTTGGGGAATGCGTGAATGGTTCTCACTCACATTCTTGATGGGCGCCTTCTTTATCTCCGGTCAGATCTATGAATATGCCTTCTTAGTTTCTGAAGGGTTAGCCCTTTCCTCAAATGCATATAGCTCAGTCTTCTATATTGCAACCGGCTTCCACGGTCTGCACGTGACCGGTGGTTTGATCGCCTTCCTCATCGTGATGATTCGTGTAGCTAAAGCTCGTCGCTTTACTCAAGGTCAAGCAACGACTGCAATTGTTGTCTCGTACTACTGGCACTTTGTTGACGTTGTTTGGATCGCCCTCTTTGCCGCAATTTATCTCATCAAATAATTTCCAACCGAAAGGAAAACAGTGAAGCGTCTATCGCGACTACGCAGACATCGTGCGGCAGGGCCAGTTCTCTTGATCTTCGCACTCTTCACCATCGGCACCACTTTTCAGGTTGCCAGCGCAGTCAATCAAGAGAATGCGAACGTTCAATCCCGATCTGCGGCGATTGCAGAAGGCAAGGAAATCTTCCTACGAGGATGCTCTTCTTGCCACGGACTTAACGCTGAAGGCCAAGAGATTGCACCATCACTGATCGGAGTTGGCGCCGCTTCTGTAGATTTCCAAGTTGGCACTGGCCGCATGCCGATGGCTGATATGAGCCAGCAAGCGATGCGTAAGGCTCCTGTCTATTCACCAGAAGAAGTCCATGCACTTGCAACCTATGTTGCATCCCTTGCTCCAGGACCTGCGGTTCCGGGTGATGAACTTTTAAATTATGAGCGTGATGGTTCTGTTGCAGAAGGCGGAGAGCTTTTCCGGACTAACTGCGCGATGTGCCATAACTTTGCCGGACAAGGTGGAGCGCTTACTCAAGGTAAGTACGCTCCCACCGTTATGGGCGTTCAACCAAAACATATTTATGAAGCGATGATTACTGGTCCGCAAGCGATGCCAGTTTTTAGCGATAAGACTCTTACCCCTGAAGAGAAACTCTCCATTATTAAGTGGATTAAATCTGCCGAATCAGAGCCACAACTTGGCGGAGTAGCTCTTGGTCGAGTGGGGCCAGTTACTGAAGGCCTCCTTGCATGGACACTAGGAATCGGATTGCTCATTGGTGTAGCAGTATGGCTAGCAGCGAAGGCGAGATAGACAATGTCTAATTCAGAGTCACGAGAAGTAGATCTCATAAAAGATCCTGGACTTCCAGCCCACGTCCATCGCAGAACTGATACTGACCCAGTTGCTGCAAAGCGCGCCGAACGGCAAGTAGCGATTCTCTTCTCTCTATCGGCCCTCGGTACTCTCCTTCTGATCTTCTCATTTATCTTTGTGAGCGATGAAACCTTTTTCTTCATTCCAGTTATGGGCCAGACCAATGCTCATCAACTTGGCATCGGACTCGGAATGGCGATTGCGCTCTTCTGTATCGGAGCAGGAGCTATTCACTGGGCAAAGACTCTGATGCCTGATGAGGAAATTGTTGTGCAACGCCATGAATTTCGTTCCGATGATGAAGATCGCGCTGACTTTGTAAAGACTGTAAAAGAGGGAGCTGAAAACGCAGGGCTTGGAAGACGTCCGCTCATTAAGCGAACTCTCGGAGCAGCTCTCGGTCTTTCAGGGCTTACTCCCCTCTTGCTCCTTCGCGATCTAGGTCCTCTCCCAGGCGATGATCTCAAGAAGACAAACTGGAAAGCTGGAACTCGTTTAGTAACCGATCCCGGCGATCGCCCAATCCGCCCTGAAGATCTTGAAGTTGGCGCAGTTGCACAGACGCAGCCCGAGTTTGCCGAAGGTAAAGAACGCCACCTGGAAGATATCGCTAAGGATGCTGTTCTCTTAATTCGCATGCGCCCAGAAGAATTTAATCTTGATAGCGAGAGACTTTCTTGGACATATGAAGGCATCATCGCCTTCTCGAAGATTTGTTCACATATGGGGTGCGCCGTTGCGCTCTATGAGCAGACAACAAAGCACCTTCTCTGCCCATGCCATCAATCAACCTTTGATGTCACTCGCGCTGCCAAAGTTATCTTTGGCCCCGCAGCTCGACCTCTGCCACAATTAGCAATCACAGTGGATGCGCAAGGTTACTTAGTAGCTCAGGCACCATTTACTGAACCTGTAGGACCTAGCTTCTGGGGGCGTTTATCATGACAGCACGCGAAAGAGTCGCCGGCAACGTTGCAAGTTATGTTGACGACCGCACAGGCGGCGCAAAGTGGATGAAGAAGAACTTACAAAAGGTCTTCCCTGATCACTGGTCATTCCTCCTCGGTGAGATCTGCTTGTACTCATTCATTATTCTTCTTCTCTCTGGAACATTCCTGACCTTCTGGTTCGACCCTTCAATGCGTGAAGTGGTTTATGAAGGTGCATACGAGCCACTACAAGGCGTAAAGATGTCAGCGGCCTACGCGTCAGCTCTTGAAATCTCTTTCGAAGTTCGCGGTGGCCTACTTATGCGCCAGATTCACCACTGGGCAGCTCTTATCTTCATGGTGGGAATTGTTGTTCACTTGATGCGCGTCTTCTTTACCGGTGCATTCCGAAAGCCACGTGAATTCAACTGGATTATTGGTGTTGGACTTCTTACCCTCGGAATCGTGGAAGGTTTCTTGGGTTATTCACTTCCTGATGACCTTCTCTCAGGAACTGGAATTCGAATTGCAGAGGCAATTATTCAAGCGATTCCAGTAGTAGGTTCATACCTTTCCTATTTTGCCTTCGGTGGAGCGTTCCCAGGGCTCGCCTTTATTCCGCGCATCTATGTTGTACATGTTCTTCTTCTGCCTGGCATATTTTTAGCTCTCATCACAGTTCACCTCATGCTCGTCTGGTACCAGAAGCACACTCAATTCCCTGGTCCTGGACGCACTGAAAAGAACGTTGTTGGTTATCCACTTATGCCTGTCTACATGGCAAAGGCTGGTGGATTCTTCTTTATCGTCTTCGGTGTTACTGCATTCTTAGGCGCTGTTGCATCCATCAACCCAATTTGGTTGTACGGTCCATACAACCCTGGACAAGTTTCTGCAGGTTCACAACCTGACTGGTACATGGGTTGGCTCGATGGTTTAGTTCGCATGTCCCCACCACTTGAAACTTACCTCTTTGGATACACAGTGTCATGGAACATTCTGATTCCAGGTTTGATCTTGCCGGGAATTATGTTCACAGGGCTTGCTCTCTATCCATTTATCGAAAGTTGGATTACTGGAGATAAGCGCGAGCACCATCTCCTTGATCGTCCACGTAATGCGCCAAACCGCACAGCGATTGGCGTCATGGCCCTTACCTTCACACTCGTCTCTTTGATTAACGGTGGAAACGACATCATCGCCACTACCTTTGATCTGACCATCAATCAGATGATGTGGTTCTCTCGAATTGCAATCATTGTTCTGCCACCGATCGCCTTTATTGTGACTAAGCGCCTCTGCCTATCGCTACAGCGCGCAGATCGCGACTTGGTATTGCATGGCCGCGAAACGGGTCGACTCGTGCGCATGCCAAGTGGTGAGTTTGTTGAAGTACACGAGCCAATCACTCCAGAGAAAGCGTGGCTACTTACATCTCACGAACAGCTTGCTCCACTAGAGCTTCCTGAAATTGATGGTGCCGGTGTTCGTCGTCCTGCAGCGATTCGCAATAAGATTCGTAATCGAATTTCACGTGCGCATGCAGTTGCAGTACCTAAGGCAACTGAGACTGAGCGTCGCGAACTAGAGGGCCATCACTAATTTCTTAGCGCACCACAGGTAGGGCTTACTTGCCTGTGTAATGGCCTGCAATTGCGGTAAATGCCTGATCCAGGATTGCGAAGCCTTCACGAAGTTCTGCCTCGCTCACATTACATGGCGGGCAGATATGCATTCTGTTGTAATTGGTAAATGGCATCAGCCCTAACTTCTTGCAGGCAGCAACTAGCTCACCCATCGCAGGACTTGTTCCACCATATGGCGCGAGTGGTTCGCGAGTCTGACGGTCTTTGACTAAGTCCAGGGCCCAGAAAGTTCCACGACCACGGATTTCACCAATCACTTTATGTTTAGCCATCAGCTCTTCTAGAAGCGGTTTGATCACTCGCTCGCCCATATCGGCAGCATTCTCAACAATCTTCTCTTCGGCCATCACATCTAAAGTTGCCACAGCTGCAGCACATGCAAGTGGGTGTCCACTGTAGGTAAGGCCACCCGGGAAGACGCGATCATCGAAAGTCTTGGCGATCTCATCGCTAATGATGACTCCACCAAGAGGCACGTAACCGCTATTAACACCCTTGGCGAAGACAATCAGATCTGGCTCAGCGCTTGAATGTTGATAGGCAAACCATTTTCCGGTACGTCCAAAGCCTGCCATTACTTCATCTGCAATCCATTTGATTCCATACTTATCGCAGAGCGCTCTTACTCCTTCGAGGTAGCCAGCAGGAGGTAGCAGAACGCCAGCTGTGCCCACTACGGATTCGATAAGAATTGCGCCAATTGTTGCGGGCCCTTCAAAGATGATGACTTGCTCAAGGTGTTCTAGGGCCCGCTTGCACTCTTCTTCCTCTGTCGTTGCCCAGAAAGCTGAACGGTAGAGATAAGGGCCAAAGAAGTGGACGTGGCCATATGCGTATTCATTAGGCCAACGTCGTGGATCACCCGTTGAGGCAATCGCAGCCGAAGTGTTTCCATGATAGCTGCGGTAGAACGAGAGAACTTTGTGGCGATTGGTATGCAAACGAACCATGCGAATGGCGTTCTCAACTGCATCGGCTCCGCCATTAGTGAAGAAGACTTTGTTGTGATGGGCGCCAGCGCGTGCAGTGATGCGCTTTGCTGCCTCACCTCGCGCCTCGTTTGCATGCTGCGGTGCGACAGTTGTCAGCGCCCCGGCTTGCTCTTGGATCGCTTTGATTACCTTATGGTGTTGAAAACCAATATTAGTAAAGACCAACTGGCATGAGAAATCCAAATATCTCTTTCCATCAAAGTCCCAGAAGTAACTGCCTTCTCCCCCTGCCACAGGAAGGGGTGCAATCTGTGATTGCGCGCTCCAGGAGTGAAAGACATGGGCGCGGTCGGTGGCAAATACCTCTTTACCGCGTTCTGGATTGGCAGTTGGCTGTGTCATGGACGCTATCTAATCACTTTTAACTTTGAATGACGAGGGCGACTCCGAGCGCCGTCAGAACGATTCCAACAATTCCTATCGCTCCAACCTTCTCTTGAAAGAGTACATAGGCTTGCAGAACTGCCATCGGTGGAACGAGGTAGAGCAGACTTGAGACCTTTGCTGCTGATCCATGGTTTAAGAGCCAGAGCAGTAACAAGATAGCTGCTATCGATGTGACTAAAACTGCCCACGCCATCGCCCAGAAAGATGTGTGGGTCAATTCAAAGCGAGTTCTACCGCGCGCGATTGAAATAGCGAGCATCACAACTCCGGCTATCAGGAATTGGTAGGTAGTGCCGATCATCAAAGGTATATCGCGACCGATCTTCTTCTGGAGCAAGGTTGCAATAGTGCTACCGGCCAATGCAACAAAGAGCAGTGCCAGTGATTCAGCGGTAAATCCACTTGCGCCAGTCAGCCTCGGCAGCACGACGAGCACCACTCCAGCTAGCCCGAAGAAGAGTCCAGCAATCTGCTTTCTGGTCAGCGGTTCAGCCAGCAGTCGAACAGCCAATACCGAAACAAGGATTGGTTGCATGCTGGTAATCACAGAAGATAAACCTGCCGGGGCTCCCAGTTCGATGGCATACCAAACCCCACCTAGATAGAGACCGTGGAGAGAAAGACCGATAAGAACTGTGGCATAGAGATCTTCGCGAGAGAGTTTGAGAGGTTGGCGTAGAACCACCGTGAGCAGGAAGAGAATTACTGCAGCCAACAGTAAGCGCAGCGCTAAGAAGTAGAGAGAGTCGCTATCTTCAAATCCATATTTGGCAACGACAAAGCCTGAGCTCCAGATGAGGGTAAATATCCAAGGAGCGACAAGGGCCAGCTTCTTCATATTGAAGGGAGCGCCAGCAGGCTAGTGCTGTGGCTCTGGTTTTTCGTACTCGGTAACCATTCCAATAATGCTCAGGACAAGTGTTCCTAAAGCGATGAGTACCAACCACCAACCGATGATGAGGCCAAGGCTGAGCGCTGTAGCGCTGAGAGCAACAGGAAGTGGCCACCATGAATGAGGGCTATAGAAACCAAGTTCGCCAGCATCATCTGCGATCTCAGCATCATCGTTATCTGAAGGTATCGCTACGCCAATTCTCTTCTGAGTAAACCAGAGGTAGAAGCCGACCATTCCAGCAAGGCATGCCGCCAGAGTCATTCCAGTAATACCAACAGGTTCTCCGCCGATAGCCCAATACACCACAGTCATGGCGACATAAAAGACTGCTAGGAAGGTGAAGAGTTTCCAGTTAGCTTTCATGCTTAGTGACCTTCTGTCTTAATGTGTGGATGGTGGAGATCGAATGCCGGACGTTCAGAACGAATGCGTGGCATTGATAAGAAGTTATGGCGTGGTGGTGGACACGATGTAGCCCACTCGAGAGATGAACCGTAACCCCAAGGGTCATCAACTTCGACCTTTGGAGATTTACGTGTAATCCAGACGTTGACGAAGAATGGAATCATCGAAAGCGCAAGAAGGAATGATCCAACAGTTGAAATCATATTCATCTCGGTAAAGCCATCGGTAGATAGGTAATCCGCGTAACGACGTGGGAAGCCTTTAATACCAAGCCAGTGCTGGATGAGGAAGGTGATGTGGAAGCCGAAGAAGAGAGTCCAGAAGTGGATCTTTCCAAGAGTTTCATTGAGCATGCGCCCTGTGAACTTCGGCCACCAGAAGTAGAAGCCGGCGAACATCGCAAAGACCACGGTGCCAAAGAGAACGTAGTGGAAGTGAGCCACCACGAAGTAGGAGGCTGATACTGCGAAGTCAAGTGGTGGGGATGCCAGGATGATTCCTGTAATTCCACCGAAGAGGAATGTCACAAGGAAGCCCATTACCCAGAGCATTGGAGTTTCAAAGGTGACGTGGCCGCGCCACATGGTGCCGATCCAGTTAAAGAATTTCACACCGGTCGGAACACCGATAAGGAATGTCATAAATGAGAAGAAGGGAAGGAGAACCTTTCCGCTGGCAAACATGTGGTGCGCCCACACAGCTACTGAGAGCGCAGAGATCGCGATGGTTGCAGCGATAAGGCCTTTGTAACCAAAGATCGGTTTACGGCTAAAGACCGGCAAAATTTCAGTTGCGATTCCGAAGAATGGCAGCGCCAAGATATAGACCTCGGGGTGCCCAAAGAACCAGAACAAGTGTTGCCAGAGCATGGCTCCGCCGTTAGCTGGATCAAAGATATGTGTACCAAAGAGTCGATCTGATTCAAGTCCTAGGAGCGCCGCAGCGAGCGGTGGGAAGGCAAGAAGTACAAGGATTGAGGTAAGTAGTACGTTCCAAGAGAAGATAGACATACGGAACATCGTCATACCAGGTGCGCGCATTGTGAAGATGGTCGTAATGAAGTTAACGCCACCAAGAATTGTTCCAAGACCTGAGATAGCAAGGCCCATAATCCAGAGATCCCCACCGATTCCAGGAGAGTAAGTGGAGTTCGAGAGTGGAGCGTATGCAGTCCATCCGAAGGAGGCAGCTCCTCCAGGAGTTAAGAATCCGATTGTTGCTTGGATTGAACCGAATAAGTAAAGCCAGTAGGAGAGCATATTAAGACGCGGAAAAGCCACATCAGCTGCGCCAATCTGCAGTGGCATGATGACATTTGCAAAACCGACAAAGAGGGGTGTTGCAAACATCAGCAACATAATCGTTCCGTGCATCGTAAATACTTGGTTGTACTGCTCAACGCTCATGAACTGCATACCTGGACGGGTCAGCTCGGCGCGGATAAAGAGAGCAAGAACGCCGCCGATAAGGAACCAAGCAAAAGATGTTGCTAAGTAAAGGTAGCCGATGCGCTTGTGGTCAGTTGAGGTGATTGTCTTTACAAATTGGCTTCCAAGCGAAGTCTTCTGAACTCCTTGGCGGGGCGCTGCAATCGTTGGACGTTCTGCAAATGTTGTCATGCTGCGCTCGCCTTCAATGAGTCAAGATATTTCTGATACTGCTCTGGAGTTACAACTTTGACCTTAAAGAGCATCTGTGAATGGTTTCGCCCGCAGAGGATGTTGCATCGGCCGGGGAACTCACCCAACTTATTGGCGGTGAACTGGAGCTTGTTGGTTTCACCTGGCAGGTTCTGCATCTGAATCATGAATGCTGGAATCCAGAATCCATGGACCACATCAGTTGCCGTCAAAGTGAAGCGAACCTTTTCGCCTTGTGGAAGATACAAAGTTGGTGGCTGGGCAGGTGTTCCTGTAACAACTGCCTTATCTCCCGCTTCTGGGTAACCAAACTGCCAAGACCACTGGAAGCCATTGACGTTGATCTCATGCTTAACCGGTGAGGTCTTATCAACAATTTCTGTCTGCTTAATGGCAGTGAAGTAGAAAAGTACAAAGACGATAATGAATGGAATTACTGTGTAGAGAATTTCAACGGGGATGTTGTACTGCGTCTGCTTTGGAAACTCGCCCTTGCTCGCAGATGCACGATGGAAAACAGCTGGCCATAAAAGTAGAACGAGAGTAATAATTCCAACTACCGCTGCTGCGATCCAAGCTCCTTGCCAGAGTGAGATCGAGATGTCATTGACGCTGGAAGCATCCTTCGGGAATCCCATGCCGGAAATGTTCTTTGTATCAAAAGAGCAACCGCTCAGCGCTATTGCGAGTGGCGCGAGAACCGCAGCCGCTCGGACTGGGCGCCATCGGCGCGAAGTATGAGACATAGGGCTAAGGATAGTGGTGTGGTGTGCATGCGCTCGCCGGAGCGAGTAGCGTTCATTCGGTGGTTCGTGTCACAGGAAATTTCACCTCTGAAAACCCGCTCCATCCTGCCGCCAAAGAGGCGTTACTGGCGGCTTTTGACCAAGGCTGGGCTGACCCAAAGAAGATTTCACAGAGCTCTGCACGTGCTGCGATCCTGAGAAATCAATCGCTAGAAAACATCGCCAACCGCCTCGGTCTTCGCCCAGATGCAATAGAAATCATAGGAGAGCCGGCGCTCGGCCATTTCCTTGCAATCGCCGGACTCTTATCCCCCACCCAGAACTTTGCTTACGCATCCATCGACAAAGGAAAAATTCGTGCCATCGCCCGCGCGCATTCTGGATCGGTGCAAGAGCTGGAAGTCGATAGCGAAGGTCAGATTTTAGAAACATCGGCACTGACCGATGACACAGTTCTCTCTCTTCAATTGGCTAACGGAGAAACTGGAGCCAATCAAAAGTATCGCCCGGCTCAAGGAGCGAAACTTGCAGTCGATGCTACCGCCTCAGGTCCACGACTTCCGCTCCCCGAAAATTGGTCAACCGCGCTCTTTGATGCCCAATCGTGGGGCGGTCCATCGGGTCTTGGAGTTCTGGCAATTAACGACTCTGCATACACCTACCCGTTGCCTCGAATTGCGCCCATTAAATCCCCGGGTACTTTCTCACTCCCTCTGCTGATTGCTGCAGCAATTGCCTTAGAGAATTTCACGCCAGAAGATCCCGAAATTCGCAGTTATCTCATCGACTCTCTTTCAGAGATTGAAGGCGTAGATATCGTTGCACCGAATACAGAGTCGCTGGCAAATAAAATTTCCCTGTACGTCTCAGGGGTTGCGGGAGAACAATTGGTGCGCGCCTTAGCTGAAGATGGAATCGATATCGATTCTGGTTCTGCCTGTTCGGCGGCAGATCTACAGCCCAGCCACGTCCTGGCAGCGATGGGATATCCAACAACTGGCCATCTCCGATTGACGCTTCATAGTGGAACTACGCGCAGTGAAATTGACTCGCTAAAGGAAGCCTTCTCTCGCGCGATTTCTTAGGCTGGTAAGTGGGCCGCGATCTCACTGACCGCGCTCTCGCCATATGCTTCTAAGAAGCGGGCAAGAAACTCGTCGCGAGTAAAGCGATATTCCTGAGTTCCGGTGGTTTCAATAACGTAGGTTGCAATCATCGACCCTAATTGGGCGCAGCGCTCTAACGAAAGCCCCCAAGCAAGTCCTGCGACAAAACCTGATCTAAATGAATCGCCAACTCCAGTTGGGTCAATCTTCGCCTTCTCTTTGGCGCAGCGAACCTTGATAAAAGTTCCATCTTTACTCTCAACGCGCGCACCTTCAGATCCTTGCGTGACAACGCGGTAGGTCACTTTCTCTAGAATTTCGCGATCGCTCCAACCTGTCTTTTGAATAGCTAGCGCAAGTTCGTATTCATTCATAAATAGATATGTGGCCCCGGCAATCAACTTCTTAATCTCTTCACCACTCATGCGCGCCATCTGTTGTGAAGGATCAGCTGCCACAGCAACTCCCATTGATAGCGCTACTTCTGTGTGGCGCAGCATCGCCTCAGGGTCATCTGGAGAAACTACTAAGAGATCTAACTTGCCGACCTTATCCATGATCGGTTTAAGTTCGATGTTGCGCGCCTCAGACATAGCGCCCGGAAAGAAGGATGCGATCTGGTTAAGTTCAGTATCAGTGGTCACTGTGAAATGCGCAGTGTGTTGTTCGGTGGAGACAAGGGCGTGAGAAGTATTGACTCCGTGGCGCGTAAGCCAAGCATCGTAATCCGCGAAATCTTTTCCAACCGCTGCAATCAAAATTGGATTAAGTCCAAGCACACCGAGCCCAAATGCGATATTGGCAGCGCATCCCCCGCGACGGACATCGAGCCCATCTACGAGGAATGAGAGAGAGACTTTTTCAAGTGAGCCAGCAACTAAGGAATCTGTAAATTTGCCCGGAAAGGTCATGAGATGGTCTAACCCGACTGAACCTGCCACGCCTATTTTCATAGGCCGTATCTAACTACAAGCGATGAAGGCTAAGTACTTGTTAGCTAAAGGAATCGCCGCATGCGCATGAACCACCCGCATTTGGATTATCGATTGTGAAACCTTGCTTCTCAATGGTGTCAACGAAATCGATGCTTGCACCCATGAGGTATGGATCGCTCATCTTGTCCACGACAACTTTGACAGCGCCAAATGAGCGAGCGATATCGCCTTCTTGATTGCGATCGTCGAAGTAGAGCTGGTAACGAAGACCTGAGCAACCACCTGGTTGGACTGCAACGCGAAGGTAGAGATCATCGCGGCCTTCTTGAGCAAGAAGGGCTGCAACCTTCGCAGCCGCCACATCAGTAAGGGTGATACCGGTTGTGATGTCGACAGAAGTTGTTGTTTCAGTAGTCATGCGTAAAGGATAGCCGCGTCAGGTTGCCGATGCGAACCGAAACACAGGAGAATTGGGCCATGACCATCTCGCTGCAGGACTTATTGGTCCTTGGACAAGGGCGTGACCTTGCCTCAGAGCGTGGCGTTTCATGCACAGGCGAACTTCCTGCAGCCAGTGATCCTGACCTCGTTGCACGAGCGGTAGCTGCCCGAGCTGGTCTTGGTTCGCGTGCGCTGATTCTGGGCCATCACTACCAACGCGATGAAGTTATTCAATTCGCAGATATCACCGGCGACTCATTTAAATTAGCGCAAGCTGCGTCAGTGCAGAGCGATGCTGAATTCATATTCTTCTGCGGAGTTCACTTTATGGCTGAGAGCGCAGACATTCTCACCTCACCACAACAGAAGGTGATACTTCCTGATTTAGCCGCCGGTTGTTCGATGGCGGATATGGCAACAGCATCACAGGTGCAAGAGTGTTGGAAAGAGCTTGAGCGAATTGGTGTAGCCAGCACAACAATCCCTGTTACTTACATGAACTCATCCGCTGCCATAAAGAGTTTTACTGGTGAAAATGGTGGAACCATCTGCACCTCATCCAATGCACAAAAAACTATGGAATGGGCGCTCACAAAGGGAAGCAAGATTCTCTTCCTCCCCGACCAGCACCTTGGTCGCAACACAGCTGTTCTATCTTTAGGGCTATCTCTCGACGATTGTGTTCTCTGGAATCCTTGGAAACCGATGGGCGGCCTCACGGAAGATCAAATCAGGAGTGCGGCTGTCATTTTGTGGCGCGGACACTGCTCGGTTCACGGACGCTTCACCCGAGATTCTGTAAATGAAGTTCGCGCGCGTATTCCAGGAGTCAATGTCATTGTGCATCCTGAATGCACCCACGATGTAGTTACTGCAGCAGATGTTGTAGGTAGCACCGAGAAGATTATTCAGACAGTTTCTCAATCTGCTCCAGGTAGTAAGTGGGCGGTAGGAACAGAGCTCAATCTCGTCTCGCGCCTTGCCGCCAATAACCCAGATAAAGAAGTCGTCTTTCTCGATAAAGCAGTCTGTTACTGCTCAACGATGAATCGAATTGATCTGCCACACCTGGTCTGGGCGATGGAATCAGTGCTGGCCGGCCATATCGTCAATCACATCAAGGTAGATGAACGGGTGGCCCGTTTCTCGAAGTTAGCCCTTGACCAGATGCTCGCCCTATAGTTGCGCCATGACTGAAGCCACTAAAAAAGGACGCCCAACTCCAAAGCGCAAAGAGGCAGAAGCTGCTCGTAAAGTTGCATCTCTTGCACCTGCTTCAACAAAGATCGAGAAGAAGCGCGCCAAGGAAGCATCTCGCGCAGCTCGCATCACAGCTCGCGCTGCCTATATGCGCGGAGATGAGAACGCACTTCCCGCACGCGACAAGGGGCCAGTTAAGAGATTTGTTCGTAACTACGTAGATACACGCCGCTCCATCGGTGAGTACTTCCTGCCAATTATCTTTGCAGTTTTGATCATGACGCTCGTTCCGCTTCCAGCATTTCAACTTGGAAGTATCGCCCTGATGTACGGAGTTCTCTTGATCTCTGTCATCGATGGAATTTTCCTTAGCCGCAAAATCAAAGCTGCTGCGGCAGAGCGTTTTCCTGGTGGAGAGTTCAAGGGCATCGGAATGTACGGATGGCTCCGCTCAACTCAGATGCGACGCATGCGTATGCCTAAGCCACAGGTAAGTCCTGGGGATTCAATCTAAAAGAGAGTTTTACCCCAAAGTTTAGGGACGTGGATTGGGGCTGACGTTCTTCTTAGGATCGCGCTCTGCGACCTTTCCAATAGCGCCATCAATCGCCTTCATTACCTCAGGAGGTAACTTCACACCGGATGCCTTGACGTTATCTTTGATCTGCGCTGGTTTGGTAGCGCCCATGATTGCGCTAGAAATATTTGGATTCTGCAGCACCCAGGCCAGCGCCATTTGAGACATTGAAAGATCAACGCTCTCTGCAATTGGCTTAAGCAGCTGCACAGCTTCAAGAACATCGTCTTTCATCCAGCGCGAAATCATTGCGGCACCGCTCTTCTTATCGGTTGCACGTGATCCAGCTGGAGCCTTCTTTCCAGGAAGGTACTTGCCTGTTAAGACTCCTTGCGCCATCGGCGACCAGACTATTTGGCCGATTCCTTCGCGCTGAGATAGTGGAACAACTTCGGCTTCAATAACTCTCCAGAGCGCTGAGTACTGCGGTTGACTGGAGACAAATCGGTTGTAGCCACGTTGATCCTGAATCTTAAGTCCGCGAGCTATCTGCTCTGCAGTCCATTCAGAGAATCCGACATACATGACCTTTCCTTGGCGTACTAGGTCATCGAGTGCACCGAGAGATTCTTCGAGAGGAGTTTCGAAATCAAATCTATGTAGCTGATACAGATCAATGTGGTCAGTATTAAGACGCTTCAAGGATGCGTGGCATGACTCCATGATGTGTTTGCGTGAAAGTCCGCGATCATTTTTTCCTGGACCTGTTGGCCAATACACCTTGGTAAATAGTTCGTAGGATTCACGGCGTACGCCTTTGAGAGCTTTAGCGAGAACTACCTCAGCCTTTGTATTTGCATAGACATCTGCTGTATCAAAGGTAGTAATTCCTTGATTGAGCGCCTCTCGTACGCACTTAATTGCAGATTCTGTTTCAACCTGGGATCCATGTGTAATCCAATTTCCATAGGAAATTTCTGAGACATACATTCCGGTACTGCCAAGGCGTCTATATTCCATCCGCCTACCCTAGAGCGGGCGTGGTGAGTTGCCAACAACCAACCGCTGTGGTTCTCTTCGCATACAACTTCATAGGTGGCTTGTAGGGGAAGTTCGGTGAAATTCCGACGCTGACCCGCAACCGTAAGAATGGCTTCCAAATCTCGAAAGAATCTTGTCGAAAGAATCTTCTAGAGAACTTTGGTGCTATTTAAGTCGGATTACCTACATGTCACTTGTTTTTGACCAACACCCGCCGAGGTTTGCGGGGTGTAGTCCAAAGGTTTTAGGCTGTTTTTTAGCCGAGCGCTAGCGAGCTACCCCTGTGAGACTTCCTGACACAGGAGTTCCACACATGAAGAAAAGTACATACATCACAATCGCGATGAGCATTGCTCTCACATTTTCACAGGTAATTACGATGCCAGCAGCACAAGCTGCATCTAAAGGTTGGCGCTACTGGGGATATTTTCAAGCAGCTCCAGGTGCAACTGAATGGAAGGCGGCTATGACTGGCCCAACGGTTGATATCGAAGATGGGGCCGTTGAAGGATGGTCTTTCGTCTTTAGTAGCGATGATGTTCCATCTGCTGCCCCGCTCGTCAAACCAAGCTTTTCCAAGATTTGCGGAAAGGTGAAGAAGGATCCAGATACAAAGCGGATCGCTCTCGTCATTGATTTTGGCAGCAAGGCCTATGCACCTAAAGGCGAGAAGGTGCCAAGAACTATCGTTCGCTGCGTAACAACAGCTAAGGGATCACAAGGAATCGATGTCTTGGGCCAGGCCATAAAGGTTCGCTCTGCGGCCTCAGGACTCATCTGCGGATTTAATGGATATCCAAAGAAAGAGTGTGGCGTAGAGATTGAAACTCCAGCCGCACTTCTTAAGAAGTAGCCAGTTCGATTAAAGAGCTCTGACGATGAAACGTTCGCTACACCCACTCACCATGTGGATCTGGGCGCTGCTGCTGATTACAGCAGTTGTGCTGACAGATCGCGCATGGGTTGCGCTCGGTGCAATTGGTGTAGCGACCGTTCTCGTCAAGGCACGAAGTGATGGCTCGCCTTGGGGTAGAAGTTATTGGATCGCCCTGCGCATTGGTGCTGTCATTCTCGTAATTCGCGCCGTTGTTGGAGTTCTTATTGGGGTTCCAATTCCAGGAAGAATCTTGTTTACCGTCCCCATCATCGACCTGCCTTCTTGGATGCCAGGAATTAGATTGGGTGGAGCAGTAACGTTAGAACGTTTGTCATCATCTCTGCACGAAGGCTTGATCATCGCAACTGTGATTGCGCTCTTCGGAGCGGCGACTTCGCTGACAAGCCCACACAAAGTCCTACGCACTCTGCCATTCTTTATCTACGAAATTGGAATCACTCTGGTCATAGCAACCTCTCTCTTTCCTCAACTGGCGCAAAGCGCACGCCGTATTCGTTTAGCGCAACAACTACGCGGACACGAGAAAGTCTCTTGGCGAGGGCTTGCTCTGCCGCTCCTCGAAGAATCGCTCTCTAGATCACTGCAACTGGCAGCTTCTATGGACTCTCGCGGATTTGGTGTCAGCAGAAAGCGAAGTCGTTACAGGCCAGAGAAATGGCAGATCAGCGATAGCGCGGTTGTAGCCCTTACTCTCTTGGTTAGTTCGGCGTTGGTGTTGGCATGATTAAATTTTCAAATGTCTCACTGATCTATCCACACTCAACTAAGACCATCATTGAAGACCTCACTTTTTCCATTCAAGAGGGCGAGATGGTCCTGGTCATGGGCGAAACTGGTTCTGGAAAATCATCACTTCTGCGTCTGATTAATGGCCTAGTCCCCCATCACACCGGCGGCATTTTGGCAGGTGATATCAGCGTTGATGGCATCTCGACCCGTGAAGTAAAGCCCGGTTCTCTCGCGCATATTGTTGGAATTGTTGGGCAAAATCCCCTTAATGGATTTGTCGCCGATATCGTTGAAGAAGAGTTGGCCTTCGGAATGGAAGCTCTTAACTTCCCACACGATGTCATGCGAAAGCGCGTAGAAGAGGTTCTTGATCTGCTCGGCTTAAACGGAGTGCGACATAGATCTATTGCCACTCTCAGCGGAGGCGAACAACAACGAGTTGCGATCGGCGCAGCTCTTGTCATGCACCCCAAAGTTTTGGTCTTGGACGAACCGACCAGCGCACTGGACCCGATAGCCGCCGAAGAAGTTCTCTCACTCTTACATCGTCTTGTTCACGATCTCAGCGTCACCGTTGTCATAGCCGAACATCGTCTTGAGCGGGTCATTCAATTTGTCGATCGCATCATTTACATCGAAGGTAATGGTGAGACTGCTATAGGCCCCGCCGAAGAGGTTCTGAGAACTGCCCAATTAGTCCCTCCCATCATTCGCTTAGCGCGTGCGCTCAATCTCAGTGAGGTAGGAACCAGCGTGAGAGAAGTTCGGCGCTTAACTGAAGATATTCGCGCGCAAACTTTTGAGGCCACAGAACAGATAGCTGCCAGCTCTGATGTTGTTATCGAAGTAGACGAACTGACGATTAGCTACGGAAATCACCGCGCTCTCAAAGGCGTTTCGACCAAGATTTGCGCAGGAGAAATCGTGGCAGTGATGGGACGCAACGGTGCAGGTAAGAGTTCACTCTTACAAGCGATAGTTGGTTCGCAGCTGGCCACGAAGGGAAGCGTTCGGGTCCACCAAAAGGATCCTGCGCTATTGAAGGGCGCAGAGCGAAGGCGAAGTATTGGTTACGTTCCTCAGGAGCCGAGTGATTTGCTCTACGCCCAATCGGTGCGCGCTGAATGTGCACAGGCAGATCGCGATAATGAAATCGCAGAAGGCTCCACCTTTGCTTTTCTCTCTCGCCTTGTTCCACATATTTCGGAAGAGACTCATCCAAATGATCTCTCTGAGGGTCAACGTCTTGCACTTGTTCTGAGCATCGTTCTCTCTGGTAATCCTGAACTGCTCGTTCTCGATGAACCAACTCGAGGCCTTGATTATCAAGCGAAGAACCTCTTCGCCCTTGCCCTGAAGGAGTATGCAAGTACCTTCAACCGCCCGGTGATATTGGCAACTCATGATGTTGAGTTAGTTGCAGAGCTCGCGCACCGCGTTCTCTTCTTGGCAGAGGGTGACATCGTCGCCGACGGCTCCACTCTTGATGTACTTCTATCTTCTCCCGCCTTTGCACCACAAGTTGCCAAGGTGATGTCACCTAAGCCGTGGCTTACTGTTTCCGATGTTGTGCAGGCGTTAGAGCAGCAACCATGAACCGCACACCTGCAGCATTTTCATTTCGTGGATTAGCTCTTCCGGCACTCGTGGCAACTAGCGCAATCAGCGCACTGGGTTTCGTGTGGCCCTTTCTTATTTCAACTCCGCAAGCGCGACCACAATGGCTCTTTGCTTTAGCCGTTCCTTCTGCGCTCTTACTTCTCTTTGCCAGCGTCAGTAACGATAAGTTGGATACTAAATCGATTGCACTTCTTGCTGTCTTAGCTGCTGTTATTGCAGCGCTACGTCCGATGGGCACCGGTGCAGTCGGTATTGAACCGATGTGGTTTGTACTTATCCTCGCCGCCCGCGTCTTTGGTCCATCGTTTGGATTTCTTCTAGGTGCACTATCGATGGTGCTCTCAGCTTTTCTCACTGGTGGACTCGGTCCTTGGGTTGCCTACCAAGCGTTTGCAGCCGGTTGGATTGGGCTCGGAATAGGACTCATCCCCCGCAACGTTCGTGGACGTAGTGAACTTGCCTTACTCGCACTTTACGGTGTTGTTGCTGCAGCGTTTTTTGGAATAGCCATGGATCTGCAATTTTGGCCGTGGACGTTAGGAGTCGATACTCATCTTTCTTACCAAGCCGGAGCACCCATCTCAGAGAATGTAGACCGCTTTATCTCTTACCACTTCTTATCAGCGATGGCATGGGATCTTCCTCGCGCAATTTTTACTGCATCACTCATTGCCATCACTGGCAAACCAATTTTGCATACCTTACGTAGGGCGCATACTCGCGCCGCATTCTTTACTCCGATTGAATTTGTGAAGGTGCAGGCTAGCGAACGTGAGAAGGAAGAAAGGGCAGCGCAGTAATCTTTGCAGCGCACGCTCTTCCGCGTACATCGATCGCTACCTCAGTTCCTACTTCATATTCCGGCTCGATTAAGGCCAATGCAATTCCAACTTTGAGGCTCGGTGAGAAGGTTCCGCTAGTTACTTCACCAATTTCAGCGCCCTGGCTATTAAGAATCTTCATGCCAGCGCGTGGAATGCCTCGATCTAAGGAAGTTAACGCCTTCAAGGTGCGAACTTTTCCTGACTCTTTCTGTGCACGCAGAACTGCCTGCCCAACAAAACCGCTCTTCTTCCAGCCAATTGCCCATCCAGCACTGGCCTGAACAGGTGAAATTTCAAGTGAGAGTTCGTGGCCATGAAGTGGATAGCCCATTTCGGTGCGCAAAGTATCTCGGGCGCCTAATCCGCAGACCAGACCGGCAAAAGGATTCATAGCTGCGCAGATCGCATCCCAAACAAGGGCTGCATCTTCAACTTTTGGAACGATTTCAAATCCTTGTTCGCCTGTGTAACCAGTACGACAGAGAATGACATCGCAGCCCGCAATGCTGACGTGAGCGAATGCCATGTAATCCATTACTGGATTGACTCCCAAGCTTTGCATCACTTCATGTGCTTGTGGGCCTTGCAGCGCAAGAACTGCATAGCTTGTATGCAGATTTGAAATTGAAATACCTGCGGGGGCGTTTGCCTGCAGCGCTGCTACGACATCTGTTGTATTTGAGGCATTAGGAATAAGGAAGAAATCCTCGGCGCTATTTCGGTAGACGATCAGATCGTCAATGACGCCACCTTCAGGTGTGCAGTACAAGGTGTACTGGGCCTTGCTATCGGTGATGCGATTTAAGTCATTGGTGAATTGCGAATTGAGAAAATCCAAGGCTCCAACACCGGTGACGTGAGCCTTACCTAAGTGAGATACATCGAAGAGCCCCACGCGCTCACGGACTGCAGCATGTTCAGCCAATACGCCAGCGCCGGGATATTCGATAGGCATGAGCCAGCCACCAAAGTCAGCCATCTTGGCCTGCAAATCGAGATGTTTCTGATGTAAAGGTGAAGTTTTCACAGGCTTCAACCTACACTTACGCTCTGCCGCACGCTCGGTAAAACACCTCGTTCGCTATATCGCCATGAGAATCTCAAGGGAGCATGTACATGACATCGATTCGCCTCAGTGACGGAATCGTCAAGGATGAAATTCTGGTTGTGGGTCTCGCCGTGAAGGCGGCGAAGGCTGCCAAGTCCACCTCCTCATTGCAGATTGAATCTGGCGATATTGCACTCGATACAAAAGCCCTCCTTCAGACACTTGCAGATCTGGGCGCGACTGGAAAAGCAGATGAAGTAATCAAAGTTCCAGGTACTGCTACTCGCCTGATTGTCTTTACTGGTTTGGGCAAGCAGAGCGCTACCTATGACAATGAAGTTCTCCGCCGCGCAGCCGGTGCCGCATCTCGTGCTCTCTCAGGAAATACCAGCGCCACTTTCTCGCTGCCTGCAAAGAATGAGAACGCGGTTCAAGCAATCGCTGAAGGCGCTGGCCTTGGAAACTATCTCTTCGATCAATTTAGAGGCTCTACCAAGAGCGCACAGAAGGCCCCACTCAAGACAATCACTGTTCATACATCTTTGGCGGCAAAGAGTTCAGCTAAGGATGCAGCCAAGGTTGCCGAAGTTATCTCAACGTATACATATCTCGTGCGCGACCTGATTAATACTCCCCCAAGCCACTTAACTCCTGAATCTTTCTGCACCGCCATTAGTGCGGCAGTCAAGAAAGCTGGAGGCGCAGCAGCTGGGCTCAAAGTTACTGTGATGACTGATTCACAACTTCGCTCTAAGGGTTACGGTGGAATCATCGGCGTCGGTCAAGGTTCAGTTAATCCTCCCCGCTTACTTAACATTTCCTACACTCCGAAGGGCGTAAAGGCTAAGAAGAAATATGCCTACATTGGAAAGGGCATCACCTTTGATACCGGAGGTTTGGCCCTCAAGCCAGCTCTTGGCATGGAGGCGATGAAGTCAGATATGAGTGGCGCTGCCGCTGTCTGCGCTGCCACCATTGCGATTGCACTTCTTAAAGCACCCGTCGCAATCGATACCTGGGCACCACTTGCCGAAAACATGGTCAGCGATACAGCAACGAGACCAAGCGATGTAATCACAATTTACGGCGGAAAGACTGTTGAAGTTCTCAACCCTGATGCTGAAGGTCGTCTCGTTCTCGCCGATGCACTTGTGAAAGCGCAAGAGAGTAAAGATCTCGACGGTATTGTCGATGTCGCAACGCTTACTGGTGCACAGGTTGTCGCACTTGGAACCCGTACTAGCGCGGTTATGACAAATAACCCAGAATTTTCTGCAGCATTTGTTGAACTCACTAAGAAAACCGGCGAAGCATTTTGGCCAATGCCGCTTCCAGTTGAGTTGCGTGCCTCACTAGATTCACCGGTCGCAGATCTTGCAAATATTGGAGAGCGAATGGGCGGCATGCTTGTCGCTGGACTCTTCCTCAAAGAATTTGTTGCCGATGAACTTCCATGGCTCCACCTAGATATCGCAGGTCCTGCCTACAACGAAGGGGCTCCTCACGGATACACCCCAGTTGGCGGTACCGGCATCGCCCTCCGCTCCTTGGTGCAATTGGCGCTGGAAGAGCGCTAGAGCTACCTCTTCTCTCCAGTTAGGCGAGCCCCCAAAAGGCTGGCAAGATATGGTCGTTAGAGCAGATGAAGTACTTGCGTAAGAGATGAAGAGGGAGCCTCACGGGTGTCGAATTTTGATCTAGTAGTTCTTGGTGGCGGAAGTGGTGGCTACGCAGCAGCTTTACGCGGAGCGCAGCTTGGACTCTCAGTCGCTCTCATCGAGAAAGACAAGGTTGGCGGAACTTGCCTACACCGTGGATGTATCCCAACAAAGGCGCTCTTACATGCAGGCGAGGTCGCCGATAGCGCTCGCGAATCAGCTCAGTTCGGCGTCAATGCAACCTTTAACTCCATCGATATGGCGGGAGTTAACTCCTATAAAGATGGCGTTATTGCTGGACTCCATAAAGGTCTCCAAGGTTTAGTTAAGTCTCGCAACATCACCTACGTCGAAGGTACCGGTCGTTTAGTTTCAGCAAATACCGTTGAGGCCAATGGCGTCCAATATGTTGGAAAGAATGTTGTTCTTGCAACTGGCTCATATGCGCGCACACTTCCTGGTTTAGATATTGACGGTAAGCGAGTCATCACATCTGACCACGGAACATCTATGGATTACGTTCCAAAGAGCGTCATTGTTCTTGGTGGCGGAGTCATCGGTTGCGAATTTGCTTCGGTCTGGAAATCTTTCGGTTCAGATGTCACGATTATTGAAGGTCTACCTCACTTGATCGCCCTTGAAGATGAATCCTCTAGCAAGTTGCTAGAGCGCGCTTTCCGTAAGCGCGGCATTAAGTTTGAACTTGGCGTTCGCTTTAAATCCCATAAGGTCAATGGCGACAGCGTGACCGTAACGCTTGAAGATGGCCGTGAGTTCACCGCCGATGTACTTCTGGTCTCTGTCGGACGTGGCCCAGTCACCGATGGAATTGGGTACCAAGAGCTCGGCATCACCATGGATCGCGGCTACATCACAGTCGATGACCACTGCCGTACCAATATTCCAGGCGTCTGGGCTGTTGGCGACATCATCCCAACGCTGCAATTAGCGCACGTTGGATTCCAAGAAGGCATTCTCGTCGCCGAAACTATTGCAGGTCTAAACCCACGTCCAATCAATTACGACGGTGTGCCACGCGTTACATACTCCGAACCTGAGGTTGCATCCGTTGGACTGTCTACAAAAGTTGCTAAGGAACGTGGTTACGACGTTGTAGAACTTGATTACAACCTAGCTGGAAATGGCAAGGCGCAAATCTTGAAAACTGCTGGCTCAATAAAGTTGATTGCAGAAAAAAATGGACCAGTACTTGGAATTCATATGGTGGGCGCTCGTGTTGGCGAACTCCTTGCTGAAGCACAATTGATTTACAACTGGGAGGCAACGGCAGATGATGTCGCTCCTCTTATCCATGCACATCCAACAATGTCAGAGGCCATGGGCGAAGCTCATATGGCGCTGGCCGGCAAACCACTTCACGCGCACGGTTAAGGTAAGAGGAGAAAATAGCGATGTCATTCTCAGTCACAATGCCAGCTCTCGGTGAGAGCGTTAGTGAAGGAACCGTTACACGTTGGCTTAAGAACGAAGGCGACATGGTCGCAGTTGACGAGCCGCTCCTTGAAGTTTCAACTGACAAGGTAGATACAGAGATCCCGTCCCCTGTTGCAGGAGTTCTCTCAAAGATTGTCGTTGGCGTAGATCAGACAGTTGCTGTCGGCGCCGAACTTGCCATTATTTCTACAGATGCATCTGCGGCAGCATCCGTTGCTCCAGCCGCACCACCTGCACCTGCACCCGTGGTTGCAACACCTGCTCCAACTCCCCCACCAGTTGCAGCTCCTGCAGCTCCTGCAGCTCCTGCAGCTCCAGCTGCGACATCGGGCGGAACAGTTATCACGATGCCAGCACTTGGCGAATCAGTAAGCGAAGGAACTGTGACACGTTGGCTTAAGAACGTCGGCGATAGCATCGCAGTCGATGAAGCGCTCCTTGAAGTTTCAACTGACAAGGTAGATACAGAGATTCCATCACCTGTTGCAGGCACTCTTCTTGCAATCGATGTTCCTGTCGATACAACAGTTTCTGTTGGAGCTCGTTTAGGTCTGATCGGTGTCAGTGGTGCAGCTGCACCTGCGGCCCCTGTTGCACCTGTTGTGTCCGAGCCAATCGCCCCTGTTCAGGTGGCACAGGTTCCAGCTCAAGTTTCTGCTCCAGTCGCTGCGCCTGTAACACAAGCACCAGTTTCACAGCCACAAGATGCTTATGTAACTCCTATTGTTCGCAAGCTTGCTAATGAACTTGGCATCAACCTTGCAAATGTACGTGGAACCGGAATCGGTGGACGTATTCGTAAGGAAGATTTACAAGCGCTAGCGCCACAATCAGCACCTACACCTGTTGCTAACACTGCAGCAGCGCCAGCTTCAACGGCTCCACGTCCTGCAGCTCCAGTTGCATCTCCTCTTCGTGGAACAACTGTGACGATGTCACGACTTCGCAAAGTTATCGCAGCGCGTATGGTCGAGTCTTTACAGGTCTCTGCTCAGCTCACAACAGTTATCGAAGTAGATGTCACCAAGATTGCTCGTCTCCGCGATCGCTCTAAGGCGACCTTTGAAGCGCGCGAAGGTGTGAAGCTCTCATTCCTTCCATTCTTCTCAGTGGCAGTCTGTGAAGCGCTTAAGCAGCATCCAGTGCTTAACTCTTCCGTTGAAGGCGACCAGATTATTTATCACGGTGCAGAGCACCTAGGAATCGCTGTCGATACCGAGCGCGGCCTTCTTGTTCCGGTTATTCATAATGCTGGCGACCTCAACATGGGTGGCGTTGCTCGCAAGATTGCAGATCTGGCAGCTCGTACTCGCGATAACAAGGTAACGCCTGATGAACTCGGTGGCGGAACATTTACACTCACCAACACTGGTTCACGTGGTGCTCTCTTTGACACTCCAATTATCAATCAGCCACAAGTCGCCATTCTCGGACTTGGCGCCATCGTAAAGCGCCCAATGGTTGTAAAGGGCGAAGATGGCGGCGAAACAATTGCTATTCGTTCGATGGTCTATCTAGGACTTTCTTACGATCACCGCGTTGTCGATGGTGCAGATGCTGCACGCTTCCTCGTCACTCTCAAAGAGCGCCTCGAAGGTGGCGCATTCGAATCTGATTTGGGTCTCTAAGACATATGTCTTTGCCACAACGCATCGCCATTACTGGCGCCTCCGGTCTTATTGGTACCGCTCTCGTTGGTCACCTAAAGAGTGAAGGACACACAGTTCAACGTTTTGTGCGTCGTCCTGTTGTTGCACCCGATGAAATTCAATGGGATCCAAAGACTGGATATGTAGATATTGAAGCTCTACGCGGCGTGGATGCTGTTATCCATCTTGCCGGTGTAGGCGTTGGCGATAAGCGTTGGAGCAAGAAGTACAAAGCTGAAATTTTGAATTCTCGCCTCTTAGGTACAACTGCGATTGCTCGCGCAGTCTCTGAAGTAAAGCCACAAGTCTTTATCTCAGCTAGCGCTATCGGTTGGTATGGCGAATCAGGAAATCGCGCTGTCGTTGAAAGCGATCGAGTGGGAGATGATTTTCTCGCCGCCGTCTGTCGCGAATGGGAAGCTGCCGCTGATTTAGCGCAAGGAGTAAGAACGGTAAAGATTCGCACCGGTTTAGTTCTGGATCCAACTGGCGGCGCACTAGGCAAGATGCTTCCGCTCTTTCGTCTAGGCCTCGGTGGAAAACTCGGTAATGGTAAGCAGTGGTGGTCTTGGATCACCTTGCACGATGTGATTCGCGCAATCTCATTCCTTCTTGAGAGTAAAATCGAAGGACCAGTAAATCTCACCTCACCAAATCCAGTTACTAACCAGGAATTTACTTCAGCTCTTGCACGTGCGATGCACCGTCCAGCTCTCTTTCCGGCTCCAGCTATCGGTCTCAAGATTGCACTGGGTGGTTTCTCGAGCGAGATCTTGGGGAGCAAGAAGGTAATGCCACAAGAACTTACCAACGCTGGATTTACGTGGGATTACCCGCACATCACCAATGCGCTAACTGCGCTCATCGAAGAGTAACTCTTCCGCAGCCAAGCGGCCTGATAGCAGTGCACCGTTTTGTGAAGGCGCACTTCTGTAATCTCCTGCAACATAGATGTTGGTAGCCACCTTGGCCGAAGTTACGCCCTGAGCACCTGGGGCAAATATCGGTAGCGATTTTGGAATTTCATACTTAGCAATCAACGACCACTCTGATGACTGCGCCCCCCAGATCAAAGCTAAATGGCGGCGCACCTCAGACTCTGAAGCAAAATCAACAGTTGTCGAAGAGAGCAGAACCTTGCCCGCCGGGGCATATGTTGGTGCAAGATTCGAGATTGCTATCGAGTTAACCACTGGCCCACGCTTTTGACCATCGATGACCATACACTTTGAAGATGTTAACTCTGTGGGAACTTCGTGATACCAGGTTGTACTAGCGGCTAGTTTTGGAACGCTTGTCATATCCAATAGTTGGGCTGCAGTCGTGACATCGGTTGCAACAATTACTGGGCCAGCTAGCTCGCTAAGTGAATTGATATTCCGCCCAAGCTCAATATTTGTAATTCTCTTAGCCAACGCTGTGGCAAGTGCGCCTACTCCTTGAGCAGGGATGCCTGGCTTACCCGAGATAAATGAGCGGATGATCTCTTTGCCATTAACTGCGCTGACATGAGCTGGTGATGTGAGAAAAACCCCCGTCAAAAATGGACGAAGTACTCTCTGATAAAGATCTCCAAGTTTTTGTAATTCATCCTCAACGCTGAGAGCGCTATTGGAGTGTGAATACAAGTATCGGAGGAAATTCACCTTAGAACTGAGCGAACCTGTCTTTGATGAAAGCGCTGAGAGTGGATGAGTTCTTGGATCTCCGAGAACTATTCGGTCCTGATCTAACGAAACTTCTACCGCGCGCGGTGCTGCAATGAAATCAACTTCATCCATTACCTTCAGCCTCTTGAGCTCTGGGTACTGTGAGTTAATCAGCTGGAAGCCACGGTCAAGAGTGAAGCCATCAATGACATCGCTAGCTACTCGCCCTCCAACGCGATCACTGGATTCAATCACTCTTACGGAGCGCCCCGCGCCCTGCAAAGTAAGTGCAGCGCTTATCCCAGCAAGTCCTGCACCAATTACTGTTACCTCTTTATCGAGCATATATTTCACGAGCTCTATCAATAATCCTTGCAACAGCTAAAACCTCTTCTTGCGAGATAGGCCAGGCAGCTCCATCGGTGAGCGCAGCCTTTACAGCGAGATAGAAGGCGCCATAGTTACCAGGAACTCCGGTGATCTCTTCCTTTGCATCGCCTTTGTAGATAAATGCGCGAGATGTAGTCGGCACCTTCCACGTTCCGCCCTCGGGAAATTCGCCTGCGCGCAAAAGCACTTCTTGCGGATCTAAATCTTCAATGACTAGTGCACCTTCTGTTCCTAAGAGTCGAATGCGCGGCCCAGGATTTCCGGCAATTGCACTAGCCGAAAGATAGGAATCAACACCTGATTCGTGTTTTAAAGTCAGAACCACGTCATCTTCAGAGTCGCCCCGAATACTGCGAATCTGTGCACTTACAACTTGGGCCGGTCCAAACCAGTCAAGGGCGGTAGAGATTAAGTGGGTCTGCAGATCAAGGAGTAACCCTCCGCCATTTTCTGGGCTCTCATTCTCACGCCATGATGCTGGATTTAACTGCGGGCGAAAACGTTCGAAGCGAGAATCCAAACGGAAAGGTTTACCAATAAGGCCCTGCGTAATAACTCTCTTAATCGTCAGCGCATCGCTATCCCAAATCCGGTTATAGAAGACCGTAACCGGTACTCCTGCTTTGTCAGCTGCTGCAAATATTGCTTGCGTTTCTGCCACCGTTCGCGCTGCCGGCTTATCAATTACTACAGGGATACCCGCTGCGATTGCACCTAGCGCTTGTTCTGCATGCGCCTTATTTGCAGTAGCAATAACAACAAGATCTAAATCTTGACGTAAGAGATCTGCAAAATTTTCAACAATCTTTACAAGCGGGAAATCCTCTTTTGCTTGACGCGCACGAGTCGAATTTGTTGTAAGGATTGCAGCAATCTCAAAGCCAGCACCTTTAAGTAAGGGGCCATGAAATGAGCGGCCAGCTAGGCCATACCCTGCAATCCCAACGCGCATGTCAGGCTACTTATTCTGTAATTTGGAAGGCCACCAGATCTTTGGACCAATCTCATGCACGAGCGCTGGAACCAAAATGGAGCGGACGATGATGGTGTCGAGGAGCACGCCAAATGCCACAGCGAAACCAAGTTGAGCAAGCGGCACCAGTGGAAGAAGGCCAAGTACTGCGAAGGTAGCTGCCAACACAATTCCGGCAGAAGTAATCACAGCGCCTGTCACCGTAAGTCCCTTGATAACTCCTGCACGAGTACCAATCTTGATTGACTCTTCACGGACTCTGGTCATCAAGAAGATGTTGTAATCGATACCGAGCGCCACTAAGAAGATGAAGGCGAAGAGTGGGAACGAGGTATCACCACCGGCAAATCCAAAGATGTGGTTGAAGACCAGCGCACAGACTCCCAGCGTTGCAAAGTATGAGAGGACCACTGTTCCAAGGAGCAGCGCTGCACTGAGAATGCTTCGCAGCAATACTCCAAGAATGATGGTAATAACAAAGAGAATGATCGGAATAATCAACTTGTTATCTCGATCGTTAGCCTTTCGAATATCGAAAGAGACCGCACTTGTACCGCCCACAAGAGCGGTTGGGTCGGCCTCCTTAGCGAGTTCACGGATACGAGGAATGTCGTTAGAGGCTTCAACGCTATCTGGAGCTTTATCTAAGGTGACATTAAGAATTGCCTTGCCATTAACAACTTTCACTGGCGGCGTTGGTTGGCCCGGCGCTGCAAATCCATCGAGAGCTGGAACAACTGTTGTCACACCTGGTGCGTTCAGCACCGCGGCAGTTACTGCGCCGATTCTATCGACGTTCACAACAATCTGAGTTGGATCTCCTTCTCCCCCTGGGAAGTGAGTGACCAACAACTTCTGTCCGACTACTGATTCAGGATTCGTTGTAAAGGTATCGACAGTTCCAATTCCATCTGCCTTAAGCGTTGTAGAAGTAAAGGCAAAACCGAGAAGAATCACACCTGAAATAACCCACGCTTTTCGTGGATTGTGTCCAATTGTGTTTCCTACCTTGGCCCAAGTACCTGAAAGAACATGATCATCGCCATCAAATTCTGGGCGACGGGGCCAGAAAATCCAACGTCCAAATATCAATAGGAAAGCAGGCAGCAAGGTCAAAATCGTGATCATGGAACAGACGATTCCGATTGCACCAACAGGTCCGAGACCTGCTGTGTTAGTTAATTGGCTGAAGAGAAGAATGAGGAGTGAGATAGATACTGTTGAACCGGATGCGATGATTGGCTCCCACACACCTTTGTACGCCGCGCGCATAGCATCGAAGCGATTCTCATGCAGGTGCAGTTCTTCTCGATAGCGCGCAATCAGAAGGAGCGCATAATCCGTCGCAGCGCCGATGACAAGAACAGAGAGAATTCCCTGCGATTGACCATCCACATCGATGATGTCATTTTTTGCAAGCAGGTAGACAATTCCACCAGCCATCGTCAGTGCAAAGAGCGCCGATAACAACGGAATGATCCATAAAATCGGCGAGCGATAGACAACAATCAAAATCAGAGCAACGACAGCCAGCGTGGTCAGTAGGAGAGTTGAGTCAATCGAACCAAAGGCGCCAAAGAGATCGCCGAGCAATCCCCCAGGACCAGTCACATATGGCGTTAAATTATTTGCCTTTGCAATGGGAGCGATATCTTCACGAATCGCCTCAACAATCGCTGGCAATACTGGTTCATCGTTAGACAAGACTTCGCCAATCGCATTTCCATCTAGCGGAATATTGGCCAGAATTGCCTTGCCATCTTCTGAAGGAAAGGCTGAGATTCGCTGTCCTGGCGCGACAAAATCTGAAATCTTGGCATCTGTGCCGGCAAGAGTCAGCGCACCGATCTCATCGAGATGGTCATTAATTGCAGCTAGAGCTGCTGGAGTTGCTGCGCCTTCAAAGAGAACTAAGGTCGGAAAACTAAATGAGTCTTTCCCTGAGAAAGTCTGAATTACCTCAGATGCCTGTGTCGCCTCGGCGCCCTTTGGCAAGAATGATGAGTTGTTATTTTCTTGTACTGAAGAGAGCTTGCCGAAGAGAGGTCCAAATACTCCTGTAAGAACAAACCAGAAGATGACCATCAACATGGCTAAGGCATAAGGCTTACGGTTATTGCGAGTAGTGATTGTCGACACGATGAATAGGCCTTTCGGAGTGCAGGTTATGCGTAATTCGCTAGAGCCCTAGCCTACCTTTAGGCTGTACCCGTGCCCCTTCTTAGCGCAGCCCAAAATGGAGTTATCTCTCATACTCCGCTGGCACTGCAGCGAGCAGGCCTCGTTGATTATGAGAAAGCGTTATCGGTGCAACGCAGCATCCATGCAGAGGTAGTCAGCGGAACTCGCGAGAACACCTTGTTACTTCTTGAGCACCCTTCAGTTTTTACCGCAGGCAAACGCACTCTTGATAATGAAAAGCCTCAAGATGGAACGCCTGTGATAGATGTAGACCGTGGTGGAAAAATCACCTGGCATGGCCCCGGTCAATTAGTGGGCTACCCAATCGTAAGACTGGCGAAGCCAACTGAGTTAGTTGGATTTGTTCGGGAGATCGAAGCTGGAATCATCGCTGTCTGCGAAGAGTTTGGAATCAAGGGGCAACGCGTCGATGGGCGCTCTGGTGTCTGGGTGCGTGATGATCGCGGCGATCGTAAAATTGCAGCTATCGGAATTCGCGTCGCATCAGGCGTTTCTATGCATGGCTTTGCCATCAATGTGAATCCAGATCTGACGGAATTTGAGCGCATCGTTCCCTGCGGAATTGATGATGCCGCAGTGACTTCGATGGCGATTGAGCTCAATCGTGACGTCACGCTAGATGAGGTATTGCCTGTCGTTGAAAAGCATCTCTACGAGACTTTAGTTAAGGTAAGCTCATGACAATCGCACCCGAGGGTCGTAAGTTGCTCCGTATTGAGGCGCGTAACGCCGAGACTCCGATTGAACGAAAGCCAGAGTGGATCAAGACTCGCGCCAACATGGGCCCTGAATACACACGTTTGCGCTCCTTGGTAAAGAGCGAAGGTCTACATACCGTCTGCCAAGAAGCAGCCTGTCCAAATATCTTTGAATGTTGGGAGGATAAGGAAGCCACCTTCCTCATCGGTGGAGAGCGCTGTACACGTCGCTGCGATTTCTGCAATATCGATACTGGCAAACCTGAGCCGCTCGATCGCGATGAACCACGACGTGTAGCTGAGTCTGTGCAATCAATGGGGTTGAAGTACGCAACTATTACCGGTGTTACTCGCGATGATCTTGAAGATGAAGGTGCATGGCTCTACGCAGAAACGATTCGCAAAGTTCATGAGTTAAATCCCGGAACAGGCGTTGAAATGTTGGCGCCAGATTTCAGCGGTAACCCAACTCTACTTAATGAAGTCTTTGAGACTCGCCCTGAGGTATTTGCTCACAATCTTGAGACTGTTCCACGTATCTTCAAGCAGATTAGACCTGCCTTTACCTACGAAAGATCACTCAACGTGATTTCACAGGCTCGCGCATTTGGGCTGATCACTAAGTCAAACCTCATCTTGGGGCTAGGCGAAACTCGTGAAGAAATCTCGCAAGCGCTCGTTGATCTCCATGCAGCAGGCTGCGATCTCATCACGATTACGCAATACCTTCGCCCTACCAACAAGCACCACCCTGTCGAGCGATGGGTAAAGCCAGATGAATTTGTTGAGTTAGCGAAGGAAGCAGAAGATATTGGTTTCAGTGGAGTAATGAGCGGTCCGTTGGTCCGCAGTTCATACCGCGCTGGTCGTCTCTACAAGCAAGCACAAGAGAAGCGAGCCAGCATCTCTCATGGCTGATCTTGTCTATCCACCAGTAATCGTCGCCGTCAAAGCGTTCTGGAAGTACTTGGGCTTAAAGTTTGATTTCGAAGGCGAAGAGAACATTCCGCGTGAAGGTGGCGCAATTCTGGCTATCAACCATGTCGGATATTTGGATTTCGCTTTGGTAGGTACTGCCGCACTTCCTGCAAATCGCTACGTAAGATTTATGGCAAAGAAAGAGATCTTTGATAACAAATTGGCGGGGCCCTTGATGCGCGGAATGCACCACATCTGCGTAGATCGCTCTAATGGTTCCGCATCTTTCGTAGCAGCTCTTCGCGCCTTGCGCGGTGGTGAAATCATCGGCATCTTCCCTGAAGGAACAATTTCAGTAAGTTTTGAGATTAAAGAACTCAAATCGGGTGCAGTCCGCTTAGCTATGGGAGCTGGCGTCCCTGTGATTCCAACAGTTATATGGGGCTCACAAAGAATCTGGACCAAGAAAGTTAAACGAAATCTCCGTCGCAAAAACGTCCCTATTACTGTCGCCTTTGGCGCCCCTCTCTACTTTGATAAGCAGACAGATGTCGAGGCGGGCGAGAAACTCTTACGCGAAACAATGATTGCTGCGCTGCATAAAATCCAAGAAAGGTATCCAGATTCACACGATGGCCAGCGCTGGGCGCCTGTGCGCCTTGGTGGAACTGCGCCTGCTCCCCTAAACTAACGCTCATGTTTAAGCGAAAGAAAAAAGAAGCAAAGATCAAGAAGCCACGTTTTCAGGCTTTCCGTGATGCTTACAAAGTAACCCGTGCTGAAAAGCCTTGGATTGGTGCAGCGCTCATCGCCATCTTCCTTCTGGTTCTCGTTGTCGGCGTAACTCTTGGATTTATCTTCGATCATCCAATCTATGGTGGCTTTGTCACGCTTCCGCTTGCAGCTCTTGCCACTATGTTCTTCTTTACTCGCGTTGCAGGTTCTGCAGCCTATGCATCCATTGAAGGTCAGATTGGCGCAGGAGCAAGTGTCTTGATGGCAATCCGTAAGGGTTGGACAACAACACCTGCAGTGGCCGTCAACAAGCAACAAGATATGGTTCATCGCAGCGTTGGTCGCGCGGGCATTGTTCTTACAGGTGAAGGTGGATTCGCAGTTCGCCAGATGGTCCAGGACGAGAAGAGAAAATCAGAACGATACGCACCAGGTGTTCCAGTGATTGAACTTTTTGTTGGAGATGGAGAAGGACAGGTTCCGCTTCGTAAATTGCAGAAGCATGTAACCAAACTTCCTAAGAAGCTCACACCTCACCAGATGCGCGAAGTTCGTGCGCGCCTTAAGGCTGTTGGTGGAATGTCACTTCCAATCCCTAAGGGCCCAATGCCTAAAGGTGTAAAGATCCGCTAAGTTAAATTCTGCTCTTTACCAGAACAGTATTTGATAAGCGTTCGTTGATTCCACGACCATTTTCGTCGAAGGTAATTGCTGTCACCACGGGTAACAAGAGCGCAGTTCTGATGATTGCTTGAAGAGGCGTTACAGCTCCCCCATCTGAGAAGCGGACTACCTTCAACCCAACAAGGCGATGGCCGAAAGAGGAGCCACCGAGTGCGACAAAGAGCGAATACTCGGCAAAGAGAAGTAAGAGAACCGGAAAGCGTGCTCCAGGAATACGGTCGGCGAGTGAGCCACTTCCCGCAAAGAAGCCGAGCGCGATGGCATAGCAGGCGAGCCAGTCGAAGGTGATCCCGAGGATGCGGCGGCCCTGACTCACACGTGGATACATGGCGCCAAGCCTATCGGCTACCTTCAATGAGGGTGGATGTGGGTCGCTCGGCCAAGATGTAACACGGCCGTAACACTGCGATTATGACATTTTTACGCATGAGAACTAGCCTTCACTCCATCAGCGGTACTCAACGATGAGCTGACTGGGATGAGCTGGCTGTGAAAAATCAGCCTCAATTGGAGTATCAATATGTTTAAGAACTCTGCAGAAATTTTTGCATACATTAAGAAGGAAGATGTAAAGCTTGTTGATGTTCGCTTTACTGATCTTCCTGGAATTCAGCACCACTTCAACGTTCCTGTTGAATCATTCGATGAAGCAGTCTTTACAGATGGCCTCATGTTCGATGGTTCCTCAATTCGTGGATTCCAAGCAATTAATGAATCTGATATGAAGTTGCTGCCAGTTCCAGAATCAGCATTTATCGATCCATTCCGTCTTGAGAAGACTTTGGTCATTATCTTCTCTGTTCACAACCCAGTTGATAACACACCTTACTCACGTGACCCACGTGGTGTTGTTAAGAAGGCCGTGGACTTCATGAAATCAACTGGCATTGCTGATCAGGCATTCTTTGCTCCAGAAGCAGAGTTCTATGTTTTTGATGCGGTTCGCTTTAAGACTGGTATGAACGAGGCCTATCACCACATTGATTCATATGAAGGTGCATGGAACACAGGAATCGTTGCCGACCCAGATGGCACTCCAAACCGTGGATACCGCACACGTATCAAGGGTGGATATTTCCCAGTATCGCCAACAGATCAATTCGCCGACTTGCGTGACGAAATGGTCATGGAGCTCGGTCGTGCTGGACTCTTGGTTGAGCGTTCACACCACGAAGTGGGAACAGCAGGACAGATGGAGATCAACTATCGCTTCACCGATATTCTCTCTGCTGGCGATGAGCTCATGAAGTTTAAGTACATCATTCGCAACGTTGCATGGGAGGGCGGCAAGACAGCCACCTTCATGCCAAAGCCACTCTTCGGAGATAACGGTTCAGGTATGCACGTTCACCAGTCACTTTGGAAAGATGGCAAACCACTCTTCTTCGAAGCAGGTACATATGGCGATCTCTCAGATATGGCTCGTTGGTATATCGGTGGACTTTTGAAGCACGCTCCATCGCTTCTTGCATTCACTAACCCAACAGTGAACTCATATCGTCGCTTAGTTCCAGGATACGAAGCACCGGTGAACCGTGTTTACTCAGCTCGTAACCGCTCTGCATGTATCCGTATTCCAATTACCGGTTCATCACCAAAGGCAAAGCGCGTTGAATTCCGTTGCCCAGATCCATCTTCTAATCCATACCTCGCATTCGCTGCGATGCTCATGGCTGGAATCGATGGAATCGTCAACAAGATCGAGCCACCTGCACCGGTTGATAAGGATCTCTACGAACTTGAGGGTGATGAAGCTGCTTCAATTCCACAGGTTCCAGGATCTCTCGATGCAGTTCTTGATTCACTTGAGAAGGATCACGACTTCCTTACTAAGGGTGGCGTCTTCACAGAAGATCTCATCTCAACATGGATCGAGTGGAAGCGTAAGAATGAAGTTGATTATGTGCGACTACGTCCACATCCAGCTGAGTTCGAGCTCTATTACGACATTTAAAAGTTACTTACAGCTAAAGCCCCGTCAGAAATGGCGGGGCTTTAGTTTTTAAAGTTACTTGCTCTTTCGAGAAGCCAAGATGGTGAAGAGCAACCAGCTGATTAATCCACTTACGACAGATGCCACAATCACTGCCAGCACTGCAGTGTCTTGTAGCGCCTTCTCATCAAAGGCAAGGTTTGCAATAAAGATGGCAACGGTGAAGCCAATTCCTGCAGCGCTACCTGTCGCAGCAATCTGACCAACGCCCGCACCTGCTGGGTAATCACCAACGTTGCTCTTCTTTGCCAAGACAAGTGCGAGAACGATTCCCAGTGGTTTTCCGAGTACCAACCCAGCAAAGATTCCCCACGCTACTGGTGAGCTCATCGCACTTTCTAGCGACGTAGCTGTTATCACTACTCCAGTATTTGCAAAGGCAAAGATTGGAATAATGACGAAGCTGCTCCAAGGATGGAGTTTTGCCTCTAACCACTCAATTACTGAAACGGAACCATCTACTTCGTCGTGAAGATCTGGATTTACCTTGGGTTGATTTGGAGTCAAAAGGCCCAGAATTACACCAGCAAGGGTTGCATGCACTCCGCTTCGGTAGAGCCCATACCAAAGGAGAGCTCCAACAACTACATATGCTGAGGTGTTGGTGACACCGAACTTCTTGATGGCAACAATTGCGATAACTGCCAGTGCAGAAAACACAAACCATGAAACTTCTACTCCAGTGGAATAGATGAAGGCGATAATCAAAATCGCACCGATATCGTCGATGACTGCAAGGCCGAGTAAGAAGGTGCGAAGTGGCGGCGCAACGGCAGTCCCCATCATTCCTAAGAGTCCAACTGCCAGAGCAATATCTGTTGCAACCGGGACTCCCCAACCACTTGGAGCTTCACGCCCTGCAATGAGAAGGTAAATCCCGGCCGGGACGAGCATGCCGCCGACAGCGCCGAGGAAAGGCATGATCGCACTTCGGAATGAGGACAGGTGCCCAGAGGTGAGTTCTCGTTTGATTTCAAGCCCTACAACGAAGAAGAAGATTGTCATCAGCGCGTAGTTAATAACTTTGAGCGTGGTGAGTTTGAGATAAATCGAATCGCTACCGATATCAAAGGATGCGCTAAGGGTCGAGAAATAGGTACCTGACCACGGAGAGTTAGCTACTGCCAAGCCCGCAAGAGCTGCAACTAGTAGTAAGACTCCGCTTGCAGATTCGCGATGTAGAAAGTCGCGAAGAGGGGCGATTGAGCGGCGCATTACATCAAACTATCATGAAGCTAAATCTTGGCGGGCGATCTTTTTACGAGCAAGCAAGAAGTAGCCAACGAATCCAATCAGAAGCGCGAAGAAGACTCCAAGATTTGTATAAGCCCACGAACCTTCCTTGCCCCCAACTACGTTGAGGAAATAACCCTGCCACGAGAGCCAACTTGCAAAGGTATTGGTGACAAAACCCCAACCAACAAAAGTGCCGATAGCCATAATCGCAATCGACTGAACGTTCCAAGCTCCGTAGCGCCCGTTGTGGGAATACAGATCGGTTTCGCTATAAGTTTTACGCAAAAGCACATCGGTGACAAAAATCGCTGACCAAACTGCAATTGGCACACCAAGAGTGATGAGAAAACCTTGGAAGGGATAGAAGAAGTTATCGGCAATCCAGACGAAGTAGATAACGCCAAGCAGCATCAAGACGGCATCAATGGATGCAGCGATATGGCGCTTGACAGGCAGTCCAATAGATATCAGGGCAAGACCAGATGAGTAGAGATTAAGGATCGCTCCCCCAACTAGTCCCAATATGGCAACGAGTGCGAAGATAATTAGATACCAACTTGGAAGTATTGTGGTCAGCGCTCCAATTGGATCGCTAGCAATGGCATCTGAGAGTTTTTTGCTACTTCCTGAGAGAGCAGCTCCGTAAGTGACGAGAATGATTGGGACAACTGATGCCCCAAAGACTGTCCAGCCAACAACTGCCTTGCTGGATGTAGTGCGTGGCAGGTAGCGTGAATAGTCAGCAGCTGCATTTACCCAACCCAACCCAATTCCGGTTGCTCCAAAGATAATGGCGCCGATAAAGCCTTGAGCATTTCCAGATGGAAGAGACGTAATCACTGACCAATCAACTTTGTTGAAGGTCAGGCAGATGTAAACAACCGTCATAACCAGCGTGACAATGGTGAGAATACGTTGGATGCGCATAATGACCGCAAAGCCAAGAACTCCTGCTGAGACAGTAAGAGCAATTGCAATCGCAAAACCGATAGCCATCGCAGTGTTTTGATCGAGGTTTCCTAAGCGGATGAAGACAGTTCCTGTGGCCAGGGTTGCTAGCGACATCAGCACAATCTCCCAGCCCACAAAGACGAGATAGGAAAGGAGGCCTGGGATAACTGCGCCCTTTACGCCAAATGTCGCACGAGCTAACACCATCGTCGGAGCATTGGATTTTTTCCCAGCGAGTGAACTAAAGCCAACCAGGAGGAAGGAGAGAACTGTTCCAAGAAGCGCTGCGAGCGTTGCCTGCCAGAAGGAGATTCCAAAGCCTAAAAAGAACGCACCATATGAGAGGGCAAGGAGTGAGACATTTGCTCCGCACCAAGGCCAGAAGAGTGAAGAGGCTTTTCCGCCCCGCTCGCTTTCATCAATAACATTGGTGCCATTTAGCTCAAGGTTCATGCGCCAAGAGTAAAGGAGTTCGCTGCAGAGTTCTTAATCTAGGAAGAAATCGAGTAAGAAATCCTTAGTCCCAGGAACAACCGAATACTTTTCAAGGTCTGTGATGCCCTCAGAGGCCAAAACTTCGTCATCGACAAAGAAGTTACCTGTGCACTCTTTCGAATTGCGATTCAAGATGATGTAGGCGCTATCGGAGAGAATTTCTGGAGTACGGCAAGCAGCAGTATCTACGCCTGGGATCATCTGTAGCGCAGCTGTATCGATTGCGGTCCGTGGCCAGAGCGCATTAACAGCGATTCCATCTCGTTTGAACTCCTCTGACATTCCAAGTACACACATACTCATGCCGTATTTCGCCATTGTGTAGGCGACGTGGTTCTTAAACCACTTTGGCTTCATGGAGAGCGGTGGTGAAAGATTCAAGATATGTGGGTTGCGGCCAGCTTCAGCTGAATCTCGTAGAAACGGGATTGCTGCCTGAGAAGTTAAGAAGGTACCGCGAACGTTGACATCGAACATCAAGTCAAAGCGCTTTGCTGGAGTCTCTTCCGTGCGAGTGAGGTTAATGGCGCTTGCATTGTTAATCAGAATATCGATTCCGCCAAACTCAGCAGCTGCCTGCGCTACCGCTGCAGCAATCTGAGCCTCATCTCTTAAGTCACATTGAATCGGAAGCGCTGTTCCGCCAGCAGCCTTGATTTCTTCCGCTGCTGAATAGATAGTGCCAGGTAATTTTGGATTCGGTTCAGCAGTCTTGGCGGCGATTGCTACCGATGCTCCGTCTCGGGCGGCGCGAAGAGCAATTGCTAGTCCGATACCGCGAGATCCGCCTGTGATGAAGATGCGCTTTCCTTGTAGTGACATTTACTTGCCTCTCTTTGACATAAAGTTCATAAACGCTTCAGCTGCTTCCTCTGATTGGAGAGCCAGCGCAAATATTTCAAATTCAGCGCGCATCACTGCAGCAACTGCATCGTGCTTTCCAGCCTTCATCAGCGCCTTTGTATTGATAATTGCCTGCGGAGGTTGAGCGGCAATTTTCTCAGCGATAGATATCGCTTCGGCAAAGGCATCATCTGCAACCGTTGCGACTAGCCCCATCTCCTTCGCTTCATCTGCACCAAATGATTCACCAGTCATAAAGACCTTGGCAGCTCTTTGATAGCCGACCAGATTAGGAAAGAGCATGCTCGAACCTGCTTCTGGAACTAAGCCGAGAGATGTAAAGGGCATGGAGAAGTTGGCAGTAGGGGATGCAACGACAACATCACAGTGCAGCAGCATCGTTGTTCCAACGCCAATTGCATTTCCTTTTACGGCAGCTAGCAGAGGCTTTGGAAAATCAAGAAGCGCACCCAAAAACTTGGCAACATCAGAATCTGATTCAGTTGGTGGGTTGGACATGAAATCGCGAATGTCGTTACCTGATGTGAAGTGATCGCCTTCGCTGGTGAGGACTACGCAACGGATTCCAAAATCTCCAGCTGCGTCATTGAGGTTCTGGGTAAGTCCTGCATACATCGAGCGAGTGATTGCATTCATCTTCTCAGGTCGATTAAAGGAGATTACGAGCGTCTGCCCCTGGCGCGAAGTCGTGATTTCGGTCATCCGCGCATCTTATGGTGTGGTTTCAGGTAAAGGAAGCACGTGTTGCGCAAAGCACTTGTCGGTACAGGACGAGAGAATAAGCGCATGCGCAAACCAGAAACTCCGGCCCGCGAGACGATCGCGCCTTCAGATTTAACCTTTGGATTATCAACCTGCAAACGTTGCCTCTGGTTGAAGTACTGGTTCAAATTTGAGCTCAAGAAAGAGTTTCCGCTTGTTAAACCACTTGCTGACTCGCAAGAAGAACATTTCAGACGAGCTCCTCTGCAATCTCTGCACCCTTCCCTTAAACCCGGCGTTGTAAAGCAGTGGGGTCAGTGGGTCAAGAGCGCACCCATTTCAATCAACGGTTTTGAGACCCGCTGGAAGATTCTCGGTATCTACGACCTACTAGGACATTACGAAGATGGCACAGTTGCAATCATCGATTGCAAAGTCTCAGATTCAGATCGCGACAATGGACCCTTCTATGCCCCGCAACTTGAGTCCTATGCCTATGCCCTTGAAAATCCTGATAAAGGAAAGCCTTTTCCAGTCTCCACCATGGGGCTACTCATCTGGAAGTTAGCTGGTGTTACCCAAACACGTCAGAGCGAGCTAGCTAGCAATTCACATGGCTTTGGCGTTAACCAACACTATGTCCCAGTAGAACGTGACAGCGCTACCTTTATGAACCTACTTGAAGAGCTGATCACCACTATCGAAGGTGGGATGCCTGACCCAGGGCCAGAGTGCAACGTCTGTAATTACTTAATCAAACGAGTTGAACTAGAGATTGATTAATCGTTCTCTTCGCTATTTTCGACGTTAAGCCCTGACTTTCTTGCTTTGACAGCATAAGTGTCAACATATTCTTGACCTGACATCTGTTGGATGCGTTTCATAATCTGATCTGTTACTTCACGCAGATATTGCAAATCGCTGGAATCACCCTCAAAGTACATGGGTTCACCGAAGGTAATTCCGACTCTCATAATCTTTGGAATAACCGTTCCAGTTGGTTGAATCTTGTCGGTATTGAACATAGCGATGGGTACAACTGGTGCACCTGATTCGATGGCTAGGCGCGCAATACCTGTGCGTCCTTTATAGAGTCGCCCATCTGGAGAACGAGTGCCTTCGGGATAGATACCGAGTGAATTTCCCTCAGCCAGAACTTTTAGTCCAGTAATGAGCGCTGCTTCGCTACGACGTCCGCCAGAGCGGTCTACTGGAACTTGACCGAGTGCGATAAAAGTTAACTTCTTAATGAAACCTTTAGGCCCAGGCGATGTGAAGTACTCACTCTTCGCCAAGAAGGTGACCTTGCGAGGAACAACCAGGGGCATAAATATTGAATCGCTAAATGAAAGATGATTAGAAGCCAGAATAAGAGGACCGGATGCTGGCACATTACGTAAACCTTTTACCTTGGGGCGAAAGGCCACCATCAGAAATGGTGTGAGGAATGCCCGCAGGGTGCCGTACGGCAGGTTCTTCATGGCGCTAATTTAGCCTGAAAGCCTCCCTTTGTGCGAACATAAACCATGACCACAGGCGGGCGATCTGATTCATTTGATGACGATGAACTGATTAAGGCTGAATTTGATTCCATGGTTGAAGGTCTCTCACTCGATGAATCTGCACCGACCACTTATTTGGATGAACTCGAAAAATTTGAAGACCTCAATCGTTTTACACCGCCACCGATTGCAAAACGTGGAATCAGAGAGCAGATTCAAGACGCTAGAAAATCATTTAAGAAGTGGAAGAACAATCGGCAGAGCTACAATCCAGAAGATGGTTCTGCGATTTAAACTTTAAAGACGAGCTAAATCTGCAACTCCAACAAGTCCTGCTTGGTTTCCAAGCGTTGCTCCCACAATTTCAGGCATAGGAAGAATCTCTGAGAATGGCATATGTCGCTTTGCCGCTTCGCGAATTGGTTCAAGAAGTAGTTCGCCAGCATCAATGACTCCCCCACCAATAACTACGGTTTCGGGATCTAAGATCGCAGATAGCGATGCAACGCCAGCGCCGATCCACTTACCGGTCGTTCTAAATGCCTCAATCGCAATGACATCGCCGTCGCGAGCTGCCTCCATAATCATCGTGCCGGTGAGGCCGGAGAAAGTTCCATCACCTCTCGCTAAGAGTTTCTCTGCAATTCCTGGGTTCTGTTCAATCGCCTCGCGAGTATGTCGCATCAACGCTGAACCTGATCCATATTGTTCGAAGCATCCCTTGGCTCCACACCCACATAAGAGTCCATCAGGAACAACTCTCATATGGCCTACCTCTGCTGCAATTCCAAAAGCGCCTCGATGTAACTTTCCATCAATAACAATTCCGCCACCAAGGCCTGTTCCAATAGTCAGAAGCAGAACATGCTGCTTGCCTTTCGCGGCACCAAAACGCGCTTCGCCCCACGCTGCACAATTTGCGTCATTCTCTAAAATAACTGGAAGTCCTATGAGGCCAGTAAGTTCTTGATGCAAATTTGCGCCATTCCATCCAGAGATGTTTGGTGTAGCAAGCATGGTTTTGCGATCTGATGAAACCCATCCTGCAGCCGATACCCCTACTGATTCGACCGGAAATTGCACCTTCAATTCATTGGCAACTTCAGCGATTGCAGCGGTAAGTGCTGCACCACCTTCTTTGGGAGTATCGCGTCTAGCGGTCTTGTGAACTTCGCCAAATTCATCGACAACGCCGCCTAGAACCTTAGTTCCACCGACATCTACTCCGATAGTGAAAGTCATTACGCCAGGTGCTCGCCGAGTTCCTTAAGGGCTGCATCAATAGTCTGTTGCTGCGCCTTTGTAATCATCATGGCAGGAACTGGCAAAGAGACTGCAACTTCGAGTTCATAGGTAACCTGGGTGGAATCTGCGTCAATCGCCTTGAGCGTGTATGTGCCATCCATCTGAGTCAACAGATCTGCTTCATCCATCGTGAAGGAAAGAATTGCAGGTTCTGCGCTCCAGTCGTAATCCAAGACGACGCGATCTTTCATCATTCCAGCATCAATCGAGAGCTTCGCCTTGGTTACGCGATTTTGTCCATCGCGTTCAATGACATCTACCTTCTTGATCGAGGAGAGCCATTCAGGATACGACTCAATGGAGAAGAGCGCGGCTTGAACATCGGCCAGCGGCGCATCAATGACAACTGTGGAAGTACTCTTCTGTGACATGCCCCAAGGCTACCAACTCCGCCTGAATTCTGAGATTCGAGGAGAAATCCAAGGTTGGACATCTTCCTTTTTTTAGGTTCAGACCGCTAGCGTTAGCGCCATGAACGAAGTCACAGTCCCGGCCATCATTCCTGCAGCTACTGAAGGAAACCTCACCAATCTCATTGCAGAACGCGCTTGGTTTGAACCAGATCGCGTCACGATGTCACGTCCACTCGGCGATGGGTGGCAACCACTCACCGCACGACAAGTAGAAGAAGAGATCCGCGCTACCGCAAAGGGTCTTGTCGCTGCTGGAATCCAAATTGGTGATCGCGTAGCAATCATGGCGCGTACCCGCTATGAGTGGACAATCCTTGACTTTGCAATCTGGTATGCAGGTGGATGTGTTGTTCCAATTTATGAAACATCTTCACCTGAACAAGTCGACTGGATTCTTAACGACTCTGGATCAGTCGGACTTATTGTTGAAACACCTGCGCACCGCGAGTTAGTAACTCCAGTTATTCCTTCACACACCAAGCACATCTGGATTATGACTGACGATGTGCTTTCAACTCTCAGAACTACAGGCAGCAATATCTCTGATGAAGAGATTGAAAGACGCCGAAACTCTCTTGCTCCTGCAAGTTTGGCAACTCTGATCTACACATCAGGAACAACAGGGCGTCCTAAGGGAGTTCAGCTCACCCACGCAAACTTCCTATCTGAATGTGGAAACGTTGTAGAAGGCGCAAGTGATCTCTTCTTAAAGCCTGGTGGATCAACTCTGCTCTTCCTTCCTGTTGCTCACGTTTTTGGTCGTATGGTGCAAATTGGCGCTATTCACTCAGGGCTTCACCTTGCTCACTGCAGCGACCCTGTTGGACGCCTACCGGCAGACCTTGCATCATTTAAGCCATCCTTCGTCCTTGCAGTTCCACGTATCTTTGAAAAGATTTACAACGGAGCAGAAGCAAAGGCAGAGGCCGCAGGTAAAGGAAAGATCTTCCGCAAAGCAGCAGACGTTGCTATCGCATATAGCGAGGCAAAAGATAAGAGTGGCTTTAATCCACTTCTTACTCTCAAGCATGCGCTCTTTGACAAGTTAGTCTTCTCAAAGATTCGCGCGGGTATGGGCGGCAACGTAGAAGCTGCTATCTCAGGGGGCGCACCTCTTGGAACTCGCCTAGGCCACTTCTATCGCGGTGCAGGCATCACAATCCTCGAAGGCTACGGTCTTACTGAAACAACTGCGGGTGCAACTCTTAACCTCACAAAGAGTTTGCGCGTTGGTTCTGTTGGAAGACCAATCCCTGGAACATCAATCAAGATTGCCGAGGATGGTGAAGTTCTCATCAAGGGGCCAATCGTGATGCGCGGATATTGGCAGAACGATGCAGCAAACCAAGAAGTCTTTGAGGGCGAATGGTTTAGATCTGGAGATTTAGGTCGCCTTGATGATGAAGGTTATCTCTACATCACAGGACGTAAGAAGGAACTCATTGTTACCGCTGGTGGAAAGAACGTCGCCCCAGCAGTGCTTGAAGATCGTCTTCGCGCTCATCCACTCATCAGCCAGTGCATTGTTGTCGGTGATAATCAACCATTTATCGCATCACTCATCACAATTGATCCAGACATGCTCAAGGGTTGGATTGCATCAAATAATAAGACAGGAGCCACTGTTGAAACTTTGGTGAATGACCCTGACCTTATTGCAGTCATTCAAACAGCAGTTGATGAAGCCAATAAAGCTGTTTCAAAGGCTGAATCAATCCGTAAGTTCACCATCTTGGCGAAGGATTTCACAATCGCATCTGGCGAACTCACTGCGAAGTTATCTCTGAAGCGCCATGTGATCTCGCAGAATTACGCTGCCGAGATCGCTGCCCTCTTCACTAAGTAATTCGTGATGTCGACTCCCGAGCGCCTAGATGTGGCTCGGGAGCTACATGATGGAATTGCGCAGGATTTAGTTGCACTTGGTTACTCGTTAGATCTCCTCCTTGCAACAGATGGCTTACCGCAGAGCGCTCGTTCATCTATCCGAGAATCACGTTTACAGGTCGATGAACTCATGCGCAAGGTTCGCTCTGAAATTTTCAACCTGCGCAGCCAATCGCAACAATCGATTTCTACTCAACTGCAATCTCTAATCTCGCAGGAGTACTCTGATTTCGAATTGGAGCTTGATATAGAGTCAGCAAGTGCACCGCCTGAAGTTGGCTACGAAATCATTTCAATTGCTCGCGAAATCCTACGTAATGTCAGGCTGCACTCTAGGGCTACCCGAATTGGCATCAACCTCTATCCCGTCAACAATCGCATCTATCTTCAGATATGCGATAACGGGATTGGAGGAGCCAAAATGAAAGATGGGCGCTGGGGAATGACGGGTATCTCAGAACGTATAGCCAAGCTAGGCGGATCGATCGTAATTGAGAACAATTCTGCTACCGATTTAGGAGTTCGCATAACGATTCTACTGTGACTACCCGCGCTCTGATAATTGATGATCATGCGGTTGTCAGGTCTGGGATTCGAAGGGCGCTGGAAGCTCGTGGAGAGACCCAAGTGTTTGAGGCCGCAACTAAGGCTGAGGCGCTGGCGCAGATTGCACATGTAAGTCCGCAACTGCTCATTATCGACATCAATCTTCCTGATGGAAGTGGCTTGGAAGTCGTGAGTTGGGTCCGCACCATCTCTGCCGAAATGGCAATTATTGTCCTGACCTTTAACGAATCTGATGACTTTCTCTTCGCTGCTATGAACGCAGGGGCTAGCGCCTATGTGAATAAATCAGCGCCTCTGACTGAACTCATTGCCGCCATTGAGCATGCGCAAGCATCACCAAGTTCATTTGCAGCTAAAGAGATAGTGGATGCGCTGCAGAGAAAGCAACTTAAATTTGGGTTATCGCAACGGGAGCTACAGATCATCTCTTTGCTTCCTACCGATGAACCGCTTTCAGCTTTGGCGAAATCCCTCTTCATCTCTGAATCAACGCTCAAAACACATCTGAATCATATCTATCAAAAACTCAGTGTGAAGAATCGATTACAAGCAATTAACGTTGCGCGAAAGGCAGGTCTTCTATGAGCAAGGCGTTGAACTCAGCAGCCCAGCGTTCCCAGCGCCACTCATCGATAATCCATTGACGACCACGTGCACCCATCTCTCGGGCTAGCTCAGAGTTCTGTAAAAGCCTGATCGCAGCGCTTGCAACATCAGATGTCGACTCTCCATCAACAACTAATCCGGTCTGGCCATCAAGAACAGCATCCGGTGCTCCCCCAGAAGTTCCTCCAATGACAGCAATGCCACACGCGCTTGCTTCGAGATAGACAATTCCAAGTCCTTCAACTTCAAGGCCGGCAAGGCGCGAGCGAGATGGCATGGCGAAAATATCTCCGGCGCAGATGTACTGCGGCAAATCTTGGTACTGAATTCTTCCGATGAAAGTGATGTGTGCGGTAACGCCAAGTATCTCGGCCCGCTTCTGCATAAATTCTCTCCGTGGTCCTTCACCGACAAAGAGAAGATGCGCATCAGGTACATCGCGCAGAATCATGGGAAGCGCCTCTACTAAGGTGTCCTGACCCTTACGATGCACTAAACGTCCCACGCTTACAATAATTTTCTTATCGTTGATCTTTAGATTGCTGCGCAACTTAACGGCTCCTGAATGAGGCGCAAAGTGGTTGGTATCAATACCGGGTGCGATCTTCACCATCGCGCTCTGCGCACGTGGCGAAAGCGCTTTTGCAATACTGCGCCCCGTAAATTCACCGAGGAAAGTCAGGTGATCAACGCCTGTCCCAATCCTGCGCAGCAACACCGAAAAGGGCCATACCTTTGCCCACCAGACTTCATGGCCATGCGTAAGGGCGATAATTCGCTCAACACCTGCGCTACGCAAACCTTGCGATAACAAACCAAGCGGCGCTGCCGCCCCAAAGAAGACGCGCGTAATCTGACGTTGCTTCACTAAAGCTCGAACAGCTCTTCCCACTCTTAGTGAAGGAAGAAGGGTGCGAGAGCGATCGCGAATAACCTCCACACCGTAGTTCTGCAACCATGCTTGATCAAAGGGCGCCGAACCCTCTTGGCTCGATGTGTAGACAACTACCGAGTTCTTAGGAAGCCTTTCAATGAGGCCTATGACGAATGTTTCAATACCGCCCGCGCGAGGCCCAAAGTCATTTGTTATGCAAAGTATTTTTCTGGCTGACATTAGAAGCGGCGGACTGCAACAAGTGGCTTACGTCCCATATCAAGTGGTGCCACCTTCACACGTGAACCTGAACGAGGCGCATGGACCATTCGCGCGCCACCTAGATAAATTCCAACGTGCGAGACAGGGCGACCAAAGAAGATGAGGTCGCCTGGCTTCTTCTGGCTAAATGGAACAGATTTTCCCATGCGAGATTGCGCCGCTGATGAATGCGGAAGTTTTACTCCGGCAGATTGGAAAGCACGCATCGTCAGCCCTGAACAATCCCAAGTGGTCATTCCATCAGCGCCGAAAACATAACGGTCACCGATCTGCTGGAGCGCATACTTGAGCGCAATTCCCGAGCGCCCCGATAGGCCAAGCGCGCTCTTCGCCGCCTTCAGCGAAGACTGTTGATCTGCATTTTCACGCTCTTCGGCCAAACGCGCTAGCCGTTCGCGATCTTCCTTCTTTAACTTAGAAAGAAGTAGCTCCGCTTGAGCCAATTTCCGTTGCGCGAAGGCGCTGCGCTCTGCCAGCTTCTTCTCCAGCGCCTTTACCTGCGCGAGGCGATCTGCAACAGTGAGTGAGGTTGCATTCAGTTGCAGTTCAGCAGTTTGAAACTTTCGTAGCTGCGTCGATTTGCGGCGGGTGATCGCTTCAAGAGATCCTGCAGAGGATAAGTAGAGCGTTGGGTCGGTAGAGAAGAGAAGTTCTAGGCTCTGGCTAAGAGTGCCTGACTTATATTGATTGACTGCAATAGTTCCTAGCACCTTAGAGATTTCATCTACCGTCTTGGCTTGTAGCGCAGCTTGAGCCTGGATTCCTGCCAAGCTACGAGTGAGGGTAGCTAACTTCACCTTCGCCTCTTGCGCACCTTCGGCAGCGGTCGTTGCCTCTTCCTCTAAACGAATAACTTGAGCTTGCACTTGAGCCAACGTTTGCGCAGCTGCAACAGGAGTCGCCGGGAGCAGGGTAATCAGAACCATGAGGGATGCAGAGATTGCACCTGTGGTTAGCCCTTTTCTCATGTTTTAAGGCTAACGCTCATCTGCGCCCAATTTCAATGTGAAGCGGGGTATATGGCGGATAAAAGAGTGAGAAATTTAATATTCTTACGCTCATGACCGTGACTGTAACCCTTGTAACAGGCTCAGATGGATCTACTGCAAAAGGGGGTAACTCAGCCGGTGTGAGCAGCGCTGCCGATAGAACTTCATTTCTTGCCAGACGTCGCGCCGCTGATTGCATTCTCATCGGTGGAAACACGGCGCGAACAGAGCCTTACCAGAGAACACCTGTTCCAGTTGTTGTTATTTCACGATCGCTGATTAATCCACTCGTCAATAATCGATTAGCGCATTGTTGGAATCTGACGCCGGTAAAGGCTCTCGATCGCGCCATTAAGACATTTGGTCCCAATGTGCATGTGGAAGCCGGCGCAAGCATTATTGATCAATTGATCTTGGCTGGCCGAGTTGATGCGCTCGAGCTCAGCATTACTCACGTAATTGATGGTGAAGATAAAATCGATATTGCTAAGTTGCTTAACTACTTTTCGCAGCAGAGCGAGACGATGATAGATGGCACCAGGTTTATCTCAGCGCGCAAGTAATCTAGAAAGCTGAGATGAGAGCAACGCCTAGAACGGCTGAGGCGATTCCCACATATTGCACTTTATGTAACCGCTCATGAAGCAACAGATAGGCCAAGAGCGCAGTAGCGATTGGATAGAGCGAGCCAAGGACCATCGCCAATGAGACTAGGCCCTTTGTCGTGGCAACACCCAAGAGTAAGTTGGCTGCGAAATCTGCGACTCCGATGAAGATCAAAACCGGGAGTTCAGCGCGAGTAAATCGAATCGACCCACGGTATTTATACAAGACAAATAAACCGATCAACAAGGTGGATGTTCTCATCGTGGTCATGGTCATCAGCGCGCTTGACTCAGAGCCAATCGCCATAAAGATTAAACATGTTCCAAAGAAGAGCGCTGCTCCAATCGCAAGAAGGAGCGGTTTAAGAGGAACTCCTTGAGAAACTTCTGGACCACTGGCGAGAAATCCACCGAGGATTGCAAGAACTACTCCCAGAGAAATAAGAAGAGAGAGCTGGTCTCCTTTATAGATCAAGGCGTAACCAAGGGGAATAACAGCCGCTAGCGCACTTATCGGTGAGACAACTCCCATGCGTCCAGTAGAAAGTCCTGCATAGAGGCAGACCAAGCCACCATATCCAGTGAAGCCTGCGATGATCCCTGGAATCAGATAACCACCGCTGCCGAGCGCCTGCGCACTCCATGCGCCGGTAGCAACTACGAGAATTACACCAGTGAGAAAGCCAAAGAATTGCTGCGCACCCAGAACTACAAAAGCTGGATATTTTTTACTGAGTTTGCCGCCAAAGAAATCCGCGGTACCCCATAACGCGCTAGAAAGTAGCGCAAGCAGGCTGGCCATTGGGTGGACTCTACCTTCCTTTGCTGCCAGCCTCCCACTCGAAAGGCGATGTGAACTTTAGAATTAACCAGTGAAGTCGCCAGCATCGTTCTCGTTTGAAGAGATGGTTGAGCATCTGCGCACAATCACCCCGCGCAGCGAAATAATCTTAGAAGAAGTTCCGGCGCCTCAAAAGCTTGCAACCTACTCCTTTGCTTTCACAGCAGATGTCTCGGCCCAGCCACATCTAGATAGTTCAGAGAGTGATGAAGTTGCCTCTGGCCGATTTGTCATCTTGCACGAACCAGGTGGACAAGACACATGGGAAGGCGACTTTAGATGCGTTACTTTCTTACGTGCTGATGTTGATTCGGAGATGCAAGAGGATCCTTTATTTCCTGAAGTCGGTTGGAACTGGCTCCTTGATTCACTCAACGCTACCGGCGCCCAATACAAAGCACCGAGTGGAACTGTGACGAGAGTTTCTAGCGCCTCCTTTGGAAAGTTAGCACCGCGAAGTGATGGCTCAGAGATTGAAATACGCGCTTCTTGGACACCCATTATTGAATCGCGCGACGATATCTTTTCTCACGTAAACGCCTGGTGCAATCTCATGAGCGAAGTTTCTGGGTTGCCACCGATTCCAGATGGCGTTGCATCTATTGGTTCAGCCCGACGCCGTGGTTGAAAACGAAGAACTTCCCGCCCCGACTCCCCTCTTACATCCATCTGCAGGGCTACCTGCAGTCATTGATACTGAAGCTGCACTTACCGATGCAATCGCAGAACTCGCTCGAGGTAGCGGCCCCTTTGCCTTAGATGCAGAGCGTGCATCTGGTTATAAATACAGCGCACGCGCATATCTGATTCAACTCAAGCGCGAAGGTGGCGGCTTACATCTGATTGACCCCATCCCCTTTGGGCCAGGACACCCGCTACTTGCTCAACTCAACCAACTATTGCAAGGTGAAGAAGTCATCTTGCATGCAAGCACGCAAGATCTTCCCTGTCTGCGTGAACTTGGAATTAATCCATCTCTGCTCTTCGACACCGAACTTGGTGCGCGTATCGCAGGGCTACCTCGAGTTGGTCTAGGGCCACTTCTAGAATCGCTGATGGGCGTATCTCTGGCTAAAGAACATTCAGCGGTGGATTGGTCGCAACGTCCACTTCCAACCGACTGGTTAAATTACGCAGCCCTCGATGTAGAACTTCTCGTGGAACTTCGCAATAAGGTGTATCAGCTATTGGAAGTTGCTGGAAAGTTGCAATGGGCTTTAGAGGATTTTGCCGCAATCTTGGCGGCTCCCCCAGCACCACCTCGAGTAGATCCTTGGCGTAGAACTTCAGGTATGCATAAGGTGAAGAAGCGAAACCATATGGCGGTCGTACGCGAACTCTGGCAAGAGCGAAATTTACTCGCTGAAGAGTTAGATGTATCTCCAAGTCGATTGCTCTCGGATGCGGCGATCACTGAAATCGCACTCGCTTCAGATAAAGGACCAATTACAAATCGCAAACATTTAGAGAAGATATTGAAGCCGCTCGGCTTGCGAGCGCGCTGGCTTGAAAATGCGGCAACATGGATTAGTTGCATTACCGATGCCATTGCGATGCCAGAAGATCAATGGCCAGAAGCGCGGAGCAAGAGCGATGCGATGCCACCCATCAAGATTTGGCGCGAGCGCTTTCCTGAAAAGTTTGCGCCGCTATCTCACGCGCGCTTTAACTTACAGGTGCGGGCAGAAGAGCTCTCTATCCCGCTAGAAAATCTCATCTCCCCCGAACTTGTGCGCCGAATCTGCTGGCAACCACCAGAGACAACCGTTGCCGAGGCTCTCGTTGCTATGGGTGCGCGCCGCTGGCAGAGTGAAATTGCTGCCCCAATCTTGGAGGCTGCGCTGCTTGAGAAGGAACCGCTAGAAGTTGAAGAATTAAGCGATTCAGAAGTTACTGACGAGAAAAGTATCTAACTGGGCCGAGGTGTTGTAGGAATACCTTCTGTCCGACAGTGAAATCAGCAGGGCCAGCAACGCGGGCCTTAATAGGTGTGCTTGATTGCGCGACGCTTACCGTCAGCATCGCATCATGGCCGTAATAATCGATATGGATAAGAGATCCCTCAACGCCCATATCCGCGCTCGTTGATACACGGATCTCTTCGGGTCTAATGACTACATAGCCAGTCTCGCTGCCAACGCTCGCGGCACCTTCCAGTGAGAGTGGATAGAAGGTGGCTCCAGAACCCGACTGCTGAGCAGGAAGAATCAGTACATCCCCCGTGCTTGCTGCAATCTCAGGAGAAATAGGCGCTTCGTAGACCTCTTCCGGCGTTCCGTTCTGGGCAACCTTGCCATCGCGCATCAGAATTACGCGATCGGAAGAGACCAGCGCCTCTTCACGATCATGGGTAACAAGGATTGCAGTCGAACCTAATTCGCGCAGTAAGCCAACAACTTCTGTACGTAGCTCATCGCGCAGAACTGCATCAAGTGCTGAAAACGGTTCATCGAGCAAGATCAACTTAGGTTTAATCGCAAGGGCTCGAGCTAGAGCTACACGCGTCTGCTGTCCACCCGATAGTTGAGAGGGAAGTCGATCTTCCATCCCTTTCATGCCAATGAGCCCAATCATCTCGTGGGTGATATCGGCAATCTCAGACTTTGTATACGTGTTCTTATCAAGGCCGAAGGCGATATTTTTTGCAACAGTTAAGTGAGGAAAGAGCGCACCTTGTTGAGGGACATATCCAGTACCGCGCTTATGAGGTGGAAGCACCACTGATGAGACGCCCACCAGTTGTGAGCCAAATCGAATTGCTCCGCTCGCCGGCTGGATGAGACCAGCAATAGCACGCAAGAGGGTGGTCTTTCCGCACCCTGATGGACCTAAAAGGGAGGCAATCTCTCCTTGGCGAAGTTCAATGGAGAGATCAGAGATAACCGTGCGGCTACCAAAATTTACAGTGAGATGAGAAACGCTCAGTGAGGTCATTTAGAGATTACTCACCTTCTTCTCAGTTTCCTTCTGGACAGTTCGCGGAATAGTTAATATAAAAGTCGGAATTGCTGCGATGAGTACCAATAATAGTGCATATGGAGCGGCCTCATTAAATCTACTAATTGCTGCATAGCTCCAGATCTCTGTCGCTAACGTGTCCATTCCTGTTGGTCTGAGCATCAAAGTTGCTGGTAGCTCCTTCATCGCAGTCAAAAAGACCAGTAATACTCCGAGGGCTAAATTTGGTAGCGCAATCGGAAAGACAACTTGCATCGTCACCCTCGATTTACTCTTACCAAGAGTTGCAGCAACTTCCTTGAGCTGCGGTGATACAAGGCTCAGAGCTGCAGAAGTCGATGCCACAGATTTTGCAAGAAAGAGCACTGCATAGGCAAAGGCAAGTAAAAATATTGATTGGTAGAGAGGACCTAAGCGGGAACCGAATGAAACGAGCGCTAAACCAACTACTACGCCAGGAAGCGCGTGGGCCATCAGAGTTACCTTCTCTGTTACCGAGGTAAAGGCGCTAGCACCTTGTGTTGCCAGAAAGGCGAGTGGCAGAGAGAGTACAAATGCAATGAAAGCACCCATCGCAGCAACTGAGATAGTTGAAAGCGCCGCAGTTGCTAAATCTGAGATCGCAACTGCACTTGGATTTTGCAGGTAACGCGAGATGAGTACATAGAAGGGAAGAACGACAGCCAAAAGACTATAGAGCGCAAGGACTGCAGTGGTAAGAATTGAGAGAGGAAGGTTATTTACTCGGCGTATACGTTCTTGAAATCCTTCAGCGCTCTTTGATTCAAAGTCACGCCCCTTAAGTACAGATTCGAGTGAGACAAATATGGCAGCAGCCAGAAAGAGGAGCAGTCCAATTACTGAGGCAGCGCTGCGATCGTATGAAGATTTGAAGAGATTCTGAATCGAGACAGTGAGCGTTTCGACGTTGAGCAGAGAGACTGCGCCGAAGTCGCTAAGGACATAGAGGCCAGATAGAAGTGCGCCGGCACTGATGCTGCGGCGCACCTGCGGCAGGATGACTCGGGTAAAGACAGCAAATTTAGAGAGCCCAAGAGAGCGCGCAACCTCAATCAGCCCAGAGTCGATACGTGCAAATGAGATTGAGACAGCGAGCAACATATAAGGCATCGTGGATAGAACCAGGATGAAAGCTGCCGCCCATAAACCTTGCAGGGATGGGATCAGCGCTATCCAGGTATAGGTAAAAACATATGAAGGAATTGCCAGCGGCAAAATTGTAGAAACAAAGAGCGCGCGTGGATATGGAATTCGCACATAGTGAAGTCCAGCGGCAATCGCTGTGCCAAGAAAAACGTTAACCGCAACGACAATACAGAGCAGCGCCAGAGTCAGGCCGAGAACTTCGAGCGTCTTCTGCCGGGTTAAGAGCGCAATAACGTCTGTGCCGGACTTCTCAGAGGCTCGGATAATCAAGTAAATCAGCGGTTGTGAAATGAGTATGAGGACCCCCACTACGAGGGCCCTCAAACCATAACTTCCTAAGTCTTTCTGAGTTTTCACGTCATAGCTTTTTCACTAAAGCAGGCCAACCCTGATCAATAAGTCCTGTGTTCTCTGCACATTCTCAAGTGCGCCAAGATCTACTTGCGGTGAACCAATACTCTTTAAATCAGGAAGAGCTTCTGGCGACTTAACTCCAGAGATCAGCGAGTATTCATGAGTATCTTCTACAAAGGCAATCTGAGTTGTTTCAGAAGTTAAATAGTTGATGAGGTCGATAGCGGCATCATTCTTCTGGCTAGTTGCAAGAGCTCCGATTCCTGAGACATTCACGAGATTGCCAATATCTCCGGGTAGAAAGAATCCATTCTCAACCTTAATCTTTCGGCCGAGCGCTTCGCTGACTTCCCAGGTGTAGTAATGGTTAACTAAACCTAAATCGATTTCACCTTTATCGATAGCTTCAACGATGGCGCTATTTTTTAAGAAAATCTTCGCTCCATTTGATTTAATCCCCGTGAGCCACTGCTCGGCAAACTTCTCGCCCTTTTCATTGATGAGCGCTGTGACGAAGGCTTGGAATGATGCATTACTTGGCGCGATTCCAACCTTGTCCTTATAAGCTGGTTTAGTCAGATCGGCGACAGATTGCGGAAGTGTTGTCACGGCTCCTGGGCGATAGGCAAAGACGCGAGCGCGCCCTGTGACTCCTACCCATGTGCGATCGCCGGCGATGTACTTGTTCTCAATCTTATTTGCCGCAGAGTCAGGAAACTTTGTAAACAACCCAGCTGCAGATACCGCTCCAAGAGAACCCGCATCCTGTGAGAGAAAGAGATCAGCTGGTGAATTCTTGCCCTCTTCCAAAATCTGGGCAGCTAGTTCGGCAGAATCTCCGTAGCGGATGTTGAGTTTGATTCCAGACTCTTGCTCCCACTCGGCAAAGAATGGGGCGATGAACTCTTCCGACCTGCCAGAGTAAATGGTGAGCTCTTTGACCTCATCAGTGGCCTTATTTGAACCCATTCCGACCCATGCTGCGCCGCCGATAACGAGCGCACCTGCAATAACTCCAACACCTATCAAAAGCTTCTTCAAGTGACTCCCCTAATGTAGATACTCCCGTGTAATAAGAGCAGGCTAACCGAGGGCGGGGAATTACGCAACATTATTGTTGCGTAATTCGTCACATCACCGGTGGTGACAAAGTGGGCTACTGGCAAGTAACCTTGAAACATCACTACCGAAAGAGGCCCTTTCTCATGTCCAACACTCTTCGCTCAGTCGTTCTGGTTGATGCAGTTCGTACTCCTTTCGGAAAGGCCGGCAGCATGTATGCCGGAACGCGCGCCGATGATCTGATGGTCCGTGCGATGCGTGGGCTTCTTGAGCGCAACCCCAAGGTCGCACCTGATGCGATTGAAGATGTTGCAATCGCTGCGGCAACTCAAACTGGTGATCAAGGGATGAATATCGGTCGCAGCGCAACGTTATTGGCTGGACTTCCAAAGACTGTTCCTGGTTATTCAGTCGATCGCTGGTGCGCAGGAGCGCTGACTGCAACGACAACTATCGCGGGCGCAATTGCAATGGGCGCAATTGATATCGCTATCGCAGGTGGCGTTGAACATATGGGCAACCATCCAATGGGCGAGCTCATGGATCCCAATCCCCGTTATTTGGCAGAGAAGTTGGTAGAACAAGATGCGCTCGCCATGGGTGCAACTGCAGAACGTTTACATGATCGTTTTCCACACTTAACTAAAGAGCGCGCCGATCGCTATGCCTATAACTCTCAGATGAAGACTGCTCAAGCATATGCCGATGGAAAGTTACAGCGAGATTTAATTCCAACAGCCGCACGTAGCGCAGAGCTTGGTTGGGGCGTAGCAACTATTGATGAAGGTCCACGTCCAACAACAACAATGGAAGGCCTAGCAGGGCTGAAGACTCCATTTCGTCCCGCAGGTCGCGTCACTGCTGGAAATTCATCCGGTCTCAATGATGGCGCAACCGCGGCGTTACTAGCGAGTGAAGATAAGGCGAATGAACTCGGCTTAACAATTAAGGCGCGTCTTGTGACTTTTGCCTTCGCTGGAGTCGAACCTGAGGTAATGGGCTACGGACCAGTTCCTGCAACTATTAAGGCTCTTACAAAAGCTGGGCTCAAGATTGAAGATATCGGCGCCTTTGAAATCAACGAGGCATTTGCTGTACAAGTATTAGCTTTCCTTGATCACTTTGGAATTGCCGATGATGATCCTCGCGTTAATCCTTACGGTGGCGCAATCGCTGTTGGCCATCCACTTGCCTCCTCTGGTGTGCGCCTAATGCTCAACCTGGCACGTACCTTTGAAGAGAAGCCTGACGTGCGTTACGGCATCACCACCATGTGTATCGGTCTCGGTATGGGTGGAACTGTTATTTGGGAGAACCCTCACTACACAGGAGGAAAGAAGTAATGACAACTGCAATCACGCTTCCAGAAGGCGCTCCTGAAGAAGTTATTACCCACGCACTTGTGCGCGATGTTGATCTGACTCTCTTTGGAGGTAAGGGCTCACTTGCTCTCATCACTCTCGATAACGGACTCGATCACACTCGCCCAAATACCTTTGGACCACAATCTGTTGCCGCCCTCGATGCGGCAATTACCGATGCGGCATCCCGTAAGCCGGCAGCAATTGCAATTACAGGAAAGCCATTTATCTTTGCAGCAGGTGCAGACCTATCCGCTCTCTCCTATTTAGCAAAGCGTGAACAGGCGCTAGCTATTGGAAAACTGGGACATGATGTATTTCGACGTCTTGATGAAATCGGAATTCCGACCTTTGCCTTCATCAATGGACTTGCTCTCGGTGGCGGCTTAGAAGTTGGACTTCATTGCAACTATCGCACCCTAGCAACCACCGCATTTACCGCTCTCCCAGAAGTTTTCCTTGGACTTGTTCCAGGTTGGGGCGGCGCCACAATCTTGCCAAAGCTGATTGGACCAGAGCGAGCAGTGCAGGTAATTATCCATAACGCGCTTAACAACAACACCATGATGAAGGCTAAGGATGCACTCGCTCTTGGCGTAGTGGATGCAGTCTATGAACCAGCTGATTTCCTTGAAAAATCTGTCGCCTTCGTTGCATCAGTTCTTAATGGAAGCACAAAGATCGAACGTAAGGATTACTCAAATGATCCTGCTTGGGATAGCGCACTCGCTGCAGGACGCGCTGCTGCTCTCAAAAAGTATGGAGGCGCAGAGATTGCCTCACCTATGAAGGCCCTTGAGTTAATCAAAGCTGCCCAGAAGAATACAAAGGGCGAAGGTTTTGATGCAGAAGATGCGACTCTGGCAGATCTCACCATGTCAGATCCACTACGCGCATCGCTCTATGCCTTTAATCTCATTCAGAAGAAGCGTAAAAAAGTAGAGGGTGCGCCAAAGCCCGCCCTTGCTCGAAAGGTTGCACGAGTCGGCGTTGTAGGAGCCGGACTCATGGCTTCACAACTTGCACTTCTTCTTGTCCGTAATCTCAAATGTCCAGTTGTCATGACTGATATCGACCAAGAGCGCGCGGATAAGGGCGTTGCCTGGGTTCGCAACGAACTAGGTAAGTTAGTTGAGAAGAAGCGTATGAGCGCAGAGTCAGCCGCTCGCCTCTCTCTCCTTGTCAGCGGTAGCGCAGATCAGAGCGCATTCGCAGGATGTGACTTCATCATTGAGGCCATCTTCGAAGAGCTGTCGCTCAAGCAGGATCTCTTTAAGAAGCTTGAGAAGATCGTGGGACCAGAATGTATCTTGGCCACAAATACCTCATCACTTTCAGTAGAACGTATGAGCGAAGGGCTAGAACATCCTGAGCGAGTTGTTGGATTCCACTTCTTCAATCCTGTTGCGATCATGCCGCTCCTTGAAATTGCCCGCACCTCAAAGACAGATGATGCAACAACTGCAACGGCTGTCAGTATTGGAAAAGAACTTAAGAAGACCATGATCATCTGTAAGGATGCGCCAGGTTTTGTTGTGAACCGACTGCTCACCCGCTTTATGGGCGAAATTACTGATGCTGTCGATGAAGGAACAGATCCAGCAACTGCAGATAATGCAATGCGATCTATTGGATTCCCGATGTCTCCATTTGAACTGCTTGGTCTGGTTGGACCTGGCGTTGCGCTCCATGTCGCCGAAACCTTGCATGAAAACCTTGGTCCGCGCTATCGCATCTCCCCTACGATGCAAGCGATGGTCAAGGAAGGCGTTAAGACTTTCTACATCAAAAATGAAGATGGCAGCTTTGGCCCAAATCCTGCAGCCGTTGCACTTGTCCATAAGGGAACTACTGCCTCAACTGCTGAGCAAGTGCGTGCACGCGCGCTGAAAGCTCTTGCAGAAGAGGCGCGCATGATGCTCGATGAAGGTGTTGTCTCAACCCCTGCAGAAATTGATCTCTGCATGTTGATGGGCGCTGGTTGGCCGATGCACCTCGGAGGAATTTTGCCGTACTTAGATCGCGAAGGAATTAGCGAGTCTGTTTGTGGTCAGCGTTTTCATGCGCCGGGAATTGCATCTCTTCCACAGTAGAACTCCACTCGACGATATCGCGTGAAATCTTCTGAGCTGTAATTCCAAGATCTTCTAGGATTTCAGCGCGCTTTGAGTGCTCGATAAATTCAAGTGGAACGCCGATGCTATGAAGAGCTACGTTGAGCCCTGCTTCACGGAATAGCTCTGAGATAGAGCTAGCGATTCCAGCATGACGAATACCATCTTCTAGAACAACGACGCTCTTGTAACGCTGCGCCATTGAGACCAAGGTCTGCGGAAGTGGCTTTACCCAGCGTGGATCAATCACAGTTACTCCAACGCCTTCGCGGTAAGCCTGAGATGCAGCTTCGACAGCGATAGCTGCCATAGAGCCCACGCTAATGAGGAGAACATCTGCGCTTTCACCGCGATAGAGAACATCGATTCCATCACGTCGTTCAAATGCAGGGATATCGCTTTGCACCGCACCCTTTGGGAAGCGGATCAGAGATGGCGCATCGCTAATCTCAACTGCTTCGCGGAGCGTTTCGCGCAGACGTGCCGCATCACGTGGTGCTGCAACATGGAGCGTTGGAACAATTCCAGTAAGTGCTAAATCCCAAATACCGTGGTGTGACGGTCCATCATCGCCAGTAATTCCAGCGCGGTCTAAGACAAAGGTAACCCCAGCCTTGTGGAGCGCAACATCGAGAAGTAATTGGTCGAAGGCGCGATTAAGGAATGTGGAGTAGACAGCAACTACGGGGTGCATCCCCGCATAGGCAAGTCCAGCGGCGCTAGTCACAGCATGTTGTTCGGCGATACCAACATCAATGGTGCGCTCTGGGAACTCTTTCTCGAATTTATCAAGACCTGTTGGCCCCAACATCGCAGCCGTTATTGCCACAATATCTTTACGGGTACGTCCTAAAGCGATTAACTCATCAGCAAAGACGCTGGTCCAACTCGTGGCAGATTTGGCAAGTGGTGTTCCTGTCTCAGGATCGACAACGCCAACTGCGTGGAACTTCTCTGCCTCATCAGCAACCGCTGGCTTATGGCCCCGTCCCTTTTCGGTGATGACATGTACAAGAACTGGTTCGCCAAATTCTCGTGCTTGAGCAAAAGCTCGCTCCATCGCAACGATGTCATGTCCATCGATTGGACCAACATATTTAAGTCCAAGATCTTCGAACATTCCTTGAGGAGCAACGATGTCCTTGATGCCCTTCTTCATGCCATGGAGAGTCTCGTAGATAGGCGTACCGACAACGGGAGTCTTTGAGAGAACTTCCTTGCCCCAATCTAAGAAACGCTCATAACCTTGGGTAACGCGCAGCGTTGAAAGATAAGTTGCTAGCCCGCCAATAGTTGGTGAGTAAGAACGTTCGTTATCGTTGACGACAATCATCAAATTACGATCTTCAGCTGCTGCAATGTTATTGAGCGCCTCCCATGACATTCCACCGGTAAGGGCGCCATCGCCGACAACGACAACAACGTGGCGATCGGTCTGTCCCGTCAGGGTAAATCCACGAGAGATTCCATCTCCCCACGAAAGGGCAGTTGAGGCGTGAGAATTTTCAATGACATCGTGTTCGCTCTCGCGACGATTTGGATATCCCGCAATGCCGCCTCGCTGACGTAACCCATCAAATTGATCGGCGCGACCAGTAATAATTTTATGAACGTACGACTGATGTCCTGTGTCAAAGAGGATGACATCTTTTGGCGAATCGAAGGTGCGATGGAGCGCAATCGTTAACTCGACAACGCCCAAGTTAGGACCTAGGTGGCCACCAGTCTTTGAGACCTTGGTGATGAGAAATTGGCGAATCTCTTCAGATAACTCATTGAGCTGTTCAGGGGTGAGCCCGCGCAGATCATCTGGTCCTTTGAGAGATTCGAGCATAGGGATGAGTCTAGATTAACCGCGCAGCTGGCGCAGTACGTACTGCATGATTCCGCCGTGGCGATAGTAATCCGCTTCGCCTGGCGTATCGATACGTACCTTTGCCTGGAAAACCTTATCTCCTGCGGTCACAGTGACCTCTTTAGGGATAGCGCCGTTATTGAGAGCTGTTACCCCTGCAATAGAAAATACTTCATCGCCCTTGAGGCCAAGTGATTGCGCAGTTTCTCCGTTAACGAATTGCAATGGCAGAACGCCCATTCCAATCAAGTTCGAACGATGGATACGTTCAAAACTTTCTGCAATCACAGCGCGTACACCTAGGAGCGCAGTTCCCTTAGCGGCCCAGTCACGCGATGATCCTGATCCGTACTCTTTGCCAGCGAGAATAACGAGCGGAACGCCAGCTGCTTGATATGCGACAGAGGCATCATAAATTGTGCTCTGATCACCATTGCTCAAGAAGTTGCGAGTAAATCCGCCTTCAACGCCATCAAGAAGTAAATTCTTGAGGCGAATATTTGCAAAGGTGCCGCGAATCATTACTTCGTGATTTCCGCGTCGGGAGCCATAAGAGTTGAAGTCCTTACGATCGACTCCGTGCGCTTCAAGATACTTTCCAGCAGGAGAATCAGCTTTAATGTTTCCGGCCGGTGAGATGTGATCTGTTGTGACGGAATCTCCAAGAATGGCCAAGACGCGTGCGCCAGAAATATCTTTTACCGCTTCTGGCTGCGCAGGCATTCCATCAAAGTATGGAGGTTTACGTACATACGTAGATTGTGGATCCCATTCGAAAGTCTTTCCTGTTGGGGTATCCAGTGACTTCCAGCGGTGATCGCCTTCAAAGACGGTCGCATAATCCTTGGTAAACATCTCAGATGAGATAGATGCATCGATAACTGCTTGAATTTCAGCAGCTGATGGCCAGATATCTTTAAGGAGAACTGGATTGCCATCCTTATCGTTGCCGAGTGAATCCTTCTCAAAATCATGATCCATCGTGCCAGCAAGGGCGTAGGCAACAACGAGTGGAGGTGAAGCCAGATAATTCATCTTTACATCTGGGCTGATTCTGCCTTCAAAGTTGCGGTTACCTGAAAGAACAGCTGTAACAGCTAAATCGTTCTCATTGACCGCTCTGCTAATTTCAATTGGTAGCGGCCCAGAGTTACCGATACAGGTAACGCATCCGTAGCCGACCAAGTTAAAGCCGAGCGCCTCCATATATGGAGTGAGCTGAGCGCGATCGTAATAATCGGTAACGACCTTAGATCCTGGAGCGAGCGTGGTCTTTACCCAAGGCTTAGAGGTAAGTCCCTTTTCTACCGCCTTCTTAGCAAGGAGAGCTGCGCCAATCATTACTGATGGATTAGAGGTGTTGGTACAGGAGGTAATGGAAGCGATGACGACATCGCCATTCTTGATGGTCGTTGCCTTCTCTCCCACCTTTACTGGGTATGCACTCTTTCCGGTCTTCTCGGAGAAGTAAGACGGCAAAACCTTTTCAAATGCGCTCTTTGATGCAGTCAGAGAGATGCGATCTTGCGGACGCTTTGGTCCAGCGATAGATGAGACAACGGTAGAGAGATCGAGCTCGATATGTTCAGAGAAGCGAGGTGAAACCGCTGGGTCATGCCACATTCCCTGCGCCTTCGCATACTTTTCAACAAGAGCAACTTGATCTTCGGTGCGACCTGTCAGGCGTAGATAACGAAGCGTCTCTTCATCAATGGGGAAGATGGCGCAGGTAGAACCATATTCAGGTGACATATTTCCGATTGTTGTTCGGTTTGCCATTGGTACTGAGACAACTCCCGGACCATAGAACTCAACAAATTTGCCGACGACGCCATGCTTGCGCAACATTTCGGTAATAGTCAGAGCCATATCGGTCGCAGTTGTTCCGACCGGAAGTTCGCCAGAGAGCTTAAATCCAACTACACGTGGGATGAGCATGGAAACTGGCTGACCTAAGAGCGCTGCTTCTGCCTCGATTCCACCGACTCCCCAACCGAGTACGCCGAGGCCGTTGACCATCGTTGTATGTGAATCTGTACCAACAACGGTATCTGGATAAGCGCGAAGAACGCCCCCGACGGTACGAGTCATAACAACACGAGCTAAGTATTCGATATTTACCTGGTGCACAATGCCAGTTCCAGGTGGAACGACTTTGAATTCATCAAAAGCGCCCTGGCCCCAACGTAAGAAGCGATAACGCTCGCGATTTCGCTCGTACTCAATATCTGTGTTTTTTTCAAAAGAATCCTTAGTTCCAAAGACGTCTGCAATCACTGAGTGGTCGATGACGAGTTCAGCTGGAGCTAGTGGATTGACCTTTGCTGGATCTCCACCTAGCTCAACAATTGCTTCACGCATCGTCGCTAAATCAACGATGCAAGGAACGCCGGTGAAGTCCTGCATAACAACGCGGGCAGGGGTAAATTGAATTTCAGTATCTGGCTCGATCGATGGATCCCATTCGGCTAACGCCTTAATGTGATCGACGGTGATGTTGGCGCCATCTTCGGTGCGCAAGAGATTTTCTAAGAGAATCTTGAGCGAGAAAGGAAGATCTTTTGCTGCTGCCAAGGTTGAGATATCGAAGATTTCATAATCTTTACCTGCAACAGTGAGGTTCTTCTTGGTACCGAGGGAGTTCTTACTCATCCCGAGCCTTCTTTCATAAGTATCTTGACGTCAAGATACCTTATCTAAAGTCAGGAGCGCAACACTTTCGATGTGATGTGTCATAGGAAAGAGATCGAAGGCGCGTAGCTGCTGCAGCGCATACCCGTGTTCGCGCAGGTATGAAACATCGCGCGCCAGCGCCGCTGGGTCGCAGGCGACGTAGACAATCGTTCGCGGGAGCAGGCGAGCACATTCGCCAATTACCTCTTTACCCGCTCCTTCTCGAGGCGGATCAAGGATGATGACGTTTGCCTGGCTAAAGCGCGGCAGGATTTTTGCAACATCGCCTGTGTGGACAGTTACAACTGAATCTTCTGCAAAGTTTCTCCGTGCATCCGCTGTTGCGCTCTTACTGCCTTCGACCAGATCGATGGCGCCTTCGCTACCGACCTCGGCAAGTAGCGCGGCAGTAAATAGTCCTACTCCCCCATAGAGATCCAGGATGCGATCTCCAGGAACTACTTGGGCAAACTCTTTAACAACCTCTGTTAATACTCGCGGTGCATCTTTATGGCTCTGCCAAAATGATTTTTGGCTTACCTCTAAAACTCTGCCAGCAATTTCATAGTGTGCTACATCTGGACCATCTGAAGTTCTTGCCGGAGTCTCTTCACGAGTATTTGCAGATGCAATCGTCCGCTCGCCAGTATTGGAAAGTGAGATTTCAATACGTTGATCTGCCTTTGCGCCCCGCGCTGAAAGCTCTGCAAACTTCATCTCTGGGACAAGAATTCGACAATCATCTACCGGAGTAATCGAGTGGCTTCGCGCTTGATAGAAACCGAGCGCACCGGCCTTGGTGGTCACAGCAGCGCAACGAGTGCGCCAACCAAGAGAGGCTGCGACCTCCTCGACTTCGACAGCTATCTCCATCTTGGCGATGCGAGCAAACTGTTCTGTGATGACATCGCCTTTGAGCGCACGTTGCCGAGCAGGGGTTATATGTTGAAAATCGCACCCGCCGCAGCCCTGGCGATGTGCATATCTACATGGAGCGCTGACGCGATCTGTAGATGTGCTCTCCACTGAAATGACATCGGCGCGGTTAAATGAAGTTCCCACGCTGGTAATTTCAATGGTGCAGACCTCATCTGGGATTGCATGCCGCACAAAAATGACTGCGCCCTCATGGCGCGCAATAAAGTGGCCACCATGAGCGATTTTTTCAATCGTGACGGTAAAGCGGTCTCCAATAGATAAAGCTTTTCGACTGTGTGGAGACATAATGGCTAGCCTAGTAGTAAGTTAGTCCCGTGCACGTAGTAATCATGGGTTGCGGTCGAGTGGGATCCTCACTCGCAATCGAGCTAGAAGCAGCCGGACATTCAGTTGCAGTCATCGATCAATCTAAGGAAGCTTTCCGCCGCCTCGGCCCAGACTTTAAGGGTCGCACTGTCGTCGGAGTTGGCTTTGACCGAGATACTCTGCTCGAAGCGGGCATTGAAGGTGCAGAAGCATTTGCAGCCGTCAGCAACGGTGATAACTCAAATATTTTGGCAGCGCGCGTTGCTCGCGAAAGCTATGGCGTTACCAATGTGGTTGCTCGTATCTACGACCCAGGCCGCGCAGAAATTTATCAGCGCCTCGGTATTCCAACTGTTGCAACTGTTATTTGGGCAACCGATCAAATCTTGCGTCGCATTGCACCAGGTGGTGCGCGCTCTGAATGGCGTGATGCCACTGGAACTGTGCAACTTCTCGAAGTGCATCCGCACCTTGATTGGTATGGCCGCCCCATCACAGAGCTTGAAGCAGCGACAGAAGCCCGCGTAGCGTTTCTTACACGCCTCGGTGAGGGACTTATTCCTGAACATCACACAGTTCTTCAAGATGGCGATTTGATTCATATGACAATTCAAGATGACAAGATGGCGATTGCCGAAAGCGCACTTACACAAGGGCCAGGGAATTAACCTATGAGAATTGCAATTGCCGGAGCAGGAAATGTGGGTCGCGCTATCGCTCGCGAACTTCTCGATAATGGCCATCAGGTTCTTCTGATTGACCGTGATCCAAAGGCGCTCAAGATTGATTCTGTGCCTGATGCAGAGTGGTTGATGGCAGATGCCTGCGAGATTGCAGCTCTTGATAATGCCCAACTCAATAAGTGTCAGGTATTGGTTGCAGCAACTGGTGATGACAAGGTCAACCTTGTAACAGCGCTGCTAGGAAAGACTGAATATGGCGTGCCTCGCGTTGTTGCGCGAATTAACCACCCAAAGAATGAATGGCTCTTTGATCAATCATGGGGCGTTGATGTTGCTGTATCTACCCCTCGAATTATCGCCGCACTCGTTGAAGAGGCCGTCAGCGTCGGAGATGTAGTGCGTCTTTTCTCATTTAGACGAGGCCAAGCAAATCTTGTTGAAATTACACTTCCAGATTCCTCAATCTGTATTGGAAAGACTGTAGAAGAAGTAACACTTCCCGATGATGCATCTCTTGCAGCTATCGTTCGCGATGGTCGCGTTATTGCACCTACTGCTAGCGATGTCTTTACCGCCGGAGATGAACTACTTTTTGTCGCCTCAGCTGCGGCTGAAGATCAAATCAAGGGCTGTTTTATCGCTCAGTAGTATCTGTTTGCTCAGCTGGAATCGCTGGCGCGTTCTTAATAATCTGCCACGAACCATACGCAGTTGCTAGAAAGAGCGGATAACCCATCGCTAAGTTCACGGTTCCAAGAAGATTTACATTTCCAGTCCGATAAATCGGGTACTGCACAGCGATTCGGGCAAAGAACATGGCAACCCAGAGCCAACTGGCCAGCATGTAGGCGCGCTTTCGCTCTGGATGGTTACGCCATTTGAGATTCTCGCCAAGAATGGGGCCGAGCAAGAGACCGAGTATCGGCCAGCCAGCTAAATTGGCGATGAGATAGACGGTGCCATAACCCAAGTTGGTCAGAAGCTTAGGAATGTATAAATCACTGGCATTGCCAGTTCGATTAGCGAACCAGGCGCAGATTAAAACTCCGATAAATCCGCTAACTGCATGTTGCACGGTATCGCGCATCGCCAAGCGCGTAATAGTAAGTACCGCTGAAACTGCAATCGATGCAAAGAGGGCGCTCTGCAGTTCATCTGTCACATTAAAGACGATAAGGAAGATGACAGCTGGAACTCCTGAATCAATCAGCCCCTTCTTTCCACCAAAGGCGCTGAGAACTTTCTCGCGATCTTCATGTTGACTCATGCGCGCCCCGTTGATCCAAAGCCACCGGTACCGCGGCCTGAGCCAGGTAGCTCTTGTACTTCGATAAATTCAGCGCGCTCAACTTTCTGGAAGACCAATTGAGCAATGCGATCGCCCCGCTTAAATGTAATGCTCTCGCGCGGATCGTGATTAATCATGATGCACTGTAGCTCGCCGCGAAAGCCGGCATCGACGGTGCCGGGCGCATTGACCATGGTGACGCCATGCTTTATCGCAAGACCTGATCGAGGATGCACAAGCGCTACATAACCATCGGGTAGCGCGATCGAGATTCCAGTTGGAACAAGTGCGCGTTCGCCAGGTGCCAAGGTAATGTCGATGCGAGAGACGATATCTGCACCCGCATCTCCCCCTTTGGAATATTGCGGCAGCGGAAGGTCTGGATCAAGGCGCGTAATTAATACTTGGAGAGCGCTCATGGATTGATATCAAACTCTGGATCAACAAAGGAGAGCAACTCTGGATTCTTTCGCATCGTCTCTAAATAATCAGCAGGAGCATTCTCGAGGAAGTGCTTCATTGGCACGATGACAAAGAGTGAGGCTGCACGGACTGCAATTTCGCCATCTGGGCCACCAATTCTGCCCTCTGCTTCGGAGTACACCTTTCGATTTACCTGTCCGGTAATGCGAGCTGTGATGTAGAGACGAGTACCGATGGGAACTGGTTTGAGAAAATCAGTTTCTAAACGAGCGGTAACTGCAGGTGCGCGAAGTAACCACATCAACTTTCCAAGAGCTTCATCGAAGGCGAGCGATAAGAGGCCGCCATGGGCTAAACCTGGAGCACCCTGATGATTTTCGGTAACGATAAATTCTGCAGTGATATCTGCACCTTCTCCAACGTGCGCTACCAGATGTAGACCTGTCGGGTGGAGCTCTCCACATCCAAAACAATGTTTAAAGTGGGATGGGATTTGAGTTCCCGTTTCGGGCGATTGTGGGTGTCGCTCTGGAATGAGCGCCCCTTCAGGAGGCGTTGTACTGGGAACGCGACTCATGTAGCAAGGTTACTTCATGAAGTGCTGAAGGAGAGAATTGCAAGATAACCTAGCGCGCATGGTCTTCCGTGAAGTGATCCGTCCCCCACTCTGGGTACTGGCCTTCATCTACTTCCTCTTCCTCTCACTAGTAATCGCAATCTGGGCTGCGCTCGATAATCGCAGCGCTCTCATCTCTTGGATTGCAGCAACTCTCGGAATCATCGCCATTGCAATTCGTTGGCGCACCGAGATTACTGTTGATGATAAAGAGTTGCGTATCGGAGGCGCTCATATAGAGCTGAAGTACCTCAAAGAGGTAAGCGCGCTCAGCGCGCAAGAGATGCGCCTGATGCGAACCCGCGATGCTGACCCAGCTGCTTTTCTAGCGCTGGCATTCTGGATTCCGGCAGGGGTAAAGATTGCGTTAAACGATGACAGGGATAACGTTCCCTACTGGTTAATCAGCGTAAGAAAAAGTGAAGAACTTACGCGCACTCTTTACAAACTGCTTTAGCGCCTTCGCCTTTAGCAAGTTGTGTGATGTGATGAATCAAGAAACATCGTGAACAGGTAAATTCATCAACTTGTACTGGAACAACTCTGACCGCTAGTTGTTCGCCCGATAAATCTGCACCTGGAAGTTCAAGATTCTCTGCAGCTTCTGCTTCATCCACATCGATCTGGCCTGATTGCGCATCTACGCGCTTAGCCTTGAGTTCTTCTAACGATTCCTCATGAAGTTCCTCATCGGTCTTTCTGGGTGTGTCGTAATCTGTTGCCACTGCTCTCACCTCGCTTCCATTACTTGTGCCTTAACCTGCGCGAATAGTCGCGCATAGAGCGGCTCTATAGAGGTTACAACCCTCGGCGTGTCGCTTTTATTCCGCCTTTGAGGTGGCAATTTCGATGGCTTTAGCCAATCCCCCATCCACATAGGCATGAATCGCAGTTCCATGCGCCAAATGCTCTTCACTCAAGATTTCGCCAGTCTCGTGAATAGCGCTGACCAAATCTCCGCGGTGGTACGGAATAACAGTGGAGATTTCTACCGCAGGATGTGGCAGCGATTTTTCAATTGCATGAACAAGTCCATCAACTCCAAAACCTGATCTGACAGAGAAGGCGTAACTATTTGGCTCCTTACGCAGAATCTCCATCACAACATCGGGGCTGGCGATATCAACTTTGTTGATTGCAATAATTTCAGGGATATCTCCTCCCCCGATTTCAGCAATCACCTGACGGACCGCACGTATCTGCTCAAAGGGATCAGGGTGTGCGCCATCAACAACGTGCACAAGCAAATCCGCTCCGGAAACTTCTTCAAGGGTTGATTTAAAGGCATCAACGAGCTGATGCGGCAGGTGGCGAACAAAGCCAACTGTGTCAGAGAGCGTATAGACGCGTCCTTCAGTTGTTTCGCATTTACGAACCGTGGGATCCAAAGTTGCAAAGAGCGCATTCTCAACAAGTACACCAGCGCCAGTAAGCGCATTAAGAAGTGATGACTTGCCAGCGTTGGTATAGCCCGCAATAGCCACAGAAGGGATGTTGTTACGTCTGCGCTCTTGTCGTTTGGTATCTCGAGATACCTTCATTTCTGCAATCTCACGGCGCAGCTTTGCCATCTTGTCGCGGATTCTGCGTCTATCTGTCTCAATCTTTGTCTCACCAGGTCCGCGACCACCAATACCTGCGCCTCCGGCTGCGCGACCACCTACCTGACGCGAGAGTGAATCACCCCAACCGCGAAGGCGTGGAAGTAGATATGCGATCTGCGCCAACTCAACTTGAGCCTTACCCTCTTTGCTCTTTGCATGCTGAGCGAAGATATCGAGAATGAGGGCGACGCGATCGACAACTTTTACCTTTAACTTCTCTTCCAAAGTGCGCAGTTGCGAAGGAGAGAGTTCGCCATCACAAATCACCGTGTCGGCGCCGGTAGATACAACAAGTTGTCGCAGTTCAATCACTTTCCCTGAACCGATATAGGTAGCAGGATCTGGTTTATCTCTGCGTTGAATCAAACCCTCTAAGACTTCCGAACCTGCAGTCTCAGCAAGTGCTTTGAGTTCTGCGAGTGAGTTCTCGGCCATCTCAGCGCTGCCTTCGGTCCATACGCCTACAAGAACAACTCGCTCTAACTGGAGCTGGCGATATTCAGCATCTGAAATATCTTGTAACTCAGTTGAGAAACCTTTAACGCGACGAAGTGCGTGGCGATCTACCAGCTCTTGTTGGGAATCTTCTTGGTAACTGCTCTCATTAGCGTCAAAATCTGCAGCAGCACGAGCTGATTCACGGAGCAGCTCATCGAATAACTTGTCGTAACTATCTTCGGGGGTAGTCATTACGCCAAATACTTTGAGATGTCGTGATCTGCAATTAACTCGGCTGGGCCAATCAGAGTTGCATTTGAGTGGCCATCGATATCGACTATCAAGCGCCCACCTGGTGGGTAGATGGTCCAACGGCTAGGTAACTTGCCACGACTGTGAAGCGTTGCAGCCAGCGCAACAGCACATGTGCCGGTGCCGCAAGATCGTGTCTCACCGCTACCGCGTTCATGGACGCGCATACGAGCTTCGTTATTGGCAAGGAGCTGAACAAACTCAACATTGACGCCATCTGGATAAGAAGATTGCGGCGAAACAACTGGAGCAGTTTCCATTGAACCCACCTCTTCTAAATTCTCGAGGAAGACAACTACATGAGGATTACCAACGCTGATGTTGAGCCCCTCCCACGTCTTTCCATTCTGATTTACTTCAATTTCTTCCATCTCATCAGTGACTTGACCCATATTGACTGAGATATCACCCTCGAGAGGAGCTCGTAGATGCTTGATGCCGGCGCGAGTATTAATCGCAAAGATGCCTTCAGGTAGATGCCCGCGAGCCACAAGGTAGCGAGCCATTACGCGGATACCGTTTCCGCACATCTCGGCGATAGAGCCATCAGAATTGCTGTAATCCATAAACCATTTTCCATCTGGTTTAGTAATTCGAATAAAGCCATCGGCACCAATGCCAGAGCTGCGGTTGCAGATGGCAGCTATCTGGGCGGGAGTGATTACATACTGCGATTCTGGATCAAAGAGAATGACGAAATCATTTTCAGTTCCGTGGCCATAGGTGGCAATTATCGGTGAACTCATCAGGCTAGGAGTTTATCTTTTCTAGGATGGTCTCGAGTCGAGGTTGATGTGTGGCTACCCATTGAATCCTTTGATCACGCGAAAACCAGGTTTCCTGGCGTCTGGCATATTGGCGACTCGCTCTCTTCGTCTCTTCCTTCGCCTCATCTTCAGAGAGAGTTCCATCGCGCATCGCCAAAATTTGCGCATATCCCAGAGCTCGCTGCGCAGTCGTACCGCGACGAATTCCTTGTGTAATCAGCTCGTCGACTTCTGCGACAAATCCCTCTTGCCACATGCGATCCACGCGCAGATCAATACGATCACGCAGATGCTCGCGATCCATCACCAAGCCAAATTGCAGGGCGTCAGGAAAGCGTGAACTATCTTCACGAGGCAAATTTGCAGTAAATGGTTTGCCGGTAATTTCAATGACCTCAAGAGCTCTCACGATTCGACGGATATTGGCGCGATCTATTACTAGCGCTGCTGCTGGGTCTAACTCTTGTAAGCGTTCAAAGAGATAGTTGGCGCCAAATTCTTCTCCCAATTTTTCAAGGTTGGCCCGCACTTGTGGATCTGTCTCTGGAAAATTGAGATCATCGAGTATTGCCTTGATGTAAAGACCGGTACCTCCCACGATGATGGCGTGAAGTCCTCTGCTATGAATCTCTGCAATCGCACTTCGGGCGTGCTCTTGGTACCAAGCGACCGTTGAATCTTCAGTGACATCAAGTACATCGAGCAAATGGTGCGGAATATCGCGGCGCTCTGAAACCTTTAACTTTGCAGTTCCGATATCCATCCCGCGATAGAGCTGCATTGAATCAGCGTTGATGATCTCAGCGCCTATGCGCTCAGCAATATCAAGAGCAATATCGCTTTTTCCGGTTGCGGTGGCGCCGCAAATGACAATGACTTTACTCATCCTTATGCGCGAACTTTTGGCATTCCCAAAGTAGTAGATGCAGGAGCAGTGCGCGCTTGGTGGGCATCGCCTCCACGTGTGCGTGTTACCGAGATGGCATCGGCGAGCAGGTAGTGAGCAGATGCTTCGGTAATCTTCACATCAACAATATCTCCTGGGCGAGCATCTGTATCTGCGCTGAAGTGAACTAAACGGAAATCTTCGGTCTTTCCTGTCATCCGAGATTGCGCTTCATCACGACGTCCCTCAACCTCTGAGACGAGCGCGCGATGAACGCTACCAATCGCTGATTGGTTAACCGCTAGCGAAATCTTCTGCTGGTGCTCATGTAAGCGCGTGTAGCGCTCCCCAACAATTTCCTCTGCCACTTGGTTAGGCATGGCACCTGCTGGAGTACCTGGGCGGATTGAATATTTGTAGGTATATGCAGCTGCAAACTTTGCTTGAGTTGTCAGATCGAGAGTGTCTTGGAAATCCTCTTCCGTCTCCCCCGGGAATCCAACGATAATGTCTGTAGTAATCATCGCCTCTGGCATAGCAGCCCGCACTCGTTCAAGAATCCCTAGGTACTTATCGGTGCGATATGAACGTCGCATACTCTGCAGAATTGAATCTGATCCAGATTGAAGTGGCATATGCAGATGCGGCATGACATTGGCCGTCTGCGCCATCACCTCAATCACATCATCTGTGAAATCACGTGGATGCGGCGACATAAAGCGAACTCGCTCCAAGCCTTCGATCTTGCCCGCCTCGCGCAATAGATTGGCAAAGGCGCCTCTATCGCCGAACTCAACGCCGTAAGCATTGACGTTCTGGCCCAGGAGAGTAATTTCGATAACGCCTTGATCTACCAGCGCTCTCATCTCGGTCAAGATATCTGCAGGCTGGCGATCCTTTTCGACTCCACGCAGAGTTGGGACGATACAGAAGGTGCAGGTGTTATTGCAGCCAACTGAGATAGAAACCCAGGAGGTAAATGCTGAAAATCTGCGCGCTGGCAGCGTGGATGGAAAATGCTCAAGAGATTCGAGAATCTCAATCTGAGCTTCTTCCTCGACACGAGCGCGCTCTAGAAGAACTGGCAATGAGCCCACATTATGGGTTCCAAAGACGACATCCACATATGGGGCTTTCTTTAGAATAATTGATTGATCCTTCTGTGCCAGGCATCCACCTACTGCAATCTGCATACCTGGATTCTTCTTCTTGATTGGCGCTAAGAAGCTTAAATTTCCGTAGAGCTTGTTATCTGCATTTTCACGAACAGCGCAGGTATTAAAGACAACGATATCTGCCTGATTTCCTTCAACAACTGGGATGTAACCCGCTTCATCCAAGAGACCAGCGATTCTTTCAGAGTCGTGCACATTCATCTGGCACCCGTAGGTTTCCACAAGATATGTGCGAGTCATAAGACTCATCTTATTTCAGGTCTAGTTGGTGATGCGAATTGGTGCGATGCCGCGAGCAATCTGACGCTCGAAATGGACTTCACGCTTGTCGTTAAAGACTGCAGCTGCCTTATAAGTCTCATCCATAAATGCTTTGAGTTCATCGCGGGCCTTAAGGCCATCGCCAGATAAATCATCTCTCTCATAAACATTCCATGCTCGAAGCACAGGCGCAATCACATCATCGAGATGCTGCTGGAGATCATAAATTCCCGCTAAGGCGATCTGAACTGCCTTGCGACCGAATCCCGGCATATTTGCACCCGGCATATCGAAATTTGTCACTACATCGGTAATTGCGCGCATCGCCGCATTGGGCTCCATATCAAGAGCTGCAGAGAGTGTGTTGCGATAAAAGAGCATATGTAGATTTTCATCGAGTGCAACGCGCTGCATCATGCCTTCGGCAATTGGATCATCAGAAAGTTTTCCGGTATTGCGATGTGAAATGCGCGTTGCCAATTCTTGGAATGAAACATAAGCAATCGTGTGCAACATATCGTTCTCATATGGCGTCTGATAGCCCAGAGACATGTGAGCCATACGTAGATCTTCCAGTTGATATGGATCTACTCCGCGAGTTGCCATCAAATAGTCGCGGATAACAATGGCATGTCGCGCTTCTTCAGCGGTCCAGCGTTCAATCCAATTTCCCCATGCGCCATCGCGGCCCATAGAGATAGCAATCTCTGTGTGATAGCTCGGTAAGTTATCTTCAGTAAGCAGATTGAGTACTAGAGAATCCTGTGCAACAGGCGTCAGGCGCGAATCTTTCGCCTCCCAAGCATCGCCATTAAGTGGTCCTGCGTAGTCACGGCCCTCAGACCACGGGACATACTCGTGGGGATACCAGTTCTTCTGTACGGAGAGGTGGCGATCTAGTTCAACGGCGACTACCGGCTCAAGATCTCGAATCAGGCGTGACTGGATTTGTGCTGACTCTTCGCTCATGCGCGCAACAGTACGGCAGTGACTTTGTTACTTACGAGTTAGAAATTATCTTTCGCACGTTTTTGAGCCTGTTCTGTGCGCCATTTCGCAATTTCAGCGTGATTACCGCTGAGCAAAATCTCGGGAACTGAGATTCCACGCCACTCTTGAGGTTTAGTGAAATTTGGATATTCGAGATATCCCTCACTGTTATGCGACTCTTCAGCCAATGATTCTGGATTTCCAAGAACTCCTGGAATTAACCTTGTAATGGCTTCAATCATCACCATGGCGGCTACTTCGCCGCCACCAAGAACATAATCACCGATAGATGCTTCATGCACTGTGATATTTCGTGCCTGGAATTCTGGTTGTGAGTAATACTGGCGAATGCGATCGTCGATTCCCTCATAGCGCCCACATGCAAAGACCAATTGGCTAGCTGATGAGAAGCTGGCCGCAATTTTCTGGCTGAAACGCTTACCTGCGGGGGTCAAAATGATGATCTCTGCCCCATCTTCAATGATGGAATCGATAGCCTGCGCCCAAACTTCAGGAAGCATCACCATCCCCGCTCCGCCACCATAGGGAGTGTCATCTACGGTGTTGTGGTTATCGTTGGTGAAATCCCGCAAGTTATGAACTTTGATATCAACAATTCCTGAACTTTGCGCCTTACCTAAAAGCGAAAGGTTCAGTGGGGCTAAATACTCAGGAAAGATAGATACGACATCGATCTTCACTTTATCTCTCCTTCAATGACGGGTGGAATCACAGTCATGCGACGAGCCTTGATATCTACAATCGGAACCAGCTGGCGTACAAAAGGAATGAGCGTCTCGGCAGATTCTGACTTAATCACCAAGACATCTTGGCCGGGAAGATTAAGAACTTCCGTTACCTCTCCAAATTCATCGCCATCGACTAGATACGCCTTACAGCCAATGAGTTGGAGAACGTGATAATCATCTTCATCAAGCCCTGGTGCATCGATATCAACATCTGCATAGAGAAGCTCATTGCGCAGTCCCTCAATCGCGTTACGGTCTTCGACGCCGTCAAAAGAAAGCAAGAGAATTCCATTGTGTACGCGTGCAGAAGCCACGGTGAGATTCCCGTGGCTTTCTGTCTCTAGAACTGCGCCGATGGCAAAGCGATCTTCTGCTTCATCTGTTCGGACTTCGATAGTAGCTTCACCTAAAATTCCGTGAGCTTTACCGATGCGGCCCACGTTTAATTTCATGGGTTGAAGAAAAGTTAGCGAACCTCGTCGGTATCGATGAGATCGACGCGGACGGTGCGACCTGCAAGTGCGCTTACGACTGTGCGAAGCGCCTTTGCTGTGCGACCGTTACGACCGATTACCTTGCCGATATCCTCAGGATTGACGCGCACTTCGAGCGTGGTGCCACGACGGTGCGTCTTCTCCTTCACATTGACATCGTCAGGGTTATCAACGATTCCCTTTACGAGATGTTCGAGAGCTTCATCAATCATTATGCGCTTGGACTTTCTTCAGTTACAGAACTTACTTCTGTAGTCTCGGCCTGAGCTGGAACCTCGGACTCAGTTGCAACCGCAGCTGGCTCGGACACTTCGGCAATTTGTTCTGTAACAGCAGGAGCTTCCGCGACTACAGGAGTTTCTACAGCAGGTGCTGCCTTAGCAGCCAACTTATCTTGCGCCTTCTTCTTCATAGTTGTCGCGCCTTCTGCAGGTTCTGCAGCAGCAGCTTTAACAGCTGCTTCGTAGGCAACGCTCTTATGTGGCTTAGGAGCTGCAACCTTGAGTGTGCCTTCTGTTCCTGGAAGACCCTTGTGCTTCTGCCAATCGCCAGTCACCTTAAGAAGAGCCTCTACAGCCTCTGAAGGTTGTGCGCCAACGCCGAGCCAGTACAGAGCGCGCTCTGAGTTAACTTCGATGATTGATGGTTCTTGCCCTGGGACGTAGCGACCAATCTCTTCGATTGAAAGTCCGTTACGAGCCTTGCGTGAATCTGTGACGACAATGCGGAAATAAGGTGTGCGAATTTTTCCCATGCGCATTAAACGAATTTTTGTAGACAAAGAAGTAGTGCTCCTAAAAAAGTGTGTCGATCCGCAACTGCTACAGCGGGGTGCGTAGCGATGAGGTCCAACTGTGGATTGGGTTGTTACCGGGGTAGAGGGCCCTGTAACAGGTGGCTAATCTTGCCAGTTACGCTCCCAATCCGGAAATCAGCCGTTCTCCAGCGCTCGTTTAGCGGGGTTTCCCGACTTCGACTTCTTCTTCTGAATCGGAGCCGCTTTCTTGGGAGCTGGCGGCAGCCCGGGCATACCAGGAGGAAGAGCCATACCTTGCGGCATCCCCCCACCATTTCGCATCTGCTTCATCATCTTCTGCGCCGCGGTGAATTTATCGGCGAGGGCATTTACCTCTGAAACTTTTCTACCGGAACCGAGCGCGATACGGGCACGGCGCGACCCATTGAGAACTTTAAGATCGCGACGTTCTAGTGGCGTCATTGATTGCACAATTGCTTTTGTTCTTGTTATCTCTGATTCATCAAAGTTATCAATCTGCTTCTTCATCGCTCCAGCTCCCGGAAGCATTCCTAGTAACTTGCCCATAGAGCCCATCTTCGACATCGCCTCAAGCTGCTCGAGGAAATCATCGAGCGTGAAATCTTCACCTGCTGCAAACTTGTCCTCTAACTTCTTTGCGGAGTCCCCATCAAAGGCCTTCTTGGCTTGTTCTGCCAAGGTAGCAACATCGCCCATTCCCAAAATTCGAGAGGCCATTCGCTCGGGATAGAAGATATCGAAGTCTGAAATCTTCTCGCCGGTGGATGCAAACATAATCGGCTTGCCGGTCAGGGATGCAATAGAAAGCGCTGCACCACCACGTGCATCACCATCAAGTTTTGTCAGAACTACACCATCGAAACCAACGCCATCTTGGAAAGCTTTGGCAGTACGTACTGCATCTTGACCAATCATGGCATCCACAACGAAGAAAATCTCTTGCGGTGAGACGGCATCACGGATAGCAATCGCCTCTTGCATCAACTCTTGATCAACGCCTAACCGTCCTGCAGTATCGACAATCACCATGCTGTGCAGCTTTGACTGCGCAAATTTAATTCCATCCTGAGCAACTCGCACAGGATTTCCGACGCCATTTCCAGGTTCGGGAGCAAAGACCGGCACTCCAACGGATTGCCCAACAACTTGCAATTGATTGACTGCATTTGGTCGCTGTAAATCTGAGGCGATCAGAATTGGAGTTTCGCCTTGATCTTTATAGAACTTAGCTAGCTTCGCGGCAAGAGTTGTCTTACCAGCGCCCTGCAGACCAGCCAACATAATGACTGTTGGTGGATTCTTTGCAAAGCGAATACGACGTGCTCCGCCACCGAGAATTTCGGTGAGCTCTTGGTTTACAACATCAAAGATTGCTTGTGCCTGGTTGCTACCTGCCTGCAAAGTTGCAAGCAAGGCCAACGATTTATCTCCTACTTTTTGCGTGAACTCTTCTACTACTTCCAGCGCTACATCGGCATCCAGTAGGGCAGATCTGATATCAATAACCGCAGCATCGATATCTTTCTCTGAAATCTTGCCGCGAGAGCGGAGCGCACCGAAGGCGCCAGCAAACTTACTGGAGAGTGACTCAAACATAAGAAGTGGAGTCTACTTCAGAGCCACGCGCAATCTCTCTGCTACTTCATGGGCCCGTTCCGGCGTGAGCGCTCCCCCATTAATCTCTGTGACATACAAGGTATCGATAGCTTCTGCGCCAAGTGTTGTCACGATGGCAGAGCGGATATCGATATTGCCCTTTGTGATTATGTCACCGATTCCAAAGAGGAGCGCTGGCCTATCGTGGCTGCGGACTTCAACGATGGTGGCATCAGTTGCTGCATCGAGAAACGTCTCTACAACTGGCGCTGGCACTGGAATTGTCGGTAACTGCGCATATGCCTCAATGCGATCTGAGATTCTCTGCGCTAGCGAATCCTTGCTAGCAAGTGCATCAACAAGTTCGCGATGCAGGATCTTCTCAGTAAGCGGCGGAGCATGTGGATCGGGAATTACTATCCACTCCATCACTGCCGATATCCCGTGTGACTTTGTTCGCGCCGAACGCACATCAAGTCGCAGGAGATTAAGAACGCCGGCCACAGTCGAAAGCAACCCTGGCTTATCACTGACCACAATTTCAATCGCGTAGAGATTTCCTCTATCGTCAATCGTTACAGCAAGCTCCCCTAGTTCGGCCTTGCTTCTCTGTTCGGGGCTCAGTTCTGGTTGTTGCGCAACGGTGTTATCAGTCAGCGCGTTTGTCACTCTGGCTACAAGGTCTGCAACGAGAGATGCTTTCCAATCAGTCCATGCCGCCCTACCAGTTGCTTCACCATCGGCGATGCTGAGGGCATGTAATAGCTCGAGCGTCTGCAGATCTGGAATGACTTCAAGAACTGATGCGATTGTTGCTGGGTCATCAAGATCTCGTCTTGTCGCTGTCGCCGATAGAAGTAAATGCTGCTTGACAAGAATCTTGATGATTGCGATATCTGACTCAGCGAAACCGATGCGCGCAGCAATCGGTTCGATAAGTCTTTCGCCGCGTTCGGAATGATCTTCCTCGTTACCTTTACCAATGTCATGAAAGAGCGCGCTAAAGAGCAGTAGGTCAGGTCTATGCACCTGTCGCGTCAGTGCAGCAGCATGCACTGCCGTCTCGACCATATGCCTATCGACAGTGTGGCGATGTAAGACATTGCGCTGCGGCAGCGAGCGAACGCTCCTCCACTCAGGGATCCAATGGAAGATGATCTCTTCTTGATCCAACGCTTCAAAGATCTGCACCATGGCTGAGCCTGCGCCAATTAATGAGATGAGATTTTCACGCGCTTCACGTGGCCATGGGTCAGGGAGCGCACCTATGCCGCTACTTAAACTTTCGCCAAGGCGCGCTAGCGAATCCATGGAGATTGGTAGCCCCAGCTGCGCAGCAGAGGCGGCAGCGCGTAGTCCGATAACAGGATCTAAAGCAAAATCGGCATCAAGGCTAACTACTACTTCGCGATTTGAAACGGCGATATCTCGAGAGAGCGTGGTCGAGCGAACTTTTCTGAGGAATCTGCCACCACCATCTCTTCCTTTATGAGCCAGGCGATACCAGGTGGCATCAAGAATGTAATCGACGGTACGGGCCGCTTGCGCGACATCGCTCATTAAGAGATCTGCATCTTGATAACCCAAAAGCTCTGCAACTTTGTCTTGCTCTTGAAAGAACAATCTATCTTTATCACGCCCACTAACGATATGGAGCGCTTCACGAACGTTTGATAAGAGCGATTCGGCAACGCTAATCTTTTCAATAGGAACTGCAATCGCTTGAGAGCGTTCAATTGCGCGCAGCGCCGTAATATCTCGCAAACCTCCACGAGCTTCCTTCAAATCCGGCTCGAGCAGATAGGCCAGCTCGCCTGCTCTCTGATGGCGTTCCAGGAGCGATTCCTGCAACTGCGGCAAGCGAACCTTGGAATTTTTGCGCCACGACTCTAAAGAATCTAGCTGAACAGCAGCAACTAAATCAGCGCCACCGCACACTAGCCGTATATCAAGAAGGCCAAGTGCGACCTTTAAATCTGAATCAGCAGCTTCTCGCATCTCAGAGCGAGTGCGAACTGAGTGATCGACCTTGATTGCGCGCCCTGAAATTTTCTCATCCCACAGTGGATAGAGGATTTTATTGACGATCTCTGATAACTCCTGTGGTCGATAAGAGCCAGAGTGAATGATGACAATATCTAAATCTGAACCTGGAGAGAGTTCGCCGCGGCCGAAACCTCCGACCGCGGCGATTGCTACCTCGAGTGGATGAGCGCCACTTTTTTCGAATAGAGATGCCAGAAGTCGATCGCCCTCATTTGATCGAGCTCGTCTCTCTCTAGTTCCCACAGCGCTCATCCTATTTTCTTTAAATCGCGTCAGGACCTTTCTCGCCGGTACGAACGCGAACTACTTGATCTACGGGAGTGGTCCAAACCTTTCCATCCCCGATAGAACCTGTTGATGCTGCTTTAACAATGACATCGACAACTGAGTTGGCGTCTTTATCATCGACGAGTACTTCCAGGCGAACCTTTGGTACAAGATCAACTGTGTATTCGGCGCCACGATAGACCTCTGTATGTCCACGCTGGCGACCGAAGCCACTTGCCTCAGAGACTGTCATGCCGGTAATTCCTGCAGCTTGAAGCGCATCCTTCACATCATCTAACTTAAACGGTTTGAGAATTGCAGTAATTAACTTCATCTCTATGCCCCCTTTGAAGCGCCTGAGACGCTCCCTTGTGTGTTATCAGTGAGTTCGTAGCCTCGCTCTGCATGTACAACCAGATCGATTCCCGAGATTTCATCATCCTTTGAGATACGGAATCCCATTACCAAGTCAATAACCTTAGCGATTATGAGAGTCATGATGAATGAGTAAGCAAGGACTGCAACAACGCCTGTAGCCTGCTTTACAAGCTGATCGGTGCCTCCCCCGTTGAATAGTCCTACTTCAACGCCGACAAAGCCGATCATGATTGTTCCGACGATGCCACCAACAAGGTGAACTGCCACAACATCTAATGAATCATCGAATCCGAAGCGGAACTTGAGTCCCACTGACATCGCGCAGAGCACACCAGCAACTACGCCGATAATGAGAGCGCCACTTGCAGTCACTGCAGCACATGCTGGTGTGATTGCAACGAGTCCGGCAACAACACCGGATGCTGCGCCCAGGCTTGTTGCGTGACCGTCACGCACCTTCTCTACAACGAGCCATGCAAGTACAGCAGCTGCCGTTGCTCCAATGGTGTTGAGAAGTGCGAGACCTGCGGTTCCATTTGATGCAACTGCAGATCCTGCGTTGAAACCAAACCAGCCGAACCATAGAAGGGCTGCGCCTAACATTACGAGAGGTAGGTTGTGTGGTCTCATTGGAGATCTTCCAAAGCCAACGCGCTTACCTAGAACTATTGCAACTGCTAGACCTGCAGCACCGGCGTTAATGTGAACCGCGGTACCTCCAGCGAAGTCGATAGCGCCTAAATCATTGGCGATCCATCCACCAGTCTCTGCAACAAAATCATCGAATGCAAATACCCAGTGTGCAACTGGGAAGTAGACGAGAGTCGCCCAGATTCCAGCAAAGACCATCCAAGCCCCGAACTTTGCACGATCTGCAATCGATCCTGAAATCAGAGCAACGGTAATGGCTGCAAAGACTCCCTGGAACGCGATAAACACTGCAGCAGGTATTGTGCCAATGAGTGCGCCAGAGTTATCCAGCCCCTTTAAGAAGAGAAATTCAGTGACATCGCCGATGTAACCGTTTCCGCCTACGGAGTCACCAAAGACCATCGAGAAACCAAAGATGATCCACAATGTAAAGACAACGGCGAGTGCGCCGAATGACATCATCATCATGTTAAGCACACTCTTCACTCGAACCATGCCACCATAAAAGAGTGCAATACCTGGAATCATGAGCGTGACGAGGCCAGCGCTCATGAGCATCCAAGCGGTATCACCTGAATTAAGTACAACTTCTTCCATATTCATTCCAATCACGAAAAGTACTGAACTCACCATTGAGATGGGGTAAAGGTGCCGTTATGGGGTTACAAGCAGTGACGCGGCAGGTTAAGAAGTGGTCACAAAAGGGCGAGCTTTGTTACAAGTGAGTTACGGCTAGCTCTACTGCTAGGCGAGAAGTCCATCTATATAGCTATCGGGCTCAAAGGCGGCGAAGTCGCCCTGGCCTTCTCCTGTGCCGATAAATTTGATCGGGATATCGAGAGCGCTCTCTATGGCTAGGGCAACTCCCCCACGGGCGCTGCCATCGAGCTTGGTAACAATAATCCCTGTGACATCGACAGCCTCGCTAAAGATCTTTGCCTGCGCCAACCCGTTCTGACCTGTTGTTCCATCAATCACCAAGAGCACTTCGGTAATTGGAAGTACTTTTTCAACTACACGTTTGACTTTGCCAAGTTCTGCCATCAAATCATTCTTATTGTGTAGCCGGCCAGCGGTATCAACGATCAGGTAATCGCACTTCTCTTCACTAGCACGCTTTGCGCTATCGAAGGCAACAGCTGCCGGCTCTGCGCCTTCTTTGCCGCTAACAACTTCAACGTTGATGCGCTCTCCCCACGTTTGCAGTTGCGCAACAGCTGCAGCGCGGAAGGTATCTGCCGCCCCCAAAATCACTGAGTTTCCTGATGACTTAAGGGATGCGGCTAACTTTGCAACCGATGTCGTCTTTCCTGTCCCATTAACGCCTACAACCAAAATTACTTTCTGTTCGCCACCTGCAATGAGCGCGCGTTCACGCTGTGAAAGTTTAGATCGGAGAATCTCTTTAATAGCTGCCTCGGCATCTTCCCCGCGCATCTTCTTGGCAGCTTCCAGAAGTTCAGCTACAAGGTGAGGCCCCAAATCAGAGGCGAGAAGTTCAACCTCAATCTCTTTCCAATCAAGGGCAGAAGCGGCTGAGGTGCCACGCACTTTGGCGATTAAACGATTGAAAAGACCCATGGCGAATCTAGAGGTTAAGCGGTTTCAGATTCACGCAAACGTTGCGAGATAACTTCAGTAACACCATCGCCGCGCATCGTTACTCCGTAGAGCGCATCTGCAATCTCCATAGTGCGCTTCTGGTGGGTGATGATGATGAGCTGAGAGCTCTCGCGCAGCTCTTCCAAAATCGTCAGTAGTCGACCTAAGTTCACATCATCGAGGGCTGCCTCGACTTCGTCGAGAACATAGAACGGGCTTGGGCGTGCTTTAAAGATTGCAACCAGCATCGCAACTGCTGTCAGCGATTTCTCTCCACCAGAGAGCAGCGATAGTCGCTTTATTCGCTTACCTGGTGGGCGCGCTTCTACATCTACACCTGTATTGAGGAGATCATCAGGATTGGTGAGAATCAACCTTCCATCTCCGCCAGGGAAGAGACGTGCAAAGATATCTTTGAAGTGCTCTGCTACATCTTCGTAAGCTTCCATAAAGATCCGTTGCACGCGATCATCGACTTCCTTAATGATATCGAGCAGATCTTTCTTGGTACGCTTGAGGTCTTCGAGCTGCTCTGCCAAGAACTTTAGGCGCTCCTCTAGCGCGCTGTATTCCTCAAGCGCTAGCGGATTAATCTTTCCAAGAAGTGTCAACGAGCGTTCTGTCGAAGCGAGTCGCTTCTCTTGCTGGTCGCGGCGATAAGGAATCAACTCTGTTGCGACTATCTCGCCTGACTCAGTTTCAATAAAGGTCGGAACATCTTTATCAGGACCATACTCACCAATAAGAGTTGGAATATCAATGCCAAGTTCTTCAACTGCCTTTGTCTGCAACGCTTCGACGCGCATCCGTTGTTCAGCGCGGGCAATCTCATCTCGATGCACACTTGAAGTGAGCTGATCTAACTCTTGAGTTAATTCACGACTACGTGAGCGAACTGTGAGGGTCTCGCCTTCTCGCTCAGTGCGATTGGCTTCCAGGCGCCCTCGTTCAGTTGCAGCCTTAGCAATCGAGCGTTCAATATGGATAAGTGCTTCATAAGCTGCCTCAGCAATTGCTTGTGAAATAACAGCTCCACGTGCACGAGCGCCACGACGAGAGACTGCTCGCTCTGATGCCTCTCGTTCAGCTCGCGCAGAATCTTCCAGCGCCTGTGCACGCGCTGCAATAGAGGCCACTCGCTCTTCAGAGGTACGAACAGCAAGACGTGCTTCAACTTCGGCAGTACGTGCGCTCGAGACTTGATTGCGCAGAGACTCTGCCTTGGAATGATCTGGTTCTGCAATATCTCCGTGCTGCTGCAACTGATTCGATGCAATAGAGAGTTCATTCTCATCGCGCGCCTTAGCTGACGTCGCATCGTTAATCGCAGTCGTTAAGCGATCTACTTCAGCGGTCGCAGATTTAATGTTCTGACCAGATACGGCAAGTTGTTCAGTGAAAGCTGCGATACGGGCATCGGATTCGTTGAGCTTGGCAAGGGCTGCATCAAAGTTGCTCTGCTTACTTTCTAGCTCTGTCGCCGCTGTAGAAATCTCAAACTTAAGTCGGTCACAGGTATGAGTGAGTTCTTCCAACTTCTTCGCTAAATCTGCAATCAACGCCTGAATCTCAATGAGTGAAGATGAAGATGCAGATCCTCCACGCGCACGGGAGGCGGTAATGATGTCGCCATCGCGGGTTACAACTGTGACGCCGCGATGCTGGCCCAAGATGTTCTGGGCATCTCGTGGGTTCTCCGCAACTACGGTCTGCGACAGTAACGTCGAGAGAAGGTCAGAGATCTGTGATGAACGGACATGGCTTAAGAGCGAAGTCAGTCCTGCCGGAGTCGATGAGCCTGCGCTCTGCCCTGGTTCGTAGACAAGAACATCTGCTTGACCCAAATTTTCACTACGCAATACAGTCAGTGCGCTCACGGCAGAAGAGAGATCACGAACAACAATCGCATCAGCTAGCTGTCCAAGAGCGGCTGCAGTTGCTGCCTCCCAGCCCTTATCAATTTCAATCAGAGATGCAATGGATCCAAGAATTGAAACACCGCGTGAATCGCGAAGAAGAGCTGTTGCTCCATCTCGAGAGCTAGATGTCAGTTTCATCGCTTCTAGCTTTGATTCTACGGAGTTACGTTCGCGATCAGCTGCGCGCTCGGCATCGATTAAGTCAGCCTCCACTCTCTTTGCTAGATCAAGTGCGTTCTTTGCGCTTTCGAAATGAGAATCCAATCCGAGCTCTCCGGCATCAGCGTTGGCAATCTCCATCTCGAACTGCGCATAATCTCGCTTTGCTGCATCCACTCGACTCTGCGCTTCATCGCGCGCTGAGGTCAGACGGGAAATCTCTTCGGTAATCGCTTCAAGGCGGGCAGCCAAAGATTTAATGTGTCCCTCTTGGCGAGCGGTGCCTTCGCGCTGATCGGCCAGTGCACGTAGCGCTGCAGCGATGGTGTCTTCTTCACCCTTTAACGCAGCTTCTGCTGCAACCAAAGAGCTACTCGAACTCACCAACAAGTTCTGCGCCGTCAATACATCTGCGCGCAATTGCGCCTCTTCTGCGCGAAGGGTTGCCGCCTCTTCTTCAAGAAGTTGTGGATCACGGCCTGCGCTACGCGCCTCTTCAGCTTCTTCAGCTAAGAAGCGTGAGCGTTCCTGCGCCAGTGATTGAGTTCCACGGAATTTCTCGCGTAGTGCGCTGAGAGAATAGAAGTTCTCTTGCGCCTTAATAAGAAGAGGGCTTTCAAAAGCTGATTGGGCATCGAGTGCTTCTTCGCGTCGTCGCACAGCGTCGAGTTCGCCTTCGACAATAGCTCTGCGTTCGCGCAGAGCATTCTCATCTGCAACTTCAGCGTCGAGAGTCTTTGAGAGTGCAATGTAATCATCGGCGAGAAGGCGAAGCTTGGCGTCGCGTAAATCAGCCTGAATAGTCGCCGCCTTCTTCGCAACTTCAGCCTGTTTACCGAGAGGACGCAGTTGTCTACGTAACTCGACAGTAAGGTCGTTAATGCGCGCCAAGTTAGCCTGCATCGAATCTAACTTGCGGATCGCCTTCTCTTTACGCTTGCGGTGCTTAAGAACTCCCGCTGCTTCTTCAATAAAACCTCTACGTTCTTCCGGCGTTGCCATCAAAATTGCATCGAGCTGGCCTTGTCCGACAATGACGTGCATTTCGCGACCAATACCGGAATCGCTCAAAAGTTCTTGAATATCTAGAAGGCGCGAAGCTTCACCATTTATTTGGTACTCACTCTGACCGTTGCGGAAGAGGATGCGCGAGATTGTGACTTCGGTGTAATCAATAGGAAGTGCGCCATCGGTGTTATCGATTGTTACCGCAACTTCTGCGCGGCCAAGTGGTGCACGTCCGGAAGTTCCAGCGAAGATGACATCTTCCATCTTGCCACCGCGTAGCGACTTAGCGCCCTGTTCACCCATGACCCAGGTGAGCGCATCGACAACGTTTGATTTACCAGAACCGTTAGGACCGACTACACAGGTGATGCCGGGTTCAAGGCGAAGAGTGGTCGCTGATGCAAAGGATTTAAATCCTTTAAGGGTGAGCGACTTCAAATACACGCGCCTAAACCTATCGGTAGGTGCGCCATTGGTATAAAAGCGACTCGTATCAAGTTGAACTTGAGGGTTTACTCTATTTCGCTACGTAATATTTCAAAGGAAGCGCGAGCGGCTGATTGTTCGGCTTCTCGCTTACTTTTTCCTGAACCTTCAGCAATGTTATTGCCGCCCACTACTGCAATAGCGGTAAAACTCTTATCGTGATCTGGACCAGTTTCAGAGACCTGGTATTCCAACGTTCCCTTTCCGAGGGATGCCACTAACTCCTGCAACGCTGTCTTTCCATCAAGACCTGCACCCTTAGCCATGGCACTTTCTAGGGTTTCTTTGATGAGATTGTTGACAACGATTGATGTCTGCGCAAAACCAGATTCAAGATAGATCGCACCAATAAGGGCTTCGAGAGCATCTGCTAGAAGTGAGTTCTTATCTCGGCCATTGGTGACTTCTTCACCTTTACCAAGGCGGATGTACTGACCTAGCTCCAGTGTTCGAGCGATATCTGCGAGCGCGCGCATATTGACGATTCCTGAGCGCAGCGGAGATAAGCGGCTCTCATCTAAATCTGGGTACTTGATATAGAGCTCTTCAGTAACGATGAGTCCAAGGACAGAGTCGCCGAGAAATTCCAGGCGTTCATTCGTTGTGGAAATTCCAGTTTCATAGGCGAAAGACCTATGGGTAAAGGCCAACTCGAGCACTTCAGGAGAGAGTTGAACTCCTAATTGCTCAAGAAGTTTTGAGTACAGATCAGACCTCGAGAACCTGACGGCGGTTATATGTTCCGCAAGTTGGGCACGCTACATGGTTGAGCTTTGGCTGCTGGCATTGGCTGCACGTTGAGATTGCTGCCGCTGTTGTCTTCCACATGCTGCGACGTGAACGTGTCTTCGAACGAGACATCTTTCGCTTTGGTACTGGCACGGTAATCGTCCTTAATCTTGAAAGGACCTTAGCCGGCCCTAAATCGTTATGGCGCTAAGTATCGCTTATTTCTCTTGATTGCCAAAATCGGCAGGTTTTTCGAGCAGGGAGGCGAGCCCAGACCAACGCGCATCGACTACCTCGTGGCGATGGTCATCCGGTAGGGACTCCCACTTTTCGCCGCAATCCGGACAGAGCCCCATGCACTCTTCATCACAGAGCGGGTTGACCGAAAGCGCCAGAATAATTGCATCGATGATGGGCATCTCCAGATTCATCTGGTCGCCCTCCATCTGCAACTCATCTTCAGCATCTAGATCAACATCTTCATCCTCGCGCCTTTTCTTGCGACCCTTTTCATTTGTTGGCTCGTAGCGATAGAGCTCTTGAATCTTCCTATCAATCACCTGTTCAACTGGATCAAGGCAGCGAATGCACTCACCGAGCGCGACTGCATATATCTCTGCGCTCAGTAGTACCCCTTCGGTAACAGATTCCAGACGTACATCAGCTTCAATGATGTCGCCTTCTGGAATTCCGATAAGGGGAACACCAATGCGAACGGGAGCTTCAATATCGAGCTCGTACTCCTTCATCTCGCCTGCACGGCGCGGGAGATCGTGAGTATTGAGAATAAATGGATTGGTTTTCATAGGTATGCCAAAAAAGATGCGCTAGTCGTTAGCGTTGAGTTGTGAGAGAACATCCTTATCGTTTGCTCCCTCGAGACGTTCACGTCCACGGGCAACTGCCTCCATGGTCTTATTGAGAATTACTTCAAGCGTGGCTAGACGGCCATCAATATATGCCTCTACCTCTTCACGCTCTTGCGCTGCTAGATCGCGGGCATCGTCAAGGATTCGTTGCGCTTCATCGCGAGCTGCCTGAACGATGGAGGTTTGTTCAACCATGCGAGCAACATCTTCACGCGCAGTTGCAATCATCGCTTCGGCGCTAGAGCGACCTTCTTCAATGATCTGATCACGTTGAGTGAGAATTCCTTCCGCGCGTGACAGATCAGCTGGGAGAACATCACGCGCACCCTCGAGAACTTCGAGCATCTCTCCGCGGTGCACAACGCATGAAGCAGAGAGCGGAACACCGCGAGCTTCTTCGACGATTGCTATCGCTGTGTTGAGCTTTTCAATCGAATCCATGGTCATCGTGATTCTCCTGCTCGTGCTTTGAGGGCGGTATTGACGTTTGCTGGAACCATAGAAGAGACATCTCCCCCGTAGTGAGCCAACTCTTTCACAATTGAGGAAGAAAGGAATGAATGTGTAGGAGAAGTGGCCATGAACATAGTCTCAACCCCTGAAGCTTGAATATGTACTTGTGCCATCTGAAGCTCGTAATCGAAGTCTGTGACAGCGCGCAGCCCTTTCACGATCGCTTGCACGCCATTCTTCTTGCAATACTCGACCAAAAGTCCGCTGCCAGAATCAACGCGAACATTGGAAAACTTCTTCACATTCTCACCGATCATCTGGATTCGCTCCTCAATAGAGAAGAGCCCTGACTTATTTCGGTTAACGAAGACAGCGACAATGACTTCATCGAATTGCAGACTGGCGCGCTCAATAATGTCGAGGTGGCCAAAGGTGATGGGATCAAAGGATCCTGGACACACAGCGCGTTTCATGGTGCAAACGCTAGCAATGAATCCGGTTGTTATCCATTCTCACCATCTGTAAGCGTGGGAGCCCCATAAAAAATAGTTGCCTGACCATAGTTTTTTTCGCGAATCGGCGTGAGGCCATCAGGCCATGAAATTTCTTTGACGCGACTGTTGCGCTCTACTGCAATGAGCCCTTGTGGGTCGATAAAACCACCATCGCGAAGCAAGATAAGTGACTCGACAACATCGATATCTGAGACATCGTAAGGTGGATCAACATAGATAAAGTGATAGCTCTGTTGCGCTTTATCCTGCAGAAAGCGATGGACGCTCATCGTGTAGAGATGGAAAGTACCTGGGCAATGTGCGCTCTTGATGCTCTCGTAATTTGCAGTAATCGCCCGAGCTGCAGCGTCATCTTTTTCAACTGCGTGGACAAGGGATGCACCGCGCGAGAGCGATTCAAGTGCAATCGCGCCAGTACCTGCATAGAGATCAAGTACGCGCAAACCTTCGAAATCACCGAACTCAGAAGCAAGCGTTGAGAAGAGCGCCTCACGAGCGCGATCAGAGGTTGGTCGAGTTGATGAACCAACGGCATCTAGTGGTCGCCCTTTAGCAAGACCAGCAATGATTCTCATTAATTACGCCTTATCTATAAATTCTGCAGTTGCATCTGCCTGCACTTGCGCAAGTTCTGCCGCCAGAAGTGGGTAGCTCTGCATGCCCGTATCGAGAAGTGTAGATGCATCTTCGCGGGCAGCTTCAATGAGCGATTCATCGCGGAGAACCCGAAGAAGACGTAGATGAGATTTGCCGCCAGATTGGCTAGCTCCCAGCACATCGCCTTCACGTCGTTGCTCTAGATCGATTCGCGATAGTTCAAAACCATCAAGAGTTGCAGCAACTGCATCAAGTCGTGTGCGTGCAGAACTTTCAGGCGCAGCACTTGTCACTAAAAGACATAAACCTGGTGATGTACCTCGCCCAACGCGTCCACGTAGCTGGTGTAACTGCGAAACGCCAAAGCGATCAGCATCCATAATCACCATCACTGTGGCGTTAGGAACATCTACTCCCACTTCAATAACTGTGGTGGAGACCAATACATCGATCTCTTTATTAGCAAAGGCGCGCATCGTGGCATCTTTCTCTTCCGCCGATAGCCGACCATGAAGCGGTGCAACTTTGAGTCCGCTCAGCGGTCCGCTCTGCAATTGAGGGCCAAGTTCTTCAACGGAAGAAATCGCAGTGGCAGATTCCCCCATCAGAAATTCCATATCGGCATCCTCTGAAACTGCAGCTGAGATACGCGGAGCCACGATGTATGCCTGGTGTCCTTGGCCTACCTCTTCCTTGATACGGCTCCATGCGCGTTCTAGATAGCCAGGTTTTTCAAGGACAGGAACTACATGTGTAGTAATCGGCGCGCGACCTAATGGAAGTTCGCGCAGAGTTGAAACATCTAGATCACCAAAGACTGTCATGGCAACTGTGCGCGGAATAGGAGTTGCTGTCATCACTAACAAGTGTGGTGGGTTTACAGCCTTACTCTTAAGAGCATCTCGTTGTTCCACGCCAAAGCGATGTTGTTCATCGACAATGATCAAACCTAAATCTCTAAACTCAACGCTCTCACCAAGGAGCGCATGTGTGCCGATAACAATTCCGGCGTCCCCTGAGGCCGCCTTTGCCAGCGCTTCACGACGGGCAGCTGCAGATTGCGAACCGGTAATAAGAGTTACTTGTGTTGCCTTTTCATCCGCTCCCAACATGCCACCTTGAGAAAGGGGGCCGAGAAGTTTTTCAATGGTGCGCAGATGTTGAGCTGCAAGAACTTCCGTCGGTGCAAGGAGGGCTGCCTGTCCCCCGTTATCAATAACTGTCAGCGCTGCACGAAGTGCCACAACGGTCTTACCTGAACCTACTTCTCCTTGCAGCAGACGGTGCATGGGATGAGGTTGCGCCAAGTCATCGCTGATCTCCGCAGCGACAGCCTTCTGTCCTACCGTTAACTCAAATGGCAGCGATGCATCAAAAGCTGTGAGCAAAACGCAGTCATTGACTGGACGGGCAACCGCATCAAGGCCTTTAAGTTCGCGGCGCCGAGTAAGCAAGAGCAGTTGCAGCAGCAACGCTTCATCAAAGGTAATTCTCTGCCGTGATTTCTCTGCACTCTCGAGATCTACGGGATTATGAAGTTGCACGAGCGCTTGATGCAAAGTGGGATAGCCATACTTGTCGCGCACCCAGTCCGGCATAAAATCCGGAACTTCATCAAGTGCGCCTATCGCGAGTTCAATACATTGTGAGATCTTCCACGATGGCAACTTCGAACTCGCTGGGTACATGGGCAGATACTTGCCAGCGAATCCTTCAACTGCAGAGTCAACGTCGCTACCATCGGCGATTAATTCATAATCAGGATGTGCCAATTGACGCTTGCCGTTGAAGACGCCTACCTTTCCAGCGAAGAGCCCCTGCTTTCCAACTTTAAGTTCCTTCTCGCGCCAAGCCTGATTGAAGAAGGTCAGCGATAACTTGGCGGTTCCATCAGTAACAACCACCTCAAGGATGTTTCCCTTGCGCGCATGCAGCCGTCGACTAGTCGCGCTATAAATCTCAGCCAGGATTGTGACTTCATCGCCTTCGATGAGCTCAGAGATATTGGAGAGCTCACCTCGCACTAAATATCTACGGGGATAGTGATGTAGTAGATCTGAAATAGTTGTGTAGCCAAATAGTTCGCGCAGAACCTTGGTAGTTCTATCGCCCACGACTCCAACAAGTTTCGAGTCGAGGGTAGCCATGCACCTATTCTCTCTACATACGGGTCGAACCCTCGGTAAATCCCGCTGCGCTACGCATGGATTCGCTCTAACTGGCCCCCTCTTGCTACCCTTACGCCTTGATTCCAGTATGGAATCTTTTTAATCTAGAAGGAGTACCTCTCATGGCATCTTCATGCGACATCTGTGGCAAGGGCCCAAGCTTTGGTAACAACGTCTCACACTCACAGGTGAAGACACGTCGTCGCTGGAATCCAAATATCCAGCGCGTGAAGACTCTCGTTAAGGGAACTGCAAAGCGTCAGAATGTATGTACTTCATGCCTTAAGGCTGGAAAAGTCACACGTTAATTCGTTAGTTTTTTAAGGTTGAAAATGGCTCCAGGAAACTGGGGCTATTTCCATTTCTAGGCCGGTAATTCCTGAGCCTGCAACAACTTCGCCGATATGAAGTCCCGGCAAATTCTTTCCTGTGGCCAGAAGAACATGATCTTCTCCTCCACCTAAGATCCATTGCCATACATCAGCGTTTATCTCAGTGGCCAAGTTATTGAGCTCGTTGAACTCATCTGATTTCGCAAAGAGGGTTTGGTTAAGTGCAAGAGATACTCCAGAGGCAGCTGCTAGTTGCCCGCCCTGAACCATCAGTGAATCGCTGAGATCGACCATCGCTGAGGCGCCGGAAAAGTTGATCGCATAATCCAGCGTTGGTGCAGAAAATTGTGAGAGCGCCATATCGGCAGCAAGTGAGTTAAGTGAAATCTCGCGAGTGAGAAGTTCCAGGCCTGCAGCAGACCAACCGGGAAGGGAAGAGAGATAAATAGAGTCACCCACCTGTGCACCGCTTCGCGTTATGGGTTCAAGCGCTGTACCTACGGCAGTCATTGCGATAACGATCTGAGAAGCGCGCGCAATATCTCCACCCACAATCACAGCGCCAGCCAGAGTTGCTTCATGGTGCATGCCGCGTGCCAAATTTTCTATCCAGCCCAGCTCTTCGGTGCCGGTCAGTGAGACTGCCGCAACCAGATAATCACAGCGTCCACCCATCGCCAAAATATCGGCAACATTTGCAGCGGTAATCTTTCGGCCGATATCAAAGGCAGAAGACCATTCGGTCTTAAAGTGAACGCCCTCGACCGCCATATCGGAGCTGACGACTGAGCGTGGCGATGTTGCAACAACTGCGGCATCATCGCCGATTCCTAGGTGAACTCGTGGATCCTGGGTAGCGAATATCTTTTGTAACACAGATATAACATCGCTCTCACTAAATCCCATAGCCATAAGCCTAGGACATGAGATAGCGTTAGGGCGAAGCGAAAGGAAACTCATATGTCTGTACAGGCCTACATCTTGATTCAAACCGAAGTCGGTAAAGCAAACTCTGTTGCAGCCGCTATCAAGGCAATCCCTGGGGTTTCACTCGCTGAAGGTGTGACCGGTCCTTACGACGTGATCATGCGCGCTGAAGCTCCCTCAATGGAAGAGTTTGGTCGCGCGATCTTGAGCAAGGTGCAAGCAGTTCCTGGAATTACCCGCACGCTCACCTGCCCAGTTACAAATTAAGTATTAATTTCCGAGCGGTCCATTAGTACGGGCCTGTGCGCTCTGCAATAAATGTGAAATCACTTCTGTATAGCTGACGCCACTTGCCGCCCACATCTTTGGAAAGACCGATGTTGAGGTAAAGCCGGGCATCGTATTGAGTTCATTGATGATTACCTGACCTGAAGTCGTGAGGAAGAAATCCACTCGCGCTAACCCAGAACAACCAAGCGCTGTAAAGGCTGCAATCGCTGCCTTGCGGATTGCTTCCGCTGAAGTTGCTGTAATGGGAGCAGGTAGCTCAATATCGGTAGCGCCATCAAGGTACTTAGCTTCAAAGTCATAGAACTCAAATCTAGAATCAATCACAATCTTTCCGACAATCGATGCCTGCGGCTGGCCATCAATTTCAAGGACAGCGCATTCAATTTCAGAGCCGACAATCGCGCTTTCAATCATAATCTTTGGATCAAAGGTAAAAGCGTCTAGAACAGCGGCAAGTAGATCGCCTTCACTCTTTACCTTTGATGTGCCGCGTGATGAGCCGCCGCGCGCAGGCTTAACGAAGACTGGGTAGCCAAGGGCAGCGACTTCTTTCGTAATTTCAGCGCTGCGATTGCCCCAATCGCTCTTCTTTACAACTAACCCTGGCGCTGTTGCAATTCCATGTGAGGCAAAGATTGGCTTTGCAAAGGATTTATCCATCGCCACTGCCGATGCCAAAACCCCAGAGCCCACATAAGCAATATCAGCAATTTCAAGTAAGCCTTGAATAGTGCCATCTTCACCGAATGGTCCATGCAAAAGTGGAAAGACGATATCAATTGCGAGGTTCTTTCCACCGGAGGTAAATCCTGCTACATCAGCGACAACTGCTGGTGCAGATTCGGGAACGCTAGGAAGTGTTTTGCCGGAGATATTCATCGGGTGGCCATCTGGAATAAGAACCCATTTACCTGACTTAGTAATTCCAATAAGTACTGGTTCAAATCGAGTGCGATCTATTGCACCCAGTACTCCCCCAGCTGAGATACAAGAGATTTCATGCTCGCTACTGCGGCCTCCGCAGATGATGGCAACGCGCTTTTTCATCGGATGAAATTCTCAGCTTTCGTAGTGATCTCCATGAGCTTCTGCAGCGCCGCAGCTGGGGTCAATTGTTCACTGACTATCTCTCCAACTGCTTCAATGACAGGCACTTCTATGCCAACGCGATGGGCAATTTCTGCAACTGCGCCTGCAGATGCCACGCCTTCGACTGTCTTGGCAACTTGTTCACGCGCTTGCGCCATCGAACCTGTGCGCCCTAGGACTTCACCGAATGTGCGATTACGAGAAAGTGGCGAACCACAACTTGCTACCAAGTCGCCCATACCGGCAAGGCCTGCAGCCGAGAGCGGATCAGAGCCATGTGCGGCGCAGAGACGAGCAACTTCATTAAGCCCGCGAGTTATCAACATCGCCTGGGTATTTTCGCCAAAACCCATACCGATAGAGATTCCAACCGCGAGAGCGATAACGCTCTTTATTGCACCTGCTAGTTCGCACCCCATCACATCAACTGATGTATAGACGCGATAGTAAGGAGTGCGGAAGAGATCTCTCATGTGATCTGCCAACTCTTGCGTTGCAGCAGCTGCGACCGCGCCTGCTGGTTGGCGTAGTACGAGTTCATCAGCCAAATTGGGCCCAGTGATGATGGCAATTGCACGAGGGCCGAGTACATCTTCGATGACCTCAGTCATGCGCATCTGAGTGCTGATTTCAATACCTTTGAGGGTACTGACGATGATTGAATCGGCTTTGAAAAATGGTTTCCACTCTTCAAGAGTTAGGCGCAGTTGCTGCGCTGGAATAGCTAAAACGTAGATACGAGAGTGTGCAAAGGCTTGCGCTAAATCTGTAGTCGCTTGCAGCGATAGTGGGAGTTCGTGGCTGCCCAAGTACTTCTTATTGGTATGCGCTGAATTAATCTCAGCAATCACATCTTTACTACGGCCCCAGAGAAGAACATCGTTTCCAGCATCGCTGAGAACTTGCGCCATGGTGGATCCCCATGCGCCTGCTCCAAAAACGGTGACTGTACTCATTTCCTCTTCTTCTTGAAATTACCGGTTCGCGGTAAATCAGATGTGTGAGGGTCAAAGATTACTTCAGGGCGCTTCTCGCCACGAATCTCTTCGAGAAGAACAGTAATTGCTCGCATAATCTCGGCAGTTGCCTCGATGAGCGCCTGCGGATCTTCAGCCTTTCCCTTCCAGCGTGAGAGATCTACCGGCTTTCCTGCGCGAATAATGATTGTCTTGCGTGGGAAGAGGCTTAACTTCTTTGTGTAGTTAGGAACAATGAGTTGTGAGCCCCACTGCGCAATCGGAATGACTGGGGTATCGGTTGCCAGAGCAAGACGTGCGCACCCAGTCTTTGCAACCATCGGCCAAAGCTGTGGATCGCGAGTAAGAGTTCCTTCTGGGTAAACGCCGAGCATGTGGCCTTTCTCCAGCAGGATCTTGGCGTGATCCACCGCCTTCTTAGCATCGGATGTTTCGCGCTCAACTGGTACTTGTCCTGCTGCCAAAATAATCTTTCCGATAACAGGAACCTTAAAGACCCCTGATTTTCCAAGATAACGCGGTGCGCGACCATTGCGGTAGAGGAAGTGGGTAAAGACCAGGACGTCGAGGTATGACATGTGATTGCTCGCAACAATTACTCGACCGGTTGCTGGGATATTTTCAGCGCCCTTCCAATCTCGCTTCATCACCAGGTTAAAGATTGGAATCAGAACTCGTGTGCCAAATTTAAAGGCGCGATTAGTTCCGAGCGGATATCCGCTAGGTGGTGCATAAGAGACCTTGAACTGCGCCATATCTAGAATCCTAGCGATAAAAAAATCAGGGCCCGCATGAAGCGGACCCTGATTTTTAAGAAATGAAGATTTACTTCTTCTTCTTTGCAACCTTCTTAGCTGGCTTACGCTTTGCAGGAGCCTTCTTGGCTACCTTCTTCTTAGCTACAGCCTTCTTCTTTGCAGGAGCCTTCTTTGCAGCCTTCTTAGCCACTGGCTTTGGAGCTGCCTTTACCTCTGGCTTTGGAGCTGGACCGAGCTTGCGATCGCCAGCGATTACTTCCTTAAGAGCCTTTGCAGGTAGGAAGCGAGCCTTCTTTGAAGCCTTGATCTTGATGGTTTCGCCGGTGAATGGGTTACGTCCCATACGTGCCTTGCGATCAACCTTCTTAAACTTACCGAAATCATTGATCATGACATCGTTGCCTGCTGACATGTTGCGCACGATTGTGTCGAACACGACGTCTACAGCGTGAGCTGCTTCTTTCTTGCTGCCGTTGAAGTGTGGGGCCAACGCAGCGATGAACTGGGCCTTATTCATTCAATTCCCCTTAATGTTGTTGTATTTACGCGTAAATAATTAAGCGCTTGCTTAACTACGTAAAACTTAAACCTATTTAAGGGGTGAGAGCGTTATTGGCGCACGCGTGTCGCACTTTTATATTCTGCGAAAATTCGCATTTTTATGCGTAAAAAACCCTCATTCCAAAGTTGAGACTTTTACAACTATCTCTCACCCCGTATGTAAAAATCAGCGATTTACGCTCATTTTTGAGGCGTTAGATTCGGATTGGAAGCGTCTTTGGCTTATATGCAGGGCGCTTTGCCTCAAAGGCATCGATGAAATCAGTCTGTTTCAAGGTTAATCCGATGTCATCGAGACCTTCCATGAGACGCCAACGCGTGTAGTCATCGAGTTCAAAGGCCACTGTGACGCCTGAGTAGCTCACCGTACGAGAATCGAGATCGACTGTGATTTCAAGGTTGGCATCTGCCTCGATAGCAACCCAGAGAGCCTCGACGCTCTCTTGTGGGAGCACCACAGTAAGTAAGCCGCTCTTGAGCGAATTGCCACGGAAGATATCGGCGAAGCGGCTAGAGATGACGACCTTAAAGCCGTAATTCTGAAGCGCCCATACTGCATGTTCGCGCGATGACCCAGTACCAAATTCAGGACCAGCAACCAGGATGGTGCCCTTCTTATATGCCTCTTGGTTAAGTACGAATTCAGGATCGTTACGCCAAGCTGAGAAGAGACCATCTTCAAAACCGCTACGTGTAACGCGCTTAAGGTAGACGGCAGGAATGATCTGGTCTGTATCTACATTGCTACGGCGAAGTGGAACTCCACTACCAACATGCTTTACAAATTTCTCCATTGTCATTTCCTTTCTTACAAATCTGCCGGTGATGAAAGGGTGCCGCGAATTGCAGTTGCAGCTGCCACTAGTGGGCTTACCAAGTGGGTACGTCCGCCCTTACCTTGGCGGCCCTCAAAGTTACGGTTTGATGTTGATGCAGAACGCTCGCCAACGGCAAGTTGGTCTGGGTTCATACCAAGGCACATTGAGCAACCGGCGTTACGCCATTCAGCTCCAAAATCAAGAAACACTTGATCAAGGCCCTCTTTCATCGCTTGCTGACGCACGCGCTCTGAACCAGGAACAACCAACATGCGAAGCTTCGGAGCAATCTTCTTGCCCTTCAAAACATCCGCTGCGGCGCGCAAATCTTCGATACGTCCATTTGTGCATGAGCCCAAGAAGACAGTGTCAATCACTATCTTTTTCAGCGGTGTGCCAGCTTCAAGTCCCATGTATTGCAGTGCTCGTTCAGCAGCGCCGCGTTCTTCAGAGTCCGCGATATCTGCAGGATTTGGAACTGCGCCATTGAGCGGCAGGCCTTGTCCAGGGTTTGTTCCCCATGTAACAAATGGTTCTAATTCATCAGCGTTGAGATCGATTTCAAGATCAAACTTTGCATCTGAATCTGTGTAGAGGCTCTGCCAATAAGCAAGGGCTGCATCCCAATCTTCTGGAGCATGCGGCTTGCCCTTGATGTAATCAAAAGTTGTTTGATCAGGTGCAATCAGCCCTGCGCGAGCTCCTGCTTCGATAGACATATTGCAGATGGTCATGCGACCTTCCATGGAAAGTGCGCGAATTGCTGAGCCACGATATTCAATAATGTAGCCCTGTCCCCCGCCGGTACCAATCTTGGCGATGATGGCCAAGATAATATCTTTAGCGGTAACGCCAGTTTTGAGAGTTCCTTCAACGTTAATTGCCATAGTCTTTGGACGGTTTGATGGCAGAGTCTGTGTAGCAAGTACATGCTCAACTTCAGAAGTTCCGATACCGAATGCGATTGCACCGAAGGCTCCATGTGTTGAGGTATGTGAATCACCGCAGACGATTGTCATTCCAGGCTGTGTAATACCAAGCTGTGGGCCAACGACATGCACAACGCCCTGGTCAGCATCTCCGAGTGAGTGGATACGAATTCCAAACTCTTTAGCGTTATTGCGCAGAGTGTCGATCTGTAACTTAGAGACGGGATCTGCAATCGGCTTTAAAATATCGATAGTGGGAGTGTTGTGATCTTCTGTTGCAATCGTCAGATCAGGACGGCGCACCTTACGTCCAGCAAGGCGCAGGCCATCAAATGCCTGGGCGCTGGTTACTTCATGGATGAGTTGCAAGTCGATGTAGAGAAGGTCTGGTTCTCCTTCAGCAGATCGAACGACATGGTCTTCCCAAATCTTCTGCGCTAACGTCTTACCCATCAGGTGGTGTACTCCTTCGTGCTCATTCAATTGGCATCTCAATAGGTGGGATGCTAATATCACTCCGTGGATAAGAAGAATAGCGGAGTTGGCGTTTTAGATAAAGCCGTAGCAATTCTGGCAACCCTGGAATCTGGCCCCCACTCCCTCGCGGAGTTGGTAGCAGCAACAGGTATCGCCCGTCCTACCGCCCACCGCCTCGCTGTCGCACTTGAATTTCATCGCCTCGTAGCCCGCGACCTTAATGGGCGCTTCATTATTGGCCCTCGCTCAAGTGAGTTGGCGGCAGCCGCTGGCGAAGATCGACTTATTGCTGCAGCAGCTCCTGCTCTGGCAGCGCTGCGAGATGCAACAGGTGAATCAGCCCAGCTCTATCGCCGCCAAGGAGATATCCGAATCTGTGTCGCTGTTGCAGAACGACTTTCAGGTCTACGTGACTCTGTTCCAGTTGGCGCATCTCTTACGATGCAAGCAGGATCTGCAGCTCAAATTTTAATGGCTTGGGAAGATTCCGAAAAGATTCATCGCGGACTGAAGAGCGCGCGATTTACAGCAGCGCACCTTGCAGCAGATCGCCGTCGCGGTTGGGCACAATCAGTGGGTGAGCGCGAAGCCGGCGTTGCATCTGTATCCGCTCCTGTCCGCGGACCTAATGGCAAGGTAATTGCAGCCGTTTCAATTAGCGGACCGATTGAGCGTTTGGGACGTCAACCAGGTCGTTTACATGCAGCAGCCGTTGTAGCAACTGCGGAACGTTTAACTGAGCATTTAAAGTCTGGAAAGTAGCTTAACTCTTTAGTAGATCGAGCTCGCGTAGCACTCGAGAGATAACGGCAAATCCAAAACCTTTACGTTGCAAGAGCGATTGAATGCGACGAATCTGAACATCTGGTTCTAGGCGTGACATAGTGTTAAATTTCTTAAATGCTAAATCAAAGGCAGCTCGATATTCAGATTCATCATCGATGCCATCGAGAGCCTCATCTATCTGCTCTTGAAGTACGCCCTTCTGGCGAAGTTCGCCGGCGATAATCCTCTTAGAGATCTTCTTATGGTTGTGGCGAGATGTTGCCCAGGCTGTCGCAAATTCGCGATCGTTGATCAGTCCGGTCTCTTGGAGACGGAAGACCACCGCTTGGGCAACATCATCTTCAACGCCACGTGTCTTAAGGTGAGCGAGAAGCTCGCCCTTACTCTTTGCTCGCGTTACCAGCGCATTGAGCGCGATAGTGTGAGCAACTTCGTAAGGGTCAGAGCCCTCGCCGCGTTCTACCTTGGCAAATTGGAGTGAAATTAGAACTCAACCTCTGCTGCTGCTTCATCGATCTCAGCGATAAGCGCTGGATCTACGGCAACTGGCACAAAGGATTCGCGAATCTTCTTCTCGATCTCGTTGGCGAGATCTGGATTATCGATAAGGAATGCGCGTGAATTCTCTTTACCTTGGCCGAGTTGATCAGCTTCGTAGGTGTACCAAGCGCCAGACTTCTTGACGATACCGAGCTCAACGCCCATATCGAGAAGTGAACCTTCGCGTGAGATACCGATGCCGTAGATGATGTCGAACTCTGCCTGCTTAAATGGTGGTGCCATCTTATTTTTAACAACCTTGACGCGGGTACGGTTACCGACTGATTCGGTACCGTCCTTCAGGGTTTCGATACGACGGATATCAAGGCGAACAGATGCGTAGAACTTAAGCGCCTTTCCACCTGTTGTGGTTTCAGGCGATCCGAAGAAGACGCCAATCTTTTCGCGGAGCTGGTTGATAAAGATTGCAGTTGTCTTTGATTGGTGAAGTGCGCCGGTGATCTTACGGAGCGCCTGAGACATGAGACGTGCTTGTAGACCCATATGGGAATCGCCCATCTCGCCTTCGATTTCTGCGCGAGGAACAAGAGCTGCAACTGAGTCGACGACTACGAGGTCGAGCGCGCCAGAGCGAATCAACATATCCATGATTTCAAGCGCTTGTTCGCCGGTATCTGGCTGTGAAACAAGAAGGGCATCGATATCAACGCCGAGCTTCTTTGCATATTCAGCATCGAATGCATGCTCTGCATCGATGAAGGCGCAGATTCCGCCAGCCTTCTGTGCATTTGCAATTGCATGCAACGTAAGAGTTGTCTTACCTGAGGATTCAGGTCCGTAAATTTCAATGATGCGACCACGTGGAAGGCCGCCAATTCCGAGAGCGATATCGAGCGCGATGGAACCGGTAGGGATAACCTCGATTACCTGTGCTTGACGATCTGACATCTTCATTACTGAGCCCTTACCAAACTGTCGTTCGATTTGAGCGAGCGCGGTATCTAACGCCTTCTGGCGATCAGATGCGTTTTTATCTTCAGGCTTTGCTTTTTCAGTAGCCACTATCTTCTCCATTTCATTTCGAACGTCTGCGTGCGCAGTCGTTGGTATTCGGCCCAGAAGGTACGGAATATCTCTACGACGGCCCTTGGCGTTATGGAGACGCTGTGGGCGACAGGTAGAGCACCGCTCTGGCTGTTCAATCAGTTTCCTGACTCATCCCCTGTGCTTGGTAGCGAGGCGATGCGGATAAGGGTATCCGAACATCTGTTCGAAAGGTAGCAGGAGCCACTGACAAGTAGGGTGTGTCGCGTGCTGATCCTGCTCCCGCCCTCTGAGAAGAAGGCTGAGACGACCAAGCCCACCCCCGCAATCGCTGTGTATCAGGGCGTGCTCTATCAGGCGCTCGGCTGGCCCACGTTATCGGCGGCGGCCCGGACCCGCGGTGAGGCATCGGTCCGAATCATCTCGGCTAAATATGGCGCCATTGCGCCATCCGCTCGGATTGAAAGCTACAAGGCGAAGATTGATAACAAAGCGCTGGCTGCGCAGGTGGAAGAGCAACTGCGCTCACTAGCACGAGGGCTCATTGTTGATTGCAGATCATCTACCTACAAGACTGTCTGGCGCGCACCGGCTGATATCACCGTTGAAGTTCGTATCTCAACAGTTGTCGATGGCGTGCGCACTGTTGTGACCCATATGTCGAAGAAGACCCGCGGTGAAATCACTCGCTGGTTATTGCAATCACGGGCTGCGGCGAAGAGCCCTGAAGATCTCTATGCCATCGTCTCTGAGAAATACCCGTGCGCGCTTACTCCTTCTGATGGAGGTGCGCCCTGGGTTTTAGAAGTTATCGCCGTTTAAGGTGGCTTGCAATAAAGTCAATAGTAAGTTGTGGGTAGTTCCACATAATCACATGTGCGCAATTATCTACTGTAATCCACTCTGAGTGTGCAGGTGCGGCATCTTTCTCTTGGGCACGAGGATGCGGCAGGGTTAAGTCGTAATCGCCAAAGACAATCTTGACTGGAACATGTGGCGGGATATGGGAATCGAACTTCTTTCCACGTAACGCTTTCCACATCGGCATATAGCCAGTCGACTTTGCCATCGCTAATACTGAATCTTTACAGGATTCAAAAGAGAGTTCTCGCCATAGATGTGTAATTTTGCGATAGCCCATCGCCTTCAGCGGCGGTAAGTGATACGCAAGTCGGAGAAAATACTGTGCGCATTTTGCCAAGATGCGGGCAAATAAACTTGGCGGCAGAAGCTGCGTAGGTCCTTCAAACCAGAGCCCAGCAGGTGCAAGCGCAGTAACGCTCTTAACCCTCTCAGGATAGGCGGCTGCAACTTCGAGAGCAATCCATCCACCGAGAGAATTTCCAGCGACATGAAATTCACGCACCTGATGTTCGGTCTCCATCATCTCTGCAATTGCGTGCGCCAGCGCGCGTGGATCAAGTGGTTCATCGCCAAGTGCCGCGCTTCCATGGCCTGGTAGATCAATGGGGTGGATGACAAAGTGCTCTTGCAACCCATCGTGGAGTGATTTCCAAATAGTTCCGGCAGAACCAAGCCCATGGATTAAGACAAGTGCTGGTTTATGTGGTGCATGCGCAATGACCTCTGTTGATACAGGCATCTTTAATATCGGTACTTCTCTGTCTCAGCGGGACATTGTTTACAGACTGCGCGCCAGATTTCATCAGCTTCACGTCCTTCTTTGAGCGCTTCATTTACTGTCAGCGAACCGAGTTCGCTGATGGCGATATCTTCTGAAAAAGATGGCGCCCATGCTTCTCCAAAAGATAGAGACAGGCGTTCGCGAAGATCAGAGATACGCATCTAAAGAACTCTCAGAAGAGCGTGCGGTCAACCAGCAACTCTGCTTGATCGCGCGATTGCTTTGGGGTAATTGGTTGCATCACTTGACCCAATAACCAGCGCATGGCTAGCCCGGTTCCAGCCTCTGACTTTGTCGCTTCATAAATGCAGGTAGCAAGAACGAGGTAGAGCGGATTCTGTGCTTGCGACATGATTTCAATTAACAGACCTTGGTCGTGAGTACGCATCGCCTGCAAGGCAGTATCTGCTGAAATCTCGCGCGATAAGAGTTCGAGCGCATCTGCAGGAGTGCCAGCTCGTTGCGCTGCTTCTACAAGTCGCTCAATTTCAGCTGTAATGAGCGCCATCAGCACTGCGTTCTTATCGCGGTAATGATTATATAAAGTCGCTCGTGAAACTTCTGAGGCATCAGCGATTTCAATCATCGAAATATTTGATGCACCATGTAGGGCTATGAGGTTCTTAGTTGCCGAAAGAATTGCGCTCTCGGTACGGCGATGAATTCCGCCTTGCAGTGAATACTTAGGCTGCGTCGACAACGGAGAGCTTTGCGCTTTCACGAGATTTGATTTCGTGGGCAACGCCAGTCATCACTGATGAGAGTGTGAGACCAAGTGCTTCGCAAATTGCATTGAGAAGTTCAGAGGATGCCTCTTTTTGACCACGTTCAACTTCTGAGAGGTAACCGAGAGATACACGCGCTTCACGCGCGACATCGCGAAGTGTGCGAGATTGTGAGGTGCGCGCATCGCGAAGTGTGTGGCCAACGGCCTCACGTAATAGCGTCATTGCGAACTCCCTTTTTCTCTAGCGCTAAGAATACGGGCAAAGTTGCCTATTGCGCTGGATATAGCCCCCGTACGCACGCCTTCCCGCCCACTATCCAGTTGTAGGTGCAGAGTCTGTGAAATTGGCCCCTTAATGGCAATCCAGACAGTGCCTTCGCGGATTCCCATGTAATCACCGGGGCCGGCAATACCGGTTGTGGCGATAGCCCATGTTGATCCAAATTTTGCAAGAGCGCCCGCTGCCATTTCATTTGCAACTTCTTCGCTGACAACGCTGTACTGATCGATTGTCTTCTGCGAAACGCCTAAGAAGTTAACTTTGACATCAGAGGTATATGAAATCACTCCCCCGAGAAAGATTGAAGAGGCACCTGGAATTGTGGTCAGGGCATGTCCTACGCCACCAGCTGTCAGCGATTCAGCGACCGCAACAGTTTCACCGCGCTCTTTTAGGTGCTCAACGATTAAGCGAGCATGTGCGGTGGTAGGCATGCACCAAAGTTACTCGTGTATTGCAATCCACGCCATAGCCAGCTAGCGGCTACGCATCCACACACGCACATAGTCATATGCAGTGGTGACAGTGAGAATGATTGCTATCGAGATAAAGCCGACGCGGAACCATTCCAACCAGGACGGGAAGGGAAGGATGAAGAATCCAACGCCAAAGTTCTGCATCAAAGTCTTTATCTTTCCGCCTTTACTTGCCGGAATCACTCCACCCTTAATGACTAAGAGCCTAAAGATGGTGATTCCAATTTCGCGAGTCAAGATAAGAATTGTGATCCACCAAGGAAAACGATCGAGGAGTGAAAGTGAAATCATGGCAGCGCCGATGAGCGCCTTATCGGCTACTGGATCGAGAAATGCTCCCAGCGGAGTTATTCGATTAGAGCTGCGTGCCCATTTGCCATCGACGATATCTGTCATACCAAGGATAAAGAAGATGCACCAAGCAGCGATCTGATAGTCGGGGTTTTCTCCGCCATCGAGGAAGAGGGCATAGACGCCAAAGGGAATGAGCGCGATGCGCGTTACCGTCAGTGTGTTGGGAGTAATAAATGATGGAAGCTTCATGGAATCTACCTAGCGACCTCGGCAACGAGATCGGCGCCCATCGAATCTACGATTACCGCATCGATATATTCACCTACTCCAAAATTAGTGCCGATAAATGTAGTTGTTCCATCCACTTCGGGTCCTTGGTGCGCAGCCCGTCCTTCTTGTAGCTCTTCATCTTCAATCAGAACTCGTACCTGCTCGCCGATTCGCCCTGCAGCCCGAATAGAAACCATCTCATCGGCAAGAGAGGAAAGTGATTCAACGCGTTCACGAATTACCTCATCGGCAACTTTGTCGGCTAGGTCAAGAGCCTCGGTATTATCTTCATCTGAATAGCCAAAGATTCCCACTGCATCGAGCTTTGCCTCTGTAATGAAGTTTGCTAGCTCATCAAAATCACCTTGGGTCTCGCCAGGGAATCCCACAATGAAGTTAGAGCGAATTCCCGCCTCAGGAGAGAGCGCTCTGATCTGAGTAATCAGATGTAAGAACTTCTCAGAATCTCCAAAGCGGCGCATACGGCGAAGCACTGATGGGCTGGAATGTTGGAAAGATAAATCAAAGTAAGGCGCCACTTTCTCGGTTTCAACCATCGCTTGTAGCAAAGTAGGGCGCATCTCAGCTGGCTGTAGATAGGAAAGGCGCACGCGTTCAATTCCAGGAATCTCTGTAAATTCATGGAGGATCTTCTCCATCAGTTTGAGATCTCCGAGATCTTTGCCGTACGAAGTTGTATTTTCGCTCACGAGAAAGAGTTCGCTGACACCGTTCTGGCCAAGCCAGAGCGCTTCTTGCAGAATTTCGGTAGGGCGACGAGATACAAAAGAACCGCGGAAGTATGGAATCGCACAGAAAGAACAGCGACGGTCACACCCAGAAGCAATTTTAAGTGGCGCCCAAGGAGCGCTTCCGAGGCGCTTACGAAAGAGCGAACCACCGGCGCCAACTGCAGATTGAAAAGATTCATCGCGCGCTTGTGCGCGATCTACTGGTGCGATCGGAAGTAGGGCGCGACGATCTCGTGGCGTGTGCGGAGTGTGCGCGTTGCCGCTGACTATAGATTGCAAGCGCGCGGAGATATCTTGATAATCATCGAAACCTAAGATTGCATCGGCTTCAGGAAGGGCCGCGGCCAACTCTTTTCCGTAGCGTTCGGCCATACAGCCAACGGCAACTACCGCCCGCGTGGTTCCGTGGCCTTTGAGTGAATTAGCCTCAAGTAGGGCATCAACAGAATCTTTCTTGGCCGATTCAATAAAGCCACAGGTATTTATAACGGCAACTTCAGCTGATTCCACATCTTCAACAAGAGTCCAACCATCGGCAGCTAAGCGGCCCGCGAGTTCTTCAGAGTCGACTTCATTACGTGCACAGCCCATTGTGACAATTGCTACTGTGCGAGACATAGGGGCGATGTTACAGGGTTACCCCGTTTACTTCTTCTTACTTCAACGGAAAGTTCGACGAACCTCTTCATTTTGACCACCTAATGGAGGCAAAAGTTCTCCATCGACTGTCACATCAAGGCCTGCTGGGTTACTTAAGTAAACGCTAATCGCTCTAGTTCCTTGAAAATTCTTAGTATCGCCCTGAAATAGGGATCCCTTAATCACTCTCTTGCCATCGACAATAACATCGATATATGAGTTGCCTCGAACTGCGTTCAGAGTCACCTTTACATTTCCATCAGAAACTTCAGTTGAAGTAGTTGGCTCTTGCGAAGGCGTCGGTGTTGCTTCAACAGATGGTTCTGCAGTCGGAGATGCAGATGCAACCACAGTTGGTTGGCTATCAGAACTTTGGTTTGACGTGACAATTTGGATAAGACCAAAGGTGAAGAGAACCGCTAAAGAAATTGAAGCCGGCACCTTCCAAGAAATTACCTTCTTCTCATGGGGCACTTGCATGACATTGTTTTCGACTAGCAAATCACCAATCGCACGGTTTTCGAGTGAATGCTCTTCGTTATACATCCTGATAAATTCAAGTGGGTCTGCGCCGATTTTATTTGCAATATTGCGAAGATGTCCCCGCGCGTATGTATCTCCACCACAGTGAACAAAATTATTGTTTTCTATCTCGGTAAGTAGGCCGATGCGAACACTGGTTGATTCAGATAGCTCTTCTATGGAAAGGCGCGCAGCGATGCGAGCATCGCGAATTACCTGACCTAGAGTCATTTCTGGCGCCGCCTTTAATGGGAAAGAGTGGAAGGCAATTCTAACTTTAGCCCTTTACCTTGTTCTAGTGAAGTGTCCCCTATTCAGGTAAATCACCCCTGAATAGCACCCAACATCAAGACGAAGAGTTAGTAATCGCGGAGGGTGGCAAGAACTGAATCAAGTTCGTCAGGCTTAACCAAGACGGTGCGCGCCTTGGAACCTTCAGAAGGACCCACGATGCCTCTAGATTCCATCAGATCCATTAAGCGACCAGCTTTGGCAAAGCCAACCCGTAGTTTGCGCTGCAGCATAGAAGTTGAACCAAATTGTGTTCCCACTACAAGTTCTACAGCTTGAATCAAAATATCTAAATCATCACCAATCTCTTTATCAATATTCTTATTTGATTGAGCAACCTGTGTTACATCTTCGCGATAGCGGGGGGACAGTTGCTTCTTGACGTGGTTTGTTACAGCTTCGATTTCACGCTCTGAAACATAGGCGCCTTGGATACGAATAGCGCGGCTTGCTCCCATAGGAATAAAGAGCCCATCTCCCTGGCCAATCAGCTTCTCAGCTCCCGGACTATCGAGAATAACTCGACTATCAGCAAGGGATGAAGTAGCAAAAGATAAGCGCGATGGCACATTCGCCTTGATAAGTCCTGTAACAACATCTACAGATGGGCGCTGTGTTGCTAGAACTAAGTGGATACCTGCAGAGCGCGCTAATTGTGTAATTCGCACAACTGATTCTTCTACTTCGCGAGCTGCAATCATCATCAGGTCGGCTAGCTCATCGATAATGACAAGCAGATATGGGTAAGGCTCAACGATGCGATCTGAACCAGGAGGTGCAACAACCTTTCCTGCACGAACCGCCTTATTGAAATCATCGATATGTCTAAAGCCAAAGGTGGCCAGATCTTCGTAACGTAGATCCATTTCACGGACCACCCATGTCAGCGCATCGGCAGCCTTCTTTGGATTTGTAATGATCGGTGTAATCAGATGCGGGATTCCTTCATAGGCGGTGAGTTCTACGCGCTTAGGGTCAATCAAAACCAAGCGAACATCATCAGGGGTTGCTCGCATCAAAATCGATGTGATCATCGCATTAATCATTGAAGATTTTCCAGCACCCGTTGCCCCTGCAACTAAAAGGTGCGGCATCTTCGCCAAGTTGGCGCATACGTAATTTCCTTCAACATCCTTGCCGAGGGCAACCAGCATTGGATGGTGATCTTGGCCGGCAACGCTTGAACGCATGACATCGCCTAAGGCAACAATCTCGCGATCTGCGTTGGGAATCTCAATTCCAACCGCTGATTTACCTGGGATCGGCGAGAGAATTCGAACTTCGCTACTGGCAACTGCGTAAGAAATATTCTTGGAAAGAGCTGTAATGCGCTCAACCTTTACCGCATTGCCTAGTTCAACTTCATAGCGAGTAACGGTTGGGCCACGCATAAAGCCGGTGACTTGGGCATCGATTTCAAATTGTTTAAAGACCTCAGTCAGCGCTGCAACAACTGATTCGTTGACCTTCGACTTTGCCTTTGCCGCCGGACCTACCTTGAGTAAATCCTGTGATGGAAGTTCGTATTTAATATCGCTGGTAAGAAGTAACTGCTCAGGGCGCCTTTCAGACTTTGGTGCTTCCTTAAGTTGGGTTTCCAATGGGGTGCGTGGAATTTCGACTGTGAATTCTTGGTCAAACTCTTCTTCATCAATCTCTTCCTCTTGATTCCAGGCAACTACTGGCGATTCAAATGGTGGAGTATCTGAGATTTCGAACTCTTTCTCTTCACGCACAGGGCGCTTAGACCAGAGCCAGATTGAAAGGACTTTTATTCGAATGCCAACTTTTGAAAGAGGCGTTGCTGTAATAATCAAGATGCCAAAGAAGAAGAGAACAATGAGGAGCGGATAAGCAAGTAATGAGGTCATCAGCGCTACGAGTGGCTTTGCTACCCAATATCCAATCTGGCCTCCCCCATCGCGAATCGCGGTTGCACCCATTGGATTGGTAGCTCCAAGAGATCCATTAAGTAAATGAGCAAGCCCAGTAGAACTCAAGATAAGAAGAAGTGTGCCGATAGTGATGCGACCGGTTGCATGGCTATCTTCTGGTTTACGAAAAAGTCGAACTGCAAAGTAGAGAAGTACTACAGGGGATGAGAATCCAATTACTCCGAATGAGCCTACAAAGAATGAGTAGAGATTTCTGCTGACTAAGTTATCGGCATGAAACCAAGTTCCGGCAAAGGCTGCGAGAGAGATAAGCAAGACAAGGAGTGCGGCTCCATCGCGATGGTGAGCCGGATCTAAGTCGCGAGCACCGCGAGCAATAAATCTGATTGATGAGCCGAGAGCTTTGGCGAGAATTCGCCAGATACCACCGAGGACCTGCGAAACTACCGAGAAGGGAGACCTTCCGGATGTGCGTTTCTTCTTCTTAGCCACACCTTCAATCTTAGGTGGAGGGTAAATCTCGTTGATGCAGGCGCGCCGACCTATACCTCTACTACTACCGGCACAATCATCGGACGTCGACGATGTTTCTGTCCGACCCAACTTCCAATGGTGCGACGCACAACTTGTGAAAGCTGATGTGTGCCATTGACGCCTTCTGCAACAGCGCTAGTTAACGCGCGTTCTATCTGCCCGCGCACCTCATCAAAGAGCGCTTCATCTTCATTAAATCCACGTGCATGAATATCTGGGCCTGCCACAATTTTTCCAGTCTGCGATTCGATAACCACAATGACTGAGATAAATCCTTCTTCACCAAGGATGCGGCGATCTTTCAGAGATGACTCAGTGATGTCGCCGATGCTATGGCCATCAACATAGACAAATCCACAAGGAACTGCGCCCACTACTTCAGCGACGTGATCGACCAGATCTACAACAATTCCATTTTCGATAATGAATGCATTCTCACGAGGAACGCCTGCTTGAATAGCAATCTCAGCATTTGCTTTGAGATGGCGCCATTCGCCATGAACCGGAAGAACATACTTAGGCTTAACGATGTTGTAGCAGTAGAGAAGTTCGCCAGCTGCAGCATGTCCAGATACATGTACTAGCGCATTGGCCTTATGTACAACCTTGGCGCCAAAGCGAGTCAACTCATTGATAATGCGATAGACCGAATTTTCATTACCGGGAATAAGAGAGGAGGCCAGAATTACTGTGTCACCATCTCCAACGCGAATCTGGTGGTCGCCATTTGCCATACGCGAGAGCGCTGCCATCGGTTCACCTTGTGACCCTGTACAGATAAGGACAACTCGATCGTCATAGCTATCGAGTTCGCGAGCATCGAAGAGAATTCCTGAAGGCACAGTCAGATAACCCATATCTTCTGCAATCTTCATATTGCGAATCATCGAGCGGCCAATAAATGCAACGCGACGCCCATGCAACGCGGCGGTATCAATCACTTGCTGAACACGGTGCACGTGGGATGAGAATGAAGCGACAATCACTCGACGCTGCGTTGATGCGATGACCCGATTGAGCGCCGGCATGATTTCACGTTCTGCCGGAGTAAAACCCGGAATATCAGCGTTGGTTGAATCCACCAAGAAGAGATCAACGCCTTCATCCCCCAAGCGCGCAAAGGTGCGCAAGTCAGTGATGCGTCCATCAAGTGGCAGTTGATCCATCTTAAAGTCGCCCGTATGGAGAACAGTGCCTGCGCGAGTGTGGACTGCAACTGCAAGCGCATCTGGAATGGAGTGATTGACTGCAATGAATTCGAGTTCAAAGGGTCCGACATCTTCACGATTACCTTCGCGGACTTCGTGAGTCAGCGGTGAGATTCGGTGTTCTTTACATTTTGCTGAAATCAGGGCAATAGTTAAGGCAGACCCATAGATTGGAATATCTCCACGTTCGCGCAGTAAGTATGGGATTGCACCGATATGGTCTTCGTGGCCATGTGTCAGGAATATTCCAACAACATCGCTCAGGCGATCTCGGATATAGCTAAAGTCAGGAAGGATGAGATCAATTCCAGGTTGATTATCTTCTGGAAAGAGAACTCCGCAGTCGATGATAAGTAGCTTGCCCTGCATCTCATAGACGGTCATATTGCGACCAATTTCAGAGATGCCACCGAGCGCCACAATACGAAGACCGCCATCAACTAACTTCGATGGAATCCCTAAATTGGGGTGAGGATGCTGTGTCATTACTTTTTGAGAGTGACGCCACCAGCGCTGAGATCTTTACGCAGTTGCTCGATCTGTTCGGCTGTTGCATCAACGAGTGGCAGACGAGTTGTGCCTCCGGGTAGCCCCATGAGGTTCATCGCTGCCTTGGTCAAGATTGCACCTTGTGTGCGGAATGTTCCGGTGAAGACCGGAAGGAGCTTTTGGTGAATTTCAAGTGCACGAGCGCTATCGCCTGCAAACCAAGCGTTGAGCATCTCTTTGAGTTCACGACCCACTGTGTGGCCGCAGACTGAGACAAAGCCAACTGCTCCAACAGATAGGAATGGCAAGTTAAGGATGTCATCTCCTGAATAGACAGGAATTCCGCATCGCTTAATGACCCAAGAAGTAGCTGCGATATTTCCTTTGGCATCTTTGAGGGCGACAATATTGTCGACGCTTTCAAAGAGTTTGACGATGGTGTCTGACTCGATCTCAACGCCGGTGCGACCTGGGATGTCGTACATCATTATTGGAAGATCTGTAGCGGCAGCAACGGCGCGGAAGTGCGCTTCGATTCCAGCTTGTGGTGGCTTGTTGTAATACGGAGTAACAATCAAGATTCCATCAGCGCCAGCATCCTGAGAACGCTTGGCCTGTTCAACAGTATATGAAGTTTCGTTATCGCCAGCGCCGGAGAGAACCTGCACCTTGCTTCCGACAACGCTCTTTACAACCTTGATGATCTCAAGTTTTTCAGAGGATTTAGTTGTTGGAGCTTCGCCGGTTGTTCCATTGACTGCAATACCGTCGTGGCCGGTATCTACTAAATGTTGTGCGAGCTTTGCAACGCCATCCCAATCGATTGCCCCATCTTTATCAAAGGGGGTCACCATCGCGGTGATCAACTGTCCGAAGGGAGCGTGCGTACTCATTTGGCCATCTTATCGCTTAAGGCGCGATACGACCAGATTTTTCAAATGCTCCGTATGTAAGAGGCATCAATTTTGCGAATTCGGCTTCCATCTTTTCGGCCACCATCTCAATTTCTCGCTGTGGGTAGCTAGGAAAGTGTGAACCTTCGCGTGCGGTGCGAAGCGAGAGGAAGTTCATGAGTGCACGCGCGTTCATGGTGACATACATCGATGAATAAGTTGCAACCGGTAGAACTGCGCGCGCAACTTCGCGGGCAACTCCTGCATCCAACATTTTCTGGTATGAATCGTAGGCAATCAGATAGGCATCTTTCATTGCCTTGACGGTTACTTCATATTGTTCAGGTGTGCCATCGACAAAGGTATATGCACCAGTCTTGCCGACCTGAACCAACTTACGTTCTTTCGATGGAACATAGAAAACCGGCTTGAGTTCGCGATAGCGACCAGATTCTTCATTGTAAGAAGCGATGCGATGGCGCATAAATTCACGGAAGACAAAGATTGGCGCCGAGATAAAGAAGGTCATCGAAGTGTGCTCGAAGGGAGAGCCATGTCGCTCGCGCGCTAAGTAATTGATCAGTCCTGCAGAACGCGCTGGATCTTCACCGATCTCATCTAGCGATAGTTCGCCCGCTGTAGATACGCGCGCTGCCCAAATGACATCAGCATCGCTCGCACTTGATTTGATGAGTTCTACAGAGACATCGTCTCTAAAAATTACGGTCTCAGACATGTCCGCACCTTATCTATCAACCCCCCTCCACCTGATGGATATCTAGGGCACAATTGCCGCGTGTCATCAGTGAACCGCGCCACCGTAACGACGAGTCTGAGCGTCTCCTTCACTGTTGGGCTCTATGGAACCGCTTTTGGGGCAGCTGGAGTCGCAGCCGGATTCTCAATTCTGCAAACCTGCCTTCTCTCACTTCTAACTTTTTCAGGCGCATCACAATTTGCAGTAGTTGGCGTTCTCGGGGCAGGAGGAAGTGCAATCTCAGGAATTGCAACCGCTTCACTCCTTGGAATTCGTAACGGTCTCTATGGGCTGCGAATGGCACCGATTTTAAAAGTTCGCGGTGTGAAGAGAGTTGTTGCAGCGCAGATAACAATTGATGAATCAACGGGGGTTGCAATCGGACAAGAAGATCTTGGCTCAGGTGCAATGAAACATGGTTTCTGGCTCACCGGCTTTGGAGTCTACTTCTTCTGGAATCTTTTCACCTTGGCAGGCGCCCTCGGCGCACAAGCGATGGGTGATCCATCTGCATGGGGCCTTGATGCTGCAGTTCCTGCTGCATTTCTTGGACTTGTCTGGCCTCGTCTTCACGGAAACTTTGAGCGAGCTCTAGCAGTCTCTGCAGTACTTCTTTCGCTTGCGCTGACACCTTTTGTCGCTGCTGGTATTCCGATTATCGCTACTGCGCTCTTAGCTGTGGCTTTTGGTTGGAAGGTGCGCCGATGACAACTATCTGGGTAGCGGTAATCGGCACCAGCCTAATTGCATTTGGATTGAAGTACCTTGGCCACAGCGTTCCGGAAAAGTATCTGAAGAACGAGCGGGTGCTGCGAATCAATACCTTGATTCCGATTGTTCTCTTGAGCGCTCTCGTTGGAGTGCAGACCGTTGCAGATAAATCTAAGTTAGTTATTGACCAACGGTTGGCAGGTGTAATCGTTGCCTGTATCGCACTTGCACTCAAGGCGCCGTACTTTGTCGTAGTTATCTCCGCAGCGCTGACATCGGCTGCAATTTACAACTTTGGTTAGTACGAAGAATTAAATAATGCCGAGGGCAGAGAGCTTTGCCTTTAAATCATTATCTGATGGTTCAGTCAGATGAGTTCCATCTGAGAAGACAATAACGGGAATGGACTTCGCTCCCCCGTTGATCTCAATGACTTTTTCGGCGGCAGATAAATCAGCATCGACATCGATGTGGTTGACCTGAATATCTAGCTCTTTAAAGACGCGCTTTGAGCGACGACAATCTCCACACCAATCAGCGCCATACATAGTGATATCTGCTTGAGCCATGTGCGTATCCCCTTAATCCATAAAGTTTTCAAGGCCGAAGGTCAGCCCTGGATGTGAAATAACTTGTCGTACTCCAAGAAGAACACCTGGCATAAAGCCGACTCGATCGAGTGAGTCGTGGCGGATTGTGAGAGTTTCACCAATTCCACCTAATAGAACTTCTTGGTGAGCGATTAATCCACGTAGGCGCACAGAGTGAACTGGAATGCTTCCCACTGTTGCACCGCGCGCACCATCGAGTGAAGTTGTTGTGGCATCTGGTGCTGGTGCAAGCCCTGCCTCTTTACGCGCCTGTGACATAAGTTCGGCGGTACGCGCTGCAGTTCCAGAAGGTGCATCTACCTTATTGGGATGGTGCAGTTCAATAATTTCAGCGGATTCAAAGTACCTGGCTGCCTTAGCGGCAAACTCCATCATCAAGACCGCACCGATTGCAAAGTTAGGAGCAATCAGTACTCCAGACTTTGATGAGGAAAGAAGTGATTTGATCTTTGCGATGCGAGCATCATCAAAACCTGTAGTTCCGATAACGGCATGGATATTGTGAGAGATAAGAAATTCGAGGTTAGCCATTACTGAATCTGGTGTCGTGAAATCAACAACGACCTGTGCGCCAGCGCTGACAAGTGCATCGAGTGAGTCGCCGAGATCTAAGGCAGCAACGAGTTCAAGGTCGGCAGCTTCTGTAACAGCTGTAACAACTTCAGAGCCCATACGACCGCGAGCACCGAGTACTCCGACTTTAATCATCGCGCTAACACCTTCTCAAATTTAGATTCATTCTTAAATGGACCGACAAGAGCAAGGGTAGGCGTTTTCATCAAGAACTCGCCAGCAATTTCGCGGATGTCTGTGGCGCTTACGCGTGAGATGGCCTTGAGGATGTCATCAAAGTCCATGACCTGTCCGTAGACAATCTCATTCTTGCCGATACGGCTCATGCGTGAGCCAGAATCCTCTTGGCTTAGGACGAGCGAGCCACGCACTGCACCTTTGGCGCGCTCGATCTCTTCATGGGTCATTCCATTATCTGCCACATCGGAAAGTACGCTGCGGATGATTTCAACAACTTCTATCGCCTTTGTTGGATTACACCCTGCATAGAAACCAAGAACTCCAGAGCCAGCAAATTGTTGCGCATATGCGTAGACAGAATAGGCAAGACCGCGCTTCTCGCGAATCTCTTGGAAGAGTCGAGATGACATTCCGCCACCTAAAGCTGCAGAGAGCACGCCCATGGCAAAACGGCGATCATCTGCGCGAGCTACGCCCTCCATGCCATAGAACATGTGTGCTTGTTCGCTCTTCTTATAGAGCAACCCAACGGATTGCTGCTTAGAATTCTTGACTGGTGTATTTGGGCGAAGCACGGGAGCGCCAAGTTCATCGAGGAAGCTATCGCGAGAAAGCGCTTCTTCAACCATCGCAACGACTCGCTTATGTTTGATATTGCCTGCTACAGCAACGACCAAATCTTGAGGTAGGTACTTCTTCTTGTAGTAATTAAAGACTGTATTGCGCGACATTCCCTTGATGGAGTCAATCGTGCCCAAGATGGGGCGACCGATTGCAGTATCGCCGTAATAGGTATCGCTAAAGAGATCATGGACTAAGTCGCTGGGATCATCATCACGCATCGCGATTTCTTCAAGGACAACCTTGCGCTCGGCATCAACATCGAGGGCTGTAACAATTGATGAGGTGATTAAGTCGCTTACGACATCAATCGCCATTGGTAAATCAGTATCAATCACACGTGCATAGAAGCAGGTGTACTCCTTAGATGTGAAGGCGTTCATCTCGCCGCCGACAGATTCAATGGAGGATGAGATTTCAAGTGCAGTACGGCTGGTGGTGCCTTTGAAGAGGAGGTGCTCTAAAAAGTGAGAAGCACCGGCAGTTGCCGGTGCTTCATCACGAGAACCAACATTTACCCAGATACCGATCGCGGCGCTGCGTACCGACGGAACTTCTTCCGTGACGATACGTAAGCCACTTGAGTGTACTGATCTCTTTACTGACATTTATTCAGCTGCTGGCGTTGTTCCATCTTCGAGAACCGGAACCAATGAGAGCTTGCCCTTTGGATCGATCTCACCGATTTCAACCTGAATCTTGTCGCCGACCTTCATGACATCTTCTAGGTTTTCAATGCGCTTGCCGCCGTGCATCTTGCGAATCTGAGATACGTGGAGCAGGCCATCTTTACCTGGCATCAATGAAACAAATGCGCCGAATGTTGCAAGCTTTACGACAGTACCGAGGTAGCGCTCTCCAACTTCTGGCATCTGTGGGTTAGCAATTGCGTTGATCTGCGCGCGAGCTGCCTCAGCTGAAGGTCCATCGGTTGCACCGATATAGATGGTTCCATCATCTTCAATTGAGATATCTGCGCCAGTTTCATCTTGAATCTGGTTGATGATCTTGCCCTTAGGGCCGATGACTGCACCAATCTGATCTACTGGAATCTTTACAGAGATGATGCGAGGAGCGTATTGGCTCATCTCATCCGGTGTATCGATCGCTTCGTTCATGACATCGAGAATCGCAAGACGCGCTTCCTTTGCCTGGTGAAGAGCTCCAGCGAGAACTGATGCAGGAATGCCATCAAGCTTTGTATCAAGCTGCAAAGCGGTAATGAAATCCTTTGTACCTGCAACCTTAAAGTCCATATCTCCAAATGCATCTTCTGCACCGAGGATATCTGTGAGAGCAACGTATTCAACCTTGCCATCGACATCATCTGAGATAAGGCCCATCGCAATACCTGCAACAGGAGCCTTAAGTGGGACACCTGCCTGAAGCATTGAGAGCGTTGAAGCACAGACAGAACCCATTGATGTTGATCCATTGGAACCGAGAGCTTCAGAGACCTGACGGATTGCGTAAGGGAACTCTTCGCGAGTTGGGAGTACTGGAATAAGTGCACGTTCTGCAAGAGCACCGTGGCCGATTTCGCGACGCTTTGGTGTACCTACACGACCGGTTTCACCAGTTGAATATGGTGGGAAGTTGTAGTTGTGCATGTAGCGCTTTGATGTTTCAGGGCTCATGGTGTCGAGCTGCTGCTCCATCTTGAGCATATTAAGAGTTGTTACTCCAAGAATCTGTGTCTCGCCACGTTCGAAGATCGCTGAACCGTGAACGCGAGGAATGACCTCAACTTCGGCAGAGAGCGCACGAATGTCGCGAAGTCCGCGACCATCGATACGAATCTTGTCGCGAAGTACGCGCTGGCGTACAAGCTTCTTTGTAAGTGAACGGAACGCTGCAGGAACTTCCTTTTCGCGGCCTTCGAAGGCTGCTGTTACTGATTCCTTTGTTGCAGCTGAGATCTCATCGATCTTTGTTTCGCGCTCTTGCTTACCTGAGATTGTCAGCGCCTTTGCAAGGCTATCTTTTGCAGCCTTTTCAACAGCTGCAAATACATCATCTTGGTAATCCAAGAAGACTGGGAAATCTGCAGTTGGCTTTGCAGCAACTGCTGCAAGCTTTGACTGCGCTTCGCAGAGAATACGAATAAATGGCTTAGCCGCATCAAGTCCCTGTGAAACGATCTCTTCTGTAGGAGCCTTAGCGCCTTCAGCAACGAGACCAATTGTGCGAGTTGTTGCTTCTGCTTCAACCATCATGATTGCAACATCGTCAGCTGTTACGCGACCTGCTACGACCATATCGAATACAGCGTTTTCAACCTGTGAATGGTTAGGGAATGCCACCCATTGACCATCGATAAGTGCAACGCGCACTCCACCAATTGGGCCAGAGAATGGAAGACCAGCAAGCTGTGTTGACATAGATGCTGCGTTAATTGCGATGACGTCATACATGTGGTCTGGATCCAGAGCCATCACTGTTACGACGATCTGAACTTCGTTACGAAGTCCCTTGATAAATGATGGACGCAACGGGCGGTCAATCAGACGGCAGGTAAGGATTGCCTCTTCTGAAGGACGACCTTCGCGACGGAAGAATGAGCCAGGGATCTTGCCGATGGCATACATCTTCTCTTCTACATCCACTGTGAGTGGGAAGAAGTCGAATTGATCCTTAGGTGTCTTTGATGCTGTTGTTGCTGAGAAGATCATTGTTTGATCATCTAGATAAACAGCTGCAGCTCCTGCTGCTTGCTTAGCGAGGCGTCCTGTTTCGAACTTAATCTCGCGCTTTCCGAACTTTCCGTTATCGATAACGGCTACTGCTGTCTTTACGTCTTGACCCTCCATGGGTCCTCCTTTGATTCGTGTTTCAATTCCAAGGCACGATTAATCGACCTTGGAGCGGTAACTACACGCGAGGCGAAACAAATGAATCTTCGATCGAAGTTCACAGATGCTTACATCTGGAAACCACTACCGAGGACCATTAGTCCCCCGGCGTGTAATTTTAAATTAGCGGCGAATACCGAGCTTTTCGATAATTGCGCGATAACGGCTGATATCTGTCTTTGCGAGGTACTGAAGAATTCGACGACGCTGACCTACGAGCAACAAGAGACCACGACGGTTGTGGTGGTCATGCGGGTTGGTCTGTAGGTGAGTTGTAATGTCTTCGATGCGACGTGACAATAAAGCGACCTGAGCTTCAGGGCTTCCTGTATCAGTAGCTGATGATCCGTACTTTGCAATGATTTCTTTCTTTACTTCTGGTGTTAACGCCATTTTCATTTCTCATTTCTTGTGACTAATCACAGTTACTGTTCAAGAGGCTTCCCGGTTTGATTCACGGGAAATCACTTTCTCGTTGGACAGGCTGAAGTTTACCTGTGGGGTGTAGATAAGTGAAATTGAGCCCGAAGTAAGGCTATTTTTCAGTTAATTCGCGGGCTTGGTCACAATCTCTCTTCATCTGGACCAAGAGCTCTTCAAGGCTTTCGAATTTCAGCGTCGGGCGCAGGTACCAACCAAATTCAATCGATGCGTTCTTGTCATAGAGATCTAAGCCTTCTTGATCGAGAGCATATGCCTCTACTTGGCGACCGCGCTCTCCTTCAAATGTGGGATTTGTTCCTATCGAGATAGCAGCGGGCCAGAAGTTAATTCCAACGGTAAGCCAACCGGCATACACGCCATCGGCAGGAATTGTCTGTCCCTCAATCTTTCCAAGATTTGCAGTGGGGTAACCGATTTCGCGGCCTCGCTTTTCGCCATGCACAACAACGCCATCGAGGCGATGTGGACGAGATAAGAGTTCGCGAGCTAATTCAACTTTTCCTTCAACAACAAGGGCGCGAATACGTGATGAAGAGATGACTTCTGTATCTGCCTTCAACTCTTGCACATCAACTGTGAAGTTATGTTCTTGTCCTGACTTGATAAGCGATTCGATATTTCCTGCAGCTTTATGGCCATAAGTAAAGTTCTTGCCAACAATGACTGTGCTTGCGTGCAACTGTCCGACGAGCACGGATGTCACAAAGTCTGCTGGCGACATCGCCGCAAACTTCTCATTAAATTTAAGTACCGCCACCTGATCAGCGTTATGAATCTTGAGTAACTCAACACGATCTGCCAGCGTAGTCAGCGCCGTCGGCACCTTACTTGGCGCAAAGATTGTTGTTGGATGTGGATCAAAGGTCAGAGCGATAATCGAGCGGCCTGCAGCAATCTCTTTGGCGCGGTTGAGCAGAACCTGGTGTCCTTTATGGACACCATCAAAGGTTCCGATGACAACGACGCTGGTAGAGCTCATAAGCAAATCTTGCCTCACCTAGTTCGCAGCCGCAAAGACTGCGATGGGTTTGGCCTTATCTCCTTCATCTTTTAAGAGCGCGATGAGTCTATTATCTGGTGACATCGCAGCATTGATGACAGTATTTCCATTCTCTTTCAGTGGGCGACCAAATGAGAGCTCTCGCACTTCTTCGAGAGTTAATTCGCGAGGAGTGAAGGTGGTGCGCGCGACTTCAGCAAGATCTAAAGCTGTGAACTTCTGCGCTTTCAGGTCTTCAAAGGTAGTAGCGCCAATCTCTGTGAAACCGGCAACGCGAGTGCGGCGCAGAGCAGAGAGGTGTCCCCCAACGCCCAGTGCATCTCCGAGGTCGCGGGCAATAGCTCTGATAAATGTTCCGGCAGAGCAGGTGACTTCAATATCTACTTCAGTGGTCTTCTCATGATGGCGAATGGTGCGAATATCTAGTTGAGTAATGGTCACTTCACGCGAGGCTAATTCAAACTTCTCGCCAGCGCGTACTCGATCATAAGCGCGCTCTCCCCCGACTTTGACAGCTGAGACAGAAGATGGACGTTGGGCGATAGTGCCAATCATCTTCGAGACAATTTTCTCGATATCAGCATCAGATACCGCAGATGCATCAGCGGTTGAAATCACTTCACCCTCGCTGTCATCGGTGACTGTTGCAGCACCGAGAACAACGGTTGCCTGATAAGACTTGTCGCCATCTGTGATGTATTGCAGCAAGCGAGTGCCATTGCCAAAACCGAGTACGAGTACGCCCGTAGCCATCGGATCTAAAGTTCCGGCATGTCCCACTTTGCGAGTGCCGAGCGCTTTGCGAGCCACAGCAACAACATCGTGGCTGGTCATTCCGCCAGCTTTATCGACTACTAGGAAGCCGTCGCTCATTCTTCGACGCTGCGATGAGCTTGGTCATGCGCATCAGATGAAATGACGCGTGGGACTTTGTAAGGATCTTCGACTACTGGCTTGGCATTTTCGCGGGCCTTAGCGACCTCTGCATCGAGTGCATGCACTCGCTCAAGAAGTGAATCGAGCGCTCTGGCTGATTCAGGAAGTCCATCGAGAATGAATTCAAGAGAAGGAGTAATGCGAGTACCGAGATCTTTACCTACTGCGCTACGCAGAACGCCTTTGGCAGATTCGAGGGCTGCCGCAGTTGCTGCGCGCTCATCATCCCCGCCAAGGACTGTGTAGAAGATGGAAGCGCTCTGTAGATCACCAGAAACTCGCGCATCGGTAACAGTGACAAAGCCAAGACGAGGATCTTTAATCTTCGTCTCAAGCAGCTGTGCCACTACTACCTTGATGCGGTCTGCAACCTTCTGGCTGCGATGTGAATTTGCCACGGTGATATCCGAAATCCGCGCTAGGCGCGCTTCTTTTCGCGCATCTCGAAGACCTGAATGATGTCTCCGACTTGAAGATCTGCACCCTTGCCGACACCGATACCGCACTCAAAGCCCTCGCGGACTTCGGTGGCATCATCCTTAAATCGCTTGAGAGATTCGATAGTGACCTCTTCTGCGATTGTTGCACCGGCACGAATAACGCGCGCCTTTGCATTGCGCTTGATAGTTCCATCGGTAACGATAGAACCAGCAATTGTGCCGACCTTTGAAGATTTGAAGAGATCGCGGACCTCAGCGTTACCAAGAATGACTTCTTCGTACTCTGGCTTAAGAAGACCCTTAAGTGAGAGCTCGATTTCTTCAATCGCGTTATAGATAACGGAGTAGAAGCGAACTTCAACGCCTTCTTGATCTGCAAATATTGCAGTCTGTGGTTCAGGCTTGACGTTAAAGCCGATAACAACAGCAGTTGAGGCAGATGCCAGAGTGATATCGCTCTTGGTGATTGCACCAACACCGCGGTGGATAACGCGAAGGTCAACTTCAGCGCCGACATCAAGCTGCATCAACGCATCTTCGAGCGCTTCTACCGAACCTGATACGTCACCCTTAAGAATAAGGTTGAGAGTTGAGATCTTGGACTGTTCCATAAAGTCTTCCAGTGAGACCTTCTTACGCGCCTTAGCAAGCTGTGCATTTCGCTCAGCTGCCTGACGCTTCTCAGCAATCTGACGCGCTGTGCGATCTTCATCGGCAACAAGGAAGGTATCTCCAGCGTTCGGTACAGAGGTAAATCCGAGTACCTGTACTGGACGAGATGGCCCCGCCTCTTCAACGCTGGCACCGTGCTCATCGAGCATTGCACGCACACGTCCGAATGAACCACCGGCAACGATGGCATCTCCAACGCGCAGAGTTCCACGTTGTACCAAGACAGTTGCAACTGGTCCACGACCACGATCGAGGTGAGCTTCGATAGCAACACCGCGAGCATCATCTTCAGCAACTGCGCGAAGATCGATAGCTGCATCTGCAGTAAGGAGAATTGAGTCAATCAAATCATTGATTCCAGTACCTGCTTTAGCTGAGACGTTTACGAAGATTGTGTCTCCGCCGTACTCTTCAGCGACCAAGTTGTACTCAGTTAATTGCTGGCGGACCTTATCTGGGTTGGCGCCTTCCTTATCAACCTTGTTGACTGCAACAACGATAGGAACATCAGCTGCTTGAGCGTGGTTAAGCGCTTCAATGGTCTGTGGCATCACACCGTCATCGGCTGCAACAACGAGTACTGCGATATCGGTGACCTTGGCACCACGAGCACGCATTGCGGTAAAAGCTTCGTGGCCTGGTGTATCGATAAAGGTAATCGCACGGTTTGTACCGTTGTGATCATGGTGAATTTGGTAAGCACCAATGTGCTGTGTAATTCCACCTGCTTCAGATTGGACAACCTCAGTCTGGCGAATCGCATCGAGCAAGCGAGTCTTACCGTGGTCAACGTGGCCCATCACGGTTACTACTGGTGGGCGAGGAGTGAGGTTCTCTTCATCAAAATCAGCTAACTCTGCAGCGAGATCGATATCAAAGCCCTGCAACAATTCGCGGTCTTCTTCTTCAGGAGAGACAACTTCGATGACATATCCAAGTTGTGCGCCAAGAATTTCAAAGGTGTCTGCATCAACTGATTGAGTTGCAGTCACCATTTCACCAAGGTGGAAGAGCGCTGAAACTAACGCTGCTGGATCTGCGCCAATTCTCTCGGCGAAATCTGCAAGGGATGAGCCACGACGCATACGGATTTTGGTTGAACCATCTCCGTGCGGAACGACTGCGCCACCCAACTTCGGTGCCTGCATATTGTCGAACTCTTCACGTAATACTTTACGTGACTTCTGCTTACGCTTTGAAGATTTACTTGCATTCTTTCCAAATGCACCTGCAGTACCGCCACGACCTGGGCCGCGATTAGGACCGCCACCACCTGGACGCGCTGGACCACCTGGCGCTGCGCCAGTTGTTGCACCTTGTGAACGATATGGACCTTGCGTTGATGGTGCTCCACCAGTGCGTGGTGGGTAATTTCCTGTACCTGTTCCAGTTGTTGGAGGGCGTTGTCCTCCAGGACGCGCTGCAAAACCAGGACGTACAGAACCAGGTCGTGCACCTGCCATACCTGGACGTGGCGCACCTGTGCCTTGTGGACGTTGTGGTGGACGCGGAACTGCGCCACCTGTTGAAAATGGATTGTTACCAGGACGTGGTGGGCGTGGAAGTGCGCCACCTGTTGAAAATGGATTGTTCCCAGGACGTGGAGCCGCTGGTGTTGTTGGTGTTGGAGCCGCTGGTGTTGGAGCCGCCGGCGTTGCCGATGCTGCTGCAGATGCAGCCTTTGCCTCATCTTGCGCAACCTTTTCAGCATCGCGAGATGCCTTAAGCGCTGCAAGATCAACGCCGAGTTCAGCTGCAAGTTCAGCAGCGAGCTCTGGATTTACTTCGGCGGTCTTCTTTGAGGCAGCGGTCTTCTTGGCAGCTGCCTTCTTGACAGGTTTTTTCTCTTCTACTGGTTTGGCATCGGGATAAAGCGCAATTAACTTGCGAACGACCGGTGCTTCAACTGTTGATGATGCTGAGCGAACGAATTCACCCATCTCTTGGAGTTTGGCAAGGACTTCCTTGCTCTCCATACCGAGTTGTTTTGCCAACTCATGTACGCGGACCTTTGACACATTTCTCCTGTCTTGGCCCGCATTAAAACTTGTGGGATGCGAGCCCTAGTTGTTCGACCTCATGATGTAAACGAGCTCATTTGAGTTTCATATCTTTCGCATCCATTTCATTTGTGCCCCACGGTATGTAAGTACCGAAGGCGATGTGCCGAGTCTACCGAATAGGCGGGAAATTCCCTATTCCACACCATATTTACGCGGTCGGTGCGGGGGTATCTGGATGGATATCGATACGCCATCCGGTCAGACGTGCGGCAAGTCGGGCATTCTGCCCATCTTTACCGATAGCGAGTGAGAGTTGGTAATCAGGAACTATCACCTTGGCAGAACGCGTTGCTTCATCAACAATCTCAACGCTTGTTACCTTTGCAGGTGCGAGTGCACTGGCTACAAACTTTGCAGGATCATCATCGAAATCAACGATATCTATCTTCTCGCCATTGAGTTCATCCATAACAGCGCGCGAACGAGCGCCCATTGGCCCAATCAGAGAACCCTTTGGCGATACGCCAGCGCGATGTGAACGCACTGCAATCTTGGTGCGATGTCCTGCTTCACGTGCCACCGCCATGATTTCAACGATGCGATCTTTGATTTCAGGAACTTCAAGTGCAAAGAGTTGCTTGACCAAAGCTGGGTGGCTACGAGAAAGCATGATCTCGGGGCCCTTCATTCCTTGCTTAACTTCTACGACAAAGCACTTAATGCGATCGCCATGTGTGTATACCTCACCTGGCACCTGTTCTTGCGGAGGAATACGACCTTCGATGCGACCGAGGTTGACGTTAATCATCTTTGGATCGCGACCTTGTTGAATAATGCCTGAGACGATATCGCCCACTGTTGCAGTGAACTCTCCGACGATTTCGGCATCGTTGCTTGCGCGCATCTGCTGCTTGATCACTTGGCGCGCAGTAGAGGTTGTCACTTTAGAGAAACCTTCAGGTGAATCTACCTCTTCGCTGATGCGCTCACCCAGTTCATTAAAGACGGGGACGAAGATCTGAATCTCTCCAGTTTCGCGGTTAAGTCTTGCTTGCGCGTAACGATTAGGCTCTTGCGTTTCACCGTATGCAGTAAGAACTCCAGCTTCGATCACCTGAATCAGTGGCTCAAGCGGCATCGCTTTCTCGGTAGTGAGGTGAACAAGAGCTGCCATATCTACATGCATTACTTGTCACCATCTTTGCGATTAAACTCAATTTCAACAGTTGCGCGCTTAATGTCTGAAAAGGCAACGTCAACGCGCTTGACTTCCTTCTTCTCAAGATAAGAGAGCGTCACGCTCGTTTCTGTGGATTCTTCAATACGTCCGGTAATGGTTGCGCCATCGCCCTTAACGACTTTGAGCAAGCGACCGTGATTCTTAACGAAGTGGCGGGGCGCAGTAAGTGGACGATCGACACCAGGGGATGTGACTTCAAGAGTAAACGGGGTATCCCCCATAAAGGCAGCTTCATCCAGCAACTCTGAGATTGCGCGAGAAACGGCGGTCACTTGATCTAAATTAAGAGATGCGGGTCCATCGACGATGCAGGTAACTATGCGATGTTTGCCAGGTGAGACTAATTGGACTTCTTCAAGGAATAAACCTTGGGCTTCAACTGCGGGTGTAACCAGTTGAGAGATTTGATCTGTGATTGCCACGATGAGCCTTTCTTATTCAATTGTTATTGAGTTTTGTTACTGCTTTAGAACAGGTCAAATAATACCCTGACTATGAGTGCAAAGGTGACCACCAGATAGAACTTACGAACAAAGTCAGAACCTCGGCGAATCGCGACATGCGAACCAATGATTCCTCCCGCCAAATTACAGATACCAACTGCAAGGCCCACCACCCACATAATCGAGCCGCTGATACCAAAGACAAGGATTGATGCAAAGTTGGTCGCAACATTGACCACTTTGGCGATCGCTGATGCTCCAACAAATGCGAAACCGAGAGCTGCAACCAAGACAATCATCAGCAGAGTTCCGGTGCCAGGCCCAATAAAGCCATCGTAGAAACCAATAGTTAGCCCTGCGACGGCGCCCACTGTTCGCTGGCGCTTGGCAGCACCTTTGAGAACTTCAACTTTGCCTAAATCAGGTCTGGCAAGTGTGTAGACAAAGACTGCAACCAACATCACAACAATTGCTACCTTGAGTTGCTCTGTTGAAATCTGCGTTGCTAGAAGTGAACCAGAGCCAGAACCAATAAATGCTGGCAGCACCATTGCAAAAAGTAATTTCGGATCTGTCTTGATATTCCTGCGGTAGTTCAGGGCGGCAGCTGATGTACCAAAGATTGAACCTAATTTGTTTGTGCCGGCAACTTCTGCGACTTCGCGATCAGGGAAGGAGATCAGAAGAGCCGGCAGTTGAATCAGACCGCCGCCTCCTGCGATGGCATCAACAAAACCGGCAGAGAAGGCAGCAACAAGGATAAAGACCAGCGTCAGCGTTGAGATATCGCTGAGCATTTATGGCAACGTTGGAAGGAGTTCAGTAACTGCTGTAAGCGCTTGCGCTACCGGAACTTCAGATTTTTCGCCGGTGCGACGTACACGAACTTCGACGTTGCCTTGTTCGAGCGCTTTGCCAACGACAACAATGACAGGAATTCCGATAAGTTCTGCATCTTTAAACTTTACGCCAGGAGAAGTACCGCGACGATCATCAAGCATCACGCTGACTCCTGATGCCTCTAAATCAGCAGCGAGCTTTTCTGCGGCAGCAAAGACAGCATCTTCTTTACCGGTTGCAACGATGTGCACCTTGGCAGGTGCAACTTCAACTGGCCAGGAAAGACCTAGTTCGTCATTGCTCTGTTCAGCAATGGCAGCTACTGCGCGCGATACACCGATTCCGTAGGAACCCATGGTGACAACTTGTGATTTACCGTTCTGATCAAGGACGGTAAGACCGAGCGCATCTGCATATTTGCGACCTAGTTGGAAGATATGGCCGATTTCAATTGCGCGATCGATGATGACTGGGGTTGCGCACTTTGGACAGGCATCGCCCTCTTTAATCTGTGCCGATTCAACATAACCATCAACTGTGAAATCGCGGCCATTAACGACATTACGCGCGTGCTTATCCTTCGCATTTGCACCCGTTACCCATGAAGTACCTGGTGCGATACGAGGATCTGCGTAGACGGTAATTCCGTTTTTCTTTGCATCTTGTGGGCCGATATATCCCTTGACGAGCCCTGGGAACTTAGCAAAATCTGCATCTTCAAAGACGCGAACATCGTTAACGCCGGCAAGGTTTGCTTGTAAACGCTTGAGATCTACTTCGCGATCTCCTGGAACTAAGACTGAGATTGGTTTCTCATCTGCCATCAACATGACGTTCTTTAGCGTCATCGAGCCGTCGTATCCCCCGCCGAACTTGGCGTTAATGAGTTCAACCAAGGTATCAATCGTTGGAGTATTAGGTGAGTCAAAGACTTCAAGAGGTGCAACCTTTGATGCATCACCCGGTGCTACAACTGTTGTCATCGCTTCAACGTTTGCTGCATACCCGCACTTTGGGCAGAGCACATAGGTATCTTCGCCCGTTTCGCAGGGAGCTAAGAACTCCTCAGATGCGGAACCGCCCATAGCGCCCGACATAGCGCTGACGATGTTGTACTTCATACGTAGGCGATCAAAGGTCTTGATATATGCCTCGCGATGGCGTTGGTAGGACTCAACTAAACCTTCATCGGTAAGGTCGAATGAATATGAATCCTTCATCACAAATTCACGACCGCGGATGATTCCAGAACGAGGACGTGCCTCATCGCGATACTTTGTTTGGATTTGATAGAGAGCAAGTGGCAGATCTTTATATGAAGAGTATTCACCCTTGACCATCAAGGTAAACATCTCTTCATGTGTTGGCCCTAGTAGATAGTCGCTACCTTTTCTATCTTGCAGGCGAAAGAGATCTGGGCCGTAATCGTTCCAGCGGCCGGTCTCTTCATATGCATCTTTTGGTAAGAGAGCAGGAAAGTGAACTTCTTGGAAGCCAGCGCGGTCCATCTCTTGGCGCACAATATTTTCAATGTTGCGAAGGGTGATGACGCCCAGTGGCAACCATGAATAGATACCAGCTGCGATGCGGCGGATATATCCCGCGCGGACTAGGAGGCGATGGCTGGGGACTTCAGCATCTGCCGGATCATCGCGCAGCGTGCGTAAGAAGAGCGTAGACATTCGCAACATGAAGCGAACCCTACTAGAGGATTACGAAGTTGTGACGGAAGGTTCTCCTGATGCAACGCCTGCGGCTTCCATCTCTTCGGCAAGACGCATAGCTTCTTCAATAAGAGTTTCAACAATCTGCGCTTCAGGGACCGTTTTGATGACTTGTCCCTTCACAAATATCTGACCTTTGCCATTTCCTGATGCAACGCCGAGATCTGCTTCGCGAGCTTCGCCTGGTCCATTTACAACACAGCCCATAACAGCAACACGAAGAGGAACTGTCATTCCTTGTAGACCAGCCTGCACCTTTTCAGCAAGGGTGTAGACATCTACTTGAGCGCGACCACATGAAGGACAGGAAACGATTTCAAGTTTACGTTGACGCAGATTAAGGGATTCAAGGATTGAAATTCCAACCTTTACCTCTTCAACGGGAGGTGCAGAGAGTGAGACGCGAATTGTGTCGCCGATTCCTTCGGCCAAGAGAATTCCAAATGCAGTCGCTGACTTAATGGTTCCTTGGAAGATTGGACCAGCTTCGGTGACGCCGAGGTGAAGTGGGTAATCGGTCTTGGCTGCAAGCAAGCGATATGCGTTAACCATCGTGACAGGGTCATGGTGCTTTACAGAGATCTTAATATTGCCAAAGCCATGTTCTTCAAAGAGGGAAGCTTCCCAGATTGCAGATTCAACTAACGCCTCAGGGGTTGCCTTGCCATACTTTGCAAGAAGTCGTGGGTCGAGTGAACCGGCGTTGACGCCGATACGAATTGGAATACCTGCATCTCCTGCAGCTTTTGCAACTTCCTTCACCTTGTCATCAAATTGCTTAATGTTGCCAGGATTGACGCGCACCGCAGCACAGCCTGCATCAATTGCAGCGAAGATGTATTTAGGTTGGAAGTGAATATCTGCAATTACTGGAATCTGTGACTTCTTGGCAATCTGCGCAAGTGCGTCGGCATCATCTTGTGATGGAACTGCAACGCGCACGATTTGGCAACCAGATGCGGTGAGTTCGGCGATCTGTTGCAGAGTTGCATTGACATCAGATGTCAGCGTTGTGCACATTGATTGCACGCTGACCGGTGAATCAGAACCTACTCCGACTCCACCCACATTGAGCTGTCTCGTCTTGCGACGCGGATGCAAGGTAGGAGGTGGTGCGCTGGGGATTCCAAGATCAACCATGAACCGTATTGTGCCTTATCTTTAGAAATTCAGCGATATGGGATTAAAGATGTCAGCGATTAAGAGAATCACAGTGAGCACCGCTAAGACTGCAAAGACTCCGATAGTGATAGGTGTAAGAACATTCACATCAATACCTGCAGGTCTTGGGCGTCCACGTAACCGCGCGATAAAGGCACGGATTTCGTCGGCAATCGCCACCGCCATATGGCCACCATCGAGCGGCAAAATTGGAAGTAAGTTAAAGAGCCCAACAAAGATATTGAGGCTTGCGACAATGAGAAGGAAGGTGCCGAGCTGTTCGGTGTTATCAAGTTTGGTACTGCTGACAACATCACCTGAAACTCGCGCTGCACCGACAACGCCAACAAGGCCATTGGGATCACGTTCTTCGCCACCAAATGTTTGGCGGAAGAGTTGTGGCACCTTAGTAGGTAGCGTGAAGAGTGACTTTACGGATTCGCGCAGTAAGACACCTGTAGCTTGCGTGGATTCAACAATTGCCGGGAAGAAACTTTGTCGTTCGGTGCCAATCTTGGTGATGATTCCAAGAATGTAGCGCTTGGCGCTCTCGTCGTAGCGGGCAGAAGCCTTGATAATGATTTGCTCGCCGCCACGTGAAACCAAATAGGTAAGTGGCTTACCTTCAGATTTTGCGATGACCTGAGAGTCGATAAACCAATCTTTCACTTCAACGCCATCAACTTCAAGAATCTTATCCCCCGGAAGAAAACCAGCAGCGGCAGCTGCAGTGTTGGGGCTGACCTTGGTGATATCTGAGAGAAGGGTATTAACTCCAACGCCAAAGAAGATTGCGAAGATAAGGATGAAACCAATTAAGAGGTGAGCAAAAGATCCTGCTCCTAAGACAATGAGCTTCTTACCGGAGGATGCGGTAAAGAATGCGCGCCCTTCTTCGCCAGCGGGCATTTCATCGCGCGGGCTCATTCCCTCGATGCGACAGTAACCACCGGCCGGAATAGCCTTGATTCCAAATTCAGTTTCACCTTTAGTGAAAGACCAGATGCGTTTGCCAAAGCCGAGAAAGAATTCAGAGACCTTCATGCCGAAGCGCTTTGCAGTCAGGTAGTGGCCAAGTTCGTGGACCATGACCGAAAGCAGAAGTGCAACTGCAAAAGCGAGAATTCCTAGGAGTTCCATCGACCGTCCTTCATGCTCGAGCCCGTGCAACTTCGGAGGAAGCCACCTGACGAGCATCCTCTTCGATAGCACTGACATCGGCTAAATCGCGTGGTGCGGTTAGTGCTGATGCGCTCATCTTCTCCACAACTGCCGATACTGTCTTAACAATCTGAGGGAATGAGATATTCCCATCAACAAATGCCTGGACAGCAACTTCATTCGCGGCGTTAAAGACAGCAGGTAAACCTTTACCGATTTCTCCACAATGGCGAGCAAGTGAGATTGCTGGAAAACGTGCAAAATCAATGGGGGCAAAGCTCCAAGAGTGAGATTGGGTCCAATCAACAGGTGGCATCGCACCCTTGACGCGATCGGGATAACCGAGCGCAAAAGAGATTGGCCCCTTCATATTGGGAGGTGATGCTTGTGCAATCGTTGAACCATCATCGAATTCGACCATGGAGTGAATTACCGATTGCGGATGAATAACTGCCTCAATCTTTGAATAGGGAATATCAAAGAGGTAATGGGCTTCAATGATTTCTAAACCTTTATTCATCAAGGTCGCTGAATTTATAGTGACGACCGGCCCCATCACCCACGTTGGATGGTTAAGCGCTTCTGCAACAGTGACACTCTCTAAATCGCTGCGATCGCGGAATGGTCCCCCGCTTGCAGTCAGTACCAACTTGGAAACCTGTGAATTCTTCTCGCCAATCAACGCCTGCCATAACGCTGAATGCTCTGAATCAACCGGCAATAGTTGATCACTCTTTGCGCGCGAAGTGACAATGTCGCCCCCTGCAACGAGAGATTCTTTATTTGCTAGCGCAACGCGATTGTCGGCATCGAGCGCTGCCAGAGTTGGGCCAAGCCCGATAGAACCAGTGATGGCATTGAGAACAACATCGCAAGAAATTGCTGCGATCTCGGTTGAAGCCTTTGGACCATCGATAACTTGAACTCCAGGAAGCCCCGCGCGTATCTGGTCGGCGTTCTTGGTGACTCCAACTACTTTGACTTTAAATTTACGCGCTTGCTCGATAACCAAATCTGGTTGAGAACCAGCTGAGGTAATAGCTAGAACTGTAAAGCAATCAGGATTTTCCGCAACTATCTCGAGAGCTTGAACTCCGATTGATCCGGTTGAACCCAGGATAATCAGTTGGCGCGTCATGAAACTTTGCGCTTGCGTCCTACAAATTGTCCGATGATGACAATGGCAAGGGCTAAGAAGAACATCGCCGAACCAATCACATTTGCCTGCGCTGGAATACCGCGCGCTGCAGATGTATAGACAAACTTAGGGAAGGTTGTCATTGTTCCGGAGTTGAAGTTGGTAATGATGAAGTCATCGAAAGATAAGCTGAAAGCAAGGAGCGCTGCTGCTGCGATTCCAGGAGCCACGAGAGGAAGAGTGACGCGACGGAATGTTTCGCGTTCGTTGGCATATAAATCCATCGCAGCTTGTTCTAGCCGAGGATCAAGGCTGGCGATACGCGCCTTGACGGTGACTACAACAAATGAGACACAGAAGAGAACGTGTGCAATCACTGTTGGCCAGAAGCCTGGGTTGATCTGGAAGACCAAGAAGAGTGAGAGAAGAGATGCGCCTAAAACAATTTCAGGCGTTGCCATTGGCAAAAAGATAAGCAAGTTAGTCGTTGAGCGACCTTTGAAGTGATAGCGCCCGATAGCAAAGGCGATCATCGTGCCGAGAATCGTTGAGAAGAGAGTTGCTAAGAAACCAATCTTGATGGAGTTACCGAGCGCTGTACAGATTTCAGGTGCACCACATGGGTTCTGCCAGTTTTCGAGGGTGAATCCTTGCCAGACCAAGTTGCTCTTTCGTGAATCGTTAAAGGAGAAGGCGAAGGTGTAGGCAACTGGGATAAAGAGATAGGTAAATGCCACAACTGCATAGATGCGGATGAGGTTACGTTGGAACCAGCGAGATACTTTTCTCATACCAACTCCTCAGTTCCGGCCTTACGAACATAGAAAGTCACAAGAATCAGAATCGAAATCATCAAGGTAAATGAGAGCGCTGCAGCTGTTGGGTAATCCACGATACGGAAGTAGCGAGATTCGATGACATTTCCAAGCATCTTTGTTGTTGGACTTCCGAGGATTGCCGCATTGACGTAATCGCCGGCTGCTGGAATAAATGTCAGCAGCGTGCCCGCGACAACGCCTGGCATGGAAAGTGGAAGAGTTACTTTGCGGAAGGTGGTAAAACCATTTGCATACAAATCCCCTGAAGCTTCAAGGGTGCGCGGATCAATGCGATCAATAGATGCATAGAGCGGCAGAGTCATAAATGGCAGGAAGTTATAAGTCATACCTGCAACGACGGCAAAGGCGCTGGAAGTCAGCGTCGTGCTTTCAGAGATTATTCCTAGCGTTCGAAGCGGCTGCACAACAAAACCTTCTTCACCCAAGATCTGTTTCCAGGCAATGGTGCGAAGTAAGAACGAGGTAAAGAAGGGAGCAATGACAAGGACCAACATGAAGTTCTTGTACTTGCCACCCTTAAAGGCGATTGCATAGGCAAGTGGATAGGCAATCAGGAGCGCTAAAACTGTTGCGATAGTTGCATAGAGAAATGAGCGACCAAACTGTTCTCGATTTTCAATAAAGGCATCGAAGTAATTTTGAAAACGTAAGGTCTGCTCGTATTGACCGGTATCTCCCCCGCCTACTGGAGTCTGCGTTGAAGTCTGGGCAAGATTAATCAGAGGAAAGATAAAGAAGGTTAAGAGGAACGCCATCCCCGGAAGTAATAGGAGATAGGGAGTTCTAATCTTGAACCCTTTTAACAGGGTCATTCTTCGTCTAGATCCTCATCAGGATTTACTTCAGTACCTGCTTCGGCATCTTCATCACCGCGAAGACCAAAGGTAAAGCTTGGCTCCCAAGAGATGTTGACGCTTTCTCCAACGCTAAATGGCGCAACGCCATCATCGTTCTGCTCAAAGACCATGAGCTCTTGTCCCCAAGGCATCATTACTTGATACTGAGTAGAGACACCGATGTAAGAAACATCTTCAACTTTTCCGCCGGTCAAGATATTGCCGGATGTCGCAGTTTCAAGGCGCGAGATACGGAACTTTTCTGGACGGATTCCCGCATAGATTGAGCTATCGACAGCGTGAGAGCGATCCTTGCGCAGAGAAATCTTCTGACCGAAGAGATCAACAATCTTATTGTCACCATCGTTACCGCTGACAGTGCCTTTGATGAGGTTTGACTGACCCAAGAAGTTTGCAACGAATGCAGTCTCTGGATTGTCATACAAATCAGCAGGTGAACCCATCTGCTCAATCTGTCCTTCATTCATCACCGCGATGGTGTCAGCCATAGTCATGGCCTCTTCCTGATCGTGGGTGACGTGTACGAAGGTGATGCCCACTTCTTTCTGAATCCACTTAAGTTCAATCTGCATCTGGCGACGAAGCTTGAGATCAAGTGCGCCAAGTGGTTCATCGAGGAGTAGCAACGCTGGGCGGTTCACAATCGCTCGCGCTAGCGCGATACGTTGCTGCTGCCCACCAGATAGTTGAGTTGGCTTTCGCTGCGCAAGGTGTGGAAGCTCAACCAAGTTCAGCGCCTTATTGACGGCCTCATCTACATCTTTAATTCCACGACGACGCAGACCAAATGCAATGTTTTCGAAGATGGTCAGATGTGGAAAGAGTGCGTAGTTTTGAAAGACTGTATTGATAGGGCGCTGATATGGCTTGGTATGTGTAATCTCAGTAACGCCCAAAGAGATTGTTCCTTGGGTTGGTTCTTCTAGCCCTGCAATCATGCGTAACGTTGTTGTCTTGCCGCATCCTGAAGGCCCAAGTAACGCAAAGAATGAGCCTTTAGGAATTGTCAACGACAAATCATTTACAGCAGTGAAATCACCATAAGACTTGGTGAGGTGAGAGAGTATTAAGTCTCCCCGTGCAGAACTAGCTACATCTGACACTTAGTTGCCGGCGGCCTTCTGGAAAGCCTCGGTCCAAGTTGACTCTTCTGTAGGTGAGAGTGAACGGAATACATTGAGATTCGCCATCATCTTTTCAGATGGGAAGATGAACTCGCTCTTTGCAAGCTCTGGATCAATCTTCTCCATCTCAGCCTGTGCACCCTTAACTGGGCAGACATAGTTGACATAGGCAGCTACTTCAGCAGCAACAGCCGGCTCGTAGTAGTAGTTGATGAGCTTCTCAGCGTTGACCTTTGCCTCAGCTGTAGCAGTTGATGGAATCAACATGTTATCGCCTGAGATTGTTCCGCCTGATTCTGGAACTGCGAAGTCAAACTTGCCTTCATTCTCAGACTTAAGAATAAACATATCGCCTGACCAACCGATAACGGCTGTGGCATCTCCTGATGTGAGGTCTTCAGCGTATTCGTTCCCCTTAACGCCACGGATCCAGCCATCTGAAATCTTCTGTTCAAGGAAGTCAACAGCGTTCATATATTGATCTTCTGTCACTGTCTGCAAGCTCACGCCTTGTGAAAGCAAGATGATTCCGATTGTGTCGCGCATTTCAGAGAGGACAACAATCTTTCCCTTATTTGCTGGAGAGAAGAGGTCTTCGATTGTGCGGATTCCCTTTGGATTCTTTTCAACGTTCCAACCGAATCCACCCATGATGCCTTGCCATGTGAGTGTGTATTCGCGCTTGGCATCAAATGATGGTGTTGCAAGTGTGTCGAGGATATTGGAGGCATTTGGAATATTTGCGCCATCAAGCTTCTGCGCATATCCAAGGCGGATCCAACGTGCAGCCATCCAGTCAGTTGGGCAGACTAGGTCGTAGCCAATATCTTTCTTAATCTTAAGTTGTGCTTGTACTTTTCCGTAGAACTCATCGTTATCGTTGTAATCTTCAAAGTACTTAACTGCAATGTCAGTCTCTTTTGTGAAAGCTTCAAGAGTTGGGTACTTCTTACCTGAATCATCTACATCGAGGTAGAGAGGCCAGTTGCCCCAACGGACAGAGTTTGCTGAATCAGATCCTCCGCCGAATCCGCATGAAGCGAGCGCACCAGCACCCGCTACTGCTCCAGCGCCGGCTAAGACAGCACGACGTGAAACATGTGAATTAAGAATTGTGCGTGCTTCTGGTGATAGTGGTTTTTTAGCCATGAGTAATGGGCTCCTTTTGAGTAAATCTTGCCGGTGTAAGGGACGGACGTGCAGGGCTCATTATGTAGCCCTTTTGAGCGTGAACCAAACCTAAATTGAAAGAATTCTTCTGTGATTTCTTAGGGGTTTAGGCGTTGAGATTGGTCATCACATGCTTGATACGGGTGTAATCCTCGAAGCCATAGTTCGAGAGATCCTTGCCGTATCCGCTGCGCTTAAATCCACCGTGAGGCATCTCAGCCACCACAGGGATGTGGGTATTAATCCAGACGCAGCCGAAGTCAAAGGCCTTGGCCAGACGCATCGCGCGACCGTGGTCCTTGGTCCAGACCGATGAGGCCAGGCCGTATTCGACTCCGTTGGCCATCGCGATAGCTTCGGCCTCATCCTTAAATTTCTGGATGGTAATAACTGGGCCGAAGATTTCAGATTGAATCAACTCATCGCTCTGCTTGAGGTCGGCGATGACAGTAGGTGCCACAAAGTAACCAGGGCGATTTGTTGGCTGACCACCGGCCACGATGCGAGCATGTGAAGGCGTGCGAGAAACAAATCCATTGACGCGTTCAAACTGTGATGCGTTATTTACTGGGCCGACGATGACATCTTCATCTGGCATACCCATTCCGATGTGATTGGTCGCCTGATCGGCAAGCAACTTCACCATCTCTTCATAGACGCCTTCTTGCACAATCACGCGAGTAGCGGCGGTGCAATCCTGGCCTGAATTGAAGTAGCCAGCGAGTGCAATTCCTTCAGCGGCAGCTTGTAGATCAGCATCGTTAAAGACGACAACGGGTGCTTTGCCACCAAGTTCAAGGTGTACACGCTTGAGTGATTTAGCTGCAGCCCCTGCAACTTCCATACCTGCGCGCACCGAACCTGTTACTGAAACCATCGCAGGAGTTGGGTGATACACCAGCGCAGCACCTGTTGCGCGTTCTCCAGCAATTACGTTGATAACGCCATCAGGAAGAAATTCGCCCATGATCTGTGCCATAAAGAGTGTTGATGCAGGAGTTGTATCACTTGGCTTAAGAACTACTGAGTTTCCTGCTGCAATTGCCGGCGCCCATTTCCAGACTGCCATCATCATTGGGTAGTTCCACGGTGTTACTTGCGCACAAACACCGATTGGCTCGCGACGAATAAATGAGGTCATCCCCTTCATATACTCACCAGCAGAGCGACCTTCCAGGTTGCGAGCAGCACCTGCAAAGAAGCGAATCTGATCCACCATCGGTGGTATTTCTTCTGATGCAGTCAGACCCTTGGGCTTGCCGCAGTTCTCGGATTCAATATCAACAAATTCCTGTGCGCGCGCTTCGATGGCATCTGCAATTTTGAGCAGTGCGCGTTGACGCTCTGAAGGTGTGGAATCGCGCCAGATAGGAAAGGCCTCACTTGCCGCCTTCATCGCCTTATCGATATCAGCAGCGTTTGAGTTAGGAGCCGTTGCAAAGGCTTCACCGGTCGAAGGATTAATCAGCGTTGTTGTTTCGCCAGATGCGCTATCGACTGACTTGCCATTGATGAAATTCTGTAACTTCTTCACCTGCTATGCCTGACCTTTCGTAGCCCTTACCATCTGATCACCGTGATCGTATGGATGTTTTGTGTAGTTCTCTAACCAGCGAGCAATTGTGTACTTACCTGCTTCGGTATGCTCACCGAACTTCTCGAGATCACCTTCTTCCAACCGCTTAACCAAATCTAGAGATGCGGCTCGCACAGCGGCATAGACCGCAATCGAATTCGCAACATCACCATCGGCATAGGCAAGCTTTGGTTCATTAGCCCAAGCGCCTTCGTCATATCCCTGAATAATCGAACCTTCAGGTTCGGCAACCAAGCGACGCAGGCGCGCATATGACTGCGCCTCAGAATCTGCCATGTGATGGATACATTGACGCGCTGACCATTCATTCTCAGCATGAACATCCATCACATCAGGGGTTACACCCCGCGCTAAATTAAGAAAATACTGTGTGGCAGCTTCGTATGCAGCTGCTGCTTCTTTCATATCCACTGTTGAGGCCATGAAGTGATACTAGTTAATTCTTTGCGTTCTCACTAGCGGCCAACTGTCCGCATGCGCCATCAATCTCACGGCCGCGAGTGTCACGTACTGTGACTGGCACCCCATAAGACTCAAGGATGCGAACAAACTCTGCCTCATCTTCGCGGCGTGATGCGGTCCACTTTGAACCTGGTGTTGGGTTTAGTGGAATCAGGTTGACGTGAGCGTTACGGTTTTTAAGTAAGCGTCCCAATAGGTCTGAACGCCACGATTGATCGTTGATATCGCGGATAAGTGCATACTCAATTGAGTAACGACGACCAGTCTTCTTTTCGTAGGCATCTGCTGCTGCCAAGACTTCGCGAACATTGAAGCGATTGTTAATTGGTACAAGGCTGTCACGAAGTTCATCATCGGGTGTGTGGAGTGAAACCGCCAGAGTGCAGTTGATGCCTTCTTCAGTCAGTTTCTCAATGCCTGGCACTAAGCCGACAGTTGAGACAACGACTGAACGTGCTGAAATTCCAAGACCATCTGGGTTTGAGTCTGTGATGTTATGAAGCGTGCGCACGACTGCGTTGTAGTTAGCAAGAGGTTCGCCCATTCCCATAAAGACAATGTTGGATAGACGTGTTGGCCCGCCAGGTAGTTCACCGTTTGAACATGCGCGCGCGGCAGCAACGATTTGATCTGTGATTTCACCCGCTGAAAGGTTGCGAGTAAGTCCTGCTTGACCGGTTGCACAGAAAGGACAGTTCATACCGCACCCTGCTTGGGATGAGATACAGACTGTTGTGCGATCGGAGTAACGCATTAAGACTGATTCAACGAGAACTCCATCGTGTAGCTTCCATAAATCTTTACGAGTCATTCCACCATCTGTTGTGCGAGTTGTAACAAGTTCAATCAGCTTAGGGGTTAACGCTTCTGATATCGCTTGGCGCTCTGCCGCAGGGATATCTGTCCACTCCTCCGGATTATTGGAAAGATGCGTGAAGTAATGAGTTGCAACTTGCGCCGCACGAAATGGTTGAAAGCCAAGCTCTTTAGCAAATGCTTTGCGCTCTGCCGGTGAAAAGTCAGCTAAATGCTTAGGAGCCTTTTTTCTCTGTACCGGTTCGTCGAAGACTAACTTCAGCTCAGTGGGGCGCTCAGTTGTCATAACAGGCCAGAGTCTTGCGCACGGCGCACGATTTCTAGCGCAAGCCACAACGCGGGCGCGGCAAAGAGAACTGAATCAAGGCGATCCATGATGCCGCCGTGTCCTGGGAGAAGTGAGCCCATATCTTTAATCGCCATATCGCGCTTGAGCGCTGATTCAATGAGATCTCCTGCAGTTGCAGTGAAGACTGTGACAAGTCCTGCAATTGCACCCAGCCACCAATCAGATTGCATAATGTAAACAAAAGCGAGTGATCCACCAATGGTTGTAAAGATAAGTGAGCCCACTAAACCTTCAATGGTCTTCTTAGGGCTGATCTTCGGTGCAAGTGGGTGCTTACCGAATAACACGCCAGTTAAGTAGGCAAAGGTGTCATTGCATCCGACAAGAACAACGAGTGTCATGACGCGCTCTAAGCCGTTGTATGGACGAGCGAGCAGAATCAGAAAGCCAGCAAGAAATGGCAGATACATCAAGACCAGCGCTGATGCTGATGCGGTCTTTACAAAGTTCTCTGTTCCGCGCGGCAGTTGCAGCACCAATAAACAAGGAAAGGCAATTGCTGTAGCAACGGCGAGCCCTGAAACTCCCCCGATCCATGTTGCAGCTGAGAGGCCAACGCCTGCTCCGGCCAACGCCCAAAAAGGAAGATGAATACTGGCAGCCGATAACGCGCGATTGAGTTCGCGGATTCCAAGAAGAACTGCGATTGCAACTAAAGCTGCGAAGAAGATGCGATAAGTGGCAAGGGAGGCCCAGACCAAGAGAACAAGGAGGATGCTGACGGCGATAGATGGCAATAGTTTTCGACCAGCGCGCTTATTAATAGCCTCGTTGATCGAATGTAAATCAGACACGGTAAGTGAACTTCTTTTGTGGAAGTCTTTAGACTTCGAGAAGTTCAGCCTCCTTATGCTTGAGCAGCTCATCAATCTTTGCGACATGATCTGAAGTGATTTTTTCGAGCTCTTTCTCGCCGCGGCTTAAATCATCCTTTGAGATATCTCCATCTTTCTCTGCCTTCTCCATCGCTTCTTTCGCTGTGCGACGGATATTGCGCATGGAAATCTTTGAATCTTCAGCCTTTGTCTTGGCAACCTTGATGTAATCCTTGCGGCGCTCTTCTGTCAGCTGAGGGAAGTTAACGCGAATGACTGCGCCATCAGATGCTGGATTTACGCCCAAATCTGATTCGCGGATCGCCTTTTCGATCGATGTCATTGCGCCCTTATCGAAGGGCGAAACAATCGCCATACGTGATTCAGGAACTTGAATGGAAGCAAGCTGTGAGAGCGCTGTGTAGGTACCGTAGTAATCGACCATGATCTTGTTAAACATGGCAGGGTGAGCACGGCCTGTGCGGATTGCGCCGAAATCATCTTTAGCAACTTCGACAGCCTTATTCATCTTATCTGTCGCCTCTTTGAGTGCGCTTGCTACATCTGCCATGTGATTGCTCCTTCAGTTGACTCTCGTCTAGGAGACGAGAGTTCCAATCTTTTCGCCACGGACTGCGCGGCCGATATTTCCGTTGGTCATCAAGTCGAAGACAACAATCGGTAGCTTGTTCTCGCGGCAGAGGCTAAAGGCTGCAGCATCTGCGACAGCGAGTGACTTCTGGAGAACTTCGTCATAAGAAATAGTGTCGAACTTTGTTGCGTTCTTATCTTTACGAGGATCTGCGTTATAGACGCCATCGACTCCGGACTTTGCGAGCAAGAGAGCGCCGGCGCCAATTTCAAGGGCGCGCTGGGCTGCAACGGTATCTGTTGTAAAGAATGGCATTCCAGCGCCTGCACCGAAGATCACGACGCGACCCTTTTCAAGGTGGCGAATAGCGCGACGTGGAACATATGGTTCGGCAACTTGGCCCATAGTGATTGCTGTTTGGACGCGGGTATCAACGCCCTCTTTTTCTAGAAAATCTTGTAGCGCAAGGCAGTTCATAACTGTGCCGAGCATTCCCATGTAGTCAGCGCGTGAGCGTTCCATGCCACGTTCAGAGAGTTCGGCGCCGCGGAAGAAGTTTCCGCCACCCACCACGATTGCAATCTGTACGCCGCTGCGCACAACATCTGCGATCTGCTTTGCTACATCTTGTAAGACATCAGGATCAACACCGATGCCCTTCTTGCCACCAAAAACTTCACCAGAAAGCTTAAGGAGCACTCTGCCGTAATTCCCTCTAGAACCTGGCATGAGTGCTCCCTTCGTTTTACCTAACGTTACTTTACTGACCTACGCGGAAACGGTGGAATGCCTTGACGGCGGTTCCTGCTTCATCGAGGATCTGCTTCACGGTCTTCTTGGCATCCTTAGCGAAAGCCTGCTCGATCAGTGAAACTTCCTTCACAAATCCAGTGACGCGGCCTTCGATAATCTTCGAAAGCGATGCTTCTGGCTTACCTTCGGCGCGAGCTGTCTCTTCGGCCAAGCGACGCTCGGTCTCGATGAGCTCTGCTGGAACATCTTCGCGGTTAACGAAGCGTGGTGCGAAAGCTGCGATGTGCTGTGCAACATCCTTACCAACTTCAGCTGCTTCCTTAGCGAGTGCAACCAAGACGCCAACCTGAGGTGGCAAATCTGGGCTTGTCTTGTGAAGGTAGAGACCAACTGGTCCTTCGATCACTGCCACGTTACGGATTTCAATCTTCTCGCCGAGTGTTGCGTTTCCTTCATCGATTACAGACTGAACGGTCTTGCCGTTAGCCATAGTGGAAGAGAGGAATGCAGCAACATCTGCTGACTTTGATGAGACAAGGTGGTCAACGAGTTCATCGCCGAGTGCAATAAAGCGCTCACCCTTTGCAACGAAGTCTGTCTCGCAGTTGAGTTCGAGCATGACACCAAGGTCACCTGAAACCTTAGCTACGACCAAACCATTTGAAGTTAAGCGACCTTCGCGCTTTGTAACGCCCTTTTGTCCCTTAACGCGAATGATTTCAATCGCCTTGTCATAATCGCCATCTGCTTCATCAAGCGCCTTCTTGCAATCGAGCATTCCTGCTGCAGTTGCTTCGCGTAGGCGCTTTACATCATCTGCTGAATAGTTAGCCAATTTACTTATGCCTCCACTGTTGTTGCTGGTGCTTCGGGTGATGCTGATTCGAGAATCTCTTTTGCGAGTTCTTCGGACGCAACTGCAGCCGGTGCTGGTGCAGCAGCTGTACGAGCCTTGAGGCCCTCAACGATTGCATCGGTGATAACGCGAGTAAGAAGCTCGATTGAGCGAATCGCATCATCATTACCTGGAATCTTGTAATCAACTTCATCTGGATCGCAGTTGGTATCAAGGATTGCGATGACAGGAATACCAAGCTTTTTAGCTTCCTGAACAGCGAGGTGCTCCTTCTTGGTGTCAACAACCCAGATTGCTGAAGGCAGCTTGGTCATGTTGCGGATACCGTCGAGGTTCTTGAAAAGCTTTTCGCGCTCACGGCGAAGAACTAGAAGTTCCTTCTTTGTAAGCAGAAGATCGTTAGCTGTCTCAAGAGCTTCGAGTTCCTTGAGGCGCTGAATACGCTTGTAGACAGTTGGGAAGTTGGTGAGCATTCCACCCAACCAGCGCTCTGTAACGGTTGGCATTCCAACGCGAGCTGCTTGGTCGATGATTGGCTTGTGAGCCTGCTTCTTTGTTCCTACGAATAGGACGTGGCCACCCTTAGCAACAGTGTCCTTAACGAATGCATATGCAGAGTCGATAAGTGCAAGTGATTGCTGGATGTCGATGATGTAGATGCCATTGCGTTCTGTGAAAATAAAACGCTTCATCTTTGGATTCCAACGACGAGTCTGGTGTCCGAAGTGGACTCCGC
>CAMDBB010000002.1 GCA_945889195.1 Bifidobacterium breve
CCATACCGCTAGTAAGACGAACACGTGCAACTTTACGAAGCGCAGAGTTAGGCTTCTTAGGTGTTGTTGTGTACACACGTGTGCAAACACCGCGACGCTGAGGTGAACCCTTAAGCGCAGGTGTTGATGTCTTCGTAGTCTTTTCTGCACGACCACGACGCACTAGCTGCTGAATTGTTGGCACTACATTTCTCCATTTCGTTTACTGAACTTTTAGTTACGCTCATTCGCCGACCCACGCGGTCGGGTGTGTTGCACCAGAGCCGCATTTCTTTTCCAATTAATTTCTTAACAGGACGTCACGCAACAAGCGCGCCTAAAAAGCGCAGAGGAGAAAGGTATCGGCACGCTGCAGGAAAGGTCAAAACGGGCCTTTTACTCTTCGAGAGGGCCAGAGCCCCCCATTTTCTACCTTTTGCCGCCTTCGGCGTGTCGCGGCCAAAGCCAGGGGCTACTCCCGAACGAAGCGCATCCAGACGAGGTAGAGCGCTCCACCCATACCGACCAAGAGGCCGATCAGGGTCAGAAAGCTGGTGTTGAAGAATCGGTCAGCTGCCCAGCCAATTCCGCCCCAGAAGAGAAGGCCGGAGACCATGTAGCCGAAGATGGACCAGAGGGCATTCTCTTCGCGGCGATTATTGCTGGGCTCGTGGGTCATGCGGCAATGGTAGATGAGTTTTGAGTTTTAGATAACTGGCCACTTCCCCGCCTAGCCAAGCGAAGGTCAGGGCAATGGCGCTGGCGCCAAAGCTGGTTCTATCGATAGTGGAGCGCGAGGTGTAGTTGGTCAGAGCCCAGAGAAATGCTCCTAAAAGAAGAAACTTCGCAAAGTAGGAGAACATCGCCAGCGCCATTGTGCTCATGGGGTCGAGATTGCGAGAGATCTTTGAGATAAAAATATGGACCACAAAATAGATGAGCACCACCGCTTGCGCCAGAAGCGCACCGGCGAATCCAGGTCTACCTTGTAAAACCGTAGAAATCATTATCGCTACCGCTCCCACAATGAGAGTTGGTTGCAGCGCTCCCTTGAGAAGAGCTGACTCGTTTGTGGGTGGCTTATCCATGCATCGCTCGTAGGTTCTTAGCGCGAGAGAAGTACATAGTAAATGCCAAAGCAGCACCAGCAACGATTGCTGCAACCCATAAGGGTGCAAAAGCCGAGACAACAACTGGGAAGGCAATAGTTGCTGTCCAGAGATACATAATCAAAGTAGTTCGTAAATGTGAATTACCGGCGCGCATAATTCGGTGGTGCATATGCTCTTTATCTGAACTAAATGGAGATTGTCCGGCACGCAATCTGCGGAAGATTGCCGACGATAAATCAATCAGCGGAATCGCTAACACTGCAAAGGGAAGAGCGAGCGGTAAGAGAGTTGGTCCGAGATTTTCTGCAGAGATAGCGTTGGGATCAATCTGCCCCGTTAAAGTTATTGCGGATGCTGCTAGCAATAAACCTAAGAACATTGACCCAGAGTCGCCCATAAATATGCGCGCTGGATGTGCGTTATGTGGCAGGAATCCAATACAGACTCCAATAATTACTGCGGTGATAAGTGATGGAGCGCCCGCACGACTAAAGCCATAAATCACGGCAAGTAGGTAGGCAAAGGCGAAGAAGGCAGCTCCTGAGATAGCAACGATTCCTGCCGCCAGCCCATCAAGGCCATCAATGAAATTCACTGCGTTAATGGTGACCAAGACGATTAAGACTGTTACTAGTTGGCCAATACTTGGTGGAAGTGTAATGACGCCATTAATTGGCAACCAGAGAACTTGAATTCCATGGAGCAGAAGAATTCCGGCAGCGAGTGCTTGCCCAGCTAACTTGGTAAGTGCATCAAGTTCAAAACGATCATCGATGAGTCCGATAAAGACTAAGAGCGTTGCAGCTAGAAAAATACCTAGAGTCTCGCGACCAAATGATTTTCCGACGAGAGAGAGATGGTTGACCATGGCAAAGGTGAGAGCCATTGCAATCCACATCGCCAACCCACCCCAACGAGGAGTAGGAGTTGTATGGACATCGCGAGTACGAATATGTGCGACCGCGCCAAATTTCAAAGCCCAGGTGCGCACAAGCGGAGTAACTACGTAACAGAGCGCGGCTGCCAGAAGGAGCGTTACTAAGTACTCGCGCATTGAGCTACTTCTCTTTATGCCTGATAGATAGGAAAGCGTGCAGTGAGCGCATGAACATCAGATTTGATTGCGGCATGTGCGCTGGCATCATCAGTTTTGATTGCGCGAGAAATCAAAGAGGCGATGGTCTTCATCTCGTCGACTCCCATTCCCTGTGTGGTGGTTGCAGGAGTTCCAACGCGGATTCCTGACGTTACCGAAGGCGCTTCTGGATCATAAGGAATTGAGTTCTTATTAAGAACAATTCCAGCTGCGCCACAACGTTCATCTGCGACCTTGCCGTTGACACCGGTTGAGCGAATATCAATGAGCGCGAGGTGTGTTTGAGTGCCACCAGAGACAGCGCGCATACCTTCGCCTTCGAGAGCAGTACAAAGTGATTGCGCATTGACGATGACATCTTTTGCATACTTTTGGTAGGCAGGGGTTGCGCACTCAGCGAGCGCAATCGCCTTTCCGGCAACTGCCGACATGATTGGTCCGCCTTGCATTCCAGGAAAGACTGCCTTATCAATGGCTGCAGCATGTTCTGCCTTGGAAAGAATCATTCCACCGCGTGGACCGCGCAAAACCTTGTGAGTCGTAAATGAGACAACATCTGCGTAAGGAACTGGAGATGGAATCGCTTTCCCGGCAACTAACCCAATGAAGTGCGCTGCATCAACCCACATAATGGCGCCGACTTCATCACAGATTGCACGCACCTTCTCAAAGTCAATCAGCGATGGATAGGCAGTCGCTCCTGAACAAATCATCTTTGGCTTATTGGCAATCGCTAGATCGCGCAGCTCGTCATAGTCGATGAGCTCGTTATCTTGTCTAACGCCATAAGAAACAATGTTGAACCACTTGCCTGAGAAGTTGACCTTGGAGCCGTGTGTGAGATGGCCACCGTGTGGCAGCGACATCGCTAGGACGGTATCCCCCGGCTTGGTAAATGCTTGGTAGATAGCGATATTTGCACTCGCACCTGAGTGAGGCTGCACATTGGCATGCTCTGCGCCGAAGAGAGATTTAGCGCGATCTATGGCAATAACTTCTGCCTTATCTACCTCTTCGCAGCCACCGTAATAACGCTTGCCTGGATAACCTTCGGCATACTTATTAGAGAGCGTTGAACCCATCGCTGCCAAGACTGCGCGAGAAGTGAAGTTCTCAGATGCAATTAGTTGCAAGTTGGTCTGTTGGCGCTTGAGTTCAGAGAGCAGAACGGCTGCAACATCAGGGTCTTGCTTCTGAAGAAGGTTGAAATCTGGGCCATAGAAGGTTTCGGACATGGGCGCCAGCCTAATAGTTACCGCCCAGAAAGGCTCGGTGCAACCGCGCTCAGCGCATCTCGGGATATCGCTCCCTCGCGCACAATCCGCAGCCCTGATGTTGAGACTTCTACAACAGTGGAGCTAGGTCCCCGTTTGAGTGGCCCATTGTCAAAGACGACAGCCACATCCCACTCTTTGACTTGCGTGCGATTGATTTTCAACATAGGTGGTTGTCCAGCAGGTGATGCACTCGCTACTGCAAGTGGACCTGACTCTTTGAGAATAGCCTTTACAAACTTTGATTTTGGAACGCGAACGCTAAAGAGATCAAGTTCAGTGTCATCACCTAAATCCCAGGTAAGTGCTCTCATTGGCTTGAGATTGAGTGAAAGTAGCCCCGGCCAAAATTCAGCCATCAAGGCGTTAGTTTCATCAGAAATGTCGCGCGCAATTCCAGCCACTGTTTGTGCGCTATGGGCCAAAACCTGTGCTGCAATTCCATCGGCATCTTTGCGCAGAACATGCATTGCGCGGACTGAATAATGAGAGAAGGCATCAGCTAGATAAACATACCCATGTTCAAGAGGCGCAACGATGACATAGCCATCGCGTAACTCTTTGAGAGCGCGGGCAACGTGCTTCTTCTGCTCACCTTGCTTGAGGTCGATACGTGGCATCGCTATCTCCTCACTGCAGTGGTAAATCGGGGGCGACCATTGAGATCCTTGTGTAGAAGAATATCTTCGAATTCCACAGTTAGTACATCACCCACTTCTGCTGCCTGGGTCTCGTGGTGCTCAATCGCCAAAAACCCCCCAGGCTTTAACAATCTAGCTGCTGCTGAAATGAAGAGACGTGGAGCGCGCATGCCATCTGGTCCACCAAAGAGCGCGACCGCGGGTTCATGTGTTGCAACATCCTTTGGCAGCACTTCGCTATCTGGAATGTAAGGAGGGTTGGCGATCACAACATCGCACTTCACGCCTTCAAGGGCTGTAGCTACATCACTTTCCAGGATGCGCACCTTTTCATCGATGAAGGAGACATTCTCTTTCAACCAATGAATGGCATCGGCACTCTTCTCAACTGCAATCACATGAGTGCGTGGGGCCTCTGTAGCAATCGCTAACGCCAGCGCACCAGAACCAGAACCAAGATCTACGACGCTGACAGCCCCTGGCAACTTTTCAAGATGTGTAAGGACAGCTTCTACAAGAAGTTCGCTCTCTGGACGTGGCACCAAAACACCTGGTCCAACTTTGAGTTCAAGATGGCGGAAGTAAGCAACGCCAGTTAAGTACTGCAGCGGCTCATGAGCGCAACGGCGATCCAATAATTTCCAGTATGTCTCTTCGGCAATGGTTAGGTCACCAATCGCCGAGAGCGCATTTTCAACTGTGAGTGGATTATGTAAATCCATACGAGAGATACCAAGAGTGTGAGCTAGTAAGTGCTCTGCCTCAACTTCTGCGAATCCGGCGCGAGCTAACTGTTCTTTTCCGCCCTGTAAGAATTCTTTAAAGGTGAGTTCCATAGCGATACTTAATTTGTAGATGAAAGCTTTGCGGCTCTATCGGCATCGAGAAGGGCTTGTACAACTTCATCGAGCTCACCATTGAGAACCGCATCCAGATTGTTGGCCTTGTAATTAACGCGGTGATCGCTGAGGCGATTCTCAGGATAGTTATAGGTACGGATGCGCTCTGAACGATCGACAGTACGTACTTGGCTCTTACGCTCTGCCATTGCAGCAGCCTCTGCTTTTTCCTGAGCATCTGCCAGAAGGCGGGCGCGCAGGATGCGAAGCGCTGATTCCTTATTTTGTAACTGCGACTTCTCGTTCTGACACGAAACGACGATTCCAGTTGGAACGTGGGTCAAGCGAACTGCTGAGTCAGTGGTGTTTACAGACTGTCCACCAGGGCCTGATGAGCGATATACATCTACGCGAACATCGTTCATATTTAGTTCCACATCAACTTCTTCAGCTTCAGGAAGAACGAGCACACCGGCTGCAGATGTATGAATGCGTCCTTGGCTCTCTGTTTCTGGAACGCGCTGTACTCGGTGAACACCTCCCTCAAATTTAAGTCGTGCGTAAGGAGTTGTCCCAGGTTCTGGAGTTCCCTTTGACTTCACAGCCATAGAAATATCTTTATACCCGCCGAGTTCTGACTCAGTCATATCGATGATTTCAATCTTCCAGCCACGCTTTTCTGCGTAGCGCTGATACATACGAACTAAATCACCGGCAAAGAGGGCGGATTCATCTCCACCTGCGCCAGCTTTCACTTCGATAATGACATCACGATCATCGTTAGGGTCGCGTGGAAGTAAGAGCTCTTCCAACTTATCTGCAGCGGCTTCAACAGCAACTTCCATCGCTGGAATTTCGGAGGCAAATGAAGGATCTTCAGCAACCATCTCTTTAGCAGCCTCTAAATCATCGGCTGCTGTCTTCCAGGCATTGAAGCCGGCAACTACTGGACCAAGCTGCGCATAACGGCGACCGAGTTTGCGGGCATTGCCCTGGTCTTCGTGGATAGAAGGGTCAGCCATCTTTGTTTCGAGCTCTTGGTATTCGCGCACCATTTCATGAGCGGATGCAAAACGATCGTTAGCCATATGACTTCATCCCTTCTATCTGTAATTCCTTATATTCGTAATTAGTGCTTCTTTGGAGAAATAAAAAGACCGCCCCGCAACCACTCATGGGTTGCGATGCGGTCTCTTTAGAAAGCTACTTGTTCTTACCGAAGCGCTCTTCGAACTTAGCGACGCGTCCACCGGTATCGAGGATGCGCTGCTTACCTGTGTAGAACGGGTGGCAGACTGAACAAACTTCTACGTAGATTGAACCGCTAGCAACTGTTGAGCGGGTAACGAACTTTTCACCGCAACCACAAGTTACTTGGGTCTCTTTATATTCTGGGTGGATCTCTGGCTTCATCTTTCATTCCTTCTCTATGGCTGGGTCCGCATTTCTGCGGTGAACCAGGTCATCGGCAATAGGTGGAAATCCTCTCGCATAATGATGGAATCCCAAAATCCATGCGGGAGAAGAGCTTACTTGCTGTCGTCAGGACCTGAAGTTGTCTTCTGAATCTGCATCAAGAATTCAACGTTGGACTTAGTGCCCTTCATCTTCTCGAGCAAGAGTTCAAGAGCTGCTTGTGGCTCAAGGGCATGAAGTACGCGACGGAGCTTCCAGACAATATTGAGCTCTTCACTTCCCATAAGGATTTCTTCCTTACGAGTTCCTGAGGCAACTACGTTAACCGCTGGGAAGATGCGCTTATCAGCCATTCTGCGATCAAGGATGAGCTCCATATTTCCGGTTCCCTTGAACTCTTCGAAGATAACTTCATCCATACGTGAACCTGTATCAACGAGAGCTGTTGCAAGAATGGTGAGCGATCCACCATCTTCAATATTACGAGCAGCACCGAAGAACTTCTTTGGTGGATAGAGAGCTGCTGAATCAACGCCACCGGAAAGGATGCGGCCTGAGGCAGGAGCTGCAATGTTGTAAGCACGACCGAGACGAGTAATTGAGTCAAGGAGAACAACAACGTCATGGCCCATTTCAACGAGGCGCTTAGCGCGCTCAATTGCTAGTTCTGCAATCGTTGTGTGGTCATCAGCAGGACGGTCGAAGGTTGAAGCAATAACTTCACCCTTAACGCTGCGCTGCATATCTGTCACTTCTTCTGGACGTTCATCAACGAGAACAACCATCAGGTGACACTCAGGATTATTTGTCGTAATCGCATTTGCAATCGCCTGCAAGACCATCGTCTTACCAGCCTTAGGTGGCGAAACAATGAGTCCGCGCTGACCCTTACCGATTGGTGCAATCAGATCGATAACGCGAGTTGTAAGAATGTTTGGTTCTGTTTCAAGACGGAGACGCTCTTGTGGATAGAGCGGAACAAGCTTTCCGAATTCAACGCGGCCACGCGCTTCTTCGTATGGCATGCCATTGATGGTTTCGAGAGTAATAAGTGGGTTGTACTTCTGACGGGTTTCGCCTTCGCGAGCCTGACGTACCTGTCCTGTTACAACATCGCCTTTGCGAAGACCGTACTTACGTACCTGTCCTTGTGAAACATAGACATCGTTAGGGCCTGGCAGGTATCCACCAGTACGAATAAATGAATAGTTCTCCATGATGTCAACGAGTCCACCAACTGGAACTAGGACATCATCTTCACCGATGACAGGCTCACGCTCTTCGCGTTGCCCACGATCGCGGTTGCGATCACGGCCACGGTTACGATCACGGCCACGGTTACGTCCGCCGCGATCATCGCGGTCAGAGTTACGGTCTTGTGGGGCGCTGTTATCGTCTGAATCTTCGCCATCGCCCTCATCGTCAGATGAGTTATTGGAGTTCTTAGGTTCGCGGTTGCTCTTCTTTGCATCTCGCGCCGCACGACGTGCTTCGCGTTCCGCCTTTGCCGCTTCGCGGTTAGCTGCCTGGAGATCTGCAATCGCTACGACGAGATCATCCTTCTTTAACTTGGCGGCGCCTTCGATACCGAGTTGAGACGCAACTTCCTTTAACTTCGGAAGGGTCATCGCTGAAAGCTCGGGGCTGCTAGAACGAACAGGTTCTGTTGTTGTCATGTATTTCTTTTCAGTCTGGGGCTTAGGGTGTAAAGCCCATGGTTGATTTTTATGAAGTAAAGTTGTAAAGATTTTTTTCTTTGGATTTCATCAATTCTTACTTTGACCCTAACTTGCGGGCTGAACTGATGCTTGAACTATAGCAGGGTGGCGCCGCGGCTAGCAATTTCGAGAGATTTACCCTCAAATTTAGCGCCTCCTGCGCGAGCCAACTGCTCGCTCTCTTCTTGATCGCCTGTGTGAAGAGCGAGGACTGTAGGGCCAGCCCCAGAGATAAATGCAGCTACACCGGCTGCGCGCAACTTATTCATAAGCGCATATGAAGCTGGCATCGCTTCTTGGCGATAGCTTTGATGAAGAAAATCTTCTGTAGCAGTGAGTAATAAATCTGGGCGAATTGTTAAGGCTTGCATCATGATCGCTGTGTTAGTGCTATTTCTCTGCGCATCTGCGAAAGGAATGGAGTCAGGCAACATTGTGCGCGCCTTCTTTGTGGCCAGCGGAGTAGATGGAATAAACGCCATTACCTTGATGCGCGGATCCACCGGTAGATGAAGTGCGTGCGCAACTATCTTTGACTTCACTTCATCTTGCCAAGCAACAGTTGCGCCGCCGTAAAGGGCAGCTGCCACATTATCAGGATGGCCTTCCATCTCATTAGCAAGATTTAAGAGAACTTCATCGCTCATCTTGTCAGCGCCAGTGAGAACCAATGAGCGGGCGAGTACTAAGCCACCAATGATTGCTGATGCCGAAGAGCCGAGTCCTCTTCCATGAGGAATGACATTGAGCGCGCGAACTGCGATGCCCTTTGGCTTTCCGCCTAAGAAGTCAAAACCTTTATACATCGCCTTAACCAAGAGATTCTTATCTGTGCGAGGAACTTCATCAGCGCCCTCACCAGTGACATCGATATCTAGGCCACCCTCATCAAGAATTTGTGCGACGTAACGGTCATACATTCCAAAGGCCAGACCGAATGAATCAAAGCCAGGACCGAGGTTTGCAGAAGTTGCAGGAACCTGCACCTGAATCGGGTTAGCTTTAAAAGTCGGTTTCATTTTAAGCAAGACCTAACGCTTTAGCGGCAATCTTTGCATTGACAGGCACAATGACAGGCTTCTTTGCAGCCTCTAGCGCGTAAGGAATGTCTTTTAATCCATGTCCAGTCACTGTAATAACAATTGTCTTGTCCTTAGGCAACTTGCCCGCCTTCTTGTACTTGATCAAACCTGCAAGACCAGCAGCAGATGATGGCTCGACGAAGATTCCTTCTTTCGCTGCAATTAAGCGGTATGCAGCCAAGATTTCGCGATCTGTTACTGAATCAATCACTCCGCCAGACATATCGCGAGCTTCTACCGCCTGCTGCCACGATGCTGGATTTCCAATACGAATCGCTGTTGCGATTGTCTCTGGGTTCTTAACAACTTTACCTTTAACGATAGGTGCAGCCCCTGCTGCTTGGAATCCGTACATCATCGGTAGCTTTGTTGATAGCCCATCCTTGTTGTACTCCTTGTAGCCCTTCCAGTATGCGGTGATGTTTCCAGCATTACCTACTGGAAGTGCGTGAATATCCGGTGCATCACCCAGCATGTCTACAACTTCAAAGCTTGCAGTCTTTTGGCCTTCGATACGAAATGGGTTAACTGAGTTAACCAGTGCTACTGGATAATTCTCTGAAAGTTCACGCGCAAGCGTTAGGCAATCATCAAAGTTTCCATTTACTTGCAAAATTGTTGAATCGTGAATTACTGCTTGCGCAAGTTTTCCCATTGCGATCTTGCCCTTGGGAATAAGAACTGCTGGACGCATTCCCGCCTTAACCGCATAAGCGGCAGCCGATGCTGAAGTGTTTCCAGTTGATGCGCAGATAACAGCCTTTGCGCCATCTTCGGCCGCCTTAGAAATCGCCATTGTCATTCCGCGATCTTTAAATGAACCTGTTGGATTTAGACCTTCGTACTTGATCCAAACATTGTTGCCCAAAAGTTCAGAGAGATTGCATGCATAAATAAGTGGTGTCCCACCTTCACGAAGTGAGACGATGGGAGTTTTGGCAGATACAGGCAAGCGATGGCGATATTCCTCAATAACTCCACGCCATTGATGCGCGCCACTCTTCTTTGAAAAGATTCCCATTACGCAATCGCTCCCTCAACGCGGATAACGCTAGAAATCTTATTGACGATTTCCATCTTCTTGAGAGCTTCGACGGTGGCTTTGAGCTCGCCTTCTGTTGCACGGTGGGTCACAATGATGAGTTCGGCATCGCTATCTCGGCCATTTTGATCAACAGTCTGAATAGAGACTCCTTGAGAAGCAAAACATTGTGCAATCGCAGCTAGAACGCCTGATTTATCTTCAACTTCAAGGCGAATAAGGAACTTAGTCTTAGTTGTTTCAATTGGGGCGATATCGCGATCGGCATAATCGGTCTCGCGCTGCCCAATCGAGTTAAGTGCAATATGGCGAGAAACAGCAACTATGTCACCCAAAATCGCAGATGCAGTTGGCTGGCCGCCAGCACCGCGTCCGTAGAACATAAGTGGGCCAGCTGATTCAGCTTCGACGAAGACTGCGTTAAAGGCATCTCGTACCGAAGCCAATGGATGGCTCTTATGAATCATCACTGGATGAACACGGACAGAGATTTCATCAGCAGGAGTAAGTTCAGAGATGGCTAGCAACTTAATGACGTGATCCATTGATTTAGCGATGGCAACATCTTCAAGAGTAATCTTTGAGATTCCTTCACGATACACATCATCAACTGTGACGCGAGTATGGAAAGCCAAGCCAGAGAGAATCGCAGCCTTTGCTGCTGCATCGTAACCTTCGATATCTGCAGTTGGATCTGCCTCGGCATAACCTAACTTCTGCGCTTCTTTGAGGACATCGGCAAACTCACGATTGTCTTCATGCATCTTGGTAAGAATGTAATTTGTTGTGCCGTTGACAATTCCCATCAATCGAACAACATGGTCGCCAGCGAGTGAGTCACGGAGCGGGCGAATAATTGGAATCGCACCAGCTACAGAAGCTTCATAGTAAATATCTTCACCCTTGGCATAGGCGGCGCTAAAGAGGTCTGCGCCATGGCTGGCGAGCAGCGCTTTATTAGCAGTCACAATTGATTTGCGATTATTGATTGCCAGCAGAGCTAACTCGCGCGCTGGTTCTATACCGCCCATAACCTCAACGATGAGATCAATCTCTGGATCATTAACAATAGAAAATGGATCAGTGGTGAACAACGCTGGGTCAAGACCTTCGTAAGGTTTGATGGTGCGCACCGCAATACGCGCCAATTCAATCTTTACACCGGCTCGAGTTGATAACTCTTCAGTATCTGCCAGCAGCAGGCGAGCTACCTGGCTACCAACAACGCCGCAGCCGAGCATGCCGATACGAACTGGTTTATCTGCGGGGCTCATAAACCTATTCTTTCACATCAAGGGCGAGTAAATCTTCCTCATTCTCTCGACGCACAATTACGCGGGCTTTTCCATCTTTTACTGCAACAACTGGTGGTCTAGGCACGTGGTTGTAATTACTTGCCATGCTGCGGCCATATGCGCCAGTGGCGGGTGTTGCAATCAAATCTCCAGGGGCAATATCTGCAGGTAGTTGGATTTCATTGATAATGATGTCACCCGTCTCGCAATGTTTTCCAACGAGGCGAGAAAGAGTCAGCGGTGCGCTACTGACACGTTGTGCAATTACTGCTGTGTATTCGGCGTCGTAAAGTGCAGTACGAGCATTGTCACTCATGCCTCCATCAACTGAAACATATTTACGAACGGTGCCTGCGCTGACCACTACATCTTTTACGGTTCCAACTTCATAGAGAGTGAACATGGTCGGCCCAACAATGTTTCGACCCGGCTCTAATGAAATCAACGGAATCAGCAGAGAGTACTTCTTGCAGGCAGCATCGACTGCTTTGCGAATCGCAGGCAGAACATCGCTCGGTTCAACTGTTACATCACCGCTGACATAGGCAATGCCAAATCCCCCACCAAGATCAAGCTCTGGAAGTTCAACCTTGTACTCATCACGATACCTACCCATAAATTCCATGAGGCGATCGGTGGCAATCTCGTGCGCATCTGAACCAAATATTTGAGAACCGATATGGCAGTGCACGCCGCGCAGTTCTAGCTCAGGATGTTCTTGCACTTTCAGCACAGCTTGCCAGGCAGCCCCAGAAGCAATCGAGAAACCAAACTTCACATCTTCATGTGCGGTAGAAATCTTCTCGTGTGTGTGAGCCTCAATTCCCGGGGTAAGCCTGAGCATGACCGCTTGGCGCTTTCCATGTTTCTTGGCAGCTGTGGCAACTCTTTCGATTTCAAAGAGTGAATCCATCACAATAGTTTTGACGCCTGCAACGACAGCACGATCAATCTCAGCTACCGACTTATTGTTTCCATGCACTTCAATACGTGCGGGGTTGATGCCACCAGCGAGGGCGACGGCTAGTTCGCCACCTGTGCACACATCAATTCCGATTCCAATTTCTTCAATCCAATGGGCAACTGCAGTGCTGATAAATGATTTAGCTGCATAAAAGATTGTTCCGGCGTGGTCGCCAAACTCATCACGGAGACCATTATTCCAAGCAAGTGCACGCGACTTAAATGCATTTTCATCCAAAAAGAAAGCAGGGGTACCAAATTCTTGCGCCAACTTTGCTGCAGGAATTCCTGACAGATGAAGAACTCCAGATTCAAATGAGACGTTCTTCGACCACATAGTTACATCCTCTCCGGTGCGCTGACGCCTAAGAGATCAAGACCATTTGCTAAGACCTGCATTGTTGCAGCGCACAGTGCAGCGCGGGCCGAGTGAACTGCCGTTGCGGCTTCATCACCCAGTGGCAGAACGCGGCAATCGGCATAGAAGCCGTGATAAACGCCAGCTAGCTCTTCCAGGTAGCGAGCAACGCGGTGTGGTTCGCGAAATTCAGCAGCGCTTGCAACAACGCGGGGATATTCGGCAAGGGCACCTAGTAACTCGTTTTCGCGATTGTGTATTAATTGCGTTGGATCGAAGGTGTCGAGCTCTGCGCCGATTTTAAGTTCTTGCGCACTACGCAGTACCGCTGCAATACGCGCATGCGCATACTGCACGTAGTAGACGGGATTCTCGTTGGTGTTACGACGTAAAACATCAACATCCATCACCATCGGAGTATCTACCGGATAGCGAATGAGGGTGTAGCGAGCAGCATCTACGCCAACTTTTTCAACAAGTTCTTCAAGAGTGATAATGGTTCCAGCGCGCTTAGAAAGTTTAAGTTCTTCGCCACCTTCCATGATCTTTACCAATTGGCCAATCATGATTTCGACGTTGTATTCAGGGTTATCCCCCGCACAAGCAGCGGTGGCTTTGAGGCGGTGGATATAGCCATGATGATCTGCGCCCAACATGTAGATGCAGATATCAAAACCACGTTCGCGCTTATTGATGTAATAAGCAGTATCTGATGCGAAGTAGGTAAGGGCGCCATCTTCTTTAACAATCACGCGATCTTTATCATCACCGAAATCTGTTGTGCGCAGCCAGACTGCACCAGCTTCTTCAAAGACATGGCCCTGCGAGCGCAACTTTTCTAGGCCGTGCTCGACCGCACCTGATTCATGGAGAGAGCGTTCAGAGAACCAGACATCAAAAGTTGTATGGAAAGTTTCAAGAACGCGCTGTTGTTGCGCCAATTGAACTTTATAGGCAGCTTCACGAAATTCCTCTGACGTAGCAATCTTGGGATTGGCTGCAACAACCTCTTTCGCCAGATCTGTAATGTAATTTCCTTGGTAGCCATCCTCTGGAATCGGTTGGCCAGTTGCAGCAGCCTGTACTGATTGCCCAAAGAGATCCATCTGGCGACCGCGATCATTGATATAAAACTCGCGCGTTACTGCCGCTCCTGCGGCGCTCAGTACTCGACCAAGGGCATCTCCGACCGCCGCCCAACGCGTATGTCCCAAGTGCAATGGGCCAGTTGGATTTGCGCTAATGAATTCGAGATTGATTGCGACTCCATGTAAAGCCTTGCCTCGACCGTACTCCTTCTTCTTTGTAAGAATTGTCCGTACGAGTTCTGCCTGTGTTGCGCGGTTAAGTGTGATGTTGATAAATCCTGGGCCGGCAATATCCACCGCGCTCACACCAGCAATCTTTGCAATCTCTAGCTGTAAGACCGCCGCAACATCTCTTGGGCTCTTGCCCGCCTCTTTTGCCAATTGCAGCGCAATCGAAGTGGCGTAATCGCCATGGTCTCGGTTCTTGGGGCGCTCAAGGGTGATGGATGCAGGAACTTGACCTGTGAAGCCCGCGGCGGCGAAGGCGCGCGCAACTGCCGCCTGTACATCGGCCGAGAGTTGATCTGTAAGCGAGGCTTCCACTTGGCAAGGTTAGCGGTTCACCTTCACGGCAGGAGAGTTTGTTACTTGTGCAGTACTACCTCTAATCTTGGCCATGCCGCGGGAGTGGTGAAATGGCAGACACGCAAGTCTTAGGAACTTGTGCTCCGGCGTGCGGGTTCAAGTCCCGCCTCCCGCACCAAAATTTACGATTGACTTACCTCTATGGCTAAACAGTCTCCAGCAAAAGCGAAGAAGCTGCGGGGCGAAGCCATGCGCGCTGCAGCAGAGCGCAGAGCCGCAAAAGCTGCATCTCGATGCGAAGTAACTCGAGGAGAAGTTGATCTCGATGCTTACGCGCAAGTTGATGGCGTTTGGCGCGAACTTGGTTTGGCGGCGCCCGCGCGTAGAGCCCTGATTGATGATGGGTACTACAAGTTGAGCGACCTACGGAAAACATCTCTCGATGCCATTAAGGATCTCCACGGTATGGGACCAAATGCCATTCGCATTATCACGAGCGCTATGAAGAAGGCTGATCTCTCTTTTAGAAAGTGAACCTGCAAGTTCTTTGCAAAGAAGACTCAACTGCAATTTTCCATTTGCGCATCGGTTGTATAAAGTTTGTCTTGTTCACGAGTTCTACGTATTAGCCCCGGCTCAGTAGACGGCAACCCTCCACCGCGGTGGGGTGCTCCGGGTGACGAACAGGTCAGGAAACTGGCAAGTGCGGTTGATACACATATCTCTCACTCGCCATCGACTGACACCTACTGCGATGGAGATATAAATGTCTAATAACTGGTCTTTTGAAACTCTGCAGATTCATGCAGGGCAAACCGCCGATCCAACTACTGGAGCTCGTGCACTGCCGCTGTATCAAACCACTGCATATCAATTCCGCGATACAACGCATGCGGCTAATCTCTTTGGCTTAGCAGAGCTTGGAAATATCTACACCCGCATCATGAATCCAACTCAAGATGCTGTTGAACAGAGATTGGCTGCCCTCGAAGGCGGTGTTGCTGCACTCCTTCTCGCGTCAGGATCTGCTGCGACAACTTTTGCAGTTCTCAACGTCGCCGAAGCTGGCGACCACATTGTTTCCAGCCCAAGTCTTTACGGTGGAACTTACAATCTCTTCCATTACACGCTGCCAAAGTTCGGTGTTGAGGTCACATTCGTCGAAGATCCAAGTGATCCAGAGTCTTGGAAGAGGGCGGTAAAGCCAAATACCAAGGCTTTCTTCGGCGAGACTATTGCTAATCCAAAGAATGAAATCCTTGATATCAAAGCGATTGCTGATGTTGCTCACTCTGTTGGTGTTCCACTTATTGTTGATAACACCGTTGCGACACCATACCTAATTAAGCCAATCGAATTCGGCGCCGATGTTGTAGTCCACTCAGCGACTAAATTCTTATCAGGCCATGGAAATGCTGTAGTGGGAGCAATCATTGACGCGGGCAAGTTCGATTATGCCAAGTATCAAGATCGCTTCCCAGGATTTAATCAGCCAGACCCTAGCTATCACGGCCTTGTGTACGCACAAGCTCTCGGCGTTGGTTCTGCATTTGGTGCGAACTTGTCATACATCTTCAAGATTCGCTTGCAGCTTCTCCGCGATGTAGGAGCTGCAGTTTCACCATTTAACGCATGGTTACTTGCGCAAGGTCTTGAAACTCTCTCACTACGAATCGAACGCCACATTGAGAATGCGAAGGCGGTAGCAACATGGCTAGAAGCTCATCCCGATGTAGAGAAAGTTAACTACGCAGCCTTGAAATCTTCACCGTGGAATGCGCTGGCGACCAAGTATGCGCCTAAGGGGCCTGGAGCTGTTCTCTCATTCGAGCTCAAGGGTGGGGTCGAAGCGGGTAAGAAGTTTGTCGAATCTCTAGTCCTCTTTAGCCATGTGGCAAATATTGGTGATGTGCGTTCGCTCGTGATCCACCCTGCGACCACAACTCACTCTCAGCTATCACCAGCAGAGCAGTTAGAGGCTGGTGTTACTCCAGGACTAGTGCGCTTAAGCCTTGGCCTAGAAAATATCGAAGATATCAAGGCTGATCTACAGATTGGCTTTACTGCAGCGAAAGGTTGATTACTTACAGAATAAAACTGTAGAGAAGTAACAGGCCGCCGCCAGCGATAGTAATCGCAGCGGCGGTCTGTCTTTGTAGCAAGCGCTTTCCAAATCCAGTAAATGAAATTGCGAAGAGCAAAGCGCCCGGAATGATTAAGACCAAACTCTTGGAGAGATTTGAGTCGGCGCCGGTTTGATAACGCAAATTGATAAGACCGGCAGCTAGGGCAGCGTAGGCGCCCATTCTGTAATTGTTAATGCGTTGCGTATTCATAGTGCGAGTGTAAAGCAGAAGGGCGCCGGTTTCCCGACGCCCTTCCGTTACTTACCTTTGTACTTAGTGATCTGCTGCCATGCCTTCAGCATGTGACTTCATGCGTGCAATCTTCAAGATTGTTAGACCGAATACGCACTTCGCTAGAACGTCAGCGATTGAGTATCCAACCTGAATTGCTACGAATGATGATGCTGATTCATCACCAACGATGTTGAAGATATACGCGATTGGATAGACACCCCATGTTGCGATAAGAAGAAGACGTAGACGTCCTACAGTCTCTGCAACGCCAGCTGGCTGGCGATCGAGTGACTTACCAAGCTCTACGAAGAGTACGTAGAGGATGTAGATGAATGGGATTGTTGAAAGAACTCCGTAGAGAACCTGTGTGTTCTGGTCTGTTGAAATTTCACCTGGGTAACCAAGTGCGATCATCGCAGCTGCTGCTGGAACCAGACGCATGATGAGTGACTTAGCAACTGCTGCTGCAAGTGCTAGTACTGCAATAACTTCTACGAGTAGAAGTGGAACTGTGAGTAGCCAGTCAACGTAGCGGTATGCCTCGTTAAATGCACCCTGCTCACCTGAAACATTTACAACCATTCCTTCTGAAGATTCAGTGAATGAGTTGAAGATGCGCCAGTAGTGGTACGCCGCAATGAATGTAACCATTGATGACATAACGAGCGCGTTACGGTACTTAGGTAGAACTCTTGACTGTGACACCAATGTGTATACGGTGCAAGCAAGCATCGAAATTAAAGCAAATGAGAACACCGCGTAAACGAGGTTCCATTGGTTGCTATCGAGTGTTACTGACATGTAGTAAGCCTCCGTGAGAGCTGTTTCAGTCCGAGCCGGTCGGCCCGTTCCGTTCAGAAACCTATGGAGACCTCGAGGAGCTCCAGCGACCCTGACCCGATAAGTGTGAACCTGATGCGGTCGATTTGCACCTACCAATTGTGTTTCTCCTGTGAAATTTTCTCTACTCGAGCGTTAATTTGGGGAGAAAACGGACATTTAAACTCTGTGAGTACCCTTACCGGATGCTGGATCAGATGCGTGAACTTCGAGGCTATCCCGGCTTCTACTCACTCGCCGCCTCTCGATTTATCTCAAATGTAGGAAATGGCATCTCGCCGATCGCCTTGGCTTATGGCGTTCTTAGCCTTCCCGGGGCTACCGGCAAAGACCTTTCGATTGTCATGGCCGCGCGCTTTGTTCCACTTCTCATCTTTATGCTCTTTGGTGGAGTAATCGCTGATCGTTTTCAACGTAATCGCTTAGTTGGAAGCAGCGACATGATCGGTAGCTTTGTTGCAGGTGTAAGTGCAGTCTCACTTATTGCAGGATTTTCATCGACTTGGTTACTTGCAATTATGGGCGGAATATTTGGAATCCTTAACGCAATCTGGTGGCCCGCGATGTCTGGGGTTCTTCCCGAAATTGTTCCGAAAGAGAAGTTGCAGCAAGGAAATGCAGTCGTTGGTTTGCTGACAAATATCGGATACATCGTTGGAACGCTCGGCGGTGGAGTTATAGTTTCCACTGTCGGTGCTGGTTGGGGTTTATTGGCTGATGCCATCTCCTTCTTTATCGCAGGCGTTATCGTCTTGTTGTTGCCAATTACAGGACGCGTTAAAGATAAGAGCCCTGGGATGATTCATGATCTCAAAGTTGGCTGGCGCGAATTCATTTCTCGCTCTTGGGTGATTGCGATGGTCTTTACCTTTGCCTTGATCAATATGGCTTTTGATTCGATGCTTTCTGTACTTGGGCCGCTCAATTTCAACGACCCTAAGACAGGTCCACAGCACTGGTCATATAACCTCGCTGGACTATCAATAGGAATGTTGATTGGTGGAATTTGGATTCTCAAAGTAAAGATTGAGCGGCCACTCTTTCTTGCGATGATTTTGATTGCGCTCTCATCAGTATGGGATTTCACGCTGGCTTTAGATTCGCCACTAATCGTTTCAATTCTCGCTGCTGTTTTCTCGGGAATCAGCCTCGAGGTCTTCATGGTGACGTGGAATACCTCGCTACAACACCACGTTCCTGAAGAGTCATACTCGCGGGTGAGCTCTTACGACACTCTGGGGTCCTTCGGTATCGCACCCCTTGGCATAGTGATGGCTGGACCGCTGGCTATGCATTTTGGTATCAACTCAATCTTGATGGTCACTGGATTAACAACGCTCATTGCAGCAACTGCATCTCTCTTTGTCTCATCCGTACGCAATCTCAAAAACGACTAGGCTCTGAAAGTGAGCATCGAACCACCAGTAGCCCCACCTAAGTTCCGAGGATGGTTGCATCTGATTGCAACACCGCTGGTGATTGCTGCCTCGCTCGTACTCTTTATCCTCAGTGGTGAATCCTTCAAACTCGCTGTCGCTCTCTATTCACTTACCGCGATCATGCTCTTTAGCGTTTCGGCGGTTTACCATCGCGTGCCTTGGGTGCCAGCAAAAAAGAAGATTTGGCGCCGCTGGGACCATGCCAATATCAACTTACTTATTGCAGGTTCATACACACCATTCGCCGTAGCGCTTCTTGATGACCGTGATCGCAATATCTTGCTGGCAGTTGTCTGGACTGGCGCGCTCATTGGCGTTGCACTACGTGTCTTCTGGGTTGGCGCACCTCGTTGGTTATACGTTGCAAATTATTTACTCCTTGGCTGGGTTGCAATCATCTATACCCCGCAGCTCTATGACGAGGGTGGTTTATGGGTGTTACTGCCAATCTTGATTGGTGGGCTGCTCTACTCAATTGGAGCCATCTTCTATGCGCTCAAACTGCCCGGGCGCAATGCGAAGTACTTCGGCTTCCACGAGCTATTTCATGTATTTGTGCTCGCAGCCTGGATTTCGCAGTATTTAGCGGTCTCCTTCGCCATTTACCGAAAGTAGCCAGATGCTCTAGCCTTGGCTCCTCCACGGTTGAAGAATGTGAGTGAAGTGCAATGGCAGAGAAGAAGTTCCGTAGTTGGGTAGGTTTTCGCGAGGAAGAAGAGCGCGCGCCTATCGCCAACCCTGTCGATCGTATTCGGGATCTTGAATCTCAATTAGCTGACCTACGATCACGACGTGACATCACCGGCCTAAGCCGTGAAGAGTTTGAAATTCTGGCAACTGAAACAGCGATGTCGATGATTAAGTCAGCGCAGGGCCGAGAAGCAAAGGCAACTGTTGCTGCTGAACGTTTAATGAATGAGAGCAATCGCGCCGCCAAGGACACTTTAGAAGGCGCCGAAAATAAAGCCCGCAGCATTCTGGCAGGAGCTGAAAGCCGTGGCCGTAAATACATTTCTACTGCAGAGGCAGAAGCTGCCGAGATCATCCGTGATGGCAGCCGCGAAGCTGCCGCTATTGCAGATGCCAAGGTTCGCGAAGCAGATTCAGTCGTCGAGAGTAAGAAGCGTGAAGCGGTAGCGTTGACATCAGCTGCCCGTCGCGAAGCAGAACGCGTTATTGCAGAGGCAGCTGAAAACGTCTCTGACTACCGCGCCTGGCTTGCAGAGATCATCATTGAATCAGAGCGCCTCTACCGCAGCCAAGCGTCAACGCTTACCGCTGCAGAATCTGCCATTGCCCAATCTCGCGAAAAACTAGATTCTGCCTTCGCACGCCTAGCGCGTATGCAGTCACAGGTTGATGCTTCATTTAATGAAGATGGCACAGTAAAGAAATCTGCTCCTATCAAAGTTGAGAGTAAGAGAACTCGCGCCGCAATCGCTGCTCCAAAGAAAAGTTCAAAGAGCGTAGCTAAGAAAAAGCCAGCAAAGCGTAAGTAGTTTTTTATGACTGCCAAACGCAGTATCCAATACATCCCAGCAATCGATGGGTTGCGCGCTCTTGCAGTAATTGCTGTGATGTTCTACCACCTCGGTTTCTCATGGATCCCTGGCGGCTTTCTCGGCGTCGACCTCTTCTTCGTAATCTCTGGGTATGTCATTACGAGAATGCTTCTAGACTCGATTGCGCAGAGTGGTGGTTTGGATCTCCGCGGTTTTTATCTCGCACGTCTTCGTCGCTTGTTGCCGGCGCTGCTCTTTATGCTCACCACCACAATCATCGCTGTTGGAATATGGGCTCCAGATACGATCAAGCGGTTATTAGTTGATACTCCTTTTGCGCTTACCGGCACTATAAATTGGTGGTTGGTTGCAAATGAGCAAGATTACTTTGAAAGCATCGGCCGTCCGCCTCTTCTGCAGCACACCTGGTCGCTTGCAGTCGAAGCGCAGTTCTATCTCGTCTGGCCGTTGATCCTCTACTTTATTCTTAAGAAATTCGGTAAGAAGCACATCCCTGTTGCAGCGCTTTTCATTGCAGCTGCCTCAGGTATCGCTCTGCTTCTGGTGTCATTCTCCATTGATGCCGCTAACGCCTCAAAGGTAAGCCATGTCTACTTTGGCACAGATACACATAGCATCGGGCTCTTTCTGGGGGCTGCTCTTGCGGTGAGCTGGATTCCACAGAACTTTAGAGTTGAACTATCTCGCAAAGGTCAGAATTTCATCGATGGTATTGGCGTCTTTGGATTCATAGGAATCTTGGCAACGTTCTTACTTATCGATGCATCGAATCCAGCCATGTACAAAATCGCTTTTCCTTTGGCAGGTATTTTTGGCGCTGCCATCATCGCGTCAATTGTTCACCCTGCATCAAGGTTCGCACCTGTTCTGCAGAACCAGGTCCTGCTCTGGATTGGTGAGCGTTCCTATGCCATCTATCTCTGGCACTGGGTTATCTTTCAAGTGACGCGTCCTACTGTTGATCTTGCAGGTCAAGCATGGGCGCTCTATTCGCTACGCATTCTGATTGTCTTTGCATTGGCTGATATCTCACTTCGCTATGTCGAACTCCCAATTCGTCGCGGCGTCATTCAATATTGGATTAAGGGGCGTAAATACCGGACGAAGAAAGAACGTAATCGCCAGACATCATTACTGAGCACGACAAATGTCATTGTTGTGATTATTGATGCAGTCATCAGCGTTCGCGCTATCTCAATCGCAAACGATGATCGCGTAGCACTTGAAAAATCTCTGACTGTCGATACTTCTACCGTGGTGCCAACCGAAAAAGACGGGTTATGGGTTACTGGCGATTCAGTAATTCTCGGAATTCGCTCAGTTCTAGAGGAGAACCAACCAATTTCACTCGTCAACGCTCGAATTGGCCGGCAGGCGCCAGAGCTCCTTGAGGTCTTAATTCAAGATCAACCACAAGCTTTAGATTCGCCCGTCATCTTCAATTTAGGCAATAACAATGCGCTCTCTCGTGAACAGGTTGAGCAGATATTTGAAGCGGTAAAGGGGCAGCCTCAAATCATCGTAGTAAATACCGCTGTCCCCCGCCCTTGGCGTGATGGAAATAATCAGATCATCAATGAAGTTGCAGCAAAGTATCCGCAGGCAGATGTCATTGATTGGAGCGCTATTTCAAATGGTCGCCCTGAATACTTCGCACCGGATGGAGTTCATTTGGTGCCCGCAGGTGTCAACGCATATGTCAGTGCGATACTCGAGAAGTTGCAGGAGAAATAAGAAACCCCGCCATCTCTGACGGGGTTTCTTACAAAGTACTTCTTATTCGAATTGGCCAGCAAATCCAAACGCTGGTGCAACTCCGTATGAACCATCTGCATAGACTGCAGTGACTCGGAATGATGTTGATCCATCTGCAGATGTCTTAGCAAATTCTGCAGCGTAGGTAGTTGCAGAAACTTCAGAGACAACTTTCCACTCGCCCATATTTGCACGAGTTTCAACTGTGTAACCTGAGACCTCGCCTGCTGGCGCCTTCCAAGTAATTACCATGACAGCCTTTGAGCTATCTTTCCAATTTCCAATGAAGCGTGATGGCGCTTCACCAGTTGCTGCTGCTGGATCAATAGTTGCAGGAGCTTCGGTTGTCTCTTCCATTGCTTCTTCTGTTGCTTCTGGAGCAGCTGATTCAGTTACTGCTGGTTCTGAAGCAGGTGCATCATCAGAATCTTTTCCTGAATTTGAAATGACAATTGCTGCAAGTAATACAACTGCGACGAGAACTGCAAAGAGAGTCTTGCCTGATGAGCCCTGACGTGGAGCAGCGCTTGGCTTTGCAGCAGCTGCTTTTACCGCTGGCTTTGCAGCAGCTGGCGCAGGTGTTGTTGAGACGTTTACCGGTGTTGTCGCCTTAAAAGCTGTCGCTTTCTTGGCTGCGCTCTTCTTCTTCACTGCGCTCTTCTTGGCAACGGCCTTTTTGGTAGTTGTCTTCTTCTTCGCTACTGCTTTTTTGGCAACTGCTTTTTTCTTAGCGGTTGTCTTCTTAGCAACAGTCTTCTTGACTGCGCTCTTCTTCGCTACCGACTTCTTTTTCGCAGCGCTCTTCTTCGCCGGAGACTTCTTCACGGCCTTCTTGACTGCGCTCTTCTTCTTAACTGCCACGGTGTATCTCCTTGAGTGATTGAGAAATCTAGGGTGTTGACGCTATGGCCCAAGTTTATCCCAGAGAGGTAAGCAATCCGATCACATGGGGTGCTATTGCTCGGAGTGATTTTCCACGATGACTAATCGCATCCTTCTCCTCCGCGCTCATTTGAGCGCTGGAAATCTCGTAACCCTCAGGGCGAAAAATTGGGTCATATCCAAAACCTTGTTCACCTATGGGAGCTCGCAAAATCCATCCTTCGAAGTGAGCCTCTTCGGTATGGCTTCTTCCGTCGGGCAGATAGAGCGCAGCAACACATGTGAAGTGGGCGCTACGTTTCTCATCCGGAACATCGCGCAGCTGAGTAAGTACCTTTGCTGTATTTGCCTGATCATCGCCATGTGAACCTGCCCAGCGCGCGGAGAAAATACCTGGATCTCCATTAAGTGCATCAACACAGAGACCGCTGTCATCTGCAATTGCAGGAAGACCAGTGGCGAGCGACATCTCGCGCGCCTTCTTTAAAGCATTCTCTTGGAAAGTTTCGCCATCTTCTACAACATCATGTAGATCTGGAAATTTATCTAACCCAAGAAGCTCTATCTGGCCTGGAGCGATTGCATCCAGAATTCGACGAAATTCTTCGATCTTTCCTTTGTTACGCGTTGCGAGCAGTAATTGGTGGGGCATCTACTTTGCTAACGCGCTCTTCTGCAGTTGGGTGAGCTCTACGCAACCTGCAACGGCCAAATCGAGAAGCCCATCCAAAAGTGCGCGATCAAAAGGTGCTCCTTCTGCAGTTCCTTGAACTTCGATAAAGCGACCATCGCCTGAGCAGACAACATTCATATCAGTTTCAGCGCGTACATCTTCTTCATAACAGAGGTCGAGCATCGGAACTCCATCAATGATTCCCACGCTGACTGCAGCGACAGAATCGGCCAGAGGTTTTGCTCCTGCCTTGATGTGGCCCTCTTTCTGCGCCCATGAGATTGCATCAGCAAGTGCAACATATGCACCGGTAATTGCAGCGGTACGTGTTCCACCATCTGCCTGCAAAACGTCGCAGTCAATCACAATTGTATTCTCGCCAAGTTCTTTCATATCAACAATTCCACGAAGTGAGCGCCCAACCAATCGAGAAATCTCTTGAGTTCTTCCGCCCAGCTTTCCCTTAACGCTCTCGCGATCAGAACGTGTATGAGTAGCGCGAGGAAGCATTGAATACTCTGAAGTTACCCAACCATTTCCAGAATCCTTTAACCAACGTGGAACACCGGGTGTAAAGGATGCAACACAGAGAACTCGTGTCTTACCAAACTCAACAAGCACTGAACCTTCTGCATGATCGAGCCATCCTCGCGTGATTTTGATTTCGCGAAGTTGATTTACCTGACGTCCATCGTTGCGTGCCATGAGTTGCTCCGGTTTCCCTATAGATCTTGATGTTGAACTGCGGTGACTTCAGGTCCAAGGAACCTGCGTGCGAGCGACTCAAAAGCTTGAGCATCCCCTGTTGCTAAAAATGTATGTGTTGGAGGCGTAGTAGAAGGTGCACGTAGTAGTGAGTTCTCGATCAGTACGCGATAGAGGTCTTTGGCAGTCTCTTCGGCGCTAGAAACAAGCGAGACTCCATTGCCCATCACATAAGAAATCACACCGGTCAAAAGTGGGTAGTGCGTACATCCCAGCACCAAGGTGTCAACATCGGCTTCAATCATCGGCTGTAAATACTCTCGGGCGACTTTGGTGATGGCATCCCCTGAAGTTTCACCACGTTCCACATATTCAACAAAGAGTGGGCAGGCGATTGATTGAATCGTTAATTGCGGAGCGGCAGCGAAGGCATCGAGATAGGCCTTGGAATCGATAGTTGCGCGTGTGCCGATAACGCCAACTCGACCAGTACGAGTGGCAGCAACTGCGCGACGTACTGCTGGTTGAATCACTTCAATAACAGGAATTGAGTATCGCTCTCGCGCATCGCGGAGCATGGCAGCACTAGCAGTGTTGCAGGCAATGACTAGAGCCTTCACACCTTGGCTGACGAGAAAATCTAAAGTCTCTAAAGAGAAATCTCTGACTTCAGCGAGTGAACGGGGGCCGTAGGGACCGCGCGCAGTATCGCCAATATAAATTGTGGATTCATTAGGAAGTTGATCAAGGATTGCACGAGCCACAGTGAGTCCACCAACGCCAGAATCGAAGATTCCGATTGGCGCGTTACTCATGGGCTTTAGTCTAACTGGGGAAGTTAAGCCCACAAAGTTCCATCAAGCCCTTCGGTTGCTTCATCGACGCTGGAACCATAAATTCCCGTTGATAAGTACTTCCAACCCGCATCGCAGACGATAAATGCAATATCTGCATCTCGGCCATCGCGAATCGCCTCTTGCCCCATGGCGATAGCTGCATGCAAGATCGCACCAGTAGAAATTCCAGCAAAGATTCCTTCTACTTCAAGAAGCTCGCGAACGCGTCGCACAGAGTCTTCTGCACCTACGGAGAAACGTCTAGTAAGGACGCTGGCATCGTAGAGTTCTGGAACAAATCCTTCATCAATATTACGTAGGCCATAGACAACTTCACCGTAACGCGGTTCAGCGGCAATAATCTGAATATCTGGATTCTTCTCACGTAAGAAACGTCCCGCGCCCATCAAAGTTCCAGTGGTACCAAGTCCTGCAACAAAGTGTGTGACTGTTGGAAGGTCTTTGAAAATTTCTGGGCCAGTGCCTGTGTAATGTGCCAAAGTATTTGCAGGATTGCCATACTGATAGAGAAATACATAGTCAGGATGTTGCGCCGATAACTCTTTCGCAACTCTGACGGCTTCGTTAGATCCACCTGCTGCAGGAGAAGAGATGATCTTCGCTCCCCACATTTCAAGCAGTTGTCTACGTTCTGGACTTGTATTTTCAGGCATCACACAAATCAAGTTGTAGCCACGAACTTTGGCAGCCATCGCAAGAGAAATTCCAGTGTTGCCACTTGTTGGTTCAAGAATTGTTGATCCCGGCTTGAGCAAACCATCGCGCTCTGCTGCTTCAATCATCGCAATAGCAGTGCGATCTTTAATGGAACCTGTTGGATTGCGGTCTTCCATCTTCGCCCAGAGACGAACATTTGGCGCAGGTGAAAGTCGAGGTAAACCAATAAGCGGTGTGTTACCTACAGAGGATTCAAGGGAGTCGTAACGAGCCAAAGTTAGCCACCAGCGACAGCAGGCAAGATGGTGATTGAGTCACCATCTTTAATTGGCGCCTCAAGTCCCCCAAGAAATCGAACATCTTCATCATTGATATAAACATTGATGAAGCGTCGTAGCGCACCATTTTCAAGGAGTCTTTCACCGAGACCTGCATAGTTGGAATCAAGGTTGGTGATCACAGCTGAAAGAGTTGCACCTTCAGCGCTGACTGCCTTCTGATCCTTTGTATACGGACGGAGAATCGTTGGGATGCGTACTTCGATTGTCATAGCCTTATTATCGCTAAAAAACGCCGTGAACTCTAATTGAGATTTATGCGGTAATTACGACTGGTTCTTCAGTCACAACTCCATCAATAATGCGATACGAGCGGAACTCTGTTGCAGGTGCAATCTCTTTGCGTGTAGAGACGAGCACGTAGTGAGCCCCTGGCTCGCCGGCATAGGCGATATCTGTCCTTGATGGGTAGGCCTCAGTCTCGGTATGAGAGTGATAGATCACGACAATCTCTTCATCGTTGTCATCAACTTCGCGATACAGGGCCAACAAATCTTTTGGGTCAAATTCGTAAAAAGTTGGAGAGTGAGCTGAGTTGATCATCGGCTTTAGTCGAAGCGCTTTATCTGAGCCCACTGGCCCAAGAACAACTCCGCAGCACTCATCAGGATATTCAGCGCGCGATTGCTCGAGGATTGCATCAACAATCTTCTGTGAAATCTCAAGAGTCATGCGCGAATACTACATGCCTTAAGAATTACCTAGCTGCGCCTCTTCATCTTCATCAGCATCGTCAATGAGTGCACTCAATAACGTTTCTTGTAACCAGCCAAGCCATGTATAGACAGCGTAGACACCACGCAGGGGATCATCAGGAGCGAGTAGTTCCAACTCTTCATGCGAACTGTTCTCAACTTTGAGGCGAACTCCAAGGGCAAGCCGAATGTCGTTGATTGCACCAAGCCACGCATTTGCATTTTCATGATCTAAATCAACGGTGCCGTCATCAGAAGATTTCAGATGTATGCGCATTGAAATCGCGTGTGCTTGCTTCTTCTGCCGCAAAGTTGATTCGGTATAGCGACGAAACTCTGATGCATCAACAGAATCTGCGTACGCATTCGGCAACAACCGATGGAGCACTTCATCTTCAGGTGGCGAATCATGAGAAGTAATACCAACCATCGCGGCAAGTGGATCATCATGGCCATGGTCTGTGCGTTCAGCTAAAAGTTCAATGATTTGTTCGCAGAGATTAAGGAGGACTTCCTTCTCGCTATCAGCAAATTGCGCTATATAGGAATGATCACCGTGGCGCTTAAAGCCTTCGGTTGAAGTCATAGCTGATCACCGCGTTGCAGCGTGGCCCACAAGCCATATTCATGGAGACGAGCAACATCGTGCTCCATCTCTTCGCGACTGCCAGTCGAAACGATTGCCTTGCCATCATTATGTACTTGCAACATTAATTCTGTTGCACGCGCCTTCGAATATCCAAAGAGCTCCATAAAGACATAGACAACATAGGTCTGCAGATTTACTGGGTCATCCCAGACGATGGTGACCCAAGGTGTATCCCCCGAAAAGATTGCACGGATCTCTTCTTCGATCTTATCCGCAGTCTTTACCATCACCGGATAATGATATTGAAGGTAGGGCTGCTTATTGCTCCCCAGTTCAGATCTGCCGGCACAGTAACGCGAAGAGTTGCAACCCCTCGTGGCTGCGCGCCTAGAGTGAATGTAAATGCTCCCTGAGCATCAGTAGTTACCGGTTGGCCAACTAATTGCCACTGTTTACCAACTAACTTCTCAACCTGAACTATCGCCCCTTCTGAACGTGGGCGGATACTTCCAGTAAGAACAAGTGATTCATTGGTGCGCACTGTGCCCGGCACAGAGACTGTCATCGTGCGATTGACTGTCACTGCAATTTCAGCGCCAATGCCTTCACTACGTTCCCATGTCGAATCAGAGAAGACGCGGACAGTGGTTGCCTTGCCAATAATGACTGCTTTCTCTATGCGTCCTTCGATATCTGTTGTTGCAGTCGCCAGTGTTCGCCACGTAGTTTCGCCAAGAGATTTACCTTCAATACGGACTGGGATATTTGCAACAGGTGACTTATCTTTTATTGAGAACGTTGCAGTTACAACAATTGGATTTCCATAATCAACGTTCGCCTTATCAATAGCTGATGTGACGCTGACGCGATCTGGCGCTATCTGCTTAGCAACGTTACGAACGTATTCGGTGGCAAGTGGCTCTTGCATTCCAAGAGTCCATGCCGTGATTCCGCCGAGTCGATACTTATCAACCATGGCAGCGCGCAGTTCCCAACCACGTGCATCTTGATACCAGGCAGTGCGCGTTGCAGTACAAGTAGTGGCAAGACCTGTTGCGGTCTGCCCGTTATATGTCTTCTGGTAAGTAAAGGTGCTCTCGCCAAATTGTTCATTGAGAGTTGGTGTAGTTCCATATGTTTCAGCTAAAGAAAGTGCGTTGCGCATTACAAATGTCGCCGCCTTTGCTCCAGCTTTCACAGAATTTGCTAGGTTTGCAGGGCAGACGCCATTAACAGCAGTTACCCAATCGCGACCATAACCAGGCACTCCGATATACACCTTCGATGCAGGCATGATGGAAACTGCATACTTAACAGTGCGTTCTGTCCACGCCAGTGGGCCGATGGGACCAACTTTTGAAACAGAGTAGTCATAGGTCATGATGCGCAGTCGATCTATATATGGAGCAATATCAGCCCAGGCATAGACGAAATAGCCCTTCTGTTTCTCATTTGGATCCCACACATAAGGCGTTGAAACAGAGAGCAATTTATTCTCGGCCTTAAGCACAGCGCTTAGCTCTCTGACAAGCGCCACCCAATTCGGAGCGGTCGACTTCCATGTTGTATTTCCATCGACAAAGGCGAAACCTTCAAAATCTAAATCGATACCGTCGTAGTTATGTTTACGAATTAACTCCATAATTGCGTTAATTATTTGTGCCCGCGATGTGGGTGACTTTAAGAGCCCTGCCAGAACAAGCTTCTCCATGCCATCTGTAATGGTTGGAATAATTGTGAAGCCTGCGCTCTTCAGCGCAGTTAATGGTTCATCGATAGGTACGCTGGGGTTAGCGGGCGCATAGAGATCGGTAACTACCGCAAGCTTATTCTTGCCATCGTATTTGAGGGTATACCAAAATGGCATTACCTCTTTAATAATATCCGCATTGTTAAGAGCATCAGGTAGAGAAGTTTTCATTGAGTAATAAGGGATCCACCCCGTCAGAATTTTGCGTGGTGTGTTCTCAGCCTTTGCAACTGGCGCAGTTATCCCGAGAATAAGTAGAGAGGCAAGTGCAGCTCTGAATAACTTAGACCCAATCATTTCGATACAGTTAACTCTGACCTGAAGGACCATTGGGATCGCGACGAAACTTGTTCTTAATAGAACTGGTGAGATATCCACCGTATTCGCGATCGAGCGCCCAGACATTTAGTAAGAAGCAGATTACGCAGATAACTTTGAGGCCTATCGGAAATGGCCCGGTGACAAAGAAGACGCTGAGAGAAATTCCAAAGAAATTGATAAGACCCATAACAATTCGGCGCATAATCTTGAGCGCTAGCTGTTCAGTTAAACGTTTAGCTCTTCGTGAAGAGAGAGCCAGCGAAAGTGGTCCACTTAAGAGAAGGCCATAGATAATGATGGCCACGACGAGCGCGAGCGATTCCACGTTCTTCTCCTATGGGTTAAGCGGCTTCCAAGCTGTATGAGTCGTTGCAAAGAGTGCCATATCAATCTGCCGACCGTCCTCACGTGTGACCTTGTTGCGCAAGATTCCTTCTCTTTCAAAGCCTGCTTTCATGAGAACTTTCTGTGAAGCCTCATTATCGACATCTACCAAGCCGTCAATGCGGCGAAAACCAAGAGTTGCGAAACCATAATCAGAAATCATCATCGCAGCAGCTGTGCCGATTCCCTTTCCTCGCATTGATTTCTCAATCCAATAACCAATTTCAGCTCTGTGATTTTTAATATTTATTGTGTGTAGCGATACAACTCCAGCGAACTTCTGATCGCCACCATTTCCGTGCTCAATCACAAAACGAAGTTCGCGTCTTTCCGTAAAGCTAAATGGGTCAGAGCGCACAAATTCAATTGCGTGGTCGATTGTGTAGTTGCTTGGAACAGTAGTGAAAGCTGGAATCAGTGGGTCCTGACAAGCCTGAAAGATATTGTCGATATCTAATTCGGTACTGGGCCGGAGAGTTATCAGGCCATAGGTAAGAGTAGGAATTTCACTCGGCCACCAAATCATGCGTTAACCGACTAGTTCGGAGTCGCGGTTTCTTGCTGGATCGTGTGTGCAACTTAGATTTGATGGAAGGTCGGCACATGAATCACAGAGCAAGATGAGTTGGTGACATGAAGCTGTATTGCAATTTCTAAATGACTTTGTGGGTGCGCTGCACTTATCGCATTCACCAATAACTTTCGCCTTATCTGAGAAATCCATCGCCATGCGATCGTCAAAGATATAGAGCGAACCTTCCCAATCACCTTCATCGCCAAATCGTTCGCCATATTTCACGATTCCACCATCAATTTGGTAGACCTCGTTGAAGCCACGATTTTTCATAACAACAGAGAGAATTTCGCAGCGGATACCGCCCGTGCAATATGTGACTACCGGCTTATCTTTGAGGTGGTCATACTTGCCGCTCTCAATTTCCTTGACAAAGTCGCGTGATGTGCTGACATCAGGAACGACTGCATTCTTAAACTTTCCGATCTTTGCTTCGTATGCGTTGCGACCATCAAAGAAGACAACCTCGTCGCCACGCTCTTTAACTAGTTCATCTACTTGATCTGGGCGAAGATGGACTCCGCCACCCACAACGCCATTCTTATCTACTTGAATTTCACCGGGATTTCCGAATGCCACGAGTTCTTCTTTGACGACGACGCGAAGGCGAGGGAATTCTTCTCCGGTTCCATCTGACCATTTAAAGACCATCTTCTTAAAACCTTCGTAGCGGCGAGTTTCGCGCACATACTTCTTTACATCGGCCATTTCTCCGCCGACGGTTCCGTTAATTCCATGTGGTGAAATCAGAATGCGACCTTTGAGATTTAAGGTTTCGCAGAGCTGTTTCTGCCAGAGACGCATCGCTTCTGGGTCTGCAATAGGTGTAAAGCAGTAGTACAGAACTACCTTATTGAGCTTAGGAGCGTGCTTGTTCACGTAGGCATTCTAACGTGGCTACCCACAGTAAGAAAAACCTCTCTTCTGCTCACAAAATTCCAGATTTATTTTTCTTTTCCACAGCCACGCTCCCCTTCGCGCCCGCGCTAACTCTCGTTTGTCAGCGCCTACTTTCATGATGCTCCTATGACAACAGCCAAGCTCTACGATGTAGAAGAAGCATCTGCAACTGTTGCGCGCCTGCTTACTGCGCTTCCCTGCGCTCAGACAATGCTCCAACTAGAACAGATAGATCCCTTTGCGCTCTCACCTAGCGATCGCATCGACTATCTCTCAGCTCTTGAGCGACAAGATGGCTGGCTCTATGCCCTCAAGCAACGAGCAATTACAGCTGTTGCCGGCTTTACACCTTCTATTGGTGACGGAGCGTTGGCAGGTGTAGATGAAGCCGAGCGCGAAGATATCTCAACTGCGCTGCGATTAGCGCCAGCGACTGCGCAATCACGTATCGATATCGCTCGGACCCTTGTCAATAACTTGCCACAGACTTGTTCGGCGCTAGCTACCGGCGAAATCTCTTCTGCACATGCCACAGTTATTGCACGCGAGACTGCACTTGCAATTCGTGATGGCGCTCCAGAGTCAACAATTTTCCACATTGAAGAGCGCGCACTGGCCTATGCAGAGTTTCATACCCCAGGACAAGTAGCGAATTTAGTGCGCACTCAGATTGCCAAGTTAGCTCCGGAAGAGTTTGAAGAGACAGTTACCAAAGCGCAATCACTTCGTCGCGTCTCTTGTTACAACGATGCCGATGGTATGTCTACCGTTGTTGCAATTCTTCCTGCTGCCGATGCGCAGATTGTTATCAACTCCATCGAAGCTTTTATCTTGCGTCAGAACCAGAGCGAAGCTAGCGCTACTAGAAACGAACCCAACCGGACGGCGGATCAAAAGCGCGCAGATGCTCTGACAGCTATCTGTGCAACTGTCCTCAGCGATCTCTCTTCCACTGTTGCGGCACACCGTCGCCCGCTCACCGTTAATGTCACTGTAGATCTACCAACGCTCCTTGGACTTGCTGAAAATCCTGGACAACTTGCCGGTTACGGAGCAATTCCTGCATCTGTTGCGCGCCACCTAGCAAGTGATGCCAGTTGGAAGCGATTTATCACCGAGCCGCAGAGCGGAAACTTGCTCGACTTTGGTCGTGAAAGTTATCAACCTCCACAAGTTCTCAAAGATTTTCTGATTGCCCGCGATCGCACCTGTCGCTTTCCGGGATGTCGTCGATCGGCGCTTCTCTCTGATCTCGATCACGCCCAAAGTTGGGAGAACGGAGGTGCAACATCTCCTGACAATATTGGCGCTCTCTGTCGAAGACACCATCGCTTGAAAACTCATGATGGGTGGCAGATCGAAAGCTTCCTTGATGGCTCATGTACCTGGACCTCACCGCTCGGCAAGCGCTATTTCACCCCTGCCAGGCCTGTGGGCGAGCCAATCTAGAGTTGCAGGTAGTTGAAAGTTCAACTACCTTTCGACTATAACTTTCGAGATTCGGAGCCTTCCGTGCCAGCAGTAACAGTCAGTGACATCACTATCTTGCCTCGCATCAGCGATGCAACACAGCTACGTGCACGACGCGTGCAGAGCATTACAACTGCGCCGCAAGGTTATGAAGGTGAAGGCTTTCCAGTTCGTCGCGCATTTGCAGGAGTTGATTTAGCGCTCCTTGATCCATTTATTCATTTGGATCAGATGGGTGAAGTTGAATACGCGCCAGGTGAACCAAAGGGAACTCCTTGGCATCCACATCGTGGTTTTGAAACTGTTACCTACATTATTGATGGCATCTTCGATCATAAGGATTCCAATGGTGGCGGTGGAACAATCTCAGATGGAGATACACAGTGGATGACTGCAGGAGGAGGAATTCTCCACATTGAAACTCCCCCAGAGCATTTAGTGATGTCAGGTGGTTTATTCCACGGCTTCCAACTATGGGTCAACCTTCCAGCTAGCAAGAAGTGGTTACCACCTGCATATCAGGATGTTCGTGCAAACGACGTTTCATTGATTTCAACTCCAGATGGCGGTTCACTGATTCGCATTATTGCTGGCGAACTCGATGGACATGTGGGTCCTGGTTCAACACAAACACCTATTACTTTGATTCACGCAACCGTCGCACCTGGCGCGGAACTTCGTCTGCCATGGCGCAAGGATTACAACGCACTTGTCTACACAATGTCTGGACATGGATTTGTTGGTGATGAACAACGTCCTGTTTCAATGGGTCAGCTGACTGTCTTTGGCGAAGGCGATGCCATCGTCGTTCGCGCTGCTGCGCAGCAAGAATCACGTTCGCCAAACCTTGAGCTCTTTATTCTCGGTGGCCAGCCAATCAAAGAACCTGTCGCATGGATGGGTCCCTTTGTCATGAATACAAAGCGCGAAGTACTACAGGCATTTGAAGATTTCCAGAAGGGTCTCTTGGGCTCAATTCCTGCTATCTATAAGGAAGATGCCAAGGGCCCGGCAACGCCACTGGATGTTCACAACGCTCCAACAACCCTGCAAGAGGGATAGTTAGAGAGCTCTAATTAAAGAGCTTTGAGCGCTGAGACAACTTTTGTCAGAGATGCCTTTGCATCACCAAAGAGCAACATCGTCTTTGGATCGTAGAGAAGTTCATTCTCGATACCAGCAAATCCTGGGCGCATTGAGCGCTTAAGGAAGATGATGTTGGCAGCGTTATTTACTTCAAGAATTGGCATTCCATAGATAGGACATCCTGGAGTTGTCTGCGCTGCAGGGTTCACAACATCGTTTGCACCGATAACGATTGCAACATCTGTCTGTCCGAATGTTGGATTCACTTCATCCATCTCAGCCAGCTGATCGTAAGGAACATTTGCTTCTGCAAGAAGCACGTTCATATGTCCTGGCATGCGACCTGCAACTGGGTGGATACCGTATGCAACATCAATTCCCTTGGAGAGCATTAAGTCTGCAAGCTCACGCACTGTGTGCTGCGCCTGCGCAACAGCGAGACCAAAGCCAGGAACGATAACAACGCGACGTGCATAGTTGAGCAAGATTGCAACGTCATCAGCGGAACCTGAACGCACTGGACGTTCCTCTGCTGACCCTGATGCTTCTTGTGGCTTTGCAGTAAATGCACCGAAGAGAGTTCCAAAGAGTGAACGTCCCATTGCCTCTGCCATCAAACGAGTAAGAATGGTTCCAGATGCACCAACCAGAGTTCCGGCGATAATCAGAAGCGTTGATGAGAGGACGTAACCACTTGCTGCAACGGTCAGACCGGTAAATGCGTTCAGGAGTGAGATAACGATTGGCACATCTGCGCCGCCCACTGGAAGTACGAAGAGCACACCGAAGATAAGTGAGAGCACCGCGAGTACTAGTAGAGGTGTGGTTCCAAGGGCAACGACGACCCAGACAGAAACTCCGAGCGTGGCAGCCAGGGTTGCCGCAATCACAAAGCGTCCGCCAGGGAATACAACTGGGCGAGTAGTCATCAACTCTTGTAGCTTCATAAAGGTAATGATTGATCCGCTGAAAGAGACGCAACCTACGACAACAGTGAATACAGTGAAGATGACTTCTGCAGTCGTCGCCTGAGCGCCAAGATTGAGATATTCGACAATCGCAACAAGGGCTGCAGCTCCGCCACCGACACCGTTAAAGAGCGCAACTAGTTGCGGCATCTGTGTCATCTCAACTTTTCGAGCAGCTGGGACTCCGATTACAAGACCTACGGCGATTGCGCCAACGATCCACCCAAGATTATTGAGCGGAGCTCCGTAGAAGAACACTGCAAGGGTGGCAACGGTTGCACCAAATGCGCCGATGAGATTTCCACGTCGCGCAGTCTTTGGATGAGACAGACCTTTAAGAGCCAAGATGAAGGCAACACCTGCTGCCAGACCAATCAAGCTATAGAGAGTGCTATTCATTATTCGCCTCCCTTAGAGCTGTCGTTCTTCTTCGGTTTAAACATCTCGAGCATTCTGTCGGTAACAACAAAGCCGCCGACCATATTGATTGTTGCGAGAACAATCGCTGCAAGAGATAAGCCAAGTTCGAGGTTTGTTTTGCTGTGATCGGCGACGATGATCGCGCCCACGAGGATGACGCCGTGAATTGCATTTGCACCAGACATCAGCGGGGTGTGGAGCGTTGATGAAACCTTAGAGACAACTTCAAAGCCCACAAATACTGCGAGTACGAAGATGGAGATGATTGCCATTGCATCCATTAGAGATTCCCTCCGGGCATGTGCTTTTTACCCGCATGAGAGAGGGCAGATTTATCAATAATTTCATCGGTGAAATCGATATTGAGCGCTACAGGTGCGCCATCTTTACTTGGCGTCGTCATCAACGTTAAGAGATTAACGACGTTACGTGAGTACAAGCTAGATGCGTGGAATGGCAGCTGGCTTGGAACATCTTTTCCGCCCCAGATCTGAACTCCCTTTGCAGTAACAACAATTTCGCCCGGCTTTGATCCTTCAACGTTTCCGCCAGTTTCTGCAGCTAGATCGACGATGATGGTTCCGGCTTCCATCGCATCCACCATCTGCGCTGTCATTAAGCGAGGAGCTGTGCGACCAGGAACTGCAGCCGTTGTAATGACTACATGTGACTTAGCAATATATGGAGTGAGAAGTTCACGTTGCTTGGCAGCGCGCTCTTCTGTCATCTCGCGCGCATAACCACCGGCGCCTTCAAGTGCTTCAAGTTCGAGGTTGATAAATGATGCACCCATTGACTTCACTTCATCGGCAGAAGATGGGCGCACGTCATATGCGCTGACAACTCCACCAAGGCGGCGAGCAGTTGCAATCGCTTGCAATCCCGCAACACCTGCACCAAGTACCAAAACTTGAGCTGGGGTCACAGTGCCCGCTGCTGTCATTAACATCGGGAAGAATCGTGGAGAAAGTTCTGCGCCAACGAGAGCTGCGCGATAGCCAGCACAGAGCGCTTGTGATGTCAGCGCATCCATTGACTGTGCGCGCGAAATACGTGGAACGAGCTCAAGTGAGAAGGCTGTTACTCCTGCCCCCGTAGCTGCTTCAATCGAATCAACGCCAGTAACTGGTGAGAGGAATGAAATTGTGACTGCGCCCTTCTTGAGGGTCTTCATCTGCGCTGGCGTAAGAGAAGTGACAGAGAGAACTACATCTGCATCGCTGATGACGTTGCCGCTCTTTACTGTGGCACCTGCAGCCGTGTAGAGATCATCGGTTGCTTGTGAATGAACCCCTGCACCTGATTCGATGACCACTTCGTAGCCAAGTCGAGTCAGTTTGTTGATGACATCTGGCACGAGCGCTACGCGCTTTTCGCCATCGCGAATCTCTTTAGGAACGGCAACTCTCATACGGAGAAAGGTACCCTCCAACCCAAAATTTGGAGATATGGGACTAATCTCTCTGCCATGTCTAAATCTCTTCTCATCCTCATTTCTGGCCCATATTTAACGGGAACCGATGGCGATGAAGCGAAAATTCGTCAGAATCTGGCAGCAATGGAGAGCTACGCCTTGCCACTATTCAAGAAAGGCCACCTGGGCATGGTTGGCGAGTGGGCAGCATGGCCTGTCATTAAGAGCGCTGGCGGGGATTCCCACAGCTCAGCACAATTTCAAGAATTTCAATATCCCGTGGCTCATCGCCTCCTCGAAAAATGCGATGCAATTCTAAGAATCCCTGGCGAATCACGCGGCGCAGATATTGAAATGGAAAAGGCGCGGCAAATGGGAAAGATTGTTTTTACAGACCTTGATCAAGTTCCTGATGTAAGTGCTGAAGGATAACTACTTAATTTCCCTTTAATTCACCGCGAGTTAAGTGATAAAGCAGCGCTTGAATAGTGGTGCGACGATGATATGCCTCGCGCCAGATGACAGATTTTGGTCCATCGATTACCGCGGCCTCAACCTCTTCACCGCGATGAGCAGGAAGGCAATGCATAAAGATTGAATCTTTTTCAGTCATCGCCATTAACTTCTCAGTAACTGCATATGGCGCTAAAGCCTTCATCTTCTCGGTGCGCTCTGCTTCTGGATCTCCCATAGACATCCAGACATCTGTGTAGAGAACTGAGGCGCCTTTGGCAGCAGCTTCTGCATCAGTTGTCACTTCGATTGTGGCACCACTCTTTGCTGCAATCTCTTTCGCCTTTGCAATAACTGCGGCATCTGGTGCCCACTTACCAGCAGGCGTTGCTGCAACAACATGTGCGCCCATGATTGCTCCCATGATTAACCAAGCATGGGTCATATTGTTGCCATCACCGAGATAGACAAACTTTCTTCCCTGAATATCTGCGCCAAAGTTTTCGCGGATAGTGACCCAGTCCGCAAGAAGCTGCGTTGGGTGGTCATCATCTGTTAAGCCGTTGATAACAGGGATTGTGGCGCTTGCGCCAAGTTCATCAACATCAGATTGCTTAAAGGTACGGATAAGAAGTGCATCGCAAAAGCCGCTAATAATCTTGGCGGTATCTGAGATCGTTTCGCCACGACCAAGTTGTAAATCGTCACCGCGAATAAAGATTGGCGTTCCGCCCAAATGAGCAACTGCAGTCTCTGAAGCCAGACGAGTACGGGTCGATGGCTTTGTCATATAGATAGCAACAGTTTTATTGCTCAGAGCGGTACTGGAGCGAAGGGGCTTGCTGGCAAAGTCAGCGGCAGTGTCGAGTAGTAACTCAACATCGGCTGGTGATAAATGCTCGGTGCGCAGTAAGTCTTTCATTGGAAGATTCTACCCTCCGTCATGGATACTTTGCTCATGGGTTTCTTCAGCCGTGAACTAGATGCAGACACACTTACTCGCCCCGTCGAGCAAGAAGATGACGGTGGCCATGATCGCTTCGCTCATTACATCAAGAAAGAGAAAGTTGTTGAGTCCGCTGTTACTGGAAAAGCGGTGCGCGCTTTATGTGGAAAGAAATGGGTGCCATCTCACGATCCGCAGAAATATCCAGTCTGCCCAATCTGTAAAGAGATTTATGAAGGGCTAAGACCTGGTCCTGAAGATGGGGACGGCGAGAAGTAAATAACTAATCTTGTGGAGGTGCCGGGAATCGAACCCGGGTCCTTCAGAATTAAAACAGGGCTTCTACGGGCGTAGTGTGTTTAACGTTTTCTCAGTTCTGAATCTCATACACACGAGTATTCAACGAACTCATTTGCGAAACTGTTCTCTCAAGATATTCGCAACGCTATCTCGATGAAGAGCTCTCTAGCGACGCCAGATTCCGGGACGAGAGCGCGCCCGGGCTGACGGATTCGGTACTAGCTTATGCAGCTAGGGCGAAATCACTGCGACTGTTGTCTGCAGTTATGTGTGCACAGGTTTCATGGTTTACGAGATCATCCCGGCTTCCTCGGCCCGCTTCCCCTGCCTCAACAACTAAAGTCGAGACCGTTCACCCCCATGTTTATCTAGAAAACTCTAGATACTTGGGAACTACGTTGAGAAACGTAATTCACGCTATGTAGTTTTGATAAGTTTTTTCGACACTTCACCCACTGCAAATTTCTTTTCAGTGGATTGGGTTCTTAGAAGGTATGGAGTGAGCATTCTTGTCTGCGCACTCGATCTATCTAAGCGATGTCATAAGTATAGACAAGGAAGTGTTGAGCGCGAAATTAAGCCTGAAACTCACTCTTGAGAATGGCGTACTCCCACATATCGCACCAATCGCCTTTAAAGAACTCTGATTCTCTGAAAGTGCCTTCAAGTCTCATGCCGAGTTTCTCGGCCAAATGCGCAGACTCAGGATTCCGAGAATCAATTTTGGCCACGATGCGATGGATGGCAAAGTTCCTAAATGCGTAATCAAGGAGCGCTCTACTCGCCTCAAATGCGTAGCCTTGGCGCTGGAAGTTCTGATGTGTTACATATCCAAATTCTGAATACTGATCTTCCTTGCGTTCAATACTGAGATTTGATTGGCCAATTACTTTCCCTTTATTCGCACCATCTTTGAGTTCCCAAGCCAATAAAAGAAAGTCACCATTTTCTGTGATGACGTCTTTATGTAGAGGCGCGTACTTCTCGAGCGCTTCTCGCACCTGCTCGCGAGTGCGCTCTGGCCATGGGATATAGCGGACGATTTCTGGGTGGGATTGATATTCAAGGAGATCATCTTCATCAGTAAGCGCAAGTGGGCGAAGAATGAGTCTCTCGGTTTCGATACGAAAAGTCATTAATCCTTACCTGATTGGCGGCGCGAGAGTTCGCGATTTACTTCGCGAGTGGCTTGCTGCTCCATCAATGTAGAGCGCTTATCGTGCGCCTTCTTACCCTTTGCAATCGCGACCTCAATTTTGGCCTTGCCATTGTTGAAGTAGAGCTGCAGCGGCACCAAGGTGATACCAGAATCTTTGGTGCGCCCAGCAATCTTGCGTAGTTCAACTTTGTGAACCAAGAGCTTGCGCTTACGTCGCGGGGTGTGATTCGTCCATGTTCCTTCTGTGTACTCAGGAATGTGCACGCCATGGAGCCAGAGCTCGCCATTTTCAATCATGGCAAAGCCATCGATCAACGAGGCGCGACCTGCGCGTAGTGACTTTACCTCTGTGCCTGTAAGAACAATTCCGCACTCATAAACATCTTCGATGGAAAAATCGTGACGGGCTTTCTTATTCTGGGCGATGAGCTTCTTGCCCAGTTCCTTGACCATGGAATTAAACCTTCAAATAACGGCGAAGGGTAATGAGAGATGCGATCGTTGAAACTACGAGGCCGGTCAAGAGCAACCAGCCAGATGCAGCTGCAACTTCGCCCCAGCCAAAGAATTTGGTAAAGGTAAGCAGTGGCGCAACCTCGGTATCAACAACGTACTTCAGCCCAGCAAGTAACCCGGATGCAAATCCCCAACCAACAATCGCTGAGATAACTCCTTCAAGAAGGAATGGCAGCTGGATTGACCAAGATGATGCACCGACCAACTTCATGACGCCAGTTTCGCGGCGACGGTTAAATGCTGCGATGCGAAGTGTGTTGCTGATGAGGAGCGCTGCTGTAAGAACTGAGAGGAGACCAACAGCTAGAGCACCATTACGAAGAACTTCAAGGAGCTTGAAGAATCGCTCGAGAATGGTTCGCTGATCTTGCACGATATCTACGCCAGGTCGACCGCTAAATGCGCTGACGACAACATCAAATTGAGTTGGATCCTCTAGCTTCACTCGGAATGATTCTGGAAGCTGATCTGCAGTCACATTCTGTGCAATTGCAGAATCCTTGAAGCGCTCCTTGAAGCGTTCAAATGCTTCAGTCTGTGATTCGTAAAAGACGCTCTGCACAACTGGAAGCGCCTCTAAATCAGCCTTAATTGAAACGCGTTGCTCTTGTGTAACTACGCCACCCGCGCAGGAAGGAGATTCTGAGAGGGAACCGCAGAGGAATACAGATACTTCAATCTTGTCATACCAATAATCTTTCATCGCACTTACTTGAGAATTAGAAAGTAAGCCAATACCAAGAAGTGAGAGCGAGATTGCGACAGTGACAATGACAGCGAAGGTCATCGTTAAGTTGCGGCGAAGTCCAATTCGAACTTCACTTAATAGAAATCCTGCGCGCATCTTTACTGCTCCATATCTCTTCTTGTAATTATCCGGTGTATCCGTAAACGCCACGAACCTGATCGCGAATCACATGTCCGCCATCGAGTTCGATTACGCGCTTGCGCATCTGATCCACAATTCCTGAATCGTGGGTTGCCATCAAAACTGTTGTGCCCTCGCGGTTGATGCGATCGAGCAATTTCATAATGCCTACAGAGAGCGCAGGGTCAAGGTTTCCAGTTGGTTCATCGGCGATGATGATTGCTGGCTTTGTGACATATGCGCGAGCGATTGCCACACGCTGTTGTTCACCACCAGAGATTTCAGATGGCAGGCGATCGCCCTTATCTTCCAAACCAACGAGTTCAAGCATCTCGGGAACTTCGCGGTTAATCTCTTTCTGAGAATACCCAAGCACGTGGAGCGAGAATGCAATGTTCTCTGAGATTGTCTTGTTAGGAAGCAGCCTGAAATCTTGGAAGACCGTTCCGACCTGGCGGCGAAGTTCCGGAACCTTATGGTTTGCCAGAGTTCCTAAATCTTTTCCAGCCACATGAATTGTTCCTGAGGTTGGACGCTCTTCGCGCAGAATCAGGCGCAGGAAGGTCGACTTACCGGAACCGGACATACCAACCAAGAAGACGAATTCGCCCTTTGTGATTTCCAGGCTCACGCTATCGAGCGCAGGTCGATCCTGCCCCGAATAAATCTTTGTTACATTTTCAAAACGAATCACTGCAGCTCCTTTGAGACCTGCCCCTAGTTTATGGAGTGAGGCTGGAAATTCTCGGTTGATTCGCCCTAAATATCGCCATTCACAGGCAGAAATAAATCACAGTTGAGGCGCGATTAAGCGTGAGAAGAACTGCGGCGCCAGCGAATTCCCGCTTCAATGAAATCATCGATTTCACCATTTAATACTGCAGAGGTATTTCCTGTCTCATGGTTATTTCGAAGATCTTTCACCATTTGGTAGGGCGCTAAAACATAGGAACGCATCTGATTTCCCCAAGATCCAGAGTTATCGCCCTTAAGCGCATTGATTTTTGCTTGTTCTTCTTGGCGGCGGCGTTCGAGTAATTTCGATTGCAGAACAGCCATCGCAGTCGCCTTATTCTGAATTTGAGAACGCTCATTCTGACATGAGACAACGATGCCTGTTGGAATATGTGTCAATCGCACCGCAGAGTCAGTTGTATTGACGCCCTGCCCACCCGGACCAGATGAGCGATAGACATCGACGCGGATCTCTTTCTCATCTAACTCAATGTGATCGCTCTGTTCTACGACCGGTACTACTTCAACGCCAGCAAAAGATGTATGGCGGCGTGATTGTGAATCAAAGGGAGAGATTCGAACTAAGCGATGAGTCCCTTGCTCAACCGAGAGAGTGCCATATGCATAGGGAGCGCTAATTCTGAAGGTGGTTGATTTGATTCCAGCCTCTTCTGCATAGGAAGTTTCTAAAACATCAACTTTAAATTCATGACGCTCGCAGTAACGCAGATACATACGCATCAACATCTCTGCCCAGTCAGCTGCTTCTACACCGCCGGCTTCAGAGCGGATAGTAATAAGCGCATCTCGATCATCGTATTCACCATTTAACAAGGTGGTTACTTCTAACTCGCTAATCGCCTTCACTGTGGCATCGAGTTCACCTTCTGCATCTTTAAGCGCTGAGCCACCTGGTTCACCTGCTGCCAATTCAAAGAGAACAGGCAGATCATCAACTCTGCGGCGCAGGCTTTTCAGGCGCGTGATAGTTCCTTGGACTCGAGATAGCTTGCTCGTTACCGCTTGCGCTTTCTCGGGGTCATCCCACAGATTCGGAACACCAGCAGCTGCTTCAAGTTCAACTACTTCTATTTCAAGTTTGGGAAGATCGAGAACTTTTTCGATAGATGTGAGGGTCGCACTTATCTCTGAGATTTCGAGTGAGTATTCGCGAGCCATGGGTTAAGGATAGCGAGAATTTATCCGATATCGATCCCGTAGTAATTTGTAGTGATTCTCCGCTGCGCAATGCTTGCGACGGTAGTAGAGATCTCAACGTAATCAAGATTTATGAAGGGAAGAAGAAAAGGAAGACGTACATCTGCCGAAGTAGAAATTGACAATTGGTAACCATCACATTCAACCCTGTTCACTCTAATGTCCTCTAAATTCTCACGTCCATTAGCTGTTTCCTTGGATTCACTGAGCTGCATCCATTTCTCCATAGCGCTCAGGGCATCATCTCTTCCCTTCTGGCAGTCGATAGGAATTCCTGGATCGGTCTCACCTTCACCCGTTAGATTCCAAGCAAATTGCCAGAAGTTGTAATCGCTTTGATAGTAGGTTTGTAAATCTAAGTTTCTTACACCTCTCTGTACTGCTGCTTCGCTTGCTTGGGTAAGGGCTCTCTTCGCCAAGTAAATAGAGGAAATATTGGTGAGAATGACTAAAACAATGAGAGTAGACATGAAGAGACTCATGATGAGTAAGGAGATTGATCCACGTTCATCTTTTACAAAAGATCTAAGAGATTTCAAAAGTTAAGCCCAGGGAGTTACATATTCAATTGCAGATACCTGGATAGATCGTTCTGGGATTGAGAGAGTTATGACAATCTCTGAATCTGGAGAGATGCAGGGGCTCTGGCTGCAGATTATCTGACTCCGAATTTCGCTCTCTGGATTCTCAAACCCTAGTAGTCGTCCACCTTCCACAATGACTGAACGAGAGACTTCAAAAGCAATCCCGTCGTTTGCTGATGTGACGAAAGCTCGAACAGATTCACGCGCCAGCGTTCGCAACCTCTCTTGATCATCGCTCGCGCTAGAGAAGGTATTCATGTAGAGAAATAGCGGAATGAAAAGTGGGATGGCAAGAATGACAAACTCAATTGAAGCGCTGCCGCGCTGGTCTCTAAGGAAGGCAAGATTCATCGCTGATTCTCAACAATCGCAATGCCAGTTACCTTAACTTGATACTCGTCCCCGAATATTCTTGGCACGTTGCTCTCTCTTGTTGTCACAACGAGATCCAAGTTTTGATGAGGATCCGGCGAATAAATTGGAAGGAATTGATCACTCTCTTCAAAGTCTCCCGTAAGAGCCTTCTTAGAAGCCTGATCTTGGACAACCACCTTCTCCATATTCCTAGAATGAATCGCTACGTTGATCTGTGTGGCTATTAGGAAGAGCGACATGAGTGGGAGTAGAACAAGTGCACTCTCAACGCTTCCCCGTTCACATCTGAGAAATTTCAGCATCAACTTAACGAATGCCATTCATGGCATCTAAAGAATTTTTAAGAATTGCAGTTAGCCGTGGGGCTGCGATTGTCCAGATAGCGGTTACGAGGCCTGTAGTCATTAGCACCACTAGTACCCAGCCAGGGACATCACCTCGATCATCACTGAGAGCGCGAAAGAAGCGAGATCGCTTAAAGTCACTGAGCCTCATGGAAATTTCAATCTGCATCGCTACCAATTTCTTCTGAACTATTTGATTCATCTTTCTCTCCTTTTTCTTTAGTTTTTCTGATTTGGATTTAACCTTGTGCAAATAGATTTAGATTCGACAGTGATGGCCAGAGTGCGAAGAGAATTGAAATAGGAAGGATGAGAAAGACCACCGGAACCATCATCGACATCTCTGCTTTGGCCGCGATTGCCGTTATTCGATTTCTCTGCAGACTCTGAGCCTCTTCGGCATGGCTTTGGAGAACTTCAACGAGAGGGGCTCCACGTGAAATTGCAATTACTATTGAGTCGATGAAGCGACGAACGCTCAGCGAATGTAGCCGCCTTCCAAGTGCGTCTAACGCCTCTTCAAATGGAGCTCCGCTCGATACTTCATCGACAACCTTCGATAATTGCGCAACGAGTGCGCCCGAGCCTCGGTTGGTAATTCTCTGAATCGCACTTAGCGGACTTTCTCCAGCCGAGATTGAGAGAGTAAGCATTTCAACAATGGCGGGGAATTCTTCTTCGATTCCAACCCGATACGTTTTCACTCTTTGAGTGAGGTTTCGTTCAAGTAAGAGTATCGATCCCGAGAATGCAATCAGGAGAATTGAGAGAATTGTGGCCAGGGATGAGTCTTTGAAGATTCCAAAGAGAATGATAGAAAATGATAATCCGCTAGAAACAATGAGTTGCTTATATCTAAAATTTTCGTAATCACTCTCAGTTGAGTAACCAAGTTCAGCTAACTTTGCTCTGACTGAAGTTCTATCCCCCACGCGATGGATTGATTTGATACTCGCTCGCTCCAGGGAAAAGTCTTCGTTAAGAATAAGGAAGGCTGGGATCAGAAAGAGAAGCGTGACAATGAGTGGATTGTTCATAACCGTCGGCCTAAATGGGATCCGGAAAAGACTCTAGAGGCTTCAGGAAGTTTGCTCAGTTGATTCATCCAGAGGTATGCAGCAGCTGTCATCGCCAGCCCTGCAAGAAGAATCAAGGCGCCCGACTGAGTGGAGAAGGCGCGAGATGTACTTGGTTGAGTGGAGAGAAGTAGGAGCAATAGCCAAGGGGCGGCTGCAGATAAGTGAGCGGAGTTCTTGATCCAATTGTGTTTTACAGCAATCTCGCGACGCAGAGTGAGATCTTCTCGAATGAAGTTACCTAAGAGGCGGAGAATATTGAGCAACTCGGCGCTTCCCAACACCTTAGCCATCGCGAGCGATTCCAGAATTTGGTCTGTGGTCGGATGAGCCAATTCGCGTTTTGCTAACGCAATAGCTTTCTCAAAATCTCCTGAAAGATAAATCTCGTCGCGAAAACGTAGAAAGTAGGGCCTTAAGATCTCGGGACCGCGATCTGAAAGCCCAATAAGGCACTCGTTAAGCGAAAGGCCCGACTGAACCCCGGCTCTCAAGTGATCAATCATTTCAGGTGCAGCCCCTTGAATTGCCATCGCTCTTCTCGAGACCGCCTTTGCCCGAGCGATAGTCATGAATATCGCAAGGAAACAAGAGAAAGCTGCCGCTATGTAGAGAGAGTGTGAGATTGTGAAAACAATCAAAAATGTAAGCGCTGCTGCAGAAGTTATGACTAAAGCGTTCTTATAAGAAACTTGCTTCAATGGATTCATGCAATGACACCGAGGCCCTTCTCGTAGTCAGTTCCATTCCATCGCCATATCGATTCAATCTCTGCTCGATCATTCTCAAATCGCCCAGTAACTCTGGCGACTTCACGGACTCTTCGCGTTCCATCGTCACCTAGTGAAACTTGAACGACCACATCGATGGCAGATGCAACTACTGGAGCGATAAATTTGTGAGAGATATTTTCACCCGCAAGCAGAGGTAGCGTCTGTAGCTTTGTAATTGCATCACGAGCTGAATTGGCATGGAGAGTGCCCATCCCAGGGAGTCCTGAATTTAGCGCTAGCAATAAATCAAGCGCCTCTGCTTCTCGCACTTCTCCTACGACAATCCTTGATGGGCGCATTCTGAGCGCTTCCTTGATTAATTTTCGGAGATTGACCGCACCATCGCCTTGGAGATTTGCACCCCGAGTTTGCATTTGAATGAGATCAGGATTTTTAGGTTGAAGTTCAAAGACTTCTTCGATGGTAATTACTCTCTGATTGATTGGCACTTCATTAACGAGAGCATTGAGAAGTGTGGTCTTTCCAGCTTGAGTACCACCACTTACCAAGATGTTAAGTCCGCTCTTAACAGCTCGCGATAAATCAATTGCAACATTAGTTGAGAGCACGTCCATGGCGACCAAGTCACTCAAACTCTTATGGCGCATCAGATGTTTACGAATATTTACCGCCCAGTGTTCAGCGGTGATTTCAGGGATTACAACATGTAAACGGCTCCCATCTGGCAATCTGGCATCGACAAAAGGTTGCGAAATATCAAGCCGCCTTCCGCTCCAAATCAGAGTTCGGTCAACCAACTGCCTTACGGATTCAGAGGTGAGGACGAGGTTTATCAACTGGCTCTTTCCCGCGCGAGCTACAAATATTCTCTCTGGGGAGTTAATCCAAATCTCTTCAATTGTGGGATCGGCAATGAGGTCGGCGATTGGCCCAAAGACAACTTCCGGATCCATTGTTTCCATGGGGCAGAAGGTAAGAGGGCACTGACGCTTAGGGCTAAATGGTTTTTATGCATGTGGATAAGAAGGCGTCGGCTCACCTTTCTGTGCCGGTGTGGCTACGGTGAGTAACTCACGGCGCTTTCAGTGCAGGTGCGCTATCTAATCGGTTGAGAATCTCAAGTGGGCTCTCTTTCCCGTTTGCGCTGATCACAAATGCCTCGCAGAGAAAATTACTCTCGAGCCAGCTGTTCTGTACTCGCTCTGCAATTGCGCCCGCCACGTCAATTTGCGCATTAACAATCATCGTAAATTCGAAGCGCCCCAGTCGAGCGCAGAGATCTTCTAATCTTGTTATTCCTTTCAGTAGCTCCGCAAAAGCAAGGATGGCAGCCTCGTAGAGCGATTCATTTTCTGGGATATTGGGGAGTAATTGAAAGCGAATCAGTGCCAGTCGAGACTTATTTCGTTCTGCCGATGCTAATTCACGCCTCAAGGTTTCATAAAAGTATGGTGGGGCCGCGAGATATGTTAGGGAGTCTCGTAAACCATCATGGGAAAACATCATCTGCTGCTCACTTTTCATCTCACTGATAAAGTGCATCTGTGAGCAATAAGAAGGAGAGAGTAAGTAACTCTCAACCAAAGTCGAACGGTGATTCTTTCAAGAAGCACTCAAAGCGTTCCATTGTGGCAACCCTGCTTTATATCGAAGCTGCCATCGTGCTTTCCCTAGGTCTTTGGCTGATTTTCTTTAGCTTCACTCATGAGAGCGTTGAAGTGGCTCCAGTGCTTGGCGAGATCGGTTTCGCACTTCTTGGGGCGCTTGGTTTATATGTGGCTGGGCGTGGATATGCCAAAGGTAAGAACTATGGAAGATCTCCGGCAATGCTTGCAAATTTAATTGCGCTGGGTGTTGCCTACTACCAAATTCAAGGTGCTTTTTATATTGGGGCGGCCATCATCATTCCGTTGGCCGTATCAATCATTTATCTCGTACTGGCTATTGCTAAATCAGAAAACTCTTAGCCTTAAATAACTGCGAATTACTACCAAGGAACGACTTGTTGATCTTCCCAAAGCACGCCGGTTAACTTCTCTTGATCAGTTAAGCCGGCTGCGTCAAATGGTCGGGTTGCTAGCCAGATTGCGGTTGCAGCGCCTTCTTCAGCAGAACGAGGTGCATCAGGTCCGCCCATATCTGTGCGCGAATGATTTGGGCAGATTGCATCAACTAATACACCGCGAGCGCCGAGTCCTGTCTCATGTGCCAAGTTGCGAACAAGTGCATTCACTCCAGCTTTACTGATTCGATAAGGCGCAAGTCCACCAGCATTACCTGGTCCTGACATGCGACCTAAGCAAGCTGAGAAGATAACGATGCGGCCGTTGCGTGCATCTGCCATCGCAGGTGCAATTCCATTTACTAGTTGGAATACTGAATCTAAATTAATTGCCATTACGCGACGCCATTCAGCATCGGTAGTTCTAAGAGTCTTTGACATCTTCTCGCTCATGACTCCATGGGCCAACATCAATACTTGTGGCACAGGTAGGGACTGTGTAATCGCCGCGATTGTTTCGCGCACCTGCTCTGACTGTTCGAGATCGCAGACGAATGTGGAGACGTTCACTCCTTGAATCTCCTTGGCGGAGCTCTCTAACTTGGCTCCATCTTTAGCGATAAGAGCAAGATCAAAACCACGTTGCGCCAGCGCTTTTGCGCTTTCAAATCCGAGTCCCCGGCTTCCACCTGTAATGACGGCTAATGGGCGAGCTGATGTGGTCTCCATAGCGGGAAGGGTCTCAAAGATTGGATAGAGCGGCACCCTGAAATAGCCAAAGAGTTCTCGCTGGTGAATGTGCGCAATCTCGCGCTGGGGCAGCCAATGGGGGCATTTATGCTGTGCGCCTCGAGCCTATAGTCTTAGCCCACGCTCGAATCTGAGCGGATAAGTATGTGAGAACGCAAAGGAGCGCTCTGTGTCGCAATCAGGTCAGGACTTCGGAGCAAATGATTGGCTCGTTGAAGAAATGTTTGAGCGATACCAAGCAGATCCAACTTCCGTTCCAACTGAATGGGTTACCTACTTCCAGAACAATCCGCAGGCTGCTTCTCCTGGTTCCAATGCACCAGTAGCAGGGGCTCCAAAAGGTGGAACACCTCCCACTCCAAAACCTGTAACTCCACCGAATATTTCGATGGGTGGTACTCCTGCAACACCTGCACCTGCTGCGCCAGTTGCACCCGCACCCGCGCAACCTGCGGCACCAGTATCACAACCAGTTGTTCGCACAGTAGCTACAGCTCCTGCAACACCCGCGCAACCTGCAGCAAAACCAATCCCAACTCTTGCAACACCAGGGGCTGCAACGCTTGAACCAATTCGCGGTGTCGGTGCTCGAGTAGTTGCAAGTATGGAAGCTTCGCTTTCAGTACCAACTGCAACATCGGTACGTGCGATTCCAGCTAAGTTGATGATTGATAACAGAATTGTGATTAACAATCACTTAAAGCGTGGCCGCGGTGGAAAGGTCTCCTTCACACACATCATCGCCTACGCAATGATCAAGGCGCTGCGTGCGATGCCAGAGATGAATTCTTTCTACGGCGAACTCGATGGCAAGCCAGCGCTTGGAAAACCAGAACATATCAACCTCGGTATCGCTATCGATTTAGCTAAGCCAGATGGAACCCGCCAACTCCTTGTTCCATCAATTAAGGGTTGCGAAGGACTTGATTTCGGCCAGTTCTGGGTCGCCTACGAAGAGATCGTAAAGAAGGCGCGCGCTGGAACTCTGACCGTTGAAGATCATTCAGGAACAACTGTCTCACTTACTAATCCAGGAACAATCGGAACTGTTCACTCTGTTCCACGTTTGGTACAGGGACAAGGGCTCATTATCGGCGTCGGCGCTATGGATTACCCAGCTGAATTCCAAGGTGCAAGTGAAGAGACCCTTGCTCGTATGGCAATTAGCAAGGTGGTTACGCTCACTAGCACCTACGACCACCGCGTTATTCAAGGTGCGCAATCAGGTGATTTCTTACGTCGCATCCACGAACTACTTCTCGGCGCTGAACATTTCTACGATGAAATCTTTACAGCCCTTCGTATTCCCTATGAACCAATTCGTTGGGCCTCAGATTTTGCCTTCACTAAAGATGAAGAGATTGATAAGACCGCTCGCGTTCAGCAGTTGATTCAGGCGTACCGCACATGGGGCCACCTAATGGCCGATATCGATCCGCTTGTCTATGCCCAGCGCACACATCCAGATCTGGATGTGGTCAATCATGGACTTACTCTCTGGGATCTCGATCGCGAATTTGCGACCGGTGGATTCGGTGGCAAGAGCTTCCTTCCGCTCCGTAAAATTCTTGGAATTCTGCGCGATTCATACTGCCGCTCTATCGGCATTGAATACATGCACATCTCAAGCCCAGAAGAGCGCAAGTGGATGCAGCAACATATTGAAATTGGTCTACCTGCTATCGAGCGTGAAGAACAACTTCGCATCTTACGTAAGCTCAATAGCGCCGAAGCATTTGAATCTTTCTTGCAGACAAAGTTTGTGGGACAGAAGCGCTTCTCACTTGAAGGTGGCGAATCGGTAATTCCACTCACAGATGCAATCGTTTCATCAGCTGCAGAACGTGGCCTTGATGAAGTCTGTATCGGTATGCCGCACCGCGGTCGCCTCAATATGTTGGCCAATATCGGCGGTAAATCAGTGGGACAGATCTTCCAAGAGTTCCAAGGCCACTATGCCGAAAATGAAGTTCATGGCTCTGGAGATGTGAAGTATCACCTCGGCACAGAAGGTGTCTTTACTGCGCAATCAGGTGCAACAACCAAGATTTATCTCGCTGCCAACCCTTCACACTTGGAAGCGGTTAACCCAGTTCTTGAAGGAATTGTGCGCGCAAAGCAAGATCGCCTCAATAACAAGGGCACTTACACAGTTCTACCTATCTTGCTCCATGGAGATGCATCTTTTGCAGGTCAAGGCGTTAATGCAGAAACACTCCAACTTTCGCAACTTCCTGGCTATCGCACAGGCGGAACTATCCATATTGTTGTTAATAACCAAGTTGGATTTACAACATCTCCACATGCATCTCGCTCATCTCGTTACTCAACAGATGTCGCTAAGTTGATTGAGGCACCTGTCTTCCACGTGAACGGTGATGATCCGGAAGCATGTGTTCGCGTTGCTCACCTTGCCTTTGAATACCGCCAAGCATTTAATAAGGATGTCGTCATCGACATGGTCTGCTACCGCCGCCGCGGACATAACGAAGGTGACGAACCAAGCTTTACTCAGCCGTTGATGTACAAGCTCATTGATGCCAAGCGCTCAACTCGTACTCTCTACACAGAAGCGCTCGTTGGCCGCGGAGATATCACACCTGAACAGGCAGATGAGATCGCCCGTGATTACCAGTTGCAGCTGGAAGAGGTATTTGCATCCGTTGCCAACTACCAAGAAGAGCACGATCCCAATTTCGTTGCTCCTATTGTTCCTAACGCCGAAGATGTTCCCACCTTCATCTCAGAACAACTCATCCGCGAGATCGCAGCAACTCAAGTGGCTATCCCAGAAGGATTTAACGTCCACCCTAAGTTGTTGCCACAGCTACAAAAGCGCGCAGAGTCAATTAACGATGCAACTATCGATTGGTCAACGGGCGAAATGTTGGCCTTTGGATCACTTCTCAAAGAAGGTCGCCCAATTCGTTTAGCTGGACAGGATTCACGTCGCGGCACATTCTCCAATCGCCACGCAGTCATCATCGATAAAGAGAATGGCAGCGAGTGGACTCCCCTTCGCTCACTCATCTCTGATGCCAACCAATTCTTCGTAATTGATTCGCTCTTGAGCGAATATGCAGCGATGGGCTTTGAATATGGTTACTCCGTTGTTCGCGATGAAGCACTCGTTCTCTGGGAAGGTCAGTTCGGTGACTTTGCTAATGGCGCCCAGACCATCATCGATGAATTTATCTCCTCCGCTCTTCAGAAGTGGGGTGAGCGTTCATCGGTTGTCCTCTTACTTCCACACGGCTATGAAGGACAAGGTCCAGATCACTCATCAGCGCGTATCGAAAGATTCTTAGCGCTCTGTGCTGAAAAGAATATGACTGTGGCTCAGCCTTCTACTCCGGCTTCCTACTTCCACTTGCTCCGCTTCCATGCCGCAAATCCAAAGCGCCGCCCCATGGTTGTCTTCACACCAAAATCAATGTTGCGCTTGAAGGCTGCAGCATCATCGATGAACGACTTTACCTCTGGAACATTCTTGCCAGTCATTGGTGACCATGAAGTTCAGAACGCCACACGTTTGATCTACTGCTCTGGAAAGATTTACCACGACCTCGTTGCAGAGCGCGCACGCCTCAATGACAGCAGCACCGCCATTGTTCGCGTGGAACGCCTCTATCCACTTCCAGTTGCACAGATGGAAGTTGAAGCGAAGAAGCATCCAAACGCTAATTTGCTCTGGGTTCAGGATGAACCTGCCAACCAAGGTCCATGGCCACATATTGCTCTCAGTACAACTCAAGCAATTGGTGGAACAGCTATTGATGATCGCGTATTGCGTCGCATCTCTCGTCGCGCTGCTGCATCTCCTGCAACAGGAAATCATCACTTACATGAGGATGAGGCAAAGGCGCTGCTCGTCGAAGCCTTTACTCGATGAAGGCTTTCAAATGAGTACTGAAATTCAAGCACTTGGCTTAACAGGTCAAGAATTTGTCATGTTCAGCACCGATTGGTGTGGATATTGCAAGCGACTAAAGAGCCAACTCGATGAAAATGGAATCACTTTCCGCGAAATCAACGTTGAGCAAGAGTTGAACTACGCCTCATTTGTTGAAAAGGTAAATGGCGGAAATCGCGTTGTTCCTACCCTTTTATTCTCAGATGGTCAGGCGCTGACAAATCCATCTGTAATCGCTGTGAAAGAGAAGTTAGCTAGCCTTTAAGCGCGCTTGAACCTAAACCAAATCTTTGCTCGCACGCTAGTAATCGGAAGCCATCCCCACTGCCTGGAATCAGTACCTGCGGGGTTATCGCTGCTGACGTAAATGGTTGGCATATGTCCACCTGATGTACGAGTCTGCGTCACTCGCTTCACATAGAAGATACCCGGCTGCTCTTCACGTTCGATGACGATGACGTTACCGACCTTGATGCGATGTGCGCCCGTTAGCTTGTACCTCGCCCAACGCCCCGCTAACCAATCACCAGCGTTGTAGGTGGGCGCCATTGAGTCACCCTCTACGACCATGGATGCGTACTTCGCCATAAGTCGAATTCTAGTGAGACCTGCAGTAGTCTCGCTCTCATGAGAAATATATTCACACCAAAAATTACTGTTCACGCACATTGCGATCTTCCTTGCGGCGTCTATGACCCAGCACAAGCAAAGATTGAAGCGCTCTCTGTAAAGGCCTGCATGGAAAAGTATGCAGCTAACCCTGATGCAGATTTCCGCTCACGTTCTGTTGCAATTAAGGAAGAGCGTTCACACCAAGTCAAGGAACACCTCTGGGTTCTCTGGACTGACTACTTCAAGGCTCCTCACTTCGAGAAGTACCCACAACTGCACTCACTCTTCAATGAGGCGACAAAGCTTGCCGGTGCTGCAGGCACAAAGGGAACTCAAGATGTTGCAGTTGCAGATTCACTGATTGCAAAGATCGATGAGATTGCAGCAATCTTCTGGGAGACCAAGAAGGCCTAAGCAAAAAAACAGTTGCTATTCGTTAATTAACGATTGGGCGGCAGTGCGAGCGAGGAAAGATAATCGCTCAACTGTCGCCCTTGTTATCTCTGCTTGCGCTAAGTGGCGCTCACCATCATAAACTTCACATTCAAAGGTCAACTCTCTACCTTCAATGTTTATCACGCGGGCATTGGCTCGAATCTCAACTCCGCTCGTTGCAGAACCGACGATCTCAAGGCTTGAGTGTGTAAGAAAAGTTGTTTCGCCAGCATCGAGATACTCTGAAAGAGCGGCAACGCAAGCGCTCTCCATCAATGAGAGATAGATAGATGGTGCAACAACAGGAAGATCTGAGACGCCCATCGTCACGCAGGTATCTCCGGGGCGAACAGCTAAGACAGAGAAGCCAACTGCGCCAAGGACTTCATCTGCCGGTCTCATACTTAGAAGGTTACTTCTCGTCCTCAATAAAGTGCTGGATATGTGTCTGCTCGATTTGAATTTCACGATGCTCGACATTGCCAAACTCATCAATCTCAATAGAAATCTCAGTCATGCTGAACTGGGTGACTACCTCAGTGGTGCCGGCGCCAGCCATCTGTGCTCGTAGTTGGTTGTGGATGCTCTGATGTAAATCTTCAGGTGCTTGCTCATCGCAGGTGCGCTTTAAGACATCTTGCAGTAGCGAGTGCATAGCGCGTTCATGTTCAATCTCAGCAGCACAAGGTCCGCAAGTAACAAGGTGGCTACTAATTGCCTCTGCTTGTGGAATCTCTTGCAGCTCACCTTCAATAATAAAGACGACAGATGCCAAGACATCGCCACACTGAATCTCGATGTAACTCATTTGCTACCTCCGACTGTGTAGCCGAGCTCTTTGGCGTAATCCGCAAGCTTTTCGCGCAGTTGCTTACGTCCACGATGCAGACGAGACATCACTGTTCCAGCAGGTGAGCCAACGATTTCTGCAATCTCTTTATAAGAAAATCCTTCGACATCAGCGAGATAGACGACGATGCGAAACTCTTCTGGAATCTCTTGGAGCGCACGTTTGATATCGCTATCAGGGAGTTTCTCCAGCGCCTGCATCTCAGCAGATTTACCTTGATCACTGGTATGTGATTGCGCCTCTGCTACTTGCCAATCTTCCAACTCATTATTTGAAATTTGAGGTTGGCGCTGACCTTTGCGATATGAATTAATGAAAGTTGTAGTCAATACGCGATAGAGCCAGGCGCGCAGATTGGTGCCTTCTTCAAATTGATGAAAAGAGGAGAACGCTTTGAGGTAGGTATCTTGAACTAAATCGCGTGCATCTTCAGGGTTCTTTGTGTAACGCAGCGCTGCTGCATATAACTGATTTGTGAACACAAGAGCATCGCGCTCGAACCGAATGGTGCGATCGGCGGCGCTCTCGAGAACTAAATCCTTGGATGTCATCGTAGATAGCGTATATCTAAAAGAGGGTCTCAGGCGCTCCGAGCTCGATTGGAACAATCAGTTCAGGGCCATTATTTGCCACCACATTAACTCGAGATGAAACAGGAACCGGTGCCACTCCTGCGGCAGGGTCTTCATTAACCATCAACTTAATCAGACGATTGATATCTCGACCCTCGGGATCTAACCAATCACTCCATCTCGCCTCGGGCATAAAGACGGGCATTCGACTATGAATCGTTGCTAATTCACCTACTGCTTCGCGGGTAATAATCGCAGCGCTCTGAATCACCTGCCCCTTTTCGCTCTGCCAACTACTCCAAATACCTGCGATAGAAAGTTGGCGCTGATCAACTCGGCTGATGTAGAAGGGTTGCTTCGGTGCAAATTTGCCGAGCGAAGTAGCCCATTCGTAATAACCAGTTGCCGGAATCAAACAACGTGATGTTCTAAAGGCGTGACGAAAAGTTGGCTTCTCGTGGATAGATTCACTACGCGCATTGATTGCATGTGATTGCGATGCACGTGCATCTGCCATGGTTTTCTGCCACGGCGCGATAATTCCCCACGATGCGCTATCGAGAATCCTGGAACCAGATTCATTTCTAATAATGTAAATCTCATTTGTGGGGGCGATATTCCAATTGAGCGGCAGCGATTGATCCAGAGACGAACCATCCAAAGCAAAGGATTGAACAATCTCTTCAGCGCCTAAGGTTTGCGCATATCGGCCGCACATACTCGAATCCTAACTACATGCTGAGCAAGATAGACTGCGCGCATGAGCGATGCGCACTGGCCTGCACCCTTTCGTGGGCGCACACCTGTGCACGCACACGTGAGAATCCCTGGATCAAAATCTGTTACCAATCGTGCGCTGATCTTGGCCTCTCTTGCAACATCGCCTTCGACTATTCGCAAACCACTTATCTCGCGAGATTCTGAACTGATGTCTGCCGGACTATCGGCACTTGGAATCTCAATAACTGGCAGCGACGAAGCGTGGCAGATAACTCCAGCGCCCCTGCGCGGCCCTGCACGAGTTGATGTAGGAAATGCTGGAACAGTAATGAGATTTCTTCCACCACTTGCAGCCTTCGCACAAGGAGATATCTCCTTTGATGGAGATCCCAGGTCTTACGAGCGTCCACTTGGCCCAGTAATTAAGGCGCTGGAAGAACTTGGAATCGAAATTGAACATGGTGGTCGCTACAGCTTGCCGATGGTGATCAAGGCGCGCGGAAAAGTTAAAGGGGGCGCACTTACTATCGATGCCAGCGCATCGAGCCAATTCCTATCTGCGCTCCTTCTTGTTGCGCCAAGTATGGAAGAAGGAGTAACTGTCACGCATCGCGGTGGCGCGCTTCCATCGATGCCACACATTGAGATGACTGTTGCGATGCTCCGTGATTTTGGCGCTGATGTAATAGTCGATCCTGCAGCACAGACATGGAGTGTTAAGGCAGGTGTGCTCCACGGAAAAGATTTAGTAATTGAACCTGATCTTTCAAATGCATCTCCATTCTTATCAATTGCCATGGTCTGCGGTGGCAGCGTCACAATCTCAGATTGGCCCCAAACAACAACGCAACCTGGTGATCAACTACGCAACATCTTCACCCAAATGGGCGCCACCGTTGAGTTAAACGATGACGGACTCACACTCACCGGCGGCAGTTCAATTCACGGAATCGATATTGATTTACATGATGTCGGTGAACTCACCCCATCTATTGCAGCGCTGGCCACACTTGCTGATTCGCCTTCACATCTACGTGGAATCGGCCATCTGCGCCTACATGAAACAGATCGCTTGGCAGCTCTTACTCGTGAGATTAACTCACTCGGTGGCCATGTTGTTGAAGAAGAGACAGCGCTCCATATAACTCCAGCACCGCTACACGCAGGTGTTTTCCACACTTATGAAGATCATCGCTTGGCAACTGCTGGAGCCGTTATTGGCTTAGTAACTCCGGGCATTGAAGTAGAGAATGTGGCAACCACTCGCAAGACTCTCCCTGATTTCCCAGGTCTTTGGAATAGTTTGGTTATATGAGTCCACGCGAATACGACGAATCGGATGCTCGCATTCGCCCTTCTCGCACTACGCGCAGACGCAGTAAAGATCGCCCTACTCACTCAGATTCTGTGAGCGCTTTTGTCACAACAGTTGATCGTGGTCGCACCACGTGCGTAACAGAAGAAGGAATTGTCATCACCGCCATGAAGGCGCGCGAACTTGGCCCTAAATCGGTAGTCGTTGGTGACTCAGTAGAAGTTGTTGGAGATCTCAGCGGAAGCGAAGGAACTCTAGCCCGTATCGTCACAGTTAATGAACGAACCAATACTTTAAGCCGCACAGTCGATGATGCCGCTCGCGTTGAACGCACCATCGTTGCCAATATTGATCAATTGATGATTGTTGTCGCCTCAACAAACCCAGAGCCGCGCAGAGGCCTTATCGATCGATTCTTGGTCAGCGCATTTCACGAATCTATTGCGCCAATTATTTTGGTGACCAAAGTTGATCTCGCGCCTATTCCTGACTTCTTCGTTGAGTACCGCGCGCTGGGCGTTGAAATCATCACAACATCTTCAAAACTAGAAACTCGCCCACAAGAGATCGCTGCAATTAAAGAGGTACTCCATGACAAGATCTCAGTTCTCGTTGGCCATTCAGGTGTAGGTAAATCAACTCTCATTAACGATTTAGTTGATAGCGCAGCTCGGGCAACTGGCGATGTCAACGATGTCACAGGACGTGGACGTCACACCTCCTCAAGTGCAATAGCGCTTCCACTTGCAGGTGGCGGCTGGATTATTGATACACCGGGAATCCGCGCATTCGGTCTCTCGCATCTCAATAAAGATCGCATCATTGAATCCTTCCCTGAGATTTATCAAGTGACGCAAAGCTGTATGCCCAACTGCTCTCATAGCGAAGCCAGCTGCGCCCTCAACGCGTGGATTGAATCTGATGCTGCAGCCAAGAGCGAACGTTTAATTAGAGTCACAAGTCTGCGCTCACTGCTAGAAGTCAAGCCTGCAGATGAGGAGCGTTAGACTGGCCATATGGGCACAAGTCGCGGTGAAGATCTCGCACTCGCACACCGTTTAGCTGATGCAGCCGATGCCATCACTCTTTCGCGTTACCAAGCGATTGATCTGTCAGTAACAACAAAACCAGATAACACCCCTGTGACTGATGCAGATAAATCTGCAGAAGATGCCATCCGTGCGCTCTTACATGCACATCGCCCCGATGATGGAATCGTTGGCGAAGAGTTTGGAAATGTTGGTATAGAAAAGAGCCGTTACTGGGTTATTGATCCCATCGATGGCACAAAGAATTTTCTTCGCGGAGTTCCAACCTGGGCAACTCTGATTGCCTTGATGGAGAAGAGCGGCGATGGATCTGAAAAAGTTGTTGTGGGCGTTGTTAGCGCTCCTGCGCTCTTTCGCCGCTGGTATGCCTTTGAAGGTGGTGGCGCTTTTGTCATCGTCAATAAAGATGGAGGTGGTGCTAGCTCATCTCCTCGGAAGATTTCGGTATCTGCCGTTTCAAAGATAGAAGATGCATCTATCTCGCACTCAGATTTTCTTGGATGGGGGCAGAGACTTGAGCCTTTCCGCACTCTGCTTGATCAAGTGTGGCGCACACGCGCACATGGTGACTTCTGGTCGCATATGTTGGTGGCAGAAGGCGCAGTAGATATCGCAGTCGAACCTACTCTTGCGCTCTGGGATATGGCAGCTCTCGACATTATTGTGCGTGAAGCAGGCGGGCGTTTTTCTAACCTGGATGGCATCGATGGTTCACTCGGTGGAAATGGCCTTTCAACTAATGGCGTGCTCCATGACTATGTCGTCAGAGCGCTGAAGCCACAGGGATGACGATGCAGCCACTTATTGCGCAGACTTATTCAGTTTCAGGAATGACCTGTTCTTCCTGCGTCAATACAATTGAGCGCACGCTCAATGAAATTCCTGGAGTAAAAGCCTCAGTTAACTTTGCATCAGAGACGGTACATATTCTGGCGCCATCAGATGTCTCTGCTGAGCAGATCATTAAGGGCATTAAATCTGCTGGATATTCAGCCACGCTACTGACAGATCAAGCCGATCCTGCACTTCATCGTAAAGGTGCAGCGCGTGCGCTCTTCTTTGCCGCCCTCTTTGCTATTCCTTCCATTGCAATCTCTATGGTGATGAGCTGGCACCAGCCCATAAACGATTGGCTGATTGAACTCTTTACTCAGTATGAAATTGCTTTGCCACCCCATGCAGATCATCTCTTTGCATCATGGCTCGTCATTGTTCTTACCGCGCCTCTTATCCTCTTTGTTGCATTCCCAATCCATCGCGCAGCGATAAGAAATATCTTCCATCCCACAATGGATACTTTGATCTCGTTGGGTTCGCTGAGCGCCTATACCTGGTCTATCTATGCCACCTATAACAACGTGGGCGATGTCTATACCGAAGTCGCTGCTGGAGTGCTGCTCTTTGTCATTCTGGGGCGTTACCTCGAATCTCGCGCCAAGCGCAGCGCAAGTAGCGCGTTAGCAACGCTCCTGGCGCTCGGTGAAAAAGAAGTCTCAGTCCTGCGTAACGGAACTGAAGTATTGATTCCAATTTCTCATCTACAAGTCGGCGATGAATTTATTGTTAAGCCAGGTGCTCGAATCGCAACCGATGGCATCGTTATTTCAGGCAATAGCTCTGTCAATAACTCAATGATGACTGGTGAATCAGCTCCCATTGAAGTATCCCCCGGTATGAACGTCATTGGCTCTGCACTCAATAACAATGGTCGCTTGATTGTGCGCGCCACTCGTATTGGTAGCGATACTGAACTTGCTCGCATAACTTCTATGGTGGTTACTGCCCAGGGAAGCAAGGCGCCTATTCAAGCGCTGGCAGATAAAATCGCTGCAATCTTTGTTCCCGTCGTCACTGTCCTTGCAATTGGCACCTTTGCTTACTGGTTCTACCTCGCTGAAAAGACTCTGACCTTTTCCATATCCACTGCAATCACAGTCCTTGTTATTGCCTGTCCATGTGCACTTGGTTTAGCAACACCGGTAGCGCTCCTTGTCGCCTCTGGTCGCGGTGCGCTCCGTGGCATTGTTATTCGCCAGCCCCGAGTATTGGAAGCATCGCGCCAGATTGATGTGGCAATCTTCGATAAGACCGGAACTCTGACTGATGGCGTAATGAAGGTGCAAGATGCAGTCATACCTGCTTCAGCACATAAAGTATTGGGCGCATCTTTTGCGCAGCACCTTACTGAACGAAATATCTTGTCATCAGCACTCGCTCTTGAAAGTCAGAGCGATCATCCATTAGCGCAGGCAATTTCCTCGTATTGCATCAGTCGTGGAGCGCAACAACTTCCTGTTACTGAGTTGACGCAAACACCTGGAATTGGAATTGCGGGTCGCGTCAATATCGAAGGCAAATCTCCTGTTGTCATCATCGGCTCCCCTGAATCAATCGCACACAGCACTGTGGCATTTGACTCTCAGATTGCGGCAGCTGTCGCCGATGCTCATACACACTCACGCGCTATTGCAGTACTGGCATGGGATGGCGTTGCCATTGCGACCTTTGCTGCATCAGATTCCATCAAGGCTGATGCAGCGCAGACAATTACAGAGCTACAAGTGCGCGGAATTGAAAGTTGGTTGGTGACAGGAGATAACGCCGAGAGCGCAGCTGTTGTCGCATCTAGCGTCGGTATTAAGCCCGAAAACGTCATAGCTGCTGCTTCACCAGAAGATAAGTTGGCGAAGATTTCAGCCCTGCAAAGCGCTGGTAAAAAGGTGGCGATGATTGGTGATGGCGTTAACGATGCCGCGGCTCTTGCGCAATCAAATCTCAGCTTAGCGATGGGAACTGGTACAGATACTGCAATTTCTACTGCAGATATCACCTTGATGCGCCCACAACTCATGGCAGTGATCGATGCGCTGAATCTGGCCAAGACCACACTGAAGACAATCAAGGTAAATCTTGGATGGGCCTTTGCTTACAACGCTATTGGAATTCCGATTGCTGCCCTAGGTTTTATGAGCCCAATGTATGCAGCTGCTGCTATGGCGTTAAGCAGTTTGCTCGTAGTTACTAACTCTCTTCGTATTCGTTAACATCATCTGATTCGCTGCCCTTAAGCGAACGTATGATTGCAATAACTGCGATATAAATTGGAAAGATCACCATGATTGCTTCAGAGATCGGCTGGTGATTAATTCCTGTCTCATTGGAGTAGTTCCATGAGAGATAGAAGAGATTGACCAGATATGCCACTCCGATGGGAAGAGTAATCTTTCGCAACATCCGCACACGAACTAAATGTGGAAACTTGAGATTGGTAAGTTGAGAGAAGCAGAGAATCAATGAGGTGATGGCAACAACGTTCTCAGAGAGATCCAAGACCAAGAAGGTCGGCACCGCTAGGTTCCAGACAGCTGGAAATCCGTTAAACCAATGATCTTCAGTTTCGATATCGGTGCGCGCAAACCAGAGCGCTGACATCAAGAGGATGAGCCCTGCAATCAGCGTTTGGAACTCACTCGGTAACAGCTCTAAACGCACCAACAGTGCAACGGGAACGACAACACAGGTCAGGTAATCAACGATCAGATCCAGAATAAATCCATCAACGCGAGGTGCATGAATCACCACATCAATCTTGCGCGCGATTGGTCCATCTAAACCATCGAGAACTTGGCAGACCACAAGCCAGATAAGGGCGCCACGGATGTTGTTATCGATAACTGCTTGTAGGGCTAATAGCCCAGCGACTGCGCCGCTGGCGGTCATCACATGGAGCGCATAACCTGCGCGCTTGCTGATCTTGGTTGATGTAGCCATAGCGTGAGGATACTTTGCGCAGGCTCCCAGGTCTTAACTGGACGTACTTTGTAGCGGGGGCAGGATTTGAACCTACGACCTCTGGGTTATGAGCCCAGCGAGCTACCGAGCTGCTCCACCCCGCGTCGGGTGTCGCAAGTGTAAGCGAGCAGTGACTACTTCACCAAATCGGCTAACAACTACTTTGCGCGAGATTGCGCAGCGATTGCTGCTGCAATCGCTGACTTAAGTCGATCTTGTGCTCGACCAAAAGCTGCAAAATCTCCCTTTGCAAGAGCGGTCTGTCCATCTGCAATTGCTTGTCGTGCATTTTGGAGCGCAGTAGCAAGATCTGCAGATTGATTTGTCGTGGTTGATCCCGATGCACTTGTAGTGCCAGAAGCAGTTCCTGAATTTCCACCAAAGACTTGATCGAGTGCGCCCTTGAGCGAACTATCAAATCCGATGACATCACCGAAGGAGACCAGTACTTTCTGCAACAACGGATATGCAGCAGTATTTGAAGTTGCTCTGACGTAAACAGGTTGCACGTAGAGAAGACCATTGCCAACTGGAAGTGTTAACAAGTTACCCAAAACTACATCCGCGCCACCTTGACGTAACAATGAGAGGGTATTTGCAACATCTGGTTTTGCTTCAAAGTTTGAAGCTACCTGAGATGGACCTGCAATATTTGTACTACGTGGAAGTTGTAGCACTGTGATTTTTCCATAATCAGGGCCCGCATTTGCATTCACCGCAGCGAATGCTGAGAGGTTTTCGCGGCCACCACGAGGAACAAATGGAGTTGTCAATGAGAATGATGGCTTCTCAGCACCTGGCATCTGAAGCGTCATGTAGTACGGAGGCTGTGAACCTGCGTTAGCGCCAAATGTTGATGGGTCACGTGGAACTCGCCAGAAATCCTGTCCACCGTAGAACGCAGCTGCAGAATCAACATGGTACGAACTCAAAATATCGCGCTGGATACGGAACATATCTTCTGGGTAGCGAACGTGCTCGAGGAGTTGCTTAGACATCTTTGATTTTGGCGTTACCGTGTTAGGGAAGGCCTTCATCCATGTCTTCAGAACTGGATCTTTCTCATCCCACTGGTAGAGAGTTACTGTTCCGTCATAGGCATCAACTGTGGCTTTAACCGAGTTACGGATGTAGTTCACATCGCTATTTGACTGAACTCTGATTGCTGATGCAGAGGTAGTGAGAGCATCTTGAGTTGCCTCTGTCAGTGATGTTGAACGTGCATATGGGTAGCCAGCACTTGTTGTGTAGCCATCAATGATCCACTTGATTTTGCCATCAACAATCGCAGGATACGGATCTCCATCAAGGCTCAACCATGGTGCAACTTTGGCTACGCGTTCACGAGGTTCGCGATTAAAGAGAATCTTTGACTCTGAGTTAATCAAATTGGAGAGAATGATGCGCTGTTCACCGTAACGAACTGCAAAGAGCAATTTATTTAGCAGGCTTCCAACTGGCACTCCACCCTGACCTGTATAGGTGTAGTTCTTTTGTCCGTTAGCGGAAGAGTCATCTGGGTAGTCAAACTCAACCGGCGAATCTGACTTTCCACCAATAATTGAGTAGTTAGGAACATTTTCACCAAAGTAAACACGTGGCTGGAACTCGCCCAGATTTTGCGTTGGCGGTAAATCTCCAACAAGGAAGTTTGGCTTTCCATCGGCATCAACGGTATTGCCATACGCTGCAACTAAACCAAATCCGTGTGTGTAGACAAGGTGATCGTTGATCCAGTTACGACTTGGGTTTCCTTCGATATTGAGTTCGCGAACTGCAACAACGGCATCACGAGTAACGCCATTTACTGTGTAGCGATCGATATCGAGTGACTCTGGGAAGGCGTAGTAAGGCTTAATCTGCTGCAATTGACGGAAAGTTGCTGAGAGAACATTTGGATCCATTAAACGAATGTTTCCAATTGTGACGGCATCCTTTGCCAACTGGCCTGCAGTTGTTGAAATCGTTGCGTTGTAATCCTTGAAATCAACGGCATTGATGTCATAAGCAGCACGGGTCGCATCAATATTGCGCTGGATATAAGGCGCTTCCTTTGAAGACTCTGAAGGCTTCACTTGGAATTGCTGAATCGCCCCAGGGTAAATACCTGCAATAAGTACTGAGGAGATCGCAAGAAGTGCGGTACCGGCTGCTGGCAAGAGCCATGAGCGGCGAACGATATTTGCAAAGAAGAGCAGAGCGCAGATAACTGCGATAGCAGAGAGAATTGCCTTCGCAGGAAGAAGTGCGTTGACATCGGAGTAAGTAAGACCGGTAATCAAGCGGCCTTCTTTGAGCGCTAGCGCATAACGATCAAACCAATATGCCACTGCCTTGAGAAGAACTACCAGGCCAAGCAAGATTGAAATCTGTACACGTGCTGCAACGGTGGTGCGCTCGGTCTCAACTTGTGTGCGGATTCCGCCGTACATGTAATGCACAAATGCACTTGCTAGCGTTGCCAAAATCAGCGTTGAAATCGCCCAACCAATGAGCGCTTGATACAACGGTAACTTGAAGGCGAAGAATGAAACATCGAGACCAAATTGAGGATCCTTAACACCAAATGATGTGGAATTTCTAAAGAGTAACCATTGCTGCCAGAAGACCATTCCAGAAGAGCCAGCAAAGTAGGTAAGAGCTGCGACGATACCGACAAAGACCAATCGGCGGATTGGTTCAATCTGGGCGCGCAAACGCTCGACTCCGTTTACCTCAATACTGGTTGGCACATAGAGCGGGCGGCGCTTGTAGGCGATATAGATATTGCTAGAAATAAGCGCTGAAGTGAGTAGACCTACGGTAAGAAATAGTTGTGCCTTAGTGATCAATACAGTCGACCAGACATCCGTGAATCCAACTGATTTAAACCAGAGCCAATCGATGTAGAAGCCACTGAAGTAAGCCAGGGCCGCGCCAACACCAAAGATGATTGCAGCTGTAATGATGAGCGGTGTTCTATTTCTATTCATGCACTTAGGTTAGTGCAACCAATTACCCCTCGAGCACTCGACTCTGCTGGCCTCTGAAGGTACTCCAGCGCCTCTTCTAAGGTGGAGACGGCAATGACAGAGATACCGCTCACATCAGTAGGTAGATCTTCGCAATTCTCGCGGGCTGCAAAGAGCACGGTGGCGCCCACCCGCTTTGCAGCGATGATCTTCTCGGTGATTCCACCAATCGGACCCACCTTGCCCGCAGCTGTAATAGTTCCTGATGCTGCAATCTTTCTCCCCTGCAGTAAATCTGCTGGAGTAAGTAACTCAGTGAGACCGAGAGCAAAGATTAGCCCACCACTTGGTCCACCTGTATTTTTCAGCGAGATGTTAATTGCTCCATCAACTAACTCTGATGTATCAACTTCCGGAAATTTCTTCTGCAGAATTAACTTAGTCGCAGCAACTGCAGTGTTCTGAGAAACCTTCATCTCTGCGTTAGATTTCTTAACTTAAGCTTTGGTATTTGTGCCCTTCTGATAAACAGCGGAGCGAGGAATTACTGCGCAATCAGAGCGGACCCAACATTGCACAATCTCAGCTCCGAGTACCTTGGCATCAGGATTGGAGACCCAGATAGAGAGTAGATACATCTGTCCATCAGGCTTATAAGTTTCTATCTTCTCTTCAAAGCCCTTAGTCAGCTGCAGGATTTTAGGAAATAGCGGGGCGCCTTCTCCAGGTTGGATCACCACAAAGTTGACGGGCGTTGCTAGGGGAAGAGCGATAACAAAGAAGAAGAGTGCTCTAACAAGTAATGGGGTGCGGGAGAATCGCATCACTATTTTTTCTTTAGTTACTACAGTTTTTCAGGTGAGGTAGCGCCATCGCTTGGGGAAGGGCTCTCCTCAGATAGATGTTCTTTCTCGGCTGGAAGTTCTTGGCGAAAAGAATCCTCGCGAAAAGAATCCTGGAACCGTTGGAATTGGCCGACAGATCGCGATGTCTCGCTCTCAAATTTTCTCTTGAACTTAGACACCCAGACCACATATCCCAAACCACCGAGGAGCCCGCCGATAGGAACCACCCACCAAATAAGGGCTGCAAATGCGCTGCTTCCAGCAAGGGATGAGATCACATCGCCATCCTAGCCGTCTTAAGGGGCGCAGGCTCATCGGGAAGATTTTCACCACAGCAAGCGTTACAACTCATAGATAGAATTTCAAGGCTAGTTGAGCACTAATCGCAGAGTAAAGGGAGTCGTTGATGTCACCATTTGGATTCACTCCCGATAATAACGACGAAGAAAATCCTAAACCTGATGATTTCGCGGCGATGATGCGCCAGATGCAAGAGCAGATTCAGAAACAGTTTCAAGAGCTAGGAATTAATCCAGCTGGCTTCATCAATCCCTTTGCAAATTTTGCACCCGGTGGAAAAGGTCAACAAGAAGCTCTTCCGATTGCAACCGTTCGCGATACTGCAAAGAAATTTGCGCAGGCCCAAGGTTCGCAGCCACTAGGCACCAAAGATGTCACCGTCGTAAATAACGCACTTGAGATTGCAGAGCTCTGGCTCAATGAGGCAACAGTTTTCCCAGCAACAGCGCTCGGTGCAGCCCACACATCGCTGAGCCGACTTGATTGGGTCGATGAAACTCTTCCGGGCTGGCAGGCAACGATGGAGCCACTAGCCACTGGTTTAGCGACAGCGATTTCTAGCCTCCTCGATCAGGCGGTCGCAGGACAAGGAGAAGGAGATGGGCAAGAGGATGCAGTTGCGGCTCTTGCCGGCTCGATGGGCGCAATTGCCGGCCTGCTCCGTAGCTTTATCGGTTCGATGATCGCTACCCAATTAGGTCAAGCAATTGGCGCAATTAGCGCAAATGCAACTGGCGCACATGATGTCGCCTTGCCGCTCTTAGATCCTGCTCGCCCAATATTGATCCCTGAAAATATTGAAAAGTGGAGCGCGGACCTTGAGATTCCAAAGACTGAGGTCTATCTCTTCCACGCCCTACGAGAAGCAGCAATAGCGCGTTTATTTGCCCATAACCCATGGATTGTTTCTTATATGAGAAGTGCAATTGTTGATTATGGCCGCGGTATTCGCATCGATATGGAAGCGATTCAACGCCAGGCAGAGGAGGCGATGCAGAACTTTGATCCTTCGCAGATCAACCCAGAATCTGGAGAGAATTCATTTAACATCGCACTTAACAATGGAATCTTTACACCGGAAGAAACCCCAGAACAGAGAGCTGCACTTTCAAAGTTAGAGACAGCCCTTGCCCTTGTCGATGGTTGGGCTGATGATGTAACAACTTTGGCTGCCGGTGATCGACTTCCTGCAATTACACAGTTGCGCGAAATGTATCGACGTCAGCGTGCAACAAACGCACCTGCGCAACAACTCTTTAAATCACTTTTAGGTCTTGAAGTCTCACCAAAGTTAACGCGTGAGGCGAGCGCTTTCTGGCAGAAGGTTCGCGAATCAAAGGATGTGGCATCCCGTGATGCCCTGTGGAGTGGAATTCTTCCAAGTGCAGATGAACTGCTCAACCCTGTCGCCTTCTTATCCTCGACCCAGGTGCCGGATGACTTGAGCGGCCTGCTCTAACGCCGCATTTATCTGGATATAGAAAAGCGAAGTCCCCGGGCGCACATTTCGATATCAGCCTTCCCCTTGCTGATATCAAACGGTTATCCGAGGACTTCGTAAGCGCAAAGTACGATGATTTCTAGTGAGAATCAAATAAGAATCGGTCAGACACAGAAATTTTTTTCTGTCAAGAAATGTGCATCTCTGCAATTTTTCTCTCTCTTTCGATTACATTTCCTCAATGACAACTCGAGAGTTTGAAGATGTCACACTCCCTGGAATCGAAGAGGGTGAGATTCTCGTTATCCGCTCTAAACGTCGCAAGAAGAGCATCTCGGCATACCGACAAGGTGGACGAATAGTCATCTCTATTCCTGCACGTATGACTAAGGCCGATGAACGCTCGATTGTTCCCGAAATGATCGCCAAGATCCGTAGCCAAGAGTCGGCTAAGACCCCAGGTGAGGCAGATTTAGCGGCGAGAATCGACTCTCTGCTCACCGAGCTCGCTCCTGAGATTACCGAACGCCCCGTTTCAGTAACCTGGCGGGCGATGCGCGAGCGCTGGGGCTCCTGCACCAGCGTCGATATGACCATCCGCATCTCCGATCGCCTCAAATTGGCCCCGGAATATGCCTTGGATTACGTTCTCTTCCACGAAGCGATCCACCTGCGCCACTTCGACCATGGCGAAGCCTTCACCGAAACCCTGGCTCGATTTGAAGATTCAGAGCTGGCTAGCGCCTACCTCGATGGCTTTGAGGCGGCCGAAAGAGCCCTTTTAGCCCCCGTAGAGCTGGAGAAGTTCTAACCACAATCTGTGCGTAGATTCGGGATTTTGAGCGTGTGCGGGGGTATCGTTATAACTAGCACGCATGAGCCCAAGCCCATGTGTCGAACGGAGGAAAAAATGACAGAGACATACAAGGGTGACGCTTACTGCGTTAAGTGCAAAGAGAAGCGTGATTTTGAGGGAACTGTAAAGGTCTCCGACTCTGGTCGTCGCATGGCACAGGGCATCTGCCCAGTCTGCGGAACCAAGGTAAATCGCATCCTCGGCAAAGCTCAATAATTCGCAGTATTACAAACGTCACAGACGTAGAAGAGGCCCTCGCGCAAGCGGGGGTTTTTTCTTTTCCCGCGCAGAGCGCATGTGCAGCAGCGCTCGGTAGTAAACCAGGATCGTTAGCCACACCTTTCCACACCGCCTAGCTTCGCGCCCGCAATCGCGCTGCATCATCTCGCGCTATGAAAAGACTGAAGCGCGGCGTATCCCTCTTTGCCTCAACGAATCCAGATGAGTATTTCTGCGGAACGCTCAAGCGAGCAGTTCGCATCTATAGCCCTGAAGGCAAGCACCAAGTGCAGCTACTCGGTGGGCCAGATTATCTGCGCGCAGATCCAAATACGCCTCTGCTCAATGAGCTATCGGCTCTGCAGTTGATAGATACCAGCGAGAGCGCCTTAACGCTGACCAAACGTTATGACGCAAGCGCGACCGGGCGTGATGCCGCCTTCCAACAGTTACGTATGCGCGTTGGCGCTGAGCTCACGCAGACAACATGGATTGATGGAGTCACCGATACCGGAGTGAAGGTCTTGAGCGCTCGCCAGAGCTATCTGATTGAGATTTCCGGAAGTAACCGAGTAGCAACTCTTCTCTACTCACTTCTCTTGGCAAGTGGCGCGACTCAAACCCGCTACTGCGCCAAGTCGGTAGCACATGCGCGCATCTCTGATTTAGATATTGCACTTGCTGGAATATCTCCGAAAGATATTGGTGCACCTCTCATCAAAGAGCGAGAAACGCACCGCCAAGATTTATCACTCTTTCCGCTTGATAAAGAGTTTTCTTATCTTGATGAACTATCAACGCCTGATTTGGCGATTCATTGTGGTGATTTAGATCCAGAGAAATATGCGCATTGGATGGCAAGTGGCCAACCCTTTCTCCATATTCCAAGCCCTATCGCCGATATTGCAGAGATTGGACCGCTCGTTATTCCTGGAAAAACTCCATGTATCCGCTGCGCACATCTATCTCGCCAAAGCCACAACGGTGCAGCTTCCGTGCCGACTCTGCCGACATCGCTTGCAACTACTTCCGATGGTTATCCCGTAATTGCCGCTCACTATGTTGCAGCTATTGCAGCTTCTCTTGCTCTCTCTTTCTGCGATTGCTTAACGAGAAATGAAGAGTGTGCTGTGACAGGGAAGGTAACCATCTGTGATTACCAATCCCTATCAACGCCGCAAGAAGTTGTGATTGCTCGCCATCCTCATTGCGGCTGCAGCTTTAACGACCGTTAACGCTCTCGACCATGCGGGCGGCTGCAATCACCTGACGTGGCGGACGACCAGCGCGACGCTTGCGCTCGATGATGACGCCATCTTCAATTAATTGACCGCCCCAGACGCCACATGGCTCTTGGCGTGAAAGCGCGCCATCGAGGCACTTGTTACGTACTGGACAACTTCCGCAGAGAGCCTTCGCCTCTGCAATCCCCTGATCTGTCTCCGAGAAGAAGAGCTCAGGATCGCCTTGATGGCAGGGCAGGGTGAAGGCCTTGGCGTTGTCATATGTGAATGTCACATCGTCTAAGCCAATCTTCTCGCCGGTCTGCGCCCAGCCTGGTACCTGTAGTTCGCTGAAGAGAACTGTCATAGTCCTCACCTCTTCTCTCTCTCGTTTACTTTCTTCTCTATCTCGTGGTTGTGTGGAGGTAATAAAAAAGGACCTCCAAATCCTTTGTGGATTTGAGGCCCTTGTGGGTTCTGTTCGAATTACTCGATTAGAGCTCCTGTGGCCTCATCCACTGCATAAAAGTTGGCGTGGAACCAGCGCTTTGTAGCGGTCTTTGAGGTTGTGTGAGCAGCAGAAGGAACAGCAGCGCGTGCGCCTGCTGTAAGTGTTGATGTGAATAGTGAATTCATCTCAACTCCCTCTTTCTTATCGTTCTTTGGTGGTGAAGTGCCAAGGGTACGCGAGGACTATTGATTCTGGCAAGTGAATTAAATCCCCTAGGAACTGGCGAGTAACCCTGATTCACGCAGGAATGGGCTGGGGCTGCGCTTATACGAGATATGTAGATCTGCTTTGGCGCGCGTAATTCCCACATAGAAAAGGCGCCGCTCTTCATCAAGTGGTGCATCGGCCACAGGTAGCTGGCCATCAGATGCGCCAATCAGAAAGACGCGCTCCCATTCCAAGCCTTTGGCCGCATGCAACGTTGCCAGGGTAATGACCGGCATTGTCGGCGGATTATTTTGTTGCACGCGATCTTCTACTTCTCGTAAATATCCACGCAAAGTCTTGGGGTTAAATGAAGTATCGCTATCGAGCTCGCGCGCTAAATGCAGCAAAGCTGCGATGCCATCGATTGTTTCGCCCGTCAAATAAGGCTGCGCCAATGAACGTAGTTCATCAATCCAACCCTGGCCTTCAGCGGGAATAACAGATGCTTTACGCACCTCTTTTAGGAAGTCACGTACCTCTTTGCGATCAAAGAACCTCTCGGTACTACGCACTTGGTATGGAAGGTTTAGCTTGAGCATCTGTTTTTCAGCGACCTTAAGTTGGGCATTGGTGCGCGCCAAGATGGCTATCTCTTGCGGCGCAGTCCCTGCAGTCAATAGCGCGGTGATATCGGCGAGAACACCAGCAATTTCGGCTTCCTCATCGGCATAGGCCGAGACGGTGGGCTTAGAGCCATGATCGTTTTGTGCAACAAGTTCTTGCCCCATCTGACCAACGCGCAACAAGGCATTGGCGGCAAAGGTAATTTCAGGGGTAGAGCGATAACCAGTGCTCAGGCGAATTACCTCAGCCTCTGGAAAACGTTGGGTAAAGGTATTTAAGAAAACTGGAGTTGCACCTGCAAATGAATAAATCGTCTGCGCCGGATCTCCGACGACACAGATATCTTTACGGGTTCCGAGCCATGCATTAATCAGCCGTTGTTGGATTGGCGAAATATCCTGGTACTCATCGATGGTGAAATAGCGATACTGATCTTGCACTCGCTCGCGCACATCGCGCTCTTCTTCTAACATGGCAGCGCAGAGTAAGAGAACATCCTCAAAATCAATGGCTAGCTCTTGTTTCTTAATTGATTCATAGGCGGTGTAAATCTGCACAAGTTGTTCTGGCAACACGCGTGGCTTCTGGCTTCGCTTACTAATCTCATCGACAAAATCAGGAGGAGCAACTTGTGAAACTTTTGCCCATTCAATTTCAGATGCAATATCGCGCATCAATTCGCGATTGGTAGCGCGTAATGAGCTGCTTAACCCTGCGCGGTTAATCGCTTCAGTAAGAAAACCAGTCTTAGTCGTGACCAAATCTGGCGTGCGACCACCAAAGACGCTCGGCCAGAAGTAGAGCAGCTGCTTCAGCGCTGCTGAGTGAATCGTGCGTGCGGCAACTGTTGGAACGCTCAACGAGCGCAGACGAGTACGCATTTCACCTGCTGCCTTTGCGGTAAAGGTCAGCGCCAAGACCTTTGCGGGGTCCATCGTTCCGATAGCAACTGCATATGCGATGCGATGTGTAATGGCACGAGTCTTACCGGTACCAGCCCCTGCAATAACGCAGACGGGTCCGCGCGTAGCTAAGGCAACTGCTCGTTGATCAGGATCGAGAGCTGCCAGAATCTCATCTTCTAGCGCCATGTTTTTAACGCCATGTTTCGCCACCGGGTGCGCTCTGCCCAAGCCATCGTTCAATCATCTTGCGGGCAACTGACATTGTCGGTGGGAGTAAGAGCGAGCCATCACTTGCAGCAGCTAAAAGTTCGGCGCGCGTAAACCACTTCACATCGGTGATCTCTTCGCCATCACCGCGCGCAACTTCTGGGTTATCGGTATGTGCTTCAAAGGCGATCATGATGCTTGCTGGAAATGGCCAGGGTTGCGAACCCAAATAGGTAATCTCTGAAACAGTCACGCCGGATTCTTCTAAGACCTCGCGAGATACACATTGCTCAAAAGTTTCACCGGGTTCAAGGAATCCTGCAAATGTTGAATAACGACCTTCCGGCCACACTGGTTGGTGACCGAGCAAGATACGATCGTTGCGATCTTTAATGAGAACAATGACAGCTGAATCTGTACGCGGATGATGTTGCGATCCATCTGCTTCACATAACCGCGCAGCTCCACCAAGATCAACGCGAGTTGGACCGCCACAACGTGGACACATCGGATGAGCGCGATGCCAATTGCTTAAGGCGATGGCATGCAGCGATAGCTCCATCTCTTGACCGCTGAGAGAGCCGCCTAATTCGCGCAGCGTTGCAAGGCCGCGCTCTTGAGAAATCGCCTGTAACTCTTCATCGCTATGTGAAGACTTCCACGATGTATCCCAAGCAAAATATGGAGCGCGCGATACGGGATCTTGACCTAGAAAGTAGCGCGAACCTTCAGCGAATTCACCACTTGCCTGCATCGTTGCAATATCTGATGCCTTTTGAAATGCGAGAGCGCCTGCGCGAGATGCGATACGACCATCAACGCAGTGCACTATCTGCGCCTTACTCCAGAGAAGTTCGAGCGTTTCGTTATTGGTTCTGAGTTCGCCAGCGCGATCGATTTGGGATGGCCCTTGATTTATCGCGCTCATGCTCGAAGGTTACTAGTCTGTGGGGGTGCGCATCACCTCGTGGAATCTCCTGCATGGAATGGCTATTCCACCAGGACAGAGCGAGGCCACCTTGACCGCCGCCGTACAGTCGTTGGCATCCGATGTCTACGGCTTTCAAGAAGTCGATCACTTCTTACCCCGCTCTGGTGCACGACCACAGATGCGCGATATCGCAGAAGCTTTAGGAACACGCCATTGGGCGATGGGTCCAAGTGTGATTGGCACCCCCGGAGAAAGTTGGCGAAAAAAACATAGCCACGAACCAGAGATTATTACAGGCGAATCAACACATGCCGAGTTAATGCACGAGAGTTATGGAATCGGAATTGTTTCAAAGATTCCAGTGCAAAGTTGGCATCGTTTAGATCTTGGTAATTCTCCACTCGGACTGCCCCTTGTTGTCCCAGGAGATGAAACCGGAAAAGGTAAGCCGCGCTTTATCTATGTAAAAGATGAACCACGTTTAGCACTTGCTGCAGTTCTTGAAAATGGTTGGACAGTTGTCAATACACATCTTTCCTTTATGCCGTTCTTTAACTTGGTGCAATTAAAGCGCGTAAAGAAGTGGGCGCTATCGCTGGCGCAAGAGACAAATACACGTCCACTTATTCTTGGTGATCTCAACTTGCCCAAGAATCTGCCAGTCGCCTTCTCTTCTTGGAAATCGCTGGTGAGCGCCAACACTTATCCAAGTTGGGGCGCCAAGATTCAATTTGATTACCTGCTCGTCCCAGAAGTGCCAGCAGGTGGTTTTCAAGGGCTACCCATCTCAACAACTGGGATTAGTGACCACCTGCCCATCTCAGTGCTATTACCCTAAGGGCATGACTACTGAAGCCACTTGTCCATACTCTGTAAACACAGGCAGCAAACTCAATCGTGAAGGTACCTATAACACCGATTGGTGGCCTAACCACTTAGATCTATCGGTACTTCGTCAGAACTCACCGGTCTCTGATCCAATGGGTGAAAAATTTGATTACGCAAAAGAGTTCAAGAAGCTCAATCTCAAAGCGATTCAAAAAGATATTGAAGAGTTAATGACAACATCACAAGAGTGGTGGCCAGCAGATTATGGACATTACGGTCCATTCTTTATCCGTATGGCATGGCATAGCGCCGGTACCTATCGCACAGCTGATGGTCGCGGTGGCGCAGGTGATGGCTTACAACGTTTTGCACCACTAAATAGCTGGCCAGATAACGTCAACCTCGATAAAGCGCGTCGACTCTTATGGCCAATTAAGCAGAAGTATGGAAAGAAAATTTCTTGGGCAGATCTGATGATCCTTGCTGGAAATAGCGCACTCGATTCGATGGGGCTAAAGACCTTTGGTTTTGGTGGCGGTCGCGTCGATGTCTGGGAACCAGATAACACGTACTGGGGTAAGGAAGCAGAGTGGCTTACCAATGAACGCTATAGCGGTGATCGTGAACTCGAGAATCCACTTGCTGCAGTTCAGATGGGTCTGATCTATGTTAATCCTGAAGGTCCAGATGGAAAGCCTGATGTCTTAGCTTCTGCTCGCGATATCCGCGAAACATTTGCGCGCATGGCGATGAATGATGAAGAGACTGTGGCACTCATTGCTGGTGGTCATACCTTCGGTAAAGCACACGGTGCTGCAGATCCAGGTAAGTATGTGGGCGCAGAACCAGAAGGTGCACCTCTTGAAGAGATGGGTCTTGGCTGGAAGAACAGTTATGGCAAAGGAAATGGCGCAGAAACTATTTCTAGCGGCCTCGAAGGTGCATGGACTCCAACGCCAATTAAGTGGGATAACACCTACTTTAAGACGCTCTTTAAGTACGAGTGGAAGCAGACAAAGTCTCCAGCAGGTGCAACGCAGTGGATTCCAACTGATGAATCAGCAGCGAAAGCTGTTCCTGATGCATACATTGCAGGTAAGACACATGCGCCAGTTATGTTCACAACGGACTTGGCGATGCGTATGGATCCTGCCTATGAAAAGGTTTCCCGTCGCTTTGCCGAAGATCTCGATGCCTTTGCAGATGCATTTGCGCGTGCGTGGTTCAAACTCACCCACCGCGATATGGGTCCAATCGCTCGCTACCTAGGACCTCTTGTTCCAAAAGAACAGTTGATTTGGCAAGATCCACTTCCGGCAAAGCCAAAGAAAGTGATTGGCAAGACTGAAGTTGAACTTCTCAAGAAGCGTATTGCAGCGAGCGGATTAACTGTGCAGCAGATGGTTGTCACAGCATGGGCATCTGCTTCATCATTCCGCGGAACAGATAAGCGCGGTGGAGCAAATGGTGCGCGTATTCGCCTTGAGCCACAACGTAGTTGGGAAGCCAATAACCCTAAGGAGCTTAAGAAGGTTCTGGCTGTTCTTGAAAAGATTCAGACCAACTTCAATAAGAAGTCAGCGAAGAAGGTCTCTCTCGCCGATCTCATTGTGCTTGCAGGTTGCGTTGGCGTTGAAATCGCTGCCAAGAACGCGGGTGCAAAGGTTAAGGTGCCATTTAAGCCAGGTCGCACAGATGCAACGCAAGAACAGACAGATGTTGCATCCTTTGCAGTACTTGAAACAAGTGCTGATGGATTCCGTAACTACATCAGCAAGGCTGATAACCGCCCAGCAGAACTTCCTTTGATTGATAAGGCAGCTCTTCTTGATTTAACTCCACCAGAGTTAGTTGTACTTCTCGGTGGTCTGCGCGTCATCGGTGCCAATTACGATGGTTCAAATACCGGTGTATTGACTAAGAAGAAGGGCGCTCTTACCAACGACTTCTTCGTCAATATCCTTGATATTAGCTATGAATGGGCGCCTAGCGCAGATGGGCTCTATAACGCTCATGATCGCAAGACTGGCAAGGTGAAGTGGAGCGCTTCCCGTGCTGACTTGGTGATCGGTTCAAATTCAGAGCTACGCGCACTTGCTGAAGTTTATGCAAGTGATGATGCTGATAAGAAGTTTGTTCAAGACTTTGTCGCCGCCTGGAACAAGGTCATGACTTTGGATCTCTTCTAACAATCTCAACTAACTAAAGCTTAAGTAGGCCGACGAGTTGCTCCTCTGTTAAGAAGTCAGCTCGTCGGTCTGTTTTATCTATCGGAACATAATGAAATGCAGCAAGAACTTTCTCAACAGGTACTGCCTGCAACTTAGCCCACGCTAGGCGATAGACGGCGAGCTGAACTGCTGCAGATTCGCCTAACTCTTTTGAACCAGTCTTCCAATCGATTACTTCAAAACCGTTATCTGTCTTATAGACCGCATCGATGCGACCGCGCACCAGTATTCCAGCGATGACGGTTTCAAAGGGAACTTCAACTGCATACGGTTGCAACTTCGCCCAGTCAGATGCCAACCACTTCGCCTTGAGATCTTCTAACTTCTGATCATCGGCTAGTGGTGTCAAGGTATCGAAATCTTCATCATCGAAGAGAGTTTTGGCGTTGAAGTGTCCCTCAATCCAGAGGTGGAAGGCTGTTCCGCGATGTGAGAATTCATCCATCGCACGTGGCATAGGTCTACGAATATTCTCTGCAAGCGTTGCTGCATCTTCATGTAGCGCAATCAAGGTGGATGTAGAAAGGCGCGGAGGAAGAGCTACTTCGTAAGCACCGCGACGAAACTCTTGATATTCAGCGACGATCGCGCGGGCATCTTCAACCCAACCGTTTTCATCGGCTCCATCTTCTGAAAGGTTAACGACTGGCGCAGAGCGCACGAGTTCAACACTGCGATCAAAGGCTGCGCGCTTATCCCCCAATGAATCCTGTGGCCATACGGCTGTAATCTCAATATTTTCCGCTGGGTTGCGGTCGCCATCAGCAGGTGCAGTAGCACTTGCCATCACAGTGCCGACCTTGGCCGCAACTTCTTCTACCTTCGCATAAATCACCGATGGTGCAACGGGCCTCACGCCATCGCGCCAATAAGAAGTAGAACAGAATAAATGGGTACGTGCTCGCGTCATAGCAACGTATCCCAGGCGAATCTCTTCGCGTTCTTTGTAAGAGACGCATTCGCCAGCAAAGTTTTCAATGGCAGCTTTTGCCTGCGCATTGGTAGTTGCTGCGTTCCAAGAGAAGTGCGGCAGCAGGTCACCATCTCCACGGAGAGCAAACGGGATATGTCGTTCGTTGGTAATCCAATTATCAGGATCTGATTTATTGGCGCCCGGGAAAGTTCCTTGGGCTAGCCCTGGTACTGCAACCACATCCCATTCAGCGCCCTTAGACATATGGATAGTCAGAATCTGCACAACTGATGCATCAACTTCTGGTGTTCCAGCTTTAAGGCCACCTTCTTCTTCGCTAGCGACATCGAGCCACTGCAAGAAGGATGAGAGCGAGCCACCACTACGGACAAATTTTGCTGCTTCATCCATAAAGCGATCAAGGTGGCGACGTCCATGTGTTCCGCCATCGCGCAACATCACTTCTGCTTCAAGACCCAAGTAACGTTCGATTTCTACAATCAAATCTGTAATGGGCGCAGATGCGCGGGAACGCAGTCTGCGTAAATCGGAGGCAAAGGCAGAGAGCCGCTGATATCCAACTTCAGAGAAGTTTTTGCGGTCACACTTTTCTATCTCATCAAGAGCGTCAATCAAACTACCGATAAATTGATCATCTGCTTCTGCAGAATCTGGATTTCCGGCGACAATGTTCTTTACGATGCTGCGGCTATCGGTACTTAACTTCTCTGATCTCTTGCGCGCAAACTGCCCCAGGGCTGCAATATCGCGCGGCCCCAAGTTAAGGCGGGCTCCGGCGATATGGCGCATCAAGGATGCTCCAGCATCAGGATCGTTCAGCACCTTGAGCATCGCTACTAAATCAGCAATTTCTGGCACATGGACGAGCCCACCGAGGCCAAGGACCTCAGAGGGAATACCAGCTGCGGCAAGTGCGCTCTGAATATAAGGAATCTGCGCGCGCTTTCGCACCAAGACTGCAAAAGTCTTTGGAACTTTACTCTTTGCAATATATCGCTCTGGGTTATTCCAAAGAGGCGCGAAGTGCTCAGCGATTGCCACGCTTTCAGCTTCTAAATTTTCAAAGACGCCACAGGTGAGATCTCCGGGTCCCGCACCCTTGCGCGCTTTCAAACGTTCAACCTTCACACTTTCGAGTTGGCGCACGCCATCAGAGATTTCATTGGCAAGTTCGAGGATCGCTTTATCGTTGCGATAGGTTGTTAAGAGTTCGTACACATCCTTGCCCTTGGATCCGGCAGCCTTCGGAAAGTTCTTATTAAATGCGCCGATAGTTCCGGCAGATGCACCGCGCCAGGTGTAGATGGATTGGCATGGATCTCCCACCGCTGTCACTGGATGTCCGCCACCGAAGAGCGCTGCCAACATGCGCACCTGTGATTGCGATGTATCTTGATATTCATCCAGCAAGACAACGGGGTACTTACCGCGTTCGAGCGCACCTACATCTGGAAAGTTAACGGCGATATCGGCAGCCAGCGCAATTTGATCATCATAAGAAAGCTCGCCAGATTGGCGGCGGGATTCAATAAAGGCTGTCACCATCGGCAGCATCGCAATACGTTGATTGAGAACTTTAGCTACTCGTCTAGTCTCTTCATTGGTAGCCCCTGTCATCTGCGAGAGTTGCTGTAAGACCTCTTCATCGGCGGCGCGGATTGCATCGAGAGAAACACGATGTTCAATCACCATTGATGTCAGCCCCTGTAAATCCTTGACAACGGTGCTAACGGCATCATCAGTTGCAAATGTTCCGTTATCCCATTCGCGTACCAACTTATTGGCAGACATCCAGAGCGCTGCTTCACCGAGCGGCTGCACATCAGCATCAATTCCGTAGCGGATGGCATGTTCGCTTAAGAGGCGACCGGCATATGAGTGATAGGTAGTAACAGCAGTTTCTAAGCTCGAGAAGGTGCGCTCGATTCCCGCTTTATCTTGCGCCTGCTGGAATTGGCGAAGACGTTTGCGGATACGAGTATTGAGTTCACCCGCTGCTTTTCGAGTAAAGGTAAGACCGAGAATCTGATCAGGGCGAGCAAATTGATTGGCAACGAGATAGACAACGCGGGCAGCCATCGTTTCAGTCTTACCTGAACCAGCGCCGGCAATGACAACTGCTGGTTCGAGTGGATTGGTATCAATTGAAATGATGGGACGTTGCTCATCGCTAGGAAGATAAAAGTCAGGATCAATTGTCATGATCATTTCAGCGATGCGATCTGGGCTATAAATCTCTTTCATTGATGCACCGCCCTTCCTTCAAGATGAAGCGGGCAGAGCGGTTTGACGTTACACCTGGTGCACATATCGTTCTTGCGAGCGATAAAGGATGCGCCTCCCATACCTTCTGCAATAGTTGCGATTGTTTCTTGTATCTCAGCAGAGTCGATTGGTGCACGTTCGCGCGTTGTGACCTTCTGGGTGTTATTAGCCAAGAAGACGAGTTCAGATCCAGAGACTTCGGTGCCCGACAACGTGCCAGCAAAGCCATCGAGAATGACACCAAGTTGGTAGCACGCTAGCTGCAGATTTTCAGCAGCATCGTTTTTGGAGATGACGTTCTTGCCTGTCTTAAAGTCGATGATGTAGTACTTGCCATCGCTATCTACCTCAATGCGATCAACGTTTCCTTTGATTGTTGCCCTACCAACAGTGACGGAAAAACTCATTTCTACACCGGCAATATCGCGCTTTGATTCGCGGTGGTACTGCGCAAATCGTTCCAGCATGCGGCGGGCGCGATGTAAGGATGCAGCGCTAATCCAACCTTGGCTATCGTCAATCAGCGGCCATGCTTCAACGAGTTTTTCTTGCAGCTGCGCATCTGTAATTCCAGGTTCTTCCACTTTAATGCGGGCAAATTCGTGAATGACAGAGCCAAGTAACTGCGCTGTGGAATCACCATTTCTTCCACCACTCTTTTCCAGGAACCATTTCAGACCACAATCTGTAAAACTTTCAGCAGATGATGGTGAAACCGGTACTTGCGAGCTCGGATCAATAACAGGTGCATCGGTAGAAAGAGGCGTAGCACCTAACCAATTCCCTGGTTCGGCGAGATGAATTCCTTCACCGCCGAGCGTCTTGAGTAGCGCTGCAGCTTGTGGATCTTGGTGCAAGAAGACTTCTCGGCGAAGCGTTGCAACGAGAGCTGCTGCAGTAAGAGGTCGCGGAACTTCACGCAATAGCCCTTCTTGGTTATGCACTTGTGCGAACTCTTCAAAGAAGATTGAAGGTGATTCATCTTCACGTGTAAGGGCTGTGACAACAAGTGATTGGCTAGCGCGGGTTGTTGCAACATGAAAGAGTCGCGCCTCATCTTGAGCAAGTGACTCGGCGGCGATTGCATTGAGCGCTTCTTGCGCCAGTTCATCGCCATGTCTGACGCGTTCGACTAACCGTTCCGCGCCTAAGAGTGAGCTACGTTGTTTGAGATTTGGCCAAGCGCCTTCTTGTACACCGGCAACTGCAACAAAGCGCCACTGTCGTCCCTTGGCCGAGTGCACAGTAAGGATTTCAACGACATCGGGGCGTACTCCGCGCGCAGTAATGAGGTCGGCGACAATTGTTTCGTTGGCAATTTCAGCAAGGAAGATATCTGGGTCAGAACCTGGAAAACGTTCGATATGACGTGCGGCAGAGTCAAAGAGTTGAATCATCGCATCGAGGTCGCGGTCTGCTTGCGCACCACGGGAGCCACCGCGAAGAGCTGCGGATTTCCAGGCATCAGATACCTTGCTGCCATCGCTCGTTGTTGCGTTATTCCAGATTGCCCAGAGCAGATCATGAATAGTGGCGTTCTTCTTAGCAATTGATTTCTTGGCGAAAGCTAGCAAGGTATGTATACGCAGTAACTCTGCAGAATCTTCGATTGCAATATCACCTGTCAAAATGGCATCGAGAATTAATTGAGTACCACTTCGCTTATCTAACGCTTCATCGCGAGCCGCTAAGAGCGCAGCACGTGTACGACGAAGTGAGACCGAAGTTGCTCCACCGAATTCGCTAGTAAGTAACTTTTCAGCAGTCTCTAAATTAAGTGGCTGTGTTCCAGTTGCGACGCGAGCAAGGAGAAGAAATGGCGCAATGGCAGCGTTATTTGCTAGCGCCTCAACATCACCGGCAGCTGGAATACCAACCTGAGCAAAGGCGCGGCGGATACTGGATGCAACCTGGCCATGAGATCTCACAATGACAGCCATCTCTGAATATGGAACGCCCTGCATCAGATGTGCGCGCTTAAATTGATATGCGATGTATTGCGCCTCTTCAGATTCGCTGGCAAAGAGTGCTGCACTTGTTGTTGGCGTACCACGGAAGTTTTCAGTCAGGGTAATTTCGCGGGCTCCAATTTCGCGATAGCGATCAAGGGCTGCAGGCACACCTTCAGGGTCTGCGCCACGAAAGCGCCCAACAGCGCTGGCAGGGTCTGCAACGATGACGAGATCATTAGGTGCAATTAGATCAAGTAGGTTGCGTTGCGCCGGATCGCTCTCTTGAAATTCATCGATGATGATTGTGCTAAAACGCTTACGAACTTCAGCTAGCAGCTCTGGATTACGATCCAAATAATTATGTGCGCTATTAATGATTTCAGATGGATCAATGCGCATCTTGGAATCGCCTGCTGAAATTTCTTGTAAAACCATGGCGCCTAAGTAGCGTTGCCAGAAATCTGCAGCAGCCGGCCAATACTTTTCACCTAACTGCTTGCCACGTTCTGCCAGCTTCTGCGGAGTCAGCGCACGTTCATTGGCGCGCATAATCAGATCGCGGAGTTCGCGTATAAAACCTTGTGTTGCTAGTGGCTCTCCGAGTGATTCAGGGGTCAGATGTAAGTCGGTGGGCCAGTCGCGATAACCCATGGCGATATCACCTTGTAGAAGTTGCGCAATAAATGTCTCTTGTTCGGCACCTGATAACAGAACTAGATCGCGGATTTCATCTGTGGTGCGCATTTTAAGAATCGAATATGCAAGTGAGTGGAAGGTACGTGCAAGTGGTTCGTGGGCAGTCTTGCCAGCACGCGTCACAATGGCATCGCGTAGTTCAGAGGCGCGTTCGCGTCCGTAGGTAAGGAGCAAAATTGAATCCGGTGACTGTCCGCCATTGATGCGTGAGACGGCAGCTTCAATAAGAGTTGTGGTTTTTCCGGTACCTGTTGCCCCGGTGATAATCAAAGGAGTTCCGCGGTGAGCAGCAGCGCCGAGTTGCGCTGCGCTGAGAGTAAGAGAGATAGCAGCTGGTTCGGCTCTGACGAGGCGTAGCTGCGGTTTACTCACAGTTCGTATTCAACCCTACGGCTCTGACAACGGGTGCGATTGGCGCTAAAAAGCCCATCTTTAGCCCCTTATGGCTTATAGGTAAATGAGATCTCTCCGTTAATGACATGGCCATCGTTTGAGACAACGCGATAGGTAAGGCGATATTTGCCCGCCTTTACTGCAGCTTTGCTCATAGGAACAGTGAGCACTTCCTTAGCAATTGCGACTTTGCCGAGTGAGATTCGTTTGGCGTTGGGTGCAATTAATTGCACGCGTGATGGCTCTTTGCCGGGTAACTTTAAAATTTCTTCATTAAATGTCAATGAGAAAGTTTTGGGGAAAGTTTTGATCACTGCGCCACTCTTTGGCGTTGAAGTGACGAGGGCTGAATGTCCTTGCGCTGCTGGAGTGGTGAGCGCTAGCGCGCTACTGAGCAGAACAAGGCCAAACTTACGCATTAGCTCTGGTTGTTCTTCTTTGCACGTGATGTGGCTCGCGCGCGTTCTGCGCCATCGAGAGTCACCTTGCGAATACGAACAACTGCAGGAGTTACTTCAACGCATTCATCTTCGCGACAGAATTCGAGAGCGCCTTCCATATTGAGCTTCTTAGGTGGAATCAACTTTTCAGAATCATCTGTGCCTGATGCACGCATGTTGGTGAGCTTCTTTTCACGAACACAGTTGACATCCATATCGTCAGAACGTGAGTTCTCACCGATAACCATGCCTTCATAGACTTCATCACCTGGTTCTACGAAGATAGAACCGCGCTCTTGAATTCCAGCGAGCGCATAAGAAGTAACAGCGCCCATACGATCTGAGACAAGAGATCCTGTTCCGCGTGTGCGAAGTTCTCCGAACCATGGTTCGTATGAATCAAAGACGTGGTGAAGAAGTCCGGTTCCGCGAGTTTCAGTAAGAAACTCGGTACGGAAACCAATCAAGCCACGGGAAGGAACCTTGTAATCAAGGCGAATCCAGCCAGTGCCGTGGTTAACCATCTGTTCCATACGGCCCTTACGAAGGGCCATCAATTGAGTAAGAACACCTAGGTAATCTTCAGGAGCATCGATAGATAGTCGCTCCATTGGTTCATGGAGTTTTCCATCAATCATCTTGGTAACAACCTGTGGCTTACCAACTGTTAATTCGAAGCTTTCGCGCTTCATGATTTCAACGAGAACAGCGAGCTGAAGTTCGCCACGTCCTTGAACTTCCCATGTATCTGGGCGCTCAGTATTGAGAACGCGAAGTGAAACGTTACCAACGAGCTCCTTATCAAGACGATCCTTCACTTGGCGCGCAGTAAGCATCTTTCCGCTCTTGCCCGCAAGAGGAGATGTATTGATACCGATTGTCATCGAGATTGATGGTTCATCAACTGTAATAAGCGGAAGTGCATGTGAGTTTTCAAGGTCAGCAAGAGTTTCACCCAAGGTGATTGTCTCGATACCAGCGACGGCAATGATGTCACCCGGGCCTGCCTCAAGTGCTGGAACACGCTCGAGCGCTTCAGTCATCAGAAGTTCTGAAACCTTGACGCGCTCTGTTGTTCCATCTGTCTTAATCCACGAAACAGTCTGTCCCTTTTTAATCACACCTTCGTGAACGCGGCAGAGAGCCAAACGTCCAAGGAATGGAGATGAGTCAAGGTTTGTGACGTGCGCCTGAAGTGGTGCACCTTCGTGATAAACCGGAGCTGGAATTGCAGAGAAGATAGTGTCGAATAGAACATCGAGGTTCTCTTCTACTGGCATTCCACCATCTGCTGGACGAGTAAGGGACGCGCGGCCTGCCTTGGCAGATGCGTAGACAACTGGGAATTCAATCTGCTCTTCATTGGCATCGAGATCGAGGAAGAGGGCATATGCCTCATCGACAACTTCTGCGATACGTGAGTCAGGACGGTCGACCTTATTAATAAGGAGAATAACGGGAAGGTTCTTCTGGAGCGCTTTACGCAATACGAAACGTGTCTGCGGCAGCGGACCTTCAGATGCATCAACGAGAAGGATTACGCCATCAACCATTTCAAGACCACGTTCAACTTCACCACCGAAATCTGCGTGGCCTGGTGTGTCAATGATGTTGATGACAGTGTCACCGCGACGAACAGATGTGTTCTTGGCAAGAATCGTAATTCCCTTTTCGCGTTCTAGATCCATTGAATCCATCATGCGATCTTGGCCTTCTTCTTGCTTCTTATAAGCAGCAAAGGCTCCGGATTGCCACAACATCGCATCAACGAGCGTTGTCTTTCCGTGGTCAACGTGAGCGATGATCGCTACGTTGCGCAGGTTGTCGCGGGTCTTCCGAGGAAGATCCTTGAGGTGCGCCTGATTAAGTCGTGCGCGGGCTGTGTTTAGGGCTGGGTTGTTAGACATTGAATCTGAACTCCACTACGTCTCCGTCTTGCATGATGTATTCCTTGCCTTCCATACGGACCTTGCCCTTTGCTTTCGCATCGACCATCGAGCCCGCTTCTACCAAGTCGGCAAAAGAAACGATTTCAGCTTTAATGAAACCCTTTTGGAAATCTGTGTGAATGACGCCAGCAGCCATCGGTGCTGTATCGCCTTTATGAATAGTCCAAGCGCGCGCTTCTTTTGGACCTGCTGTGAGATAAGTTTGTAGACCAAGAGTGTCGAATCCAACGCGAGCAAGCGTTGCCAGCCCTGGCTCTTTCAAACCAATCGCTTGCAGTAATTCGAGCGCATCTTCATCAGAGAGTTCGGCAAGCTCTGCCTCTGTCTTTGCATCCAAGAAGATTGCTTCAGCCGGAGCTACCAGCGCAGATAACGTTGCGCGCAAGGCATCATCGGCAAGTTCAGCGGCATCAACGTTAAAGACATAAAGAAATGGTTTTGCTGTCAGCAAGTGAAGTTCGTGGAGCAAGGTGAGATCAATCTTTGATTGCGAGAGCGGCTTACCTGATTGCAACCATTCGTTGGCAGCCTTAACCGCTTCAAGAATTGGCGCCTTCTCTTTAGCAACGCGCGCCTCTTTTTCTAGTCGCGGAATTGCCTTCTCAATAGTCTGTAAATCTGCGAGCGCAAGTTCCATATTGATTGTTTCCATGTCACTGGAAGGATCGATACGACCATCAACGTGGACAACATCGCCATCGTTAAAGACGCGGATTACTTGGCAGATGGCATCGGTTTCACGAATATTGGCTAGAAACTTATTTCCAAGGCCCGCACCCTCAGATGCGCCTTTGACGATGCCGGCGATATCAACAAAGGAGAGAGCCGCGGGCAGAAGCTTCTCTGAGCCAAAGATCGAAGCGAGCTTGGCTAGACGCTCATCAGGAACGCCTACGACACCCACATTGGGCTCGATGGTGGCAAAGGGATAGTTGGCTGCCAAGACGCTGTTCTTGGTGAGAGCGTTAAATAGGGTCGACTTACCAACATTCGGCAATCCGACGATTCCAATTGAGAGGCTCATAAGTAGGACAGCCTACGCGGGATTGTCAGCGCCTCCTGCCACGATTGCCCCATGTCCAGCGCACTCGTGACCTTAATAACTCTCATTTGTGGCCTATTTATTGGCCTCGCCCTCGGTATCTGGATTTCAAAGATTAAATCCAGTGCAGCAGGTGGAGGTAATGAAAAACTTGCACAAGAACTCAACGATGTGCGCGTATTGCTGAAAGCATCTGAAGATCGCTTAAGGGCTGCTGAAGCAAAGTCCGAAAATGAAACAAAGATTGCAACGCAACTTGAAGAGATGAAATCAACTGTTGAACGTATGCGCGCGCAGGCACAAGATGCATCTGAGAAGCGAGTGGCATCTGAAACTCAATTGATTGGCACCATCGATGAGATGCGTAAAGCATCTACCTCTTTCTTTGATGAAACTAAGAAGATTGCTGGCGCACTTGCTAGCTCGCAGACTCGCGGTAAGTTCGGTGAAGCGCAGTTACAACTTCTCCTTGAACAAGCGGGCTTGCGCGAAGGCCACGAATTTCAAGCGCAACGTTCAACTACCGATGCTGACTCATCTGGCATTCCCGATGTCACTGTCGCAATGCCTGGCGGCTCTAAGCTCTTCATTGATTCCAAATTTCCCTTTGATCGCTTCCTCGAAGCCTTTGCTACCGAAGATCAAGATCTGCGCGATGAACTCTTAGCTGCGCACACCAAAGATTTACTCAAGCATGTTGATGCACTCGCAAAGCGCGGCTATCACAAATCACAAGGTTCACCAGATTTTGTTGTTCTCTTCCTCCCCTTTGAAACCCTTCTCGCTGAATCACTTCGCATCGATCCGCTACTTCTCGAAAAGTCATTTAAGGTCGGCGTTACGCTGGCAACGCCAACTTCCATGATGGCGCTACTGCGCACAGTCGGACATATCTTTACCCGCAATCAACTCGCTGAGAATGCCGATGACATCACCAAAGTTGCCGGCACCTTCCTGAAAAATCTCACCCTCTTACATACCAAGATTGTCGCAGTCGGTAAGGCGATTAATTCAACTTCTAAAGCCTATGAAGATCTTGTTCCGACGGCTGAAAAGACAGTGCTCGCACCTGCTCGCCGTATTCACAAGTTGGGCGTTACTGGCGATAAAGATAAACTTGCAATTGAATACCCGGAAGCGCCCGCTAGCGTGCGAGAGCTACAGAACGCAGAGTTAGATGGCGATGATGGTTATATCGATGTTGAAGTTGTAGAGGAGTAAGTAGATGGCAACAGCAATCAAGAAGCCTGCAATTCCAGGTCCGGGCCTTAAGAAGCAGGGCGTTGTTGTGCTGCAATCTCTCTTTCTCTTCATACTCGTTGGCCTTGAGATGTGGATACGCGATGGCGCTGGAATTCTTTCGGGGCTTGCTATCTGTCTAGTTACTTACGGCGGCGTTGCCTACGGTCGCACCGGTACTCGTTATGTTTCAGCAGTTACTCCGCCGCTCGCCTTTGCAGCAACTGCGCTCTTGCTTACGATTCTCTCTGATGGTCTTCGCCCATCACGAGTCGGAATTGATTTCATTGCAACTCTTGCCAGCGTTGCGCCATTCCTACTTATTAGCGCGCTCTACGGCTGGTTTATGTTCTTTAACGAGAAGGCGAAGAACCGCCCATCAAAGCGCTTACAGAGCGCTCCAGAAGTTCGCTAAGACTCTGACTGTCTCTTCCGGTTGATCTTCATTGGGGCAATGTCCAGCTGCCTTAATGATGGTGCGGGGCGCAGCTAAATCCTTAGCCATCTGATCCTGTAAATCTAAAGGCCAGGCATCATCGTCTTCTCCGTAAATAACATGCACAGGAATCTTAAGCGCTGCAATCTCTTTAATTAGCGACTCTGCGCTCTGCAAGTGCAGCGCCATGGTGTGTGTCGAGCGAGGGTCCGATGCGGTCCAACGCTTCTTGTAAATTTCATAGCGCGGCAGCAACTTATCTGTCTCTTCTTTAAAGCGATCCCATGATTCTTGCATCGACATACTCGCGAGAATCTCAAGGCTTGCTTGCAACTCTGGTTTACCTGGAATTGCATGCGGGCCGCTGCAAAACAAAGTCAGTGAAGAGAATGTGTCAGGGGATTCAACAACGGCGCGCTGTGAAATCAACCCACCGAATGAATGGCCAAAGAGATGTGGCTTAACAAAACCAAAGCTTTTGACTAGCTCAATGACATCTAGCGCTAAGGAGCGCACTTCATATGCGCCTTCGCGCACGCTATGCGCTGATTCATGTTGGCCGCGATTATCAAAGGTCAGAACGCGATATCCCATATCTGCAAGCAAGGGGCCAATCAGATTGAAATCTTCTTTACTACCGGTCCAGCCATGCACAAGAACTACATCGGCGATACGTGTAGTTGGTTCGTAGATTTCAACGGCTAACTTTTCACCCTGAATATCTACGAAAGTGGCCACTATTTGGCAGCCTTTAGATCTGCGCGAAGCTCTTTAGGTAGGGCAAAGAGGAGCGTCTCTTCAGTAGCGCGCACCTCTTGCACATCGTGATAACCACGTGAATCTAAGTGCTTGAGCAAATCATCAACCAAGATTTCAGGAACAGAAGCGCCGCTGGTAACGCCAATAGTTTCAGCCTTTTCAAACCACTCATCTTTTACCTCAGCTGCATAATCAACGAGATAGGCAGCTTTGGCGCCATATTCAAGGGCTACTTCAACGAGGCGCACTGAGTTTGAAGAGTTGGTAGATCCCACAACGATGACGAGATCTGCTTGCGGTGCAATCGCTTTAATCGCTTCTTGGCGATTCTGGGTTGCATAACAGATGTCATCAGATGGTGGGTTAGCAATCTCAGGGAAGCGCTCTTTTAGGATTGCAACTGATTGCATGGTTTCATCGACTGAAAGTGTTGTCTGAGTGAGCCAGACCAACTTCTTTCCAGGAGTTGGTTGGATAGTGCGCGCTTCATCGAGTCCATCGACGATACGTACCTTGCCTGGAGCTTCTCCAGCTGTTCCTTCAACTTCTTCATGGCCATTATGGCCAATCAATAAAATTTCTGTCTCATCATTGGCAAAGCGCTTTACCTCGTTATGCACCTTGGTAACGAGTGGACAGGTCGCATCGATGGTCTTCAAGTTACGAGCGGCAGCTGCCTCGTGGACAGCAGGTGAAACACCGTGCGCTGAGAAGACAACGGTGGCACCTTCTGGAACTTCATCGGTCTCGTTAACGAAGATGACGCCACGTTGTTCAAGAGTTGAGACCACATGCTTGTTATGCACAATCTCTTTACGGACATAGACAGGAGCTCCATAGAGTTCGAGTGACTTCTCAACAGCCACCACTGCTCGGTCGACGCCTGCGCAATATCCACGCGGCGCAGCTAGGAGAACTCTCTTGCTCATGTGGGTGAGTCTATTAGGCTCGCGCTATGTTCGAAACTTCAAGCGAATCCCCCGCCCCAGTTCGGGTCGTCTCTGAAGCGCTCAAGGAATATATCGATCGTTTAGGCCCTATCTGGATTGAGGGCGAGATTTCAGAATTAAATGAACGTAGCGGCGGCATGGCTTTTATGCGTCTGCGCGATACATCGGCAGATATGAGTATCTCTGTCATGTGTTACAAATCAGTTTTAGCAACAGCGCAACCACTTCCAGCCAATGCTCGCGTTGTTATCCATGCCAAGCCATCATGGTTTACCAAAAATGGTTCGCTAACAATGTCTGCCAAAGAGATTCGTCAGGTGGGAGTTGGTGAGTTACTTGCTCGCCTTGAGGCGCTGAAAGAGAAGTTGGCGCTCGAGGGGCTCTTTAACTCCGATCGTAAAGTGAAGTTGCCGCTGCTGCCGCGCACCGTTGGATTGATCTGTGGACGTAATACCGATGCTGAAAAAGATGTGGTTGAAAATGCACGCCGTCGTTGGCCCGCTGTGCAATTTGAGATTCGAGAAGTTGCCGTGCAAGGCGCTGCTGCAGTTGTAGAAGTTTCGCAAGCGTTACAAGAGTTAGAAGCTAATCCACTTGTTGATGTCATCATCATTACTCGTGGCGGTGGCTCTTTTGAAGATCTCTTGCCCTTTAGCGATGAATCACTCGTGCGCTTGGCTGCCTCTTGTAAGACTCCAATCGTCAGCGCTATTGGACATGAGAAAGATGCACCTTTACTTGATCTCGTCGCTGATTACCGCGCATCAACGCCAACAGATGCTGCCAAGAGAGTTGTCCCTGATATTGCCCAAGAGATCAGCGATATCGAGAAGCTCCGCGATCGTGCGCTACGTTCTTTGGTGGCCCGCCTTGACTTTGAATCGCAGCAAATTGCCCAACTGCGTAACCGCCCTGTGATGAAAGATCCGATGGTCATGGTCACCACAAGGCGCGATGAGTTAAAGGCGCTCCGTGATCGCGCGTTACGTGGCTTTGCATCCCTGATTGAAATTGAGAAGAAAGAGTTGAAGGGCGTGCGCGATCACTTACGTTCGCTCTCGCCGCAATCAACGATGGACCGTGGCTATGCGGTGGTGCAATTAACTGATGGAAAGATTCTGCGCGATGCTACCAAGTTAAAGGCAGGCACCGCTTTACGTATCCGCGTGGCAAAAGGCGAGACCGGCGCCACAGTCACAGCAAGCAACGATTGAGAGTAGATTGTTCCCATGGCTGCAAGCGAGAAGAAGCTTTCCTATGAACAAGCCCGCGAAGAGCTTGCCGAAATTGTTGAATCTCTCGAAGATGGCAGCGCGACCTTAGAAGAATCACTCAAGCTCTGGGAACGTGGCGAAGAGTTAGCCAAGATCTGCCAGGAATGGTTAGACGGGGCGAAGAAGAAGATTGAAGCCGCTAAAAAAGGCGCCGAATAATGTCTCCAGACTTTTCATACTCTGATCTTCTGCCCATCGGTAAAGACACCACAAAATATCGCCTGATTTCGCGCGAAGGTGTGAGCGTTGTAAAGCTCGGCGATAAAGAGTTTCTGCAGGTAGAACCAGCAGCACTGACTTTGCTGACAGAGACTGCCATCCACGATATTTCACATTACCTGCGCAGCGAGCATCTCGAGCAGCTAGCAAAGATCCTGAAAGATCCAGGGGCGTCAGCCAATGATCGCTTTGTCGCGCTCGATTTACTAAAGAATGCCAATATCGCAGCTGGTGGCATCTTGCCGATGTGCCAAGACACCGGCACAGCGCTCATCATGGGCAAGAAGGGTCAGTATGTGCTGACGACCGCCAAAGATGAAGTTGCGCTATCACAGGGCGTTTATGACGCCTATACAAAGTTAAATCTACGTTATTCGCAGATGGCGCCTGTAACTACCTGGGAAGAGAAGAACACTGGCAATAACCTTCCTGCACAAATTGAAATTTATGCAGATAGCGACCACCAAGATGAATATAACTTTATGTTTATTGCTAAAGGTGGCGGTAGCGCCAATAAATCATTCTTGTATCAAGAGACAAAGGCTGTATTAAATCCAACCTCATTTATGAATTGGCTCGATGAGAAGCTCCGTTCGATTGGAACCGCAGCATGTCCTCCGTATCACTTGGCGATTGTTATCGGCGGCACCAGCGCTGAGCACACTGTAAAGACCGCTAAGTTAGCTAGCACCCATTACCTCGATCACTTGCCAACGCAAGGAGATGCAGCAACTGGCCATGGTTTCCGTGATCTAGCGCTAGAAGAAGAAGTCTTTAAGTTAACTCAGAAGCTAGGAATAGGCGCACAGTTCGGTGGAAAGTATTTCTGCCACGATGTCCGCGTCGTACGCCTGCCCCGCCACGGCGCATCTCTACCTATCGCAATCGCTGTTTCATGTTCTGCCGATCGCCAAGCAAAGGCGAAGATCACTAAAGATGGCATCTTCCTGGAACAACTTGAGACAGAACCTGCTCATTTCTTACCTGAGACAACTGATGAGCACCTCGATGACAACGTTGTTGCTATCAACCTCAACCAACCGATGGATGCCATCCGCGCCGAGCTTTCCAAGCACCCCGTAAAGACCCGTCTTTCACTGACCGGAACGATTGTGGTGGCTCGCGATATCGCCCATGCCCGCATTAAAGAGATGATCGATGCTGGTAAGCCGATGCCGGATTACATGAAGAGCTACGCCGTTTATTACGCAGGCCCTGCCAAGACTCCAACTGGCTTGGCCTCTGGTTCATTTGGTCCAACGACTGCAGGTCGTATGGATTCTTATGTGGATCAATTCCAAGCTCATGGTGGATCTTTTGTCATGCTCGCTAAAGGTAATCGCTCAAAGGCAGTGACCGATGCCTGCGCCAAACATGGTGGCTTCTATCTCGGATCTATTGGTGGGCCGGCAGCTCGCCTTGCCCAAGATTGCATTAAGAAAGTTGAAGTTCTCGATTTTGAAGATCTAGGGATGGAAGCTGTCTGGAAGATTGATGTCGTTGATTTTCCCGCCTTCATCGTCGTTGACGATAAGGGAAATGATTTCTTCGCAGAGATTTCGAAATTGGTCAAGATCACTGCTAAGCCTGAAATTTAAGACTCGGTCTTAGCGGTGAAGGTTTGAAAACCTCAGCCGGCGGAAAAAGATTTTTAGTAGTAATTACTGCGCTTGAACTTTGACCATGCTTTGCAAGGTGTGTCATAGCGGATATCGATATAGCGAAGTCCCCAACGAATCTGAGTCACAGGGTTGGTGCGCCAATCGGTTCCAACAACTGCCATCTTGTCAGCAGGTAACGCCTGTGGGATTCCGTGGGCGCCGCTTCGCTTATTGCGAGCCTTGTAATTCCAATTGCTCTCTTTAGTCCAGAGGCTATTGAGGCATGAGTACTGGCTATCGCCCCATGAGTATTCAACGTTCATGATCGCCTTAGCGACTTGCTTGGCACCGCGCTCTTCGCGGGCCTGGTTGACCTGCTGCATCGCATAAGCAACCAGCGCCATCTCGGAGGTCTGGCCTATCAAGGCAGCCGATGGCATATTGCCGGCAACTGTCAGGTTCTTGGAAGCTGGCAGAGCAAGGCGGGTGGTCATGGGAAATTCGAGGCCATAGGCAGTTGTCTGGGAGGTCGCGATAAAGAGCATCGAAGCGACCATCGTCCAGAGCGCCGGCTTGAAGTGCTTGGAAGTTTTGAGGCAGGCAAGAGCGGCGAAGAAGTCACGGATATCTCGTGTCATCTGATCTGCTCCTGTCTTTGCTCGCGTGGCAACGTGGCCTCAAAAATTTAGATAATCGAGGCCCGCGTTCTTGGGGAATGGTGAAAGAGTGGCAAGGGATAGGGCCTGTCGCAAATTTATCCCTGCGTGAGTCGCAAATTCTCAGGAAAGGAGGGCGCTGTGGATAGGCAAAAGCGCAGGTCAGTTAGGGCAAAGTCTTATATGTCCGATTTGTCGCTGTGAGATATAAAAGGCTACTGATAGGGGAGGTAAGGGGGTGAGAGCGAGCCTTAAGCCTGTGGCCCCTCGAGCATCTCGGTGACCAACGCTGCGATCGGCGAGCGCTCTGAGCGAGTCAGGGTCACGTGGGCGAAGAGCGGGTGGCCCTTGAGCGTTTCGACCACGGCGACGACGCCATCATGGCGGCCAACGCGCAAGTTATCGCGCTGGGCAACGTCGTGGGTCAGGACTACTCGAGAGCCCTGCCCGATGCGAGAGAGGACGGTGAGCAGAACTCCACGTTCGAGGGATTGGGCTTCATCGACGATCACAAATGAGTCATGTAACGAGCGGCCACGGATGTGGGTTAGTGGCAGAACTTCGATCAGGCCGCGGTCGATGACTTCATCGATGACCGCTTGGCTGACGAGCGCGCCCAAAGTGTCAAAGACTGCCTGAGCCCAAGGCGACATCTTCTCGCCCTCGCTGCCCGGCAGATATCCCAGCTCTTGTCCGCCGACGGGATAGAGCGGGCGGAAGATGACGACCTTTTTATGTAGGCGCTTCTCCATCACCGCTTCCAAACCGGCGCAGAGAGCAAGGGCTGACTTACCGGTTCCGGCGCGACCGCCGAGAGAGATGATGCCGATGCTCTCATCAAGAAGTAAATCGAGGGCAATCCGTTGTTCAGCAGAGCGACCATGAAGGCCAAATGCTTGGCGGTCGCCACGCACTAATTGCAACTGCTTATCTGCAGTCACTCGTGCGAGCGCACTTCCCTTTTCAGAGTGCAGAACGATTCCGGTATGTACCGGATGTTGGTGGGCAGATTCATGATCTGCGCGATCTGAGGCATAGAGCTCATCGATAACAGAGTGGCCGACAGAGATCTCTTCGATACCGGTCCAGCCGCTATTGGAAACAAGTTCAGCAAGATATTCCTGCGCTTCAACTCCGACAGAGGATGCTTTCACGCGAAGTGGCAGATCCTTTGTTACTAGAACTACCTGCTTGCCATCTGACATGAGGTTCTTGGCAATTGCCAAGATGCGGGAATCATTGGTGCCATCACGCAAGAAACCGTGTGGCAAGGTACTTAAATCTGTGTGGTTGAGTTCGACTGAAAGAGTGCCGCCCTCTGGAGTCACAGTCAGTGGCGCATCGAGGCGGCCATGTTCAATGCGCAGATCATCGAGTGCGCGCAAGGCAGCGCGGGCAAAGTAGCCGAGTTCAGGATGGTCACGCTTTGTCTCAAGTTCGCCAATAACAGCGATAGGAATGATTACTTCATGCTCTTCAAATCGCGCCAGCGCGCCGGGGTCTGCCAGCAGGACCGATGTATCTAAAACATATGTTTTACGCGCTTTATTGTTCTTGCCTGATGCTGCTGACTTTGAAGTAGCCAAGGCCCAACCATTCTCTTTAGTTGTAATCGCCTGCACGAGTGCAGTAGTTCGAATAGAGCTTCTGACTCGTAAAAGATAGAACTAATGAATCGGACTATTGGTGCGACACGCCACCAAAAGATTTAACGTAATGAAAAGTTAATCTAGCCGAATCGACGCATCATCCGGCGCTCGGCCACAAAGGATGCCACCGGCAGAGTCCCCGCCAGAGAGAGCCCCAGAATCGCGTAGAGCGGCATCTTCTTCTGCACTCCGATCTGGAGGGCGGTCAAGATATAGACGATGTAGAGATAGCCGTGGGCAATGGGGATCGCAATCAGCCACTTATTGCTCTCGATCGCATCGAAGATGTATTTGGCTGGCATGTATCCCAGAATCAAGAGCAGGAGATTTACTCCGCACACAATTGCCATTACTCGAAAACGGAGAAGCGCTGCATTTCCTGTCTTTGCCATAGCCCTAAGCCTAATCCCTGCGACGATAGAAAGGCGCCCAGAGCACCAGCGCTGCCATAAACCACCAGACCACAACGTAGGAAATATGTTGCCAGTAATAACCAGGTACTCCCGCCGTCAATTCGGGCGCTGAAATTCTGCTCCGCTCAATTGGCTGGCCACTTAACTCTTCCCCCGTTGCCAGAATAAATCCGTCATAGAGCTGGCCTGAATAAGAAGTGACAAGGAGCGAGCTATCCACCCGCGGTATCTGTCCATCAATATTCTCGGCGCGATCTTCATTCTGCTTCGGCAAGAGCGTTCCTGTAACAGTGACGTTCTTTGCCATCGCAATCTCTGGTCCAGATAAACGTTCCTCCCATAACCCGCGGACAACCAGAATTGCAGCGCCGCCTTCTTCCTCAAGAAGGGCGACCTCCCAATCCGCCAGAACGCCCGAACCATCTTTCTGGTTGGGCGCCTTATAGGTTGCGATGTAGTGGCCAGTGGTTGTGACAAACTTCAAGATGCTCTCTGGCGGGACCGAACCCGTCGCCGAAGTCATCTGAGCAAGTGGGTAAATAGTTGTATCCGCAACGACTTCCTTTGAATCCTGTAGCTCTTGCGCTCTCTGCAACTGCCAGATTCCGAGCGCGATAAAGATTGCAGCAAGTACAAGCACTGTAATTGCTTGTAGCGGCTTTTTAATTGTCGCCCTCATTCTCCTGCATCGGCGCTTCCTTCTCTTTAAAGCGAGTGAAGCGCTTATAGAAATTGCGGAGCAGGAAGAAGACCGATGAGAAAAGGACAATCATCGTCAGCGAGCCAACTACACCTACTTCAACATCTCTAGCCATGACATGATTCTCCCATGAGTTACAACGAGAGCCAATTCGATTACAACGATCGATATGGAATTAAGCCAAAGAGCGCTTGGGTGAAGTACGCCGTCACTCTTCTCGTCGCTGGTGTGGCATGGGTCGCATGGGCGGGGCTGCATTATGCGCGCCCTGAACTTTCACAAGATCTAATCTCTTTTGAAAATAGCGACCCTCGTAACCCCACCATTCGATATTCCATCAACCGTGAAGATGGCAACGCGGTCGTCATCTGTACTTTGACCGCTCGCGATTTCGATAAGAACGTCGTCGGCCAGGTTGATGATCTGATTGAAGCCGGTGCCAACTCTCTTGAGCGCACCGTGGCGATTCCTACCCGCGCAGATGCCGTTAATGTCGGTATTACACGCTGCCGAATTCGCTAACTTTTGGCTATCGTCTAGCATTACCTCTTATGAGTTCACAGCAAACCTGGCTTACCCAAGAAGCAGCAGATCGCCTCGCTGCTGAACTCGCGCACCTTGAAGGTCCAGGGCGTAAAGAAATTACTGCAAAGATTGAAGCAGCTCGCGCCGAAGGTGATTTGAAAGAGAACGGCGGATATCACGCAGCGCGCGATGAACAAGGCAAGATGGAGGCGCGTATCCGCCAGTTAAAGCAGATGCTCGAAAATGCGCACATCGGAACTCCCCCAGCAAGTGCAGACGGAAAAGTTGGAGCCGGCATGGTTGTCACTGCAGTGATTGCAGGAGATGAGATGAAGTTCCTACTTGGTTCACGTGAAATCGCATCGGGTGATCTCGATGTCTACTCTGAGAAATCTCCACTAGGGGCTGCAGTTCTGGGCGCTGAAATTGGCGCAACAGTTTCGTATACAGCGCCAAACGGCCGTGAAATTAAGGTCGAGATAAAGGCCGCTGAGTTTTACGCTTAGTGCGAGACTCTCTTATATTTACGCACACTGAGTGGGATAAAGATCGCCATAATCAGGAACATATATAAAATCGATGTAATCAGCGGATTCTCGCTCGGGAAAGAGCCAGCTGTAGCGCCAAATTGATTCTCAAGCCCAAAGAGTTCGCGGCAGGCAGCCACCATCGTTGAAACTGGATTCCACTCTGCAAAGTACTGCAGCGCACGTGGCATTCCAGTTGTTGGAGCAAAAGCGTTCGAGAGGAATGTCAGCGGGAAGGTCACTAAGAAGCTGACATTCTGCACAACGCGAGCATCCTTGGCAGACAGTCCTACAAAAATTCCGACCCATGACAAGGCATAACCAAAGCCAAGTAGGAAGAGGAAACCAAGCACCGTATTCAGTAGCCCACCCGATGGTCGCCATCCCACAAGTAACCCAGTAATTCCCATTGCAGCAAGTACAACGATATTAAGTAGTGAATCCCCGAGTGTGCGGCCTAAAACTAGAGCTGATTGAGAAATTGGCAAGGATCTAAAACGATCAATCAGACCCTTCTTCATATCTTCGGCCAGACCTGCGGCAGTTCCCGCCAAGGTAAAGGCAACTGTCTGCACAAAAATGCCCGGCATCAATAGCTGTACATAGCCACCTGGTTGGCCTGAATCAATCGAGCCACCAAAGACATATCTAAAGAGGAGGACAAACATAATTGGTTGAATAGTCGAGAAGATTAAAACTTCAGGTACGCGCGTTAAAAGACGCAACTGACGTTGCGTGATGATCATCGTGTCTTGAAATGCGCTCATCGTGTCTTCTCCTTCTTCCGCTTAGAACCAGCAGGCGTCTCTAGATCTTCAGCAACTTTTACTTCAGCAACATGGCCTGTAAGAGATAGGAAGACATCATCGAGGGATGGGCGCTTTAAACCCACATCGAGCGCATGAATTCCTGCTGCATCCAAAGCCTTTAACACTTCAAAGAGCGCAGCCGATCCAGTTGATACCGGGGAGGCAACTAGGCGCAGCCCCTCATCTACAGAGGCGCTGTGTCCGCTGACTTTCTCAACAATTTCTCTCGTCTTAGCAACATGTTGGGATTCAACGACAACTTCAAGTCTTTCGCCGCCCACTTCCTTCTTGAGAACATCAGATGTTCCGCGGGCGATGACTTTGCCATTATCAATCACAGCAATCTCATCAGCTAGCTGATCAGCCTCTTCCAAATACTGAGTAGTGAGCAAGAGCGTTACTCCACCCTTTACCAACTCTTGGATAACTCCCCACATCTCTTGGCGGCCACGTGGATCAAGACCTGTTGTTGGCTCATCAAGGAAGAGCACCTTTGGCTTCACAATAAGAGATGCCGCTAAATCAAGGCGACGGCGCATGCCACCTGAGTACGTTTTGATTGGACGTTTAGCGGCTTCAGTGAGTGAGAATCTTTCCAGGAGTTCTTCCGCGCGAAGAATAGATTGCTTCTTACCTAAGTGATAGAGCTGGCCAAACATCACCAAGTTGTCATAGCCAGTCAAGATTTCATCGACTGCCGCATATTGACCAGATAGACCAATAATTTCGCGGACCTTCTCTGGATGCTTAATCACATCAATTCCAGCAACGCTGGCACGACCAGAATCTGGACGAAGTAGAGTCGTTAAAATACGAACTGTTGTCGTTTTTCCTGCACCATTTGGTCCAAGCACGCTCAATACAGTGCCTTCTTCAACATCGAGGCTTAAATGATCAAGGGCTTTAACGTTACCTTTGTCATAGGTCTTTACTAGGTCTTCAGCGATAACAGATTTCACGCAGTAAACTTACCGCCTATGACTAAAAATGCGCCAGTAAAGGAACACAGCCACCGCGAGATAATGATCATTCTCAGCGGGCTTATGACAGGAATGCTGCTTGCAGCACTCGACCAAACAATTGTTTCAACGGCGCTCAAGAGCATCGTTGAAGACTTTAACGGTCTCAACCATTACACCTGGGTCGTTACGGCTTATTTGTTAACTTCAACAGCATCAACTCCGCTATACGGAAAAATCTCTGACTTATACGGGCGCAGAATCGTCTTTCAGTTTGCCATCGTTACATTCTTAATCGGCTCGATACTTGCCGGTGCTTCACAGAACATGGAGCAGCTCATTGCTACTCGCGCTCTGCAAGGTTTAGGTGCTGGCGGGCTCATGGCTCTGACCTTCGTCATCATCGGTGACATCGTGCCACCTCGTGAGCGTGGTCGTTATCAAGGTTACTTCGGCGCAGTCTGGGGTCTCTCATCCGTTGCTGGTCCACTTCTAGGTGGCTTCTTCTCGGATCGCGGAAGCATTCTGGGAGTTACAGGGTGGCGCTGGATTTTCTACATCAACATTCCTTTTGCAATTGCAGCTTTAATCATCACATCAGCAGTTCTACATATTCCTAAGGTGAAACGCGAACATAAGATCGATTACTTCGGAGCAATCCTTCTTGTCGCTGCTGTGACAACAACCTTGCTTGCTGTTTCAATCTATGGACCACAAGATGGTTGGACTAATTCCAAAACTCTTACCTACCTTATTTCAGGTCTGCTTCTGACAGTTCTCTTTATCAAATGGGAATCTAAGGCGGTCGAGCCGATAATTCCTTTATCCCTCTTTAAAAATCACACCTTCACCTTGACATCAATTCTGGGCGCAATCATCGGCGCAGGAATGTTTGGCGCTATCGTGATGCTGCCTCTCTATATGCAGGTGGTAAAGGGTTATTCAGCTACAGAGGCAGGGCTAAAGCTCATTCCTTTGATGCTCGGAATCGTCTCTACCTCAATTGTGAGTGGAAAGTTGATTACCAAGCACGGTCACTACAAGCGTTATCCAGTTATGGGCACTGCAATTATGTCTATCGGAATTCTCGCTATGGTCCGTTTAGGTATCGATACCCCTTATTGGGAGCTCAGCATCTACGCAATTATGGTTGGAGCAGGGCTTGGTCTTTCAATGCAGACAATTGTTATCGCTCTGCAAAATGCCGTTGAGTTTAAAGATATGGGAGTTGCAACTAGCTCCAATACCTTCTTTAGATCACTCGGTTCGGTCTTCGGGACAGCAGCATTCGGAACTATTCTGACCAACAGACTTGGCCATTACCTTTCAACATCAGGCTTTGATTCTGCTCAGGTTAGCCAGATTCAAAACAATACCGCTGCAATTGCTGGGCTACCTTTAGAAGGAAAAATTAACGCGCTCAACGCCTTCGTTGACTCCTTCCAAGTTGTCTTCTTAGTCGCTGCCCCTGTTGTTGCAGTTGGCTTCATCGTCGCTCTCTTCTTACGCGAGACACCACTTCGCACCAATGCTGACTATGCCACCGCTCGCAATGAAGCAGCTGGCGAGGCGCTTGGTTAACTCCGAGCTCTCAGAGAAGCAACAATGAAAAACAAGTTCACCAACCCCTTTGCGGAATTTCCCCGCGAAGTTGGCGTGCTTGTCTTTGCCTCATTCTTTGTCGCCGTCGGCTTCGGCATCATCTCGCCAACCCTGCCGCTCTTTGCTCGCTCATTCGGCGTTAACCATGCACAGGTCGGTGCCATCTTGGCCGCCTTTGCATTCGCTCGCTTTGCTACCGGGTTGATTTCAGGAAAGTTAGTCGATCACTTCGGCGAAAGACTCGTCTACTCCTTTGGTATCGGTTTTGTCTCGATTACCTCATTTGCTGCAGGCTTTGCGCAGAGCTATGAACAACTCTTAATCTTCCGCGCGGTAGGCGGCTTCGGCTCTTCTATGTTCTCTGTTGCAGCCGGTTCTATCTTGCTACGCGCAGTCGATGATGATCACCGCGCCCGTGCTCAATCGCTCTATAACGGTTCATTCCTCGTTGGCATGATGGCAGGTCCTGTAGTTGGTGGAGCGCTCTCTGGTTTCTCACTGCGCGCACCAATGATTATCTACGGATTCCTTCTTATCGGTGCAAGCGCATCAGGTGCATTCTTACTTCGTAATTCCACACTTGCGGCTAAGCCAACTGCAACGCAAGAGCGGAACACAATTACGCTGCGATCAGCGCTTGCTCTTAAGCCATACCGCAGCGCATTGATTATCTCTTTCATTACATCATGGGTGCTTTTCGGCATGAGCCGATCAATCTTGCCGCTCTTTATGGTGGAAGAAATCAAGGTCAGCCCTAGTTTCATGGGACTCGGCTTCACCATCAGCACAGTCATTAACGGAATATTCCTTATGAAGGCTGGAAAGTTTTCTGACATCAACGGTCGCCGTTATTCAGCAGTGATTGGTACCTCTTTCCTCACGCTCTTTATTCTCGCTCTTGCCCTGACTACTGAACCTTGGATGTTCTTAGCTGCCAGCGTCATCGTCGGCTTTGGTGGTGCATTCTTATCAACTACTCCCTCTGCAATCGTCGGAGATGTTCTCGAAGGTAAGGGTGGCCAAGTCATTGGCCTCTTCCAGATGGCAGGAGATGCGGGTGCAATGGTTGCGCCCTTGATTCTCGGCGCTATCGCAGATGGTTACGGCTATCGCCCAGCATTCTTAGTATCAGCTGCGCTCATGCTTGTCGCAGTTGCTGTCTCAATAAAATTGCCCGAGACGCGGAGTTCGCATCTCGGGCAATCTAGTAAGTAACTAGTTTTCTTTAATTAGTCCTGGCTTCGAAGAATTGAGATAAGTCGCAATACTTCGAGGTAGAGCCATACGAGTGTGACCATCAAGCCGAAAGCCATACGCCATGACTCTTCTTGTGGAACGCGTGCAGCAATTGCCTTTTCAATCTGATCTAAGTCCATCACGATAAACATCGTTGCAAGACCTACTGCAGCAACTGCGATCAGGAATCCGAGTCCACCTGTTGGGCGACCTGTAAAGAGTGTGATGACTGCAAATACGAGGTAACCAATAAGTGCACCCATCATGATGCGTGTGAACTTAGGTGTTACGCGGATCTTGCCGCTGCGATATGCAAGAAGAACTCCACCGAATGCACACGCTGTTCCAAGAACTGCCTGGCTTACGATGCCGTCGTACTGGGTCTCATAGAGCGCGCTGATTGTTCCGAGCGCAAGACCTTGACACGCAGCGTATGCAATAACAAGTGCTGGGCGAACCTTCTTTGAAAAGATATTTACCATCGCAAGGATAAATCCTCCGATGAAACCAATAAGTGCAAGTCCAGGACTATTTGCACGCCATGCAAACGCTCCTACTGCGAGTAGCACAGCAAATAGACCAGCTGTCTTGATGACGACATCGTCAATTGACATTGGTGCAGATGAAGGGCGGCTCTCAATTGAATTGAGATCGCGAGTATCAGTTCCGCGATTACCGAGTACATCTGGGTTGATACGAGCGAAACCGCGGCCGGTAAGGACTGGGTTAGAACTGCGCATTAATTTCTCCTTATATAGGTACGGGAAGGGGCTCCCCGTGCACTACATAACGTACGGCAACGCCAGAAAATTTCCACATTTACTCGAGCGTAACTCCTTAAAAGCCCCTGTGACCTGCACTTTACCGGGGTGGATGGAGCCCTCGGTCGGGATTGAACCGACGATCTGCTCGTTACGAATGAGCCGCTCTACCACTGAGCCACGAGGGCGAACTTGCCAGCTACACCGAGGTTGCTTTGCCCTCAGCAAGTGCGCGGGCACCAACTATGCCTAGGCGATTATCAATATATGAAAGTTGGTATCCATAAAGTATTTCCTGCATATCATCTTGAATTACAAGCCCTTGCATTATCTCACCATTAAAAATCGCACACTCTTGAAAAGCAAAACCCTTATTCGAAATTAGTAAGCCATAACTTGATTCAATAATCATGGCAAATTCAGCCTCACTAATCGAAGCCTGGAATGACTTCGCCGCAAATGAGTAAGCTGATTTCCAATCTCGCTTAGAAATAGCACTTAGTTGGCCTGACACATGGCGGCTGATAAGTGTTAATTGGGATTTACTGCAAGGGCCATCACGTAACTCTCCGAATGTAGATACGGCAGGGGTCCGCTTTTGTGTCTTCCAAATCAATTTAGAACCCACTTTTGTGCAAATCAATTTCTGTTCGCCTACCTTATTTACAGAATTAACCTTGAGGCATTTCCCTCCTACTTTTGCAGAAGAAGCTGCCTGTGCCGGAACTGGGGCAATGACCATAAGAAGTAGTCCCAAGCTAGCGACCAGAGTCCGTTTCATCTCTCAAGTCTAAAGATTTTCGTGAAAACTTCTAGATGAAAAGTTAGGCTGGCAGTGGCCGTAACCGCCTAACTCAAGGCGCAGCAACTGGCAAAGATGTAAAAGTCAAAAGTATTACGGTTACGGCGGCAGCACTCAGGGCTATTGCAGTCACGACGGAAGCCTTAGTTCCAAGCCTTTGTGGAAGACCCTTAATTCCGCTGGCCTGATCCTGATCCATATCTTTGATGACATTAAGAAAGTGTGCGGCGGTTCCAAATAAGGCCCCACCAAGCCACATCCACAATTCCGGCGTTTGCCCCTTCGACAGCGCCATACATGAAGGAAGAGATCCAAATGCAATCGCATAAGGTAACCAAGAGAAGATAGTGAACTTAAGGTAGAAGTTGTAAGCAACTGCCCAACCAATCGCTAAGACCGAAAGTCCTCCTCCAACGAAGCCAAGTGGTCCGAAAAGATTCATCAGTATCGCTAAAGGCAGCATCATGCGCAAAACGTTCTGCAATAACTTTAGTGATATCTGACCAGATACCAGAGGCTTCTTCTGTCGGTTATGAAGAAGATCATCTTGGTAATCAATAATGTCGTTACTCCAACCAACCACAAGCTGACCACAAAAGACGCCAAAAGTTATTACAAGCGCTGGGCCTTCCCACCAATAAAGTTGAGCAAAGAAGAGGCTAATAAATGTGACCAGTAAGTTGGGGCCAAAGTGTGAGGCTCGCAGTAATCCAATAATCCGTCTAGTCATCTAGACACAATATCCTTTCGGACCAATAACTTCGCGATGTGCCCCCGATCAGACTCGAACCGATACTGGAAGGATTTACGATGCTAGTTCAATTGGCGTGCTGCATTGCGAGCAATGACCGCAGCCAGCCGATCTTTTCGAGCTTGATAGACAGCCAATGAATGCTTAATGGCCTCATTAATCTCCGCAATCGTATCTACATTCTCACTCGGACGTGCACGGAGCTCTCGAATAGCTACTGATCTTGCGACACTGGCCTGAGGCGCTGTGATTCCTGCCTCTACTAATTGAGCGAAGACGAAATACCCGTGGGCTGCAACTTTGTCAACGGTGGCATATTTTAGGACAATTTTGCAAACATTCTTTAGATTCTGCTTCTCTTCTACAGTTAGCAAAGCGATATCGTCATTAATTAAACTAATATTTTTTTCAGTTGCTCCAAAACACTCAACTTCTTTAAATAGTTGTGTTATTACGGGTTCACCACGTGCAAGTACTGCTTTGAGCTTCTCCTCAGCTGCTGCTACGCGCGCGCTGTGGGCAGCACGCGCTGCGGCTTCTCGTGCGGAAGCAGATTGAGCAGATTGAGCAGCAAGTTCCTCTTCGCTAGCTGGCATTGTTATAGATATAGAGGCGGAAGAAGGCGAGGAAGTTCCCGCGCTATTGGAAGCAGTGACTGTGAATGTGTAGGCAGTTGAGGAACTCAAACCAGTAACAGTGATACTGCCAGAGCCGGCTTGCAGGAGTTGTCCTGTAAATGAACCCGGAGTGGAAGTCGCTGTATAAGTTTCAATTGTTGCTCCGCCATTGCTTGCGGGTGCGTTGAAAGAAATTGAAGCGCTCGTGGGCGATAGTGCAGTCGCCGTGCCAATGGTTGGTGCATCGGGCACCGTCAAATCTGGAGTAGCAACTAGACGATAAGTACTGTTTCCTCCTGAAATAATATCTCCATTTGATGCAATCAGTAATCCTTGAAGAATATATCCCGAGGTAGAACTTAAATTAGTCAGAGTATTTGCGGAAAGTGCAGTTTGAAAGACAGTTCTAGACGTTGGCGCAATTACCTTGGTTGTTCCTCCGTATACATTCGCATAAATTGCATCAGACGCGTCTGCATCAATGCCCGCATATCTAGTTGTACCAAAAGCAGTGAGTTTTTCTACCGTATTAGCTGTAACAGACTGCCCAACTAGTGTCCCTGTGCTCACTGGCATTACGAAAACACCTTGTAAGCCCCATCCATCCGAGATAAAAATATTGCCCGAACTGTCAACAGCCAAATCCCAAAACCAATTTGATCCATTTGAGTAGAGAGTTTTTGATGTATTAGCAGTCACTGATTGCCCAAATAGAGTGCCTGATGCGACAGGCAAAACTGAAAAAGTTCCCGTTGCAATGTAGACACCAAAAAGGTTTCCAGAACTGTCAAAATCTAAACCACCACGAAGTCCCGTGCCGCTGGCTATTTGAGTCACGGTATTGACCGTTAGAGAAACTCCAAATATTGTTTGACCAGAGCTGGAAAGACCGTAAATATCTCCATTTGCTAGAGACCAAACTAAAATTCCGCCCGAACTTATTGCAATACCTGCAGGGTTTGAAACTGCAACGATGGTCTTAGGCGTTCCTGCCGTGACTGCCTGCCCAAAAAGCGTTCCTGTGGTGGCGGGAACAACCACGATTCCTTTTTTACTAGCATCGGAGTTGTGGTCGTCGGCAATATAAATATTGCCAGAGGAGTCCTCAGCCAAGCCCACCGGATATGCCAAGCTGTAAATCGTGGTTGCAGTCACTCCTGCGGAAGCCTGACTGATCGAAAAAAACGGCATAAGTAAAATCAATACCAGTAAAATTGATTTCCTTAAGTTCATTCCTTTTCCTTCGGCTGTTGATTCACCTGAGGAAGGGTAGTACAGCTCTCGCGCTTAGGCCTTGCGCCCTCGGGTCCCCATAGTCCAATGGCAGAGACAGATGGAGCGCGAGCTTGGCTCGAGCGAAGATTACTTGCCTGCGTAACGTGCCCCCGATCGGACTCGAACCGATACTGGAAGGATTTTAAGTCCTCTGTCTCTGCCATTGGACTACGGGGGCCAATAGAAAGCGAATACTACTAGGTGAAAAGTTAGAGAATTCCCGCGAACTTAGCGCCTTTTTTGAGTACTGCATCGAGCATTGGCTTGGTGAGTTTGCCGGTAAATGTGTTCTGTTGACTTGGGTGATAACTACCGAGAATCAAATAGTCCACGTCATTATGTGAATACTTCAACGAGGCGCCATGGCCAAACTTTCCAGTGGGAACTTTATGTCCCTGATCTTTTAAGGATTTGATTAATACCTGCCACCCAAAGCTTCCGAGTGCGACAAAGGATCTGACTGTGGGAGCAATGAGTTGGAGTTCATTGATGAAAAATGGCGCGCAGGTATCTCGCTCATGCGTAGTGGGTTTGTTCTCAGGCGGTGCACAGCGAACTGCCATTGAGATGCGAGTATCGCAGAGCTCTTGTCCATCATCGCGTGAAGTCGAGGTAGGAATCTTGGCGATACCGATGCGGTGAAGAGATCCATAGAGCCAATCTCCAGATGAATCACCAGTAAAGATTCGTCCCGTGCGATTAGCACCGTGCGCACCTGGCGCTAAACCAACGATGAGCATCTTGGGTTTTGTTGAGCCAAAGCCAGGTACAGGTTTACCCCAGTACTTTTCATTTTCATAGGATTTGCGCTTAGTTACTGCGACTTCTTCTCGCCATTGCACAAGGCGTGGACATTGGTGACACTTCACAATTGCTTTATCGAGAAGTTCAATCGACTTATACAAGTGACCAAGCCATTCCATCGAGAATGTCAGATTCAGAGGCAACAAACTCAGTGGCACCAGTTGCAAGCATGATGCGAGAGAGAACAAGGGAACCTGCGCCAATCACATCAACGCGACCGGGGTGCATATAACCAAGGGCTTCACGATCTGCGCGGGTAGTTGATATGAACATCTTTGAGATGGCATGAGTTTTCTCAGCAGAGATGCGAGACAAGTGAATGGCGTAGCGATCGTAGGCAGGAAGATCTAGGGCTGCTGCAGCAACTGTTGTGGCAGTTCCGGCTACTGCAATAAGCGTCTTTGCCTGAGTAATAGGAACAATCTTTGCAGCCTGAGCAATTGCTTCATCGATATCTTCAATCGCTGCAGCAATCTGGCCTGGGTCTGGATCTCCTCCAGTGAAGTGGCGCTCTGACATACGGACACAACCGATATTCATGCTCTTAGCGAACTCAACAGATGAGGTACCAAAGACAAATTCAGTAGATCCGCCACCGATATCAATAACGAGAAATGGTCCTTCGTTCTTATTGAAATCTTTAGTTGCTCCTTGGAATGAGAGCGCAGCTTCTACTTCACCTGGAATTACTTCAGGTTCAATGCCAAGACGCTCTTTGACGCCATTGATAAAGAGATCACGGTTGGTGGCATCGCGGGTTGCACTGGTGGCGCAGAAGCGAATCTTTTCAACACCTTTAGCTGCAATCTGAAGGGCGTACTTATCAACGGCTGCAAGAGTGCGGGCTATGGCATCTGGATGAAACTGCCCTGTCTTATCAACGCCTTGGCCAAGTCTGACGATTTCCATATCGCGAACAATTTCGCGAAAATTTGTGCCATCAACATCGGCAATCAGTAAGCGAATTGAATTGGTGCCACAATCGATTGCTGCTACTCGCATGGAATGTGCTTCCACCAATTAGGAAGTTCAGCAAGAGCTTCATCTCCGAGTGGATTAACTCCAGGACCTGCAGATAGTGAGTGAGCGATGAGCGAATGTAGGCACTTCACGCGCGTTGGCATTCCGCCTGCAGAAATATTTTCAATTTCAGGAACATCAATCTTGAGCGCAGAGCGCGCAGCGATGTAATCATCGTGGGCTGCTGCATATGCGCCAGCTAGCTCTGCATCGGTTTCAAGTCGTTTCGACATTGATTCCATCATGCCGGTCGTTTCTAGCGTTGAAATCGCAGCAGTTAAACGTGGGCAAGTTGCGTAATAAAAGGTGGGGAAAGGTTCGCGATCAGAAAGTCTTGGTGGAGTTTCAACGACAGCAGGTTTTCCGCATGGGCAGCGGTAAGAGATTGCGTGAACATCACGAGGAGTGCGCCCTAACTGGTTTTCTATTGTGTCAAGATCGGCTTGGGATGCGGTGCGACTCTCTAAGCTCACTGCTTACCTGCTTCAGTGATTGAGGCGATCATGCGGGTGTACCAAGGTTGTCCTTCAGGAAGATTTGATACGACATCATTTTCAACTGGGGCATCAGAGTTAATTCCATCTTCGCCAGTGACGATGTATTGACGTTCACCTGGCATGACAAAGTGAAGGCGTTCACGCGCTTGCGACTTTACGTAATCAGGATCTTGCCAGAGAGTAAGTTCTTTGCGGGCGGCATCGAGGGCTGCACGGTCGCTAGAGAGTTGAGATTCAAGAGCGTTGATCTGAGCGCGCTGTACGAAGTAGCTCTTAATGGGAGGTGCGAGAAAGAGCGCCAACATAAAGAAGATTGCAGCAACAGCAAAAGCTCTACCCGATCCCCGATTGCGATTGAAGTTTAAGTTACGCGAACGGTAACTCTTACCTCTCTTGCGACTAGGGGATCTACGAGCCATTGTCTCTTATCCCTTGAAGCGAGGAAATGCTTGGCGGCCTGCATAGACAGCGCCATCAGCGAGCTCTTCTTCGATGCGAAGAAGCTGGTTGTACTTAGCAACGCGCTCTGTGCGTGATGGTGCACCTGTCTTGATTTGGCCACAGTTAGTAGCAACTGCGAGATCCGCAATTGTGGTGTCTTCTGTTTCACCAGAACGGTGCGACATCATGCTGCGGTAGTTGGCGCGGTGTGCCAAATCAACTGCATCAAGAGTCTCAGTGAGCGTTCCAATCTGATTCACCTTCACAAGAAGTGCGTTAGCTGTATCTGTCTCAATTCCCTTAGCAAGACGCACTGGGTTGGTAACAAATAGATCATCGCCCACAATCTGAATCTTTGAGCCAAGGGATGAAGTCATTGACTTCCAGCCAGCCCAATCTTCTTCATTGAGTGGATCTTCGATAGAGACGATTGGGTATGCGCCCACAAGCTCTGCGTAATACGCAATCATTTCATCGGATGAACGCAATGAGCCTTCAAACTTGTACTTACCGTTGTCATGGAATTCAGTTGCAGCAACATCCATCGCAAGTGCAATTTCAGAACCTGGCTTAAAGCCTGCTGCTGTAATTGCTTCGATGATGAGGTCTAGGGCTGCGCGGTTGCTATCGAGGTTCGGAGCAAAGCCACCTTCATCGCCAACAGAGGTTGCAAGTCCACGCTTCTTGAGTACTGCCTTGAGTGCTTGATAAATCTCAGCGCCCCAGCGAAGTGATTCGCGGAAAGTTTCTGCGCCAATTGGAGCAATCATAAATTCTTGGATATCAACGTTGGTATCGGCATGTGCGCCGCCATTGAGAATGTTCATCATTGGAACTGGCAAGACATGTGCATTCGGTCCACCGACGTAGCGGAAGAGTGAGAGATCTGAAGAATCTGCAGAGGCCTTAGCGACAGCAAGTGAGACTCCGAGGATGGCGTTTGCGCCAAGTCGTGACTTATTAGGAGTTCCATCAAGTGCGATCATCTCTGAGTCAATCAGGCGCTGATCTTGTGAATCGTAACCTTCGATTGCTGGAGCGATCTCATCATTAACAAATGCAATCGCCTTCTGAACGCCCTTACCGAGGTAACGACCCTTATCGCCATCGCGAAGTTCGGATGCTTCAAATGCGCCAGTTGATGCACCGCTTGGAACTGCAGCGCGTGCCTGGGTGCCATCTTCTAGTTGAACTTCTACTTCAACAGTTGGGTTTCCGCGGGAATCAAGAATTTCGCGAGCGTAGATTGCGTCGATAATTGCCATGAAGAGTCTCCTAGAGGTAAAAAACTTGGAACACAGCGCTCAACGCTGAACGTTAGGAGGTAATCCTATCGCGAAGTTAGGTGTGCTTTTCGGCAGTTTCAATCTCGCGGATCATCTCGCGCGCCTTGGCACGGAGGGCGTTTTCAGGGTCAATCCCATTTTCATGAGCCCAGGCAATCACTGATGCGAGTGCATCCCCCACAGATTTTTCACTCGCTGCGCTATCGCTTGTATGTGAATCAATTTTCAGTGCGACGTTGTATTTTTCAGCGCGATAGAGAATTTTGGCAACGAGCGGAAGAGCTGGTTGAGACATTGCAATCCCATCAACTGCTGAAGTGCGCCCCTTTTCGCGAGCTTTAATCGCTTCCCAATTTTCAATGATTTCATCGGTGCCACTGACTTCGAGGTTCTCAAAGACATGTGGGTGGCGGCTAATTAACTTATCTGCGATAGCACCAGCTACATCATCAATAGTGAATGGGTCTGTGGGATGGTCTTGCGCAATGCGTGAATGGAAATAGACCTGCAGCAAGACATCGCCAAGTTCTTCACGCATACCGGCGCGATCATCAGTTTCGATGGCATCGATAAATTCGTATGATTCTTCGAGTAGGTACTTAATGAGTGATTGGTGAGTCTGTTCGGCATCCCAAGGACAACCGCCTGGTGAGCGGAGTCGATCCATTACCTCTACAAGTCGAAGAAGCTCTGAACCTGCCATGAGTAAAAACTAGTTACCGGAAGGAACTACTGCAGATCCTGCTGAATCTTTAGCCACGATGTCACCTTGTTCAATATCCCAGATGCCGTAGCGAGGGTTGACGGTGACTTTGAGTTCCTTAGCTTTCGCAGTAACTAACTGTCCGATGCGCGCTGAAACTTCTTCATCAGGGATACCTGATTGGCGTAGAGCTTCTGCAATCAGATCTGAAGTCATAACTGCCTTGACATACTTCTCAAAGTTAGAAGGTGCGATATTTGCCGCCACCAAGTTACGAGGAAGTTGGCTCTCGCCGCCAACCTGGGTAATCAACTCAGCTTTGCGCTGATCAATCTGTGTTGGAGTAATCTCAATTTTGAGCTCTTTAGCAATCTCTACAAAGAGCTGAGTAATAATGGTGAAACGTAATTGACCGCGGTTGAGTTCTTCACCTGTCGTGAGCTGCAATCCTTCTGTATCAATATTGACACGCTCTGCAAGAACTTCATCAACAACAGCTTGTGCATCTGCCTGCGAGATCGTGACATCTCCAATAGTTGCTGCGCTATCGATTCGTCCGCACCCTGTAAGCGCTAGAACTGAGATAACACCTAGGAGTGCTAGAAACTTCTTCACGTAGAGCTCGCTTTCATTCATTCTTACTCTGTTAGCTGATGCAGGGAGGCTGATGCCCAATCCAGAAGAGAAGTATCCCCTAAAACTTTGGATCCTTCTGCCGTAGGAGTCCATGCGGCCGCACGGGGAATTGCAATCATCACAGTATTTGTGGCGGTCTTATAGAGCGAGCCAGGGAAGAGTCGGTTGAGGCGGAGCTGCTTTGATTCAGGCAGAACCAGCGGAGAAATTCGTAAGAACTTTCCAGCAGCCACAACTTCTGAAATACCTAACGATTTAGCAAAGGCGCGAAGTTGGGCAACCACAAGCAGTGATTGCGCTTCAGCGGGAAGTTCGCCGAAGCGATCGACTAACTCTTCGCGAATGGACTCAACATCTTCTTTACTGCGCACATCTGCCAGGCGGCGGTATAAATCTAGGCGCAAACGTTCGCCCGGTACATACTCTTGAGATAGGTGTGCGTTGACTGGTAGTTCAACTTTGCATTCGTGGTTTTTTTCATCAGTTTCGATGATTCCAGTTTTGTAATCGTGGACTGCCTCACCGACCATACGCATATAAAGATCAAAGCCAACATCGGCGATATGGCCTGATTGTTCACCACCCAATAGATTGCCGGCGCCGCGAATTTCTAGATCCTTTAAAGCAACGCGCATGCCAGAACCTAAATCGGTATTGGTGGCGATTGTCTTCAGGCGATCGAGTGCGACCTCAGAGAGCGGTTGATCTGCGGGGTAGAGGAAATATGCATAAGCGCGTTCGCGACCGCGTCCAACGCGACCGCGTAATTGATGTAGCTGGGAAAGGCCAAAGTTGTCAGCGCGCTCAACAATGAGCGTGTTGGCATTTGCAATATCGAGACCACTTTCAACAATGGTTGTACATACCAAGATATCGAAGTCGCGATTCCAGAATGCCAGAATCACATCTTCTAAAGCTGCTTCTCCCATCTGACCATGTGCAATACGAATCCGAGCTTCTGGTACCAACTCTTGAATCTTGGCAGCGGCGCGATCAATGGATTCAACTCGGTTATGGAGATAGAAAATCTGGCCATCGCGCAGTAGTTCGCGGTGGATAGCCGCTTTTATCTGCGCATCATCGGCAGGTCCTACATAGGTCAAAATGGGATGACGTTCCTCAGGTGGAGTCGTAATCGTCGACATCTCGCGGATACCGGTAACTGCCATCTCAAGTGTGCGCGGAATAGGCGTTGCCGACATTGCCAGCACATCTACCGTTGTGCGCATTTTTTTGAGCGACTCTTTCTGCTCGACTCCAAATCGCTGTTCTTCATCGACAACTACAAGACCGAGATCTTTAAAGGTGACATCTTGCGATAACAACCTGTGGGTACCAACGACAACATCGATAGAGCCAGCAGCTAACTCTTGCAGTATCTCTTTACTCTCTTTGGCAGTGTTAAATCGAGATAGCCCTGCAACGCGGATAGGAAATCCAGAATAACGTTCTGCAAAGGTCTTTGAATGTTGCTGTACTAGAAGCGTTGTCGGAACAAGTACTGCTACCTGCTTTCCATCTTGCACCGCTTTAAAGGCAGCTCGAATAGCAATCTCTGTCTTTCCATATCCAACATCGCCACAGATGATGCGATCCATTGGGTAGGGACGTTCCATATCGCGCTTTACATCTTCAATCGTTGAAAGTTGATCGGGCGTTTCGATGTAAGAGAAGGCATCTTCTAGCTCGCGCTGCCAAGGAGTATCGGCAGAAAAGGCAAAGCCAGGTGCGCTGGTACGCGCTGCATACAAACGGATTAACTCACCAGCAATTTGGCGCACAGCTTTACGCGCACGACCCTTTGCCTTGTGCCATTCACCGCTGCCGATACGGTGCACTGTCGGAGTCTCGCCACCAACATATTTACTTACCTGTTCCAAGGTATCGGTCGGAACAAAGATGCGATCACCGGGTTGGCCACGTTTTGCAGGCGCATATTCAATAACCAAGTATTCGCGGGTTACTCCCCCAACAGTTCTCTGAATAAGTTCTACATATCTACCAATTCCATGTTGCTCATGAACAACGAAATCTCCTGAGCGCAGCTCTAGTGGATCAATTGCTTGCTTTCGCTTAGAAGGCATGCGCGCATCTTTTGTTGTGGTCTTACTGCCTGATAAGTCGCGCTCTGTAACGACCAAGATGCCGGCGCGATCGCTATGGAATCCAAAGCCAAGAGTTGATTGCGTAATGTGAATAGAGCCCTTTGTTGGTGTGGCTTTGAGCGATTGCACCATCTGTACAGGAAGGTCTGCATCACGGAAGATGCCGGCATAGCGTTCAGCCATACCGTGGCCAACTGTCGAAAAGATAACGCTCTCATGAGCTTCTAGACCGGTACGTAAAAGTTCGCAGAGCGCCTCAACGTTTCCGCGCATCGGATCAATCGCTGCAATATCGAGAAAATGTGCATCGGTATCGAGATCGCTACCGAATGGGTTGAGCGCTCCGATACGTAATCCCAGCGTTGTTAACTCTTCATGTAGGGACTCCCAAGAAAGATAAGTAACTTTCTCAACATGAAGAGGCGCACTGGCGCCAATGGCAGCGTTTGACCAAGATGCTTCTAGAAATTCTTCATTGGTTTCGATGAGATCTGCAGTCCGAGAACGGATTCGCTCGCCATCAATAAAGAGTATCTCTGTCTGCGCTGGCATGCGTTGTGCGATGGTGTTGAAGTCATCAGTCAATAATGGGATGAGTGATTCCATGCCATCGACGGTGATGCCCTCTGCAATCTTTCCGATGATTTCGAGCGCGCCCGGATATTGGCTCTTGAGCTTTTCAGCGCGCGCAGAGATTTCGTCGTTAAGTAAAAATTCGCGGCAGGGCAGAATGGAGAGTTTTCCAATGACCGCTTCACTTGTGCGCTGATCTGCGACTTCAAAGTAGCGCAGCTCTTCAATCTCATCACCAAAGAAATCGATACGAACTGGATGCATGGCAAGCGGTAAGAAGACATCGACGATTCCACCGCGCACTGCAAATTCACCACGTTTTTCAACGAGGTCTGTTCTTGTAAATGCCAGCTCTGTCAGATGGGTGATGAGTTCGGTTAAGCCAATCTCTTGGCCAATTTCAAGAGTCCAGAGTGGTTCTGTGGCGAGAGTTGCAATAAAGCGATGGATTACTGCGCGCACTGGTGCAACCACAACTGGATGTGCAGCATCGGAAAGCTGTAGCGAATACAGCGTTGCAATTCTCTGAGCAACTGTGTCACTGCGTGGACTTAGTCGTTCGTGTGGAAGCGTTTCCCAAGCAGGAAATTCATAGACACGAGAATGTAGATCGCGCAGACTTTCAGCAAGATCTTCGGCAGAACGTGAAGAGCTGGTGACCACCAAGACGGGGTGTTGCTGCGCTTTGAGAGCGATCAAAAATGGATAGCTCGGAGGTGCTGCGATGATTTTGGCTGAATCAGATTCGAGCGCTGCAAGGACTTCAGTATCACTATGTAATACAGGAAGAATTCCTCTCATAGAAAGCGCCTCCAAACGACTCCCGGCAAACGACTCAAAGCCCCGCTTCACAAAGTGAGGGGGGCGAACAATCACAGTCTACCGACCTCGCTCAACCTGCGATAATTCGCAGGTGACTCAGGCGCCAAATCAGAATCTCGAAGCCAAGAGCATTGTTGAATCCGACGATGCCACCTTGCGCAGCGATGTGCGTCGCCTCGGCGATTTATTGGGTCAATCTCTTGTACGCCAAGAAGGTCAACAACTTCTCGATCTCGTTGAAAGTGTGCGTAAGAGCGTGCGCGAAGGTAGCGGCATTGAAATCCTCGACAAGTTAACTGTCGATGAATCAGTTCAATTGGTGCGCGCATTTAGCACCTATTTCCATCTTGCCAATGTGGCAGAGCAAGTACACCGTTCACGTGTTCTTGCTGAAGTTCGCGAACGTGGTGGTTCTTGGATCACTCGCGCTATCGACAAGATTGAAAACGCTATTAAGAATCCAGTCTCGGGCCATGAAATCACTCAGCAAGATTTAACTAAGTGGATCAACGACCTCAATATTCGCCCAGTATTTACAGCGCACCCAACTGAAGCTGCGCGCCGTTCCATTCTCGGCAAGTTAGGTGAAATCGCATCTTTGCTCGATACCCCAAAGTCAGTCACACAAGATGAACGCCTTGCTGAAACCGTTGATTTACTGTGGCAGACAGATGAGCTGCGCCTTGATCGTCCAGAACCGCTCGATGAAGCGATGAATGCTCTCTATTACCTGGATGATCTTTCGGCCAATACAGTTCCTGAAGTGCTCAATGACTTTGCCCGCGAACTCAAGCGCCTCAAGATTGATTTGCCTGTAACTGCGCGTCCGCTGACATTTGGTACATGGATCGGCGGAGACCGCGATGGCAACCCAAATATCACTCCTGAAATCACTGAAGAAGCTGTTGTACTTCAAGTAAACCATGCCATCCGCACCACGATGGCTGCGATGAACCGACTTCGTCAGATGCTCTCAGTCTCAACTCGTATTGCAGGTGCAACACCTGAACTGAGCGCATCGGTTGAAAAAGATTTGAAGAACATTCCAGAATTTGAGCCACGTTTCTTGCGCCTCAATGTCCAAGAGCCATATCGCCTTAAGGCCACAGCGATCGTGCACCGTTTAGCTTTCACACGTAGTCGCCATGCTGTTCGTGGACCACATGTGCCAGGACGCGACTATAAGAACACTGCCGAACTACTGGCTGATCTGACTTTGATGCGCGATTCACTCTTTGCCCACCGCGGCGAACTGCTGGCAACTGGCCTACTTGAGCGCACTATCCGCACCGTTGCCGCCTTTGGACTTACCCACGCAACTCTCGATATCCGCGAGCATTCAGATGCTCATCACAACGTTCTGCAGCAGCTTATCGGCGGAAACTACAAAGAACTTTCACATGATGAGAAATTCCCAGTTCTGATCGAACACTTAGCCTCAAATAAGAAATTTGATACTTCATCTCTCGATGCTGCAGCCAGCAAGACTCTCAACACCTTTGTAGCCATTGAAGATTTGATTGAAAGATTTGGTCCAGAAGTCATTGAGACCTATATCGTTTCGATGACTAAGGGCGCAGATGATCTAATCGCTGCAACTGTGCTTGGTAAGCAGGCAGGGCTCGTTGATATCTCACGTGGAATCGCCAAAGTTGGCTTTGCACCACTTCTTGAAACTGTTGCGGAACTTCGCGCAGCGGGAGAAATTCTTGAGAAGATGCTCGGCAATCCCACCTATCGCAAGGTGGTAGAGCTGCGCGGAAACGTGCAAGAAGTGATGTTGGGCTATTCAGATTCAAATAAGGATGCTGGAATTGCAACATCACAGTGGGAAATCCATCGCGCACAACGCATCTTGCGCGATGTGGCGAAGAGCCATGGCGTAAAGCTTCGCCTCTTCCATGGCCGCGGTGGTTCTGTCGGCCGTGGTGGCGGACCAACTTACGACGCCCTTGTTGCACTTCCTTGGGGCTCTGTCGACGGTCAGATCAAGATGACTGAACAAGGGGAAGTCATCTCAGATAAATACGCACTTCCAGCTTTAGCCCGTGAAAACGTTGAACTCACACTTGCTGCATCCCTGGAAGCGACAATTCTTAATCGTGGACCGCGCCAGAGTAAAGAAGATTTAGCTAAGTGGAATGAATGTATGAACTTAGTCAGCGATAACTCATTCACTACTTATCGCGCACTCGTTGACCACCCAGATCTTCCGGCATATTTCTATGCATCGACTCCTGTTGAGCAGCTAGGAAATCTCTTCTTAGGTTCTCGTCCATCACGTAGACCAGATGCAGCGGGCGGCCTAGATTCACTCCGCGCAATTCCTTGGGTCTTTGGTTGGACCCAATCACGTCAGATTGTCCCGGGTTGGTTTGGTGTTGGCTCTGGCCTCAAAGCTGCGCGCGAAGCAGGTAAGAGCGATGTGCTGCAGCAGATGCTCCGTGAGTGGCACTTCTTCTCAACATTTATCAGCAACGTCGAAATGACTCTAGCCAAGACCGACTTAGTAACTGCAAAGCGTTACGTCGAAACTCTGGTACCAAAAGAGCTCCATCACTTCCTCGACACCATTACTGCTGAATTCCAGCTGACAGTGGATGAAATTTTGAAGCTGACTGGAAAGAGTTCGCTCCTTGGAGATCAAGCAGTTCTTGCTCGTACTCTGCAGGTGCGCGATACCTACCTTGCGCCTCTTCAGTTGCTACAGGTAACTCTTCTTAGCCGCGTGCGCCAAGAAGGCTCAGCTGCTGATCCCACTTTGATTCGCGCACTTCTCTTAACAATTAACGGTGTTGCAGCGGGCTTACGTAATACTGGCTGAGTGGGCCTGTACGGGCGTGTCGTTCACTTCTATTTCACCAAATTGACAGCCAAAAGTAGTTACTCAACTTCTTTGGGTTCCATAGATTTTAGGCATGACACATATAGGAGCCTCGGCCTTTTCGGACGTAAATCAAAAAGTTTTCCAGGCAGGAGATATTCTCAACCTTAAACCTGGGGTGTTAGCTGCACTTACAAGCTGCGAACGTGAAGTTGTCATCTCTATTCCATTACGGCGAAATTCTGATGTGGAGGTGCTAACTGGATATCGAGTCCAGCACTCCAGCGCACGTGGACCACGTAAAGGTGGAATTCGATTTCATCAAGATGTTGATTTGGATGATGTAAGGGCGTTGGCATCTCTGATGACTTGGAAGACTGCGCTCATTGACGTTCCTTTTGGTGGCGCAAAAGGTGGTGTTGCCGTTAATCCCTCCACGCTCACAACCATCGAGAAAGAGGAAGTTATTCGCCGATGGACTCGATCACTAGTTCATGTTCTAGGACATCACCGCGATATCCCAGCACCAGATATGGGAACTGATTCGCAAACGATGGCGTGGTTGATGGATGAGTTCCATCGTCTTGAAGGATTCCAACCCGCCTGCGTAACAGGTAAGCCAGTTGAGTTATTCGGTGCTCATGGTCGCGAAGAGGCGACGGGTAGAGGCGTGGCGATGATTGCTGCAGAAACTCTGAAGCAACATGAAGTCAAGGTTAAGGGAGCAACTGTTGTAATTCAAGGCTTTGGAAATGTGGGCAGGTATGCAGCACTAGTCTGCCAGGAGTTAGGTATGAAGGTGATTGCGATTTCTGATGTCACGGGCGGAATTGTTGACAAGAAAGGCATTGATGTAAAAGCGATATTCCATCATAAGTCATTGAATGACGTTGAATCAGATGAGCGAATTGGTCCGGCTGAAGTTTTAGAAATGTCCTGTGATCTCCTGATTCCGGCAGCTTTGGGAGGAGTTATCAACTCCTCTAATGCAGCAAATATCAACGCTGATTTCATCGTTGAGGGCGCCAACCAACCAATTACATTTGAGGCTGACCAAGAGTTAAGAGCACAGGGAGTTGTTATCGTCCCAGACATTCTTGCGAATTCAGGAGGTGTAATGGGTTCATACTTTGAGTGGACTCAGAATATTCAAGAATTTAGTTGGCCTATTGAGAAGTTTAGACGTGAATTGGATGCAAGAATGGAGAAAGCCTTCGCTAATGTCTTGAAGGTTTCTAGAAAACATTCGGTCGATATGCGAACTGCAGCATTTGTGGTCTCTGTTGAGAGAGTTGCTAGAGCCTTTGAATTGCGCGGCTCACTTGTGTGATGGTGTGTTTACGAAGCTATATTTTTGATAATTGTTGGCGAAATATCCTCAAACGTTGCGATCCAAGAGTATCCACACTCTCCGCACATCGTCATTGGCCCAAAATCATCATTGCTTACAATTTCCAACTCTATTGACCTACAGACAAAGCAGGTTGGAAATTCAGTGAAATTTGACATGACTACTTCCCTTCTGAGTCTCGAGATGGCTGGGGAAGCGAGATAAGGGTCTCGCACTTAATCCAGGGGTCAAAGTTTTCGACGGAGAACGTTTTGTGAATTTTTACCCAACTAGGAATTAACCCAGGGCACGCCACCCAAATAGACCTGCAGAACCTTTATTTTATTTACCTTCTCTGGGGCGACTTTGAGCGGGTTCTGATCCAACAGAACAAAGTCAGCATCGGCGCCCACTGCAATTACGCCCTTGTTCCAGAAGTTTGAGAAGGCTGCGTCTTGCGTGTAATGAACTAACGAATCCTCAAGTGTGACCGATTCCTGCGGGCTCCATGCCTGCGTACTACCCGGTGCGCTGCGATGCGTTGGGACAGCAAGAGCATCTAGCGGAACATGGCTTGTCACTGGCCAATCACTGCCGTAACCAATGCGCGCGCCACTTCTTTGAAGCGAAGCCAATTGATATTGCTGGTTGTTGCGCTTGGTTCCGATGCGAGGCTCAATCAATTGCGCGTTCATTGGATCAAGATAAGTCCAGAGCGGTTGGATATTTGCAATGACGCTGAGAGTGGCAAAACGTGGCAGATCATCCGGATGAATCAACTGCGCATGTGCAATGACAGGTCTGCGATCCCAGCGAGGATTAACTCTTGTCACTGCTTCAATCGCATTTAACGCTTGACGAATTGCAGCATCGCCGATGGCATGGGCATGAATTTGAAAGCCGAGCGCATCAAAGTGGACCATCGCATCGATGAGTTCATCTTCATCCCAGATAAGTAGACCTGTTGATTGTGGATCATCGAGATATGGCTCAAGGAGCGCTGCAGTACCTGCCGAGAGCGCACCATCGCAGATAAATTTGATGGTCTTTGCACTTAAATGTGAAGTGCTTGGTAGAGCTTCAATCTCGCTGCGGAAAGATACAAAGTCTTTGCTGTAGCTGCGCCAGGTATCTGGTTGCGCCAAGAAGAAGAGATTGGTGTCGATTGTCAGCGCTCCACTTTTATCGGCTGCGATATAGGCCTCGGGCATTCCTGGTTCTACCCATGCATCAGTTGCGCTGGTAACGCCAGATTCAAGATAGCGCTGACAAGCCCAGGCAATAGCAGCAACATCATCGCTTAATGTTCGCTTGGGTGCTGCGCTTAAAACTAAATCGATAGCAGATGGTTCGCGCAGCGTTCCCTTCGGAGAACCGTCGCTATAGCGAGCGATAGTTCCCCCATCAGGATCAACTGTTGCCTTAGTTATTCCAGCAATCTCTAACGCTTTGGAATTCAGCCACACTGTGTGGTGATCAACTGCGTGCAACACAATCGGAATGTCGCGGGATGCTTCATCAAGGGATGTTGCTTCAAAATCTCCACCTGCAATAACTGATGCTTCATAAGCGCCACCAATTACCCAGGCAGCGCTTGGATTATTTGCAATGTACGCGCGAACTGCCGCAACAATTTCAGAAACGCTCTGTAGCCCATTGACGTTAGGACCTTGGCTTTCGCGACCAGCAAAGAGTGGATGTGCATGTGCATCGATAAAGCCGGGCGCTAGAAACTTGCCACCTAAATCGATTACCTCATCGTTGCTTGCTTGCAGCGCATCGTGGCCAATCGCAATGACCTTGCCCGATTCAACGAGGACTGCATCTGTATAGGTGCCACGAGTGCACCAGATTTCACCATTGGTGAATAGGGTCTTCATAGTGGCTTACGAGTTAAATTTCGATTGGGTGAGATCGAGCCCTTTTTCAATAAGGAATTCCACACAATCCGCGCCTCGTTCAATGAATTCTTCTAAATCTTTCTTCTCTTCTTTACTGAATTGCTTTAAGACAAAGTCGCCAGGATCTTGCTGCCCCATAGGACGTCCAATTCCAAGTCGCACACGGAAGTAATCTGCTGTTCCAAAAGATGAGGTCAGTGATTTCAAACCATTATGGCCATTATCTCCACCAGCAACTTTGGCGCGAATAGCAGCGTAGGGAATATCGAGTTCATCATGGAGAACGATGATGTTGGTGGGTTCAACAGAGTAGAAGGTTGCTAGCGCCTTGATTGGACCGCCAGATTCATTCATATAGCTCTTTGCTTTAGCGAGAATGATCGAGTGCGCATCGACTCCAACGCCCAATTTGTATGCGGCGATATCACTGCGAGATTTATGTGAAGAGAGTTTTACATTGTGGCGCTTTGCGAGATGGTCAATAACCATCTGACCCACATTGTGACGGGTGGCAGCGTATTCATCCCCGGGATTACCGAGACCCACTACCAACCACGTCATAAGTGAAAGGGTAAAGGTTGTTAGTCCTTCTTCTCAGCATCTGCAGCAGGTGCCGCAGCTGCATCAGCAGCAGGAGCCACAACAGCAACTTCTTCAACGACAGTTGAGCGCTCTGAAAGGTGAACGATGATTGTGTTCGCTGGGCTGACAAGAGATGTGCCTGCAGGAAGAACAACATCTGAAGCATGCTTCGATGTTCCAGCAGCCATTCCTTCAATATCAAGAACAAGGAACTTAGGAATCGAAGTAGCTTCAGCTTCAATTTCAATTGAGTTGTGCTGAGTCTCAAGAATTCCATCTGGATCGTGCTTACCTTCAAGGTGAACAGGAACAGCAACAGTTACCTTCTCGCCGCGACGGACAAGTACGAGGTCGATGTGCTCAAGGATCTGCTTGAGTGGATGGCGAACTACAGACTTAGGAAGTGTGAGCTCTGTCTTTCCATCGATATCAATATTGAGAAGAACGTTTGACTCTTTAAGGGCAACGCCGAGTTCGCGCGCTGGAAGAGTGATGTGAAGTGGCTTTTCGCCATGTCCGTAGATAACAGCAGGAACTAAACCTGCAACGCGTGCGCGACGTGAAGCACCCTTACCGAATTCGGTACGTGTAACGCCCTTGATTGATACTTCTGCCATTGTGATGCTCCTTCGTTGCTGTTATCGAACTTCTTCGTGTTGCGAAGTTCCAGCAGGAGTTGATACCTACGCCGTCGATCACGGATAAATTTCACCCTCGCCGGAACGAGGTGAAGGTTAGCGTGACTTAGCTGTGTCCGTCAAAAAGGCTGGTTACTGAGCCATCTTCGAAGACTTCACGGATGGCGCGAGCCAAGAGCGGGGCGATCGAGAGAACGGTCAATTTATCGAACTTCTGGTCCTCAGAAAGTGGGAGCGAATCAGTGACAACGATTTCGACAGCTCGTGAATCTCGCAAACGTTCGACGGCGGGACCTGAGAAGACTGCGTGGGTTGCCGCAATAATCACATCTTTTGCTCCTGCTTCGAAGAGCGCCTCAACTGCTTTAGTAATAGTTCCAGCGGTATCGATCATGTCATCAATGACAACGCAGGTGCGTCCTTCTACTTCTCCAACAACTTTGCCGACTACTGCTTCGTTGGGAACCAATGGATCGCGAGTCTTATGGATAAAGGCAATGGGGCAACCACCAAGAAGTTCTGACCAACGTTCTGCAACGCGCACGCGCCCAGAGTCTGGCGAAACAATGGTGAGTTTAGAGCGGTCTACTTTGCTGCCAACATAATTAGCCAACATTGGAAGTGCGAAGAGATGATCCACTGGACCATCAAAGAAACCTTGAATCTGTGAGGTGTGAAGATCAACCACCATCAAACGGTCTGCGCCAGCTGTCTTAAATAAATCTGCCATAAGTCGCGCTGTGATTGGTTCGCGGCCACGGCTCTTCTTATCTTGGCGCGCGTATCCGTAGAAAGGTGCGACAACAGTAATGCGTTTTGCAGATGCTCGCTTGAGCGCATCAATCATGATGAGTTGTTCCATGATTTGTTTATTGATGGGAGTCGAATGTGACTGAATCACAAATGCATCGCAACCACGGACTGATTCTTCAAAGCGAACGAAGATTTCTCCGTTGGCAAAATCGTATGCTGATGTTGGAGTAAGTGGAATGCCTAGTTCAGTGGCGACCTGTTCAGATAACTCAGGGAATCCGCGGCCGGAAAAAAGACGAAGTTTTTTCTCTGACGATAAACGGATCTCGCTCAAGGAAGTTAGCCCTTCTGCTCGTCGTTACTGTGGCGCGCAGCCGCCTCAGCTGATTTAGTGCCAGGACGCTTACGCAGAACCCAACCTAGTACATTTCGCTGCTTTGCCCTACCGACACCAATTGCACCGGCGGGAACATCTTCGGTAATGACAGAACCGGCGGCGGTATATGCGCCATCTCCGATTGTCACTGGTGCAACGAGCATTGAGTCGCTGCCGATGCGGACGTGATCGCCCACTACTGAGTAATGCTTTTCGACGCCGTCGTAATTAACAAAGATAGTTGCCGCACCAATATTGGTTCCTTCACCAATAATGGCATCTCCTACATAGGAAAGATGTGGAACTTTTGAGCCTTCACCCAGCGTTGCATTCTTCATCTCAACGTATGCGCCAACTTTTGAACCACTCAGCAGCTTTGTTCCGGCCCTCAGGTAGGAATATGGGCCCACATTTACGCCTTCACCGATAACTGCTTCAGTGCACTGTGATTCAAGGACGCGAGCATTGGCTGCAACTGTGCAATCAATCAACGTTGTGCGAGGGCCAATAACAGCGCCGCTAGCAATTGTTGTTGCCCCATGAATGGCAGTTCCGGGAGCTAGCACCACATCAGGTGCAATCGTTGCGGTGGCATCTACCCAGGTCGATAAAGGATCAACGATGGTGACGCCTGACTTCATCAAATCTTCATTGATGCGATCGCGTAAGAGAGATGCAGATTCCGCTAGTTGCACGCGGTCATTGACGCCGAGGATTTCGATGAAATCATCAATCAGAACTGCAGCAATCTTTCCGCCTTCGTTGCGCAAGATTTCAATGACATCAGTCAGATAGAGCTCACCTTGTGAATTATCGTTCTTGAGCTTTCCGATTGCACTCGCTAATTTGGCAGCATCGAAGGCATAGACGCCAGAATTAACTTCGATGATGTCGCGCTGGATTTCATCAGCATCACGTTCTTCAACGATACGAAGTAGCGAAGCGTCATCGCCGCGAATAATGCGGCCATACCCGGTTGGATCTGGGTGCTCGGCAGTCATTACCGATGCGGTAAAGCCACCTGCATGGTGTTCTGCCAGAAGCTGAGAGAGAGAAGTTCCGGTAAGCATGGGTGTATCGCCGGCGAGAACCAAGATGGTGCCGCTGGGAGTAAGTCCGGCGAGCGCTAACTGAGTTGCATGTCCGGTACCGCCACGTTTTTCTTGAAAGACGGTGACCGCCTTTGGTGCAATCTCTGCAATATGCGCTTCAACTTGTTCACGACCTGCGCCAACAACAACGCGAACGTTCTTGGGCGCAAGCGCATCAACTGCGTTAAGAACATGGCCAACTAGCGTGCGACCTGCGATTGGATGTAAGACCTTGGGCGTACTCGACTTCATGCGAGTTCCTTCACCAGCAGCGAGAATCACTACGGTTTCAAGGCTCATGTCGTAAGTCTACTTGCTCCGCCACTTTTATCGGCAGACCCATAAATGGCTCCGCCACCAGGTATCGATCCTGGACCCTGGGCTTCAAAGGCCCATGTGCTAGCCACTACACAATGGCGGAACCTATATTCTCCCTTATCTTCGGCAGTGCTCGCGACCACTAAACTCATTTCTTATGGGAAGCCAATCACTTGAGCGCGATGAAGTAGACCGCCTCATAGCCGCTTGGAAGCGCGAACGCCCTGATTTAGACCTCTCTCCCCTTGCAGTCCTTAGTCGCATCACCCGTATTGCGCGCCATCTCGATATTGCGCGCCGCGATGCATTCGGTGATCTAGAAAATTGGGGATTCGATGTTCTTGCAGCTCTTCGCAGAGCAGGCGAACCTCATCAACTATCCCCTGGTCAATTAATGCAAGAGACTCTTGTAACGAGCGGAACTATGACCAATCGACTCGATCGCTTAGAAGAGTTACAACTTATTACTCGCGAACCAGATCCCAGCGATGGTCGCGGCTCGCTCGTGACTTTAACTCGAGCAGGTATGCGCGCAGTTGATTCAGCTATGGAAGATCTCTTAGAGAACGAGCGCGAGCTTCTGCAGAATCTGAGCGCAAAAGACCGCGAAGTTCTGGCGGATTTACTGAGCAAACTTGTTACTGAATTTGATGAGAGTTAATTAGTTACTAATTACTTTGGCGCCTTGAACTGGGCCATGTGCTCGCGCCACGCTGCCGACAACTCCACTGGCAGTTAAGGCAACTGCAAGATCTAATCCAGAATCTTCATCGGCTACTAAGAATGCAACTGTTGGACCAGAGCCAGAGACGATTGCGCCGAGCGCTCCGTAATCGCGCCCTACTTCAAGAACCAGACTTAACGCCGGGCGAAGTGAACATGCTGCGTTCTGTAGATCATTGGTGAGCGCTCGTCCCACAGCATCAGCATCTGCAGCTAGAAGTGATTGCATCAAAACATCTGAGACTTGCGGAGGTGCAATATCTAATTCCGCGCGCATACGATCACATTCGCCATATACGGCAGGAGTTGAAAGGCCAACGCTAGAGAGCGCAAGAACCCAGTGATAAGTACCGCGCGAAAGAGCGGCAGTCAGTTGATCGCCACGACCTTGCCCAATCGCGGTTCCGCCAGAGATCATAAATGGCACATCGCTACCTAATTGAGAGCCCAACGCATGAAGCTCTTCACGCGACATTTCTAGTTGAAAGAGCGCATCCATCGCAACCAAAGTGCCTGCTGCATCTGCACTTCCGCCCGCCATTCCACCAGCCACAGGAATAGATTTCTTAATCTCGATATGAACATCGGTATCAAATTCGAATTTCTCGCCGATTAGCTGCGCTGCCTTAACTGCAAGGTTGGAGTGATCTTCCGGAACGCCGTGGGTGTGTTCGCCGCTTACTGCAATCGTGACTCCGCTACCAGGCTTTGTTTTTGTGACAGTGACATCATCAAAGATAGAGATTGCCTGAAAGACAGAGACCAAATTGTGAAAACCATCTGCCTCTTTTGGGCCAACAGAGAGTTGCAGATTTACCTTGGCAGGTACTCGCACAGTTATCGAATTTGGGGCCACGATAAAACTCTACCCAAGTTTCGCAATTGCGCAGAAGCTATGGATATCCAGCGATTCACCACGCAAGGTGGGATCAATACCTGCTTGCGTTAGTAGCGCTTCAGCAGCTGCTGAACCGCCATACATTGATGAGAGCGCAGAGCGCAGCATCTTGCGGCGCTGCGCAAATGCTAAATCAATAATTGCAAAGACTTTCTTGCGAAGTTCTTCATCGCCCGGAGTTGCCCGACGTGTAAATGCCACAAGTTTGGAATCAACGTTGGGTTGCGGCCAGAAGATATTGCGCGAAACTGAACCCGCACCTGTGACATCTGCCCACCAGGCTGCCTTAACGCTGGGAATTCCATACTCTTTCGAATTCGGCTTTGCAGCTAAGCGATCGGCAACTTCTGCCTGCACCATGATGACGCCAGAGCGCAGCGAAGGAAGAATCTCGAGCAGATGTAAGAAGACAGGGACAGAGACGTTGTAAGGAAGATTGGCAACTAAAACAGTTGGATCTGCCGGTAGCGTCTTTAACGTGAGTGCATCTTCATTGATAACAGTAAGTAGATGGGCGCGCCCTGTATGAGATGCCGCGGTAATCGGAAGTTGGTTGGCTAGGCGAGCATCGATTTCAACTGCAATCACAGATTGCGCCTCTTCTAACATCGCTAATGTCAGTGAACCTAGACCAGGGCCAATTTCAAGTGCGATATCACTTGCAGTGACGCCTGCTGTGCGAACAATCTTGCGACAGACATTGGCATCGTGGACAAAGTTTTGACCGAGTGATTTAGATGGTTTGAGATCGAGTTTGGCTGCCAATTCGCGTATTTCGCCCGCACCCAGCAAGCTCATGCGAAAGATCCGAAGATTCGTTCGGCGTTATCTGAAAGCGCCGTGGCAAGCTCGGCGACATCTTCATTACGTTCTGCCGCCATCGCACGAACAATGTTGGCGATTTGAGCTGGGGTATTAAGAGCTCCTCGATGAGGCATCGGCGCCAAAAATGGTGAATCAGTTTCAACCAATAGTTGGTCATGCGGAACAAGCTTGACCGCTTCTCGCAGCGCCGGCGCATTTTTAAAGGTCATGGTTCCGGCGAAGGAAAGTATGTAGCCGCGCTCAATACAAGTCTTAGCCATTTCAACATCGCCTGAGAAACAATGAAAGACAGTCTTTTCTGGCGCTCCTACTTCAAGAAGTACAGAGAGAACATCCTCGTGCGAATCACGATCGTGGATTACGAGGGCTTTATTGGTCCGCTTAGCTAAATCAATATGCCACTTAAAGGAATCTTGTTGGCGCTTTCGTAGCTCTGGTGGAGTACGAAAGTAATCAAGGCCTGTTTCTCCGATGGCGCGTACGCGCGGTTCTTGCGCTAATTTTTCGATAATCGCCCAATCCGCTTCCAGATCTGCAACGACTGGCGCTTCATTGGGATGAAGTGCAACGGCAGCAAGCACTCTGCCCGGAAATGCATTTGCCATATCAACGCACCACTGTGATTGCTCGGCTGAATAACCCACCTGCACAATGCGATCGACATTAACTGACTTGGCATCATCCAGAACTTGTCGTACCGCATCTGAATCGGGGGCTTCTTTGGTGACAATTTCGATATGCGCGTGTGCATCGACTGTTGGAACAGGGAGCGCTTCGGGTAGCGGTGCTTGCTCGCGATCAATATCGCGGTTGTGGCGATCAGCCATAGAAAATTACTCTTTAACTTCTAACCGCGGAAAGAGAACAGGTGTCTTTGTCACGGTTGCACCTGGCGGTAGCTGTCCCCAGGTGGCAACGCCGCTGATGGGTTGTGCGCCAATTTCACCGAGCGCAGCTTTTGCACCGAGTGATTCCCACAAGATTTCAGTCGTTGCTGGCATCACTGGATGCAGCAGGACTGCAAGGGCGCGCAGTGATTCAGCGGTGTTATAGAGAACTTCTTCGAGAATCCCTTGATTGGCAGGATCTTTAGCGAGAATCCAAGGTTCTTTGATTGTGACAAAGCCATTGACCTGCTTGCAGAAATCCATCACCGCGTTGATTCCACCTTGGAAATCGAGAGCGACCATTGCGGCATCACACTTTTCAACAGTTGCAGCAAGCGCTGCAGAGAGAGTTGTATCTTGCGCAACTGCTGGCACTTTGCCGCCGCAGTACTTTTCAATCATGGCGGCAAGGCGGGAAGCGAGATTGCCAAAGTCATTGGCAAGTTCAGATGTGTAGCGCGCACTCATATCTTCCCAAGAGAAAGAACCATCAGAGCCAAATGGAATTGCGCGTAAGAAGTAGTAACGGAAGGCGTCAACGCCAAAGTGGTCGGTAATATCAGAAGGAGCGATACCGGTGAGCTTTGACTTACTCATCTTTTCGCCACCCACCAATAACCAGCCGTGGGCAAAGACTTTCTTAGGGATTGCAATTCCGGCAGCCATCAACATCGCCGGCCAAATGACTGCGTGAAAGCGCAAGATATCTTTTCCGACCAAGTGCACATCAGCTGGCCAAGTGGATGCAAACTTCTTTCCACCTTCAGAGTCGGGTGCATCAGTCAGACCAACTGCAGTTGCATAGTTAAGAAGCGCATCAAACCAAACATAGACAACTTGATCGGTATCCCAAGGAACAGGAATACCCCAATCAAAGGTAGAGCGAGAGATAGATAAGTCAGAGACGCCACCTTCAAGAAATGAAATTACCTCGTTGCGCGCACTTTCTGGTTGGCAGGCCTCTGGGTTCTTCTTGTAATGATCAAGGAGTGGTTGGGTAAATTCTGAGAGCTTAAAGAACCAGTTATTCTCATTGACCATCTCGATCGGCTTGCTATGAATTGGACATAGCTTCTCGCCATCGGCATCAATCAGATCACCCGGTAGCTTAAATTCTTCGCAACCTACGCAGTAAGGGCCTTCATACTTTCCTGCATAGATATGGCCGGAATCTTTTAAGGATTGCAAGAACTTCTGAACGCGCTCTGTATGGCGGGGCTCTGTAGTGCGGATAAAGTCATCGTTGGCGATATTGAGCGCAGTCCAATTAGGTTTCCACGCGTCGGCAACTAACTTATCGACCCATGCTTGTGGGGCAACGTTATTTTGTTCAGCGGTGCGCATGACCTTCTGGCCGTGTTCGTCGGTGCCAGTTAAGAACCAGACTGATTCACCGCGTTGACGATGCCAACGAGTAAGAACATCTCCTGCCACCGTTGTGTACGCATGGCCGATGTGCGGCGCATCATTTACATAGTAAATAGGCGTAGTGAGGTAGAAGGATTTCATCTGCTCATCTTATTCGCATCGACTACCGCTGCATAAACGATCTTCTTCGGGAGGTCGAACTCTTCTGCGACTGTGGCGATCGCGCCTTTTCGGTCCATTCCAGCGGCCTCATATTCACGAACGCGGGCAACTGCATCATCTGCAGTCCTGATTTCAGAGCCTGCTTCAATTCCTGCGAAGACCAGAGTGATTTCACCGAGGATTTCGCGGCTTTGCGCCCACACAATTAATTCAGCAATCGTTCCACGAATGGTCTCTTCATATGTCTTTGTCATCTCGCGGCAGATTGCCGCCTTGCGATTTTCGCCAAGAATAGATGCCGCATCAACCAAAGATTCGAGTAAACGGTGTGGTGCTTCAAAGGTCACCATGGTGCGTTCTTCAAAACGTAGCTTTTCGTAGAAAGCGCGACGCGCACCTTGTGCACGGGGAGCAAAACCTTCAAAGGTAAAACGGTCTGTTGGAAGACCAGAGAGAGCAATCGCCATCGTTGGAGCGCTTGGGCCCGGGATTACAACTGTCGGAAGATTTTCAGCGATGGCATCTCGCATCAAGCGAAATCCAGGATCGCTAATGGTTGGCATTCCAGCATCGGTGACCACTAACACTTCTTTGCCTTCGCGCAGCAGAGTGAGAATTTCAGCGGTACGTTCTTTCTCATTTCCTTCAAAGAAAGAGATGATGCGAGCAGTAAATGTCACTTCAAGATCAGATGCCAGACGATGAAAACGTCGAGAATCTTCAGCGGCGATAATTTCAGCGCTTTCAATTGCTTTCTTCAGACGCGCGCTTGCATCGAGCGGATTTCCTAGTGGAGTCGCTGCAAGTACTAGTGTCATATGCGCATCTTCCCATATTCTGTACTCATGGTTGCAGGTATCGCTCCGATACTCATCGCACTGGCTTCATTTTTCCTACGTCTATTTCATCTGGGAGATATCAAGACATTTATCTTCGATGAGGTCTACTACGTCGATGGCGCACGCGATCTCCTGAAATATGGCGTGGAAGTTTCTGGAAATAACCCTGAATTCATTGTCCATCCACCAATCGGCAAATGGCTCATTGCTGGTGGCATTCAAGTATTTGGCGACAACGCTTTCGGTTGGCGCTTTGCTACAGCTCTCGCTGGTTCGCTCATGATCCTGCTTATCGCTCTCATTGCACATCGCCTCTTTAGAAACCCACTGCTTACCGGTCTTGCTAGCGCTCTGATGGCAGTTGATGGAATGGCGCTGGTGCATTCGCGAACAGCGCTACTCGATAACTTCCTTGCGCTCTTTATCTTGGCTGCGACTTATCTCTTTCTGCGCCGCCAATATTGGTGGACGGCAATTGCGCTCGGCTTAGCGCTCGGTACTAAATGGAGCGCGGTCTATTTCATCGCCATCTTCGGTTTGATTGCGCTCTATCGCGCCTTTACTCATCACACTGGTAAATCACTTATTCGTCCAACCTTGGAACGCGTTGCGCAATTCGCTCTTATTCCAGCGCTCATTTATTGCGCATCATGGATAGGTTGGTTTATCTCTAATCGCGGTTGGGGTCGCGATTATTCCTCGAATGTAGCCTCTTCATTTATTTACTATCACCAACAGATTCTTGGTTTTCATACCTCGCTTACCGAGAAGCACACATATGAAGCTAACCCTTGGAGTTGGTTGATTATGGGAAGGCCGACATCTTTCTTCTATGAATCACCAAAGGGTTGTGGCGTAGCAAGTTGTTCGCAAGAAATTCTGGCGCTGGGTACACCGCAGCTCTGGTGGAGCGCAACTGCAGCTTTATGTGTAGTTATAGGAATGTGGCTGCGTGGAGTGCTCGCACGACACTTTGATCCTGCGCTGACAATCATTATCGCTGGAATGGCAGCTGGATATCTACCGTGGTACTTCTACCAATCACGCACAGTATTTACCTTTTACGCGATTATCTTTCAACCATTTCTTATCTTGGCCTTGGTCTACTGCGCACAGATGGCGCTTACTAAATTCGGTAGAAAAGGCTTAATCGCAATTGCTTCGCTCTTTATCTTGATAGCCCTTAACTTCGCCTACTTCTTACCGTTGTATATGGGTGATCTCATTACCTATGAAGCATGGCGCGCTCGGATGTGGTTCCCGAGCTGGATTTAAAGCGCTGAACTACTGGTTGGCGGCGCGACTATCGCGCAGGCGACGAACAGCCTCTTCAGCCAATTGCTGATCGAAGATTTCATCTTGTGAAGGAGCCGCTGCAGCGAGCGCTTCGCGCTCAAGGCGTTGTTGATCTTCGCTCCACTTACCGGGTTCTGTTAGGTCGATGATGCGCTTAGCAGCAACCGCCTTAGGCGCATTTACATATGTCGGAAGTGGTACTTCATTTGGTTGCCATTCAGCGCGCGCTTGCGCAGTTCCCTTAGGCAGAAGCGTTACACCGGAAAGCTCGCGCTCTGAAAGTGGAATCCAATGTTCTTGGTTGATAACAGCTGCATGTGCAGATTTTGAGGTAACAACATCTGCAAGGTTGGTATGTGAAACACCATCTGTTGTGCGATGCAGTTGATCAACGCGACGACGTTGAATCTTGTCGTGGTTAACCTGTCGGCGCACATGTGCGATGTAGATAAGCAGCGCAGTGACAGGAATTGCAATAGAGATGTACGCGAGTGTTTGCATAATTGCACCTACAGTCGTGAGGATGAGTGTTGTAGTAATCAGGAAGACGATGATTCGGCGGCGTAAAAGTTGTTGGGCGACTCGACCGGCTCGGTCGACATCTGTATAGATAGCTCCAGAATTATTTATTGATCCAGGATTTGCACTCGCTACTACTCGAAGAGCGCTCTTATATTTTTCTACGCTCTTTCCTGAGAATTCATTCTTGTTATGTATCCAGCGAGGCAGAAAATAGGCAACCCACATGCCGATAATCGCTAGATAGATAATTCCTGAAGCCATGATGGGTAAAGGTTAAGGGTGAGCCCCTTCAACCTCGTGGATTTCAAGGGGGGTTTACTGAATTAATTCGTTGTACTTAACAAAGCTGACATGGTCTCGCCAAGCCCCATCTATATGCAGAAATGCTTTGCGATGGCCTTCAAATGTAAATCCAGCCTTCTCGGCGACCTTACATGACGCTGCATTTTCAGGGCGTACATTGATTTCAATGCGATGTAATCCTAATTCTGAGAATCCATAAGATGAGAGACGCAGTACTGCTTGGGTTGTATAACCGCGATTAGCGAAATTTCTATCGATCCAATAGCCGATATGGCCCGCACGTAGAGCCCCGTAGATCACTCCGCCCAACGTAATCTGCCCAATTAGGTTCTCGCCTTTCCAGATCAGAAATGAATATGAGCGTCCGGCGCGGGCTTCACGATTGAGCGCATGCACCATCTCAAAGAAGGATGGGCGTTTGCTCACGAACTCACTTGCTGGAGATCCTGCGGGAACTCTAGGAAGAGTCGCCTCCCAAGGAGTTAACCACTCTTTATTTTCAGCTCGGACTTCATTCCATTTAGCTCTATCGCGAAATCGTGCCGGGCGGAGAAAGATCTCGTCTGCTTGGAGCACCAAGGGTGACATAGCTATAAGTAGCGTCGTTCGAGAACAACCACAGTCACCTGTGCGCCAGCTGCAAGATCGGTCTCGCCTTCAGGAACTGCGATGAAGCAGTTGGCATCAGAGAGTGTGGCCTGTTCATCTTGCGAGCTCAGCGGAACAACTGATTTGCCATCTTCACTCAAGATTGCTCGGACATATGAGCGCATTCCACCAGAGGAAGAGAGCGCCTTTTCAAGTTTTGCCTTCACGGATGGACGATGAATCGTTGCAGTGCCGAGCATCGTGCGAATCATTGGGCGAATCAAGAGTTCAAAAGATATGTATGCAGCGATTGGATCACCAGGAAGTGTGACCACAGGAGTCTTATCTGGCCCGATTGTGCCGAAGTTATGGCGACCACTGGATTCGATGGCGATTTCTACAGTTTTTATCTCGCCCATCTTGGTAAGTGTGCGAGTAATCAGATCAAATGAATCATCATGGCGTTCACCAGAGATGATGATTAAATCTGCGCGAACTAGCTGATCTTCAATCACGCTCTGCAGTTGGGCTTCATCATCAGGAATTGAATGCACGCGATAGGCAACTGCTCCAACTTCACGGACTGCAGTTGTTAGTAGCCAAGAATTTGTCTCGTACTCTTCATCAGATTTCAGTGGCACGCCCGGTTCTACTAAATCGGGGCCAGCAGAAATGACAACTACTCGTGGATGCGGACGGGTGGGAAGATGATCAAGACCAATAGATGCAGCTAAGCCAATCTGAGTTGAGCGAATGCGGCTGCCCGCCTTCATGACCAAACGTTCACCGGCATACACATCTTCAGCAAGGGTGGCATCGTGAGCGTCAAGGAGCGGCATATCAAATGGCTCAAGCGGTTGGCAGAGCTCTAGAAGAGAGGTGAGTACTTCATCTACGCGCGCACGTTCTGACATAATCACTAACCTTACTTGCAGAGTACTTACTTCGAGGGGATTTACATGGGTATCAGCGAAGAAAAGGTTGCACTTCGTACCCGATATCGCCAGGAACGTAACGCGCGTTACATCGAACATAGCTTTGAACATCTGGCGGAAATTCCTGAAATCCAGAATGCAAAAGTTATAGCGAGTTATCTTTCCTATGGGGATGAACCAAGCACTGAGGATCTCAATCGCAAAATTTTGGAGTTAGGCAAGGTATTGCTTCTGCCCCGAATTAGCGGAAAAGATCTGGAATGGGTGCAGTGGTCAGGGGATCAGACAGTTCTTGTTGAAAAGCGAAAGATTTTCGAACCTAAAGGTGAGGTCTTTACACAGCTAGAAAAAGTCGAAGTGATTATTGTTCCAGCACTTCGCATCGATAGAAATGGTTTTCGATTAGGGCAAGGTGGCGGCTATTACGATCGCGCGCTTCCTCAGTTTGCAGCTTGGACTATTGGGCTAATCCACCCTGACGAAATTTCTTCAACAGACTTACCCCGAGAAAAATGGGATTTTCCGCTTTTTGCGGCGGCGACTCCCGATCTAGTCTTGCGCTTTACGCGATAAGTTACGGAAGATTGCGCGCAATAACGATGCGCTGAATCTGATTTGTGCCTTCGTAGATCTGAGTCAATTTAGCATCCCGCATCATTCGCTCAACCGGATAATCTGAAACGTATCCATATCCACCGAGTATCTGCACGGCATCCGTTGTGACCTTCATAGCAACATCTGTGGCATAAGTCTTGCTGACAGCAGAGAAGAATTTAAGGTCTCTATCTAAGCGTTCACTCTTGGCAGCTGCTGCATAGGTAATCTGACGAGCAGTTTCAACCGCAATAGCCATATCTGCCAACATAAATTGCACGCCCTGGAAATCAAATATTTCTTTTCCAAATTGCTTACGCTCATGTGAATACTTCTTAGCAAAATCAAGGGCTCCTTGGGCAATACCTAAAGCTTGTGCTGCGATGGTGATGCGAGTGTGATCAAGGGTGTCCATCGCCAGTGCAAAGCCTTTACCCACTTCGCTTATGCGACGGTCATCGCCGATTTCAACGTTATCAAAGTAAACCTCACGCGTAGGTGAACCTCTAAAGCCCATCTTCTTTTCGGGCGCACCGAAAGAAACTCCTGAATCGGATTTTTCTAAGACGAAGGCTGTGATTCCTTTTGATCCTAGAGATGGGTCTGTTTGAGCAATAACTGTATAGAACTCGGATTCACCTGCGTTTGAGATCCACTTCTTGCTGCCGTTAATGACCCAACCATCGCCTTTGCGTTCAGCCTTTGTCTTAAGCGCTGATGCATCAGAGCCCGCCTCTGATTCAGAGAGGCAGTATGAGAAACCTTTTCCTTGCGCCAGCGGACGGAGCCAACGTTCTTTCTGCTCTTTACTTCCGCTCAAGATAAGTGGCAGCGAGCCCAACTTATTTACTGCAGGTATCAGAGATGCTGACGCGCATACACGAGCAACTTCTTCGATGATTAAACATGCAGCCAGCGCATCAGCGCCATCGCCACCGAATTCAGTGGGAACGTGTGCGGCAAAGAGACCTGCTTTAACGAGTGCGTTATGTGCTTCTTGTGGGTAGCGGTGATCGGCGTCAACTGCTTGCGCAAATGGTGCAATCTCTTTCTCTGAGAGAGCGCGCACGCTGCTACGAAGTTCGTTGTATTCAGCAGGAAGAGTAAAGATGTCTTCAAGACTCATGACTTTCCCTCCTTCTGATCGCGTCGTTGCAATTGGCTCAGATAATTATTGTATTGGGCTAGCTCATCTGGTTCACCCATTGCGGCCAGCCGGGCTTCATTACGGTCGATGCGCTTGGTTTCGCGTTTGTCATCGCGCATCCACTGAATAAAGGTGGCAACGAGCGCCAGGATGATTGGAATTTCGCCCATCGCCCAACCAATCGAACCACCAGCGTTCTGGTCGGCAAGTAAATCTGTGAGCCATGGAGTTTGAAGTGAGGCGTAGTAACCGCCATCAAGAAGTGTTGATGCTGAGATAAGTGCGATGGAGAAGAAGGCGTGGATACTCATCGCAGCAAAGAGAACCACGATGCGCACGATGTATGGAATCTTCTTTGGATTTGGATCGATTCCGATGATGACATGGAAGAAGAGGAAGCCCGCCAAGAGGAAGTGAATATTCATAAAGAGATGGCCAGCATGTGATTGCATCAAATTACCGAATAAATCGGTGAAGTAAAGAACGAAGAGTGAACCATCGAAGAGAGCGAGCGCAGTAATTGGATTGGTCAGAATCACTGAGTAACGAGAATGCAAGAAAGCAATCAACATCCCACGCACACCGCGTTCTTCTGGTGTGCGACCAAGAGGCAAGGTACGAAGCGCCAAAGTGACTGGAGCGCTTAGTACTAAGCCGATTGGCGCAATCATGCCGATGACCATATGAGCAATCATGTGATATTCAAATGAGAAGAGCGCATAAACACCTAGGCCACCGCTTGTTGCAAAATCAATTGCTGAGATTGCTAATGCGAATGAAACAGTTCTGCCTACTGGCCACTTATCTCCACGCTTAGTTAAAACGACAACGCCCTTGATATAGAGCGCGACTAATACGATGAGAATTCCCATGATGAGCGCATCTGGCTGATAGAGAAGCAGTAGTCGCGCCAGAGTTGGTTCCGCTGGAGTTGCAACACCAACAATGGAGAGCGCTGGAGAAATACTGAGATCGCCTCGTGCCGGTGGTTCGGACTGTGCCAACCAGCTACCGAGGAAGAGAAGGGTTGTCATGATGAAAGCTTCAACGACAACAAAACGTCCGAGTAGTTTGATTCCGGTTGAACTACCTTGCGCTAATTCGCGGCGATTGCGATATCCCAAGAAGAGCAAGATAAAGGTGAGCGCAGCTTTCAAGAGAACTATGCGTGCATAACCAGATGACCAGGCATCGACAAAATTCAAACGTGCCCAAGCGTTAGCGATTCCGCTGATAACAACTGCAATTGCAGCCCATAGCGCCATCTGGCTAAAGCGAGGAAGTGCAAACTTACGATCGCTATCTGGCAGAGCCACGATGGCAAAGATGCCTCCGACCCAGAGCGAAAGCGCCACAACATGCACAACTAGAGAGCCAATTGCTAATTGGTGTGAACCACTTGAAGCGCTATGGCTCTGAAATACTGGAATTGTCAGAGTGATAAGTGAGAAGAGCAAGAGAATCGTGGCAGCGAGAACGGTACGCACAAAACGAATTGCAAGAGCAATCACTGCAATCATGATGGTCTGAACGCCTAGATATTGACCAAGATCTACCTGGGTAAGAAAGGAGCGCAAAGTGTTGCGCTCTAGCGCATCGGCAAAAGATGTACCCAGAATGTTTGCCAGAGTCAGAAAGATATGAAGAACGTTGGCGACTAACCAGGCGCCTACAATTGCAGTTGCACGCTTACGTACCTTGAGAGCGCCCTCTTGTAGCTTTCCTTGGTTTTCAACTAAGAGAAAGGCCATTGCAAGCAAAGCACCTACAACTGCAAAAGCTGCAACGAAAGATAGGGACTTATTGAGAGTTGCCAGTTCGCTCATCGATCGCGATAAAGCTTTCGGGCATATAGCGATAGCGCAATCGTGACGATGATTGCAGCAGCTAATAGGCCTAAGACAAAGATAGTTGTTCCCAAGTTATTTCCCGATGGCGTTGGTGTCATTGTCGGTTCAGGCGCAGGGGTGGCAATAACTGTTGGCTCTAAGAAGTTAAATGTGTAACTGCCAATAAGTGGAACTTCATTTTCTGCCAACAGCGAGTAGTTGACTCGATAGATACCAGTCTTTACCAACTGCTTAAGACCAATGACTGCATTTATGCCATCGACCATAAGTGCGCCATCATCTACACGAACGCCAGTTGGGTCAGTAACCGAGATTTCATTGCCGGTATCCATCAATGGGAATTCGGTGGTGATTGTTATTGCACTTGGCGCACTTTCCAGAGAAGCACCTGGAATCGGAGATGTCGAAACTAAAGTATTTGCAGTTGCTGGAGAAACAGCGAGAAAGAGAAGCCCGACAACAAGTGCAAGTACGTTGGCCCGCTTCATTTCTTCCTCTTTCTCTTCATCACGTATGCTCAGGAGCACCGTGGATTCGCGCCTATCGTCTCACTTCTTTAGACTTAGGGCTAGATAACCCTTACGAGAAAGGTCACACACTTTGCCTACATACCAATATGCATGCATCGTCTGCGACCACGCCTTTGAGGCTTTTCAGTCTTTCTCTGATGCGCCCCTCACTGAATGCCCTGAATGCAAGGGCGAAATTCGTAAGGTCTATTCGACTGTAGGAATTGTCTTTAAGGGATCTGGTTTTTATAAAACCGACTCTGCAGCAAAGCCAGCACCTGCTGCAAAGACTGAAACTTCCAGCAGTTAATTAATCGTGATGCGGGGGCTTGTCGCCCTTAATCTCAGCAATCCGCTTGGCATCTTCGTTTTGATCTTCGCGAGGGTCGCGCTCATCTTCCGTTGTTGCAGGAAACACATCGCTCATGCGTGTAATCATCTCACTTTAATTAGAGTCAGATAGACACTTCCACCATAATTAGACCCATGTTTGAGAATCTAGGTCGAGTACTCGTTAATTACCGAAAAGCTGCAGTTGCCCTCTTTGTTATCGGAATTTTGGTAGCTGGCGCTGTCGGTTCGCTCATCTTCTCTCGCCTTGATTCAGGTGGTTACTCAGATCCCAATAGCGATTCATACAAAGTCTATGAATACCTAAGAGATGACTTGAAGGTTGAAGATCCCGCCGTCGTCGTTGTCATCGATGCCGGTGATCGCGATGTCACAGAACCTGCTGTTGCTCAACAAGCACTGGCGCTAGAAAAGTTGATGGCGCAAGAAGAAGGAGTCACAAGAACGCTCTCATTCTGGGGAGCTGGCTCTGATGCCAATCTAAAATCTGCCGATGGTAAGGCTGCCTATGTTCTGATCTTTGGAGAGGGAGAGGCATTCTCTCCTGGGAGTCAAGACCTCGGAAAACTCTTCCAGGAAAAATATGACGGGGAGTTCTCTGGCCTGCGTTTATACGCCGGTGGTGTTGCAGTCGTAGGACATGCAATAACAAAGAAGATTTCTGACGATCTAAAAATCGCTGAAGCAGTCTCAATTCCACTTACCTTTATTCTTCTCGCCTTTGTCTTTGGTGCACTTGCCGCATCTGCTATGCCACTTATTGTTGGAGTATCAGCGATCGTTGGCGCCTTCTTTATTCTCTACCTAATCTCTCTCTTCACTGCAGTAAGCGTCTATTCCCTCAATCTGACTACTGGTATGGGGCTCGGGTTAGGTATCGACTATGCGCTTCTGATGGTCAATCGATTCCGCGAAGAGTTGAATAAAGGCAAGAGCGTTGATGAATCGGTAATTACGACGATGGCTACTGCCGGAAAAACTGTCTTCTACTCCGGTCTAACCGTGTTAGTCACGATGGTCTCTCTTACCTTCTTCCCACTTCCATTCTTGAAATCATTCGGTTATGCAGGAGTTTCTGTTGTAGCACTCGCTGTAGTTGGTGCCATCTTTGGTCTGCCACCAATTCTTGCGATGATGGGTAAGCGAATTAATAAAGGTCCAGTTCGTAAATCTGCAATGACACCTAAAGATGATGGGCGCTGGGCCGATACTGCTCGCTTTGTTATGCGTCGCCCTGTTCCAATTGTGCTTCTCTCTCTTATTGCACTTGGCATCATGGCTGCTCCTTTACAGAATATTTCATTCTCTCAAGGTGACTCACGCATGCTTCCAGCATCAAACCCAGCTGCAATTGCTACCGCTCTACAAACTGAGAGATTCCCTGGTCAGACTGGTACTCCCATCGAGATTATTACCTTTGATGGAGCCAATAAAGTCGATGCGTTAAATGACTATGCAAATCGCATCTCACAAGTTCCTGGAATCGTTGGCGTCGTTCCACCTCAAGTAATTGGTGAAGATGTGCGAATTGTTGCCTACCAATCTATGTTGCCGCGTACACCAGAGTCACAGAAGTTGATCCATGATCTTCGTGATGTAAAGGCGCCAACCGGAACTCTTATCGGTGGAGTTGCCGCTGATTACACAGATTCACAAGATGGCATCTCGCGCACATTACCTTGGGCATTTGGCTGGATTGCTATCAGCGTCTTGCTTCTTGTCTTCGTCTTTACTGGATCAATTATCTTGCCAATCAAGGCGGTGCTACTTAACGTTCTTTCTCTTGCCGCCACCATGGGTGTACTCACGTGGGTATTTATCGACGGCAACCTGCAGTGGTTGGTTGGTTCATTCACAGTTACCGGAAGCCTTGATACTTCCATTGTTATTTTGATTGCAGTAGTGGTCTTTGGACTATCTATGGACTACGAACTCTTCTTACTCTCTCGTATTCGCGAAGAGCATTTGGAAGGTAGATCAAATGTCGAATCTGTGGCCACTGGTCTACAGCGTTCTGCACGCATCATTACTGCAGCTGCAGTTCTGCTTGCAGTTGTCTTCGCCGCCTTCGTTACAAGTGGAGTGACATCCATTAAGACGATGGGCTTCGGTGTAGCACTTGCTGTGCTTCTCGATGCAACGCTAATTCGCGCACTTCTTGTACCTGCCTTGATGCGCCTCATGGGTGAGCGCAATTGGTGGGCGCCAAAGAGCCTGCAGCGATTTACCTTAAAACACTAGAGTCCTTTAGAATCCTCTAATGGATCTCATCGCTTCCCTGCAATGTGCAGATCAACCTGGCATCGTGCATGCGATGACATCCGCGGTCCTCAATTGCGGTGGCAACATCATCGAGAACCAGCAATTCACCGACACCACAACTAATACCTTTGTGATGCGTACCCGCTTTGAAACTTCGCAAGGCCTTGCAGCTGCACAGGCAAACCTTAACGACGGTCTCGGCAAGTTCTCACCTGCACTTCATATTCGCCCAACAGCGCAGAAGCCTCGCGCACTAGTCCTGGTCACTAAAGAGAGCCACTGCCTGCGCGACCTGATGTATCTGCTCGAACTCGGCGAACTTCCTATCGAAATCCCTCTGGTTATCTCAAACCGTGAAGAACTTAAGTCACTTGTTGAATCACATGGAATTCCATTTCTCTATCTCGAAGTAACAGCTGCAAATAAAGCTGCGCAAGAGAAAGTCATGCTTGCCAAGATTGCTGAGCTCAAGATCGACTTCGTTGTTCTAGCTCGCTACATGCAGATTCTCTCTACAGATTTCTGCGCCGCTATGCCCGGCAAAATCATCAATATTCATCACTCATTCTTGCCAGGGTTTAAAGGCGCTAAGCCTTACCACCAGGCTCATGACCGCGGAGTCAAGATCATTGGCGCAACCGCACACTTTGTTACAGCAGATCTAGATGAAGGTCCGATCATCGAACAAGATGTTGCTCACGTTACTCACTCAGCAACACCTGAAGAGATGATCGCACTTGGTCGCGATATCGAACGCCGCGTATTAGCTCGCGCAGTAAAGCTCTTTGCAGAAGACCGCATCTTTATTGTCGGTCATCGCACCGTTGTATTTGCTTAATTTTTTAAGTGAGTGTCCCCGGCGGGAGTTGAACCTGCGACCTACCGCTTAGGAGGCGGTTGCTCTATCCACTGAGCTACGGGGACCTATTCATTTATTACGCGATAACTTGGCAAAGGTTATCTCTATGGCTAGCCTTGGGCTAACACTCTCAACAACGGTCGTGTGTAATAAAGAATGAAAGGCCACCCATGAAAGCGCTCGTTATCGGCGCAGGCGGAGTTGGCAGTGCAATCGCAAATATCGCATCACGTCGATCATTTATCTCTGAAATGATCATTGCAGATCGCAATCTGTCACGCGCAGAAGCAGCCGTAACCAAGTTGAAAGACTCTCGATTCTCCGCAGCGGAGGTGAACGCCGCAGAACTTGAAGATGTCCGAGCTCTCATTCGTAAGGCAAACCCAGATATTGTTGTGAACGCGGTAGATCCGCGTTTTGTGATGCCTATCTTTTTGGCGTGCGAAATTGAAAATGTAAATTACATGGATATGGCGATGTCACTTTCGCGCCCACATCCTCATTACCCAAATAGCGAAACCGGCGTAAAGCTCGGTGACGAACAATTTGCTCGCGACTGGAACTGGTGTGAACGTGGCATCTACGCAGTCGTTGGTATGGGTATTGAACCTGGCATGAGCGATGTATTCGCTCGCTATGCATCCGATGAACTCTTCTCGCGTCTTGATGAAGTAACTGTCTTTGATGGTTCTAACCTGACCGTTGAGGGCGCTGACTTTGCTCCATCGTTTTCCATCTGGACAACGATTGAAGAATGTCTCAATCCCCCATTGGTTTGGGAAGATGGTCGCGGTTGGTATACAACTGAACCATTTAGCGAGCTTGAGGTATTTGATTTCCCTGAAGGAATCGGACCAGTCGAGTGCGTCAACGTTGAGCACGAAGAGGTAGTTCTTATCCCGCAGAAAGTTGATGCCAAGAAAGTTAAGTTCAAGTATGGACTTGGCTCTGAATTTATCTCAACGCTGAAGACAATTCATATGCTGGGAATGGATCGTAAGGAGCAGATCACTGTGCAAGGTGTTGCTGTTTCACCTCGCGATATCTTGGCTGCATCTCTGCCAGATCCTGCAACTCTCGGAGAACGTATGCGTGGAAAGACTTGCGCAGGCACTCTTGTGAAGGGTCTTGATAAAGAAGGTAAGCCAAAGGCTGTCTACATTTACAACGTCGTTGATAACGCGTGGTCTATGGAGAATTACGGCGATCAAGCAGTTGTATGGCAGACCGCTATCAACCCAGTGATCGCTATGGAGCTTATTCATAAGGGTGTTTGGCAGCCGGAAGGCGTCAATGGCCCTGAATGGTTTGCACCTAAGCCATTCTTAGAGTTAGTTTCAGAGTATGGATCTTCATGGCATATCCGTGAAGAGGATACAAAGGGGATTGTTGTCTGATGACTTCAACAAGGTGGGCTCTCGTCACTGGTGCAACTGCAGGCATTGGCGAGAGTTTCACCCGTCTTCTCGCAGCTAAGGGTTACAACGTCGCACTAGTTGCGCGCGATGAAGCAAGGCTGCACGAACGCGCTGGGGCTCTGCGTGAAAAGTATGGAGTGCAGACCTTTGTGCTTCCAGCAGATCTAGCGACAAAAGCTGGCTGTAAGGCTGTTGAGGATTACATCTCTTCTTATCCAATTGAAGTACTGATCAATAATGCCGGATTTGGAATCAAGTACCCATTCACAATGAGCGCGCTGCAAGCTGAGCAAGAGCTATTGGATGTTCTGGTGCGCACACCCATGAGATTGATGCATGTGATCTTGCCAGGTATGAAGGAACGTAACTCTGGCGTGATCATCAATGTTTCATCGGTGGCAAGCTTTATTGCAGGGGGAACATATAGCGCAGCGAAGTCTTATCTGACTGTGCTGACTGAAGCTGTTAACACTGAGGTAAAGAGCACCAACATTAAAGTCTCAGCGCTCTGCCCAGGATTTACCCGCACAGAATTTCATCAGCGCGGCAAGATGAAGATGAGCGGTCTGCCTGACTTTATGTGGCTGAACTCAGATAAGTTAGTTGAGCAGTCATGGAAAGATGCTCAGGCCAATAAGCCTGTCAGTATTCCTGGATGGCAGTACAAACTACTTGTTGCAATTGTTTCTATCGCACCAAGAAAGTTCGTTCGCAATATCGGAATGAATATTCGTAAAAAGCAGAGGACTTAACGACCACGGCGGCTATTGCCACCACGGTATCCACCACTCTTACCTGAACCACCGCGACGGCTTCCGCCAGAGCGTGAACCACCTTGTGGGCCTTTACGCTCAACGATAGGTGGAATATAAGGAACTCCAGTTGGCTCTTGCGCACCAGTGATCACCATCAACTTTTCATCGAGTGGGCGAACATCGTGGAACTTAGGAGTTACTCCTGCACGAGAGAGCAGGCCAGTAACGGCGCGCTGATTCTTAGAGGATGAGAGCGTTACAACTGTTCCTGATTCGCCAGCGCGAGCTGTACGACCGGAACGGTGCAAGTAATCCTTGTGATCTTGTGGCAGATCAACGTGCACAACAAGTGAGATTCCATCTACGTGGATTCCGCGAGCTGCAACATCTGTTGCCACAAGTGCTGAATTCTCTTGTTCCTTAAAGAGAGCAAGTGTGCGAGTACGAACTGCTTGTGACTTTCCGCCGTGCAACGCACCAACTGGCACACCTGCATTAGCAAGCTTGTCAGCAAGGCGATCTGCTCCACGTTGTGTCTTTACGAAGAGAATTGTCTTTCCGTTACGAGCAGCGATTTGAGATGTGATGTCATCTTTATCGCCTGGGTGCATCTGAAGAACATGGTGTTCCATCGTTGAAACCGAAGCGCGGTCATTTTGCAATGAGTGAGTCTTTGGGTTCTTGAGGTACTGGCGAACGAGTGAGTCAACGCCGCGATCGAGAGTTGCTGAGAAGAGAAGACGTTGTCCATCAAGATTTGCCTGATCAAGGATTTCCTTCACAACTGGAAGGAATCCCATATCTGCCATCTGATCTGCTTCATCAAGAACAGTAATCTGTAGTTGATCAAGCTGAACTTCGTTCTTATTGAGCAAGTCGATAAGACGTCCAGGTGTTGCTACCAAGATAGCTGTTGCCTTACGCATTGCAGTGATCTGCTTTGCATATGGCATTCCGCCTGCGATAACGACTGATTCATGTCCTACTGCGCGCGCAAGCGGGCGAAGTACTTCATCAATCTGCTGTGCTAGTTCGCGAGTAGGGGTCAAGATAAGTGCCAGTGGCTTATGAGGGCGCGCGACCTTATCTGAAATATTTGTGAGCAAGGCAAGGCTAAATGCCAGAGTCTTTCCTGAACCAGTCTGACCGCGCCCCAAAATATCGTGGCCGGCGAGCGCATCAGGAAGTGTTGCGATCTGGATTGGGAATGGATGTGTAATGCCTTGCGCGCTCAGTGCATTTGCAAGAGCTGGTGCAATTCCTAGGTCACGGAATGAAGTTGTTACTTCAGTCAGTGGAGTTGCTTCAACGAGGTTGGCATCTGCCAAGTTCACTGAAATGTAATTATCATCTGCACCGAAATCAACCGCTGCCTTGTTATGTGTCTTTGCTGCGCGGAAATCATCGCGCGCATATGCAGGCGATTCATTACGTGAATCGTTGCGACGATCGCGTGGTGGCTTTGCAGGTGTGCGCGGAGAATCTCCACGACGTTGAGCTGCAGATTGTGGCGCTGCCGGATTATATTTTTCGCGCTTCTGCGGAATAAAGTTTGGACGGCCGTCATCAGAGTGAGCAACCTTCGCCTTGACTGCTTCGCGTCGAGTAGTTGGACGCACATCTGATTTCGCTGGGCGCTCTAAACGCTCTGGGCGGAATGGGCGATCTGCCTTAAATGGACGCTCTGCACGTTCGGTGCGCTCTGCGACAAACTTAGCAGCGCGTGATGGCGCCTTACGAGGTGGCTTTGCAAAGGTGCGCTCTTCTCGGCTCTGCTTTGGATTTCCCTTTGGTGCGCCTTCAATATTCTTTGACTTGGAAGCTGTGCGTTCTTGGAAACGCTGTGCACGTAACTTAGAACGATCGGCTAAGCGAACTTCCTTCTTGGTTACTGTTTCGCGATCTGAATAACGCTTTGTTGGCGCGCTCTTTTCAGGGGCAGCCTTCTTTGAGAATGTGGACTTCTTTACGGGAGCTGCCTTCTTCGCTGCCTTTTGAGCAGAGGTATGGCGAGGCTTTCCTTTAGCGGCGCGACGAGCTTTTCCGGGCGCGGCAGTACGTGTTTGTAGAGACATGAAAAATGACACCAATCGAGACGACAAGCGCGTCTCGGTTAGATGGCCAAACTAGTTTGAAACTAGCGCCACCAGGGTCTTGATAAGACTCGCAAGTAAGTGGCCATTCGGCTCACTTTGGGGGGAAGTACATCGGTGCGGATGCATCGATGGGTTAATCATACAGGGTCAAAAGTGGCTCAATTACCAGGGCTAATTCACATGAAATTCAATGGCGCTACCGCCAAGTCACGCTCAATTTCTAAAACTCCCTCGGTACCATAGCCCAGTATCCAATGGAGGTTTTTATGTTTCGCAAAGTATCAGTGGCCTTACTTGCTTCGCTTGTGGTTCTTTCCGGAGTAACCGCTCCGGCAGCAAGTGCGGCAACAAAGATCAGTAACGGGGTTGCCTGTTCAAAGGCAAATTCGAAGAAAACTGTAAACGGCTACAAGTACCGTTGCGCTAAGAACCCATTGGTAAAGAATGCAAAACTTACTTGGCTCTCATTTGAATGTCTGACAGCAACAAAACAGTGGCAGACAGCAACTAAGGCGCAGCGCGATCTCGTGAACGTGGCAGATCAGACCGCAGCACTTGATGCTGAATACATCGCTGCAACTGCCTCACTTGCCAGCACAACTGCAGCTCTTGAAAAAGCTCGAGCGCAGGTAACGCAATTCCAAGCGCAGATGAATGCCTCGACAAACTCTGCAGAGAAGTCAAAACTCGCAGTTGCTGTATCAAAGCTAGCAAATGCAGTTCTGGTACTCAGTGGCTCACGTTCTAAGCTCCAAACTCAGGTAAGTGACCTTGAATCAAAGAAGGCGCTCCTTCAATCTGCTCCAGAGCAGTTGAAGGCCAATGCAACTGATGCTCGCGCATCAGCTGGCCTGCTCTGCGCTAAGGGGTTCTAACTCAGCGCTAAAGAAGACGCTTTAAAGTAAGGCTTCCCCTATTTATAGGCGGAGGCCTTACTTATTTAATCTGTGAATGCATCGAGCGGTGAAATGGCTTCCAGCTGCGCTTTTGACCTTTCATATCGCAGCGAAGATTTCTGCACCCGGACAATCTCTTCTCATGGATTTACTTGCCTACAACGTAATCTGGATAGCCGCCGTTGTTGCAATTACACAAGCGCCACTCATGAACGATCCGATTGCACTGGCCTGCACGTGTTTAGCAATCTCATTTTGGGGAATCGGCTCATCACTCAATAGTTACAGCAACTTCTATAGCGTGAGCGAAAGCTCAGATTTGCTCGCACAGATTTGTTACACACTCTTCTATCCCTTTGCGCTCATTGCCTTGCCTCGAGTAGTCACACGCGGGCGAAAACTCAACCCCATAGAGCTCTTAGATGCTGCCATATTTGGCCTTGGTATCTCATCGATTGCGACAGCGCTCTTTATCTCACGAGTCTTTCCAGATTCACTTATCAATCTACAAGATCAATTCTTCTCGCTACTTTTTCCTATCGGAGATTTACTTCTGCTGACACTTTCAGCGGTTGCTGCAATTACACATCGACTACATCCCAGAGCGCTCTTTCTCTTTCTAGGTTTTGTGCTCTTTAGCCTCTCGGATATTCTCTATCTCTGGCTAGCTATCAACGAGAGTTACCAATTCGGTCAGCTCAGCGATGATGGATGGCTACTGGGAATTGTTCTGATTGCACTTTCATTCTGGTCGATACCTGCCCGTGATGGACGTGAAATCACCATCCATCCAGTCTTCATTGCCGTCTCAGTATTCATCAGCCCAACTCTCCTTGCTTATTCAGCACTTCGTCCTGGAGTTTTTCCTATCTTTATTATCGCTCCCACAATTGCAACTTTGTTCTTGGCCTTTATTCGCATGACTATCGTCATTAGGCAGGCGCGAAATCTAGGTGAAGAGAAGGTATTGGCGCGCACCGATGAACTAACGGGCCTTCCTAATCGCAGACGGTTGATTGCAGATTTAGAAACTTTTTCAAAGAGCGAAGGTGCTCTTCTGCTCCTTGACCTCAATCAATTTAAACCGGTCAATGATCAATATGGCCACGAGTTCGGCAATCTTGTTCTGCAACAAGTGGCACAACGATTTAGCCGCTCACTTCCTACTGGCGCTGTCCTCGCCCGTCTAGGCGGCGATGAATTTGGAGTCCTGGTCAACGGCAACTACGAGCAGACGCTGGAAGCTGCTTACGCGTTGGAGGCGACGTTGAGCTATCCCTTTGTGATTGAAGGAAACTCAATCAAGATTGGAGTGAGCGTCGGCCATGTGCAAAATGATGGTTCGCATAACGCGTTAGAGCGAGCAGATGCAGCAATGTATGAAGCAAAGCGCAGCGGAGTTGGAGTTGTGCGGGCTCAGCCAGTCTTATGAAGCTTTAACTTGATTCCTACAAAAGATCCTAGGAATACAAAGATAAAGAAGATCCAGCCAGAGAGTGCAAATGCTTGAGTACCCGATAGCAGCACACCAATGGTGCAGCCGAGTGAGGTCATTGATCCCCAACCTAAAGCGACTCCACCGAGCAACGCTGTGCTGGTATTTGTAACTGTAAGACGTGATGGCTTAAAGCGTCCGCCAGCGAAAGCTGCAGCAAATGAAGAGCCAATAATGCCGATGACGAGCCAACCATTATTTGTCAGCGTCTCGGTCACTACTGCAATACAACCTGCCATGCGATCGAGGCCAGTAAGAGTTTCTGGTCCAATTCCATTGGAGTTCATAAAGGTGCGCGCAGTTGTGCTCAATTGACGAGTAACACCGAGTGGTTCAACACGTAGGTAGGCAACAGTGCCAACAACGCCAACAAGTAGACCTGTTGTAATTGGGCTCCAGCGTTCGAAGATTAACTTCTTAAGTGCTTGGCTCAAGGAAAGTGTGCTGGCGCTACTTCTAATTGGCTCTGAGTTAACGCCTTTTTTCATCACGAAGATTGCTAGCGCTAAAAGGACAGCCATCGTCAGAACGAGTGATCCTGAATATCCAATGTAATGCGGCAACCACAGAGTTGGTGCATCAGAGATCGCGTTGAGATAGAACCAGTTCCAGGTAAGGAATGCGAGAACAAACCCACCGAGGGTTCCAATTAGCGCAGGTATTGCACGCAAATAACCTTGGCCCAATCGATACAAGTGGCCACTGATACATGCGCCTGAGAGCGCCATGCCAATTCCAAAGGTAAAGGCCGAAAGCGCCAATACCCAACTGACTGGTCCAATGTGGGCTGCAGGTGGAAGACGATCTGTTGTTGTATCAGGTAAGAACTGCCCAAAGATCAGCGCATAACCAACTGATCCAGTTGCAATGGCAACAAGCACAGAGAGAAAGGGCGTTGTGTTCTTATCTTCAATCCCGTCCCGGAAGATGCAGAAGAAACAGAAACGACCGCGCTCGAGCAGAAGCCCCAAGCTGATACCAATCAAAAGTGAAATCGGCGCTGTTGAATTGCTGGTATTCGACGAAAGAATAAATGCAGTAAGTAGCAGCGCTGCGATTACTCCAAATGAGATTGCGGTGCGAATCTTTTCCGCACGGGTCCAGGCAGAAGCAGCAGCCCCGATGGCGCTGGGGCTGCTGCTCTGCTGTGGATTAATTGAAATTACGCTGCTCCCCAGATGGTTCCAGCGTTGTTAACGATTGGAACACCGACAGAGTTACCGTATTCAGTCCATGAACCGTCGTAGTTCTTGACGTTGTAGCCCAAGATCTCGCTAAGGACGAACCATGTAAGAGATGAGCGCTCTCCGATACGGCAGTAAGTAATGATGTTCTGCTTTCCATCGACGCCCTTATCTGCGTAGAGCTTCTTTAGCTCTGCAACAGACTTAAAGGTTCCATCAGCGTTCACATTTGCACCCCAAGGGACATTGATTGCACCTGGGATGTGGCCTGCACGAACTGCGAGTTCCTGGAATCCTGGAGCTGCGAAGATCTTGCCGTTGAATTCATCAGCGCCGCGGATATCGATGAGATCTGCCTTAACGCGCTTCTTTGCAACTGGAAGAACATCGTTGATCAAAGTTGCACGTAGAGCCTTATCAGCCTTTGTTGCGACAAAGTTTCCAGCTGAGAATGTTGGTACCGCAGTTGTGAGTGGACGTCCATCCTTCTCCCACTTCACGCGACCGCCATCAAGGACGCGTACATCCTTCTGACCGTAGATGTTAAAGATCCATGCTCCCCATGCAGCGAACCAGTTGTTCTTATCGCCGTAGAGAACAACAGTTGTGTCATCGCTGATGCCAGCCTTCTGAACCAACTTGCTGAAGTTCTTAGCATTGATGATGTCGCGGTTTACTGTGTCAACGAGATCTGTGTGCCAAACAAACTTAATTGCATTCTTAATGTGGCCACGCTCGTAAAGTCCTGGTTCAGTGCTTACTTCAATGATGCGGACCTTAGGATTATCAACATTTGCTTCCAACCAATCCGGCTGCGCAACTGAGCGAGCCTGGTTCTTTGGAGCCGCGTTTGCTGGAACTACTCCAACAGTTGAAACGAGTCCAGCAACAACTGCTGCTGCAAGTGCTTTCTTCAAGATAGACATTATTTTTCCATTTCTAAGAGTGAATTTGATTTAAGGTAAATCGAAAATAAATGAAATTAAAAAAGTTTTGAGGTTTTACTTAAAGACAGCAGCTGGTGCTGTTGATGCGGCAGTAGTCAATAACGCGACGCTTAATGAAGAACATCGTGACTCACTTTCCGCTTAGTTGTGGCTAGGTGAGAAAGATAAAGAGAAACTTGCGCTTTGTAAAAACGCTAATGATTTGCAGATGCAAGAAAACGCTATTTTTTCTTCATAACAGGCTGCTCGGGCTTATCTGCTTTGATCTCTTTCAGCCGTTCTAGTGATTCAACTCTCTCGAGTGCGTGATCCACGATTCGTTCTGGGTAACCGTGCGAATATCCATCGAGAAATAGCCATGGTTCGTGGATTTCAGCAGCACTTAAGTGGGCCAGTTCTGCAACATATTTGCGAATGTAATCGCCGCTCTCATCAAAGCGTCGGCCTTGCTCGATGGGATTAAAGACGCGGTAATAAGGAGATGCGTCTGTGCCGGTACCTGCCGTCCACTGCCAGCCATGTGCATTTGAGGCTACGTCGTAATCAACGAGATGCTGAGCAAAGAAGCGCTCACCTAATTGCCACTCAAGGTGAAGATCTTTAACTAAGAATGAGGCAACCACCATGCGAGTGCGGTTATGCATCCAACCTTCAAGGACAAGTTGTCGCATGGCAGCATCTACAAATGGGTAGCCGGTCTTTCCTTCACACCATGCTTGAAATTGCTTACCTGGCTTGTCATAACGCATCGCCTTAAATTGTTTGGCGTAATACTCGGTATCGGTATCTGGATTGTTAAAGAGCACATCTGCATAAAATTCACGCCAAGCGATCTCTTTGCGGAAAGTATCATGGGCTTTGCTTTCACCAAGTCCTGCCAGCAGAGTGCGCGGATGGATCTCGCCAAACTTAAGGTAGGTACTCATCTTTGATGTTCCGTCAATGGAAGCAAAATTTCTATTCTCGTCGTAACTATCTAAACCTTTTTTAGTAAATTCTTTAAAACGAGTAAGGGCTGCCTTTTCGCCTGCGGTAATCACGTTGACGCCTGCTGGCATAGGAAAATCTGGAAAGGCGCGGTATTTAGCCGGTGGTGTGACTGCAGGAATTTTGGCTGGAGTCCTAGCTGGTGCGCGCCAACCATGTGTGCACCAAGCACGATAAAAAGGTGTGTAGACGCGATATGGAGTTGCATCACTTGGCTTAACAACTCGTCCAGGCGCTACTGCATAAGGGCTGCCTGTTCGAACTAATTTGATTCCAGCTGCTTCTACGCGCGCATCGCGCGCTGCGCCATAACTTTCATATTCATCTGAGATATGTACTTCAGAGACTCCATACATCTCGATAAGTTCTTTCAATACTTCTACTTGATCGCCTTCGATGATGTGCAAGCAATTGCCTAAAGATTCATCGAGTGCGCGAAGTGATTGCCCCATATATGCCAGCAACTTGGCGCCTGCTTCAGCAATCTGTGATTTATCAAGGATGAAGACAGGAACGATTTCATCGCTACCTTCGATTGCTGCGTTGAGCGCTGGGTGATCACCCACGCGCAGGTCTCTGCGAAACCAGACGATATTTCGCACAGACATGGGCAAGCTACTTGTGTAGCTGCTCGACAGAGCCGTCCCAACCCTTTACATCTTCAGGCTTACGAGGAGCCTTTCCGACGTAGCGAGCAGATGGACGAATCAAGCGACCGGTGCGCTTCTGTTCCAAGATATGCGCAGACCATCCTGCAGTACGAGCTGCAGTAAACATTGAAGTAAAGAGCGGTGCTGGAACTTCTGCGAAGTCCAAAATAATTGCTGCCCAGAATTCAACGTTGGTTTCAAGGACGCGATCTGGTTGACGCTCGTGAAGTTCTTTAAGCGCTGCCTTTTCAAGAGCTTCTGCAACTGCGTAGCGAGGAGCGTTGAGTTCCTTTGCTGTGCGGCGAAGTGTGCGTGCGCGTGGATCTTCGGCGCGATAGACGCGGTGTCCGAATCCCATCAAACGTTCCTTGCGATCAAGAAGATCCTTCACATACTTTTCAGCATTGCCGGTCTTCTCTACCTCTTCAATCATGTGCAATACACGTGATGGCGCGCCACCGTGAAGTGGACCTGACATCGCACCGATTGCACCTGAAAGTGCCGCACAGACATCTGCACCCGTTGATGCAATGACGCGACCGGTAAAGGTTGATGCATTCATTCCATGTTCTGCCGCCGATACAAAGTAAGCATCAATTGCGCGAACGTGAAGTGGATCTGGTTCTCCGCGCCAGCGAATCATCATGCGCTCAACAACTGTATGCGCCTTATCAACTTCTGATTCAGGAATCATTGGATTGAAAAGTCCACGAGCAGCTTGTGCAAGGTAGGAAAGAACCATGACAGAGGTACGAGCCAAGTTGCTGCGCGCTTCTTCATCTGAAATATCAAGAATTGGCTTAAAGCCCCATGCTGGAGCGAGCATTGCAATCGCAGATTGAATATCTACGCGAACATCACCTGAGTGAACAGGTAGTGGGAATGGCTCAGCGTTTGGAAGTCCTGGATTAAATTCATCATCAACAAGAAGTCCCCAGACATTTCCGAATGAGACGCGACCTACGAGATCATCGATATCAACGCCACGGTAACGAAGCGCGCTACCTTCTTTATCTGGCTCTGCAATTTCAGATTCAAATGCAATTACGCCTTCAAGACCTGGCTTGAAATCATCTGACACGGTGCGCTCCTTAGGCTGTAGCTCTTCTTGCGGGCAATTCTGCACCTCCCGCGGGGGTGCTGACCACCACATGATGCGAGGATGCACTCAATCCGAAAGTGAGGTTCGATACACCTATGAGCAACGATGACCTCACTCGCGATTCCATCAGAGCGATGCGCCGTTCCTATGGCGAGGTCGGCCTTGAGTCACTTCCCGACGATCCATTCGCTGCCTTTTCCAGCTGGCTGAAAGAGGCCGCTGATAATCCTGTCATCGTTGAAGCAAATGCGATGGTGCTCTCGACTTTAGGTGGCGATAGCAACGGCAACGATGCAATCTCTACTCGCACAGTTTTACTTAAAGATATTTCGCAAGGTGGATTTACCTTCTTCTCCAATTACTCATCGCGCAAAGCCCAGGCGATTGAAATGAATTCACAAGTCACTCTGCTCTTTCCTTGGTATGCCATGGAACGCCAAGTTTCGATCAGTGGATTTGCAGAAAAGATTGAACGTTCAGAATCAGACGATTACTTTGCAACAAGGCCATGGTCATCACAGATTGGCGCATGGGCATCTGCACAATCAGCTCCCCTTGCAACTCGCGAAGAGTTAGAGCAACGCTTTGCTGGCGCTGCGCAAAAATGGCCGGAAGGAACAACAGTTCCATGCCCACCGCATTGGGGCGGTTATCGCGTTACTCCGGTCAGCATCGAATTTTGGCAGGGCCGTTACTCGCGCTTACATGATCGCTTGCGCTATGAGCGGGCTAACACCAATTCCGATTGGGAAGTACATAGGTACTACCCGTAGTCTTGCCCCATGAGCGATGCCATTGTTATTCCAGATAATTTAAAGCCACGTGATGGACGTTTTGGTTGCGGTCCATCAAAGATTCGTCCAGAAGCGTTAGCGGTTCTGACAGCACCTGGTAGCGAATACATTCTTGGAACATCGCATCGCCAGAAGCCAGTAAAGAACGTTGTAAAGAGCGTTCGCGAAGGTCTTACCTCTCTCTTCTCACTTCCAGAAGGTTATGAAGTCATCTTGGGTAACGGTGGCTCAACCGCGTTCTGGGATATCGCAACATTCGGACTTATCGAAGATCGCTCACAGCACCTTGTCTTCGGTGAATTCTCATCAAAGTTTGCAGCTGCCGCTAAAGAAGCTCCATTCCTAGGCGAGCCAACGGTGATCAAGTCTGAACCAGGCACACACCCAGCAGCATCTGCTGAAGCCGGTATCGATGTCTATGCACTTACCCATAACGAAACTTCAACTGGCGTTGCTATGAACATTAAGCGCCCGGCTGGAACAGATGGAGCGCTCGTTCTTGTTGATGCCACATCTGCAGCGGGCGGACTAGAAGTAGAAGCCAAAGAGTTTGATACCTACTACTTCGCACCACAGAAATCTTTCGCATCCGATGGTGGTCTCTGGTTTGCACTCATGAGCCCTGCTGCTATTGCTCGCGCTGAAAAGATTAAGGCGAGCGGTCGTTGGATCCCAGCCTTCTTTGATTTAGTCACAGCAATCGAAAATTCACGACTTGATCAGACCTATAACACCCCAGCGCTTGTCACCTTGATGTTGCTCGATGAACAACTGAAGTGGATGAATGCAAATGGTGGGTTGAAGTTTGCTGCAGGTCGTAGCGCAGATTCAGCATCACGTCTTTACGGATGGGCTGAAAAGACCAGCTACACAACTCCATTTGTGACAGACCCTGCGCAGCGTTCTAAGGTTGTTGGAACAATTAACTTTGATGAAGCAATCGACGCCACCAAAGTGGCTGCAGCTCTTCGCGCAAATGGAATCGTGGATACAGAGCCATATCGCAAGCTTGGTAAGAACCAGCTTCGTATCGGTATGTTCCCGGCAATCGACCCAGCTGATATCGATGCGCTAACAGCATCTATCGACTACGTCGTAGCTAACCTTTCATAGTGACTCACACAATCAAGCGGGACAGATACTTCTGGACCGTTGCTTTTCAAACTGTCTGCGTCAATATCTTCTTAGGTAGCTTCGGACCAACCCAGCCGCTGCTGCGCGCAGATCAAGGCACATCACTGACTATTGCAGGACTTCATGGAACTTCCATTGGTCTGGCCTCTGTCTTTGCCGGTCTTGCAAACCCTCACATCGCTCATCGCTTTGGCAGAACAAAGACAGCCTGGATTGGGCTTTTAATCTTCTCCATCGGCATCATCGCCTTTGTTGCATCCCCTTCTGTTCTCTTCTCAATTCCAACAGCCTTTGTAACTGGCTTTGGAGTTTCGATCACCATCAATAACGCGCTGACTGCGATCACATCTCACTATAAAGAGCTGTCACCGATGGCCCTGACACAAGCAAATGCCATCGCATCGTGTGGTTATGTAGGCGGAACTCTTATTGTTGGAACAATTGCCAATAACTATCGCGACTACTGGCGCCTTGGCATGTTGATTGCTATTCCGGCTGTTCTGATTCTTTATTTAGCGCGGGACAAAAGCCCTGAAGTACATGTTCCAGATGAATCAGGCCCACAAACCGGAAAGTTATCTCGCGAATTTTGGTGGTCTTGGTTAGGTTTCGTTGCCTGTATCGCCAGTGAATTTGCGATTTCATTCTGGGCAGCAGCGTTAATCATTGATCGCACCAACGCATCCCCTGCTATCTCAACGCTCACAGTTGCAGCTTTTGGAACCGGCATGGCTCTTGGTCGCTGGTATGGCGGTCGCGTCTTAAAACACTTTGCCCTCGATACCCAGTTGATTATCTTTATTGCAGTACAGGCAATTGGCTTTGCCATTCTTTGGTTCTCGCATGATCTACAGATCAGCTTCCTTGGTGTTCTCATTGCCGGCTTAGGTGTTTCTAATCAATTTGCACTGGCTTCCCTTCGCATGATTGATTTCAGCGAAGGCCGCCCTGATTTAGCAGTGGGTAGGAGTTCTAGCGCTGCAGGCCTGGCAATTGCAGGATCACCATTCTTACTCGGCGTCCTTGGCGATCAATTCGGAATTTCAAGAGCCTACTTAATGGTGCCAGTTCTGCTCTTTATCTCATACATCATTGTCCAACTCGTTCCATCACACGTTCCACAGAAAGTATTGGAAGATAATGAACTTTAAAGTCCGTCGCCTGATAACAATTTTGACGCTTGTTGTACTAGTAGTACTTATCTTTTTAGGATAGTTGATACTCGTAAATCATCTGGCTTCTGTAACTTATCTTTAAAGAAGACCCAGAGCAGCGTTGCTGCAACCAGTGGAATCACGCCACAGATAAAGATTGTTTCGCGCACGCCCACCGCTTCAGTCATATACCCAATAAAGAGTGAACCCAAGGGAGTGCCTCCCATAAAGATCAAGAGATAGATTCCCATCACACGTCCGCGCACTGCTGGATCGCTATTGACCTGCACATAAGAATTGGCGCTGATTAACATCGCCAAGGCTGATACTCCACCGATTGGTAGCCAGAGTGAGTACGTCCAGTACGTCGGCATAAATGCGGTGGCAATAACAACTAATGAGAAGAGCACACCAAGGCGCACCACCAACATGCTGTCTCTAAATCTTTCTAAGCGCGCACTGATGAGCGCACCAGCAAGTGATCCGATTGCAACATATGTGCCTAGCAACCCATACGAGGCAGGGCCTTTACCAAATTCTTTTGTGGCCATGAGCGCATTAAAGATCTGAAAGTTAAGTCCGAAGGTGGAGGCAAAGAAGATCAGCGCCATCACAACATATAAATCAGGACGGGCCATGGCATAGCGCAAGCCTTCGCGGATTGTGCCGAGGGTCTTCTCTTTCTTCTGGCTAAAGAAGTCGGAGGAGCGCATAAAAAAGAGCGAGCCAATAACAAAGAGATAAGAGGTTGCATTAATTAAGAAGGAGGGACCGGTATCAAAGTTGGCAATTAGAATTCCAGAAAGCGCTGGCCCAACTAAGCGCCCCATATTGAAATTAGCTGAGTTGAGGCTGACTGCATTAGCCACATCTTCATCGCCCACAATCTCGGCGGTAAAGCTCTGTCTAATGGGTGCATCAATGGCAGAGGCAATACCGAGAACAGCAGCGCAGACAAAAACATGCCAGAGTTCAATTATTTCAGCCACAACCAGAATACCGAGGGCATAGCAAGCAAGGGCAGCCAAGGTATTAGTTGCAATTAATAGCTTTCGTTTATCAACGCGATCTGCCAGCACACCACCGTGCAAGCTCAAGAGCATTACCGGTACAAATTGAATCGCAGTAACAAGACCAAGATAGAAACCATTGTTATCTGTGAGCTGAAGAACGAGCCAATCTTGGGCAATGATCTGCACCCAAGTGCCGATATTGGAGAGTGCGTTGGCAGGAAAGAGAATTCGGAAATTTCGATGGCGGAAAGAACGCCAGTTTCCGTTCTCATCTACTCGCATTCGCATTACTCTACTCTCATGACATCGCCAGGTTCTTCCAACATCAAGACCGTCGTTATTCTCATCTCTATAGGAAGTATCGCTTGGCTTGCCGCAGGAGTTGTTGCAATCGCGATGGGCGCTGAAAGCAAAGTTATCTGGACATGCGTAGTCGGAGCAGCGCTCGGCGCAATTGGAATTCGTTACTCAGTACGACGTTCACGCCGCACAGGAATTTAAAGAGTTAAGCCTCGAGCTGAGTTGCGATACCGCGCAGCACTCGACCAAGGCGCTCTGCTTCAGGACCTGATGGATGACGTCCCTGGCGCAAGCCATTGCCAACGCGATCCAAGATCTTGATGGTGTCTTCAATCATCGCAGCAAGGTCATCGCTATTTGCGCGTGAGCCTTCAGCGAGTGAAACTGGCGCTTCAACGATATGCACTGACATCGCTTGTGGTCCTTTACGTGAATCAATCACAGAGAACTCAAGCTTGGTGCCAGGCTTTACAGTGGAGACGCCTTCAGGAAGAGCAGAGGATGCAAGATAAACATCTTCGCCTTCATCGGATGCGATAAAGCCAAAACCTTTTTCTAGGGAGAACCATTTCACGCGACCTGTAGGCATAACAGTTACTCCTTAAATTTACGGTACTCGTTTAATCATGCGAGCCGGGGGTTTCGGACAGGGGGCTAATTTATCGCATCGGCGCAGGGCCGTGCTACCCGGTTTTAAGCGTAGAAAGAGTTAGAGGGTCGCTTCGCTATGCGCGCCGCACCCGTGGTCGACTGAAACCACACGTGCATCATCGGGTGCAATCGCATTGGCGCAGACACCAAAAGATGCGCGCATAGATCCTGCAATCGGTAAGAAGAATCCACATGATGCACATGGCTTTGGAGCTCCTTGTGCGAGTGGTGAATTCGGTCCGCGATCGCCTGTGTACCAACGCTTACTTGCTTGATCGCGACCTTCGATTGATAGAACACGTGGACGCATCAAACCTAAATCAAAAATTTGAGTTGCATCAAGGCCTTCATCTTGCACAAGTGCATGAATACCTGGAACAAGGCGAGTATCTTCAAGAATACTTGGAACGATGACACCTGGCTGAATATCTTCAGGTTGAATGCGATCGCGGTATGGAATGTGGTCTGGCGCAATAAGTGAATCTGGACCAGGCAAGATCACTACATCGCAGATAGTAGGAGTTGCATCTTCTTCGACCTTTGCAACTGTGATGCACCAACGCCATCCAAGATAGCCAGCAACTTCGGCCTTAAAGAGATAGGTAGCAACGCGATTGTCGTCGTCATAGTCAACCGAGACAAAGTCGCCAACCTGAGATGCAAACTCCGCATCCGCTAGGGCAGCATCGCGCGCAATCTGCTGCGCATCAAATGTCTTCATCTTCCAATCGTAAAGCAGAAGGCCCCCGAGACGTTAATCTCGAGGGCCTTCGTAACTATTTACGCGTGCTTTAGAAGTCCATGTCCCCGCCGCCTTGTGGCATTGGTGATGCTGACTTTGGCTCTGGCTTATCTGTAATCACTGCCTCTGTAGTAATAAAGAGCGCTGCGATTGATGCTGCATTCTGAAGTGCAGAACGTGTGACCTTAGCTGGATCGATGATGCCAGCCTTGATCATGTCTACATATTCTCCAGATGCTGCATTAAGTCCGAAACCTGCTTCGAGGTTACGTACCTTCTCGACAACTACTCCGCCTTCAAGACCAGCATTAACTGCGATCTGCTTGAGAGGAGCTTCGATTGATACTTCAACAATCTTTGCACCAGTTGCTTCATCTCCTTCGAGCTTTAGCTTCTTAAATGCAGCTGTTGCTGCCTGAAGAAGTGCAACGCCACCACCGGCGACGATTCCTTCTTCAACTGCAGCCTTTGCATTACGCACTGCATCTTCAATGCGGTGCTTGCGCTCCTTGAGTTCAACTTCTGTTGCAGCTCCTGCCTTGATGACAGCAACTCCACCAGCAAGCTTTGCTAGGCGCTCCTGCAGCTTCTCTTTGTCGTAATCTGAATCAGACTTCTCGATTTCAGCACGAATCTGAGCAACGCGCCCCTTGAGCTGCGCTTCATCTCCGAGACCTTCAATGATGGTTGTCTCTTCCTTAGAGATAACTACCTTGCGAGCGCGACCGAGAAGTTCAAGTCCTGCTGTTTCTAGCTTGAGACCCACTTCTTCTGAAATCACAGTTGCACCAGTCAAGATTGCAATATCTTGCAACATCGCCTTGCGACGATCTCCGAATCCTGGAGCCTTCACGGCTGCAGAGCGGAATGTTCCCTTGATCTTGTTAACTACGAGAGTAGCAAGTGCTTCGCCTTCAATATCTTCAGCGATGATGGCAAGTGGCTTACCTGATTGCATAACCTTCTCAAGAACTGGAACAAGCTCCTTGATGTTGGCAATCTTTGAATTAACGATCAAGATGTAAGCATCTTCAAGAACTGCTTCCATGCGATCTGTATCAGTTACGAAATATGGTGAGACATAACCCTTATCAAAGCGCATACCTTCAGTGAGCTCGAGCTCAAGACCGAATGTATTTGACTCTTCAACGGTGATAACGCCTTCTTTACCGACCTTATCCATAGCTTCTGCGATCATCTCGCCGATAGTTGCGTCGGCTGCTGAGATAGATGCAGTTGCGGCAATCTGCTCTTTGGAATCAACGCTCTTTGCCATCGCTCCAAGTTCGGTCACGATCGCAGCTACTGCCTTTTCAATTCCACGCTTGAGCGCCATTGGGTTTGAGCCAGCTGCTACGTTGCGAAGACCTTCGCGTACGAGCGCCTGAGCCAATACCGTTGCAGTTGTTGTTCCGTCGCCTGCGACATCATCTGTCTTCTTAGCAACTTCCTTAACGAGCTCCGCACCGATCTTTTCCCATGGATCATCGAGTTCAATCTCTTTTGCGATCGAGACGCCATCGTTGGTAATTGTTGGTGCGCCCCACTTCTTCTCAAGTACGACGTTACGTCCGCGCGGCCCAAGGGTTACCTTGACTGCATCGGCGAGGACGTTCATTCCGCGCTCTAATCCGCGGCGGGCTTCTTCATTAAAGGCAATCTGCTTTGCCATAGTTTTTAGCTCCTATATATCTATTGAAACTGGGCCGAATTATCACTCTCGACCCTCGAGTGCTAACGCCAAATCTAGACGGGTTTATTCCAAGGGGCAAAACGAGAGGGTGGGTTTGGGATTTAGCGGGCGGTACGGGCGGCCATGCGGGCTTCGCGGAGCCTGCGCAGGCGCTTGACCAGCATCGGAGAGGCCTCGAGGGCATCATCGCGATCGATGAGGTCATTGAGCAGTTGGTAATAGCGGGGCGCTGTCATATCGAAGAGATCCTTGATTGCAGTCTCTTTCGCTCCAGCAAAGCGCCACCAATTACGTTCGAACTCAAGGATACGAGTTTCGAGATCGGTCAAGGTCGAACCCTGTGTCTCTGGATTTTCCAACGCGGACATGGTGCCAATCTTAGATTGAAAAGCGCGTTAACTGTGGGATTTACGAAGACTTTACGATTTTCTCGCAGCTTTTTCGATATTGCGTAGCATCGTCGGAAAGATAAAGAAGTGGAAAGGTGAAACCAGATACCAATAAATCTGGCCCCCTAATCCGCGAGGTGCAAAGAGCGCATCCTGCGTCACAACAGTCTTGCCATCGACAACCTTGAGGTTAAATTCCAACCACGCCTTGCCGGGCAGAATCATTTCGGCATACAGACGCAAATGCTCTTCCTTTGTAATCTTTTCAACGCGCCAGAAATCTAAACTATCTCCCACGCGCAGGAATTGTGGATCGCGACGGCCACGACGAAGACCAACGCCACCAACCATGCGATCGAGTAAGCCGCGCAAATACCAGAGCCAACCAGAACCGAACCAACCGTGCTCTCCGCCGATTCCTTCAATCTGTTCCCAGACTTTAGAGAGCGGAACATCGGTTGTAATTTCGCGATGATCTTTGAGCATGAGCTCGCCTGCCCAATCAGGATCTCCTTGGGCCTTCTGCCACGGAGCTGTTGGAAATGCTGCATCAGACCAACGTGTATCTACTGAGTTTTCAGCAGTGCGGGTGAGGGCCAATTGAATCGCCTGCGAAACAGTAAGGAGGCCTTCAGGTGGAAGCGGAATAATTTCAGAAATGCTCTTTGCTGGATCTGCCACAACTTCGCTAATCAGCGATTCAACGAGCGGACGAGCAAGAGATGTTGGTACCGGAGTCACAAAACCAATCCACAGACTAGAAAGCTTGGGAGTCAGAACTGGAACCTGAATAATCTTTCGTTTACGTAAGCCTGAAAGACCGGCAAACTTCTGCATCATCTCGGCATAGGTAACAACTTCAGGGCCACCGATATCGCAGATGCGATTTTCAGGTTTAGTTAAATTGGCAGTCTTGCGCAGGTAGTAGAGAACATCGCGGATAGCAATTGGTTGCGTGCGATTTGAGACCCACTTAGGGGTCGTCATAATCGGCAAGCGGTGGGTGAGGTGGCGCAGCATTTCAAAGGATGCAGAACCTGAACCAATAATGATGCCAGCGCGAAGTTCAAGGACTGGCACAGAAGTTGAAGCCAAATGTGTTCCAGTATTCATGCGCGATGTTAAGTGGCGGCTGCGGTTCTCATCGTTTGCAATTCCACCCAAGTACACAATCTGAGAAACTCCAGCCTTTTCAGAGGCGAGCGCAAACCCGCGCGCCATCGCCGCTTCAATATCTCCGAAGTCGGCGGCAGCATTAATAGAGTGCAGTAAGTAATAAGCGGTATGAACACCAGCGAGCGCGCGATCTAAATCAGCTGCGTTGCTGGCATTGCCTTCAACGATTTCAACTTCGTGCGCCCAGCTCTGTCCTTGAATCTTCTTTGCATCTCGCACAAATACGCGCACACGTTTTTTATCGCTCATTAAATCGCGGACTAAACGCCCACCCACATAACCGGATGCGCCCGTGACGAGGTATAACTTCCCTTGATTCTGCGTATCCATGGCTGAGAGCCTAGACTTACCCGGTGGTGACTTCTACTTCAAAGGCAACTAAGCCTCGCGTCGTAATCTTGGGCGCAGGCTTTGGTGGACTGACCGCGGCTCGCGCGATGGCTAAGGATGCCGATGTCACCTTGGTTGACCGCCATAACTTTCAAACATTTCTGCCGCTGCTTTATCAGGTATCAACTGCCGGTCTAGCCGCCGATCACGTTGTTCACCCAATCCGCGGCGCGCTACGTAAATCAGGCGTTAAGTTTCGTATGGGTTCACCGCTATCGGTTGACCATAAGAACAAGACAGTGAAACTAGATTCCTCTGAAGTTCTCGAATTCGACCATTTAATTGTCGCCCTTGGTTCATCCACTGCAGACTTCGGAGTTCCAGGTGTGAACGAATACGGCATGGGTATGAAGAGCGTCAATGAAGCAATCAATATCCGCGCCGCCGTCATGCGCCGTTTTGAAGATTTGTGCCGCTTTGAAGATGACACTCGCCTTTCAATTGCTGTCGTTGGCGGTGGACCAACAGGCGTTGAGATGGCTGGCGCACTGGCTGAACTCAAGCGCGGGCCGCTGAAGAACGATATGAAGCACGCAGCCGATCACATCGATATCTATTTAATCGAAGCTGGCCCACGAATCCTGCCGATGTTTAGCGAGAAGTTATCTGAGCGCGCAGAATCTGATTTACGCAAACTTGGCGTCATCGTGCGCACCAACACTTCAGTGCGCGAAGTGCAATCACGAAAGATTATCGTCAAAGATGGCGATCCAATTCCAGCAGAAATTACAGTCTGGGCTGCTGGCGTTAAGGGCGAACCCACTGCAGAAATTCTTAACCTACCTATCGTTGGTTCTCGCATCGATGTTGAAGAATCTCTTCGTGTTAACCATTACCCACATATCTGGGCAATCGGCGATATTGCAGGAGCAAGGGGCGCAGATGGTCGCTTCTTGCCGATGGTGGCACCTGTTGCAATGCAGCAAGCACGCTTTGTTGCAAAGCAGATCGTGCGCGCACATAAAGGTGAAGCCCTCAAAGCCTTTAAATACATTGATAAAGGCTCCATGGCCACAATCGGTCGCCATAAGGCAGTTGTTGAAGTAAAGAAATTCCGTATGACCGGCGCACTTGCTTGGTTTGCTTGGTTATGGCTGCACTTGTTCTATCTCTTAGGTGGTCGCAACAAAATTGGCACGATGGCCGACTGGACCTGGAACTACCTCACCTTTGATCGCGGCAACCGTCACATCATGGATTCGCTCTAAAGCAATGCCTGAATATCGCGAAGTCGGCGGACATCAGCTTTACTGCTACGAATGGGATAACAACGGCGAAGCGCTTGTGCTTCTGCACGGCGGCTTAAGTCAGACATCGCACTGGGATCAAAACATCTTGCCTGCCGTTGAAGATCAATTTCATATCTTTGGCTATGACCGCACAGCCCACGGCTTTACCGGCGATCGTGCCGGCAGTCTGCACTTTGATTATCAAGTAAAAGAGGCGATCGCCTATCTTGAAACAGTTGTGAAAGAACCTGCACACCTCATTGGTTACAGCGACGGCGGAATCATTGCGCTCCTCGTTGCCATCGCTCGCCCTGATTTAGTGCGCACCGTTGTCACACTGGGCGCCAACTTTCACCACAGCGGCACGTTGCCACTGCCTGAATTCAATGGCGTTGTTTCACCTGAAGATCAAGCTGAATACAACGAAACATCCCCTGATGCCCCAGAAACTTTGGTAGAAAAGATCACGCGCATGATGGCAATCTGGCGCAGCGAGCCAAACTTAGAGCGAGCAGAGCTGCTCAATATTCAGTGCCCAGTGCTGGTTATGGCAGGAGATGATGATGTCATCGCACATCACCACACCATCGAACTCTTCGAAAACATTCCCTTAGGTCAGCTAGCGATTCTGCCTGGCACATCCCACGGCTTAGTAAAAGAGAAGCCTGCGCTTGTGCAGCTATTAATTAGAGAATTTCTGGAAGATTTAAGCTATCCAATTACCAAGATGCCAATACGACGCACCAATCCAACCGTTAACTAACCTTCAAACGGTTCGATTGCACCAGTCTTTACATCATAAATTCCACCAGCTACTGCCACACCTTCACGCAGTAGCGGATATGAACGAATACGGTTTAAGTCACTCGCAAGAGCTCCACGTTGATCGCGAGTAGTGCGAAATTCAAGGCTAGAAGTATTGACTCCATATTGTTCATCAATGAGCTTATGAAAATCAGCCTCATCATTTTCAGCCATCTTGCAATCAGTATGTGGCATTACCAAGATGCGATTGACGTTGAGTAAATATGTAGCAAGAACCAAGGTACGCAAGACATCTTCAGTCACGCGAGCGCCAGCATTACGCAGAATCTTTACATCTCCTGATTTCATTCCAATGACAGACAACGGATTAATACGTGAATCCATACAGGTAACAATTGCGAGGCCTTTAGCTGCAGATCCTGTCAGCTCTGAGTATTTGAAGTTTTTCTGGTATTCGGCATTTGCTGCCAATAAATCGCCAAAGAATTCGTGAGGAAAAGAGTTGTTCGACATATTTAACTCCTGACTTAATCTATAACGGAGTAATTCTGGAGCCCCCCATCCGGATTGAACGGATGACCTGCTCATTACAAGTGAGCTGCTCTACCACTGAGCTAGGGAGGCGTACTGCGGGCGTAATTATGGCAGTTATCGCCAGATTGTAAAAATCGCTCTATTTCACCCTATAAATCAACACTTTGGAGGTCATCTGGACTGTAGTTATTGCGGGGCGCTAATGAGAGGATAACCGCCATGTTGCCAAATTATTGGATGAGCCCAGAGACAAACTCAATAAACCGTTTGCCGATGCTCAACATCGAGCACTTTGAAACACTCTCACTCGACGGCACTTGGCGCTTCCAGTTACTACGTTCGCCCAACGATCAGTCACGTAAGAAGTGGACATCTATTCCTGTCCCGGGCTTGTGGACGATGCAACCAACCAGCGACACCTTCTTTGATAAGCCGATCTACACCAACGTGCAGATGCCGTGGGACCACGTAGCGCCAGAGGTGCCAGAAGAAAACCCAACCGGCATTTATGAACGCGACTTTGAGGTTCCGCAATCTTGGGATGGCAAGCGCATTGTTCTGCATCTTGGCGGTTATGAATCCGTTGCAGTCATCACTGTTAATGGAACCGAAGTAGGCCTTACCAAAGATTCTCGCTTGGCTGCTGAATTTGATATCACCGCCTATATCAAAGCTGGTCGTAACACAGTAAAAATTTCAGTGACCAAATGGTCTGATGCCACATATATTGAAGATCAAGATCAGTGGTGGCATGGCGGCATTACCCGCTCTGTAAAGTTATATGCAACCGACCTTGTCTACATCGAAAAGTTTGCAACAACTGCGGGCCTTAAGGCAGACGGCACAACCGGTACCCTAAAGATTGATGCAGTTATCGGTTCAATCAAGGGCAAGAGCGTTGATGGTTACACCTTGCGCACATCGATTGAAGAACTTCCAAAGGTAAAGAGCGCACAGCTCAGTGCTACCTATAAGCACCACGTAACACCGGTCTGGACTGAAATGTCTGCCGAACTGCAGGAAGCAAACCGCAAGCACTTTGCCGGCGAATACTGGGATGGCTCAATGCCAGAGTCAGCAAAGCGCCTGCGTGAACCTCTGCAATCACCATGGCCGGGCCATATCGTCCTTGAAACAACAGTTCCTAAGGTGGCTGCCTGGAGCGCTGAAACCCCTGCCCTTTACACACTTCGCATCGAATTAGTCAGCCCAACGGGTCAGGTCGTTGAGGTTTCACAACAGAAGATCGGCTTCCGCAGCGTTTTCGTTAAGGGCCGAGATTTATTGGTCAATGGCAAGCGTGTCTTTATCTATGGCGTCAACCGCCACGACTTTAATCGCCACACTGGCCGAGTTCTCTCTCGTGAAGATATGCGCCAAGACCTACTAGAAATGAAGCGTTGGAACTTTAACGCTGTGCGCACATCGCACTATCCAAACGATGCAGCTTTCCTTGAACTCTGCGATGAACTTGGTTTCTATGTCATTGATGAAGCAAATATCGAATCCCATGCATTTTATGATTCGATTGCAAATGACCCACGTTATGCATCAGCATTCGTTGAGCGCGTAGGTCGTATGGTGCAGCGCGATATGCACCACCCATCAGTCATCTTCTGGTCACTTGGTAATGAATCAGGTATCGGCGCCAACCATTACGCAGCTGCAGCCTTTGCTCGTTCCCTTGATACATCCCGCCCACTTCATTACGAAGGCGCCATCAATGGCGATTGGCGCGGTGGTCACACACTGACCGATGTCATCTGTCCGATGTATCCATCGATTAAAGCAATTGTGAGCCATGCAAAGTCAGGCAAGCAAGATCGCCCGCTGATTATGTGCGAGTACTCGCACGCAATGGGTAATTCAAATGGAACCTTAAAAGAGTATTGGGATGCCATCCACTCACTTCCTGGCCTGCAAGGTGGATTTATTTGGGAGTTCTGGGATCACGGTATTGAACAGACTCTTGCAGATGGCACCAAGCGCTCTGCCTACGGTGGAGATTTCGGTGAAGTACGCCATGACGGAAACTTTGTCTGCGATGGAATGGTCTTTCCTGATCGCACACCTAAGCCTGCGATGCATGAGTTTAAAGCGATCGCAGCCCCTGTCGCCTTTACCTCAACAAAGGCAGCAACTGGCAACTTCACCATTACCAACCGCCAATTCTTCAAGGATTTAGCTGGTTTTGGCTGCACCTGGACCATCACCCGCGATGGCGAAGTTATTGATGGCGGAACTCTCAAGCTTCCAAACGTTGCCCCACAAAAGAGCGTCAAGGTGCGCATTGCATCGAAGTTCCTCGCCAAGATTGATGGAGCAGGTGAAAGATTTATTACCTTCTCACTCTTTAACTTACATCGCACTGATTGGGCACCTGCAGGCCATGAAGTCGCCTATCAACAATTTGCACTAGCTTCACGTAAGGCAACTTTTGCAAGCGCTGCAACAAGTGATCTCTTTGAAGGCGCAGTCGATGACGCTGGCGAAATCCAACTTCCATTCGGTCTTGTGGCACCACAACCATCGTTATGGCGCGCACCAACAGATAACGATCGCATCGCTCACTTTGCCGAAAAGTGGGATAGCTACGGCGTCCGTGACTTAGAACGTATCGATTGCACTATTACCGAAACAGCGAAGTCTTACAAGGTCACGAGCGTCTGGCAGACCAGCACCGGATTTAAAATCAAGCAGGTTCAACTTGTGACACCTATTGCAGATGGATTCTCGGTCAAAGAAAGCATCACAACTCCAAAGCAATGGGATGACATCGCCCGCGTTGGTATCAACTTTGAAATTGATGGCGCGCTATCAAACTTCACCTACCTTGGCGTTGGCCCACACGAGACTTATCCAGATCGCAAAATTGGACGCGTTGGTAAATGGGCATCCTCTGTCTGGGAGCAGTACATCCCATACGTTCGCCCACAAGAAAACGGTGGCCACACAGGCGTTCGCTGGTTTACCTTGACCGATAACGCAGGTAATGGTCTTCGTATCGATATGGATAAGCCACGTCAGGTCAGCGTTAATCCATTTAGAGCAACTGAGCTAGCTGATGCAACCCATGATGTTGAACTACGCGCATCTGGAAATACAGTTGTTCATATCGATGCTGCTCATCGTGGCGTTGGAACGGCATCCTGTGGCCCAGATACCTTGCCTCAATACCTAGTATCTGGCGGCACTTTTAGCTTTACCTGGAGCGTAAGAGCTATCTAAACGAGAAGGTTTTCTCTGTCGTATAGGTATTTCCGGCTTCAGAGAGAATTGTGTAGGCGATGGTGCATAAACCTTTGCCAATTTTAGATACTTGAATACCTGAAGCTGAGCAAATACTTGGCGTGAGGCTAATTGCTGATTCCTTGGAAAGCTTCGCATCTGGCAGCTTAATCACGCTTGAAGCTGTGACTTTTCTCAGTGTATCCAGCTTGCGAAGTGACTTATCAATATCGACCGCTGCCTTTACATTGGTTTCAATTTTTAAAGCCAGTGATGACACATCTGCGGTTGTTCCTTGCACCTCGACAGCTTCCGACTTGATTACTGGAGCCACAAACTCGTTAGTGGCCTTAACTGTAATTGTGACCGAATCTACGCCAGCTGTTGCTGTTGAAGACTCAACATTGAGAACTGTTTGAGAATCTACGTTGGAAAGCGAATTAGAAACAGATCGGGTTTGAACAGTTGTTGTGTCGGATGATGCTGTTGCAATTGCACACTCTTGGCCATTTTCAAGATAGCCAGACCAAGATACACATCTTTCAATTCCGGGTGTCTGAGCTGCCAGTGATTGTGCTTGGCTTAATGCATTTTGGCGCTGGTTCTTTGCGCTGTCGATTCGACTAGTTTCTGTGACAAGTTGCTGATATTGATCTTGGCTCAGTGTTGTTGACGCAGAGACACCATTGCCCGTACTGAAACTTCTTCCACTTGAATCAGTCGCAATTCCATCTTTAATAATCAAAGTTATTTTTGCAGGAGGAGTTGGAGTTCCTGGTGCAGCGGCTGGTGAGCCGTTTGAAATAGTAAACGAGTTGGTTGCGTCGTCATATTGAACTGAAGTTCCTGGTGAAGAACCGTGATATCCAGCCACATTTCCTGTGTCTGGATCTGCCTTAGTTTGAAAAATGATTCGGGAACCAGGTGGGCAACCCATGTACTCGACAGGCATAGTTCCGCCGTTTCCAAATGGATCTGTACTGGTAGCCACAATCACGCCACATACATGGCCATCAGGGTGAACGACTGCGTAGCCACCTAATTCAGCGAAGGAGGGTTGGCTCTGGAGAGTAAGAAAGACTAGGAGCGCGCTAATGAACCAAGTAGATTTCCAAGTTTTCGTCTTCATGTTTCTAGTAAAGCGCACTTCACTGACAACCTCAATGGGACGAGCACTCATCGCCGATTTAAGCGCAGTTTCTTACTTTATTGGCCACTTTGTTGGAGTTGGATATTTAGCAACTCTTCCATCACCCGATGATTTACCGCGAAGGCGGCGGTATATCCATGGCAGCGCAAAGACAAAGAACCAGGCAACGGTGACGAGCTTTTCTAGAACCCACGGAGTCTTCTTCGCTGGTGGAAGCGGTGTGCGCCAAGCAGGATCAAAAGGAAGACCTAACTTCTCAAGAACAGCATCAGCGCATCTCTTATGTCCCTCAGCATTTAAATGAAGGCGGTCAAAGGCTAAGAATCTACGATCGCTAAAGAATCGCTCTTGGTTTGCATCAACGACAATCGCACCAACTTCAGCACCTACTGCGCGAACGCCCCGATTAAATTCAGAGAATCGCTTCTCCCAGATTTCAGAGCCTTTTCCTTTATTGCCAGTATTTTCAAGAACGGTAAAGAGCATCAAGGTTGCTCCAGATTTTGCAATCAATCGCACTGCCTCTTGGTACAAAGGAATCGCAATCGATGCTTGATATCCAGGACGGAGTGCATCGTTGGCTCCTGCATGGAATGAAACCAAAGTATCTGGACCAGTGACAAATGCCAGTGCTGTTGGAACTTGTTCTTCAACCACTTGGCCAATTAACTTACCGCGCACAGCCAAATTCATGTAGGTAAAGTCTGCGTGCGCATTGGCCATCACATCGGCAACGCGATCTGCCCATCCGCGATATTTGCCGTCAATGACTTCATCAGACATGCCTTCTGAGTATGAATCACCACAGACAATAAATCGTTGAAGCGCCATCTGCTTAACCCTTACGACGCGCCTCGTCGACTGCATAGAGCGCGATGGAAGTTGCCACCGATGCGTTCAAGGATTCAGTCGTTGCGCTAATTGGAATCGAAACAACAATGTCGCACTTTTCACGCGTTAGACGAGCAAGCCCCTTGCCCTCTGAGCCCACAATCAGCATCAGCGGCTCAGTTGCAACCTTCATATCTGCAATCTTCACATCTGATTCACCATCAAGACCGACTACAAAGCAGCCCATCTTCTTAGCTTCATCGATAGTGCGAGCAAGGTTTGTGACCTGCGCAATCGGCAAGCGAGCAGCAGCTCCAGCGGATGACTTCCAAGCCGACGCTGTCATACCTGCAGCTCGTCGTTCAGTCATCAAGACACCTGATGCGCCAAAGGCTGCAGCACTTCGCACAATCGCACCTAAGTTACGAGGGTCGGTAACGCCATCGAGAGCCACCAATAACATCGGTGTCTTTGCGCGCTGAGTAATTTCTTCAAATGATGAATATTGGAATGGCTTAATCGCCAGGATAATTCCTTGGCTATTAGGTGAAATTCCTTCAACCTCTGCGCGATGTGCTTCGCGGATTGAAAGCCCGTGATTTAACGCAAGCTGCAAGCTTTCTGCGACGCGATCATCAACGTCGATACTGCGTGCAACTAAGAGTTCTGTGGCCGGCACTGATTCGCGCAACGCTTCAAGAACGGCGTTACGACCTGCCACGATTTCACCACGTGGTGCATCGCCTCGAGAAAACTTACGGGCTGCAGTTGCTGGCTTCTTTGCAGCAGTTTTTTCGGCTGCCTTCTTGCGCTTTGCAGCCGCGTGATAGGGACGATCTTCAGCCTTCGGCGTTGGACCTTTACCTTCTAAGCGACGCTTATTGTTTCCACCAGTGCCCGCTGTTGGACCCTTCTTGGATTTGCGCACTGCGCCTCTTGGTTTTGCATTACCGGCCATGGTTATTGTCCATCTCTAGAAATAGACCAACGCGGCCCTTGTGCTGTGTCTTCAATAGTAATTCCAAGGGATGCTAACCCATCGCGAATAGCATCAGATGCTGCAAAATCTTTTCTTTCACGCGCAGAAGTGCGTTGCTCAAGCGCTAACTTAATTACGCCATCGAGGGCGGCAGTCATATCTTCGCCAGCGCCGCCTGATGCAAAGGCTGGATCAAATGGGTCGCAGCCAAGAACATCGAGTGCTCCACGAATTTCATTGGCAGCCGATGCAATCACAGCCTTATCTCCTGCAGTAATTGCGCTATTTCCGATCTTCAGCGCTTCAGAGATTGTGGCAAGTGCTGTTGGCACTGCTAAATCATCATTCATGGCATCGCTAAAGGCTGCGCTAATCACTGGCGTTGGCTCAACACCCAATAGTTCAACTGAGCGCGTTAAGAAGCCTTCAATCCGACGGAATGCAGTTGCAGATTCAGCAAGTGCTTCATGAGAGAACTCGAGCATGGAACGGTAATGCGCAGAACCTAAATACCAACGAAGTTCAATACCGCGCACAGTCTTCAAAAGTTCGTGGACCTGAAGTGAATTACCTAAAGACTTCGACATCTTTTCACCAGATGCTGTCACCCAAGCGTTATGCAGCCAACGCTTAGCGAAGGCGTAACCGGCAGCTTCAGATTGTGCAATCTCGTTCTCGTGGTGAGGGAAGATCAGATCAAGTCCGCCACCATGAATATCAAATGCTTCACCTAAATAAGAGTGCGCCATCGCAGAACATTCGAGGTGCCATCCGGGTCGACCTGGCCCCCACGGAGTTGGCCATGATGGGTCTCCTGGTTTTGCCGCTTTCCACAACGCAAAGTCGCGAGGATCTTTCTTATAAGTCTCATCAGCATCGGCTGCCGACTGTAGATCTTCTAACTTCTGGCGCGATAACGTTAAGTAAGAAGAGAGCTTACGAACCTCTAAATACACATCGCCATTGCCAGGTGCGTATGCCGCACCCTTTTCAATCAAGCTCTGCATCAGTTCAATCATCTGCGTGACATGCCCCGTTGCACGCGGTTCATATGTTGGCGGTAAGACGTTAAGGGCTGCGTATGCATCGGTAAATGCACGCTCGTATTTCATAGCTACTGCCCACCATGGCATTTCTTCGTGGACAGCCTTATGCAAAATCTTGTCATCGATATCGGTGACGTTACGGATAAAGGTGACGTTGTAACCGCTCTTTGTCAGCCAGCGGCGCAAGATATCGAAGTTAACACCAGAGCGAACATGGCCGATATGGGGAGGTGCTTGCACCGTTGCTCCACATAGATAGATGCCTACTTCGCCCTTTTTAAGGGGGACAAACTCTGATGTGGTTCGCGTCAGGGTGTCATATAAATGGAGCGAACTCATTAGGCAATTCTATCGCTTGATTACTAAGGCAGATGCAATCGCTGCAATGCCCTTGCCTTCACCGGTAAGGCCCATGCCATCAGTTGTAGTCGCAAGGATTGCTACATCTGCCCCACCAAGAGCCGCCGATAACGTTGCGATGGCTTCTGCACGGCGTGCACCAATTCGTGGACGATTGCCGATGATCTGCACCGATACATGTGAAATCGAATAGCCGCCCCGATTAATAATCGCCAGAGTCTCTTTCAGCAATGTAGCTCCTGATGCGCCCGCGTACTCGGGACGAGAAGTTCCGAAGTTGCTGCCTAAATCACCTAAACCAGTAGCAGCAAAGAGCGCATCACAGATCGCATGGGATGCCACATCGCCATCAGAGTGTCCTTCTAAAGCATTTTCGCCAGGCCATTGAAGACCAGCAAGCCATAAATCGCGATGGCCTTGGCCATGCGCGTCATTCAAAGTGGAGCGACCTTCGGCAAAGGCATGTGCATCAACGCCAACGCCTGTAGTAAATGTTGTGGCATCACCTAAGAAAGTCAGCGCTGTAGCTAAATCTGACGGAGTTGTAATTTTTAGCGCTCGTTCTTCGCCAATAACAGTCTGGACTTTATGGCCTGCGTTAAGCGCCAAAGTGGAATCATCTGTTGCATCTTGGGCGCCTTGGTGAATCTCTTGAAGCACTGAATAAGTAAATCCCTGCGGCGTCTGCACGCGACGTAGCTGTGCGCGATCAACGGCTGCAACAACGTTTCCATCAGCACCCACCTGTTGCAAGGTATCGACAACGGGCAGAACTGGAACAACAGCGACTGCACCACCCTTAAGGCAATCCACAACGCGCTTTGCTAAATCAACACTGGCAAGGCAGCGCGCTGCATCATGCACCAAGACAAAGTCTGCGCCCTTGATGGCAGCAAGACCTGCTCGAACAGATTCAGAGCGGGTTGCACCGCCAGTAACCACGGTGATGCCATCGCAAACGATTGACTTTATTTGCGCTTCATATCCACTGGGCGCAGTCACAACAATTTGATCTGCAACTGCCGAGATTGAGGCAACGGCATGTTCAAGGAGTGTGCGATCGCCAAGTTGGATAAGTGCTTTAGGGATAGATGCGCCAAAGCGTTCGCCGCTGCCAGCAGCAGCAATAATTGCGGCGATCATGAGAAGTTAAGAATTAGGAAGCGAGAACCTCGTCAAGGAGAGTTGCAGCCTTCTCTTCATCTGTGCGCTCGGCTAGTGCGAGTTCAGAGACGAGAATCTGCTTCGCCTTGGCGAGCATGCGCTTTTCACCGGCTGAGAGGCCACGATCGAGATCGCGACGGTAGAGATCGCGGACAACCTCTGCGACCTTAATAACGTCTCCGGATGCAAGCTTTTCGAGATTTGCCTTGTAACGACGGGACCAGTTGGTTGGTTCTTCGGTATATGGCTGGCGGAGGACGTTAAATACGCGATCAAGGCCAGCTGAATCAACGACATCGCGCACGCCTACGAGATCTACATTATCGGCAGGAACGCGGACTGTGAGGTCGCCCTGGGCAACCTTAAGTACTAGGTAGGTCTTCTCTTCGCCCTTAATTGTTCGAGTTTCAATTGCCTCGATAAGAGCTGCTCCGTGGTGGGGATAAACAACGGTTTCGCCGACCTTGAATGTCATGTATTGCCCTTCGTTAGACGACCAATTCTACCAGCCATCACCGACATAGAAAAGCCAGTTTAATCTCACACAAGAGAGCCCAAATAGGCGAGAAATAAGGCTAATTTGACATGCGATAATTGCGCCCATGCGCCGCCTCGATAGAAAAAAGATTGCTGCAACTTTCACAATTGCATCCCTTGCACTCACACTCTCATCCTGTGCAGGCGCCGGCCCAAGCGCTGCAACACGCGTTATCAAGCAAGTAACTGATGGCGCAGAAGCAAAGATCAAAACAGAAGGCAACGATATTTTCGTAGCGAACATGTTGCTTGTTGCTACCGATGATGGCTCAGCAGTAGTCGTCGGAACAATCGTTAACTACCTAGAAACTCCAGATACCTTGCTTGGAATCAGCGCTGGTGGAGTTCAAGCTGTATTTACAGGCGAGAAGGAACTACGCCAGAACGAACCAATCCGCTTTGAAGGCGAAGTAGCAACTTCTAAGGCAGTATTTCCAACCGTTGGCGCAGAAGCGGGAAAGAACGTCACAGTAACTCTTGCCTTTGCTCGCGCTGGAGTAGTAACACTCAATGCAATCATCCGCGATCAGCGCGATGACTATGCCGGCATTACAACTGGCGCAAAGCTAGCCACAACGCCTGCTGAGTAAAAAACTAACTTACTTCTTACCTTGATTCGCCACGGCCTTGATGGCTTCCGCGGCTGCTGCAGGATCTAGATATTCCCCGCCCTTTTTCACCGGTGTGAAATCAGCGTTTAATTCATAGAGCAGTGGAATACCTGTTGGGATGTTAAGTCCTGCAATATCTTCATCCGAAATACCGTCTAAGTACTTCACCAGCGCACGGAGCGAATTACCGTGAGCAGTCACCAGGACCACCTTGCCGCTAGCCAGATCTGGCTTAATATCTTTATCCCAGTACGGGATCATGCGAGCGACAACATCCTTCAAGCACTCAGTCATCGGCAAATCAGCGCCTAGGTCTGCATAGCGCGCATCGGCATCTTGCGAGAATTCAGAGCCCTTTTCAATCACAGGAGGCGGCACATCGTAGGAACGGCGCCACAACATAAATTGTTCTTCACCGTATTCAGCCAAAGTCTGCGCCTTATCTTTTCCTTGCAGCGCACCGTAATGGCGTTCATTCAGGCGCCACGAGCGCTTCACAGGGATCCAGTGGCGATCACATGAATCAAGGGCTAACTGCGATGTATGAATCGCACGACGCAAGAGCGATGTGTGCACTACATCAGGCAACAGCCCACGCTCTGCCAACATCTTGCCACCGCGGGCTGCCTCGGCCTCGCCCTTGCTTGATAGGCGCACATCAACCCAACCGGTAAATAAGTTGAGGGCGTTCCATTCGGATTCACCATGGCGCAGCAGGATCAGTTTCAATGTGGACATGGGGCAAATCTTCTCACATTAAATCAAATGTTCGAATGCTTTTAAGTTAGCCAGAGATTCACCACGGCTTACTCGCCAAGCCCATTCACGGCGTATTGCATCAGCAAAGCCCAACTCCAGAAGCGGATTAAATGAGCTATCTGAATATTGCAGCACCGAACCAATCAAGCGATCTAACTCTTGCGCAGTAACTGCCGGTAGCGGCAGACGCCCCACCAAATAGATATCGCCCAACTCATTGATTGCAAATGCAATCCCATACATCGCAGCATTTTTGGCCATGCACCATTTATGTACTGCATCCTCATGGGTATCAGGCTTACGAATCACAAAGGCATTAATGCTCAAAGAATGATCACCAACTACCAAAGCACAATGGGTCTGTAACTTCTTTTCACCTGGCAGTGTCACCATAAAGGTGCTGCCATCTTTCTTCTCAAAATCTAAATCGTGTGATTGGAGAAAATCCTCAATCACATCTCGTGGATCAGCCATCTAGCCAATACTCTTTGCAGCCTGGTCACGCCCTGATAAAACACGGTCATAGATATCTAAGGTTCCACGAGAAGTGGCTTCCCAGCCAAAGTGCGATGCATGCTCGATAGCACCAAGAGATAACAGCACACGGCGCTGTGGCTCTTGCAGCAGACGAGCAAAGACAGAAGACCACGCACGTGAATCATGTCCATCTACTAATACCCCTGAAATACCGTCAGCAACTGCTGTACGCAGCCCACCAACAGCAGTTGCCACAACTGGTGTGCCACAGGCTTGCGCCTCAAGTGCTACCAAACCAAAGCTTTCAGAATAACTTGGCACACAGACTAAATCAGATGCGCGATACCACTGCGGCAAATCTGTGCGCAGTACCGGTGGTGCAAAGCGCACCACATCATCAATACCAAGCCATGAAGCGAGCTCTTTCAACCGCTCAACTTCAGATTGGTTGGCACCTGATGGCCCACCAATAATGTTAACGACCAACTTACTGCGCAGATGCGGTGAGTGCTGCACCATCTCAGCAACTGCTCTAATCAATACCTCAGGGCCCTTATGTGGCTGAATACGGCCCACAAAGGTAATAACATGAACATCTTTATCAAGACCAATAAATTCACGCGCAGCCATACGCCCCGCACCCGGTGTAAAGACCTTGAGGTTAACCCCCGGGCTGACAACTGAAACATGATCGGGGCATGCTTCATAAAGAGAAACCAAGCTGGCAGCTTCAGCATCAGTATTGGCAACAAGCGCATCAGCTGCAGCCACAACCTGAGTTTCACCCTGCACGCGGATCATTGGCTCAGGAGATTCTCCTTCAGCCAAATTCAAATTCTTTACCCGCGCCATCGTGTGCATCGTATGCACCAGCGGAAATCTGAGTTCTTTCGCAACCGGCATCGCCACCTTGCCGCTAATCCAGTAATGCGAATGAATCACGTCATAGCGGCTCTTCTTTAACTCTTCTTTAAATGCCTGCGCCATCTGCGGGATATATGCCGGCAGCTGCTCTTTTGTAACACCTTCAACTGGTCCCACATTAAGTTGAATCACGCGCACACCAGGAGTTACTTCAACAATATCAGCAACTTCTGTATTTGTTCGCCTCGTGAAGATATCTACCTCAACACCTTGCTGCGCCATATTCTGCGCTGCTTCACAGACATAGATATTCATTCCACCAGCATCGCCCACACCTGCCTGATCAAGAGGCGAGGTGTGCACCATCAAGGTGGCAACGCGGCGGGAAGTCATATACGAAAGGGTACGCTCGATTAAAAGGTTGCGCGAATGTTTCCGATTACTCGGTCTCCACCAAGCACGTTTTCAGGCTCATATGGGCTATCAATTCCAAGCTTCTTCAAACCTGCATGCACCAAGACTCTAAATGGTCGTAGCGAGCCATCAGAGACCTTAAAGACAAGGGTGCGTCCATCTGGCATCGAGGCAACTTCAACAGCTTCTGCTCCGTCTTTCATATACAACCCAGGAACCGCTTCAATCATCTGCGTTGTTAAACGCCCCTTACCTGCAACCATCTCAGGAAATGCACGAGATGCTGCCATCACTTCTTGATGAATCGGATCTTTTGAAATCGTAATATTTCGAATCGCCCGCGCTAAACCTGCAACAGATAACAGGAAGAGAGGCGCCCCGCACCCATCAGTTGAAGTCAACGTAATCTTTTCGCCCGCTAACGATTCAAGCTCAGTCTTAATCGCAACTTGCAGTGGATGCGCCGGATCCAAGTAACTATCTGTAGGCCACCCATTAACCACACAAGTCAGCAACATCGCTGCATGCTTACCGCTGCAGTTCATCGAAATACGAGTCGCAGGCTTATCGCCCCATTCACGTCGCTCTAAATCCCCCAGCGGCTTATCCAGCATGCACTGCAGGGCGCTCTCATCTAATTTAGCCATCGCCAATATCTCACGCACAGCAGATAAATGCTCACTAGATCCCGAATGGCTAGAGCAACCAAGTGCCAAAAGCCTTGGTTCTAACTTCAAACCGGCTCGCACCATGGCAGCGCCTTGAATCGATTTCACGCAAGAACGTGGAAAGATCAAAGCCGAGCTATCACCGAGTTCGAGCGCAGTACTGCCATCAGCATTGAGTGCTAACAAATATCCACGGTGCACAGATTCAACAAATCCATCGCGCACATACTCAGCAAGAACTGCATCTTTCATAAAACTACCTACTCACTCTGGCGTTCAAGAGTTGACCAGATATGCGCCTGAAGTTCTTGTCCTTCAGCTGCCATGTCATAAGCAAAGAAGAGTTCTCCTGCAACGAGTCCATATAAACGAACACCCGCAGTAACAATCTTTGCCGTTGGCGCTGAATAACCTTGATCCATTACTAACTGAATCTTTGGACCATCAAACTGTCCAACCCAGCCTTCAGATATTCCAGTACTATGTGAAATAACTACCTCTAAAACATTATTCGGCTTTACTCGCCAGAACCCAGCTTCAGATCCACCAGGGCGAAGAATTTCGCCATCGCTATCGATAATCCAAGAGCGTGAGTAGTAATTCATAAATGGGCGACCATCGTGATTAAAGACAACCTCATGCGCGTATTCAAAGGTTTCAATCGTTGGATATTCACCACGGCCCTTACCGCGCCAGGTTCCAATCATCCACGCCAATGGATTGAGATCAGGATGAAGTCCTTCTGGGATTGTGAAGGCCATTAGAGCCTGCCTCTCTTATAAGTGCGCCCATCGCGCGCTTGCGATTCTCGCGTGCCACGAATTCCATAGACAAGGAGCCCAACACCTAACCCAAGTGAAATCACCACGAGAAGTACAGTTGTAAAGAGCTCCACAGGGTAAGAGTAACTGCTTAAAGCTTGCGCACAGCCAAGATAATCGCATAACAAGCAAGCACTGTGACAAATAACTGCCCCATAAACTTCATCGCTTATGCCTCAACGATGATTTCTTGTGACGCGGCCACTCCTTCAACCATCAACTGCGCATCAACTGGCGTATTGCGCTTGACCACAGCCAGCGCAATCGGACCCAATTCATGATGGCGAGCAACAGTTCCAAGAAAACCCACCTGCACATCCCCATTCATCACAGGAGTACCAGATGGCGGCATAACTACTGCATGTCCATCAAGGTGCAACATCACCAAACGACGAGGAGGTTTACCTAAGTTATAAATCTTGGCAACAGTCTCTTGTCCGCGATAGCAACCCTTATTCATATGCACCGCGCTATTTAAAACACCAAGCTCATTCGGTATTGATTTATGGTCGGTATCAAAGCCATGACGAGGTCTGCCTGCAGCGACTCGTTCAGCATCTAACGCCCAGGTGCCCACCTGCATCGCATTTGTGCCAAATACTTCTTCCATCTCAGCTATTTCAGAACGTGGCACCAAGGCAAATGGTCCACCAATATCTGTGGCTTTCCCAGGAGCTCGCAGTACAGCAAATTCACTCGATGCATTGCGCACCTCAACCCGCAACATAAATCTCATCTTGTTGAGGTACTCAAGCAGACCCTGCACATATGGCGGGTCAATCACGATCCACGAAGTATTGCCATCATCAACTAGAACAAATTGATATTCGACGTGTCCTTGAGGATCCAAGACCATTGCAGAAGTCCAGACACCTGCCTGGAAATCCAGCAAGTACTGCGTTGTTAAATCATGTAACCACTTCAGGCGATCAACACCGGCAACAGCAATCACTGAAAGGTGCGATAAATCCGCCCAGGCTTTTCCTTCATCCATTGCCTTCTGCTCTTTATTGGGTTCACCGAAATGCCAGATAGCACCCTGATCTGGGCCCTCTTCGACATAGACGGCAGTCACGGCAATTTACTTTACGCAGGCAGCGCAGGTGCCATAGATGGCAAAGTGCGTGACATCGGTCTTAAAGCCGTAGTCATCAGATAAATTCTGAACAAAGTTAGCTGCCACATCAATCGGCGCATCTCCCACTGATCCGCAAGTACCGCAGACAAGGTGCAGATGAGTTAACTCTTCAGCTGCGTGGTAGGTGGCTCCACCGTGGCCTAAGTGGGTGTGTTGCACAAGACCTACGTTTTCAAGTGTTTCCAAGTTGCGATAGACCGTAGATAAGTTAATTCCAGGATGTGTCTGGCGCACCTTCTCTGCAACCTCTTCAGGCGTTGCATGCCCGAGCGAGCGCACAGCAGAAAGCACTAGCTCGCGTTGAGGGGTAAGGCGCAAGCCCTTTTCATGAAGTTCGTGTTTTCCAGCCATGCCCTAAGTCTACTTTCTAATTTGAGTTACTTAGACGTGAAACGTAGGCCGAGCAGGTACATCTCGCAGCCCAAGCAGTAGTTAAACGCTGCATTGAGGAACGCTGCCGCCAGCGCCATACCCACTGCCACCGTAAAGACCGCGCTAGATCCAGCAACAGCGCCTAAGACGCCAACGAGTGCAAAGCCAAACCCAACAGCCTGAGCAAACTTAGGTGGGCGCACATCTTCTGTTGGTGCTTCCTTCTTAAGTCTTGGCTTCACTAAAGTCTTGAAGATAAACGCATATGGTGTGAACTGTGGACCTCGCACTGCGCCAATGAAGAAGACAAGTCCCTGCACCGCCAATAACCAAGTGCTCTGAGTAACCAAAGCAATCGCCAAAACTGTTGTTGTAATCGCAGCACCAAATCGTGGACCGCGCGCATCGATATAGATCTTTGCAACTTCTGGCTTATTGAGAATCTCAGACATGTGTAAAGGATAGGCAAGTACCTTGATATGTGCGAGTTGCGAAGTACTTGCAGGAATTATCGAATGGCCTCAAGCGCCTCAAGCACCTGCTCGCGCTTAGGTGTACCTGCAGCACGGCCTACTTCAATGCCATCTTTGTTGATAAAGATTGTCGTCGGTGTTGAGCGAATATCTAGCTCTCGTACCAATTCAAGATGAGATTCAGCATCAACCTGAATGTGCTTCACATCGTTCATCGTCTGCACCATCTGCGACAACAAGGCATGGGTAGCCCGGCACGGAGTACAGAAGGCTGATGAGAACTGCACCATCGTCGCCCGTGATCCCAGAGATTGCCCCAATACCTGCTCGCTCAAGCGATGGCCTGGAATAGCCTTGTTAGACCTAATCGCGCCTGATTTACGCGTCCACCAGAACCCATATGCCGATGCCAGCACCAGCACAATAAGAAGTGGAAGATAACTTTTCACAAGAGTATTCTCACACAATGGCCAAGGTGTTGCTACTTACTAATTCGCAAGGAGCGAGCGCAGAAGTTCTTCCTGCTCTCGGTCTTTTGCAGCACACCTGCAAAGTCGCACCTCTTGAAGCATCTGTTCTTGTAGACACACCAGTCATGGATATCGTCTTCGTCGATGCTCGTCGTGATCTACCAACAGCTAAATCACTCACACGCTTACTTTCCACCACAGGCGTTGGTGCGCCCATCATCGCAATTACCACAGAAGGCGGCCTCTCTGCATTCACTGCAGATTGGGGCGCAAACGATGTCATCCTCGATACAGCAGGCCCTGCAGAAGTAGATGCACGTATCCGCATCGCAGTCGGCGCACACATCGCAGCGCTTGAAGCACTTGACCCAACTTCTTCAGAAATCCGCCAAGGCGATGTCGTCATTGATGAAAACACCTACACCGCCAAGATCAAGGGAACATCACTTGATCTGACCTTTAAAGAGTTTGAATTACTTAAATACTTAGCCCAACACCCAGGCCGCGTCTTCACGCGTGCACAACTACTTCAAGAAATCTGGGGCTATGACTACTTCGGTGGAACTCGCACAGTCGATGTTCACATCCGTCGCCTCCGCTCAAAGCTCGGCCCTGAATTTGAATCCATCATCGGCACGGTGCGCAACGTTGGCTATCGCTTCACCGTTCAAAACGGTGGCAAGGAAACTCCTGTTTCTGAACTCGTTTAACCATGCGCCACATCCTCAAGCTCTACCGTTCCCTTGAAGAACCAATCCCACACATTCCACAAAACTATCAATTCATTACCTTTGACCCTGAAATTCATGCCGATGCCTGGCTAGAACTCAACAACTTCATCTTTGCCCACCACCCTGACCAAGGTAATTGGGTCATGAAAGATCTAGAAAACAGAATGCACGAACCTTGGTTTGATCCACAAGGATTCTTCCTCTGCGTCCACAACGGCAAGATCGCAGGCTTCTGCTGGACCAAGATCCATCGCGACTTTGTTAACCAAGACCCCATCGGTGAGCTCTATGTCATCGGCGTAGACCCCAACGAAGCAGGTAAAGGAATTGGCAAAGCAGTCTGCACAGAAGGCCTTATCTACCTCAAAGAAAAGGGCATCAAACAGGCGATGCTCTACGTAGATGAAGATAACGAATCAGGCAAAGGTCTTTATACGACTCTGGGGTTTGAGTAAGTTAAAAGAAATCTAAGTCTTTTATTGCCTTATCGTCTACATACAGATCGCCTGAGGGTTTTCCAAGAAAAAGTAGATGATATTTAAGTCCCCAGGCTGAGAGTTGCTCCCTTGTAAGTGATTCCCATTTAGCTTTTGCGATTTCAGCATCATTACCACTTGACCCCATGCCCCGGGCCGTGTAAATAATTATGTAATCTCCTTGATCAAAAAGATTGTTTACTCTCTGGATGCGATCGACAAAGGGTACTGCCTTTGAATAATCCCCTTGCGTATTTGTACACAGTGTTCCATCTATATCAAAAACGTAATTCAAGGCTTATTCTCAATTTCTAACTTACTCTTGTATTCCAAGACTCCTGCCTCGAACGAGTATTTAGGTCTCCAGCCTGGCATCCATCTCTCCGCATTTCCACACGTATAAAACTGATAACCCTCTGGAACCAAACTTGCCTCTGCATAAGAGTACTTCAGACCAAAAATATCAAGTTTATCTTCAAAACTATGAGCAACGCCTGTGCTCACTTCATAATACTTACCTTTTAGCTTGTCGTATTTCGAGTATGCATATCTGTTTGCAGAAACAACATCTTCAATATAAATAAAGTCTCGCAGGGGGCTTCCAGGAAATAACTTGATCTCCTTATCATTCCCACTCATTATGAAGGCTTGATATAGGAAGGAAGCCATTCTCCCTTTCGCCTGCTCACCCGGACCGTAAACGTTAAAGTATCTCAACGCTATACCGCCGCAATTGATGACGTAGTCTTCTGCGACATACTTGCTCCAGCCATATAAATTTGATGGGTAAAGTCCACTTTCGCCATAATTCGCAGCAGAGCTGGAATAAATGAGTTTCCGATTGTTTGTGGTGCACCAATCGGTTATCACTTTTGTTGACTCGTAATTTCGCGTCATCATGTATTGGACGTCTTGTTCTAATGTGTCCGAGCATGCCCCAACGTGGAACACTGCTTGAGGATCCAAAGAATCTAAAGTCAAATTTAGCGTCTGTTTCCAATCGATAGAATCAAAATACTCATCATCAATTCCGATAACGCGCAATCCTTCATCACTCAAATCCGAAAGAAGGCGCTTCCCAACAAATCCTGAGGAGCCAGTTACCAAAAGGTTGTTCAAATCACACCTACTCCACGAGTTCTTACAACTCTGGATGCGGCGTAATTTGCTGCAAGAATACTTTCCTCTATTTTTGAGCTCTTCAAGAACTCTGCAACAAGAGCCGCCATAAAGCTATCTCCAGCTCCCGAGGTATCTCGAATCTCGAATTTTTCCACAGGGTAGTTTCTCCCCTGAAAATCGCATCCATCCGGCCCTCGGGTGTGAATTATTTTCTGACTAAGAATTTCCGACAAATGACTCTTAGAGTTCCTATACTCGAAATCGTTGATTTTTATATATGATGCTTTTTCTGCCCAAGGTCCAAGGATTTTTTTTGTATCTAAAAATACCATTGGGTGTGAATTGCAAATAAACTCGATATCAGATTCCATTAAATATCCCTTGTTGTAATCCGAAATAACAATCACGTCCGAACCTAACTCAAGTTGTCGGATATCAAATCTGGCAATATCATGAGGTGTATCCACCCTGAAAAACATGTGGTTGCTTCCATCATGCATATACCTTCTTTTAACAATTTCATTCCAATTCTTGTTTGTTATCAGACTTGTTGATATCGAACGTGCTTCAATATTTCGTTGAACATTCGCTGCCATTCCAGGATTAGTTTCGACGTGTATCTCCTGCAAAACCGGAACCGGAAGATCGGGTGCCAAGCGAATCGCGTCACAATATACGAAAACATCAAGACAGCTTTCTCCGATAACTGTAACCTGAGACATTTAGTAGAGCGATTTTCTCTCAACGATTATTGCTGGGCGTTCGCTTGCAACGGCTTCTCTAAAGGCTTCGAGGAGTTCTTCGCCATTTTGAGGATCTGTAACAGGAAAGCTAACGGCTTCCCTTAAAACATTAGTAAAGTCCTGTGAATGAGTAATCCCTGAATAGAATGGGCCTCCATCGGCAGTTACTGCTCGGATAATCACCGGTACTTTGTACTCACCGTGAGAAATTCTCTCAATTTTGTCAATATGATTGACAATTGCATCCATGGCAACCATCATAAAATCATGACGTTCAAAGTAAAGTACTGGTAGAAATCCTTCGAAGGCCATGCCAATAGCTAGCCCAGCCATTAAGTTTTCAGCAACTGGTGTTTCAAGTTTTTGGTCAGTAGGTACTTCTTTTAACGTACCCATGGCATCACCGCGAGCTACGTTATAGCCAATAAATATTGCCCCCAGATCGCCGAGCTCCTTCATGGCAGCATTCGCCGCATCCTTATAGGTGCCTCGATAGCTTTCTGATTCTAGATTTTTTCTCTTTTCGACTTGAGGGAGGGAGGGAAAATACTCTTCGTCTGACTTTTTTACCGCCTTAGAGAGGTCAATCATTCCTGGCTTGCGGGCATGAGGATAGGTAATCTCATATTTGTACTTCAATACAGATTGGGAGTTCCATTTGTAGTCCCCGGTCTTCCCCCATCGTTCTGAATTGCTGGCTTCAACTGACCGGTCGTTATTTTCAATCACAAAAGTGCAAGGAAGTTCAAAACCGTCCACATATCTAATCGCCTCGTAGAGATGTCCGTTATCTTCTGTTCCATCACCTACAAAACACCAAACTTTTTGCTTTGACCCTTTGCGCTTAAGTGCCCAGGCAATTCCAGCAGCGATGGCAGGAGTGCCGCCAATAATCGCGGAGCAGAAGAAATTTCTTTCACGGTCGTAAATGAACATGCTGCGGCCATTTAGAATTCGATCTTCGATTACCTCTGGTGGGATTCCATGAAGAAGTGCGTGATAATGACTCCTGTGATTTGAAATTACATAGTCGCCCTCATTAATATCCTCAAAAATGGAGATGAGTTCTTTTTCATTTCCTCCAGACAAATGGAATAGAAATGGAAGTTTGTTGTCCAGATATAGATCACCAATTCGATCCTCAAACGCGATGAGTTCGTTCTCAGTCCATTGCTTTCTCATTTGTCTTCCTTTGAGATACTAATCATTATTCTTCCGGCATCTCCGGACAATAAAAGTTCAAATGCAAAATTTACCTCAGTCAAACTAAATCTGTGGGTAACCAATTTTTCAACTGATATCAAGCCTAACCGAAACAATTCCAAATATCTTGGAATATCCTGATGAGGGCTAGTGGAGCCGCCTTGACTGGCTTTGATAGCAAGTCCAGCTCCGTTGAAAAAAGCTAGCGCATCAGGGATAACAATTTCCTGACCCGGCTTTGGTTGTCCTAGCAAGATTATGCGCCCACGATTGCTTAACGCCCCAAAAGATTTTGAAATTACTTCTACGTTGCCAGTTGTATCCACAATTAGGTCTATTTTGTTCGGAATCTCTGAGATATCACTGAAAAAGAAGTTGGCTCCTTGGTTTAGGCATATTTCTTTTTTTGATTCAGTCCTATCAACTGCATAGATTTCTCCGGCTCCCGCAAGTCTGGCTGCTGCCAATACATTTAGCCCCACGCCACCACATCCAACTACTGCAACTCGCTCCCCAAACTTCAAATCTGATTCATTGTCGATAACTCCAAGAGCTGTGGTCAATGAACATCCAAGTAATGCTGCAAATTCAGGATCTGTATCCTGTGGCACAACTGTCAACCTGTTTTCAGAAACAATAGATTTTTCAGTTAACGTATTCACCTTTCCACTCGAAAATAGTTTGCCATTCATTTTGTATTTTGGGAATTCAGCTTCGATCCCTAGCCCTGGGCGCCAATGCATAACTACTTTGTCGCCTGGCTTTACCAGGGTTACACCTGGCCCTATTTCTTCAACAATTCCACATCCCTCGTGCCCCATTAGATGTGGCAGAAATTTGCCATTTCCTTTGTGTCCGGATATCTCATGTAGTTGTGATCCGCATATTCCACTTACTAGAACTCGGACAAGTACCTGTCCAACAGACAGCTCTCCCACTTCCACTTCAGAGAGTAATAAAGGTTTGTTTAATTCAACCAAGACTGCAGACTTCACATTAATCTCCTCTAACGACTCTGTAGCTGTCTTCTTCCAGATGTTGGGTGGAAAACTCAAATAAATCTGATTCTTCCAGCGCAATCATTTGGTGTCTTAGTCCAATCGGAACGTGAAAAATCTGGCCTGGGCTCAGTATCAATTCATCCGCAGTGCTAATGTCATCAGTGAATGAGAAAAGAATTTTCATCATTCCAGATTGAAGATAGAATGTTTCCGTTTTCAGTTTATGAAAATGATATGAACAGCGTTTTCCATCTTGAAAATGAAGAATCTTTCCACAATACAAATCATTGTTGACTATCCATTCTTCATGGCCCCAACCTTTAGCATGGATACTCGATTCAATTAACGGAGCCATATCAATCACCCTGACACAATTTTGGAAATGGACATATTCTCAATTAGCGCAGTTGATGAATACCCCTTCAAGGTTTCAAAGATTTTGACTTCGCACAAATCGTAACCCGCGACTTCTTCTGGTTTATAGTCGCCACCTTTTACAATTAGATCCGGTCCAATAGACTTAATCAAATCGTAGGGTGTGTCTTCTTCAAAAATGAATACCTGGTTCACATACTTAATTGATTCTAGAATTGCCAAACGATTTCTTTCATTGTTAAAAGGCCGAGTTGGCCCCTTCAATCGACGTACACTTTCATCACTGTTGAGGCCAACAAAAACTTCACCTAACGTTGAACAATACTTCAGAAGTTCCACATGCCCGACATGTAAGACATCAAAACAGCCATTAGTAAAAACCTTCACCACCTGATTGTAGTGGTTTTATGGTTTGGGTAAAGACTCAGTGGAGAAACACCCCCAATGAGTTAACTCATCATGACATGGTGGGCTGTTCAGCCTGCCTGTTCGGATACAGTAATTCCATGCGAATGAGCAAGTGGGTTGTCATTACTCCACACCAAGGGCTGGGAGACCACCTGCTTTGCAACGGACTTTACCGTCAATTTGCGAAGTTTAATGATCGAGTCTTTCTTTCTGTGAAGAGAAAGTATCATTCAGAGATTACTAATATGCTGCGTGATGTAGAGAACGTAACACTCCTTAAAATGCCAAACTTTCAATCTTGGAAAACAACGCGAGTCATACAGAGACTTGCAAGAATTATGAGAATTAGAGTTGTCGGTTTGGGATCATACGGAATCGGGTTTTTTCCTCAGGGAGTTAGGTTTGACAATAATTTCTATGACCAAGGGGAAGTAGACTTTAAACACCGATGGGACTCCTTTCACGTGCCAAGGAATCATGCAAGAGAGTTTGACCTTTTCAATCTTCTGGGATGCCAAAAGGGTAAGTACATCTTCTTGCACGAGGACAACTCAAGAAACTTCACCATTAATCGAGATTTACTTCCAAAAGGCTACCGTGTAATTTCACCGATATCTGACAATGATGGCATATTTCTTGTCGACTACAGATTAGTTATTGAGGAAGCGTTCCAAGTACACGTCATTGAGAGTTCATTTGCCGCATTTATTGAAAGTATCGACATCGATATTCCGTTGTTTGCCCATAGGTATGCAAGGAACCACGCACTCCACGACTTCCGACACGAGTTCACATATAGGAAACCTTGGCAAATTCTGATCTAGTGAGAAAACTCAACTACAAACCAGTTCTGCGCACATAGTTCTAAAGGCCGCTGTATGTGCATCAACATCAGCAGTTGTTGTATCGGGACACATCAGGGCCATATTGTGAAATGGAGTTAACAAGAAACCATCATTTAGCAGGCGCAAATGAATGTACTGCTCTAGCTCAAAGTCTCCTGAATCTGCAGCTTCTTTACCTGTAACTGGTGCCTTGCCCGTGAAAACATACTCACCGCGTGCACCTAAACGATTGCAATGCCAATCTAAATCAAACTCTTTGATCGCAGCATCGATGCCATCGCACCAGCGGTTACCTAGTTCGATCATGAGCTTAAAGTTCGCTTCCGTTAACACTTCACTCAACGTCGCCTTCATCGCAGCAAGCGACAGAGCATTACCCGCCAAGGTTCCACCAATTCCACCCAGATCAATAATCGATAGTTCAACTAACTTCTTGATTTGATCGGCAATTTCTTGCGTCATTCCAAATGTTCCAGTTGGGATTCCGCCCGCGAGCGCCTTACCAATCGTCAGAAAGTCAGGCTTAAGTCCCAATTCCTTAGTCATTCCTCCTGGTCCCACAGAAATTGTGTGGGTCTCATCAATAATCAGAAAGGCGCCGTACTTCTTGGCAAGTTCTTGCACGCCAACTAAATAGCCATCAAGCGGCAAAACAATTCCGATATTGGTCATGGCAGGTTCCATCAAGATTGCTGCAACATCGCCATGCGCCAAAGCTTTTTCAATTGACTCTAAATCATTAAATTCCACAACCCGCGTAGTTTCAGCTAAATCAACAGGGGCTCCGATATTTCCTTCACGTTTTACTGTAAATCCTGCATCGTCCAAAGTTGCAAAGGTTTCATCAACTGATCCGTGATAGCAACGATCAATCACAATAATCTTGCTACGACCTGTAATCATTCGTGAATAGCGAATGACGTGGCGATTAGCATCGGTTGCTGACACTGTAAATTGCCACAGAGGCAGACCAAAGCGATCGCGCAAAAGCCCTGAAACAATTGCAGCATCTTCAGTTGGCAGCATCGCCGTAATGCCCTTACCTACTTGTTCGCGCACCGCAGCAACTGTGGCATCAGGTGAATGCCCAGTCATCGATCCGGTATCGCCCAAACAGAAATCAACATAGGTATGGCCATCGATATCTGTAAAGCGAGCGCCTTTTGCCTCTTTCACAAATACTGGGTGAGCCCCCGGCCACTTAGCCATCCATGACATCGGAACACCTTCGTGCATGACCATCTTAGAATCTTCAAAGGCTGCAGCCGATTTCTTATGGGTATCAAGAAAGCGTTGTTCTTCCTTTGCGCGAAGTTCTTTGAGGTGCTGGCGATTGATTACGGTGCTCATGCGGATGAGTCTATTTAGTCATTTGAGAAAACAAAGAGGGCTTCGATGTAGTTCTCGCCACTAATGCCCAAATTTGCAGCATCCGGTGGAGCAGTCTGTGGCTCGATACAAACCCCATCAGGATCTTCGGTATACACAACCCACCATGGCGCATCTGATTCAATATCAATACGTGCAACGCCTTCCCAGACAATCGCCGGGGTTCCGCGCAACTGCGTAAAGGCATCATCCCAAGGTGGTGAAGGAGGTGAAATCAATTCACCAGTCGGTAGACCTTCAGAATTTCGCTTTAACATTTTCTCAGCCGAAAATTCAATCTCTGCCGTTCCACCTCGATCTAAATCACGAGCAAACCAAGGGTGCATCCCCATCCACACAGGAATATCGCAACCGTTGTCGTCATATTCCAAAGACCATCTAATTGCATCATCTAACACTTCGATTGTCTGTTCGACAGTTGCGCCCATATATGGCTTTGGTAGATGCAGCAAAGATCTTCCTGGGCCAATTTCTTGCCATGATGATGTAAAACCAAATCCATGAATTGCATGTGGTGGATCGATATTTGTAGGCAGTTGATGTTCAACACCGGAAGCAGAAGTAATTAGCCCATCCTTTATACGGCCAGCCCATGGCGCCATTGGATACCAACCATTGGTTAGCACACCGCCTCTGAATGGCACAGTAAATTCCATTTCACGCCACTTAATCAATGTGATCCGCCCACCACCATCTAAATCAATTGCTACTTGAAATTCTGCATCATCAATAAATTGCACAGTCGCTACCTATATTCCCTTGAGTTCATGCTTATACGGAGGCTGAGCCCCTTTACGAGAACAGGTAATGCCTGCGGCAATTGCCGCACGGCTAAGAACTGCCTTCAAAGTATCCCCAGTTAAATTCAAGATTCCCTTTTCAATCATCGCTTCCACAACTATCGCACCAACAGTGTCACCTGCGCCAACAGTGTCAGCCACATCAACCTTTACGCCAAGGACTTCAATAGAACCATCGGCTGTAAAGCCCGCAAGGCCATTAGCGCCTCGTGTCACCACAACGAGCGCTGCTCCATCGTTGATCCAACGCTTTGCAACATCTTCATATTGCTGGCCTGGATACAGCCACGCCATATCGTCATCACTGACTTTCACAACAGATGAGATTGCTACCCAGCGCTCAACAGCTGCTAAATACTTATCTCTATCGTTCATCACTACTGATCGCACATTGGGGTCAAAGACAATAGGTGCAAACTCAGCCACCTGCATCGCCCAGTCATATAAGACATCAGCACCAGGCTGAATAACAGTTACCAGCGTGCCTATATGCAGCACGCTCGGCTTATATCTTGATGGATCAGGCAACCACGAAGCAGAAAAATCAAAGGTTGCTGTGCCATCAATCTCAAATTCATATGATGCCCCACCGTTTCCATTGAGCGAGACAATCGCTAAACAAGTGGGCTTATCGCTATTCAAAGCTAAATCAAGCTTTACTTCATCTTCTAGCAACTCTTGGCGAGACATCTGCCCGTATTTATCACTTGAGATTCCATCAATAAAATAAACCTCGTGGCCTAAACGCGCTAGCGCCTTTGCAGTATTCGCAGGTCCTCCACCAACATGAGGTACTCGTTCACTGCTGCCATCTGGAATTAAATCGATCAGTACTTCACCACAGACCCAAATGCTCACAACTGTTCACCTGTGCGAGCCAAGTATTCAGTAATGATTTCAACACCCAACATATGGTCCGCAACTTGTTCTAAGCCGCTCACAATCAAAACACCAGTTAAACCAAGTCCAACAACGTTGAGTGCTAACCCACCACCATGGATGGCATAGAGCTCATCTTCCACACCCTTTGATTTGTGCCAATCAATTCCTTGCTCTTCAGCCAGTACTCGCTCATGCAGAGTTGATCGACCTGTTAAATTCACAGCGCACGCTTTGCGACCAATCCACCAATCATTTTCTGGTGTTGATCCAGGAAGGGACGCATGAAAGACAATCCAATCCTTCATTCGCACTTCAACTGCAATTGGCAACTTTCGTTCCAACCCAATTGCCTGTGAAATTGAGCCGATCTCGAGCGCCTCAGCTTGAGTAAGAGAAGAAAGCTCAAGAGCCTTTGCCTCGCGCTCTAAATCAGCGCCACTGAGTCCACCTGTCGTTGCCACGCGCCTATCTTGCCGTACTCAATACCCCTTGTTAGGCCCATAGGACCATGCAGTCTCGTCATCTCGATTGATGACCCAGAAACTGTATTCAGCCAGCTCTGGCCGCCCCATCCACCGCTGCGCTTCTCGCCCATCAACCATCAGAGCCGTCGCCAGCGCATCACAGAGCGCCCCATCAGGGCCAACAACAGATGCTGAACGAGCACCGATTGCAATCAACCCAGTATGCGGATCAACGATGTGCGCACCCTTCTCATAATCGCCACTAGTTGCAACCGACCCATCAACCACATCTAAGGTCTTCACAATCTGATTCACATTATCAGGGCTTGAAATCCCAACGTTCCAAGGTTTCAGTTCACCATCTTCAGATATCTGTCCACCGCGCAACACCAAGTCACCTGCGGCATTAATCAACACACTTTCAACGCCAGCACCAACAAGCATCTTCGCTGCAACTTCTGCAGCCCATCCTTTAACTAACCCCGATGGGTCAAAACCACCATCAACTTTCCAGGGATCAAAAGCTCCCAAAGTCAGCTCACGTGCATGTTCACATAACTTCCAAACCTCTTTCACATCATCACTCGCATCAGCAACCTCTAACTTACCTTTGCGAATACGAGAAACATCCGACTCACTCTTGTAAGTAGAGAAAACTTCATCTACCTTATGCAAGAACTCTTTAACTTTGTCTATTTCTAATCCCAGCTCAACTTCGCTCAAACTCTTTGAGGCAACCTGAACCACAATGACTGTTCCCCAAGTTTCAACAAAACGCTCTAACTTCAAAGATTTGCCTTGGTAATTGCGGATTGCACGGATGACCAGAAAGCACCCGCTGTGTATGAAGCTTGTGAGCGACAACTGTTCTGCAGTCCACATGGCAACTGCACTGCTGGGTTCTGTTTGATCTGCTCAACAGTGATCTTGTTGTTATTCACAAAGGGAATCAAGGTTGATAATGAGTTATCACTCCATGAACGCGGACTCTGCGAGGCAGTCACGCTTGTAATCTTGCCGTTACTAAATGTCACCGTTACAGAAAGAGTTCCATAGTTACGTGCGCTAAAGGAAACACCTGTAACTGTTCCTGAATACCCACCAGGTGCCGGTGCCACACTTTGAGAAGCTGCAGGTGCAGGCTTAACATTCTTCGTCGGCGCAGTCGACGAAGAAGTTGCCTTTGGTGTTGGCGCCGAACTTGGCACCTTGGTTTCAGAAGGCAAAGGGCCACTTAAGACCTCAATACTCTGCGTAGAGGTAATCTGCGGTGGAGTAATGGCAAGCACAGCCCCAAGGCCACCCACAGTCCCACCTGCGATTAAGAGCGCGCGTCTCATGAGAACGAGAAGCTTTCATCATGGAAGCGATTCTTAGGAACACCTAAATCATCAGCTGCTTTTCGAACGGCGTCAACAAGTGGCTCAGGGCCACAGATGTAAATATCTGAATCAGCAATTCTTGGCACCAGCGCCTGTAGCGACTTTGCATCCATTGGGTACTCACGTCTAGATCCAACTAAGTAATGCACTCGTGCAGAACCACCTGATTGCGCAACCAAGTAATCCAGCTCTTCTTTCAGCACCAAATCTGCACTGGATGAAGCACGATAGATGACATCCAACTGAACTCCGTTCTTGAACTCATCCATCAAGGCTCTAATCGGTGTAATTCCAACACCGCCCCCAATTAGAACTATGTGTGGCTGTGTTGCTCTACCAGCCGTAAACGCCCCATAAGGACCTTCTACAAAGACTCTGGTGCCAGGCTTAAGTAAAGCCACAGATCTTGAATGATCGCCTAAATCTTTCACAGTAATACGCAAATACTTATCTGTTGGAGCAGCTGACAGAGAGTAAGGATGTGACATCAGAAAGTGACCGCGAGTAAGAAATCTCCAGCCAAAGAATTGACCACCCTCAGCCGCCAACCCACGCAACTTACGGCCACGCATCACAACTGAAGTAACCCCTGGTCCTTCAACAATGACTTTATCCACCACCAAGTTATGTCGCACAGATCTAACAAGTGGAATACCAAACCTTAATAAAACAATTACTGTAGCCATCAATACATATAGCGAAGTCCAATAGATCCGATTAAGTGGGTGACCTACAAACATCTGCCCGTTAAGCACTTGGTGCATAAACGATGCAGCGATAGCAACATATGAATACACATGGATAATCCACCATGTTTCATAACTCATCTTCGCTCTTGCTTTCTTATACGAAGTAACCCCCGCCAAGATCATCAATAGAAACCCAGCCATCGCAGGCCACATCCAGGCCATGCCGTTGAGCATCCGCCACGTCTCAACAACCAACATAACCCCGTCTTGTCCTGCAGAGCTCAAGACAATAAAGAGAACATGAAAACCAATCAGGTAGAGACTCCATGGCCCCAACTTGCGATGCCAGGTCACCAATCGATCATGGCCAACCCCACGTTCCACCCACGGAATTCGCGCCACTAAGAAGATGCCCACTAAGGCAAAGTAAGTTCCCGTCAGCGCACACAACCGAGAGAAGGTGGCAACAGCCGCATAGACCGTTGAAAGATCGCTCTGCCTCATCGTGGTGACCTCCAGAGCCAGCGTCAGCCCCAAACCAATCCCAAGTAAGCCAGATGCCCCATCAACCCCACGGGATGAAAACTTTCTATAGGTCGCTTCCAGGCTCTTCATACCCAGACCATCTCGCACTTACCTGAGAACCACCTGTATGTATCCAGAGCGCCAGCCTCGAAAGATAGACTCAACCCATGCGCGCTTTCATCACCGGTGGTGCCGGATTCATCGGTTCTCACCTTGCAGATGCCCTCATCGCCCGAGGAGATAGCGTCACAGTTCTCGACAACATGAGCACAGGCTCTACCAAGAACATCGCACATCTGCAAGGAAAAATCCAAGTTCATGAAGGCGATATCCGCGATAAAGCGCTCATTGAAAAGCTAGTCGAACAATCAGACATTGTTTTTCACATGGCAGCAGCTCTTGGTGTTAAGAACATTATGGAGCACACTCTTGAATCCATAGACCGTAACTTCAATGGGTCTGAGATAGTTCTACACGCTGCGACTGAATACAACAAGCGTCTAATCATCGCCTCAACATCTGAAATTTATGGCAAGAATCCCAACCAGCCATTAAATGAAGAATCTGATCGAGTGGTCGGTGCGCCACAAAAGATTCGCTGGACCTACGCAGATGCTAAAGCTCTTGAGGAAGCGGTTGCACACACACTTCATAAAACCCATGGCCTTAAAGTCACCACAGTCCGCTTCTTTAACACCGTAGGACCACGTCAAACAGGCCAATACGGAATGGTCGTCCCTCGCTTTATCCAGTCAGCCCTGAAGAACCAAGACATCACTATCTATGACGATGGATCTCAATCCCGAGTCTTCTGTCATGTTGAAGATGCAGTCAAAGCCGTGCTTACTTTGAGTGAAACCGATTCAACGATTGGGGATTACTTCAATGTTGGCGGGGTCGGCGAAATCACCATTAAAGAGCTTGCCGCCAAAGTAATCGAGCGCACCAAATCTGCATCCGCAATTAAATTTGTCCCATACTCAGATGCCTACCCTGCAGGGTTTGAAGATATGCAACGCAGAGTTCCAGATATCTCCAAGATTAAGCGGTTTATCGGTTGGCAACCCCGACATTCCTTAGATTCAATTATTGATAGTGTTGCGACAAATCTTAAAGGTTAACTGCTACAAACCTTTTGCGCCCTTAACTTTGCCAGTTGTATCAAATACATAAGGAGCACTAGCCAAAATCTTGTTCTCATCCACCGAGTCATGCTTAGTCACTACAACTGCAATATCTGCACCATAAAGCGGAGCTGAACTCTCACCTTTCCAATTACCCACAACTTCATCATGCCAAGAAACAACTGCACCCTGGCTTTGTAAGTGTTGAATTACCAATTCTGCGGCAGTTTCTCGAACATCGGCAACATTCGGCTTATACGCAACCCCAACAACCAACACATTCTTGCCTTGCAGGTTACCGTCGTTGTCTTCGGCAACTCTCCTGACGATGTACTCAGACATTTCTAGATTAACTTCATTTGCGCGACGAATAAAGGTTGCTGGAGCCCCATGTTCTTCTGCAACAGCAGCCAGGTAAGTTGGATCTACTGGTATGCAGTGTCCGCCTACACCCGCACTGGGGGTGAACTTCATGAATCCATATGGCTTTGTATCCGCCGCATCCAAAGTTTCATAAACGCTTATCCCCAAAGAATGGGCAATCTGTGCAAACTCATTCACGAGCGCAATATTTACTTGCCTAAAGGTATTTTCGAACAACTTAGCAGCTTCAGCAACTTCTGGAGATGAAACTTCAACCAAATTATCGCAAAACTTCGAATAGAACTCTCTTGTTTTTTTCGAAGCTTCGGGAGTTAGTCCCGCGTACAGCCGTGGAGTGCTCTTTTGGTTGAAGTCTGTTCGACCTGGATCGACTCGTTCCGGGGAAATAGCAAATAAATGTTCAATTGGGTTTTTGGAGTATCTCTCAATTGCTGGCTTGATGTAGTCTCGAAGTGTTCCGGGAAATGACGTTGACTCATTAATTATCAGAATTCTTCTTGTTACATGGTGGCCAATTGTTTTGCATGCAGCATCTATATAACTCAAATCCGGCTTACGATCTGATGTAAGTGGGGTTGGAACAGCAATTACAGCCACATCCACATCAGCAATGTCATGCCCATCGATAGTGGCTCGATATCTCCCAGCATTAATCCACTTCCGCAACGTTGCGCCTTCTATGCCTTCAATGTGAGAGACGCCATTATTGAGATTTTCAACAATCTTCGGGTTGTTGTCAAAACCGACTATCTCGAAGTACTCTCCGGCAAAGGCAGAAATTGTTAAACCAACGTAGCCCTGTCCAATAATTGCAATCTTCACTGAGTCGTTGCAACAATCCGTGGATTTTTTGGATCAAGTTCTTTCATCTTACTTAAAGCGATTTGTAGTTCTTCTGGTGTGGTGCTTTGTATCAAGGTAAAAAGACGCCATGACTCATAACTGTGTGGGTTAAATTCTACTGCTTTTATTGCGTATTTATGTGCCATGTTGCTTAGGTTACTCTCCTCGAACGCACCGACAATTTGTAAGAACTTTAAGGTAGTTGGTGGGTTGAAATAGCTGGGGACTAACACTGCTTCGATTTTTGCAGCATCCAGAGATACTTGCGCTTTGCGCCATCGAACATCTGCCGCCAATGGTGGAACTGCTACAAGTACTGCTAAAACAATGGCTACGCCCGCACGCAAATTTGGAGAAATGACTTCAGCACTGACCGATTTAACTGATTTAGATTTTGTCGGTGCTGGGCTGTTAGATTTGCGATTATTCCTTTCGTAGGCGATAATTGTCGCGCCAAGCACCCACCCCCACACTGCTAATCCAATTTGGTTGATGCTAATCACTGATTGCAGTTGAAAACACAGCCAGGCACCAACGAGGCTCACAAAAAGATAGTTAAACTCCCGATTTCTCAAGGTATGTCTCATGATCGAGAGAAATACGATTGCAATGATAGCTACGTAAGAAATAAGTAGTGGAAGCCCTCCAAAAGCAAAAATGTCAATGAATACATTATGCGCTGTATTGGTAACCGTTTCGGGTCCGGGTCTAACCAGGGCTGATGCCCTGCGAGACAATCGATACCAGTCTCCATAGGAATCAAAGCCAACCCCAGAGAAAAGGTGGGTTTTCCCCATGTTTATTCCTGCATTCCAGTACTCGCCACGAAGCGAAACTGAATCCTTATAGATAAAACTAGTAAGAGGTCCAATTTGCAAGGCTCCAAGTAATGCTACAACGCTACCCAAGGTAGAGAAGATAGAAAAAATCAATATGGGTACGTGGCTTTTGAATTTTGACCTAATGAAGAAAAAGGCATTAAATGTCATGCCCACCAATAACAAGACCCGCCCTTGGATGGCATTCGACTCCAAAATTTCAAATATTGTTACCCCAAGGGTTATGATGATCAAGCAAAATGCTTTGAGATTCCTTAGGTTTGCTATCGCCAAAGAAACGAGTACCGAAGAAAACATACCTAGGAATGCACCGATAAAATTCGGATTGCCAAGAGTCCCTAAAATATTGCCGTATGGGTTTGTCCACCCGATAAAATCACCAAAAGCTAATACCCAACCACAATATATGATGTTTACAACTCCGGCAATCACAATGGAAATGACTACGTTTCTAGAAGTTGAAATCTTCCCTGCTGAGAGAGTTGCAATGAAGATGAGGAGCAAGAAGAGATAAAGAAAGAAACCATTATTTCTACCATACACTCCGTAGATTTGTTGCGTTATCGGGGATTTGCTCTGAATGATTGAATTTATTGAGGCAAGCAAGAAACCAATCAATGCAAATACAAGGAATTTGTGTTCAGTCCAAATAAATCGATAAGATTTTATGGTTAATATGGCAATTGAAGCACAAGATACAATTCCGATCGCAACCAGTTTATTGACATTTACTGGGTCCGTTACCCCTGTAGTGAAAACCAGCAGTGTTACCAAGGCTGGCCCTATCAATAGAATTTTAGAAAGAAGCGACTCGGAGTCCTTGCTCAACATATCTCAATCTTATCTATAGAAATGCCGAATCCCGGCTCCCCCGAAGGGGAACCGGGATTCGGTTCTGATCTTTTCAGTTAAAGGGGGCTAATTAAGCCTTGACCTTCTTCTGGATCTTGATGACCAAGTTGGTCAATGAAGTGATCTGAGCGCGAAGGCTTGAGATCAACTTGCTTACTGATGCTGATAGCGCTGCTACTGCATCAGATGCATCCTGAGCTGCAGCTGTTGCTGCATCTGCTGCATCTGCTGCTGCGAGAGCTGCATCTGTAGCTGCGTTAGCTGCATCTGTAGCTTCGTTAGCTGCATCCGTAGCGGCATCTGCTGATGGGTTAGTAACTTCTGCTGAAGCTGTAACTGTTACCTGACCTGCAATAGCAAGGCTTGTGCCGCCCTTTGCTGTGAGGGTAACTGTTCCAGTTGTCTGTGGCATTGTTACAACGTATGTCACGTGACCTGCATTTGCTGGGTTGTTGGCATCTGATGAGCTGTTAGCTCCTGCAACTGTTCCAGATACGCTCGTCAAGACATTTGAGCTCACAGCTGTGAGGCCCATGTTTGAAGAGATAGCACCTGTAGCAAAGAGGTTAGCAAGTGTTGTAGCTGGCATTGCAAGTCCTGCTGTATCAAGAACCTGAGCAGTAATTACTGCACGCTCTCCTGGTACATAACTTGACTTGTCAAACGCGAGCTTGACGCTTCCTGCTGTAGCAGTTGAGACACGAACTGAAACTTCAGCTGATGTCGCAGTAGCTAGGGCGACAGTTGAAGCATCGATGATCTTAAATGATGCTGTTCCTGAAGCCTTACCTGTTACTGGGCACTCGTGGCGATTGTCAGCAGCATCGAAAGTACATGCAACTGGTGTCTCAGATCCTGCAATAAGTGCAGAAGCTGCTGATGTTGCGTAGATATACGCTGCGCCAGTCCATGCGTTTCCAGTTGCATCTACCGCTGTTACGCGCACAACATCACTTGTAGCTGTTGTGTCGATAACTGGGCGAGCTACTGAAGGAGCAGCGAATGTCTTTGCTGCCTTAGCAAAGAAGTTCACAGTCTTAGCTGGGAATGTCTTTGTAGTAGTTGCTACAACGATTGAGCCTGTTCCAGCTGTTCCATCTGCGCGAACTGTAAAGTCAGTAGAACCACCGGTTCCAATAACTGTAATGCTCTTACCGCAGATAGAGCTCTGACAGATAACTCCAGCGCCAGTAACAGTGACTGTTACTGATTCAGGAGCTGGGTCGGCAGCTGCTGTGAATGTTGTTACACGGAGCGTTGCGTGATCAGTTGAAGCTGCAGTAGAAACTACAGATACAGCTGAATCGTTAGCTGTTGTGTAAGTTGAGCCAGCGTTAATCCAAGCACGTGTACGGCCTGCATCAATTGCTGTTGCGCCAGTAAGTGCAACAGTTGCATCAGAAGCTGCAACTACAATACTTACATCTTGGGTTGTTGTTGAAGCTGGAGCACCGGTAAGGGATCCACCGTTGTAAGCCTTAACAATAACGGTGTATGTGTAGGTACCGGCAACACGTGAAGTTGTCGAATCCAACTGGATAGCAAACTTCGCGCCAGCATAACCTACGTTAGTAGTCTTTATCTGATGAATTGGGTTTGAGCTACCAACAATTACACCAGAAGTAGTATCGCTAGCTGAAGTTACAACAATATTATTGAAACCTGTTGTAGCCATACCTGGAGCAGTTACAGTTTCAACTACTGTAGATGATGCAGCAGGAGTTGTTGTATCCAGCAAATACACATAAGCCTTTGAAAGCGAAGCTGTAGTGGTTGAAGGAATTGACTTAACAACTGTTGATACGGTGATTGAATCACCAGCTGTGTCAAGTAGTGCGTTGATTGTAACTACTGCAGCAGTTGTCGAGTCTGAAACGTAACCTGATCCAGTGAGCGTTGAAGTTCCGTTAGCTCCTGTAACTGTTAGTGTAGACACAGTCGCTGATGATGGTGCAACAGAGAGAACTCCGAGGCCCAACGCAGCAACAGCTACAAGCGCGATGCGCTTGAATGTTGTCTTTGTAGACATTTGTTTCCTTTCGATAGTCGAACTACGGACGATCCGTGGTTCGGCTTTGGAGCTAGTTTCCTAACTCCGCTCGATTCATCGCACGTGCTGATGAATCAAATTCTCCACCGTGTATCCGGACGCGGTGAAGAAACTTATTTAATTATGCTCTGGGTACTAGTACCGCCTGAGCCAAAATTTGGGTCTTGCTCGCGTTGAGCAAGAGACGAGACGTGATCGTCTTAGGTGCGCCAACAAGATCAAAGCCTCGGTCACCGACCGGAATAGCAAAGTCTGAAGTTGGGGTTGAGAGTAGGGAAATTGTAACGGTCATAAGGTACTGGCCATTGGACATACGCTCAAAATCGACGTTCGTGGCGGAAGCATCAGCTACCGCCCAATTCCCGCCTATTCCGAAGGAAACGTAACCGACCTCATACTTTGTGCCGTTGCCATCGACTGTGATGCTCTGATCGATCATCACGTTTGGTCCACCCCCAGATGTGATGGCCTGGGTGGCCAAAATTGTGCCTTGCTCGGTCGCCACAGGAACATTGCGGTTTACGCGAATCTTCCCTGCTGGACCGCTCTCACCTGTGACGGTGAAACCTGTTGGGACGCCTTCAGCATCAAGGCCAGGCCACTGAGCAGCCTTGCCAGTCTTGACGTATACGCCAGAGACCATGGTTGATGACTTCTTAGCTGGCATCGAGATAGATGGTGCCGGAACTGCTGAATCCTCACTTGGAGCAGATTCTGCAACTACGCCTGCTGAATCGTTCGAAGAGACTGTAGGAAGGATTCCCTCACGGCCTGTCATTGAGTTAAATCCAAGGAAGGCTGTGACTACTAATAGTAAGGAGAGAGCAACTCTTGAAGACTTGGCTGCTAGCTCAGATGCCTTCTTATAGGTAGTTGAAAGCATGTCAAGAGCTGTGAGGCCACGCTCTTGATCGATAACAAGCTCTGAAAGCACGCGGCGAAGAGACGTGCGAGCGCGTGACACTGTGTGGCGCACTGCAGATTCCTTGATTCCAAGCTCTGCTGCAATCTCTGAAGTTGAACGGCCTTCCATCTCCCACATAACGAGCGCTGCGCGCTCAGCAGGAGAAAGTAGGGCCAAAGCCTGGCGAATAATCGCCGCGTCCTCTGCCTGTGTAAGAACTTCTGAGTGATCACCATTTACTTGCCATGCAGCCTCAACTTCAGCCTGGGCATCATCTAGAACAACAAGGTTTGGACGGCGCCCTTCCATGCGGAAGTAGTCGATGCAGAGGTTTTCAATGGTGCGGTGTAGATAAGAGAGTGCGTGCTCTTGTGATTCAAGCTCAGGGGCAGCAAGCATGAACTTAATAAGTGAGTCTTGGGTGATCTCTTCAGCTTTAGCTGAATCCTTCAATACGCGATTGGCATGCGAGAGAAGCTCTGAACGGTGCTCGGTGTAAAAAGCCCCCAGTTCAGCAACTGTCCAAACGCTAAGTGCCACTTTATTGATCCTTCATTAACCGGTATTGGTCTTACAGAGCCAACCGTCGCTGCCTCTATCCCCTACTACGAATCCCAGTCTAGTTTGTAGCGGGAAGGGGACAAAATGGACATTTCGGCTTCTATTCTTTTCTTGCCTCGAGAAACAAGCTAACCCCAAACGGAAGGGTCGAAATCCAGCGATCAGGAATCAATGCAAGCCTAAGTATAAAACTCGCCAATGGGCCATTCTTCTTTAACTGCGATTCTTGCATGTCCGCTCGGGAGAGTTTCCTTACCAGATACGCAATAGGGAACACTGTCGAGAACGTGTATCTCACTGAAATGACTTCTAAACCAGATTCGATTACGAGACTAATCAATTCAGCCTTGCGATATCTTCTAAAATGTTTTAGGTAAGTATCGTGGCCACTCCATAAGCACTTGAGGGCAGGAACTGTAATAATAAAACTAGATTCCGAGTCGGCTTCTTTTACAATTTTCGAGAGGAATTCTCTGTCGTCCTTGATATGTTCCAGGATGTCAGTCATAAGAAAATGAGAAAAATCTCGATATTGCGTTTGTTTACAATATTGGATTCCTTCAGAAAAATCTGAAATTGCCACATATCCTTTATCGACAGCAACAACCTGATCAACCAATTTAAGTTTTAGTAACTCTTTGCTAAATAATGCAGATCCTGCTCCTATATCTACCAGTCGATTTGAACTCTCACTACTCCATGTGCCAGAATTTTTTATGAACCAAAACTTATGCTGGTAGTACCAATGTTGTATGGGGTTAGAAATTCCGTTTTCAATCAAGTCCATTATTTTTTTGCCTCTCACTTAGAAACAATTTCACTTGTTTACGGGCGGTAATAAACTCTTTCCCAATTGAAAACAACTTTGTTGCTTTTAGTTTAGACCCACTAACTTCATTCCAGGACATTAATGGCTCTTCCCAAATCAGTAGTCTTCCATTATTGGCTATCGCAATTCTTGTCAGGAGTTCTATATCAACAAACCACTTGGTGGAAAACGCTAGCTTTAGGGATTCGCGAAAAGATATAGTATTGCGGAACAACTTAAACCCAGATTGGGTGTCATATGGCGAATCAATCCACTTGTGGGTTAGTAAAGTTGCAATAATTCGGCCTATGTAATGTCGGGATTGACTTCTTTGGATCGACCTCCCAGACAGTGCAACCCTTGAAGACAGCACCGCATCGATCGAATTCTCTCTGCTCCGAATCATTCTCATATCAGCTATGTCGATCAGATGACCAATATCAACAATTGAAAAGGCTCCATCTGAATCCAAGAAGCCCAGAACCTTCAATTCAGGATTCGTCACAAGTGCTTGGATTAGCCCGCGACGCACGGCATTTCCTTTTCCACAATTCGGTTGCAAAGTCAGGACATAAACATTTCCTTTACTTTCTAGCTCTCTGAGTAAACCAGAAGTCCCATCGGTGCTTCCATCGTCAACAAAAATCCAAAGAATTCCTCTATGCGCGGCTAAAATCTTTTGCCAATGCTCAACTGGGAAGCGTGTCTCCTCGTTAAAGCACGGCACGACAATAGCAAAAGTTTTAAACATTACTAGTACCAAGAACTTTCGATTCCTTTTTCTGTCCAAGGTAAAGAGCCAATGAGAGCAGCACCACGGTGTATGTATACCTCCCGTTGCTTCCAATGTATGCGATTGAACTGAGCCAAAGCCAAAGTAATTGGGAGAAAATTAGGTAGATCGAGATTCTATCTAGCTTCAATCCATCTTCCATATTTCGACGAAATTTCTGTATCGGAATCAAAAAAAGATAAATGAGTGACGCTGCAATTGAGTAAAGATGTAATGAAATAGCTAATTCATAAGGGATCCTGTACATCGCCAAAATTCTATTTTGGGTTGAATCCTGGCTTAAAAAACTTAGGCCGCGGGTATCTGAACCAATCAACAGTTTACCCGCAAAAATTATCTTATTTTGGAAGTATGAGATTGGATCAGTCAGCACCAATATTCGCCACTCATGAACTAATCTTTCAAATTTCCTCCCTTCGCCCGGTGCAATCAGGCGAAATTTGATTTCATCTTTAAGCGAGGGCATTCTTTCAGCACTCTTTAAGCTCACCCAAGTATCTGGTCTAAATACGTTACAGACTATTTCAGAAAACCTTTCGTTATTTGAAAAAAAGGTCAAAATATTTTTTGCTTTTTCTCCCGTTTCAGAGTTTGTGGTGTAGCAAAAAGTTGCCGCCGCATCCATAAGGAGCACCTGCTGGGCAGGATAGCTCTTCTCAAGCCGTAAACTTTTTGATGCAGCTATATCTAGGGCGATAGGTAGAAGTGAGATTGAAAGAATTAGAGTCAGGTTAAAGAATTTTGAGAGAGTTAACTTACTATGGTGGAAAGTGATATAAATTAAGGGCACTATTGCAAAAGCTGCCCACGGACGAAAACTCATCGCAAAAACAATAATCATAATTCCAATTACTAATTGAAATCTTGAAAGTTTTGTAGTCGACACTCTCTTAAGAATTCCAATTCCGAAGGTCAATAAGCTAAACATCAAACCGTCGCGCGTCATCTGGGAACCAAGAATTAACGCTGAATAACAGATGAATAACTCCAATAAATTGTTACGCTTGAACTCTAAAGGCCGACTAAAAATTCTGTTTAAACCAACTGCAGTGATTAGTATTTGGACTAAGGCTAGAGAAATTTGCCATCGAAATCCGAAACTTGGAAAATACCCATAGACCAAGGATGACGTACCCCCCCAAAAATCGATCCTGGAACCACTGAGATAATCGATTCTGGCATTTACTATGTCTTCACCAAAAAAGTACGGTACTTGGCAAAAGAAAGTGAGGTTAGCTAAAACTACAATAGGAGAAGAAAGAAACTCTTTATAGTGATTGGTCCACAAAATTCTCTCTCTTCTACTCAGCTTGTCTAGATCTGTTGGGCATCATTTATTAGTTAAGTGGGTTAAAGGTGTCAGATAAATGTGGATTATATTTCATTATGAACTCTACAAACCCATGAGTTGTGCTTGTCTGTCAAAATTAGGAACAATACGCCTTACTTCTTCAAATGATCCACTTGCAAGAACTTTCCCTGACTCGAGATAGCAAACAATATCCGCTTCTCTAACCGTAGAAAGTCTATGAGCAATCAAAACAACAGTAACCGTTCCTTTCAATCTCTGAATTGAAGCTGTGACATTAGCTTCCGTTTGACCATCCAGGGAGCTTGTCGCCTCATCAAGTATCAATAGCCCTGGTTTAGTAAACATGGCTCTGGCTATACCCAAGCGCTGTCGCTGGCCTCCGCTGATTTTGGCGCCTCGGTCACCAACAGAAGTGCGAATCCCGTCTCTTAGGTTACTTATAAAATCTTCCAACTGTGCAATTTGCAACGCTTCCAGTACGTCCTTGTCAGAAATCGATTCCTCTGGATATCCCATGCTGATATTGGAGAGAATGGAACCGTTGGACAACATGACGTCTTGAGGTACATAACCGATTGCACCTGACCACTTCTTGATGGCTTCCAAAGGTGGAACACCACTTACTAGCACCTCTCCCGATGAAGGTTCTAGAATTCCCAGCATTAAATCAACAAGAGTGCTCTTGCCTGAACCCGATGGGCCAACTAAAGCAAGTACCTTTCCTGGCTCAACAGATAATGAAACTCCTGCAACTGCAAGATTTTCCTTCCCTGGATAACTAAAATTGACATTCTTTACGTCAATTTTTGAATTAAAACCAATATGTTCAAAATCTATTACGTCCGTGGTCTCCTCGATTGCAGGTGCGTTATATAGTTCCTCAATTAGATCCAAGGTAGGGCCGGCAGATCCAAGTTGGGTTCTTAATTCAATTGCACCTTGTTGGATTCTAAGTGTTGCGGGAGCAATTCTCGTGCTCGCAGCCATAAATACTGAAAGCACAGCAACGGCATGCGCTGCATCATTAAGACTGAACTGGACCGCAGAAATTACTAAAGTTCCAATGACCAAAGTTAATTCGATTACATATTTGCTTATATTCGGCAAAAAAGCTCGTTCTGCAGCATTATTTGCTGATTGTAATTTTGTCTTCCCTATTTCGCGCGCATAATAATTTCTGCGGTTTCGAACGATAATTTCCCGGTAAGAATTAAGAACTTGAAGAATTTTCTCTGAATTCTCAACATCCAGAGTGGCTTCAGATAATCCTATCTTTCTCGATCTTACTGCCAGCAGCCTATAAAGGGTGTAGGCGACAGAAGAAAAAATGGCTAAGGTACTGAGTGCCACAATTGGGTCGACGATGAATAAGCCGATAACTAAAATTAGTAAAAGCGAAGCATCTGAAATAAGCTGCACAGAGGTATTCAAGATCCCCATTGTAATTGAAACCACGCCTTGATTAACCAAATAAAGAGTTTGTTGCATTGATCTTGATTGAAGTTTTGTGATTGGTTGAGCAAGTAACTTGGCAAGCAATCGGGCAGAGACAACTGCTCCACGCCGACTTAAAAAATATGTTACACGTCGAACTAGGACAACTGAAAAAATCGTCTTCATAATTAGCACTGAGGCCGCCAGTGAACCAAGAATAAAAGCTTGATTTTGAAGCGACAAATCTTGAATTCTTAAGTTTTCTAAGACAGCCGAAACGCGATCCCCTGGCTTTCGAGATCCTACTCCAGTAATTGCCAAGGCCCCAAGTACTCCCGCAAGTGCAACACCCAATAAATCTAGTAGGCTTAAAGCGATTTGAATTAGTATGATAGAGAACACTCTGAACTTCTCCGCTGGATTTAACACTCTTGCAGCCCGGAGAGTTATGCCCAAATTTGATGTATCGCTGATCATCTTTCTCACGACCTTACAATAGCCGCAACAGGTCGGCCCTGACGGGCAAATTTGGAGTACCTTTCATCCATGCGGAGGAAAATCGCTCTTTTTTCAGGTATCTACCCACCCGCGACCGGTGGGCCTGCAAAGTTTGCTGAAACTTTTTACGGCTATTGTCAAGAAAATTCAATTGAGATTACAGTTTATGCCTACAGCGCTTTGCAAGAAGACAGGCATGTAGATAGTAAAGTCAAATTAATTCCACTCTCACTTCCTGTGCCAATTCGATACTTATTAATGGTGTCCTATATTTTGAGGGAAGCATTTAAAGGGAGCGCACTACTAGCTAACGGTTGTTTCTGGGAGTTTTCTATTGCAGCATTTATTTGGCGTTTCAAGTATATAGCCAAGATTCCAGGAGACATTGTATGGGAGCGAGCCAAAAATAAGGGTTTGACCTCTGATTCGATAGAGGTATTTCAAGGACAAAAAATTAATTGGAGATTCTCTGTGCTTCGCAAAATGTTTTCATACTCATTGAAGAAAGCTGAGTGTGTGATTGCTCCTTCTGATCACTTAAAGGGGCTTGCCGTCAATTGGGGAGTGGCATCAGACAAAATACGTATCGTAAGTAATTCGATATCTCTCACCCAATTCTGTCCCGCACCGCTCAAAGATAAAAGCTACGATTTTGTGACGGTTAGTCGGCTAGTTCCCTGGAAAGGTATAGATAAGGTTATCGAAACTTCGGCATTGCTTAACCAGAGCTTACTCATCGTGGGTGATGGCCCAGATAGAGAAAGGCTTGAAAGGCTGTCTCGTCAAGTTGGAGCAACGACCACTTTTGTAGGTGATATAGCCCAAGTGAATCTTCCTAAACTATTAGTTCGAGCGTCTGCATTTGTACTAAACAGTAGTTTTGAAGCTACTTCGTATGCCTTGCTCGAGGCCATGGCCTGCGGGTTATTGGTAATTGCAAATGAGAAAACTGGTAGTGAAGAAATACTAGTCCACATGAAGAATGGATTACTCTGCGGGGATAAGTCCGGATTTCTTCTAATAGACGCGATGAAATTTTGTATGAGGGAATCACAATTAACTGACGCGATTCGAGTTCACGCCCGCGAAACAGTTGCAATGAATTTCAATTTGATTTTGAACTACCAGACCATTGGAAATCTATGTCTAGCAATTTGAGCGGGGTCCCAACTTTAGTTTTGATTCACCCTCGCTTAAATAAGATAGCAACCCAAGAAATAGACCTCCTGGCACGTTTTGAAAAGTACGCAGAAGTGTTTTCATTGGCTACAAAAGATCCAAACATTAAGTTTTTGGTTATTGGTGGCATCGATGGTTCTAGGAAACTTAAGTTTCCAAAAGAGACTCACTCCCGGGTAGAAATTGTCCTTTTTAAGTCTGCTAAGTGGACATTTCCATTTTTTATGTTCAATGCAGTTAAATACTTAAGATGTTCTAAAGTTTCACCTCGAATTTTTTTGGCTGGGGACTTGACATTAGGTTTATTTGCAACTTGGTGCGTAAGATTTTTCTGGTTCAGGGGCGTCCCTATCCAGATCTCTGTACACGGATCAATTCGTTCATACGGCGCGAAAATGCGAGGACTTTTTAAGTCAATTGTGTTTAACTCAATATCGCTTCCTTTAATTAGGAAGGTTGAAAGCGTCAGGGTTGTTTCAAGACATCTTGCGAGAGAAGTAGAAGAGTTTGCAGGATTGCCAAACAGTAGGATTGTAATTGCTCCAATTCCAATGGCATGGTTCTCTGAGAATCGCTTAATCCGAACAGATGGATTTCACATTGCTGTTATCGGTAGATTTCATCAAGAAAGAAATATTTCAGAAATTCTTTCAATCCTAAGTGCGGTACTACCAAACCAGGATCTACGAAAGGTTACTTTTGCGGGCTCTGGGGAGTTAATCGGGGTGATTGAATCTTGGTCCCAAAATTCTCCACAATCTGCAAAGATTGAAATCATTACCGGACTAAACGCTACTAAAGTTGTAAAATTGCTTAGTGGAACAGATGCCCTCCTAAGTGCCGCAATGACGGAAGGGTACGGGTTGTCGATTAGAGAAGCCTTGGTTTCAGGGGTAACAGTAGTGGCGCGTAAAAATAAGGGGACTGAAGAAGTTCTCGAAGATTTTAACTCGGGTATCTATTTGTATGACAAAATAAATTTAGCTGTAGAAATTATCAATAAATTGATTCGGCATGAATTTTCAGGACCATCTGTGAATGCACCAGCAATTCAAAAAGCAATCGATACCCACTCCATGAGGAGTTTAGCTTCTAGTTGGTCCCAATTAAGCAACAGTGTTTGACCATTTTGCAAGATTTACAGATACTTCAGGCGACTTCGCCCAATCCGAGACTAGCTTAATTCCTGCTCCGAGTGAAGTAATTCGATTTTCACCAATCAATTTTGAGAGGTAGTTGGAATCAGCTGATGTACGAATCACGTCATTTCTATTTCGAGACTGAAGCTGAATGCTTAATCTAGCCTTGAGGTTTTTTTCAATTTCAGCAATCATTTGATCCAATGAAACTGGGTTTCCTGCTCCTACGTTTACGACATCAGAAAAACCAGTAGCGTGGGAGCCCAGTTCGGATCCAAGTTTTACGCTGGTTGATATAACGTCATCAATGTACGTAAAGTCTCTTACCACATTCCCGTCACCCATAAGATTGAATTCATATCCACCCAGAATATTGCCAAAAATTCTGAAATAGGCCATATCGGGTCGTCCCCAAGGACCGTACACTGTAAAAAATCTGAGCCCTCTGGTTTTCATACCTGTCACAGCGCTCAATGACTTTGCCAACACCTCATTCGCAAGTTTAGTTGCTCCATAAAAGCTGATCGGCTCCAGACCGACATCTTTTTCCGAAAATAATTTTTGTGGAGAATTTCCGTAGACACTTGAAGAGGACGCATAAAGGAAATTTTTAACATTCGCCTGTGCAGCACAGGTGATTACATTTGAAAAAGCCACCAAGTTATTAGTGACATATTTTGTATAATCCTCGATAGGGATTCGGACTCCAGCTTGTGCTGCTAGGTGATAGACGCAGTCAAATTGGTTTATGTTGAACAGTGCACTCGTTAGTGAGTGCTGATCCAAGGCTACGTTTTGAACTTGGACTCCTAATGGAGTAAGCAATTCAGACACTCTCCTTATTTTCAATTCAGGAGAGTAGTACTCGTTGAAGTTATCAACCGCCACTACATCATGGTCCTCTGCAATAAGCTTGGCTGTGAGATGGGCCCCGATAAAACCTGCGGCACCAGTTACTAAGATTCTCATTACCCTATATTACATACCTAAAACTCTATTGGGCTATACTTCACAAAAACAAAGAGAGTTGCGCTTGAAAAAATCACTACTTGTCTTAAATTACAAAATGGATTCTTCGGACGGCATATTCGGCCATCAGGTGCAGTCAGTCTGGGAACTTGCGCAACATTTTGAGAGAGTATATGTCGTCACTGGATCAATTGGAGACATGCGCATACCGTCAAATACATACGTTACATCTACTTACTGGGAATCAGGCGCAAGACTGATGAGTTCAATTCGATTTTACCGACAAGTACTTAGATTCATATTCAAGAAGGATTTGGTGATTTTTTCTCATATGACTGAAGTTCAGTCTGCCTTAATCGCTCCACTGACAAGAATCTTAAGGATTCCCCATTGGCTATGGTATGCGCATGCACAAAAATCGAAGTTCTTGACTTGGGATCATTTTTTTCTAAGTGGAATTGTTACATCGAGTCCAGGCTCTTGCCCAATCAAAGGAGACAGGGTCCATCCTATTGGCCAAGCAATTGACCCCAGGATGTTCCCTCCTAGGAATTCCCTAAAGCAAAGAGAGCCAATTAAGTTATTGCATTTTGGTAGGTTCGACCCAAGCAAAAATATACCTGGAATTATTCAAAGTTGTTTGGATATTCGATCGAAAGGCATTGATCTAGAATTTTTGCAGGTGGGACGGAGTTCAAATAAGAAATATGAGAAACTATCTTCAGAAATTATTGAGAGTTATTCAAATCTGGCTTGGATTAATTTCTCCGATTCTGTGGTGCGCTCCGAGCTTCCAAGTATTTTGGATGACGCATATGCCTTTATTCACAACTTTCAAGGATCACTTGATAAGACCTTAATTGAAGCGACTATGCATGCTGTTCCGGTTCTAACCGTGAACTTAGAGTACTTACAAATTTTCGGAAGTTGGGGCGATCTCAAGGATTTAACTCTGAGTTCAGAATTTTGGGCGCTTTATAACCTTCCGCAAGTTGAGATTTATTCCGAGCTCCAGAGACGCAGAGAGCTAGCAATAAGTGCGCATTCTTTAGACCACTGGACAAGATCGCTGATTCAAATTCTAGGCATATCTACATAATGACTCCAAGTAACTGAGTTACAATTATTGAATGAGAATTCTTATTGCTGGCGCTGCTGGATTCTTGGGATCCCATTTGGCAGAAAAATTAATCGCACTTGGCCATAACGTAATTGGAATAGACGATATATCAACTGGAAGGTTGGTAAATCTCGATTGCGTTATTAACCATGAAAGATTTGAATTTATAAATCATGATGTCAGAAATCCACTTGATATAAAGATTGATGCCATATTGAACTTCGCATGTCCTGCGTCACCAATTCATTATCAGTCAGATCCTGTAAAGACAATCGAAACAAATTTTCTTGGAGTTATAAACTTGCTTCATCTCGCTAAGAATCAAGAAATCCTATTATTACAAGCGTCAACGAGTGAGATATACGGAGATCCAACTATATCGCCTCAACATGAAGCATATTGGGGAAATGTAAATCCCATCGGAATTCGATCTTGCTATGATGAAGGTAAGCGCGCAGCAGAAACACTGTGTTTTGATTACAAACGCCAGTATTCTGTTGACACGAGAGTAATCAGAATTTTTAACACATACGGGCCGAATATGGCCCTTCATGATGGGAGAGTAGTCAGTAATTTCATTGTTCAAGCTTTGCAAGGCCACGATATCACGATTTATGGCGATGGATCTCAAACTCGATCCTTTTGCTATGTGGATGATCTAATTGAGGGGATTTTAAAAGTACTTTTTCTAAAGAATCCTATAGGCGCGCCTATTAACCTAGGTAACCCAATTGAGTTTTCGATGCACCAGCTTGCTGAACAAGTTATAGCTCTTACTGGATCCGATAGCAGAATTGTCTTTGAAAACCTTCCACAAGATGACCCAAAACAGCGTAAGCCTGACATTTCTCGCGCTAAAGAGATTCTTGGTTGGGAGCCTGGCACTCAGCTCAATGAAGGACTAGCTAAAACTATTGAATACTTCAGAGGGGAACTGTCCCGTTGAGCTCAGTCGTGCATGTAATTACCACCATTGAACGTGGCGGGGCAGAAAATCAACTATTGATTCTCGCAAGAGAGCAAGTCTCATTAGGGCTCCAAGTTACTGTAGTGCCGCTAAAGGGTAACCCAGAACTGATGAGTGAATTCCAAGCCGCAGGAGTGGACGTGAATGTAACTTTACTCAATGTTTGCCTTCCGCTTCAAATATTGAGACTTAGAAAAGTAGTTACTGGTCATGGGATAGCTCACGCGCATTTACCAAGAGCAGAAGTATCTACTGCTCTTGCGAACCCGCCAAAGTTTGTATTTTCTCGACACAATACTGAACCATTTTTCCCAGGCGCTCCCAAATTTATTTCTAGAGCATTATCTCGTTTTGTTGCGAGCAAAGCCAATCATTGTATTGCGATTTCAAATGCGGTAGCAGCTTTTGGAATCCAAGAGAATGAACTTTCCTCAAAATTTCCAACAACTGTAATTTATTACGGGGCAGATAGAACGGTTTTTCCAGACGCAAGTCAGACTAAGTGGCTCAGAGAGAAAATGTCTCTCGCGGACGATGATATTGTGATTGGGGCAATCGGAAGACTAGCTCCGCAAAAGGATTACATCACTCTTCTGAACGCATTCAGCTTAGCGTTTCAGGGTGAAAAGAAATTGAAACTTATAATAATTGGGGGAGGTAGTCAAAAAAAAGAACTTCAAGACCTAGCAGCGAGCCTTGGAATTGAAAAGGAAATCACATGGGTCGGAAGGACAAGTTTGATTCGAGATTACCTCCAAGTATTTAACCTCTTCGTCCTGACAAGTCTTTACGAGGGGTTTGGACTAGTGCTATTAGAAGCCATGCTTGCAGGGGTTCCAATCATTGCTTCAAGGAATTCAGCAATCCCAGAAGTACTCGGTGAGCGACATCTTGGGTTGTGTGCAACTGGATCAGCTCAAGATTTTTCAGAACGGATAATTCAGTTCAAAGGTTCAGCGGTCAGAGAAAGAGTCTTAAAGCAGCAGGCGAATCAAATTGTTCAATTTGATTCTGCGGTGATGGCTAGTCAAATATCTCAACTGTACTTAAGAGTTTAACAACCACTAAGAGACAACATGAATGAACTGTTCACTTAAGTAAGCTTGACTAGCCCTGTCTCGATAATTCATCCCTATATTTGTCTCCAAACTCTTTATTTTGGTTGGGTTGTTGAGAGTTGATTGAATTGTTTTGGCAAGACCTTGCGCGGTTATGTCCACAAGCGGAATAAATGAATTAGAGTCAAGAAGTTCATTGAGCGCTAAGCTTGGTGGGGTTAAGTAACATTTATTGAAGTAGGCGGCTTCAAAGACTTTATGTGGGAGAGTTCGCGAAAGTCTTCGATTAGTCGAAATTTGACCAAGAACGATTATGGAATTTTTGTAGAGCCAAATTAACTCACCAATCGGGATGAATCTTCGTATAACCACGACATTCGACGGAATTCGGCCTGAGCACCTATTTGTAACAATAACAAAAGTAGTTTGGCCAATCAAAAATTCCGCAGCCTTGATTATAACGTCTAAGCCTGCTTCAAGATTATTCTTTCCTCTAAAAAATACGATTGGAAGAACTTTGCTATCGGTGGTCTGAGCATTGAGTTCTATCGGCCGCACAATGTGATTTTTGGATTCACTAAAGAGGATTTCATTCATTCCTGTAAGCAGACTTCGCAGTTTTTCTCTAGGTACACAAAACTTTGAAGACACGTGAACAACTTGAGCTTGGGACTCGAGAACTATTCTGCTTGCAAGTTTAAAAGAAATATAGTCAATTACGTAGCTATAGAAATTTCGTCGTCGGCCTGAGAATTTACTTTTTTCGAAGGTAGCATCCGATAATGGCCACCCTGCATCAAGAACTACTCGGAAATCGGTAAATATGTAGAAGAAAATAACAAGCGAGTGTTGCGGTGACATAACCACGATTTTGGTGTTTGTGCTTGAGTGTCTTACCTTCATTTCTCTGATTTTCTTAACCAATTTAATCTTTTGCTTGGGTAGTTTTATGAATAGCTTCGGCTCTTCACATTTTGCAAAGTAGACACCAGATCGCGAGTAATCCCAATCCAATTTTGACACGAATATAAGTGGCATTTTGATTAGACCTCTCGGGTAATCCAATTGGTATTATTGTGAGCTATGAAAATATCTTACCCTCCAATCCGCGTCCATGTGTGGGGAGGCCTTGGATCCCAACTTTACGCTTGGGCATTTAGTATTGACTTGGGAATTAGATTCCCAAGACGTCGAATAGTTCTAGTTTTGCATGATGGAGGAGTTACAAAACGTAAATCAGAGCTACATGCTTTTTTGCCTCCAGATTTGATTGAGGTCGTTCATGACTTTAATATTCCGGGTGACAAAGTGAGACTATTCCTTCAAAAAGGAATTCGTCTTGCTTCAAGAATGTTGGGGTTCACTCGTTCTGGAAATCTTTTTTCAATTCGTGCATTTCTTCTACCTTGGATAGTCAGTTTTCGCGGGCATTATTCAACGCGAATGCTTTCTATTGAATCTATTTCCCACATCCGAGCCAGAATATTGAGTCTGCCAGATATTTTCTCCGGTGGATTTGTGGAGCCAGACATCGCTCTCCATTACAGGTTAGGTGACTTGCTCACATTGACTACGAAGGCACCACTTTCTCCAAAATTAGTCTTAGCGGGTCTTTCTCTTGCACAAAAGGCTACCAAATCAGAGCTAGCTATTGCAGTTTGCTCTGATTCTCCAGAAGTGGCTGTACGAAGGATTTCTGAGGGTGCAGGTCGTGAAGTTTACCAGGTGGCCTTACCACCATTGCAAACAATTAGATTCCTAATATCTGCAAAGATATTTGTTGGCACCCCAAGCAAAATTAGTGAATGGGTTGTGCTTCTGCGCTCCCTCCAAAAAAATGGTCAACTCACTTTTCTTCCAAACCAGATGAGTAATCAAATGAATCGCGTACTTTCACATTCTGATTCTATTTCATATTATTGAAGTACTATTCCCCTATGACGTTAGATAGCTTCTCGGTCCCTCTTAATGATCTCTCCAGAAAACCTCCCTTCACTCAGGATCAAACTGAACAGATTATGGAATTAATTCTGAAAGGTCCATACTTAAATGGTGCGCACACTAGGCAATTTGAAAATGATTTTTCGAATTTTGTTGGGAGTAAGTATGCTTTAGGCGTTTCATCAGGTACTTCGGCGCTTCAAATTGCATTTAGAAGTTTAAATCTTGAGAAGGGATCACAAGTTATTGTCACGGCAAATTCTGGTGGATATTCAACAATTGCCGCCTTACAGTGCAATTTAAGCCCCATCTTTGCCGAGGTTAGTGAACTAGGTATTCTCAACCCTGATTCGATGTTTGATCACTCGAGTAATCCTAAAGCCATCGTTGTAACGCATCTCTACGGTCAAGCAGCTCCAATTGATCGAATAGTTGCAATTGCGAAGGAAAGAAATGTATTTGTTATTGAAGATTGTGCACAAGCCGCTGGGTTGAAATACATGGGTAAGATGGTTGGATCTTGGGCAGATATTTCAACTTTCAGTTTCTATCCTACAAAGAACTTAGCAGCCATCGGTGATGCTGGAGCAATTACAACTTCAGATGACGAAATTTATCAACGTGCGAGATGGCTTCGTGAATACGGTTGGAGCCAAAGATACTGGGCTGAAATTCAAGGTGGGTCGAATTTCCGAATTGACGAGATTCAGGCACTTATTCTAAATTTCAGATTGCCCAATTTAATGGCCATGAACTCTAGAAGGAAAGAGATCTGGATGCGTTATCAGCGGTTATGCATGCGCTACGGAGTAGGAATTTTGGGGAGTTTAGATGAGTCATTCGTTGCGCATCTTGCAGTTCTACAGCTCCCGAATCGTCAGGATTTTGTCAACCACATGAAGAGATTCGGAATTGAAACGACCGTGCACTACCCTTACCCAGATTATGTTCAGCCCGGCTTCAACCAGATTAATCAATCTGCCTTCCCAATTACAGAAATGCTATGTGAGAGCGTGGTTTCGATCCCATGTTTTCCTGAAATGACAGAAGGGGAAGTAATCATGGTTGAAACCGCTTTATCCGGTCACTTTGAGGCGATTTAGTTGAATGCTGACTATCTAGATGCAGCTTCCCCTTACCTAGTTGCACTTGAGGGTCATTCAGACACTCGAGGAACACTTAAAGTTCTTAGTTTCGAAAGTATGAATTTCACGGCAGCTCGTATATTCAATATTCAAGTAAGTGATTTAAAGTATTCACGAGGGGGGCATGCTCATAAACAATGTTCTCAGCTGTTCTTCTGTGGGGTTGGCTGGTGTGAAATTTTTGTTAAGAATTTAAGCGGTGAATATCGATTTGAATTGGACCCAACAAACTGCCTCGTCGTTCCACCTTACAATTGGGCAGAGATTTGGTTTAAGACCTTATCCACTTCAGTAACCGTTCTCGCAAGTCACAACTACGATCCTAGAGACTATATTTACACAACCCCTTAGCTAAAAAACTAGTTTTTCAAGGTAATTTCGATACTCGCCAGAAGGCATCTCGTGAAGGTTGGCTAAAAACTTTTCCTTGTCAACCATTCCCAACCGTAGCGCTACTTCCTCGGGGGAACCAATTTTCAAGCCCTGTCGCTCCTCGATTACTCGCACAAATTCTCCAGCAGAAAGCAAATTCCTAGCATTTCCAGTGTCTAACCAGGCAGTTCCTCGTTGAAGTATTTCAATATGTAATTTACTTTCTAACATGTAAGCTGAGAGTAGGTCTGTAATTTCAAGCTCTCCGCGCAAACTTGGTTTAAGGTGCCCAACCTTGCTATATACAGACTTATCAAAAAAGTACAAGCCTGGAATAGCATAGTTGGATTTTGAATCCTTTGGTTTTTCACGAATTTTGATGGGCCTGCCTAGCTCATTGAAATCAATTACCCCATAGTCACTTGGATTCGAAACCCAATACCCAAATGCAAGGGCACCGTCCAAATTTTGTCGTTCTTGTAATGATTCTCCTAATCCTGCACCGTAAAGCAAATTGTCACCAAGCATCAGAATTACGGGCTCATTCAAAAAGTCAGCTGGGACCAAAGAAAATGCAGCGGGGATCCCATCAGGTTTTTCCTGGACTGAGTATCTAATTCGTAGTCCCCATTGCGATCCGTCTCCGAGAAGAGTCTTGAAAGAAAATAAATGTGTTTTGGAGGATATCAATACGACATCCCTAGCACCCGCAAGCATTAGTGTCGTTAATGGGTAATAAATCATGGGTTTATCAAATACGGGAAGTAAATGCTTGTTCACCGCTTGACTAAGTGGCCAAATTCGAGAGCCGATTCCGCCTGCTAAAAGTATCGCTTTCATGCTAGCAAACCTTCTTTACGGTACCAATCTAATGTGTTTAAGAATCCAGCATCGAAGTCAACGGTTGCCTTCCAGCCAATTTCTCTACGGACTTTTGTTGAATTGAGGGCATAGCGGTAATCATGACCCAAGCGATCCGTGACATAGTCGACCTTGTCCCAAGTAAAGTTCAAGCTCCCAAGTAACAAATCTATAATCTGTTTATTTGTTTTTCTCGTACCTGAACCTAAGTTATAGATTTCTCCTGGGCGGCCCTGTAGTAGGACCTGCTTTATTCCCTTGGCGTGGTCTGAAACATGCATCCACTCGCGAACATTCTCTCCTGTTCCATAAAGTGGGACTGGCTTCCCGGCAAGCAAATTACCAATAGCGCGCGGAATAAACTTCTCTTCGTGTTGGAATGGCCCATAAGTATTACAACCTCGTGTAATCACAACATCTTGTTGAAAAGTTTTATGCTGGGCAAGTGCGAACAAATCCGCTGCCGCCTTGCTGGCTGAATAGGCAGAACTCGGTTTTAGATTGACTGACTCATCGGTTTCGCCTCTTTCTATAGAACCATAAACTTCATCTGTTGATACAACCAATGTCCTGCCAACTTGGTTTGCACGACATGCCTCTAAAAGTCTATATGTCCCCATAATGTTTGATTCTAGAAAGGGAATTCCGTTTTTTATGCTGTTATCCACGTGCGACTCAGCTGCGAAATGTACCGCGTAGTCCACGCCCTGAAGCGCCTTGACATAACTTTCAACATCAGAAACGTCTGTGTGAATAAATTCAACTAAATTACTTGTGATTTCTTTTTGAATTCTCAGTAAATTTCCTGCGTAAGTTAGCTTATCTAAAACGTAAATCTTTTTGAATTCATTTTCGGCGCAGAGTTGTCTGACAAATTCAGAACCTATAAAGCCCGCACCACCAGTGACCAATATCCCTGATCTCATTTTGGGTTCCCGATTGAAATCTCTTGCACATACATAAGCCTAGCGCATCTAATGATATCGGTTACTTAGAATCCAGCTTTCTTGAAATTCCTGTAAAGCTCCTTTAATTTTCGCTTGTATCTCCTATAAGAGAATTTACTGTAAGTGCCATATTTAGCGCGTAAGAATTTTGAAAGTTTTGAGGAATCAAGCTTGCTCTCCAAAATTTGCTCCGGGTATTGATTTGGCAGGATTTCGGCTGGGTCCGGCGAATGCTGGTCAGAATTGCCGGCATGGGTCCCGGATCCGTCTTCACCTCTATTGGAAACTAGCGATTGATACGGGTAAAGCGATAACCTGTTTTGTAGAAACATTGATGCATGCCATCTGATTGCCCAGGAGTCTACTTTTCCCTGGGCTTGCCGAGAAAGTAAATTTGTATATGGGTAGGCACCATTCAAATCAAAAATATTCGTTAGGTTAAATCGCCTCATTTTCATTAATAGAGTCGCTGAGTCTCGTTCCAGGCTTGCCCAACGGTCACTCCATGTAGCCCAACCCCAACAATCTGCGCCTCTTAAGAAATAGGTTCCCTTAGAATTCGGGGCGAAAGGGTAAGAAAATCCCTGAATGCTTGCGATTGTCTTCTCAGACGAGAAACGATCAAGATTTTCGTTGCAATATTTTAAGAAAACAGGGCTCACAATCAAGTCGTCCTCAAGCACGATTACCCTGTCGTATTGTGCTAAAACGATATCAATGCCAGCGAGGATTGAGTTTGACAATCCTTGATTTTCAGTGGCTCTTATCAGTTTAAAGTTTAGGTCAATCAGCTCGGTTTCAATCAATTTCTGAACATTATCCACGATTTTAGATTCCTCCATGCTTCTTGGACCGTCTAAAAAGACAAATAAAGGGGAATCTGCAAACTCTTCGTTTCTCTTCAGGGAATCAAAGAGTTCACGAAGATGTCGTTCTCGATTAAATGCAAATATAACGATTGGCGCGAGCAATTTACTCCTCATTTCTACCTACACAGATTAGCCTCAAATAGATGTAAAATCTAACCATGGAAAATTCCTTGTCGGAGAAAGCAGCGAGGGTCAATACTTCGCGGGCTGTGCACCTATGCACATTATTTGATAAGAACTTCCTGATTCAGGGATTAGCGCTCATTGAAAGCGTATCAGCTCAAACAACTTCGGATGTGTCCTGGACTGTCTTAGCACTTGACAGTGAATCCTACTTAAAGTTGTTTGAGCTTCGAATCCCAAATTTGAATGTCCTAGATTTTAACACCCTAGCCGATGCTGACCTCATTGCTTTAGTTGGAGTTCGTCCGTGGCGAGAATTGTGCTGGACCTCCGCGGCGTGCCTACTCGCGTATACATTGCGCAATGACAAAACGTCAGAGTTTGTTGGATATGTTGATGCGGATTGCTACTTCTTCGGAGACATCTCGGAAATGCTCGACGAAATACCCATTTCCAAGTCCTTCGCTATTCATGAACATAATTTCTCTGCTGATCGAAAAGATTGGGAGACAAAATCTGGAAGATTTAATGTAGGCGTAATTATTGGTAGGAAATCGGCGCAGTTTATTTACTGTATTAATCGGTGGAGGATAAATGTTTTAGATCGATGCGATGTTGACCAAGCCTCAGGACGATGTGGTGACCAATCTTACCTAAATTCATGGCCTGGCGAATTTAGTGACTTGTATATTTTTGAACAGCCTGGGGTGGGTGTTGCGCCTTGGAATTTAAATAATTTCGAGATTAGTGAAAAAGATTCCAACATACTTGTTGACGGTTTACCAATCTATTTCTTCCATTTTCATGGATTGAAAGTAGGTTTTTTATCTAGCTGGCTATCCTTAATCATTCCTGCTTCAGGCTACAAACTCTCATACATCCCTTGGCAAGAGATATACTCCCCCTACATAGATAAACTGATGAAGTTGAAAGCCTCCGAGGGTTTAACTAAGTCAAGAAGAATTAACTCTTTTAATTGGTACTTCAAAAATGGAATCAAAAACCGAATTTACATAGCCTCCAGATTGACTCATAGAAAGACTGGATTGAATTAATTGAGAATCTTAAAAATAAGAGTACTGATGCGGCCTATAGAGCTCAGATTTAGAGCCCTGCGCGTCTGGTCCTACCTAAAGAATGATATTTGGCTGGGCGTCAAATGGGTTTTTCAACGGACTGAACTTAGTAATTTTTACTACAAGCTCGAAGAAAACAATATTTCCGATTTGGTTGCGCTGATTTCAACTTTGACCACAATACAGCCCTCAAGGATTGAAGATTTTGTACAAGAAATTAACTCAGATTCGCATGTGAGGGAAGTTTTGCTGGGATTTCAGGAATCGCATCCAGAATTGAGAGACTCTGAGTTTTCCCTTGGGCGAAGAATTGGATGGTATGTCTTCGCAAGAATTACAAAACCACAACTAATCGTAGAAACTGGAGTCCACCACGGTATGGGCGGCCTGACTCTTCTAGCTGCCTTACACAAGAACGGCCTTGAGGGTTCACCCGGAGAATATATCGGTACGGACATTGATACAAAAGCTGGAATTCTCCTCTCTGCCTCAAAATTTAAAAATTGGCAAATTTTGCTTGGCGACTCCTTAGCTAGCCTCCAAGAATTACATGATGGCTCGGTTGGTTTATTTATCAACGACAGTGATCATAGCGCGAACTACGAACGTGATGAATATTCTGCAATCAAAGATAAGCTGACAACCGAGGCGATAATACTGGGTGACAATTGCCATGCCACATCTTCACTTCGAGAGTTTTCACGGACACAGAATCGTAATTTTGTTTTTTTCCGTGAAATACCAAAAGATCATTTTTATCCCGGTGCAGGAATTGGAATTTCAATGCCGGCTATGAATCCCTCGGTTTCAAATGGCAGCTAAATTTCACTCTTGGGTTTATTGGAGGTTGACCCCAGCTTGGTTGAGGCTTCAACGAGATAAAATCACTTTCTCAAGAAATCACTTAAAAGCTTCAGGCTGGTCGCTTTCTAGGAGTCTTGGGCAATCAGTTGACTCTGAATCTTCAGAGATTCCTTGGATAACTTATGCTGCTACAGATTTCCTTAGCTCTCTGACATTTACGGAGTATGAGGTGCTCGAATTCGGGGGAGGCAGTAGCTCACTCTGGTGGGCAAAACGTTGCAGGAAGCTTACAGTAATTGAACATAACGAAGAATGGTTTCAGATTCTTCTGGAGAAATTGGGAGACTGCACAAATGTGAGCGTTTACAAAGCCAGTTCTGAGAGTGGATACGTAGAATTCGTAGACATTCGCAATCCAGATGTAATCGTAATTGACGGTGAGTTCCGGGATCGTATTATGGATCAGATTGAAAAGAAATTTGTTGGGCAGCTTCTTCCCCTACCGAAAGTGATAATCATTGACAACTCTGATAGAATGCCTGTGAGGGTTACAGATTTTTGTAGAAATTTGAATTACTTAAAGATTGATTTTCCAGGTATGAGCCCTATAAATACATATAGCTCAACCACTACCATCGCAATAAGGTGGCATTAGGTTTCCTATCGGTTTCCCCCAGCTCCTGCCTCATTCAAAGTACAATAGAAAGTGAAACAGGGAAACCTGCCTACGTTGTCAAAATTTGTTTCACCTTCATTGATAGTCATGCGAATGCTGTATCTTGACTCAATTAGCTTAATTATTTCCGCTTTGGGGATTATCTTTATTGGATAAGAAAGTACGGTGTCCTCAAAATTTTTCGGGAGTTTACCAGGTCCATTGCTGCTCAATTTTGAGACCTGAACTCCAACTATATATTCGGGTCGCTCAGTCATTGGCGTTCTCGTAATGATTAGAACTTTTGAACCTTGTGAAATAAGGAAGTTTAGGGTTCCTACTGGATCTTCGGTGTACTGTAAAGAACTACTGCAAAGAATAACATCGTAGGGGATTACGCTTTTGTTTACTACGCTGTAATTATCAACAAAAGAGAGTATCGGATTTTTCGTTTCCTTAGAAGCAACCTTTACCATTTCTTCAGTCTCAAGAATTGTCCATGACTCGATGAATTCTGGAAATAAGTTTTCTACAACATTGAAGTGGTTCCCTCCTCCTCCTCCAAAATCTAAAACTTTTACGCTCTTCCCTGTTCTGCCAAGAGCAATGAGAGCTAAAGCTTGGAACTCTGAATAAGTGATGGTTTTATCGGTTTGAATTTGCCTTAGTCTTGCATCATTTTTCCCGAAAACTACCTCAGCCAGTATCCTCGAGTTGTAAGTAGAGACTTGGGTTGCATGAGGGATACCCGCAAGTAATTTCTTGATTTTGCCTAACATTCAGCTGCTCCCATTCTCCAACGGAACACAATAATCACTTCAGACATTAGATTACTGTCCATTTTCCCACAGCAGCACTTTTCTTTCGGAGTCTGCGTTGATGGATTCTTGTGAAGTGGTTAATCTAAAATCACCACCCCGTTTGGGGTAATCATGTGAACCGCAAGAATCCCGGTTTCGATGTAGTTTAACTCTGGGTCTACCCATTGAATCTGTACCTGGCCAAGCGAGGCAAGAATATCTTCCTTAAACCAAGATCCTGCAAGTTGCTCTTTATCAGCGATAACAATTTTCTCTATTTCGGCAATTGGAGTTCCATCTTGTGATGGATGGTCCGCAGAAAGCCACTCAATAAAAAATGGGAATTCGCGAGTATCCGCAATTTCCTTAACTCCGATTTGCTTCCACTTTAGATCAGAACCATTCGGGCGAGTACGATGGCCTTCGGTTGCTTCACGACCAAATTTTGCAGCTATCGGTGCGATGTCCTCCGTGCTGAACACCCATGTAAACCAGCCGCCACCTTCGTTGGCTTTCTTTGATACAGCTTTCCCCCAAGGAGTTTGCTCTGTTGCCGGGTGATCTAGTGGGCAGACAACTTCGATGTACTGACCATTTTTGAGTGCAGCGGTGAAATTGCGAGTGCCGAAACGTGGGTGAATGCCCCCATCAACGAATGTGCTTCCAAGACGTGAACCCAAGCGTTGAACTGTGTCAGCAAGTTGGTCATGGGACGTCACATAAGAAACATGGTCTAGGCGCATGATGGAATTCTGCCGTATGGCGGGGGGTGCTCATGACCACTCTCAAGGAGTGGTTTAGAGGTTATTTACGCGCTAACTGGCACATCAGCGCTTCGCATGTGACGAGCGGAGCTGAATTCCGAGAGAGGTTTTCGCGCGCTTCCATGATGGCGTTGATTTTGGTGATGGATGAGTGTGAAGGTGAGTTGGCCGCATAGCTTTCGATTTGTTCACACATATCGTAGTTGATCACTGAATCTGTATTGCCTGATTGAACCATCATGACATCGCGGTAGAAAGTTGCAATATCAAGGAGTGCTCCGTCAATTGAGTCGCGGACCATTCGGGTGGAGCGAGACTTCTGTTCCTTCTCAAGTTCTTTGACCGCTTTGGCACCGCCTATTGCCATACCTCGGCCGGTTGCGCCTTTTCCGTAAGCTTCTTGAAGTTTCTCAACTTCCTTTTCATCTCGTTCATCTGATGAGGCATTTGCTTCTGTTGTTGCTAAATCCACGAGAATTTGTGCTGCCTGAAAAGCTGCTGCAAGAGATCCGAGTTGTAACGGCAACTGCATGATGGCTTTACGGTTGCTGCGAACTGATTCGTTAGTTGCTAAGTATTTTGCTCGTCCAATATGCCCTTGGCTTACGCGAGCTGCGAAATCTGCCATCCCTGGTGCGATGTGGTCGCGGTTGATAAGTACGTTGGTGACTGCTTCAAGAGATGGTGTGCGCAGTTGTAGGTGGCGACAACGTGAACGAATCGTTGGTAATACATCGTGAAGCGTCGGTGCGCAGAGTAGCCAGACGGTAAGTGTGCCAGGTTCTTCGATTGCTTTCAGTAGTGCATTGGCGGCAGACTCTGTAAGTCGATCGGCATCTTCCATCATAACTACGCGCCAACCTCCCATAGATGGTGCCCATGCAACGCGGGTAAGGAGTTCGCGGACTTCTTCGACTTTGATTGAAAGACCTTCGGTGCGAATGATTTCAACGTCAGGGTGACCGTGGGTTTTGGCAGAGTTACAGTCGTTGCAGGTGCCGCAGCCATTGTTAGGGCAGATAAGTGCTTGTGCGAAGGCGACTGCAGCTGATGAGCGACCTGAACCTGGTGGGCCTGTAAATACCCAAGCATGCGTCATTTCCTGTGATTCCTCGCCTGTGCGAGAAGCAGCAACAGCTCCTTGAAGGATTTCGATGATGTGTTCTTGGCCGACGAGGTCATCAAAGACTGAAGACATTTACTTCTTTTTCTTCTTTGTAGTTGCTGACTTACTTGCCTTGGCTGCACGGGTAACTGTTGTTGTTACTGCATGTGTGGCTGTGCGAATTGGCTTAAGGAATTTGTTTTGTTGTGGCCCTTGCGCATTGCGCTTGAGTGCAGGAAGTTCAGCAACGCGGGCGATGATTTGTGTGTGAATTTCTTCAACGCTTTGTGTGCCATCGACAACGAAGTGGCGTTCTGGATCCATCATTGCGATTTGTAAGAACTCTTGACGGACGCGCTCATGGAATTCTGTTGGTTCTGCTTCAAGTCGATCACGTGATTGAAGACGACTTAAGCCCACCTCCGCTGGGACATCAATAAGAATTGTGAGAGTTGGATACAAACTCTCTGTCGCCCAACGACTAATGCGAGCTACTTCTGATGGATTAAGAACTCGGCCTGCGCCTTGGTAGGCAGCAGATGAATCAAAGTAACGGTCACTAATGACAACATCTCCACGGTCAAGGCCCGGACGGATTACAGAGAAGACGTGATGCGCGCGGTCTGCTGCATAGAGGAGTGCTTCGGCACGTGGGCTAATGATGCCCGTTTCATGTCCGAGAAGAATCTTGCGTAGATCTTTTCCAAGATCTGTGCCTCCTGGTTCGCGAGAGAGAACAACGGTTTCGCCCTCTTGCTCTAGCCACTTCTGCAATAACTTTGATTGTGTTGATTTCCCTGTGCCTTCACCGCCTTCAAATGCAATAAAGATTCCCTTTGCTTGCGCTCCAGTAATTGCACCGAGTTCACCTTGAAGAGCTGCAAGGATGTCAGACCAGAGAGAGACTGTTGGGCGATCTTTCATCTGGTGATAAGAAACAGAACCAATGAGAACTGCAATGAGTCCTGCGATAAGGATTGTGATCTGTGCGCCGTTGTAGTTAAGGACGATTGTCTGGAATTCATAGCGGTGCACACCGATTGTGGCAGCGATGATGGGAGCAATTGCAAGAACTGCCACCAAGGTAATGCGGATCAGTGATTGCACGAAGGCGAAGGTGCGCCCGCGCACATCATCATGGACCTCCATGCCAAGCATGGTGAAGCCGGTAACCCAAGCGATTCCACTAAAAGCACCAAGGATTGCCACGATTATCACTGAGAGAACGAGGTTTGAGATAAGAGCTAAGAGGACGAGGAATACACCTGAGGTTGTAAGGGATGCTCCAAAGAGCCTACGTCGTGAGAACTGTGCAAATACTTTAGGGCCGAATGCAATACCGATTGCAAGTCCTGTAAAGACAGAACCAAAGAGAACACCGTATGCAGCATCACCACCGCCGAGATCGCCCACGAATGTGCGGGCTAGGCCGATAACTGCTCCTGCTGCTGAGAATGCACCGACCATACCGATAATCAGGCCACGGATGATTTTGGATTCAGAGACTGATTTCCACCCCTGAATTAAAGATTGTCCAACGTTCTCGTCTTTATTTGATTTTGATGCTGAACCCTTTGGAATCTCTTTCAGTCCCCGGATAGTCCATGCAGCAAAGAGGAATGAGAGTGCGTTGATATAGAGCGCAATATCTACAGAGTTACTTGGCAAGAGTGGACTAATTGCTGCAATTGCACCAGAGAGAAGTGTGAGCAGTGAGAACAAGATTGCAGCAATAGGTGCTGTGCCATAGGCAGCCAAGAGTGAGACTTGATTTGCGTTCTCAAGCTTCTCACGTGGAACAAGATTGGGAACTGATGCTTCTTTGGCCGGTGACCAGAAGAGAGTCAGGCACTCAACGAGAATCATCGCGGTATAGAGCCAAAAGTATGTGTGAACAATTGGGATAGAGATATAGAGCCCAGCTCTCATCACATCTACCGAAACCATCAGCCTGCGGCGATCAAAGCGATCTGCAATTACTCCAGCTATAGGACCAAGAAAGACAGCAGGTAATAGGCGAGCAATAAAGACACCAGCGATTGCAAAGTTTGCTGTGGCATAAGAACCACCGGAGAGTTGTTGTGCAAGGGCTGTAGTTGCAAGAAGGCCGAGCCAATCACCAAGGGATGAAAAGAGCATCGAGTTCCAGAGCTTGCGAAAGGCTGGGATTGCAAGGACTCCACGTCGAGCATCCTGCGCTGGAGCAGCAGGGGTTGGAAGGCTTGCAGGCATGAGGTGAGTCTATCGGCAGGCGCTGATAGGCCTAGAAAGGGCTAAAAGAGGCTTCTGACGCTGGCTTCAAGTGAGTATTGGGACTCAAAGCCCATTGCACTCTTTGCGAGGTTGATATCAGCACACAAGAAGGCTGGGTCACCTGCACGGCGTTCGACCTCAATAACCTTGGTGCCGGCCTTGTTGGTGGCATTAAGTACGAGCTTGATGATCTCGCGCACTGACGCACCGCGCCCTGTGCCGATATTCATTGCAGGTGGAAGTTTGGTTGTGGCATTTGCTGCGGCTAAATGTGCGCGGGCGATATCGCGGACATCGACGTAGTCTCGGATACATGTGCCATCCGGTGTTGGGTAATCAGTACCGAAGATTGTTGGTGCCTCACCTGCATTCAGTTTGCCAAGCACGATAGGAACAAGGTTTTCCACTGAGTTATCGAGAAGTTCAGGGGCTGCGGCTCCTACGACGTTGAAGAAACGTAGTGACGTACCAAAGTTACCGTCAGTATTGATGAAGTCGGTGACCTTTGACTCTGCTTGATACTTTGAATCACCGTAAGGAGAGATTGGTTTCTTATCCCCATCTTCTTTGCATGGATCCATGGAATCTGGGCTGCCGTAGACGGCCGCGGTGGATGAGAAGATGAATTTCTTAACGCCGCATCTCTGTGCGATTTTCAAGAGTTCAGTTGTTGCATCAAGGTTCACTTCGAAGTACTCATCAGGCTTCTCCATAGATTCACCGACTGCTTTAAGTGCTGCGGTGTGGACGATGCCATCAATTTTGTGGGTGCGGACTACGTTTTCAATCTCGTTGTAATCGCGGATATCAGCTTTGATCAGTGGGATCTCTACGTTGTGCTTTGCGCGCAGGTAGACGATGCGGGATTCAAGGCCCTGGTAGAGCGAGTCATAGATAACGACGTTCTTGCCGCTTGCGATGAATTCATCAGCGATATGTGTGCCGATATATCCAGCGCCTCCGGTAAGTAACCACGTCTCTTGAGTCATGAGTGGAGTCTACTTGGCGAAGTAGTTAAGCCTTCTTCGCTTTTCCTGTGGCTTTCTTGGCAGCTTTCTTCTTTGTTGCAGCCTTCTTTACAGTGTTCTTTGTAAGAGTTGGAGCGGCATCGCCTGGCTTTACTTTCGCTGCTTTCTTACGTGACTTCTTAGGTGATGGGCCATTCTCTGCTTCCCACGCGCGGCGTCCTGCAAGGAGTTCTAGTCCGCGCTCGAGAGTCATTGCCTCTAACGTGTCACCGCGACGAAGCGTTGCATTGGTTTCACCATCAGTGACATACATACCAAATCTTCCATCTTTAATGATGACTTCTTTTTCACTGCCTGGATCAACACCGAGTTCTTTTAGTGGTGGCTTCGTAACACCGCGGCGACGTTCTTTTGGCTTTGAGTAAATGTCGAGTGCTTCATCGAGGTTGATGGAGAAGAGTTGGTCCTCAGATGTGAGGGTGCGCGAATCTGCGCCGGCCTTTAAATACGGACCGTAGCGGCCGTTCTGTACGGTGATTTCATCGCCCGCCGAGTTTGTACCCAGTACGCGAGGAAGAGATAGAAGCCTGAGTGCATCATCGAGAGTGATGGTGTCGAGGTTCATGGTGGAAAGTAAGGATGCGGTCTTTGGCTTTGGCGCATCAGCTTTCTTGCGCTTCTTCTTTGGTTCACCTTTATCGTTAGGTTCGACAGGTTCTTCAGGGAAGATCTCGGTGATGTATGGACCGAAGCGTCCTGACTTTGCAACAACTTCTAGGCCGGTATTTGGATCTGTGCCGAGTTCACGTTCACCAGAAGGAGCCGCAAGGAGTTCGATTGCTTTGGCTAGCGTTAGCTCATCAGGGGCTAAATTTTCTGGGATGTTGGCAAGCTTGCGATCTTGGTCAGGGATGTTCTCTTGTAAATACGCACCGTAGCGACCAACTCGGATTTCGATGGTGTCAGATAAGTTCATTGTGTTGGTAGCACGGGCATCGATAACACCAAGATCAAGAGCTAGTTCGTTAAGGCCTGGTTGGCCATCGACGCCGTAGTAGAAATCGCGGAGCCAATCAACGCGACCTGCCTCACCGGATGCGATCTTGTCGAGGTCTTCTTCCATAGATGCTGTGAAGTCATAGTCCACCAGCTTGGTGAAGTGGGTTTCAAGAAGGCCAGTTACTGAGAAGGCGAGGAATGTGGGAACGAGTGCGCGGCCGCGCTTATAGACATAGCCGCGGTCTTGAATGGTTTGAATGATGGAGGCAAATGTTGATGGGCGGCCGATACCGAGCTCTTCTAACTTTTTAACGAGAGTTGGTTCGGTATAGCGAGCAGGTGGTTTGGTTTCGTGTCCTTCGCAAGAGTATTCATCGACCTTTACTGATTGACCGACTGTCATTGCAGGTAGGCGTCGGTCTTCGGATTCTTCATCCTTGTTTTCATCTGTTGCAATGTCGTCATACGCTGCAAGGAATCCTGGGAAGGTGATAACAGATCCGTTGGCGCGGAAGATTGTTTCCTTTTTATCAGCAGTGGTTGCATCGAAGTCAACGCGCATCTGCATCTTCTTAGCATCAGCCATTTGGGATGCAACTGTGCGCTTCCAGATGAGGTCATAGAGTGCGAATTCATCGCGAGAAAGTTCAGGTGCTAGCTCACCCGGTGTTTTAAAGGCATCTCCTGCTGGACGGATTGCTTCGTGGGCTTCTTGTGCATTCTTAGACTTTCCTTGATAGAGGCGTGCTGTTTCATAGACGTGGTCTTTGCCGTAGAGCGCAGTTGCTGCTTGGCGAGCAGCTTTGAGCGCTTGCTCAGATAAGTTGATTGAGTCGGTACGCATATAGGTGATGTAACCGTTTTCGTATAAGCGCTGTGCGATACGCATAGTGATCTGTGCGCCCCAACCAAGGCGTGAACCTGCATCTTGTTGCATGGTGGAGGTTGTAAAGGGTGGCTTAGGGCGTTCAGTGCGTGGGCTCTCCTCCATCGACTTAACAGTCAGTGGAGTGTTCTTTAGGGATTCAGTCAGCGCTGTTGCTTGTTTTTCATCAAGCAAGAGGATGTCTTTGAGGGACTTTTCTTTGACTGCGCCATCGGCTCCGAAGTCAGCAGTTGACGCTACTTTTTTACCGTCTACTGAAAGTAGGCGCGCTATGAAGCCAAGATCTGTCTTTGCATTGAGATCCCACCAAGAGGAAGAGATAAAAGCCATGCGTTCGCGTTCTTTTTCAACAATGAGGCGCGTTGCAACAGATTGCACGCGCCCTGCTGAGATGCGGGGCATGACTTTCTTCCATAGAACCGGTGACAGACGGTAGCCATAGAGGCGGTCTAGAACACGGCGGGTTTCTTGTGCATCGATGAGGTTGTAATCAAGGTCGCGGGTATTTTCAACAGCTGCCTTAATTGCTTCTTCAGTGATCTCGTTAAAGACCATGCGCTTGATGGGAATCTTTGGTTGTAATACTTCAACCAGGTGCCAAGCGATTGCTTCACCTTCGCGGTCTTCGTCCGTTGCCAGCAAGATCTCTTCGGCATCCTTCATCAACTCTTTGAGCTCGGCAACCTTGGCTTTTTTATCTGGGTTGATGACATACAGGGGTGCGAAATCGTTTTCGATATCGACGCCCTCTTTTGACCAGGCGAGCTTCTTTACATCTTTGGGGATATCGGCAGCGCGCTGTGGCAGATCACGGATGTGACCGACGCTAGCCTCGACGATGAAGCCATCGCCGAGGTAGCCGCCAATTTTGCGTGCTTTAGCAGGTGACTCAACAATCACCAGCTTCTTGAGGATTTTGGCCATCAGTACTTAGGGGAAGTGATTTCTCTTAGTACTCGATAGTTGTTGATTGGCGGCGGTTGCGGATAAGCGCGCCGATGATGATGAGCGTTGCAACTGCTGCAATCAAGAGTGATACAGATGATTGTGCAGGGAGTGCAAAGCTAACAATTGCTGGAGTGATAAGAAGACCGACAAGGTTCATCACCTTGATCAGTGGGTTGATGGCAGGGCCGGCGGTGTCCTTAAATGGATCTCCGACAGTGTCGCCAACGACAGTTGCTGCGTGGGCATCTGTGCCCTTGCCGCCGTAGTGGCCATCTTCAACCATCTTCTTCGCGTTATCCCAAGCACCGCCTGAGTTAGAGAGGAAGACAGCCATTAGTGTGCCTGTGCCGATTGCACCAGCAAGGTATGCACCGAGTGCGCCAACGCCGAGACCGAAGCCGACTGCGATTGGTGCCATCACTGCAAGAAGACCTGGGGTGACAAGCTCACGAAGTGAATCGCGTGTGCAGATATCTACAACGCGGCCGTATTCTGGCTTTTCAGTTCCCTTCATGATTCCTGGGTGCAACTTAAACTGATTGCGTACTTCCATCACGACTGCACCAGCAGCGCGTGAGACTGCGTTGATGGCAAGTCCTGAGAAGAGGAAGACAACTGCTGCGCCAATAATTAAACCAACGAGGTTACGTGGGTCTGCGATATCGAGGATGCCTTGGAACTCAAGTGCAACATCTTGGCCTTCGCCAACTGCCTGGATAACTGCAATCTTGATTGCGTCGGTGAAGGCACCGAAGAGCGCAGTGGCCGCAAGTACTGCCGTAGCGATTGCGATTCCCTTGGTGATTGCCTTAGTTGTATTTCCAACTGCATCGAGAGATGTAAGAATCTGAGCGCCTTCGCCCTTAACATCTCCTGACATTTCAGCGATGCCTTGTGCGTTATCTGAAATAGGTCCGAAGGTATCCATTGCAACGATGACACCGACAGTAGTCAGAAGTCCGGTACCGGCGAGCGCGATTGCAAATAGTGACAAGACGATAGATCCGCCGCCGAGTAAGAATGCGCCGAATACGGCAGCTGCAATCAGCATCGCTGAATAGACAGCTGATTCAAATCCAACTGAGATACCAGCCAAGATGACTGTGGCTGAACCTGTCTGAGAAGAAGCTGCAACATCGTTTACTGGGCGCTTACCTGTTTCGGTGAAGAAGCCTGTAAGTACCTGGATTGCAGCCGCTAGAACGATACCGATGATTACTGCGCCAAAAGCGAGTACGCGTGGGTTGATATTGCCCGCATCTTCGAGAACTGATGGTGAGTAGTTGGTAAGAAGGTTGAACTTACCTGGAAGGTATGTGAATGTGGCAAGACCTGTAAGACCGGCCGAGATAATCGCTGACATAAAGAATGAGCGGTTAATCGCTGTCATTGCTGACTTATCGGTTGGGCGCAAGCGGGTAGCAAAGATTCCGATTACAGCTGTGACGATACCGATTGCTGGAACGATCAGCGGATAAATCAGACCTTCGTTACCGAAGGCAGCTTTTCCTAAGATGAGGGCTGCAACGAGCGTTACTGCATAGGATTCAAAGAGGTCTGCAGCCATACCAGCGCAGTCACCGACGTTATCACCGACGTTATCTGCAATCGTTGCAGGGTTACGTGGGTCATCTTCTGGAATTCCCTTTTCAACTTTACCGACGAGGTCTGCTCCGACATCGGCAGCCTTGGTAAAGATTCCGCCGCCGACGCGCATAAACATCGCAAGCATCGCAGCGCCGAAACCAAATCCTTCAAGAACAACTGGTGCGTTCTCGCGGAACAAAATAACAACGAGGGATGCGCCAACTAGACCGAGGCCGACTGTTGTCATACCGACAACGCCGCCTGTGCGGAATGCGATCTGCACAGCCTTGGTGCCATCTTTCTGACGTGCAGCTTCTGCAACGCGCACATTTGCACGAACTGCGAGCCACATACCGTTGTAACCAACGAGCGCGGAGAAACCTGCGCCAAGGAGGAAGAAGATTGAGCGACCCACGCGAAGGGCTGTGGTGTCGGCAGGGAGTGCAAGAAGTAAGAAGAAGACGATTCCAACGAAGTAAGAGAGTGTGCGGAATTGGCGGGCAAGGTATGCCGCAGCACCTTCTTGCACAGCTTCGGCGATCTCGCGCATCTTTGCAGTGCCATCGTTTGCCGCAAGTACTTGCTGGCGTAGCGCGAAGGCGATTCCAAGGGCGCCAAGGGCGACTGCGAGGACTACGTAGGTGATGTTGAGATTGGAGCCGGTTACTTCCACATTTGATAGAGCGCTAGCAGCGTTCATAGGTTCTCCTCCATTGGAGAGTCAGGGCGCGCTGCTATTTGAAGGGGCAGAGCGCGAAGATTGGGGAAGTTTAGGGTGCTGAGGGGCGGTTTTACCAAATTTATACCTATTTATTGCAGTGAACTCGGTCTACCCACAATTGGGGCTGGGTAGTACCTTCAGACCATCTTTTGCAGGAATTTGCAGGTCTGGGTGGAAGGTTGGCAATGGCGGGGATCGTCGAAATCGCGAAAAAGGCTGGGGTCTCACCGGCCACTGTCTCGCGCGCTCTGCGGGGAATCCATCATGTCAACGAGAAGACCCGAAAGAAGATTGTTGATGCAGCTCGCGATTTAGATTATCCAATCCGCCCAGATTTATTGCCGCGTGGGGCAAGTGAGAAGACAAATACGATCGGTGTAATCGCGCCTTTTCTTTCACGTTGGTACTTCTCGCAGGCGGTTTCTGGTGTTGAACAAGCGCTGCGAGAAGCGGGCATGGATCTGTTGCTCTATAACTTTGCGCAGGTCGATGCGAGACAGCGAATCTTTCAGCAGAAGAAGTTGGTCGACAAGGTCGACGGGTTGATTGTTATCTCACTTCCGCCATCAGATAAAGAGTTTCAAGAGATTTTAGGTTTGGGAATTCCGGTTTCACTTATTGGAATTTCTGACCCAAGGTGCTCATCTGTTTCAATCGATGATGTCAAGGGTGGCGAAGTTGCTACTCAACATTTAGTCGATATGGGACATACCGAAATTGGTCTGATGCTGGGGCAGAAAGATTGGGCCTTTGATTTTAAGGTGGCTAGCAATCGCAAAGATGGATTTTTATCAGTGTTAGAAAAGCACAACTTAGAGTTCAATCCTGCCTTTGAATTGATTGCAGACTTTGCTAGCCACACAGCTGAGCTTGCAATGGATGAGTTTTTGACGCGGAAAAAACGACCGACTGCGATCTTCTGCGAATCAGATGAGATGGCCTTTGGTGTGTATCGCTCACTTCGCAAAAAAGGTCTACGTATTCCTGAAGATATGTCGATTGTTGGCTATGACGGCCACGATTTTGCGCAGACTTTAGGAATTACAACGATTGCCCAACCGGTGCCATTCTTAGGTCAACTTGCTGCATCCCAAGTGATGGCACATATTGAAAAACCAGATAGCCCTGATTCGCAGATTGTTGTGCCGACCGAATTGGTTGTGCGCCAATCGGTTTTAAAAGTGAACTAGTTACTTAACGGCGCGCTCTACTTAACTGCGCCCTGGGAAATACCTGAAATGAACTGTCTTTGCAGGATGAGATAGAAAATCACGATTGGGATAACAGCGAGTGCAAGTCCAGCCATCGCTTGTCCATATTCAATTGAATACTGTCCGAAGAAGAGATAGGTAGATAGTGGCAGTGTCTGTGTCTCTCTTGTCAACACAAGACGAGGCAATAAGAAGTCATTCCAGATCCAGAGCGCATTGATGATGGCAACTGTTGCAGTGATTGGGCGCATCATTGGGAAGATAATTTTCCAGAATGCCACCATATCGGAGGCTCCATCAATAGATGCTGCCTCATCAATCTCGGTAGGAATCGTGGAGATAAAGCCGTGATATAAAAATGTTGAAAGTGCGACGCCGAAGCCGATGTAGAAGAAGACAAGGGATGCGCGATTGTTCCAAGAAACAAATGGAGCAAAGAGCGCCATAAATGGAATCATCAAAGCTTGGAAGGGAACAATCATCGAAGCAACAAGCCCCAAGAAGATGTACTTCGATGACTTTGACTTGGTGCGCGCTAGGTAATAGGCAAGCATGGAAGAGAAGACAATCAAGAGAGAGACGCTAAAGACTGTGATGATGAGTGAGTTGGTAAGTGAGCGGAAAAATTCCATCTTCGTCAAAGCTTGCTGAAAGTTATCCCAAGTAATTGGCGCTGGAAACGCTAATGGATTTTCTAGGATGTCGTACTTGAGCTTAACTGAGTTAACAAAGACTAAGAAGAATGGGAAGAAATAGGCAAAGGCGAGGGTAATTCCGACTCCGAATGTGGCTCTCTTACCCCAACTGGCGCGAGTATTCATCGTTGCACCTCGTATCTCTTTGAGATCGTTACTTGGACAAGAGCTGCCAGGGCAACGACTAAGAACATAATGACCGCCTTAGCTTGGCCGGTACCGAAATCGCCTTCGGCAAAGGCGTCCTCGAAGATGTGGAGTGAAATCAGTTCGGTTGTGCGGAATGGTCCACCGCCAGTAAGGGCTACGTTGACGTCGTAGGCCATAAAGCCGCTTCGCAGCGTCAAAAAGAGCGCAATAGTGAAGGCCTGCGCCATAAGTGGGATCTTGATTGAAAATAGGGTGCGTACTGGTGAAGCGCCATCGATTTGAGAAGCTTCAATGACGTCATTTTCGATTGAGATGAGCCCGGTAATGTAAACAATCATCATGTAGCCAGATGATTGCCAGATGGTAACAATGATCAGCGCCCAGAATGCCTTGTTTGTATCTTGTAACCAGGATTCTTTAAACATCTCCCAGTCATATTTTTCGGCAAGTGCAACGAGTGCGCTATTGAAGATAAATTGCCAAATAACCCCGAGGATGACGCCGCCGATGAGGTTTGGTACAAAGAAGAAGGTGCGGAGGAAATTTTTGCTCTTAAGCTTTGAGGTAACTATGAGCGCTAGCCCAAAAGCAACTGCGTTAACCAGAATGAGGGATACCACTACAAAAAGAGCTGTGAATTTTAGGGTTGACCAGAATCTTGGATCTTCAAATGATTCTGTGTAATTAGCAAATCCAACTAACTTGGTTGCTTTGAAACCATCCCAATCTGTAAATGAGTAATAGAAACCATTTACAAAGGGGACTACGAGAACGATGATGAAGATTGCAAGTGGAACGCCAGCAAACTTCATAAATTTCTTTATGGATCTCGCTCGAGTCACTCGAATCTCCCTTCCTAAGTGAAATCATCCCGAGGCGAGTTTCCTCGCCTCGGGATGATTCTATTTACTTCTTTTTAGACTTTAAAGTGGTGGAAGCGCAATTAAGCAGCTTCTCCACGCCAAGTCTTTGGCTTGCCCTTCCATGCATTTTCAATCGCCTTAGCAAGGTCAGCTGCGCTGATCTTGTCGGTGAAGTACTGCTGCATAGATACCTTTCCAACTTCCTCCTGGAGGCCAGCTGGGTAGTAAGAGTTCATCCAGTCAAGAGTCTTACCAGCAGAGGCATACTTTGAAATTTCCTTCGCCATGTAAGTCTTTGGCTCGACCTTGAAGCCCTTGTAGACAGGGATGAAGCTCATGCCACCTTCTTCAACTGGACCAGCTACGCGCTTCTGTCCTGCTGGAGATGTGTAGAGCCATGTAAGGAAGTCAATTGCACCCTTACGCTGCCATGTTGTTGACTGCTGTTCATCGATCATGAAGTAACCAGGAACACCGACAGGAATTGAATCGTTGCCGTAATCCTTAGCGTTGTTGCTAATTGGTAGAGGCATGATTCCGAAATCATCGCCCTTTGAGGCTGTGATCAAGTTTGGCTCTGTCCAGTTACCTTGGAACATGAATCCAAAGTCGCCGCCTGCAAGGTTGGCGATTGAAGCGTCATATTCAGTATCTGTGAGGTTTACCTTGCCAGCGTTGTACTTCTTGAGAAGGTCCATGGTCGCAACCCAGTTCTTGAATGTACCGTTATTTGCAATGTTTGCTTTTCCATCTACAAGATCATCCAAGCCCTTGAGGCGTGCTTCTTTTGTCTTTCCAACATTTGTGTGGAAGATATTTGTGAAGTGTGCACCAAGTGACCACCAGATAGCTGAGAAGTGAAGTGGCTTCTTACCAGAAGCTTCTACCTTCTTAAATGCTGCTTCGAGGTCTGCGCGAGTTGCAATCTTTGATGGGTCTACGCCAGCCTTATCGAGAACCTTCTTGTTGTAAAGAAGTCCGAATGCTTCAGCGGTTGATGGAACACCAACTTGACGTCCGTTGACGTTACCTGATGCAAGGAGGCTCTTTGAGACAAGACGTGCAATACGTGTTGTCTTGAGATCCATAACCTTGTCGGCCATATCTGGGATCTCTTGAAGTGTGTACATAATTGTTGGTGCGTTCTTGGCTGCATACATTGGTGTCACGTTCTGAAGGAATGTGAGCTTGCGATCGCCAGGAATTGACTTAACTGTGTAGCAATTTTGTGACTTGTTGTATTCAGCAACTGTTGCAAGGAACTGATCCTGAATTTCAATCTTGATTGTTCCGAGCATTGTTACTGTCGCTTTTCTTGGGCATGTGTTTGCAGATGCTGATGGTGTAGCAATTGCAATCAATGACAAGGAAAGTGTTGAAGCTAGAGCAATTGCTCCGAGTTTCATTGACTTCTTCATATGAAGTGTTTCCTTTCGAGGGTTAGCCGGCGTCCTAGGTTGGCCGACTGTGGGAAAACGATAAAGCCAGGCTTGTGGGGTTTGAAGGGTTGAGCAGTAACGCTCTTACAACGCTTTTTTGCAGATTTTTGCAGTTTACGCGGGGGTGGTTTGCAGTCCTGCGACCTTGAGGTTGTTGGCGCCAGCGAGAGGCGCAACCGAGGTCAGGGCGGTCTCGACGAAGACCAAGTTGGTCAGGACGACTGTGCCGCCGGCTGCAAAGACTTCAACTGAACCGCGATCAACAATCACACGAATATCAATCTCGCCTTTTTCGATTGCAATCTCTTGCAGCGTCGGTGCATCCAAATCATTCCATGCGTGCGATGTATCTACATATAACTTCTGGTTGCGCACACCGATTTCAACATAGCGTTCATTGCTTTCGCAGATGCGGATTGCGCCATCTTGGGTTGTAAAAGAAACTTCTGGGAACCCGTCGGGGTGGTTAATGGGGGTTTGAATAATGCGATCACCTTGTAGTGAAAGCTCGCGAGGTAACGTCATTGCGCTGCGCCATGGATCGGTTGGAGCTTTGCCGGCGTAGTGCCAATTGCTCATCCATCCTAAGAAAATCTTCTTACCTTCTGGTGCGTTTGAAAAAGTAACGCCGGCATAATTGTCGCGACCGTAATCAAGCCATCTTGTCTGCAGATCATCGGCGATAAATTCTCTACCGTTCCATTGCCCAATAAAGTATTGAGTGCCTGAACCTACTTGGTAACCACCTGGGTTAAGTGAAACAAGTAGAACCCATTTGTTTCCCAATTGAATTAGGTCTGGGCATTCCCATACTCCGCCAACTTCAGCAGCTGGTCCGAAGTTACTTAAGTGTGCCCAACTCTTTAAATCAGGGGATGAATAGAAGGAAATCTTGAAATCATTAGCTAACGCCACAGTCATAATCCACTGGTTATCAATCCACTGCACCTTTGGATCGCGGAAATTCTTGGCGTTGATATTGAGCACTGGATTGCCTTCATATTTAGTAAAGGTGGCGCCTTCATCAACGCTAAAAGCTAAGCACTGAGATTGATTGCTCTCATCGTTTTGATGCTCCGTGTAAATCGCCACTATTGGTGGGTTATCTGTTGTGCCAAACCCACTTGTGTTATTGATGTCTACAACTGCGCTACCGGAAAAGATTCCTGAAGTTGGTGTGCAGGCGATTGCAACAGGCTCTTCGTGCCAGTTATAGAGATCAGCACTTGTTGCATGTCCCCACGACATATTGCCCCAGACATTGGCCTGCGGATTATGTTGAAAGAAGAGGTGATATTTGCCTTTGTAATAGAGCAAGCCGTTTGGGTCATTCATCCAGTTTCGATCTGGTGTGAAGTGAAACTGTGGGCGATATTTCTCGTTACGAAATTCCCCAGTTGGATGCGCAATCACGGCACGTACCTTATCCTCACGGGTATGGAATTCATTACCAACCTATTTGATGCCTCCGCGGTGGTCTCAACTCTTGGTCTTATCGGAGTTTTGGCGATCATCTTTATGGAGACAGGCTTATTAATTGGTTTGGTATTTCCGGGTGGAGAAGTTGTCTTCCTTGCAGGTATCGCAGCATCGGGTGCGGGCTCGGCTGTATTGGGAGATGCCAAACTTTCAGCGCCATGGCTCTTCGCGTTAGCCCCGATAGCTGCAATTGTCGGCGGTGAAGTCGGGTATTGGTTCGGTAAGAAGTATGGTCGCCGCTTCTTTGATCGCCCCGATAGCCGCTTCTTTAATCAGAAGATGGTCAACACCACCGAGAAGTGGTTGCTCAAATATGGGCCACGTAAGGCTTTGATCTTCGGTCGTTTTATTCCCTTTGCCCGCACGCTGATTAACCCGGTTTGTGGCGTTGTCCATCTTGAGCGCAAGCTCTTCTCAACCTGGAACGCAATAGGCGCAATCATTTGGACTCAGGTTGCGATGGGAATCGGTTATTTGCTCGGAGATGCCATCGAAGGATCGGTAAATAAGTATCTCTACCCAATTATCGCTCTGATTGTGCTCGTTACCTTGGTGCCGTTGCTCTTTGAAATCTTTAAAGAGTGGCAATCAAAGAGATATAAGAAGTAGCTACAAACCTAAATCTTGCAGTGAATACGCTGCATAGTATTTATAGCCTGCATCAAGAATTGCTTGCTTAGCTCCTCGTTCAACGATAACTGCAACTCCAACAACAATTGCACCTGCTTCTTTCAGAGCATCAACGGCGGTAAGAACTGAACCACCTGTAGTTGATGTGTCTTCGACTGCCAAGACGCGCTTGCCCACAACATCTGGACCTTCGATGCGGCGCTGTAAGCCGTGAGCTTTTTCAGCTTTACGGACAACGAATGAATCAAGTGCGCGGCCCTTACTTGCGGCGACATGCATCATCGCAGTTGCTACTGGGTCCGCGCCAAGCGTTAAACCGCCAACTGCATCAAACTCAAGGTCTTCGGTCAGATCGAGCATTACCTCACCAACAAGAGGTGCTGCAACATGATCCAAGGTGACGCGACGCAGGTCTACGTAGTAATCAGCCTCTTTGCCGGAGGAGAGAATTACCTTGCCGTGGACAACGGCTTTGGTAGTGATTTGTTCTCGGAGAAGTTCCTGTGCGTTCATGTGCACACCTTACTGGCAAAAGTATTCACACCTACTATGGCAACATGAATGCGGGCCGTTTAGAAATCTCTCGGTTGTATCAGCGCTTTGCATTTGGGCCGCGCCCTGGAGAATTTACCGCTGCGTTAAAGGCTGGTCCTGCACAAACAAGAAACGCACTTCTGGCTCCACCTGCACAAGATATTGGTGCGCAATCTGTGCAGCCCCCGTTGCTTACCGATCTTGGACAACGGCCTAAACCAAATACACCTGAGCTTGCTGACTTTGTATTAGGGATACGCACTCAACGAGAAGCGCTGATGTTGTGGTGGCTTGATCTGATGGTCAAATCCGATCATGGTTTAACAGAGCGAATGGTCTGGTTCTGGCATGGACATTGGGCGACTTCAATGTCAAAGGTTGATCATCCGCTTGCGATGTATAAACAGAATCAAAGTTTTCGCGCTCATGCACTAGGAGATTTGACTGCGATGAGCCGCGCCATGCTTAACGATGGCGCACTTCAATTTTGGTTAGATGGTCAGACAAACACTAAAGGTAAACCAAATGAGAATCTGGCTCGAGAATTTATGGAGTTATTCCTACTTGGCGTCAATCGCTACACAGAAGATGATGTGAAGGCGCTATCTAAATCTTTTACTGGTTATCAACTCACTTCTAGTACTGGAGAAGTCAGGTTTAATGAGAAGCGACATGATTTTGCACCTGTTGCTTTACTAGGAACAACTCGTCACTTCTCTGGCGAAGAAGCTTCGGATTATCTGGTTGGAAAGAGTGATTGCCAGAAATTTATCGCAGAAAGAATTTGGTATCGCTTCCTTTCCAGCACTGAGACGATGCCAAATAACTTCAGCGCTGTCTCTGCTTACTCTTCTCGGAATATGTTGAGTGCGATTACGGCCGCAGCGACTGATCCTGAGATGCAGAAGGTAAAGAATCAGATGGCGAAGGCGCCGCTTGAGTGGTTTATTGCAGCGTGCCGTGCCCTTGAGTTAACGCCTTCGCAATTGAAGCGGCCTGCTCAGATTTCTGCGCATTTAAATAAGCTCGGACAAATTCCATTTAGCCCTCCCAATGTTGGAGGTTGGCCCGCTGGTGAAGCATGGCTCTCCTCGGCATCTGCTCAATACCGAATCGAATTTGCAACTTGGTTGGTGAAGCAGAGTTCGCTGAGGGCGCTCAATGAGATTCCGGTCGAGAAGCGCGTTGTGCAAAGCGCTGATTGGTTAGGTGTTGCGCAATGGAGTCCACGAACACAAGCTGCACTTCGCAGCAGCGTCAACAATCCAACTGAATTTACAGTGCTGGCTCTTACCAGCCCCGAATATGTTGTGAGCGCATAGGAGCTGCCATGGATACCTTAACGAGAAGAAAATTCCTCAAATTAACCGCTGGCTCTGTGGCTGTTGGTGCAGCGGCTCCGTTATTAAATATCGCAGATATTGCAGAGGCTGCCATTAGCCGTCCACTTCCTTCAGGGACACCGATTCTTGTGATGGTGACTTTATATGGTGGTAACGATGGTTTAAATACTGTAATTCCATTTAAGGATCCGATTTATTACTCATCTCGTCCTGATATTTCATATAAAGAAGAGTTAGTCCTTCCGCTCGATGCAGAACTTGCCTTTAACCCTGCAATGAAGAGCATGAAGGTGTTATGGGATCAAAAGAAAGTTGCCATCATTCGCGGCGTTGGTTATCCAAATCCTGATCGTTCACATTTCTCATCGATGGCAAAGTGGCAGACTGCTTCCCCTGAAAAACACATCAACACAGGTTGGTTGGGTCGCTGGATTGATACACAACCATCGGATTCAATGCTCGCCATCTCTCTTGGTTCAGTGTTGCCGCCACTCTTTGCTGGTGGACGTCTTTCGGGGTCCGTTCTTCCACTGGGTGGATTAGTAATCCCACAAGGCTCTCTTGGAAGACAGTGTCAGCAATTAGCTAAACCATCGCGTATGGATTCAAATCTGATGGCAGCAGCTGCAACATCTATGCGCAATCTCTTCTCAGTTTCAACAGAGGTTCAGCCAATACTTAAGGCGCCAGCGCCGGTTGCAGCAGATCTGCCAGTTGTTAATGGCGGAAATGCAGGGGGTGATAGCAATCTTTCACAGCAGCTCGACATTGTCGCCAAGTTAATTGCGGCAGGTGCACCAACGAAAGTTTGGTCAGTCTCCCTCGGTGGTTTTGATACCCACGCAAATGAAGCAAATGCGCAGTCGGCTCTTCTTGGGGTTGTCTCCGACTCAATCGCGCGCTTTATGAGCCAACTTCGCTCTACTTCTCGTTCACAAGATGTGACTGTTGCGGTTTATAGCGAGTTTGGTCGTCGCGTTGTTGGAAATGGTTCTCAAGGAACTGACCATGGAACATCAGGGCCGATGTTTATTGTGGGCGAAAAAGTAAATGGTGGCTTCTATGGGGATCAACCATCACTGAAAAACCTCATCTCTGGCGATTTAGCTGTAACGACAGATTTTAGAGATGTCTATGCCACGCTCTTGGAAAAGGTTTTGCGGTCCCCTGCTGAACAGACTCTTGGGCGGTGGGCCGGTCGAACTCAATTTATGAAGAGTTAATCCTCTTTATAAATAATTACATCGTTCTTTTTGCGAGACTTTAAACTCTTAGGTGGGTTCTCGGCAATCAGAGCATCTACCTCAATACGTAACTTGGCGACTTCGACTGCCATATTTGCCATTGCAGTCTCAAGTTCAATGATGCGCTTAATGCCTGCATGGTTGATGCCTTCGCCCACTAATCGTTGCACCATGCGAAGAGATGCAATGTCACGGAGTGAATATCTACGGTTGCGGCCTACTGTGCGATCGGGTGAGACTAAACCTAAACGATCATACTGGCGCAGAGTTTGTGGATGTAGCCCAGAAAGTTCTGCAGCAACTGAAATTACATAAAGTCCAGCATCGTCATCTGGGTGATCTTCTTGGGGCAAGTCCTTTGTCATGAGCGCGCCTTCGCTGCAAATTCAGCGCGAACATCTTCATTAGCTGTTGCTTGTGCAAAATTCTTAATTGCATCTAGCGCCTTACCTTCTAGCGCGCGAGGTACTTGCACTTCGATAGTAATAAGTAAATCTCCAGTGACTGCGCCTTTTTTAATACCGCGACCTTTAACACGCAACACTCGACCCGTTGGTGTTCCGGCAGCTAAGCGCACAGTGACATCATCTCCTGCAAGAGTTGGCACCTTTAAATCAGCGCCTAACGCTGCTTCTGCGAAGGTGACCGGCAGAGTTAAAAGTAAGTTCTCGCCTTTGCGTGAAAAGACTGCGTGTGGCTTTACATTAAGTTCGATAAAGAGGTCCCCTGGACCTGCTTCACCTGGCGCACCTTTACCTTTGACGCGAATCTTGGCGCCATCATTGACGCCGGCAGGTACGCGAGCCGAGATTGTTTGTGATCCAGTGCCATCGACATTAAGTTTGAGATCAAGTGTTGTGCCAAAGACAGATTCTTTAAAGGAGATGTTTGCTTCCGTTTGTAAATCGGAACCTTTGCGTGGGCCGCGTCTTCCGCCACCGCCAAAGAGGTTTGAAAAGATATCTTGCGGGTTACCGCCACCAAAGAGATCTGAGAAATCTCCGCCTTGGTAGTTGCCACCACCTGTTGGTGCACGGAATCCACCGCGTTCAAACATGGAGCGCGCTTCATCGTATTCAGCGCGTTTTTTGGAATCAGACAAGATGTCATATGCCTCAGAGACAGCTTTGAACTTCTCTTCGCGGGCAGCATCCCCTTGGTTCTTATCAGGGTGTAAATCGCGCGCTAAAGAGCGGTACTTCTTCTTAATTTCATCGGCGCTGGCTTTCTTGTCGATACCGAGAACTTTGTAGAAGTCCTTTTCATAAAGGTCTTTAGCGGCCATGTGTAATTAGCCCTCTGCGCTTACTTCTTCGTGAGACTGCGGTTCGGTTACTGCAACGCGCGCAGGGCGCAAGATGCGTTCTTTATATTTGTAACCTGGCTGCAGAATCTTTGATGCAGTCGAGACTGCAACATCGCTTGAAGTGTCATGTAACAAGGCTTCGTGGATCTGTGGATCGAATGCATCGCCTGCTGTTCCATATTTTTCAAGACCGATGCGAGTGGTAATTGCAGCAAGCTGGTCTGCAACAGCCTTAAAGCCGCCAGTGAGCTCGTTATGTTCGCTGGCGCGATCGATATCGTCGAGGGTAGCCAATAACTCAGTTAAAACTGAGCCAATAGCAAGCTCGTGGGCTACTGCGCGATCGCGTTCTACGCGCTTTCGGTAGTTGGCATATTCAGCTTGGAGTCGTTGTAGATCTGCAGTGAGCGCTGCAACCGGATCAGTCTCCTGAACCGGTGCAGCCTCTACTACTTCATCTACAGCTTCTGTAATTACCTCAGAAGTTTCGTTTGACATTAATTTGAGCCTTCGTCAATTACCTCTGCGTCTTCGACGTGATCATCCGAGTTGCTAGATGCACCTTCTGCTTGTGCTGATGCGTTTGCATACATCAAAGCGCCTAATGCTTGTGAGATAGTCGAAACCTTTTCAGTGTTTGACTTAATCGATTCGAAGTTTGCTCCACCAAGATCTGTCTTAAGTAGCGCTAGCGCTTCATCAAGTTCAGCCTTCTTGGTAGCAGCTTCACCTTCGGTGAACTTATCTGCGTTATCGGTGAGGAACTTCTCTGTCTGATAGACGAGTGAATCACCAGTGTTACGGATTTCAGCTTCTTCACGACGCTGCTTATCTTCATTAGCGTGTGCTTCAGCGTCTGCCATCATTTGTGCGATTTCATCCTTAGAGAGCGCTGAACCACCAGTGATGGTCATGCCCTGCTCTTTACCGGTTGCAAGATCCTTTGCAGATACATGCACGATTCCGTTGGCATCGATATCGAATGTCACTTCAACCTGTGGAACTCCACGAGGCGCTGGTGCAATTCCAGTAAGTTCGAACATGCCGAGCTTCTTGTTATATGCAGCCATCTCGCGCTCACCTTGGTAGGCCTGGATCTGCACAGCTGGTTGATTGTCATCAGCAGTTGTAAAGATCTCTGAACGCTTTGTAGGAATTGTGGTGTTACGTTCGATGAGCTTTGTCATTACGCCACCCTTGGTTTCGATACCAAGTGAGAGTGGTGTGACGTCAAGGAGAAGAACATCCTTCACTTCACCCTTAAGAACACCTGCTTGAAGAGATGCGCCAACGGCGACTACTTCATCAGGGTTTACGCCCTTATTTGGCTCTTTTCCGCCAGTGAGTTCACGGACTAAGTCCACAACTGCTGGCATACGAGTTGATCCACCAACAAGAACTACTGATTGGATATTTGCAATTGGAATTCCAGCATCTTTAAGAACTGCTTGGAAAGGCTTCTTGCAGCGATCAAGTAGATCTGCTGTTAGCGACTGGAACTGTGCGCGGGTGATTGTTTCATCGAGGAACAATGGGTTCTTCTCTGAATCAACTGTGATGTATGGAAGGTTGATGGTTGCTGATTGTGAAGATGAGAGTTCAATCTTCGCCTTTTCAGCAGCCTCGCGGATACGCTGCATCGCCATCTTATCTTTTGTGAGATCGATACCGTTTGCAGATCCGAAAGTCTTTACTAGGTGGTCAACGAGTGCTTGATCCCAGTCATCTCCACCAAGGTTGTTATCACCATTGGTTGCCTTTACTTCAACAACCCCGTCGCCGATTTCAAGGAGTGAAACGTCAAATGTTCCACCACCAAGGTCGAAGACAAGAATTGTCTGTTCTTGGTCAGCCTTGTCAAGACCATATGCAAGCGCTGCAGCAGTTGGCTCGTTGATAATACGAAGAACGTTGAGGCCAGCAATTTCGCCAGCTTCTTTAGTTGCTTGACGTTGTGCGTCATTAAAGTATGCAGGCACAGTAATAACTGCATCTGTCACGGTTTCGCCGAGATAACTTTCGGCATCGCGCTTTAACTTCTGCAACACACGTGCTGAAATTTCTTGTGCGGTGTACTTCTTACCGTCGATATCCATCGTCCAGTTAGTACCCATGTGACGTTTAACGGAACGGATTGTGCGTTCAACGTTTGTCACTGATTGACGTTTAGCAACTTCACCGACAAGAACTTCGCCGTTCTTTGCGAACGCGACGATCGATGGGGTTGTGCGAGCGCCTTCTGCATTTGCAATAACCGTTGGTTCGCCACCTTCGAGTACTGAAACGCAGCTATTTGTTGTTCCGAGGTCGATTCCGACTGCTCTAGCCATTTATTTACTCCTTATGTCTTTTTATCCGCTCGAGCCGATCTGGGTCGAGGCTGCCCTTTCCAGGGCTCTTTGTAACCTGAGTCGATTCTACGCAAAAGGTTGAGCCTGGGCGACTCAAGTTACATACGGTTGAACAGGCAAGGAGCGGGATTTATTCCTTACCCATATGTATCGCGGGGGCCTCGGCCGTTGGAGATTGAGCGCAGGCCTCGCTTCCAGGACGGAGCCTGGGGGCCGATGAAGTCGAGGGATTCAACCAAGGCGCCTGGGGCGCTGGAGCGGATCCGCTCAAGAAGTGAGGGTCCGACCAAGTTGAGCTGGGTCGCCCAGGCGGTGGAAGAACATTGCACAAGCAACCTGCCATCAAGGAGTGAGAGTGGTGTTGTGTGTTCTGCAATTTCAGGGCCGACTACTTGAGGCCAGGTTGCAAAGAGAGTTCCTTCAGCAAGTCCTGAGTTCCAATCGCGTTGTGCAATTAAATCGTTAAGCACATTTGAAATAAGGGTTGGGTCGCCGGGCGTTTGGGTGCGCTCCTCAATCTTCTTTGCTTTCTTAATAAAGCCAGTCTTATAACTTTTAAAGAGATCGACAGCAAGGTCGCGCTTCACGGTTGGCTCTTTTCGCTACTGACAGCACCCGGTGTGACATAGAACTTCTTTGATAATAGTTCAGCCGGTAGATCACTTTCAACAGCTGCAGTAATAAAAGTTTGCTCGGCCATCTGGGTTACTGAGGTTAATTGTTGGCGGCGTGCGGTATCGAGCTCAGCGAAAATATCATCAAGGATCAATACGGGTTCGGCGCCTTCTGCCTTTAAAAGATTGTAAGAACCGATCCGTAGTGAAATCGCCATCGACCAGGACTCGCCGTGGCTGGCATAACCTTTTGCCGGAAAGTCACCGAGTTGTAGGTGTAGGTCATCGCGGTGTGGGCCGATCAGTGAAACACCGCGTTCGATTTCTTGGCGCGATATTTCTTGTTGGCGCGCGATTAATACATCAGTGTTGTTCTGGATATCTGCAGTTAGGTTTTCAGTACTTGACTTATATGAGATAGATGCAGGTTTCACTTCGTTAAGATTTTTATAGTTTGCTGCAACATATGGGTTTAGATCATCGACTAACTTGATTCTTTCGGCCGTTAGCTGTGCGCCATATTGAATAAGTTGCTCTGTCCATGGAATAAGAGCGTTCTCGGGGGCGCGGGTTTTAAGTAGCGTATTTCGCTGCTTTACAACGCGTTCGTAATCAGAGATAACGCCAGCTAAACGTGGTGATTGGGTAATGAGAAGTTTGTCTAGAAAATCGCGGCGGTGGGTGGGTTCGCCTCGCACTAAATCAAGATCTTCAGGTGAGAAGTAGATGATTTGCAGAGCGCCCAATATCTCGCGCTGGGATTTAACTGAGTTGCCATTAAGGCGTGCCCTGTTTGCCTTTGTTGCATTGATTTCAAGATCAACTTGCAAGGTGTGACCTTGGCTCTCGATTTCGGCACGGATGATTGCTTGCTCTTTATTGAGTGCGATAAGTGGTTGGTTCTGTGAAACGCGGTGTGAAGAAAGGTATGCCAGATAGATCAAGCTCTCGGCGATATTGGTTTTACCGCTGCCGTTATTCCCAATGAAGGTGGTGGAACCTTCAGAGAACTCAAGATCCAACTGCGGGTATGAGCGGAAATTGGTGAGCGATAGACGCGTAACGCGCATTGCGAAGGTTGCGCTCTCTTTACGAGGCGTAACGCATCGGCATCAACAGGTAGCGATAGTTCTCGATAGAAGGACCGTTTGGTTCGGTGCGTCCTGTGAGAATCGCTGGTTTGTTAGAGCCGGTAAATGAGATCTGCACAAATGGTGTGCCGACTGCTTGCAGACCATCCGCTAAGAAGGTTGGGTTAAAAGCAATTGAGATTGGTTCACCGTTGAGTAGCACGTCGATAGTTTCAGTAGCTTGCGCCTCTTCGCCAGCGCCTGCTTCGAGAGAGACGCCACCATCTTTAAATTCAAGGCGTAGTGGAACAGTCTTATCGGTAACAAGTGCCACGCGACGCACGGAATCTAAGAATGGAGCTACTTCAATGACAGCGATTGTTGCTGTTTCGGTGGGAAGTAAATGGCGGTATGGAGGGAAGGTTCCATCCAACATACGTGAAGTCATTGATTTACCCTCGCCGGAAAAGCCTGCCAGGCGATCGTGGGAAGTGGTGGGTGCAAATGAAAGTGAAACGTTCTTTGTGCCAACAAGTGATTTAGCTGCATCTGCAAGTGTGCGAGCGCGCATGAGCGCCGATGTTGAAAATCCTGGTGTTGCTGGGTTCCAGGTAAATTCACGGACTGCTAAACGGTAGCGATCTGTGGCCGCAAGTGTGATTGTCTCTTCATTAATTTCAACATGAACACCAGTAAGTGTTGGTAGTGAATCATCGCGGCCGGCCGCGATTGCAACCTGTGCAACAGCTGTTGCGAAGGTGTCGCTAGCAACCGAACCGGTTGTTTCAGGAAGTTCTGGAAGGTTTGGATATTCAGAGAGTGAGAGTGTTGGAAGAGTAAATTTCGCAGAGCCTGATGTAACTAGGACTCGAGAACCATCGAGTGTGATGGTGATCGGTTTATTTGGAAGCGAGCGCGAAATTTCAGCGAGTAACTTTCCAGGAACTAGAACTGCACCTTTTTCGAGAATATCTGCTTTAAAAGAAGATTTGCTTGATGTCTCAAGATCAGAACCACTAAGAAGTACTTCATCACCGGTTGCATCGATTTTGATTCCAAGGAGTTCGGTTTTTATTGGGCGTGATGAAAGTGAGCGCGAAACCCAATTCACTCCATCTGTAAGTGATTGTTGATCAACTGTAAATTTCACGCCGTAGCCCTCGCACTCATGTAGGTGTTTTGATGTAGTAGAACTGTAATTTGTGGATGGTCCGCTTGGAAACGGGTTTTATATATATAAAGGTAGTAGTAGTAACTGGAGGTGAAAACTGTGGAAAGGTAAGGAAAGAGCAGGTCAGAACCTTTATTTAATTGCGCAAGGATGTGGGTAAGTGGGTAAAAGGTGTGGGTAGAGCTGTGCGCTAACTTCATCGTCCCTCTCCCTCTCTGATGTCTTAAATAATTACCCACAGAAATCTTCGATCTATCCACAGTTATCCACAAGTTATCCCCACCTTGGGGGTAAAGAGGGTGAAAGCGGACAAATAAGCGTAAATCAGCCTTAACCCACCTGCTGCTTAATACGGGTGGTGAGCTCATTAACCTGGTTATAGATCGAGCGGCGCTCTGCCATGAGTTCGCGGATCTTTCGGTCGGCATGCATCACGGTGGTGTGATCGCGGCCGCCAAATGTCTGACCGATTTTCGGCAATGAGAGTTCGGTTAACTCACGACATAGATACATCGCAATCTGTCGCGCATTAACAAGTGCGCGAGAACGAGATGTTCCACAAAGATCATCAATTGTCAGGCTGTAATAAGCAGCGGTTTGAGCCATGATTGTTGGAGCGGTGATTTCAGAGGTTGATTCATTAGGAATCAAATCTTTTAATACGATTTCAGCAAGCCCCATGTCAACAACTTGGCGGTTAAGGGATGCGAAAGCAGTAACACGAATAAGCGCACCTTCGAGCTCGCGGATATTGGTAGAGATCTTACTTGCGATAAATTCAAGAACATCATCGGGCGCATTTAATTTATCTTGCGCTGCTTTCTTACGAAGGATAGCAATACGAGTTTCTAGTTCTGGTGGTTGGATATCGGTAATCAAACCCCACTCAAATCGGGAACGGAGACGATCTTCAAGAGTTGTTAACTGCTTTGGTGGTCGGTCCGACGAAATAACAATCTGCTTGTTAGCGTTATATAAAGTATTAAAGGTATGGAAGAACTCTTCCTGTGTACGTTCTTTATTCTCAAGGAATTGAATATCGTCAACGAGCAAGATATCTAGATCGCGATATCGACGCTGAAAAGCAGTGGCTTTATCGTCACGGATCGAGTTAATAAAGTCATTAGTAAACTCTTCAGAAGATACGTAACGCACGCGCACATTGCCATATAACTCTTTGGCGTATGCACCGATTGCGTGGAGCAAGTGGGTCTTACC
>CAMDBB010000003.1 GCA_945889195.1 Bifidobacterium breve
CCTTGGTCCAGAGGCTAAGGTCGTGTCGCATAGGACCTCTGGTTTAACGAAGGGCCACTGATGGCACGTTTAGTTGGTGTTGATCTTCCGCGTGAAAAGCGCGTTGAGATTGCACTTACATATATCTTCGGTGTTGGCCGTACCCGTTCGCAAGAAATGTTAACGGCTACTGGAATCAACCCGAACGTCCGCGTAAAAGATTTGCCTGAGAGCGATCTTGTTAAGTTGCGCGATTACATTGAAGGAAACTTCAAAATCGAAGGCGATCTCCGTCGTGAGATTGCAGCTGACATCCGACGCAAAGTTGAGATTCAGTGCTACCAAGGAATTCGTCACCGCAGAGGTCTGCCGGTGCGCGGGCAACGTACCCACACCAACGCACGTACTCGCAAGGGTCCACGCGTTGCTATCGCTGGTAAGAAGAAGGTGACCAAGTAATGGCTGCTAAACCTGCCGCTGCCGGTAAAGGCAAAGTAAAACTTCGTAAGAAAGAAAAGAAGAACGTTGCTGTTGGTCAAGCTCACATCAAGAGCACCTTCAACAACACCATTGTTTCTATTACTGATCCAACGGGTGCAGTTATTGCATGGTCATCAGCGGGCCAAGTTGGTTACAAAGGATCACGTAAATCAACACCATTTGCTGCACAACTTGCTGCTGAAGCAGCTGCACGTCGCGCGCAAGAACATGGTGTTCGCAAAGTAGATGTATTTGTTAAGGGACCAGGATCTGGTCGCGAAACAGCAATCCGTTCATTGCAAGCAGCAGGCCTAGAAGTTGGAGCTATCTCAGATACAACTCCAGCTCCACACAATGGCTGCCGCCCACCGAAACCACGTCGAGTTTAAGGAAGGAAGAGAATAAATGGCTCGTTATACCGGAGCAGACTGCAAGCGTTGCCGTCGCGAAAAAGTAAAGCTCTTCCTCAAGGGCGCAAAGTGCGATGGACCAAAGTGTCCGATCGAATCACGTCCGTATCCACCAGGACAACATGGTCGTGGACGTTCAAAGGAATCTGAATACCTATTACAGATGCGTGAAAAGCAGAAGTGCGCACGTATCTACGGTGTTCTCGAGAAGCAATTCCGTGGATACTACGAAGAGGCTAACCGCAAGCAGGGCAAGACTGGTGAAAACCTTCTTGTCATCCTTGAAACTCGCCTCGATAACGTTGTTTACCGCGCAGGCTTCGGAAAGTCTCGTGACATGGCGCGCCAGTTGGTTCGCCACGGTCACTTCTTGGTCAACGGTAAGAAGGTAAACATTCCTTCATTCCGTGTCTCTCCGATGGACATCATTGATGTACTTCCAAAGTCACATGACCTCACACCATTTATCGTCGCAAGCGCAGAGTTCGGTGAGAAGTCTGTTCCAGCGTGGATGGAAGTTGTTGCAGCACAGATGCGCATCATCATCCACGGTGTACCTGCTCGATCAGTGATCGATACACAGGTTCAAGAACAGCTCATCGTTGAGCTCTACAGCAAGTAATTTTTTCGACCCCCTAGATCAAAGGTTTTAAAGCCCAAGGTCTTAAAACAGGAAATCAAATAGTGGATTTCCACGAGAAGAAAGAGGAGCACAAGTGCTAATTGCACAACGCCCAACGCTTAGCGAAGAAGTAATTTCCGAGAACCGCTCACGTTTCATCATTGAACCGCTTGAGCCAGGTTTCGGCTACACACTCGGCAACTCAATGCGCCGTACTCTGCTCTCATCTATCCCAGGTGCTGCAGTTACCAGCATTCGCGTTGCAGGCGCACTTCACGAGTTCACAACTCTCGAAGGCGTAAAGGAAGACCTCACAGATATCGTCTTGAACATCAAGAACGTCGTTCTTTCAAGCGATAACGATGAGCCTTCAGTTATCTATATCCGTAAAACAGGTGCAGGCGCTGTCACAGGTGCTGACATTGCTGTTCCAAGTGGCGTTGAAGTTCACAACCCTGAACTCCACATCGCAACACTTAACGGCAAGGCAAACCTTGAAATCGAACTTACTGTCGAGCGCGGCCGTGGCTATGTCACTGCAGTGCAGAACAAGCAAGCAGGAGCTGAGATCGGCCGCATTCCTGTTGACTCAATCTATTCACCAGTACTTAAGGTGACATACAAGGTTGAAGCAACACGTGTTGAACAGCGCACCGACTTCGATCGTCTCGTTGTTGATGTCGAAACAAAGCCATCAATGAAGCCACGCGATGCAGTTGCATCAGCTGGAAAGACTCTCGTTGAACTTTTCGGCCTTGCCCGCGAACTCAATCTTGATGCTGAAGGTATCGAGATGGGGCCATCTGTTATGGATGCTGCCCTTGCTGCAGATCTTGCTCTTCCAATCGAAGATCTTGATCTCACAGTTCGTTCATACAACTGCTTGAAGCGCGAAGGCATTCACACAGTTGGAGAGCTCGTCAACCGTTCAGAGGCTGACCTGCTTGATATCCGTAACTTTGGTTCAAAGTCGATCGACGAGATCAAGGCAAAGCTCGTCTCAATGGGAATGTCTCTCAAGGACAGCCCAGCAGGATTTGATCCTTCACAACACCAGAACTACAACGCATCAGATGAAGACTTCGCTGATGCAGATCAGGCATAAGGGAGAAGACAATGCCAAAGCCAACTAAAGGTCCTCGTCTGGGTTCAGGCCCATCACACGAGCGCTTGATTCTTCGTACTCTTGCTGAGCAGTTATTCGAGCACGGAAAGATCACAACAACCGAGGCAAAGGCTAAGCGCCTGCGTCCACTTGCTGAAAAGCTCATCACTTTCGGTAAGAAGGGTGATCTCTCTGCTCGCCGTGAAGTAATGGCGCGTATTGCAAATAAGAGCGTTGTTCACAACCTCTTTACTGTGATCGCACCAACCTTTGCTAACCGCGAAGGTGGATACACACGCATTACAAAGATCGGTCCACGTAAGGGCGATAACGCTCCTATGGCAGTGATCGAACTCGTAACAGATAAGTAATCCCAGACAAACAATTCGATGGCGCAACCCACTCTCTTTCCCGAGAGTGGGTTTCGTCGTTTACGCCTGGATATTGCCTATGACGGAAGTAATTTCTATGGATGGGCAGCCCAACCTGGCAGGCGCACACTTCAAGATCTCGTTGAGAAAGCTATCTCGCAGATTGCTCGGATAGATGCAGAATCAATAGTTGCCGGACGCACCGATGCGGGAGTACATGCCACCGGCCAGGTAATCCATGTTGATGTTCCTGATGCAATCTTTGAGTCAGATTTAACCTATAAAGACCTGCGCTACAAGCTCAATCGAATTCTCGATGAGGATGTGCGCATCATGAACGTCACCGATGCGCCCGCAGGCTTTCATGCCCGCTTCTCTGCGCTGCGCCGTTATTACACCTACAAAATCATCGACAATAACGATGTCATTCCACCTCTTACTCGCCACGATGTTGCATCGTGGTATCGCCCGCTCGATGTTGATCTCATGAATAAAGCCAGCGCACTCGCCTTAGGCCGCCATGACTTTGCCGCCTTCTGTAAATTTAAGGTGGGCGGAACAACAATTCGCACCTTAGAAAAGTATCAATGGCAGCGTACTTCTGATGGGCTCTTGGTGGCAGAAGTTGTCGCTGATGCTTTCTGTTACTCCATGGTCCGCAATTTAGTGGGAGCAGTTGTCTGCGTTGCTGATGGACGCAAAGACCCTTCCTGGATAGGTGAGCTCTTGGCAAATAAAGAGCGCGTATCGGATTCCTTAGTATTTCCTGCTCGCGGATTGACGCTCTATCAAGTGGATTACCCAAGTAACGACCAACTGCTAGAACGCGCACAAGTAACGATCGGTAAGCGCGCTTAATGGGCCATATCGATATCGCCAGCGTTGAATACTCACTCTCCGATGGCCGCGTCTTACTTAACGATGTTTCATTCCGTGTGGGAGATGGTGCAAAGGTTGCTTTGATTGGCCCCAACGGCTCTGGCAAAACAACTCTCATTCGCATGATCTGCGGAGATATTTCTCCTGATGAAGGAAGTGTTGCAATTACTGGGGGCCTTGGCGTCATGCGTCAATTCATCGGCTCTGTGCGTGATGAGACAACTGTGCGCGAACTGTTGATATCAGTAGCGCCGGTGCGTATTCGTGGCGCTGCGGCAAAGATTATTGAAACAGAGAAGTACATGAATGAAGTAGCTGACGAGAAGTCGCAGATGGCATATGCCCAAGCAATCATCGATTGGGGCGATTGTGGGGGATATGACTTTGAAGTTATCTGGGATAAGTGTTCTACCGAGATGCTTGGCAAACCTTTTGAAGAGGTAGCCGATCGCAAGGTAAATACCTTGTCAGGTGGAGAGCAGAAGAAGTTAGTTCTGCGAGCTCTGCTTGAAGGGCCTGAAGAAGTGTTGCTCCTTGATGAGCCAGATAACTATCTTGATGTTCCTTCCAAGCGCTGGCTCGAACAGGTAGTAGCCGAGACCAAGAAATCTATTCTCTTTGTGAGCCACGATCGCGAGCTACTACAGAACACTGCAACCCGAATTGTTGCTCTTGAACAGGGCGTCAATGGAAATACCGCTTGGGTGCATGGCGGCAAGTTTGATACATGGCATGAAGCTCGTCGTGCACGTAATGCTCGCTTTGCCGAGCTGCTTCTGCGCTGGGAGCAAGAGCATCAAAGACTTAAAGATCTCGTGCGAACCTTGCAGGTACAGGCAGCGATCTCTCCCGATATGGCAAATAAGTATCACGCTATGCAGACGCGCTTACGGAAATTTGAAGAGGCGGGAGCGCCAGAAGCGCCACCAGTAGAACAAGATGTCAAAGTCGGTCTTCGTGGCGGGCGTACAGGTTTGCGCGCACTGACCTTTGAACAAGTTGCCATTAAGAACGGTTCAGGTGAGTTCCTCACGCAACCATTCGACTTTGAAGTCTTCTTCGGAGACCGAATCGCAATCTTAGGAAAGAATGGAACTGGCAAGTCGCACTTCTTCCGCATGATTTCTGGGGATGCCTCCCTTGAATACACCGGCAACTTTAAAATTGGTGCGCGCGTTGAGATCGGTTACTTCGCTCAGACTCACTCACATCCAGAGTTTGAAGGTAAATCTCTCCTAGAAATTCTCTGGGAGACCTATTCACTGCAGTTAGGTCCTGCAAAGAGCGTGCTGCGTAAGTATGAAATTGATAAACAAGCAGAGCAGAAATTCACATCGTTATCTGGTGGACAACAAGCTCGCTTCCAGATACTTCTCCTTGAACTCAGTGGTTCGACGCTTCTCCTTCTCGATGAACCAACAGATAACTTAGATTTGGCGAGCGCAGAATCTCTCGAACACGCCCTTGATCAATACGAGGGCACAGTTCTTACTGTGACCCATGATCGCTGGTTCACTCGTGGATTTAACAGATTCTTGGTCTTTGGGGCAGATGGCCGCGTCTATGAAAGCCCACAGCCCGTCTTTGATTTCTAGGACAGCATTTACGCGGGGGTTTGAGGCCATTTTGACCCACCCCCCGCATGAAAGGTAAAGTTCATCCCCTGCGCCAAACGCGGCGCCTGTAGTTCCCAGCATATAAACGAGAAGAAGAAGGTAGTAAAGCATGCGCACATATAGCCCAAAGGCCGGAGACGCTGTCCGTAAGTGGCACGTCATCGATGCACAAGATGTTGTGCTCGGTCGTCTAGCAACTCATGCTGCAGTTCTTCTTCGCGGTAAGCACAAGGCAACCTTTGCTCCACACATGGATATGGGTGACTTCGTCATCGTTATCAACGCCGAAAAGATTGCTCTCTCAGGTAATAAGGCGACAACAAAGTTTGCTCACCATCACTCAGGTTTCCCAGGCGGTCTTACATCGACTGTTTACGGCGAACTCATGGAGAAGCACCCAACACGCGCTGTAGAAAAGGCGATCAAGGGAATGCTTCCTAAGAACCGTCTTGGTGCGCAGGTTGCATCAAAGCTCAAGGTCTACGCAGGTCCAGAGCATCCACATGCTGCTCAAGCTCCAACGCCATATGTATTCACTCAAGTTTCTCAAGTAGCGAAGTAAGGGATAAGCAGAATATGTCAGATACAACTTTCAACGATCTAGAACTCGAAGACGAAGTTCCTACTTCTTACTCTTCTTCAACTCCAGCAGCTGCAACAAACCGCAAGGCGATCACCGCCCCAGGTGCAGGTACTGGCCGTCGCAAGGAAGCAGTAGCGCGCGTACGTCTTGTTCCAGGAACAGGTCGTTGGGTTGTTAACGGCAAGACTCTCGAGGCTTACTTCCCAAATAAGGTTCACCAGCAGCTCGTCTCTGAACCATTCCGCACAGTTGGTGCTGAAGGTACATACGATGTCTTCGCACGTATCAACGGTGGCGGAGTATCTGGCCAAGCAGGAGCGCTTCGTCTAGGCGTTGCACGTTCCCTCAATGAGATTGATACAGAAGCTAACCGTCCAGCGCTTAAGAAGGCTGGCTTCCTGAAGCGCGATGCACGTGTTATCGAACGTAAGAAGTACGGTCTCAAGAAGGCTCGTAAGCGTTCACAGTACTCAAAGCGTTAATTCTTTTTATCTCGATATCCCGTTTGTTCCTGCAGTAAAGAGGAGTTATTGATGGCTCTCTTTGGAACAGACGGGATTCGTGGTTTAGCAAATGGCGAAACTCTCACAGCTGAAATCGCAGTAGATGTTGCAGTAGCTGCAGCGCATATCCTCGTTGAAAGTTCTTCCAATAAAGGCAAGCGCCCAAAGGCGATTGTTGGCCAAGATTCACGCGCTTCTGGTGAATTTCTTGAAGCGGCAGTTGCTGCAGGGCTAGCAAGTGCCGGCGTTGATGTCTATCGCGTCGGCGTTCTTCCAACTCCTGCAATTGCATATCTTGTCGGCGAAACTGGCGCAGATCTCGGTGTCATGATCTCGGCCTCGCACAACCCAGCGCCAGATAACGGAATTAAGTTGTTCTCACGTGGGGGCGGCAAGCTAGATGATGCCATCGAAGCTGCGATTGAGAAGAGAATGGGCGAGCCATGGGTGCGTCCAACAGGTCGTGACGTTGGGCGGATTACTTTTGATGCAACTGCGCAAGATCGCTATCTCAACCATCTTTTAGCATCTGTCACAACGCCGCTGAAAGGCCTCAAGATTGTGGTCGACTGCGCAAATGGCGCTTCATCACATGTGGCGCCCCTGGCCTATGAAAGAGCGGGAGCAACCGTTGTTGCGATTCACCGCACACCCGATGGTTGGAATATCAACGATAACTGCGGTTCAACTCATTTAGCAGATCTACAGGCACGCGTTCTTGCAGAGAAGGCTGATTTTGGAGTTGCACATGATGGTGATGCTGATCGTTGCTTGGCAGTAGATGCGCAGGGAAAGGTCATTGATGGCGATGCCATTATGACAATTTTGGCTCGTGGCTTTAAGGCGCGCGGGGCACTTAACTCCAACACAATCGTTGGCACAGTAATGAGCAACCTCGGATTTGTTCATGCCATGAAAGAGGCAGATATTCAGGTCATCTCAACTGCAGTGGGTGATCGTTATGTACTCGAGAAAATGCTGGAAGGCGATTATTCATTAGGTGGCGAACAGTCAGGCCATCTGATTATGCGCGAGTTTGCCAACACCGGAGATGGAATCTTGACAGCGCTGCAATTAGCTCAAGAGGTAGTGCGCACCAAGAAATCGCTTGCCGATTTGGCAGCTTCAATGAAGCGCTTCCCACAAGTTCTCATCAATGTTCCAAACGTTGCAAAAGATAAGTTAAATGACTCAAAGGTAATCTCTGCCGCAGTTGCGAAGGCGGAAGCAACTTTGGCAGATTCTGGACGAGTTTTACTGCGCGCATCAGGTACTGAGCCGTTGATTCGCGTGATGGTAGAGGCCTCGAGTGATAACCTTGCACAAGAGATTGCAGCCTCGCTTGCTGCAACTGTGAAAGCAGAACTGGAGATCTAATTCGTGTGCGGAATCGTGGGTTACACCGGACCACAATCTGCATTTACTCCTATCGTTGAAGGCCTTCGTCGCCTTGAATACCGTGGCTATGACTCAGCAGGTATCGCACTCGGTACCGGAAACTCTCTCTTCGTCGAAAAACGTGCCGGCAAACTTGCCAACTTAGAAGCAGCGCTTCCAGCCAATCTGCCAACTGTGCATTCAGGTATTGGCCATACTCGCTGGGCAACTCATGGCGGACCGACTGATCGCAACGCGCATCCTCATTTAGATAATGAGGGAAAGCTGGCAGTTATCCATAATGGAATTATCGAAAATTACACCGAGCTCAAGGCGCTCTTGGAAAAGCGTGGCCACACCTTCTCATCAGAGACAGATACCGAATCAGTTGCACACCTGCTCTCTGATTTACGTAAAGAGCATGGTGGAGATCTTGCTGCTGCGATGCGCGCCGCCGTGGCTCAACTGCGAGGCTCATTCACACTGCTTGCAATTCACGCAGATAGTCCTCAAACAATTGTGGGAGTCCGCCGTAATTCACCGCTTGTTGCAGGTATTGGTAACGGCGAAAACTTCCTAGCCTCTGATGTGGCAGCCTTTATCGATTACACCAAGCGAGCTGTTGAACTGGGCCAGGATGAAGTCGTCACAATTACCCCTGAATCGATTGAGATTACCGATTTATCTGGCAAGAAGCTGCCGCTGCGTGAATATGAAATTACCTGGGATAAAGAGGCTGCCCAAAAAGGTGGCTTTGCCCATTTCATGTTGAAAGAGATCTTCGATCAACCAAAAGCAATTGCAGATACTTTGATTGGTCGCCTGAGCGATAACAATCAGATTCAGCTAGATGAACTGCATATGAGCGATGATGAGATTAAGAAGATTCGCCGTATCTCAGTCATTGCATGTGGCACCGCTTATCACGCAGGCATGGTTGCCAAATATGCCATCGAAAAATGGGCAAAGATTCCTGTCGATGTAGAAATTGCATCTGAATACCGTTACCGCGATCCCATTGTTGATAAAGATTCTCTCGTTATCGCTATTTCACAATCAGGTGAAACCATGGATCTCTTGATGGCGGTACGTCACGCTAAAGCTGCTGGCGCACGCGTCCTTGCCGTATGTAATACCAACTCATCAACAATTCCCCGCGAATCAGATGCTGTTCTTTACACACATGCAGGCCCTGAAATTGCGGTTGCTTCCACTAAAGCATTCGTTACCCAGATTGTTGCCGTCTATCTCATCGGTTTAAAGCTAGCCCAGGTTCGTGGCGAACTCAGCGAGCAAGAAGTACGTGGCCTCTATCAAGAGATGCTTGAGCTTCCAGGTAAGGTCGAACAGATACTTGAAACCATTGAGCCGCTCCGTGAGCTAACGCGGAAATTCGCAACCAATAACACAGTGTTATTCCTCGGTCGCGGTATTGAATTCCCAATTGCGCTCGAAGGCGCCCTTAAGTTAAAGGAACTTGCCTATATCCACGCTGAAGGATTTGCTGGCGGAGAACTCAAGCATGGACCTATCGCACTCATCGAAGAAGGCACAGCAGTGATCGCAATCTTGCCAACTGCTGATGAGCACCAACTCGATGAGAAGATGTTGAGTAATATCCAGGAAGTCAAAGCCCGTGGAGCGCGCGTTATCGTGATCGCCGCAGAAGGCGCAGAAGTTGTGGGCGCAGAGCACATCATCCGTATTCCAGTGGCTTCTCCACTTTTCCAGCCGGTATTGGCAACTATTCCGCTACAAGTCTTCGCCTATGAAATTGCAGTAGCCCGCGGAACTGATGTCGATCAACCACGCAATTTGGCGAAGTCAGTCACCGTCGAGTAATTTCTTATTATGCAGACCGTTCTAGATCAACGCCATCGCCAGATGCGCAGGGCCTTAAAGTGGTCTGCCGGTCTCTTTGCTGGATATCTCTTCGTGACCTTGCAGGTATTAACCAATGGACCTTTCATTGAAATTGATCGCTATTTCAATGATTTAGATCGCCCTCGCTTTACTGGAATCTCCAACTTCGTCATCAGAAGACTTGATGACTTAGGTCTTCGCAGCGTCTCAGGAATCGCGCTATTGATTGTCGCTATATTTATTGCCAAGCGGTTTAAGACTTATCGCCCCTTTAACTTAGGACTTCTCGCTTTCATCTCACTCAATGTTGTTGTGGGCTCATTTAAGTATGCGCTGGGCAGAACAAAGCCACGCGAAGGTTTTGATTTATTGCATGCAGGTGGAATGTCATATCCAAGTGGACACGCATCAAATGCGATTTTGATTTGGGGAATTATTGCCTACCTCATTTATCGCTACGCTCATGTGGATCGCTATCGTGGACGTTTGGCCAGTACTGCAGTTGGCCTCTTAGCCCTCACCGTCTGCATCGTCTCACTGGTACGTAACACTCACTGGTTCTCAGACCTCTTTGGCGGTTTACTCCTTGGGGGAGCGTTGCTCGTGCTCATCATCGCAATTGATCGCTTCTTTCCATCTGATAGCCAACTTCACTAAGCACTTATAGACTCCCCGCCATGATTGATGGAATCGGCATTGATGTCGTGGATATTGCTAGATTCCAAGAATCCCTTGAGCGCACTCCGTCTCTTCGTGAAAAACTCTTCACAGAAGCAGAGCGAGATAAATCAGTGCAATCTCTAGCCGCCCGTTTTGCCGCCAAAGAGGCGCTCTATAAAGCGCTCAGCCCAGAACACGGACTGCATTGGCACGATGCTGAAGTAATAAACCACGAAAATGGCAAGCCAGATTTCCTCTTCCGTGGCCAGATTGCAGATCTCGTCGATGGCGCATCGGTGCACCTTTCACTTTCACACGATGCTGGAATCGCATCAGCGATGGTGGTGATTGAGAGATGAGAGCAGAAGCGATTGTTGATCTAAGCGCCATAAAATTTAACGTTGAGCTTTTGAAGAAGACTTCAGGCACCAAACTGCTCGCCGTGGTAAAGGCTGATGCTTATGGCCATGGACTTGTGCCGGTTGCACAAGCAGCCGTTTCAGCAGGCGCTGATTACCTAGGAGTCGCTCTTCTTGAAGAGGCAGTTGCGCTGCGAGAGGCAGGAATTACCGCTCCGATATTGGCATGGCTGGTGCAACCTGGCTCTGATTTTTCACAGGCGATATCACTCGATATCGATATCGCTGCCGCATCCCTCAAGGCGCTCTCTGAGATTTCACTGGCTTCACGAAATCTTCAGAAGAAAGCTCGCGTTCATTTAGAAGTTGATACCGGAATGACCCGTGGTGGTTTCTTAGCTGAATGGGATCAACTTAATTCAGAGCATGTGAAAGATATAGAAATTGTTGGAATTTTCTCGCACTTTGCTCGCGCCGATGAACCAGGTGAAAAACAGAATCAAGATCAGATGGCGCGTTTTGCCGAGATGGTTGCAAAGCTGGAAGCGCTCGGTTTCTCTCAGCTCATTAAACATCTCTCCAACTCAGCGGCAACGTTGAAAAATAACGCCGCCGCTTTCGACATGGTGCGTACCGGAATTGCGATCTATGGACTCTCACCTGATGTGCAGACTCTTGGTAGCTCAAGTGCACTTAAATTGCGACCTGCAATGCAGTTACGCGCTGCTTTGTACTTGGTTAAAGATGTTCCTTCTGGAACTCCAGTTGGTTACGGAGCTACCGAATCAACTAAGTCAGATACGCGCCTTGGAGTTGTCACAATGGGGTATGCCGATGGTATTCCGCGTATCGCACGTGGCGCAGGCGTTTGGCATAACGGAGCGCGCGCGCCAATCATCGGACGCGTTTCTATGGATCAATTTGTCGTCGATCTCGGCCCAGATTCCAAGGCGCAATCAGGCGATTGGGTAACGATTTTTGGCAACGGTTCGCATGGCGAATACACAGCCGATGATTGGGGAGCTGCTTCGCAATCAATTAATTATGAGATTGTCACACGAATTGGGCCGCGGGTGCCTAGAATCTACTCGCCTCATATCTACTGATATGAAGCTACAAGAACGAAAGGGTGTGCGATGACTACTAATTCAACTCTGTCGATCTCACACCTGACCGTAAAGTTTGGCGGCCTTGTCGCCCTCGATGATGTCTACCTAGATGTCCCAAGTAATTCCATCGTTGGCCTCATCGGGCCAAATGGCGCCGGAAAGACCACGCTCTTTAACTCCATCTCAGGGTTAGTCCCAGTAACAACAGGCGAGATATCAATTCACGGAAAGAACGTTTCTTGGCCAAAGAGTTATGACTTAGCTGGATATGGAATTTCAAGAACGCTACAAGGAGTTGGACTCTTTAGCGGACTTTCAGTTGTTGAAAATGTCATGATGGGTGCAAATATTGAAAGCGGAAGTAACTTCTTTAAGGATCTATTTGGCTTATCTGGCCAAGCAGAGAAGAAGCTCCGTCGTCGCGCCGAAGATGCACTTGCCTGGGCAGGCGCCTTAGCGCTGGCAGATAAGAACCCATCCGAACTCACCTACCCAGAAACAAAGCGAGTCTCGATTGCGCGCGCTCTTGTTCTTCAACCTTCAATTTTGTTACTCGATGAACCAGCAGCAGGTCTTGGCCAAGATGACATCGATAAGTTTGCATCTCTCTTGCAGCAGTTGAAGCAACGCTGCTCCATCATTATCGTTGAACACCATGTGGACTTTATCGGTCAGATCTCTGATCAGGTCTATGTTCTTAACTTCGGCAAGGTGATTGCCAGCGGAACATTCGATACCGTCAAGCGCGACCCAGCAGTCCTTGCTGCCTACCTCGGAACTTCTAGCCAGAGTGGCAACGATCAGTTAGGTGGTTCTTAAATGTTAAAGATTGAGAACCTCACAACTTCATTTGGGTCTGTTGTTGCACTCGATGGCGTTTCAATGACTGCACATGAGTCAAAAATTACAACTGTCATCGGAGCAAATGGCGCTGGCAAGAGCACCTTATTGCGCACCATCTCTGGACTTGAGAGCCCAGCATCAGGATTGATTACATGGGAAGGCCAATCCATTGTTGGTCGCAAACCTGAAGATATTGTCCGCGCTGGAATTGCACATGTTCCTGAAGGTCACGCAGTTATCTCAGAGTTAAGCGTTGAAGAAAATATCAATATGGGTTCACTATTTCGCCGCAGATCTCATAAGAGCGATGTCGCAGCATCCCTAGAAGAGATGTATCAACTCTTTCCTAGGCTACAAGAGCGCCGTAAGCAATTAGCTGGAACTCTCTCAGGCGGTGAACGCCAGATGCTGGCAATTAGCCGCGCCCTGGTTTCGCGCCCAAAGCTTCTCCTCCTTGATGAGCCTTCCTTAGGTTTGGCTCCACTTGTGGTCGAACAGATTATTGATTGCGTCAATACCTTATGCCGCTCAACAGGTTTGACAGTTTTATTGGTCGAGCAGAATGCCAATACCGCCTTAGGCGTTGCAGATCATGGCGTTCTCTTAGCTCTCGGAAAGGTTGTAGCCGATAGACCAGCAGCAGAACTCAAAGCTGACTCCTCTCTTCGCGCTGCGTATTTGGGGTACTGATGGATACATTTCTAGCAGCGCTCTTTTCTGGAACTTCGCGTGGCGCAATTTATGCACTGGTTGCACTTGGACTTGTCATCGTCTGGCGCGGTGCCGGCGTCGTTAACTTTGCCCAGATGGGGCAAGCGATGTTTAGTACCTATATCGCCTCAACTTTGATCCAAAATGGAAATTCCTACTGGGTCGGTTTCTTTGTCGCACTCTTTGCCGGCGCAGCTCTGGGCGCGCTCTTAGATGTGTTAGTGATGCGACCGCTATCGAATAAGAAGAAGACTGAACTTCTCAGCAGCGAATCAATGCGCGCTGCCATTCCGGTTATTGCCTCCCTTGGAATCCTGGGTGTTCTACAGGCGCTTGCTGGAATTATCTGGGCAGCGGAAGAGCGAGGCTTTCCAGCACCTGCTGCGCAAGAAGGATTTACGGTTGCAGGTAGCGTGATGCCATTTACCTCATTCGATCTCTTTGTTATCTCAATCGTTCTCATCACTTTAACTTTGACCACAATCTTCTTTAAGAGGACTGGAGTTGGCCTTGCTATGCGCGCTACTGCGCTTAATCAAGAAGTCGCGCGCTTGAGTGGAATTAGAACAAACTTCACCCGCACTTTAAGCTGGGCGATTTCAGGTGCCGCATCATCTCTTGCCGGCCTTTTGATTACACCGACTTCTAACCTATCTCCAAATACTTTAGATCTAGTTCTCATCATCGGCTTTACTGCAGCAGTTGTTGGCGGTCTTGATAGCCCAGCGGGCGCCGTCCTTGGTGGATTCATTCTTGGTCTAGTGATTTCCTTTGTCACTTTCTATCTATCTCCAGAAGATGTCTTTATTTCAATTCTCGCAGTTCTGCTGATTGTCTTGATCGTTAAGCCGCGAGGAATTCTGGGTGGAAAGGATTCACGTCGTGTCTAACGCCGCAAAGAACCCATCCATCATTCGTCGCAGCTTTAGACGAACCATTTTCTTCATCATCGCCATACTTGCCGTTGGCTCAACTTTTGAGCCATATAACCAGGCGCAACTTGCAGTTGTCTTGATCTACTTTATCGGCGTCCTCTCGGTCACTATTTTGACCGGCATCTCAGGACAGATATCACTCGGTCAAGGCGCACTGATGGCAGTCGGCGGTTACACCACTGCTCTGCTCATGACTAATTACTCGATCTCACTGTGGATTGCAGTACCAGCATCAATCATCGGCGCAGGTATTGCTGGCGCTCTCCTAGGAATTGCAGCTGCGCGACTTTCGGGTCCATACCTTGCTGGTACAACGTTGGTGATTGCACTTGCGATTCCGACAATTGCTAATCGCTTTATGTCGGTCTTTAAAGGTGATGAAGGACTTCCGGTAGATGTTGGGTATCCACCATCTTGGTTTACTAACCTCTTTGGCGAACCCACATATGAAGAGTGGCAGTTATATGTCGTGCTTCCTTTTGCGGCAATCGCGCTCTTCTTTGCATCTAATCTTCTTCTCTCACGCACAGGTCGTATGTGGAAATCTATTCGCGATCACGAGACCGCGGCAGCGCTTACTGGCGTTAACTATTCACGACAGAAGATTTATGTCTTTATCATTGCTTCGATCTTTGCAGGACTTGCTGGTGCGCTCTATGGGCTGCGCGGCCTTGTTGGTCCGAGTGTCTATCCAGTTGCGCTCTCACTTACCTTGCTTACCGCTGCAGTCCTTGGTGGAATCCGCAGCATCTTCGGCGCCTTTATCGGTACAGTGATTGTCGTCTTCCTACCCGATTGGATCGATCTTGTTCTCGACAACTTTGAGTTGAGTGAGCAGGTTTCCAACTTTATGCCAGCTCTGATTTCCAGCCTCCTCCTTATCTTGACTGTGGTCATCAACCCAGCAGGAGTGGCGGGCGGGCACCACCATAAGCATAAATAAACGTTATAAAACTCCGCTCGAGCGAGGCTAATTCATAGCCCCCACGTGTGATTTCAGCGCGTTGGCCTTTCCTTTATTCACTTTAACTTCACCTTCAGTTAAAGTGGCACTGTTCTAGCCCAGTCAGGGCTAGTGGCAGGTGCGCCGTAAGGTGCGTCTGCGAAAACTGACAAAAGAGAAAGAGTGAATGTAGTGAGAAATCGTGCATCTCTGTCTAAACCATCACGCGGGTTAGTCGCCTCCGTTGCTGCTGTACTTGCTGGCGCCATGGCGTTTACAGCTGTACCAGCGCAAGGTGCGAGCACACCCGGTGTTAGTGACACTGAAATTGTTTTAGGAATGCAACTCCCACAAACGGGACCTGCCAGCCCTGGCTATAACAAGGTAGATGACGCGATGCGCGCCTACTTTGATTATGTAAATTCAAAGGGTGGAGTGCACGGACGCAGCATCAAGTTGGTGGTCAAGGATGATGCTTATCGCGCCGGACTTACCGTTTCAACTGCATCTGCCTTGATCAATAAGGATAAAGTCTTTGCGATGGTTGGTTCAGTCGGAACTCAGACACATATCTCTGTTATCAAGGACATCAACCGTCGTGGAATTCCAGATCTCTTTGTAAATAGCGGTTACAGCGGTTTCTACACCAATCCAAAGAAGTACCCAACAACCTTTGGTGGCCTCGGTACATATACCGTTGAAGCCAAGATTCTTGGAAAGTACATCAAGGAAACTTTCTCAAAGAACACTGTCGGTATCGTCTACCAGACAGATGACTTTGGCCGTAACACAGTTGAAGGTCTTGCAACAGCTGGAGTGACATTTACTCCTAAGAAGACCGCAGCAACTTTTATTGCAGGTACACAGGCCGGTGGCCTCGATGCACAGATGCAGCAGCTTAAGGACAACAACGTTGATGTAGTTGTCGTCGGAGCTGTAGCTTCAGCATTCGCAGCGGCAGTCTCATCTGCAAACAAGATCGGCTACAAGCCAGCTAAGTGGATCGTTATCTCAGTAGGTGCAGATGCAACTACCTTCCAGACAATCCTCGGCGCTCGCGGAATTGCACCAGCAGTATCTGCAGCACTTCTTGCCGGCACAATCTCAGCTTCACACGCTCCAGCTCCTGGAGAAGAGAACGATGAGTTCGTCAAGGCATTTAAGAAGATCAATGATGAATTCAATAAGGGTCCAGATAAGCGCTGGGATAACAACGTTCTGCAAGGCATGAACATTGGTTACCTCATGACATCTGCTCTCCTTGGAACTGGTAAGAACCTCACCCGTCCAGGAATCATCAGCTATGTAAAGAACAATGCAGCGAAGTTGAGCAGCGCAGCTCTTTCACCACTTGGTTACGGTGCAAAGACTCACGAGGCTTACACAGGTTTCTGGATTGGCCAATACGATGCAACAACAACACTTAAGCCAGTGGATTCTCCACGCAAGGTTTGGACAACTGACTCTGCAAAGGGCCCAGTAACTGAACTCAAGTACACACGTCCTGCAATCGCAGCCGATGCTCTACCAAAGGTTGGTTAATCGAATGAAAATCAGCAGAATGCGTAAATCAATCGCAACGCTCGGAGCTGCGGCTCTAGTTGTAACACTTGGCATCACAACGGCTCCAACTGCAGCTGCTACACCAACATGTACAACTGCTGCTGGCGTTGAAACCTGTAAGGGCTCACTCGCTAATGGCGCAGGCTATGAGTTCAGAATGCCGGCTAACTTCAAGGGCGTTATGTTCTTCTGGGAGCATGGCTTCCGTTCGACATATCCTGGCGTAACAGCTGTCCCTAAGGGTGTAGAAGAAATCACTCCAACAAGCGATCTCACCGGTCAGAACGTCACCAAAGAGATGATGCTTGCCGGTTACGGCGTTGCTGCATATGACGGAACCGTTAAGGGTCTACGTGGTTGGAACAACACCTTCCGCGTTGAGATGCTTAAAGAGGTCATCGACATTGCAATGGCTAAGTACCCACGTATTCAGAAGAAGGTTGTCTACGGATCATCTCAAGCTGGATCAATCATCACGCCATTTGTTGAGAAGTACCCAACCTACGCTGACTCAGTCGGCATCATGGCGGGAACAACTCCATCAATCGCCAACTCACTTCAATCTGCATGCGACATCTTCTACATCTTGAGCGTCTTCGCTGACCCAACCATTAAGGGTTGTTCAGCATTTGGCGTTAAGGGCGTACCTGGCCACATGGCATCTGTTGGTGAATTGCAGAAGGTAGTTGCACTTCTTACAGCGTGGAGCAAGAACCTTGGTGCACCAGGACTTGAATTCCCTGCAGCGCTTAAGGGCTCCGGAATCCCACAGCGTTCAGCGCTTCTCTTGACTGGTCTTCTTACAGGAGTTCCAACCAAGAGCTCACACATGGATGGAATCTCAACTAACGCAGTGATTGCAGAACACAGCATCAACGCAACAGTTGCGGTCTTGCAGAATATCGGAGCAGCAGTTGCTACCGGAGTTCTTGCTGGACAGTCAATCTCTGAATCAACAGGTCCTAATTTCTACGACAACACCCAGACAAACTGGGCCGCGCTCCTTGATGAAGGCGATGCAGGTCGTTACAACCTCGGACTTTCTGGAGATGAAGCAATTGCTGGCATGCTCGGTGTGCTTTCAGCTGCTCCTCGTGTAACAGGTGATGCTGCAGCAGTTGCAAAGTTCAAGGCTTTGGATAAATCAACATTTACTTCAAAGCACCCAACAATCCTGCTCACACTTGAAGCAGATCGCCTTGTCTTCGCAGGTAACACTGCACGTTATGTGGATAAAAAGCGTGAAGTTTATGAAGCAGAGCTTGCTAAGTGGGAAGCTTCCAAGAAGGGTCCAAAGCCAATCTGGAACACACTCTCACTTACAACAATGACTCCAGAGACTTACACCAAGTTTACTGCTGCAGGACTTCCTGACCTCACAGGTCCAGGAGCTCCTTCAGGTGTTGGTCACCAGACATTCACCAAGAAGCAGACCAAGGCGTGGGTAGATATGCTCGCAGTGGCTGCACGCTCTGGAAAGGTCCCGACAACAAAGTATGTTGAATACTTGTCAACGAAGGTTCCTTACCTCAGCGGTGACTCTGATTATCGCCCAGCCGATTTGAAGTACAACTTCGGCTAAAAGAAGTAAATAAGAAGAAGGGCCTCGGGAGACCGGGGCCCTTCTTCTTTTTCTTCAACTATCCTTCATGAGTGAAGATTGCTACAGCTGACCAGATGCACGCTCTCGGTGTGCGCATCGGAAAGCTCTGCCAAGCAGGCGATCTCATCCTTCTCAACGGCCCGCTCGGCGCCGGTAAAACTGTTCTGGTTCAAGGAATCGGTGAAGCACTGGGAATGAGTGACGTTACCTCTCCTACCTTTGTTATTGCCCGCATCCATAAAGGGCCGCTTCCTCTGATTCATGTTGATGCCTATCGCTTACTTGAGGGCGGCAACGCAGCAGCTTTTCTCGATGATCTTGATTTAGATTCACCTCGAGAAGGCGCGGTCACCGTAATTGAATGGGGAGGCGCAGAGTCTGCTCGGTTAAGTGAGGAACGCCTTGAGATCACTATCGATCGCAGCGATGAAGTTCGTGAAGTGGCCATCAAGACAGTTGGCGCCCGCTGGCAAGGGGTTTCGCTATGAGCATCTCGCTAGCGATTGATACCTCAACCTCGCGCACCATCGTCGGAATTATTGAAGGCGGCCAAGTAACTTTTGAAGAATTTCACGATGGTGCAACCGACCATGGTCGCGCCCTCTCTGAACTAGTGGCAAAGGCTTTGAAAACTTGTCCGCCAGTGACTCACGTTGTCGTTGGCATGGGTCCAGGGCCATTTACTGGACTTCGCGCGGGAATTTCATTTGCCCACACATTTGCACTTGCTCGCGATATTCCGGTTGTTGGAGTCTGTTCGCTTGATGCGATTGCAATTCAAGAAAGTAGCTACACGGTTGCAGTGGATGCGCGCCGCAAAGAAATTTACTGGGCGCGCTACGAAAATGGCACACGAGTCGATGGCCCTCATGTGAGCAAGCCAGATCAAGTTGATGGATTTATCTTTGGCGTCTATCCGGATATGAAGAAGTTGGTTGCACTGGCAGATACCCAGAGCGTGACTGAACCTATGTATTTACGTAGGCCGGATGCGGTTCCGACAGCGGAGCGCAGATGATTACCTATCGCCAACCGATTGCCTTAGATATCCCAGTTCTTGCAACCTATGAGAAAGAGCTCTTTCCATATTCACCGTGGAGCACTTCGCAATTTAAAGAAGAGTTCGCTGGCATTCCAACTACTCGTTATATGTCGGTGGCAGAGTCAGGCAACAAAGTTGTTGGTTATTGCGGAGTCTTCCTACCGGCACCTGGCGTTGAAGCAGACATTCTTACCGTGGCAGTTCTGCCTGATTTTCGTCGCCAAGGAATTGCCCGCGAATTTATGCGCCAGATCGAGCAGTGGTCGAAAGAGCGTGGGGCGAGCGCCATGATGCTTGAAGTTGAGCAGAGCAATAGCGCAGCTATCGAGCTCTATAAGAGCTTGGGATATATGAAGATCTCAGTGCGGATGGATTACTACGGCCCTGGCCAAGATGCCTTTGTGATGCGCAAGGACTTCAACTAATGCAACCAATTGTTCTAGGCATTGAGACATCATGTGATGAAACTGCAATTGGCATTGTGCGCGGGCGCACCTTGCTCGCCAACGTCATCGCATCAAGTGTTGATGAACATGCGCGCTTTGGGGGAGTCGTACCTGAAATTGCATCCCGTGCTCACCTGGAAGCGATGTTGCCTGCGATTGAAAGAGCAGTTGCAGAATCTCAGATTTCGCTCCGCGATATCGATGCAGTTGCTGTTACGGCCGGCCCTGGCTTAGTGGGTGCGCTCCTTGTCGGAGTTGCTTCTGCTAGCGGGTTAGCGCAAGGGTTAGGTCGCCCGCTCTATGGCGTTAACCATCTTGCGGCCCACATCTCAGTTGATTACTTAACTCATGACCAACCTACTCGTCCAACGATCGCACTGCTTGTTAGCGGTGGACACTCTTCGTTGCTGCAGGTAAATGACATCACCGGTTCAATTACCAAGCTAGGTGCAACAATGGATGATGCAGCCGGTGAGGCCTTCGATAAAATCGCTCGCATTCTGCAACTTGGTTTTCCTGGTGGTCCAGCTATTGATCGAGATGCACAGAGCGGATCTGCCAGCGCCATCGATTTTCCACGCGGACTGACAACAACAAATGATTGGGCAACCCGTCCTTATGATTTCTCTTTCTCAGGGCTTAAGACAGCTGTTGCTCGCTATCTAGAGAGCGCTCCGAAATATGTGCGCGCAGATGTTGCCGCCTCATTCCAAGAAGCCGTAGTTGATGTTCTGCTACTCAAATCTCTTGCGGCCTGTAAGGCAACCGGTATCGATTCACTTGTGATCGCAGGGGGAGTCGCCGCCAACTCCAGGCTTCGCGCCGTGGCCACCGAACGTTGTGCCAAGGCGGGGATCGAACTTCGAATTCCAAAACCGGACCTCTGTACCGATAACGGAGCGATGGTGGCAGCCCTGGGCAGCCTGATGCTCAGCGCCGGAAAGCCCGCCACACGGGGCGCCTTCGACGCAGATTCCAGCCTGCCGGTCGAGCAGGTCAGCCTCTAGCTTCGGATTTGCGAGGCGCGGGGCACTTGCATAGGCTTGGCGTTAGCACTCTAGGGTCGACACTGCTAACCGCAGCCCCCAAAGTGGAAAGACCCTTAACGATAAAAATAGCTAAAGGAGTACAACCATGGCAGTAGCCATTAAGCCGCTCGAAGATCGCATCGTTGTCAAGGCAAATGAAGCCGAGACAACAACAGCATCCGGTCTTGTCATCCCAGATACAGCGAAAGAGAAGCCACAGGAAGGCACAGTTGTTGCCGTAGGCCCAGGTCGTTTCGATGACGGCGCTCGCGTACCAATGGATGTAAAGGTCGGCGATGTCGTTCTCTACAGCAAGTACGGCGGAACTGAAGTTAAGTACAACAACGAGGAGTACCTCGTCCTATCTGCTCGCGACATTCTCGCGATCATCGAGAAGTAGCCCATGGGCAAGATGTTGGAATTCGACGAGCACGCTCGTCGCGCAATGGAACGCGGTGTTAATCAGCTCGCTGACACCGTCAAGGTAACGCTCGGCCCTAAGGGACGTAACGTCGTTATCGCTAAGTCATTTGGTGCACCAACTATCACTAACGATGGTGTGACAATTGCAAAAGAGATTGAACTCTCTGATCCTGTTGAAAATATGGGCGCACAGCTCGTCAAGGAAGTAGCTACCAAGACCAACGATGTTGCTGGCGATGGAACTACAACTGCAACAGTGCTGGCTCAAGCAATGGTCAAGGAAGGTCTTCGTAACCTTGCAGCCGGCGCACAGCCAATGGACCTTAAATTAGGCATCGAAGCAGCAGTTGAAGCTGTCTCAAATCGTCTTCGCGAAAATGCAACTGTCGTAAAGGACAAGGCGCAGATCGCAGACGTTGCCACCATTTCAGCTCAGGACCGCGCAATCGGTGACCTCATCGCAGAAGCGATGGATAAGGTCGGCAAAGATGGCGTCATCACCGTTGAAGAAGCATCAACTACTGCGCTCGAACTCGAGTTCACAGAAGGTATGCAATTCGACAAGGGTTACATCTCTCCATACTTCGTCACAGACCAAGATCGCATGGAGTCAGTGCTCGACGATGCTTTTGTTCTCATCTCATCCGGAAAGATCTCAGCGCTCGCTGAACTCTTGCCTATCCTTGAGAAGGTTTCACAAGCTGGAAAGCCACTTCTTATCATCGCTGAAGACGTTGAAGGCGAAGCGCTTTCAACTCTCGTTGTAAACCGCATGCGCGGAGTATTTACATCGGCTGCAGTTAAGGCACCTGGCTTCGGAGATCGTCGCAAGGCAATGTTGGAAGACATTGCAATCTTGACTGGCGGAACCGTCATTTCAGCAGAAGTTGGAATGAAGCTCGATGCTGCAACTCTGGAAGATCTCGGTCGCGCTCGTCGCATCGTCATCACCAAGGATGCAACTACGATCGTAGATGGCGCTGGCGATAAGGCTCGCGTTGCATCTCGCGTAAGTGAATTGCGGAGCGAAATTGCCTCATCAGATTCTGATTGGGATCGCGAAAAGCTACAAGAGCGCGTTGCAAAGCTCGCTGGTGGCGTCTGCGTTATCAAGGTCGGAGCACATACTGAAGTTGAGCTCAAGGAGAAGAAGCACCGTCTAGAAGATGCTATCTCTGCAACTCGCGCTGCAGTTGAAGAAGGAATCGTTATTGGTGGAGGCGCAGCCCTAGTGCATGCAGCTGACGCCCTTAAGGATAACCTCGGCTTCACTGGCGATAAGGCAGTAGGCGTTGCGCTCGTGCGCAAGGCATGCGACGAGCCACTTCGTTGGATTGCAGAGAACGCTGGCCTCGAAGGCTACGTTGTAGTTTCAAAGGTTCGCGGTCTTAAGCCAAACGAAGGCTTCAACGCTGCAACTGATGTCTATGGCGATCTTGCAAAAGATGGCGTTATCGATCCAGTAAAGGTAACTCGTTCAGCACTTGCTAACGCTGCCTCAATCGCTGCAATGTTTATTACAACAGAGGCTGTTGTCTTCGAACGTCCAGCAAATGAAGAGCCAGCATCAAGCGGCCATGGTCATTCACATGGACCTGGTGGACACTCACACTAAGTAGTAGAAATAAGAAATCCCCCGTGGTTACCCACGGGGGATTTTCCCTTTTACAAGGGTAATTAAATTATGATGCGGTTGGAACGAGAGTGATTCCACGACGTGAAAGAATCGCAAGACGATCATCTTCTGAGAGACCGCCCCAGATTCCATAAGGTTCTTGAACGGCAAGTGCATGATCGCGGCACGCTTGGATAACAGGGCAGCTTGCGCAGACCGCCTTCGCAGCGTTCTCGCGATTGCGGCGACGTGGCCCACGCTCTCCATCTGGATGGAAGAACATCTCTGGCTCTTTATCGCGGCATGCGCCTTTGTACTGCCACTCCCATACCTCTTCGATAGGTTGCGGTAGACGTGATAGCTCAGCCATAGCTCTTCTCCTTTGTCGTTCTTACGCATAAGGTACAACCGATTCATAGGTTGTTCAAGTATCTAACGCGCCAAAAGTTGTTCAAAGAGCGAAATGTCCGTTTTTCAGGTGGTGAGTTCCCCCACTAGCGGGCACCATTGCGCCATGCCTTCTACCCCTTCAGGAGAAGTTGAAGAGAAGCTGACGGTGGCCGCAGTAGCCCGCCGTATCGGTGTGGCTCCAGCGACCCTGCGAACATGGGATCGTCGATATGGGCTGGGGCCCTCGGATCACGTTGAAGGCGAACATCGCAGGTATTGCCCAAGTGATTTAGCAAAGTTAACGATGATGCGACGGTTGATTGTTGCAGGAGTTGCTCCATGTGAAGCAGCAGAGCAAGCTCGAGAATTTAAGGGCAAAGTAAAGTTGGCAAAGATTGTTAAAGAAATTGAAGTCCGCGAAGATGTTGTTGATGCGATATATAAAGCTCTTCAAAGTTTTGATCGCCAATTTGTAGAAGAGACCCTCACTCACGAAATCGCTAATTACGGAGTTGAGGGGGCTTGGGCTGATGTCATTGTGCCAACGCTATTTTTGATCGGTCAGGACTGGGAGACAGAGAAGAAGGGGATTGAGGTAGAGCACCTCTTCTCTGAAATTCTCACCCGCACCATGAACAACCGTGTCGTCGAATTAAAGAAGCCAATCAATTCTCGCCCTGTTCTTCTAGCTGCTGTCGGTGAAGAGCTTCACTCACTTCCTATCTATGCGCTGGCTGCGGCGCTCTGTGAAAGAAATATCCAAACTTATGTGTTGGGTGCGCGCACTCCGATTACCGCGCTCTCGGCGATGGTCTCTCGCTGCGCACCCCCAGCAATTTTCTTATGGGCACAACTAGCCAAGAATGCAGAAGAGAAATACTGGCGTGAAATACCTGCAATCCGCCCAGCCCCACGAGTTGTTGTGGGCGGGCCAGGATGGGATTCAATTGAATGCGATGATGTCATTAAGGCTGAGGGACTTGAGCATGCCTGCGAGGAAATTACGCAGGCTTTAGGCGCCTAATTGAGCAGGTAGACTGCCCACTTGCGAAAGAAGTGAGGAGCGGAAGCGATGATTGATTCTGAGAAGGTCGCGCTCCTTGGCCTGACATATGACGATGTTCTTCTTCTTCCCGACGCATCCGATGTCGTACCTTCTGAAGTTGATACTTCTACTCGCTTAACCCGCAATATCACGCTAGCTGTTCCTGTGATCTCATCGGCTATGGATACCGTTACTGAATCCACCATGGCGATCGCGATGGCAAAAGCTGGCGGTATTGGAATCATTCACCGCAATCTGCCAATCGATGAACAAGTCACTCACGTGAAGTTGGTCAAGAACGTGGGGCTTGCTGGGGCGGCAGTTGGCGTTGGCGATGATGGATTTGCGCGTGCCCAAGCTTTGATTGATGCCGGCGTTGATGTGGTTGTAGTTGATACAGCGCATGGCCACCACCGCGCAGTTCTCGAAGCGATTGCACGCATTAAGCAGTATTCACCAACTATTGAAATTATTGGCGGCAACGTTGCCACTCGCGCAGGCGCACAAGCGCTTATCAATGCAGGGGCAGATGCTGTCAAAGTTGGCGTAGGCCCAGGATCAATTTGTACAACGCGCGTAGTCGCAGGCGTTGGCGTTCCGCAAGTAACTGCAATCATGGAAGCGTCGAAGGCTTGTAACAAAGCTGGCATTCCCTTAATCGCAGATGGCGGCCTGCAATATTCTGGCGATATCGTCAAAGCAATTGTTGCCGGCGCACATTCAGTCATGCTCGGTTCACTTCTCGCTGGTTGCGAAGAATCACCTGGCGAACTCGTTGAAATTGATGGACGCAAGTACAAGGCATATCGCGGAATGGGCTCCCTCGGCGCGATGCAATCACGTGGTGAGAAGAAGTCATATTCCAAAGATCGCTACATGCAAGATGACGTTCTCTCAGAAGATAAGTTGGTACCCGAAGGCATCGAAGGAAAAGTTGCTTATCGTGGTCCGGTCGCTGAAGTTGTGCACCAACTTGTAGGTGGGCTGCGTAGCGGAATGGGATATGCCGGCGCTCCTGATATTGAAACGCTACGACGCGAGGGACGCCTCATTCAAATTACTGCAGCTGGCTTACAAGAGAGCCACCCACATGATGTATTGCATGTGGCCGATGCCCCTAACTACAGCAAGAAGAAATAGCCATGGATATCGAAATCGCTCCCGGAAAACGCGCTCATCAGGCCTACTCTTTCGACGATATCGCCATCGTCCCTAGCCGTCGTACTCGTACTCCCGAAGATGTCTCGACTGCTTGGCAAATAGATGCCTACAAGTTTGATCTACCACTTCTTGCAGCTCCTATGGATTCAGTGGTCTCACCTGAAACGGCAATCGCGATTGGAAAGCTGGGCGGTCTTGGCGTACTTAACCTAGAAGGCCTTTGGACTCGTTATGACGATCCACGTATTCCACTTGGCGAAATTGCATCGATGCCAGATAAGCATGCCACTCGTCGTATGCAAGAAATTTATAGCGCACCAATTCGCCCCGAACTCATCAAAGAGCGTATTAAGCAGATTCGCGATGCTGGCGTCACAGTAGGTGCATCTCTTTCCCCGCAACGTACCGCTGAACTTCACAAGGCAGTTATCGATGCTGGTGTCGATATCTTCGTGATCCGCGGAACAACAGTCTCAGCTGAACATGTTGCAGCCGAGAACGAGGCGCTCAATCTTAAGAAATTTATCTACGAACTCGATGTTCCTGTCATTGTTGGCGGAGTTGCAACCACAACGGGTGCACTGCACTTGATGCGCGCCGGAGCTGCCGGTGTTCTCGTTGGTTTCGGCGGAGGCGCAGCACACACAACTCGCTCTGTATTAGGTATCGAAGTTCCAATGGCTTCTGCAGTTGCTGAAGTTGCTGCAGCTCGTCGTGAATACCTCGATGAATCCGGCGGACGTTATGTACACGTTATTGCTGATGGTTCTATTGGAAAGTCTGGCGATATCGCAAAGGCGATCGCATGCGGCGCAGATGCTGTGATGATGGGATCAGCACTTGCGAAAGCTGTTGAATCTCCTGGACTTGGTTGGCACTGGGGTTCTGAGGCGTATCACCCAGAACTTCCACGTGGTGCACGTATGAACGTTGGCACTGTTGGAACTCTTGAAGAAGTACTTATCGGTCCATCACATACTTCAGATGGTTCGATGAATCTCTTTGGGGCACTTCGTCGCGCTATGGCAACCTGCGGATACTCTGATGTGAAGTCTTTCCAGCGCGTAGATGTGGTTATTCATGGCCGCTAGCCACGGCGTACTTGTTGTCGATTTTGGTGCGCAATATGCGCAGTTAATCGCTCGTCGCGTGCGCGAAGCGAAGGTGTATTCAGAGATAGTTCCATCATCAATTACTGCAGCGCAGGTGAGTGCCAAGAACCCAGAAGCGATCATCCTTTCTGGAGGCCCTTCATCTGTCTATGCCGATCACGCTCCTAAAGTAGATCCCGCAATCTTCTCGCTGGGAATTCCGGTCTTCGGTATCTGTTACGGCTTTCAAACAATGGCTGCAGCGCTTAACGGAGTAGTTGCTCAGACAGGTAAGTCAGAGTTTGGACGCACGCCACTTTCGGTAAAGAGTGGCTCTAAAGTTTTTGCAGGACTTCCTGATTCGCAATCTGTCTGGATGTCACATGGGGATGCGGTCTCGCAAGTACCCGCTGGTTTCATGGTCAGCGCTGCAACGAGTGATACTCCGATTGCAGCATTTGAAGATGCATCTGGAAAGTTAGCCGGAGTTCAATTCCATCCTGAAGTACTACATACCGAACATGGTCAAGCGATTTTGCAGAACTGGCTTATCAATATTGCAGGGTGTAAACCTTCATGGACAACTGCCAATATTGCAGAAGATGAAGTCGCAAAGGCGAAGGCGCTCATCGGCAGCAAGCGAGTTATCTGCGGGCTATCAGGTGGAGTCGACTCAGCAGTAGCGGCTGCGATTGTGCAGCGCGCAGTTGGCAAGCAACTCACCTGTGTCTTTGTCGATCATGGCTTGCTGCGCAGCGGTGAGTCAGAGCAAGTACAACGAGACTTCGTTGCAGCAACAGGTATCGAACTCGTAGTCGTAGATGCTGTTGATCAATTCCTGAGCGCTCTTGCCGGAATTACTGATCCTGAAGAGAAGCGAAAGATTATTGGGCGCGAATTCATCCGCTCTTTTGAGAAAGCTGCCCGCGATATCGCAGCAGGTGGTGAAGTTGAATTCTTGGTGCAAGGCACCCTCTATCCCGATGTTGTTGAATCAGGTGGGGGCACAGGAACTGCCAACATTAAATCGCATCACAATGTGGGTGGACTGCCAGATGATTTGAAGTTCACCCTTGTTGAACCACTGCGCACGCTCTTTAAAGATGAAGTGCGCCATGTGGGCCTTGAGCTAGGTCTTCCTGAAGAGATTGTCTGGCGCCAACCTTTCCCAGGACCAGGGCTTGGCATTCGCATCATCGGTGAAGTCACCAAAGAGCGTCTCGATATTTTGCGCGAAGCAGATGTCATTGCCCGTGAAGAATTAAAGGCCGCAGGTCTTGATCGCGTCATCTGGCAGTGCCCAGTTGTTCTGCTGGCTGATGTGCGAAGCGTGGGCGTGCAAGGCGATGGCCGCACCTACGGGCACCCGATTGTGTTGCGTCCGGTATCCAGTGAAGACGCCATGACAGCTGATTGGTCTCGCATTCCTTATGAAGTTCTTGAGAAGATATCCACTCGAATTACCAATGAAGTCCGTGAGGTCAACCGAGTAGTACTTGATGTCACTAGCAAGCCGCCTGGAACGATTGAATGGGAATAGGAACTCGATAATGTTTAGAACCGCGAAGGTAGCAACAGTTGCACTAGCGCTTATTGCAGCAACAACGCTTACAACTACATCTTCACAAGCTGCTGAACGTCCTGTCACGGTCCCTGGATGTAAGACTCCGACTTCAAAGAGCTCGACACCTAAAACTATTAAGCAACCAGCAGCGACAGCAAAACCAAGCGCTAAGACCCTTACCTTTAAAACTAATTGTGGCGATATCGTGATTTCAATGTTGGGCAACAAGGCGCCTATTACAGTCAACGCGCTTTCAACTCTTGCTAACGCCGGTTACTACAACAAGACTCTCTGCCACAGATTAACAACCGGAGGAATCTTCGTCCTTCAATGTGGAGATCCAACTCTTTCAGGGGCTGGTTCTCCAACTGGATGGAAAGGTTATGCCGACGAGAACCTGCCAAAAGATGCACCTGCGAACTACCCTGCAGGTACCGTTGCAATGGCAAACTCTGGACCTAAGACAAATGGTTCACAGTTCTTCTTGGTCTATAAAGAGACCTACCTTCCACCCAACTACACAATCTGGGGAAAGATCACCAAAGGCCTTGATTTAGTGCAGAAGATTGGCGAAGTTGGCGCTTACAAGATGAGCGGAACTCAGCCGATGTATGCCACAGATGGCTACCCAATTCAGATGGTAGAGATCGTGAGAGCGAGAGCCAAGTAAAGGCTAAGAGTTAATCAGTATTAACTATCTTAAAAGCTTCAGCGATACGACCTTCAGGAAGTCCACCGATACCTGCATTACGTTGACCCCATTCACGCAACATCTCTTCCAGGTTTTCCATATGTCCTGTCTGTGATGCATGTTCTTTCAGCGCCGCCATCTTAAAGTGGAAGGTATCGGTGATATCAACGAAGTGATCTGGATGAGCATGACCTTGCATCCACACTTCGCGGACCTTCCAAGGCTGCAGCCCTTCTTTCTCTAGTAAATCAGTAAAGGCGTAAGGGTTGCGGGCATCAGGGTAGACAGCCTGAATAGTGGCTTCTCCTGCAGCTAAGTGATCAGGGTGGCTGGCGCCAATACGTTCCCAGTTTCTTTCAGGTGACTGGCAGATGATGCGATCTGGTTGGACGCGACGAATCTGGCGAATAATATCTTTACGTAGTTGCAAGGTTGGCTCGAGATGTCCATCGACATAATTTAAAAAGGTAACATCGCTAATTCCGAGAGCTGCACATGCTGCGCGTTGTTCACGTTGGCGTACCGCCGGCATCTCTTCGCGAGAGTATTCAGAAGCTTCGCCACCTTGATCTCCATTAGTGCAGAGCACGTATGAGACAGAGATTCCTTGTTGTACCCATTGTGAGATGGTTCCAGATGCGCCAAAGTCGGAATCATCGGGGTGGGCATTGACTACCAGAACGCGCTTGATTTCTGAATCTGCTATCGGTTCCACAACTCACCTATATCTTCTCGTGTGGGTGAAGCCTAATAGACTGCCCGCCATGACCGTGACCGACCCATTGCTCGAGGGACTCAACCCCGAGCAACAGAAGGCGGTTGCGCATGCTGGCTCTCCTTTATTGGTAGTAGCAGGTGCAGGATCTGGCAAGACGCGCGTATTAACAAGACGTATCGCCTACATCATGGCTAGGCGCGATGTGCGCCCCTACGAAATCTTGGCAATTACCTTCACCAATAAAGCTGCTGGCGAAATGAAAGAGCGCGTAACCGAGCTAGTGGGTCCAATCGCTAAATCAATGTGGGTCTCAACTTTTCACTCATCTTGCGTTCGTATGTTGCGCCAAGAAGTTGAACGGCTGGGATATAGCAGCACCTTCAGTATCTATGACTCAGCAGATTCACAGAAGCTGATATCTCGAGTGATGGAGACCCTCAATTTAGATTCGAAGAAATACCCCGCCCGCCAATTTCAGCATCTGATTTCAAATGCCAAGAATGAGTTGCAGACTCCATATGAATACTTAAGCAAAGCCACCAATCAATTTGAAACGATTGTGGCCGATGTTTACACCATGTATGAAAAGCGCCTGCAGCAGGCCAATGCAATGGATTTTGATGATTTGATTATGAAGACTGTGCAGGTGCTCCAGAAGCATCCCGAAGCAAAGGCGCGTTTTCGTTCACGTTTTCGCCACATCTTGGTGGATGAATATCAAGATACCAACCATGCCCAGTACGCCCTCATCAAAGAGCTCACCGGTACCGAAGGCGATGGCTTTCCAGTCGCCGAACTCTGCGTAGTAGGAGATGCTGATCAATCTATCTATGGATTCCGCGGTGCATCCATTCGCAACATTTTGCAATTCGAGGTCGATTACCCAAGCGCCACCACCGTGCTCCTTGAGCAGAATTACCGTTCTACTCAAAATATTCTCAACGCTGCCAATGCTGTCATCACCAAGAATGAATCACGGAAAGAGAAGAACCTCTGGTCAGATGCTGGATCTGGCGCACCCCTGACCGGTTATGTCGCCGAATCTGAATATGACGAAGCTGAATTCATTAAATCTGAGATTCGCTCTCTACAAGATTTAGGTCAATCCAATCCTGGAGACACGGCTGTTTTCTATCGCACCAACGCACAATCTCGTATCTTTGAAGAAATCTTTATGCGCGCAGCTATTCCTTACAAAGTAGTCGGTGGCTTGCGCTTCTACGAGCGAAAAGAAGTGAAGGATTTACTGGCTTACTTACGAGTTCTGGCAAACCCCGATGATGAAGTCTCGCTACGACGCATCATTAACTTACCTAAACGCGGTATCGGTGACCGCGCCCTCGAAGAGGTCGAAGCCTTTGCAAACGCACAAGGAGCCTCTTTCTGGAGGGCGCTGCTACGAGTTACTGAGGCAACGGGTGTGCCTAATAAAGCGGCGCAATCAATCGTTACCTTTACTCAGATGCTGATTGCGCTGCAGACTCTTGTTGAGGCAAAGACCAAGCCATCGGTGATCATCGAAGCAGTACTTGAACAATCAGGGCTGATGACAGAGTTAGAAAATAGTAAAGACCCTCAAGATGAAGTCCGCGTTGAAAACTTACAAGAACTTGTCTCAGCTTCTATGGAATATGAAGAGCGCCCCTTTGAAGAGCTCGGCGAAGATGAAGAGATTTCACTATCAGGCTTCCTCGAGAAAGTTTCTCTCGTTGCAGATGCTGACGAGATTCCAGATGGTGAAGACCATGGGGGAGTCGTTACCTTGATGACTCTTCACACCGCCAAAGGTCTTGAGTTTCCAACAGTCTTTCTCACTGGCATGGAAGATGGAATTTTTCCACATGCGCGCACTCTTGATGATCCTCGCGAAATCGAAGAGGAGCGACGTCTGGCCTATGTGGGATTAACGCGAGCCGAAAAACGTCTCTACATTTCACGCGCTGAATATCGACTTACCTTTGGTTCACCTCGCTATAACCCAGCTTCACGTTTTCTCGATGAAATTCCAACAGAGCTCATTGAATGGAAGAATGAAACTCGTTCTAGCTTCTCACCATCTGCATTAAAGAAATCTCGCCTTCCATCTGCGCCACCTCCACGTGCAACTGGAAAGAAATCAACTGCGATGGAACTTGCAGTCGGACAGCGTGTGTCACATGACACATTCGGCCTTGGGACTGTTGTAGCTCTTGCAGGTGATGGAGATAAGGCAGAGGCGACAATCAACTTTGGCCAATATGGCGATAAACGCCTCTTGCTCCGCTACGCCCCTGTCACAGCTCTTTAAAATAACCACTTAAGATTGCCCTATTAACGACACGCACCCATGAGGAGCAATTAGTGGATCTCTACGAATACCAAGCACGCGATCTCTTCGAAAAGCACACCGTTCCAGTTCTACAAGGAGCTGTTGCAACGACTGCTGAAGAAGCGCGTAGCGCCGCAGCGAAGATGGGTGGCAAGGTTGTTGTTAAGGCACAGGTCAAAGTTGGTGGCCGCGGTAAGGCAGGCGGAGTAAAGCTAGCAATCGATGCCGATGATACTTTTGAAAAAGCTGGCGCAATTCTTGGCATGGATATCAAGGGACATACCGTTCATAAGGTGATGATTGCGCAAGCCGCACCAATTGCCTCTGAATACTATGTATCGATTCTCCTTGATCGCTCTAACCGAACCTTTCTCGTTATGGCATCTGTTGCCGGCGGAATGGATATTGAAGAAGTTGCACATACTGCGCCAGAAAAATTGGCCAAGGTTCCAGTATCTGCAGTAGAAGGAATTTCATTGGCAAAGGCGAAAGAAATTGTTGCGCAAGCACAGTTCCCGGCCGATGTTGCCGACCAAGTTGCTGATGTTCTCGTCAAGCTCTGGGAAACTTTTCAATCAGAGGATGCAACTCTCGTTGAGGTAAACCCACTCGTAAAGACTGAAGATGGCCGCGTTGTTGCACTCGATGGCAAGGTCACCCTCGATGAAAATGCAGATTTCCGTCAGCCAGACCACGAAGCCCTTGTCGACCATGACACTGCAAATGCTCTAGAAGCAGCTGCGAAGGAAAAGGGTTTGAATTATGTAAAGCTTGATAACGGTCAGGTTGGAATTATCGGCAATGGCGCAGGCCTTGTGATGTCTACCCTCGATGTCGTCGCTTATGCAGGCGAAAAGTTCGGTGGCATGCGCCCGGCAAACTTCCTTGATATCGGAGGCGGCGCTTCAGCTCAAGTAATGGCAGATGGCCTCTCAATTATTCTGGGCGATCCTGATGTGAAGAGCGTCTTCGTCAACGTCTTTGGTGGAATTACTGCATGTGACGCTGTTGCAAATGGCATTGTGCAAGCGCTCGAACTACTGGGTGCAAAGGCGACAAAGCCAATCGTGGTGCGCCTCGATGGCAATAACGTCCTTGAAGGACGAGCAATTCTTAACGCTGCTAACCATCCTCTGGTCGAGCAAGCCGAAACTATGGATGGAGCAGCATCACGCGCTGCAGAATTGGCGGCAAAGTAATGTCAATCTTTATCAATTCAGCAAGCAAGGTCATCGTTCAAGGCATGACAGGTTCTGAAGGAACAAAGCACACTCGTCGCATGTTGGCATCTGGCACCAAAGTTGTTGGTGGAGTTACACCAGGTAAAGGTGGCCAAGTAGTTGATATCGATGGCACATCGCTTCCAGTCTTCAACACAGTTGCCGAAGCAATAGCAGCAACTGGTGCAAATGTTTCAGTGGTATTTGTGCCTCCAAAGTTTGCAAAAGCTGCAGTCATTGATGCCATCGATGCGGCAATGCCGCTTGTCGTTGTCATTACCGAAGGTATTCCAGTACATGACTCTGCCTACTTCTACGCTTATTCACTTCAGAAGGGCAAGACACAGATCATTGGACCTAACTGCCCAGGTTTGATTAGCCCTGATCAATCTAACGTCGGAATTATTCCAAGCGATATTACAAAGCGTGGACCTATTGGGCTTGTCTCAAAATCAGGAACGCTTACCTATCAGATGATGTATGAGCTACGCGATATTGGATTCTCAACTGCTGTTGGTATTGGCGGAGACCCAGTAATCGGTACAACTCACATTGATTGTTTACGCGCATTCCAGGATGATCCCGAAACAGAAGCGATTGTCATGATTGGTGAAATCGGCGGAGATGCTGAAGAGCGTGCGGCTGCATTTATTGCAGAGTATGTTCGTAAACCTGTGGTGGGTTACGTTGCCGGCTTTACTGCGCCAGAAGGAAAGACGATGGGACACGCAGGTGCAATCGTCTCTGGTTCATCTGGAACTGCGCAAGCAAAGAAGGATGCTCTCGAAGCAGCTGGCGTAAAGGTCGGTCAGACTCCAAGTGAAACAGCGCAATTAATGCGCGGTCTACTAGGCCGATAACACGTCAATGCAACGCGTCCTCTCGGTCTCGTTGTCACACGTCATCCGTAGCGCTGCAACTTTGTTGCTGCCATTTTCATTTATTGCACTGATTGCCTGGGCGACAGCTGGAAGTGCTAGCGGTAGTACCTCTGATCCCATTCGCGGCGCAGTATGGATTTGGCTCGGCGCCCACCATCTTCCCTTTCAATTAGCGCTTCCACCAACCTCACTGCCTGGCTATCTCACCTTCCTTCCCATGGGTGGTTTGGTTCTTCCCTTCTTAGTTATTCGCGCAGCCTTCAATAGAGCAATCGATAGATTGCAGGGCGACTTCCATGACATCAATGGTGTGCGACTTATTTTCTCTTCTATGTACGCAGTTCTACTTACCGCACTTGCTTTCTTGAGCGGCTCAACCGCTGTTACTCCGCAGTGGTACCTAGCGCCCATCTTTGGATTTATTCTCTGTCTCCTTGCCACCATGAGCGCCGGATATCGTGTTCACCCGTCGCGCGCCCTTCGCATAGCACTTCGCATTACTTCAATTTATATAGGCGTTGCTCTCTTGGTCACCACGCTCTTACTCATTCTCAACTTCACGCAGGTAAAGAACATCACCATCTCTCTACAACCAGGAATTTTTGGCGGCCTACTACTGCTCTTTCTTAACGTGCTTTATCTTCCCAACGCAGCAGTTGCAACTGCTGCCTATTTCTCGGGAACAGGACTTGCAGTCGGAGCTGGCACAATTGTTTCTCCATGGTGGTATCAATTGGGGCAGTTACCGGCACTTCCTCTCTTAGGAATTCTGCCAACTTCGCGTCAACCGCTTGCCCTCTTGGGAGTTCTCTTCTTCATCGGACTTGGCGTTCTCTTGGCGCGTTGGGCCCTTGCTCATGGAATACAGACTTTGATTCAGAGCTATCTCTTCACTATCGCGCTGGCAACGCTGCTGGCATATCTTGGAAGCGGTGCACTGCTCACTGCTGAGATGGGTGCACTGGGAGTCTCTATCTGGAAGTTTGTTCTATCGATTGCGCTTGAAATCGGAATTGGTGCGGCAGCAACAACTTTCGTTATGAATAAACGACTTTCGGTAAAGAGCTAGCTCATGAAGCGCATCGTCGTTTTGGCATCCGGTAGCGGAACGCTGGCACAGGCGATATTTGATGCAGTAAGAGATGGGCAACTTGCCTGCGATATTGTCGCCGCTATCTCTGATCAAAAAGGCGCACAGGTATTAGACCGCGCTCATCGCGCCAAGATTGAGACCTTCACAATTCCAATGTTGGCCGATCGCAGTGAATGGGATCGCGAACTCGAGACCTTGATTGCAGCACTTCGCCCAGATCTAGTTGTCAGCGCAGGATTTATGCGCATCCTGTCGCATCGCATTACCGAAAAATTTCGCATCATCAATAGCCATCCAGCTTTATTGCCGGCATTTCCCGGCGCGCACGCTGTTCGCGATGCCCTTGCGGCCGGCGTAAGCGAGACTGGGACCACGATTCATTGGGTAGATGCTGGAATCGATACTGGTGAAGTCATTGCGCAAGAGAAGGTGGCGGTTCTTGCGGGTGATACTGAAGAGTCGCTCCACGAACGCATTAAGATTAAGGAACGAGGTCTCATCGTCGCGACCATTGCTGCACTGCTTCCCACACTCAAGCAAGATTCTCGCTAGAAAATTATTTGGAGAAAAGGCAATGGCTGATCGCAAACCCATACGACGCGCACTAGTGAGCGTATATGAAAAGTCACGGCTCCTGGAACTGGGAAGTGCTCTTCAAGAAGCGGGAGTTGAAATTCTCTCGACAGGATCAACTGCTAAAACTCTTGCAGGTGCCGGCATTGCAGTAACTGAGGTCAGTGAATACACGGGCTTTCCAGAGATTATGGGTGGGCGCGTAAAGACGCTCCATCCGCGCGTTCACTCTGGAATTTTGGCAGATCAGAATAACCCTGAACATCTAGCAGCTATTGCAGACCTTGATATCGCACCCTTTGACCTCGTTGTCATCAACCTCTATCCCTTTGCAGCGACCATCGCATCGGGCGCTGATTTTGCAGAATGCATCGAGCAGATTGATATCGGTGGTCCATCGATGTTACGTGGGGCTGCCAAGAACCACGGATCAGTTGCAGTTCTATGCCATGAAAGCCAATACGACCAAGCGATTGCAGCCCTTAAGTCAGGTGGCTTTACCGATGAAGAACGTAAGCGCTTAGCTCTCGATGTCTTTCGCACAACAGCTGAATACGATCTGACAATCGCCAGTTGGCTCGGTTCGACCATCAGTTATCAGATGCAAGATTTGGATTGGTTTGGACTCATCTACAAAAGAGATAACGCTCTACGTTATGGAGAAAATCCTCACCAACAGGCTGCTATCTATCGAGGTGGGCCAGCTGGAATTGTTAACGCTGTGCAGTCGCATGGCAAAGAGATGTCCTTTAATAATTACACCGATGCCGATGCAGCTTGGCGCGCAGCTTTAGATCACTCTCAACCATGTGTTGCCATCATTAAGCATGCCAATCCGTGTGGAGTTGCAATCGGTAGTGAAATTTCAGATGCATATACCAAGGCGCACGCCTGTGATCCTGTCTCTGCTTTCGGTGGAGTGATTGCTGCAAATCGCACCGTAACTGTTGCGATGGCTACACAAGTTTCAGAAGTCTTTACAGAGGTAATCATCGCGCCTGAATATGAGAGCGCAGCGCTGGATATCTTGATGAAGAAGCCTTCTATTCGCATTCTGACCTGCCCAGTAACTCGAATATCACCGCTTGAAATTCGCCCAGTATCTGGCGGCGCACTCGTGCAAGAGACCGATTTGATAAGCGCTGCAGGCGATGATGCAAAGAACTGGAAGCAAGTAACAGGCGCTCCCGTCTCATCTGAAGTGCTTGCAGATCTACAGTTTGCCTGGCGCGCAGTCCGCGCAGTAAAGAGCAACGCCATATTGCTAGCGAGAAGCGGCGCTGCAGTTGGAATTGGAATGGGACAAGTCAATCGCGTTGACTCTGCAAAGCTTGCAGTTGATCGCGCCGGTGAGCGAGTACGCAATAGCGTTGCCGCATCGGATGCCTTCTTCCCCTTTGCAGATGGGCTAGAAATTCTCACAGCAGCTGGGGTCATAGCAATCGTGCAACCAGGTGGAAGTGTGCGCGATGAAGAGGTGATTGCGGCAGCAGAGCGAGCAGGCGTGGCCATGTTCTTCACCAACACCCGACATTTCTCTCACGCATAAATCACGCAATAGGATGGCCTTATGAGCAGCGCACAATTACTTGATGGCAAGTCACTCGCTGCATCCATCAAAGCAAGCCTTGCCCAACGTACAACGGCGCTCACAGCAAAAGGTATTACTCCTGGGCTTGGCACAATTCTTGTGGGAAATGACCCGGGCTCACATTCCTATGTCAGCGGTAAGCATCGCGATTGCCAAGAAGTAGGCATCAACTCCATTCGTATTGATTTACCAGCATCAGCTACACAGGCAGATGTTCTTGCGGCAATCCGCGACCTCAATGCAGCAAAAGAGTGCACTGGCTACATCGTTCAACTTCCGCTCCCAAGTGCAATCAATACCCAGACAATTTTGGAAGCAATTGATCCTGATAAAGATGCTGATGGTTTACATCCGATTAATTTAGGAAGGCTGGTTGCAGGATATGCCGCACCCCTTCCATGTACACCGCGCGGAATCGTTGAGCTCATTAACCATTACAAGATTCCATTAGCTGGAGCAGAGGTCGTTGTTATTGGTCGTGGCCTGACAGTTGGTCGCCCTCTTGGACTTCTGCTGACACGCAAAGCAGAAAATGCCACAGTTACTTTGACGCATACCGGCACAAAAGATTTAGCCTCACACACGCGACGAGCAGATATCGTTATTGCAGCCATTGGACAAGCACACTTTCTCAAAGGTGACATGGTCAAAGCTGGTTCTACAGTTCTTGATGTTGGAATCTCTCGTACCGATGCTGGACTTGTTGGCGATGTGGATCCATCTGTGATGAAGGTGGCCGCCTTTGTTGCGCCAATGCCTGGGGGAGTCGGACCGATGACTCGCGCGATGCTCTTAACGAATGTGGTTGATGCATGCGAGCGATAACTTCAATACAACTTCGCGTGGCATATATCGTTATTGCGCTCGGCGTTATTGCAGGCATCGTGGGTTTTGTTCGCTCTGGCGCCCTTGCTATCTCGGCCGGAACAGCTGTGATTGCCCTCGCACAATGGAACCAACGTAAATTTGAGCGCTACCTACCACTTGCGATTGCGCTTGTGCTCTTTGGACTGGCTATCGCCCTTCCGAAGGGGTTGTAGAGTTCGCTCGATATCAAGATAACCCGATATCAAAGTATTGGGACAACTCGCTCAAAGGGATCATCATGGCAAAGAAAGTCACCGTTGTAGGTGCAGGTTTCTACGGTTCAACTACCGCTCTCAGGCTCGCTGAGTACAACATCTTTGATGAAGTTGTTCTCACAGATATTCTCGAAGGAAAGCCTGAAGGTTTAGCGCTGGATATGAACCAGTCTCGTTCTATCGAAGGCTTTGAAACAAAGATTACTGGCGCAACCACAACACCAGAAGGTGCAGGCTATGAAAAGACTGCCAACTCCGATGTTGTAGTTATTACCGCCGGTCTTCCACGTAAGCCAGGTATGAGCCGTATGGATCTCATTGGAGTAAATGCCGGAATCGTCCGTGGCGTTGCTGAAAATATTGCAAAGCATTCACCCAACGCGGTCATCATCGTGGTTTCAAATCCACTTGATGAGATGACAGCCCTTGCCCAACTTGCCACCAACTTTCCAAAGAATCGCGTGATGGGTCAGGCTGGAATGCTCGACACTGCGCGCTTTACCAACTTTGTTGCTGAAAAGCTCAACGTTCCAGTCGGCACTGTAAAGACTCTTACCCTTGGATCACATGGTGACACGATGGTGCCGGTTCCAAGTCGTTGTACAGTCAATGGCGTTCCACTTTCAGATAAATTGTCACAAGGAGAGATTGACGAACTCGTGGATCGCACCCGTAATGGTGGCGCTGAAGTTGTTGCACTTCTTAAGACAGGTTCTGCTTACTATGCGCCATCTGCAGCAGCAGCTCGTATGGCAAAGGCAGTCATTGAAGATTCTGGTGAAATCATGCCGGTCTGCGCCTGGGTTGATGGCGAATACGGAATCTCTGGCGTCTATCTGGGCGTGGAAGCAGAGCTCGGTAAGTCAGGTATTCGTAAAGTTGTTGAAAGCAAGCTCACTGATTCTGAAGTTGCTTCTCTCAAAGAAGCTGCAGAAGCGGTACGTGCAAAACAAGCTGATGTAAAGGATATGTAATATGTCAAAGATCAAAGTACAAGGCACTGTCGTTGAACTAGATGGCGATGAGATGACTCGCATCATGTGGCAGTTCATCAAAGATAAGTTGATCTTGCCTTACCTCGATGTCAACCTTGAGTACTACGACCTAGGCATGGAGCATCGCGATGCCACCGATGATCAAGTCACTATTGATTCAGCGCGTGCGATCCAAAAGCATGGCGTCGGAATTAAGTGCGCAACTATTACCCCTGATGAAGCGCGTGTTGCTGAGTTTGGCCTTAAGAAGATGTGGAAGTCTCCTAACGGAACTATTCGTAATATCTTGGGTGGAGTTATCTTCCGCGAACCAATCATCATCAGCAATGTGCCACGTTTAGTTCCACATTGGACTAAGCCAATCGTGATTGGCCGCCATGCCTTTGGCGATCAATACCGTGCAACAGATCTCAAGATCCCAGGTCCAGGAAAGCTCACACTTACCTATGTTCCTGAAGGTGGCGGAGAACCGCTCAACCTTGAAGTCTTCAACTTTGAATCATCCGGCGTCGCCATGGCGATGTATAACGTCGATGATTCAATCCGCGACTTTGCCCGCGCATCTCTTAACTACGGACTTCTTCGCAAGTTCCCTGTCTATCTCTCAACTAAGAACACAATCCTCAAGGCTTACGACGGTCGCTTTAAAGATATCTTTGAAGAGATCTACCAAGCAGAGTTCAAGGCGCAATTTGAGGCAGCAGGTATTTGGTACGAGCACCGCCTCATCGATGACATGGTCGCGATGTCACTTCGCATGGAGGGCGGCTACGTCTGGGCTTGTAAGAATTACGACGGTGATGTGCAGTCAGATACCGTCGCACAGGGTTATGGCTCACTTGGTCTGATGACATCTGTCTTGATGACTCCAGATGGAAAGGTCTGCGAATCAGAGGCAGCGCACGGAACAGTGACGCGTCACTACCGTGATCACCAAGCTGGAAAAGCGACTTCGACAAATCCGATCGCCTCAATCTTTGCTTGGACACAAGGCCTTGCCCACCGCGCCAAGCTTGATAACAACCCAGAGCTAGCAAAATTCTCAAAGACCCTTGAGCAGGTGTGTATTCAGACTGTTGAAGAAGGAAAGATGACAAAGGATCTTGCACTTCTTATCTCTCGTGATGCTCCTTATCAAACAACGCAAGAGTTCTTGGCGTCGATTGATGAGAACTTAAAGAAAGCAATGGCTTAAGTAGAGATGAAGCAGGACGCGGGTGTTTTAGCGCTCGTTGGTTCTGGTGAATATTCACCGCAGATGCAGGAGTTTGAAAGCGAACTCCTGCATCGCGCTATTTCTCGGGGAAAGAAGAATCGCTTTATTCAAATCCCTACCGCTTCATCTCATGAAGGATCTGCCAGCCGCGATAAGTGGCAACGCCTGGGACGTGAGCAAGCAGAACGAATCGGTAGCGAATGGGTCTACCTCCCTATCCATGAAAGAGAAGATGCCTTTAACGCAGAGTTTGTCGAAGCAATCAGCGGTGCAGGGCTAATTTATTTCTCTGGAGGAGATCCTCATCGCATTGCAGATGTCTTTACCGGCTCTCCAGTCTGGGAAGCGATTGTGAGCGCATGGCAGAGCGGTTCATCGCTAGCTGGTTGTTCAGCGGGTGCGATGGCATTTGGTGGAACAATCATGGGAATTCGCAAGTCTCATCACAGCGCAGGTTTAGGAATAGCCCCTGGATTAGAAGTTATTCCACATTACGACAAGATGTTGGGCTGGCTTCCTGAACGCGTGACAGCTTTTGTGCTCCGCCCAGATGCCGAGACGACGCTCATAGGCATTGATGAAAACACTGCACTTATCTGCACAGATAAGTGGCAGAGCTACGGTCGCGGAAAGGTTCATACCTTGCGCGGTGAACTCGAGATAAGTGCGGAGCCATTTTCTATTCACTAGCGCTCATGTAGTATTCACGAAAAATCCATGGGGGAGTACTCGTGAAATCGTTACAAGATAATGGTCTAGAAATCTGGTTCCTTACCGGAAGCCAATCTCTCTATGGTGAAGAAACTTTGGCGCAGGTTGCACAGCAGTCACAAGAAGTAGTTGCAACTCTCAACGCTGCGACAAACATTCCTATCAAGGCAACATGGAAGCCAGTTCTGACTACCCCAGAAAGCATTAAGGCCATCTGTTTAGAGGCTTCCTCTAACCCCAAGTGCGTTGGCGTCATCGTCTGGATGCATACATTTTCGCCAGCGAAGATGTGGATTGCTGGCCTCAGCGCGCTGCAAGTTCCAATCTTGCATCTACATACCCAAGCCAACTCTGCTCTGCCATGGGAAACCATTGATATGGATTTCATGAATCTCAACCAAGCAGCACATGGCGATCGCGAACATGGACATATCCAGGCACGTTTGCATCTGCCCCGCAAAATTGTGGCGGGCCACGTCAGCGATGCAACAGTCTCAACTCGAATTTCTCATTGGATGCGCGCTGCCATTGGTTGGTACACCGCTCAAAACCTTAAGGTTGCGCGCTTTGGTGACAATATGCGCTTTGTTGCAGTTACAGATGGAGATAAGACCAGCGCACAGATTGCCCTCGGTATGTCGATCGAGGCATATGGCGTAAATACCTTGGTAGATCTCGTCGCAGCCGTTGAGCCAAGTGCGGTCGATGCCCTGATTAATGAATATGAAAAGCTATTTGATATCGCACCTGAGATTGCTAAGGGCGGGCCACGACATGACTCTCTTCGTTATCAAGCAACAATTGAAATCGCGCTAGAGCGTTTCCTCGAAGCTGGTAATTTTGGCGCATTCACAACTAACTTTGAAGATTTAGGCGCTCTCAAGCAGCTTCCTGGACTTGCCGTTCAACGTTTGATGTCTAAGGGATATGGCTTCGGCGGTGAAGGAGATTGGAAAACCTCTGCGCTATTGCGCATCATCAAAGCGATGACTGAAGGTCTGCCAGGAGGAACCTCCTTTATGGAGGATTACACGTATCACTTTGGACCGGGCGAACCTAAGGTGCTCGGCGCGCATATGCTCGAAGTCTGTCCCACTATTTCTACACAACGTCCTCGTTGTGAAATCCATCCACTCGGTATCGGTGGAAAAGATGATCCAGTTCGCTTAGTCTTTAACGCAGAGCCTGCGCAAGGCCGCGTCGTTGGTCTGATGGATCTTGGTGATCGCTTCCGAATTGTCTCTAACGATATAGAGGTCGTTAAACCGGATAAGGATTTGAAATCTCTACCGGTGGCATGTGCTGTCTGGAAGCCGGCGCCAACTCTTGCCACCTCGGCCGAAGCCTGGATTTATGCTGGCGGCTCACACCACACCGTCCTGAGCACCGCCCTGGACCCTGAGGCGCTCGCCGACTTTGCCCAGATTGCCCAGGTTGAACACCTGCGTATCTCAGATAGCACCACCATCGATGGCTTCCAGAAGGAAATCAGATGGAATGGCGCCTTCTTTAAGCTCTCCAGCCTGACCTAAATCGAGGGCGATTCGCCCCTGGCGCGTAACCAAATCGTTATCAACCACGGGGTTAAACCCGTTGACTACCCGCATGTGGCACAGAAAGATGTTGGAGTGTAAAACCTAATCTTTGCGGCCATGTCGTAAATCTTTAGGGGGTACGCAACCCAAGTGAGGAAAGTCCTCAAATTTAAGAAAGGCGCTACATGCTAAAGAAGTCAAAAGTCGCGGCTGTCTTTGCTGCAATTGCGCTAGCTGTTTCATCAGCTCCAGCATCAAATGCTGCAACTGATAAGCAACTAGAAATCTTTACCTGGTGGGCATCAGGCGGAGAAGCTGCAGGTCTTGCAGGAATGACAACTGAGTTCGAAAGACTCAACCCAAATACACCATTCATTAACGCTTCAGTTGCAGGTGCAGCTGGTGTTAACGCTAAGGGTGTTCTTGTATCACGTATGCAAGCTGGCAATCCACCTGACACATTCCAGGCACATGCTGGCGAAGAACTATCTTCTTATGTAAAGGCCGGACAGATTGAAGACGTCTCATTCCTTTACAAGCAAGAAGGTTGGGACAAGATTTTCCCTAAGGATCTTATTAAGACCCTTACAACAAATGGAAAGATCTACTCTGTTCCTGTAAACATCCACCGTTCAAACGTATTGTGGTGGAATCCAGCAGCAGCTAAGAAGGCTGGAATCACTAAGGCTCCAGCAACTCTTGATGCAATGATCAAGGACATGGCCAAGTTCAAGAAGGCTGGAATTGACGGAATCGCACTTGCTGGTAACGGCGACTGGGCGATTGCTCACCTCTTTGACTACGTACTTCTTGCTTCCATGGGACCAGATAAGTTTGATGGTCTTTGGAAGGGCACAACAAAGTGGAACGGACCAGAAGTAAAGAAGGCAATTGGTCAGTTCTCAAAGGTTCTTTCATACGGTAACTCAAGCAAGTCACTTGACTGGCCAGATGCTGGAAAGCTTGTAACAACAGGCAAGGCCGGCTTCTTCATCATGGGTGACTGGGCTTCATCACAGTGGCAGTCAGAAGGCCTCAAGCTAGGCAAGGACTACACATGGGCACCAGGTCCAGGAACTGCTGGCGTATACCAGTGGCTCTCAGACTCATTCACGCTGCCTAAGGGCGCAACAAACCGCGATGCAGGTATCGCATGGCTCAAGGTCTGTGGATCAAAGGCTGGACAAGATGCATTTAACCCAGCAAAGGGTTCAATCTCTGCACGTACAGACTCAGATCCAAAGCTCTACGACAGCTACCTCCAGGCAGCAATGAAGTCATGGAAGAAGGATCGCCTCGTCGGTTCAACTGTCCACGGCGTTAACTGGGGCAATGCAGGTATGGCAGCGTACAACTCAGCAGTTGGCCGCTTCTACACCGGTGGAGCAAAGGATTCAAAGGGCTTTGTTAAGGCTCTCCTTGCAGCTCAGAAGGCAAACGCACAGGGATAAACCCCTGTTTGGTTGTCATCAACTGAACATCTAAGTTCTGAAGTTCTGGCGGAATCGATAAGGTTCCGCCAGAACTTCAGACTTTTTCACAAATTGATAAAACTTAATAACTTTGTAAATTGGTTTTGTAACGCAGTGCGAGAGGCGCAATTTCAGTGAGAGCCACCCGAAAGAAAATCCAAAACCCATGGGGCGGATTTTTATTTGTTCTTCCATCCATTATTGCGATGGCTGTATTTGTCTACGGAATGATTGGTTACACCCTCGTAGAATCGCTAGAGAATAGATATAACGCCTACACCACCAAGATTGAGTTTGTAGGCCTAGTCAATTACATCGAGCTCTGGTCAGATCCTGAGTTCACCCACGCACTATCAAATCTTTTGAAATTTACCGCAGTCTTCATGATTGGCTGCATGCTCTCTGGTCTGATCATGGCGCTCTTGCTCGAAAAGGGAATTAAGGGAGAAGGCTTCTTCCGCTCCACCTACCTCTATCCAATGGCTATCTCATTTATCGCTATGGGAACTTCCTGGCGCTGGTTGATGGACTCAGCCCGAGATGATGATGCAACTGGCCTTAACTACATCTTAAAAAATATTGGCCTCGGCGCTCTGCAGAGCGATTGGTATACCTCTGAAGCTGGCTCGATGTATGCGATGGCCCTTCCTGCAATCTGGCAGATGGCCGGTTATGTCATGGCGCTCTTCCTCGCCGGTTTCCGTGGAATCCCTGATGATCTACGTGAAGCAGCGCGAGTCGATGGCGCCTCAGAATTTAAGATCTACCGCCACATTCTCTTCCCACAGTTGTCACCAACATTCCTGACGGTTCTCATCATTTTGGGCCATATCTCCATGAAGGTCTTCGACCTCATCTTCGGTATCGCGACCAAGAGCTATGTCACCAAGGTTTTAGCTATCTATATGTGGCAGACCATCTTCGATTTCCAGAACTATGCAAAGGGCGCAGCAATCGCAATCGTTATCTTGTTGATGATCGCAGTCGCTGTTATTCCATATCTAATCTATGTAAATAAGACTGAGGAGGCGAACAAATGAGTTCAGATCTCGCAAACCGCGTAACTCAAAAGCTCGACGTTCGCACTAAGAAGCGTTTGGATGGCAAGGGCCAGTTCTGGCTCGTCTTCCGCTACTTCGCACTAACGATTCTCTTCGTCATTGCAGCGCTTCCGATCTACGTCATGGTGATTAACTCAGTAAAGGGAATTACTGGCGTTTCGCAATCAGCCGCCTTTATTCCGCCAACCACCTTGAACTTTGAGGCCTGGGGTCCAACGTGGGACGTTCTGCGCGAGCCAATGTTGCGTACCCTCTTCTTCGTTACTCAATCTTCAATCATCTCTGCGGTGATCGGAGCCATTAACGGTTTCGTCTTTGCTAAGTGGAAGTTCAGAGGCTCCAACTTAATCTTCACAACATTCCTCTTCGGAATGTTTATCCCATACCAAGCGATCATGATTCCACTTACCAAGTTCAATCAATGGGCTGGTATTGGTGGCAGCATCTATGTTCTGGTATTTGCACATGTTATTTACGGTATTCCGATCTGTACCTTGATCTTCCGTAACTACTTTGCGGCAATCCCTAACGAACTCATCGAAGCAGCCCGCGTTGATGGAGCTGGAATGGTCCGTATCTTCCGCACCATCTTCTTGCCGCTCTCTATCCCTGGTTTCGTGGTGGTTCTTATCTGGCAGTTCACATCTGCGTGGAATGACTTCCTCTTCGCAATCTTCCTTACCGGAGGTTCTCCCAAGTTGTCAGTTGCGACAACTGCGCTGAACTTCATCACCGGTTCAGGTAACCAGGTCTACTACGGAAACAATATGACAGCATCCTTGATCGTCTCGATTCCAACGTTGCTTGTCTACCTCTTCCTTGGACGCTACTTCCTCCGTGGAATGCTGGCAGGTTCACTCAAGGGTTAATCAAAGGGTTAAGAAAGAAGAGAAGTAAAAAGCCCCGCTGCACACTGTGCAGCGGGGCTTTTTTTTGTACTACTTAGTTGATGCGGTTACCTGTTGCTGAATCAAAGAGGTGGACAGCGTTACCTACATTTGCAACTGTCACTGTATCTCCAGCCTTAGGTGGGTTCTTAGGATCCCAACGCACGATGACCTGAACGCCTTCATCAGATGAGTTAGCGAACTTAACATTTGTATCTGCAGGCTTTCCGTAGACAAATGCATCAGAACCAAGTTCTTCAACAACTTCTACAAAGACATGGAAGCCTTTTGCTGCTGGAATCCATCCTTCTGGGCGAATTCCAACAGTGACGCTTGATCCTGCAGATGCTGGCACGTCGATATCGAGATCACCGAGATGAGCCTTGCCGCCAGTTACTGGTGCAACGAGAAGGTTCATGGCAGGAGAACCGATAAAGCCTGCGACGAAGACATTTGCTGGCTTGTCGTAAAGGTTACGAGGAGTATCAACTTGCTGAAGCAAGCCATCCTTGAGAACTGCTACGCGATCACCCATGGTCATAGCTTCAACCTGGTCGTGAGTTACATAGACAGTGGTGATTCCAAGGCGACGCTGCAAGGCAGCAATCTGTGTACGAGTTGCAACGCGCAACTTCGCATCAAGGTTTGAGAGTGGTTCGTCCATCAAGAAGACTTGTGGTTCACGAACAATTGCACGACCCATAGCAACGCGCTGACGCTGACCACCTGAGAGAGCCTTTGGCTTGCGCTCTAGATATGGTTCAAGATCGAGCAACTTCGCAGCTTCACGGACTCGCTTATCGCGTTCGGCCTTATCGATGCCTGCGATTTTGAGTGCGAAGCCCATGTTCTCTGCAACAGTCATGTGTGGGTAGAGCGCATATGACTGAAAGACCATTGCGATATCGCGATCTTTCGGTGCAACGTTTGTTACATCGCGATCACCAATAAGAATTCGACCACCGTCGATTTCTTCAAGGCCTGCCAACATACGAAGTGATGTTGACTTTCCGCAACCTGATGGTCCAACAAGAACAAGGAACTCTCCATCGTTGACGGTGAGGTTGAGCTTGTCTACTGCAGGTGCTGTTGTGCCTGGGTAGATGCGGGATGCATTTTCGAATACGACTGATGCCATCTTTCTACTTCCTAATCCGGGCAGGTACGTGCCCGACGGTCCGAGGATGAGGTCGCTAGCCGGTTGGCTAGCGTGGGAAAGGTTATGTCAGGCGGGCCCCAATAGGAAGGGCCTTCGCTAGACTTCTCACATCATGGAACCCAACCCGAGTAGCTCACTCTTTACCTCCATAGGCCTGATCGCTGCCCTGATTGTCCTGGGCGCCATTTTCGTTGCAGCTGAAATCGCTCTGGTCTCTCTACGTGAAAGCCAGATTAAGCAGATTGCTACCCGCGGCAAGCGAGGCGCAAAGGTCGCAGCCGTTGCCAGCAACCCCAACCGACTTCTAGCCACCTTGCAGGTCGGCGTCACAGTTACAGGTTTCTTATCAGCAGCCTTAGGCGCTGATCGCTTAGGCGACCATTTCATCCCTTGGCTGGAATCACGGGGACTTTCTGGCGACTCTGCATCGGCTGCATCCCTCATCGGGCTCACTATGGTGATTGCTTATTTCTCACTTGTATTTGGAGAACTTGTTCCAAAGCGAGTTGCTCTCTATCGCACCGAACAGATCGCGATGTATTCAGCTGGCTTTATCGATGTTGTTGCCAAAATTTTCCGCCCCATCATCTGGGTCTTATCGCACTCCACAAGTATTGTCGTGCGCATCTTTGGTATTGATCCCAAAGAGCAGCGCTCGCAAATTTCTGAAGAAGAGCTCCTTGACTTAGTTGCAGGGCACGCAGCTCTTACAGATGAAGAACGCGACATCGTCGAAGAAGTCTTTAACGCATCTGAGCGCCAAGTTCACGAAGTCATGGTGCCTCGTACCGAAGTTGATTTCATGGATGCCTCACTCACTGTTGGTAAGGCGATTTCACTCGCCATCGAAAAGGCCCATTCTCGCTATCCAGTTGTACGCGGATCATCTGACGAGGTCGTTGGATTTATTCACGTACGCGACTTGTTGGATACCAGCCTTGCCAATAACAATGCCAAGATTCAAGAGTTAGCCCGCAACATTATGTACTTGCCGGGAACAAAGGGAATTCTGCCTGCGCTGACTGAAATGCGTAACCAACGCCAGCATCTAGCAATCGTCCTTGATGAGTACGGCGGTACCGATGGCATCGTTACCCTCGAAGACCTCGTTGAAACCTTGATTGGCGATATTCGCGATGAATATGACACAGATGAAGGAGATGTCTCACAGGAATCTCATACAGGTGATTTTGAAGTCGATGGCTTGATTTCACTGGAAGATCTCATGGAAGAGACTGGAATTGAGCTTCCCGAAGGGCCTTATGAAACGGCCAGTGGCTTTGTCATGAATTTCCTTGGAAGAATTCCCGTTGTCGATGATGTTGTAGGCGTCAATGGCGTGCGAATCACAGTGCTTTCTATGGAAGGAAAGCGAGCCGGTCGTTTATTGATCTCGCGTAACTACTAACTCGTGCGAGAATTGCAACTATGAAACGCGTCCTATCTGGCATTCAGCCAACGAGCGATTCTTTCCATCTCGGAAACTATCTGGGCGCGGTCAAACAGTGGGTTGAGCTACAAGATGGCCACGATGCCTTTTACTGCATCGTAGATTTACATGCGCTGACAGTCGAAACTGATCCAGCGCTTCTACGCAAGCGCACCTTGGCATCTGCAGCCCAACTTCTCGCTCTTGGAATTTCGCCTGAAAAATCAACGCTCTTTGTGCAGTCACAAGTTCCACAACATAACCAACTAGGTTGGATTATGGAATGTATGACCGGCTTCGGTGAGGCGAGCCGCATGACGCAATTTAAAGATAAGTCATCAAAGGCCGGTGCTGATTCAGCGCGTGTTGGGTTATTTACCTACCCGATGTTGCAAGCTGCCGATATCTTGCTCTATCAGCCACATTACGTTCCAGTCGGTGAAGATCAACGTCAGCATATTGAACTCACTCGTGATCTAGCTGGGCGCTTTAACTCTCGCTATGGACAGACCTTCCAGATACCAGAGGCATACATTCTTAAGACTGCCGCCAAGATCAACGATATTCAAGAGCCAACAGCAAAGATGAGTAAGTCATCAGGATCTGCGGCAGGTGTTATTGAAATTATGGATACGCCAGAAGCCAACCTAAAGAAGATCAAGAGCGCAGTTACTGATGCTGGCCGTGAAGTGAAGTTTGATGTGGTTGAAAAGCCTGGAATTAGTAACTTGCTTACTATTCATTCAGCCCTTTCTGGCCGAACCATTAGCGATCTTGAAAATGAGTTTGCAGGCAAGGGTTACGGGGACTTCAAAACCGCAGTTGCTGAAGTTGTCGTTGAATACCTGCGCCCAATTCGCGCCAAAGCAGTTGAACTCCTTGGAGATGAGAAGCACTTGCTCGACATTTTGCATCAAGGATCTGCAAAAGCGCGAGTGGTCGCTCAAGAGACTGTGAACGCGACCTACAAGAATTTAGGCGTTGTTCTCTAATGAAGACCCGCCTTCTCCTTATTGCAGCCATTCTGGCGACTGCGCTTATGCCAGTGTCAGCATCTGCAGAACCTGTGCTTACCGTAGGCGTGGCATATGACATCGGTGGACGTGGCGATCGCTCCTTTAACGACGCATCTCATGCCGGCTTAGAAAAGGCGCAGAAACAATTTGATTTCGAGCTAGTTCCGGTAGTAACCGATGGCTCTAGCGCTGACCGTGAAAAGCGAATCCGCTCACTAATTGCAAAGAATTGCGACCCCATCATTGCTATCGGAAGTGGCTATGCCCCTACGTTGCAGGCTCTCGCCGTTGAATACCCAAGCACTCACTTTGCAATCATCAATGATGCATCTGTTGCAGCGCTCAATGTCACCTCAGTTATTTTTGCAGATAATCAAGGCGCCTTCTTAGCTGGCTTTAGCGCAGCTCAGTTATCCAAGAGCGGCAAAGTGGCGATGATCGCCAACCCTGATCAAGCAGATATCTACAAAGATGGTTTTGCTGCCGGAGTCGCTGCGGCCAAGCGCAAGGTAATTCCTATCGTTAAATATGTCTCTGGTTCATATTCACTTGCGACTACCCAAGTCTTAGATGCTGGAGCAGATATCGTCTATGTGACCACCCAGGGCTCAGATTCTGAAATTCTGAAGGTGATTGCATCCCGGGGCGCCAAGAAAAAGGGCGCACCTATTGGAATGATCAATGTTGAACCTGACCAGTTCATTACGATTACAAACTCAACAAAACGATTCTTACTTGCCACAGTGATTAAGCGAGTAGATAAGGCGATGTATGACATCGTTGCGCTATCTCTTGCAAAGAGGCAGTACCTCGACATCCTTGATGAAAACGTTGGAATCTATGGTCGCCGCTACGGGATCACTGGCGGGGGTATCGAACTCACTGTTCGCTCCAACTCTCTGCTCCGTTTAAGCAGCGCAATTAACGCTGCAGCTGCCACAGCTGAAAAAATCCCCGCATAGCGCTCAAGTGCTACTTGAGAGTTTTCCAAATTGTTACATGCCACACTGTCGAATATTTCTGTGTTTTTTGTTCATTTTAAGCGTGGACAACTAGGCTCGCCCTACAGAACAACCAACTCTCCTTGGAGGAAAATTGAAAAAGACAACAACATTTGTTGCACTTTTGGCTGTAGCTGCGCTTTCATTTAGCGCAACACCTGCAGCAAATGCAGCAACAACTAAGGCATGCCTTGCACTCGATACTGGTGGCGTTGACGATAAGTCATTTAACGCATCAGCATGGGCAGGCGCAAATGCTGCAGCAAAGGCAAACTCATCTGTAACAGTTAAGTACCTTTCAGCATCTTCAGATGCAGATTACGCACCAAACATTAAGAAGCTCATTGACGAGAAGTGCACCATCATCGTGGGTGTTGGCTTCCTTATCAATGGAGCAATCGTTGCAGCTGCGAAGGCAAATCCAAACGTTAACTTCGCAATTGTTGATCAAGATGGAGAAGATCACGGTCCTGATGGATCTGTCTACCCAGGTACAAAGTTTAAGAACCTAAAGCCACTTCAGTTCGACACCAACGAGTCTTCATTCCAGGCTGGCTACGTAGCAGCTGGAGTTTCAAAGACCGGTAAGGTCGCAACATACGGCGGACTTAACATCCCACCTGTCACTATCTTCATGGATGGTTTCGCTAAGGGTGTAGCTCACTACAACAAGGTCAAGGGCAAGAAGGTAGAAGTTCTTGGATGGGACATCGCTAAGAAGGATGGAACATTTGTTGGTGGCTTCTCAGATTCAGCAAAGGCTCTTCAGATCTCTAAGAACTTCGAGCAGCAGGGTGTAGATGTAATCTTCCCAGTTGCTGGTGGACTTGGTGGAGCAACAGCAGGTAACTCACTCACTTCAAAGAAGTCAGTTGTTATCTGGGTTGATACCGATGGCGTAAAGGCTGCACCACAGTACAGAAAAGTACTCCTCACCTCAGTAGTTAAGGGTGTCGATACATCTGTAAAGGGTGTCATTCTTGATCAGGCAACTGGAAAGTTCTCTTCAACAGGTTACTTCGGAAACCTTAAGAACAAGGGAACATACCTTGCTCCATACCACGACCTAATCCGTCGAGTTCCTACTGCGCTACGTACTGAAGTTACAAAACTTGGTAACGATATCCGCAAGGGAAAGGTTTCAGCTAAGTAATTAACTGAATACTTCAAATAGAAAGCGGGCTAGCACTTCGGTGTTAGCCCGCTTTTTATTTCTCTTCAGTAAAACTTTCTAAAGTTCGATAAAACGAGTAGATTTACTCTCATGTCCTTAGAGTTGCGCGGCATCACCAAGCGCTTTGGTTCTCTCACTGCAAATGATGCAATTGATTTAGCAGTTGGTGATGGCGAAATCCATGCGATCCTCGGTGAAAATGGCGCAGGCAAATCAACTCTCATGAATGTTGTCTATGGCCTTCTGCAACCTGATGAAGGATCCATCAGCGTTGATGGCAAAGAGATCACCATTCATTCTCCTCTTGATGCTCTCGCTGCAGGAATTGGCATGGTGCATCAGCACTTTATGTTGATACCTGTCTTTACCGTTGCTGAAAATATCGTTCTCGGCCACGAGAAAACTAAAGGGCTCGGCATGCTTGATCTAGAGAGCGCCAGAAAAGAGATTCTGCGCGTCTCGGCCGAATTTAACTTTGAAATTGATCCTGATGCTCTGGTAGAAAACCTGCCCGTTGGCTTGCAACAGCGCGTAGAAATCATTCGTGCACTTATTTATGATGCAAAAGTTCTTATCCTCGATGAGCCCACAGCTGTATTAACCCCGCAAGAGACCGATGAGCTCCTCCGTAATATGAAGAAATTGAAAGCCAAGGGAACTTCAATCGTCTTTATTACCCACAAATTGCGAGAGGTAAAGGAAGCTGCCGACAAGATCACCATCATCCGTCGCGGCAAGGTTGTCGGTACTGCATCACCATCTGCATCTCAAGAAGAGTTGGCATCACTCATGGTGGGGCGCCCAGTCTCACTCGATGTCGATAAGAACCCTGCCAAGTTGGGCGGCGTCACTCTCTCAGTATCAAACCTGACTATTGCTGATCACACGGGGCGCTCACTAGTAAAGAACGTTTCATTTGAAGTTCGTGCAGGTGAGATTTTGGCAGTTGCTGGCGTACAAGGAAATGGCCAATCTGAGTTAGCCGAATCAATCGTTGGGTTACAAGAACATGTCACAGGCTCTATAAAGCTCGAGGGCCAAGAGATCACTAAATCTTCTGTCAGAGATGCGCTGCATGCAGGTATCGCCTTTGTGCCTGAAAGCCGTGAAGAAGATGGCCTCATTAGTTCCTTTAGTATTGAAGAGAATTTGATTCTCGATCTTCACGATCTCCCACCTTATGCAAAGGGCCCGGTGATCTCTCAAACTGTTGTGAGCGCCGAGGCAGAGAAGCGAGTCAAAGAGTTCGATATTCGTACGCAATCAGCGAAAGATTCTGCATCTTCACTCTCTGGTGGAAATAAGCAGAAGGTCGTCTTGGCGCGCGAACTCTCAAGGCCTGTGAAGTTAGTCGTTGCTTCTCAACCGACTCGTGGCCTTGATGTCGGTTCTATCGAATTTGTGCACGAGCGGATTATCGCCGAGCGTGATTCAGGTCGCGCTGTTCTCCTCTTCAGTACTGAACTAGATGAGGTTTCAGCTTTAGCCGATCGCATCGCGGTTATGTATCGCGGTGAATTTATCGCCATCGTTGCAGCAGATACTTCTCGCGAAGAACTTGGTCTCTTAATGGCAGGAGTAAAGCGATGAAGTTAAAGAAGTTGGTTCTTCCATTTCTCTCATTTGGTTTAGCGCTCTTTGCCAGCGGCTTATTGGTCGCATTCTCTGATTCAAAGGTCTTGGCCCTAAAAGGCGCGCCCCTTGAGATGTTGCAGAAAGCGCTTTCGACAGCAGGCGGCGCTTATTGGGCGCTCTTCCGTGGTTCAATCTTTGATCCGCAACTAGCGCAGGATCGCTTTATCGAAGGCTTCTATCCATTCTCTGAAACTTTAGTTGCAGCAACTCCACTTATTCTGACTGGTCTCTCTGTGGCACTCGCCTTTAAGGCTGGTCTTTTTAATATTGGTGCGCAAGGACAATTTATTGCGGGCGCAATTGGCGCAAGCTGGGTTGGATTTACCTTTGAACTTCCCGTCGTGATCCACACGCTGGCCGCGATGGCAGCTGCAATTCTCTTCGCAGGAATCTACGGGGGGCTGGTTGGCTTACTTAAGGCACGTACCGGCGCGCATGAAGTGATCGTGACAATCATGCTCAACTATGTGGCCGCCTACTTTCTCTTATGGCTACTCAGTACGACAGCATTTTTACGTCCTGGCAGACAAGATCCATTGGCGCCGGATGTACGAGAAAGTGCACAGCTACCGCATCTCTTTGGTGAAGATCTCCGTGCAAATTTAGGATTTATCATCGCTCTCATTGCAGCGGGCGCAATCTGGTGGCTACTCAATCGCAGCACCTGGGGATTTAGATTCCGCGCAGTAGGTGCAAATGCCGATGCATCACGTACTGCTGGAATTTCAGTTGCCAGAGTAACTACTTCAGTCATGTTTATCGCAGGTGCGCTTGCCGGCTTAGGTGGCGCGATGCAGATTCTCGGCTCTGAACCTGCAATGACAGCTGGCATCGGCGGCTCTTTTGGGTTTGATGCAATTACCGTGGCCTTGTTAGCACGCGCAAATCCAATTGGAACAGTCTTTGCAGCGCTGCTCTTTGGCGCACTTCGCGCTGGTGGATTGACTATGCAGGCAAGCACTGAAACACCACTTGATTTAGTTCTAGTTATTCAAGCACTGGTTGTTCTCTTTATCGCAGCCCCTGCGCTCGTGAAGGCGCTCTTTAGGTTGAAGAACGTTGAAACAGGCGAAGCAGTTGCCTCGAAGGGATGGAATGGCTGATGAGTAACACTGAAGTTCGCGCCCTCTCAGCTCCAGAGCGCCGTCGCAAGCGCGGCATCATCACTATGGCTGTGCTCGCACTCTTTGGCTTTACCGTCTTCGGTCTTCTGCCAAAGGAAGGTCTGCCGGTTACCTATAGCTTCGTGCTCGGTAATGAGTGGATATTTGTTAAAGAGTGGATCGTAAATTCAAAGACAGGTGCCCTTGGTTTCTCCATCGCATCCATCCTCGCAGTCTTACTGGCAACGTTGCAGTTCAGAGCGCGCAAGACCAGTCGTTTTGCTAGCGGCTTATTCGCTGCAACTTTCTTAATGTCATTTCTCTGCTGGGCGGCAGCCGGTAAGTTCATTCCATTTACTGGCTTGCTACAAGGTGCGCTCCTCTTATCTGTTCCGTTGATCTTCGGCGCCATGGCAGGCGTGCTCTCTGAAAGATCTGGCGTAATTAACATTGCAATTGAGGGTCAGCTGCTGGCCGGTGCATTTATGTCAGGCGTTATTGCATCCCTGACTCAGAACACTTGGTTGGGCTTACTAATCGCTCCCTTTGCAGGTGCTGCCATTTCATGGCTACTCGCAGTCTTTGCGATTAAGTACGGCATTGATCAAGTAGTCCTTGGCTTTGTGCTCAACGTTCTAGTTATTGGTCTGACCAACTTCCTCTATAAGAAGTTACTTATTCCATACCAAACAACCTGGAACTCAGGTGGCACCTTTGCGCCGATTGAGATCCCACTGCTTTCAAATATTCCCGTCATTGGGCCAATTTTCTTTAGCCAGAGCATCATCGTTTATTTGATGTATGTCGTCGTTATCGTTATTCACATCGCGCTTTTTAAATCTCGTTGGGGCTTGCGTACTCGTTCTGTTGGCGAACATCCAACGGCTGCTGAATCTGTTGGTATTGATGTCAACAAGATCCGCTTTAGAAATGTGGTGATTGCAGGAGCTGTTGCGGGACTCGGAGGTGCATTCTTCACACTCGGTGCAGTTGGCGCCTTTAACAAGGAGATGACAGCAGGTAAAGGATTTATCGCACTCGCAGCGCTCATCTTTGGGCGATGGTCCCCAATGGGAGCAGTAGCAGCAGCACTTATCTTTGGCTTTGCAGATAACTTGCAAGGGTTGCTCACGATTACTGGAACGCCAATCCCATCTGAATTTATGTTGATGGCGCCATACATCGCCACGATCATCGCCGTCTCTGGCTTTGTCGGAAAGGTGCGAGCCCCCGCGGCCGATGGAATTCCATATAAACGTGGAGGGCGCTAATGGTCATCGACTGGGATCTACTTCGTAGCGAAGCGTTAACGGCGATGAAGCGCGCCTATGTTCCATATTCACACTTTCCTGTCGGAGTAGCAGCGCTGGTCGATGATGGTCGAATCGTTACTGGATGCAATGTTGAAAATGCTAGCTACGGCCTGACGCTCTGCGCAGAGTGTGGATTGGTCTCATCTCTTGTTGCAACAGGTGGAGGGCGTCTTATCGCCTTTGCCTGCGTTGATATCAACGGTAACCCGTTGATGCCATGTGGTCGCTGCCGCCAGTTATTGCAAGAACATGGCGGTTCACAGTTGCAGCTCATGACCGATCAAGGCGTAAAACCTTTATCAGAGCTCTTGCCGTGGGCATTTGGTCCAGACGAGATCACAACAAGGTTGCCATCTTGAGTTCAGGCGTTGAACCATTTGCTGCCGTTGAAATCATTGCGGCGAAGCGAGATCGTAACGAGCTGACAGACAATCAAATTGATTGGGTAGTAGACGCTTACACACGTGGCGTCGTCGCGGATGAACAGATGTCGGCTCTGCTTATGGCGATTCTGCTCAATGGAATGAACTCTCGCGAGATTTCTCGATGGACAAATGCCATGATCAATAGCGGTGAGCGAATGAATTGGTCAAAGCTAGATCGAAAAACTGCCGATAAACATTCAACAGGTGGCGTGGGTGACAAGATTACGTTGCCACTGGCTCCACTTGTTGCAGCTTGCGGAGGCGCAGTTCCACAGTTGTCAGGTCGCGGACTAGGACACACAGGTGGCACCCTCGACAAACTTGAATCAATTCCAGGCTGGCGCGCATCCCTTACCAATGATGAAATGCTCAAAGTTTTGCAAGATACTGGCGCAGTAATCTGCGCAGCAGGTGCTGGTTTAGCACCTGCTGATAAGAAGCTCTACGCACTCCGTGATGTCACTGCAACAGTTGAAGCAATTCCGCTGATTGCATCATCGATTATGAGTAAGAAGATTGCAGAAGGAACATCTGCGCTTGTTCTAGATGTGAAGACAGGTAGCGGAGCCTTTATGTCAGATCCTGCCAAGGCGGCAGAGCTTGCCCGCACCATGGTGCAACTTGGAAAAGATGCTGGTGTCAACACTCGCGCTCTCGTTACAGCGATGGATGTTCCACTGGGCTTAACCGCAGGCAACGCCCTCGAAGTCCGTGAGTCTGTTGAAGTTCTTGCAGGTGGTGGACCTGCTGATGTTGTTGAGTTAACTATTTTGTTGGCGCGCGAAATGATTGATGCAGCTGGAATCGTAGGTAAAGATCCTGAGGTAGCGTTGAAAGATGGCAGCGCCATGGATCATTGGCGTCGCATGATTAGCGCACAAGGTGGCGATCCCGATGCAGCCCTTCCTGTTGCGCGCGAACAACAGATTATTACGGCACACGAGAGTGGAACTATTACAACGATGGATGCCATGAAGGTGGGCGTGAGCGCCTGGCGATTGGGAGCTGGCCGCTCTAAGCAGGGCGAGAAGGTCCAAGCTGGCGCTGGCATTGAGCTACATGCGAAGCCAGGGGATTACATCAAGGCTGGCGCACCGCTGATGACCTTGCATACCGATGAACCAGCCCGATTTGAGAGAGCGATCGAAGCTCTTGCTGGTGCTGTCACAATTATCGAAGGAGGAACGGTCAACCGTCTTCCATTAGTAGTAGAGAGAATCCTGGGATGAGCAATCTATTAAAGAAGCCAAGTGAAGACCAAGTAAAGCGTCTACCGAAGGCGCTATTGCACGATCACCTCGATGGTGGCCTGCGCCCACAAACAATTATTGATATCGCCAAAGAGATTGGCCACACCCTTCCTACCTACGATGCAGCAGAACTCGCTGAATGGTTCCGCTCTTCCTGTGATTCTGGCTCTCTTGTTCTCTACCTTGAAACTTTTGCTCACACTGTCGCTGTGATGCAACGTCGCGAAGATATTGTGCGAGTCTCGCGCGAATGCGCAGTTGATCTAGCGCGCGATGGCGTTGTCTATGCCGAAGTGCGTATGGCTCCTGAACTCTTAACTGAGCAAGGTCTCACACTTTCACAAGTTATCGAAGCGATACTCGAAGGCTTCCGCGCTGGTGAAGTAGAGGCTAAGAGCGAAGGTCGCACAATTCGTGTGACATCACTTCTCTGCGGAATGCGTCAAAATAACCTTTCTCAAGAAGTCGCAGAGCTGGCAGTTAAGTATCGCGATCAAGGAGTTGTGGGCTTTGATATCGCAGGCCCCGAAGATGGATTTCCACCAAGTGATCAACTCGATACCTTTGAATATCTTCGCCGCGAGAATGCACATTTCACCATCCATGCCGGTGAGGCGTATGGACTTCCTTCCATATGGGAAGCGATTCAATTATGTGGCGCTGAACGTTTAGGCCATGGCGTGCGCATCGTCGACGATATCGATTTCAACCATACTCCAGCACGTCTGGGTCGACTAGCTGCCTATGTACGCGATCGTCGCGTTCCGCTCGAGCTCTGTCCCTCATCAAATATTCAGACAGGCGTTGCAGATTCATTTGCTAGCCACCCGTTAGCCAAGCTCTCAAAATTGCGCTTTAGAGTCACCATCAATACCGATAACCGCTTGATGTCAGCAACATCTATGTCACGCGAAATGAATGAGATGGTCAAGCAATGTGATTGGACCTTCCAAGATCTTCAGCGGGTTACCATCAATGCGCTGAAAAGCGCCTTTATTCCCTTTGAAGAACGGTTAGCAATCATTGAAGAAGTGGTGAAGCCGGGCTACCAGAAGATTTCAGGGGAGTAGAGAGCTACACCCCGATTGTGTGCCAGACGGTCTTCTGCTCCATAAATGCCAAGATTCGAGATGGAGTTAACTTTCCATCTGCAATATAGATGCGCTTAAGGTTTTCAGCTCCCGCTACCTTGAGTTCAGCTCGCTTCTTCTTACTAATTGCTGAGATATCAAAGCCATCGACATCCATATGGGAAGCAGCCCAAGGCGCCAACTCATCGAGTGAACCAGTCAAGATATTGATGACACCTGCAGGAAGATCACTTGTAGCGAGAACTTCTGCAAAGGTCATCGCTGGAACGCTTAAACCGCCATCAACTAGCGCAATTACGGAGTTGCCTGAAACAACTGCAGCAGCGATTGCATCGATAAAGTCAATAAATGAATCTGAGGCAGTGACTACAACAACTCCTAGCGGTTCAGGAATTGTGAAGTTGTAGTAGGGACCAGCAACTGGATTGGTTGCGCCTGTGACTGCAGATAACTTATCGCTCCAGCCTGCATACCAAACCCAGCGATCAATAGCTTCGCTCACCATGGATTGCGCCTTTAATGGAGTAATTGCAGTTGTAGTAGATATCTCGGCGGCGCATTGTTCTGCTCGACCTTCTAGCATCTCTGCGATGCGATAGAGAATCTGTCCACGGTTATAGGCGGTAGCTTTTGCCCAGCCGTGTTGCGCAGCGCGTGCTGCGGTAACGCTATCGCGCAGATCTTTACGGGAAGCAAGGCATGGATTAGCGATGAACTCGCCCTTCTTTGAATGAACCTCAAAGACTCTTCCTGATTCACTGCGTGGAAACGCTCCATTGATAAAGAGCTTGTAGGTCTTCTTCACCTCAATGCGATTGGTAGCAACCATTTACTTGCCCCCACTCTCTCTGCCGGTCTTCAGGTATGCCGCAAGACCATGTTTGCCGCCTTCGCGGCCCCAGCCTGACTCTTTATATCCTCCAAATGGAGATGTTGGATCAAACTTATTAAAGGTATTTGCCCAAATCACACCTGCGCGCAATTGCTGAGATGCCCAGAGGGTTCGCGATCCCTTCTCGCTCCAGATTCCTGCTGATAATCCGAATGGGGTGTTATTTGCCTTATCGATACCTTCTTGCGGAGTGCGGAAGGTCAGGACGGAAAGAACAGGGCCAAAGATCTCTTCTTGTGCAATTCGATGTGCCTGAGTAACTCCAGTAAAGATAGTTGGAGCAAACCAATATCCCTTATCGGAGAGGTTGCACTGAGGGCTCCAACGTTGCGCACCTTCAGCGTCCCCGATTGCCGCAAGTTCTTGAATCTTGGTGAGCTGCTCGCGCGAGTTGATTGCGCCGAGATCAGTGTTCTTATCAAGTGGGTCTCCCACACGAATCTTGGCCATACGAACCTTGAGTTTTTCAATGATCTCTTCTGCGATGCTCTCTTGCAGAATCAATCGAGAACCGGCGCAACACACATGTCCTTGATTGAAGAAGATTCCATTAACAATTCCTTCGACAGCCTCATCAACCGGGGCATCATCAAAGACAATATTGGCGCCCTTGCCACCTAGCTCAAGAGTTGCCTTCTTATCAGTTGCTGCAATGGCGCGGGCGATCTTCTTACCAACTTCGGTAGAGCCGGTGAAGGCAATCTTATGAACACCTGGGTGGTTGACTAGAGTTGCACCTGTGCTGCCATCGCCTGTGACGATATTGACGACGCCATCTGGAAGTTCTGCCTGCTGGCAGACTTCAGCAAAGAGCAGAGCAGTAAGCGATGTTGTTTCTGCAGGTTTTAACACAACTGTATTTCCAGTTGCTAGCGCCGGTGCAACTTTCCACGCAAGCATGAGCAATGGGAAATTCCAAGGAATAATCTGACCGGCAACGCCATATGGCTGTGGTGAGTGGCCAAGGCCCGCATAATCTAATTTATCGGCCCACCCTGCGTGATAGAAAAAGTGTGCTGCAACGAGTGGAATATCAATATCGCGAGTTTCGCGGATCGGCTTTCCGTTATCGAGCGTCTCAAGAACTGCAAACTCACGAGCTCGCTCCTGCAAAATGCGAGCAATTCGGTAGAGATACTTTCCGCGCTCTTTACCGGAGAGCTTTGACCAAGTCTTGGTATACGCCTTCTGCGCTGCAGCTACTGCTTTATCAATATCTGATGCAGATCCAAGTGAGAGGTGGCTAAGGATCTCTTCAGTTGCTGGATTAATTGTGGGAAAGTGCCTCTTTCCAGATACAAATGACCCATTGATAAAGTGGCCGTACTTAGGTTTAATCGTGACGATTGCGCGTGGCTCCAGCGCCGGTGCATATTCGAAAGTCATTGTCAGCAGCCTCTATTAGTCGATTGTCACGTAGTTAGGGCTAGCGTAGTAGCCATCATCCATTTTCATGCGTTGCATCAGTAAATCGTTGAGCAGGGCGCTTGCGCCTATTCGGAAGAGCTCTGGAGTCAGCCATTCTGGCCCGGCGGTCTCATTAACCAGCACCAACTGTTTGATGGCATCTTTTGTGGTGCGAATGCCACCTGCAGGTTTTACCCCAATTCGACGCCCTGTTAGCGAATAAAAATCGCGGACCGCCTCGAGCATTACAAGAACTACAGGGGGAGTAGCTGCAGGTGCAACTTTGCCGGTAGATGTCTTTATAAAGTCAGCCCCAGCTAACATCGCTAAATAGGATGCTTTTCTTACATTGTCGTAGGTCACCAACTCGCCAGTCTCAAAGATCACTTTGAGATGAGCCTTTTCGCCACACACTTGACGAATCTTCACGATTTCATCAAATACCAAACCTAATTTGCCCGATAAAAATGCGCCACGGTCGATGACCATATCAATCTCAGCAGCCCCTGCATCTATCGCATCTTGCGTATCTCGAATCTTTACATCCATAGAAGCGCGACCTGAAGGAAAAGCAGTTGATACTGCAGCAACAGGAACTTTCTCGCCGCCAATAGAATCTAAATGCGTACGAGCAATCGAGACCATGTCGTTATAGACACAGATGGCACCGACACTGGGAACAGTGGAATCTGTGGGATCAGGGCGCACAGCTTTACTGCAGAGAGCCTTAACTTTTCCGGGAGTATCAGCGCCCTCCAAAGTTGTGAGGTCAACCATCGAAATTGCGGTATCAATCGCCCAACGCTTACTCGTTGTCTTGATGGAGCGCGTTGCCAACATGGCAGCGCGTGACTCTGCACCTACTTGATCAACGCCAGAAAGTTGGTTGAGAAAGTTGAGAAGTGATTTCTCACTTCCATCAACTAGGCCATAGAAGCTCACGAGAGGAATTCTTTCAGAGGTCCGCGTATCTCGTCGAGCAATTTCTGTGATTCCGCTGACGTAGCTGTGATGACCTCGATATAACACTTCATCTTCGCCTCAGTTCCTGATGGGCGGACAATGATGCGGATATCTCCATCGAGCCAGATGCGAAGTCCATCTGTTGGTGGCAGCCCATCTTGAGGGGCTGCTAAGTCATCAATAGATTTCACAGCACGGCCAGCAATTTCACGTGGAGGACTCTTTCGTAGCCCATTAAGAAGACGGGCAATTGAACTCATATCGGCTACGCGAATTGAAATCTGTTCAGTCCCATGGAAACCATGCCGACCCCACACTTCATTGAGAAGATCAGTAAGGGTCAGTCCACTCTTAGTTAAATCTGATGCAATCTGAGCTAAGAAGATGGCGGCAGAGATTCCATCTTTATCGTTGACCGTCTTTGAATCTACTGAATATCCGATGGCTTCTTCGTAACCAAAGGCAAGATCTTCAATCTTGGCGAGCCATTTGAATCCGGTGAGGACCTCTTGGAAATTGATTCCGTAATGTGCGCAGATCTTTCGTAGCGCAGATGATGAGACGATGGAATTTCCAAAGGTGCCTTTTGGATGCGTGCGGGCAATCCATTCGCCGAAGATGATTCCTAGTTCATCACCACGCAGCATGCGCCAGCCCACGACTGGGTCGTTAATTGCAGCAGCGCATCGGTCGGCGTCAGGATCATTGGCAATGACGAGATCTGCATCTACTTCCCGCGCTTTAGCAAGGGCTAGATCGATGGCACCTGGTTCTTCAGGATTCGGAAAGGCAACGGTTGGAAAATCTGGATCTGGCGAGCACTGCTCGTCAACAGTAATGAGGTTGTTAAAACCTGCTTGAGTAAAGACTTTCTTTAGAGTCTCTGTACCAACGCCATGCATCGCGGTGTAGACGATTTTGATATCACTTGGGCGTGGAGCGAGAGCGCTCGTGCGTTTGATGTACTCATCTACCTCTTCTTCGCCCAAGACGGTCCACTCAGAGCCGCGTGGTTGTGATTTGAGAGAAGCAACTGCAGCAATATCGCTAGCAATAAATCCATCAGTAGGGTTAATGATTTGTGATGCTGCGTAATCGATTCCATCTGCAACTGGGCCGATATAAACCTTGTAGCCATTATCTTCTGGAGGATTATGGCTAGCAGTGACCATGATGCCGATGTCGCACTTTAACGCAGAGGTTGCAAAAGCTAATACGGGAGTTGGTAGCGGGCGAGGAAGGATAAATACCTTCATGCCAGCACCGCTCATGATTTCTGCGGTTTCAAAGGTGAAATCCTCAGAGCCATAACGTGCATCTCGTCCGATAACAACAGAATTCATTCCACGTTTCTTCATATAGGCCGCAATTCCAGCAGCTGTGCGCCCAACTACAGCGCGATTCATACACGATGGGCCCGGTCCTATCGGTCCACGGAGCCCAGCAGTTCCAAATTGGAGAAAGCCGCTGAAATATTTGCGCAGCGTTTCTTCATCACCACGGTTAACAAGCTCGGTTAAGGCAAGTGCAGTCGCTGGGTCAGGATCGTCAGCAATCCAATTTTCAACTTCTTGCTTGAGCGCTGCATCCATAAGAGGAGATTAACGCTTATGAGATGAGTTTAGGAATAGTTGATTTCAGCAGTGCGCCCATACGATCTGCGGCAGCTTTACCTGCTGCAATCACTTCTTCGTGGTTGAGCTTTTCGCCAGTAATACCTGCCGCTGCATTTGTGACAAGTGAAATACCTAAGACTTCGGCTCCAAGTGCATGTGCTGCAATTGCCTCAGGGACAGTAGACATACCCACTAAATCTGCCCCCATCGTGCGCATCATGGCAATTTCTGCTGGAGTTTCGTAGGTAGGTCCGCGCCAATGCACGTAGACACCTTCAGCAAGAGATGAATCTTCGCTCTTTACAATCGCGCGAATTCGCTTGCTATATAAATCTGTTAAGTCCACAAAAGTTGCACCTGATAACGGCGAAGCAGCGGTTAATGAGATGTGATCGCGAATTAGTACCGGCTGCCCAACTTTAAATGATGTGTTAATCCCACCGCAGGCGTTGGTCAGAATAATGACCTTGCAACCAGCCTTAACTGCTGTACGGACTCCATGCACCACAGGCTCCATGCCTTTACCTTCATAGAGGTGAGTACGTCCGAGAAAGACGAGAGCGCGAAGAGTTTTTCCACCTTCAGAGATTTCGTAAGAACGAACCTTTCCAGAGTGACCTTCGACAGCTGGAGCAAAGAAACCGGTTAGTTCGTGCGCATCGCATTCGTAAGCTGGCGTTCCCAACGCATCGGCTGCTGTTACCCAACCAGAACCCATCACGAGCGCTACATCGTGTGATGCCACGCCTGTGCGTTCTGCGATTTCTGCTGCCGCTGCAGTTGCAGCAGCGAGGGGATCTGAATACAGGAGCTCAGTAGATGTCATGCCTCAATAATGTCACAGAGAACTGTTGCCGCTGCAACAGTCTCACCAATTACAGCCTTTAGGTTCTTAATCACACCATCTCGATGCGCATTTAGGGGTTGTTCCATCTTCATCGCTTCCAGAACGATTATTAAGTCGCCGGCAGAAACCTGCTGACCTTCTGTCACAGCAATCTTTACCACCGTACCCTGCATTGGACTAGCTAAACCAGTCCCTGATGCCCCAGCGGCAGATGCTTGTTTTGCGCGATGGCGCTTTACAACAGGTTCAGGGGCATGAACGAGAATTTCAAAGCGTTTTCCATTGACCTCAGCAACCAATTTCTCAGCAGCAACCTTTGTCTGTACATCTGCAACTGCGCTCTGGAAAGCTGGAATGTCATTCTTAAATTCATTTTCGATGTAGCTGGTGTAGATCTTGAAATTCTCGGTATAGGCGGGATCTTCCAAGATGGCTCTGTGGAAAGGAATTGCCGTTGCTAGCCCGCCAACTTCGAATTCGGCAAGAGCGCGTCGGGCGCGCTCGATAGCTTCTTTTCGAGTAGCTCCGGTGACAATCAACTTCGCTAACAGTGAATCAAAGTTGCCGCCGATGACATCGCCATTTCTAAAGCCAGCATCTACTCGAACACCTGGACCGGTCGGTAAATTCCAGGAAGTGATTCGACCGGGAGCAGGTAAGAAGGAGCGCCCTGGATCTTCGCCATTAATGCGGAATTCAAGTGAGTGGCCGCGAATAATTGGATCATCGAAACCTAAACTTTCACCCATCGCAATTCTAAATTGTTCACGGACGAGATCGATTCCAGTAACTTCTTCAGATACCGGATGCTCAACTTGAAGTCGGGTATTTACCTCTAAGAATGAGATTGTTCCATCCACGCCCACTAAGAATTCGCAGGTACCAGCGCCGATGTAACCGGCCTCTTTCATAATTGCCTTACTTGAACGGTATAACTCTTCGTTCTGAGCGTCAGTCAGGAATGGCGCTGGAGCTTCTTCGACCAGCTTCTGATGACGACGCTGTAGCGAGCAGTCGCGGGTTGAAACAACAACAGCATGTCCATGTTGATCAACCAAGACCTGAGTCTCTACGTGGCGCGGTTTATCTAAATAACGCTCTACGAAACATTCTCCGCGACCAAAACCGGCAATAGCTTCACGAACGGCAGATGCATAGAGCTCGGGGATTTCTTCCATAGTGCGAGCGACCTTGAGTCCGCGTCCACCACCACCGAAGGCTGCCTTAATGGCAACCGGTAAACCATGCTCTTTTGCGAATGCCAACACTTCGTCATGTCCTGTGACTGGATCTTTAGTTCCAGCTACAAGTGGTGCACCGGCAAGGGCGGCAATGCGACGTGCTGAAACCTTGTCACCCAGTGCGCTAATTGCAGATGGAGGAGGGCCAATCCAAATCAACCCAGCATCAATGACAGCTTGAGCGAAGTCTGCATTCTCAGAGAGAAAACCATAACCAGGATGCACTGCATCGGCTCCGGACTCTTTTGCAAGAGCGATGATCTTTGGAATATTCAGGTATGTATCTTTAGCAACAGTTCCATTGAGTGAATATGCGTAATCAGCGCTCTTGGCATGTAGCGCATCACGATCTTCTTCAGAGTAAACCGCGACGGATTCCAAACCATGGTCTTTACATGCGCGAATAACGCGCAGAGCAATCTCGCCTCGATTTGCAATCAGCACGCGCTTCATGACATCTCCTTCACCTGTGGCCAAGAGTAGCCAAGTTGTTTCATGGCGCTGCGAAGAAATGGCATCGATATTCCTACAACGTTGGTGTAATCGCCTTCAATAACCGGAATAAAGGGAGAGCCAAAACCATCAAGGGTAAATCCTCCTGCTACATGAAGAGGTTCACCGGATGCGATGTAGTCATCAATCTCAAGATCGCTCATCTCGGAGAAGGTAACTTTTGTCGTTACTCGGTCTGCAATCTCAATACCTTTCTCGGTATCGATAATGCAATGGCCTGTATGTAATAGCCCTGAGCGGCCACTAATCTTCTTGGCGCGTTCGCGTGCAACATCGGCGGTTCCTGGCTTACCGAATGAGACCCCATCGACATCAAATGTTGAATCGCAACCAATAATCAGCGCTGGGTAATCAACCAACTCTCGCACGGTATGCGCCTTGGAAATTGCTAGGGCAATGACCATATCTTCTGGGTTCATAGCGTTGAAGAAATCGGTTTCTTCATCGACGTTACTCACGATGATGGTCGGCTTGAGACCGGCATCTTCCAGCAACCTTCTGCGGGATTGAGATTGAGAAGCAAGAACTATGCGCGGCATTTACTCAAACTTTCGCGCGCCAAAAGTAATTTGGTGAGGTAGCGGTTGACGTAGTTGTGGCAATCCAAAGACGCTCTGCTTGATCACAGGTGTAAGTTCGACCGCTTTGTGATTAGCCAAAACAGCCTGCAAGGCGACGAGCTCTTCAGGTGTGGGATGTCCTGCAGTGACAGTAAATTTCATTGTTACAGAGGGATATTTCCGTGCTTACGTGCAGGCAGCGTATCTCGCTTGGTCTTGAGAGTACGGAATGCCTTAGTGATGTATTGGCGAGAATCTTCAGGCTCAATAACGCTATCGATGGTGCCGCGCTCTGCAGCAAGATATGGATTTGAAAACTTTTCAGTGTATTCAGTGATTAACTCTGCGCGCTTTGCATCTTGATCCTTAGCTTCAGCTAAATCTTTACGGTACAAGATATTGACCGCACCTTGTGCGCCCATCACAGCAATCTCAGCACTTGGCCAGGCGAAGTTGATATCGCTGCCTAAGTACTTAGATCCCATCACGATAAAGGCGCCGCCATAGGCTTTGCGAGTAATCAGAGTGACAAGTGGCACGGAAGCTTCAGCGTAGGCGTAGAGCAACTTTGCACCACGACGAATGATGCCGTTCCACTCTTGTTCGGTGCCAGGCATAAATCCTGGAACATCAACGAGGGTGAGAATTGGAATATTAAATGCATCGCAGAAACGTAAGAAACGAGCGGCTTTTTCAGATGAGTTGATATCGAGCGTGCCCGCTAGCTGTGAAGGTTGATTTGCAATAACGCCAATGGATTGGCCTTCGATACGTGCAAAGCCAACAACAATATTTGGGGCATAGAGAGCATGAACTTCGAGGAACTCACCCTCATCAACCAGCGCCTGGATCAGCGACTTCATATCGTATGGCTGATTTGGGCTATCGGGGATCAAAGTGTTGAGCGCAACATCTGCGGTTGATTTATCTAGGGTTTGTGTTGCAGGAAGAACAGGGGAGCCATCCAGATTATTTGATGGAAGATATGACAGAAGCGCTTTTACATAATCAATAGCATCGGCTTCAGAGTCAGCCATGTAATGAGCATTTCCAGATTTAGTGTTGTGCGTAAAGGCTCCGCCGAGTTCTTCCATATCTACATCTTCACCAGTGACAGTCTTGATGACATCTGGGCCAGTGATAAACATATTTGAAGTCTCTTTCACCATTACGGTGAAGTCAGTCAGAGCTGGCGAATAGGCAGATCCGCCTGCGCAGGGCCCAAGAATGAGCGAAATCTGAGGAATGACGCCAGATGAGCGAGTGTTGAGCCTAAAGATTTTTCCATAACCATTGAGTGAGGCGACGCCTTCTTGGATGCGCGCTCCACCTGAATCATTAATGCCAATCAATGGAATTCCAGATTTAAGGGCAAACTCAGCAATCTTTACAATTTTCTCGGCATGTACTTCACCGAGGGATCCACCAAAGACTGTGAAGTCTTGTGAATACAAGGCGATTGGTCTTCCATCAACTGTGGCGGTACCGATAACTACGCCATCTCCGTATGGACGGTTCTTCTCCATGCCGAAGTTCTGTGCGCGATGGCGGGCAAACTCATCAATTTCTGTAAATGAATCTGGGTCAACCAGCATCTCGATTCGCTCGCGCGCTGTGCCCTTACCCTTTGCATGTTGCTTCTCAACTGCACGGGCAGATCCAGCGTGCACAGCTTCATCAATACGCTCACGAAGGTCTTCAATTTTGCCGGCAGTAGTGTGCAGATCTGGGCTCATGAACATAAGGTACTAGTCGTGAGCACACTTGCGCCAAGACCACCGCTAGATAGTTCGGTGATCTCAGAAAAAATCTCGCAGTACTGGCGAGTAAGCGTGGTTGAAGTCACGGGGTCGACTCAAGATGACTTAACTCAATTAGTTGCAGATAAAAAAGCGAGTAATGGCGATGTCATTGCAACAGAATTTCAAAGCGCAGGTCGCGGTCGCCTCGATAGAAAATTCGATGCACCAGCAACTTCTGCTCTCATGTTCTCGTTCTATATCGAACCACAAAGTGAAAAATCTGATTGGTCCTTCTTTCCTCTTCTTACCGGGCTCGCTGCAATCTTTGCACTTACAAAGTTAGATCCTCAATCTTCGCCCACTCTTAAATGGCCCAATGACATTCTCTTAAGTGACGGAAAGGTCGGCGGAATCATCGCGCAAGTAAGTGGTGATGGAGTCACTATTGGAGTTGGCATCAATGTTGGAATGACAGAGGAAGAGTTACCTGTTGCTCACGCTACGTCACTCGCTCTTCAACAATTTTCAAACCTTGATCGCAATCTGATTCTCTCTACATTCCTGACGACATTTGAGGAGCTCTTCACAAGGTGGCAGAACGGCGAAGATCTTCGCCATCTCTACAACGAGCGCTCGGCGACGATTGGCCACGATATTCGTATTGAACATCCAGATGGCAGTCATAAGAACGCAAAAGCTGTCGATGTCACGCCTGCGGGCGAACTCATTCTCGAAGATGGTTCTCGAGTGACAGTAGGAGACATCGTTCATCTACGATAGGCGCGTGAATGAAAGATTCCCTCGCGTTGGCGTCATAGGCGCAGGGCAATTAGCGCGCATGATGGTTGCGCCAGCTACAGCTCTTGGAATCGATCTCCATCTCTTTGCTGCGAGCCCTCAAGATTCAGGCGCACAACTCACACACCATGTTGTGGGTGATTACACCGATCTAGAAGCTCTCAAAGAATTTGCAGCTAGCTGCGATGTCATCACCTTTGAACATGAGTTAGTCCCGCTCTCGGTGATTAAGGGGCTGGAAGCTGCAGGTATTCGCGTTTATCCACCTGCTAGCGCATTTATCTATTCGCAAGATAAGGCGCAGATGCGCGAGAAGTTAAGCGCCTATCCATCACCAGAGTGGAAGGTGGTTACATCAACGAAAGAGATTGAAAGATATCCACTGATTGCCAAAGCTATATCTGGCGGTTATGACGGACGTGGAGTCTGGAAGATTAATTCTCAGGATGAATTGGCAGAAGTGCTCAGAACTAATCCCAAGCTACTGATTGAAGAGCTGATTTCATTTGACTCTGAAATCGCAGTAATGGTGGCTCGCTCTCCTCATGGTCAGGCTACGAGTTGGAGTCCTACTGAGACAGTGCAAGAAGATGGAATCTGTACCCTCACAATTTCACCTGCACAATGCATTACACCAGAGTTGGCTGAAAGAGCACAGAAACTAGCGCTCGATATTGCGCAAGAGGTTGGTGTCGTTGGTGTGATGGCAGTTGAGATGTTTGTTAAAGGTGAGAAGATTTTTATCAATGAGTTAGCGATGCGCCCTCATAATTCTGGACATTGGACGATTGATGGTGCGCGCACCAGCCAATTTGAACAACATCTTCGCGCCATTCTTGATTTACCGCTCGGGGACCCCGCTATGACAGCTGAGTATTCAGTCATGGGAAATATCTTGGGTGGCGAGAAGACCGACATGTATCGCCCCTATCTTCACTTGATGGCTCGTAACCCAGAGCTGAAATTCCATCAATATAAGAAGGAAGTTCGCCCTGGTCGCAAGATTGGACATGTCACCGCTGTTGGTTCTGACCTTCTACAATTAACCACTGATGTGCAGCATGCACGTGACTATATGAGCGGAGCTATCGATGAGTGATCGTAAAGATGTAGCAATCATCATGGGCTCGGACTCTGATTGGCCAGTCATAGAAGAAGCTGCCAAGGCACTTGATTCATTTGGAATTAGCTACAGCGCAGATGTTGTTTCAGCCCATCGCATGCCAGAAGAGATGGTCGAATTTGCAAAGAGCGCGGCATCCAAAGGTTACAAAGTAATTATTGCTGGAGCCGGGGGAGCAGCTCACCTTCCCGGAATGGTGGCATCCCTGACAACACTTCCAGTTATTGGAGTTCCTGTTTCGCTAAAGAACTTAGATGGAATGGATTCACTCCTTTCTATCGTGCAGATGCCTGGTGGAGTTCCAGTTGCGACCGTTGGTATCGATAACGCAAAGAACGCTGGAATTTTGGCAGCGCGCATTATTGGATCAGCAGATCCAGCAGTTGCGAAGAAGATTGAAGCTCAGCTCTCAGAGCTATCTACTGAGGCAAAAGCAAAGGGCGCCCAATTGAGCGCCCGTCGCAATACTAAAACTGGTTTTTAGTCAGTTCTACCTAGCGCATGTACGCGCCATCCAGCTGCTCGCCAGAGGTTGCGATCCAAGGCATTGCGCCCATCAATCAGGAACTTGGACTTTACAAGCTGGCCAATAACTGAAGGATCTAGCTCGCGGTATTCCTTCCATTCGGTCAAGTGCAAAATCGCATCGGCGCCTTTAACAGCATCTGCAACCTTCTCTTGATAATCCAAATTAGGGAAACGCTTACGCGCTGGCTCAATGCCTTTTGGATCATGAACAACAACTTGCGCTCCTGCTGCCTGTAACTGCGCTGCAATATCGAGAGCTGGAGAATCGCGCACATCATCACTATCAGGCTTAAATGTTGCACCGAGTACAGCAATTTTATATTGAGTGAGATCTTCTGAAAGGTCTGCACGAACTACATCAATGACGCGCTGACGTGCACGAAGGTTGATTGCATCAATCTCGCGTAAGAATTCGAGCGCTTGATCTGCGCCAAGTTCTTGAGCGCGCGCCATAAAGGCACGGATATCTTTTGGAAGACAGCCTCCACCGAATCCAATACCTGCCTGTAAGAAGCGACTTCCGATTCGTGGGTCATATCCAATTGCCTTGGCAAGAACGGTGACATCTCCGCCAGCTGCTTCACAAACTTCAGCCATAGCGTTGATAAATGAAATCTTTGTCGCAAGGAAAGAGTTTGCAGCAACCTTGACGAGTTCAGCTGTTGGAAGATCGGCGCGAATCCAAGGAGTTCCAAGGTCGATGACTGGCTTATAAACCTCTTTAAGAATCTCTTCAGCGCGATCATTGGCAACGCCAACAACCAATCGATTAGGCGTCAGGGTATCTTCGACAGCAAAGCCTTCGCGTAAGAATTCAGGGTTCCATGCCAAATCAGCCTGTGGAGCAGAGGTTGCTAACTGTTCGCGCAACAACTGAGCTGTTCCAACTGGGACTGTCGACTTTCCGACTACGAGAGCGCCATCTTTAAGAAAAGGTGCAATCGCTGCAACTGATGACTTTACGTAGGTCAAATCTGCGGCCAATCCATCTTTACTTTGTGGAGTACCTACACAGATGAAGTGAACATCTGCATCCTTTACAGAAGAAAAGTCAGTGCTAAATGAGAGGCGCCCTGTCTTCATCTCGGCCGCCAGCAAGGTATCTAGCCCTGGTTCGTAGAATGGAAGTTCGCCTTTAGAGAGTAGATCAACTTTATTTTGATCAGTATCGATACCAACTACTTCAAATCCAAGTGAGGACATACATGCTGCGTGGGTGGCGCCGAGATAACCGCAGCCAATTACTGAGAGCTTCAGAGTCATGCGCGAGAGTCTATTGCAGCGCAAGGATTATCTGCGGCTGTCTTTGTCTTGAATTTATCGATTGTGACAGGCTTCGCTGAAGCGCTCGCCGTTGGCTTAACGGTCTCAAGTAAGGCTTCATCGTTACGGATCTTGATCCATAGGTTAGCCGCTAGGGCATCATCCCAAATCACTACCGATCCTGCGGTGGGATGGCGCCCGTTGGGATTTGAAATTGGGACTGTAAGAGTTCGTACATTTCCAGAGGAGAGATTACGAAGCTGCTTAGCAAGTGTGAGTAGATCATTCTTGGTAACACCGGCATCCATCTTCACGCTAGAGATCGCTGCGTTATAAAAATTAGTGAGCTTGATTGGGTTAAGTAGTACACCGGAACTTGTAGCTTTGCGAAGCACGGCGCCAACAAACTGCTGCTGACGTTCCATGCGACCGATATCGCCACGTCCATCAAAGTCACGAGTACGGACATATTTCAACGCTTCAATTCCACCGAGGGTATGCGTACCTGCCGCCATTACCAGGTGGCTCTTGGGGTCATTGATTGCAACTTTAGAACAGACTTCAATTCCACCAAGCGCATCAACAATTCCGGTAAAGCCAGCAAAACTCACTTCAATGTAATGGTCAATCTGCAAATTTGTTTTCTCTTCAATAGTTTGGATAAGAAGTGGTGCGCCACCGAATGCATATGCTGCATTGATCTTGCCTGGAAGCGGCGGAATATCGCGAGTTCCATCTTGGCTTCTATGGGCTGGAACCGTGACCAAAGTATCGCGAGGTATAGAGACGATATAGGCAGAATCGCGTGACTTGCTGATGTGCACAAGCAGCATCGTGTCTGATCGCCCACCTGCCGCAACCTTGGTGCTTCCAACACGTAGAGCTTTAATCTGTTCTTTGGTAAGACCCTCGCGATTATCTGATCCCACAACGAGGTAGTTGAGCGCCTGCGAAGTTTTCTCTGGGCGGTCTTTGAGGTTGGCAAAGACATCGATACGAGAAATCTGTCCACTGACTTGGCCCAATCCGAGCCAAGAAAGGGATGCAATCGCGACAACACCCACAGAGAGTGATGTAATAATTCGAATTGCACGAGAAGATTTCACATCCGTAGGGTACTTGCACGATAGCGTGGAGGGGTTATGGCGACACCGATACCTGAGTTAATTGGCTCACCGCTGCCTGCAATTAGCGTCATTCTCCCAGTTCTCAATGAAGAGTCACATTTAGAGGGCGCAGTTCTCTCGGTACTTTCTCAGGATTACCGTGGACCACTTGAAATCATCTTGGCGCTAGGTCCTTCGCGTGATCGTACGAATGAAATTGCAACAAAGTTAGCATCGCACGATAACCGCGTTAAATTACTTGATAGCCCTACAGGCAAGACTGCAGCTGGCCTTAACTTAGCGCTCGCTGCATCAACGAGCCCAGTAATAGTGCGCGTCGATGGCCATGCACAAATTCCAAAGGATTACATCTCACTTATTGTCGAAATACTAAATAAGACTGGTGCGGTCAATGTTGGTGGCGTTATGGCCGCAGTTGGTACTACTGCATTTGAACGAGCCGTGGCTGGTGCGATGAGAAGTCCATTAGGCGTTGGCGCATCACGCTTTCATACAGGTGGCGAAGCCGGTGAAGTAGATACCGTCTATCTCGGCGCATTTAGACGCGAGGCTCTCGCTGCGATTGGTGGATTTGATGAACGCTTTACCCGCGCACAAGATTGGGAACTCAACTTTAGGTTGCGTGAAAATGGGGGAGTTATCTACTTTGATCCTCGTTTGCACGTTACCTATCGACCACGTTCTAGCATTGGCGCACTTGCCAAGCAGTATTTTGAATATGGACGTTGGCGCCGAGTAGTTTCTCGTCGCCATTCTGGAACGATAAATTATCGCTACCTGGCACCGCCCTTTGCCTTACTTGGTTTTAACGCCTCGCTCGTTCTTGGAATTGCGCTCTCTTCAATCTTCTTTATTCCAGCGCTTGTCTATCTTCTCTTTGTTGTACTTGCATCGTTAAAGATTTCAACCTCAATTCGTGAATATCTACTTCTTCTTCTCGTAATTCCGACTATGCACTTCGCGTGGGGTGCGGGATTTATCTTTTCACCAAAGACTCTCGTACCGGCTTCTCAATGAGGCCTGCACTACTGCGGTAGCCTTTCGCACGTGGATAAGCCAGTAGTCGTCTATGAGCCGTTTCGTGCGGGTCTGCCACCCATGCGTGATTATCTGCGCACCTTGTGGGGACGTCGAACCTTTATCGCTGAATTCTCTCGCTCAGAGCTAAGAGAGAAGAATTACGGAACTGTCTTTGGCCAACTCTGGCTAGTCCTCAACCCATTATTGCTCTCTGGAGTTTACTTCCTTCTGATTTATGTCATTAAGGGTAGTAATGACGCCAATAGATTTGGGCATCTGACTGCGACACTTTTTCTCTTCTACCTCATCGCCAATAGTTTGACCGGCGGAGTCAAGGCGATAACCTCTGGCCAGCGACTTATTCTCAATACCTCTTTCCCGCGCGTGATGCTGCCAATCTCAGCAACGGTAATTGCCCTCTTTAAATTTGTTCCTACCTTGATTGTCTTTGCTGCAATCCATCTACTCATTGGTTTGCCATATTCATGGCAGATGTTCTGGGCCATTCCTATCTTTTTGATTGCTCTACTCATGGGGCTGGGAATGTCTATCTTGATCTCCTGCATCAATGTGTACTTCCGAGATGTATCTAGCATGCTTCCATACCTGACTCGCAGCCTTCTTTACTTGTCACCAATACTCTATGAAGCAAGTAGCGTCTCAGATGAAATCAAATCACTAGAAATTATCAACCCACTCTTTTACTTACTTGATTCTTGGTCGCGGGTCGTCGTGTATGCGCAAGCCCCAACAACCTTTGGTCTACTTCATTCGCTGATTTGGGCGCTCACCATCTTTATTGTGGGCACGTACTTCTTCTTATCGAGGGAGCGTGATTTCGCTGTCCGACTATAACCACCCACATTCTCCTCACAGCTTGGCCGTTTCTGTCAAAGATTTGGGGCTCACTTACACAACTTCAATCGATAAGAAGCCAACTCTCAAGGCGCGCCTACGTACTTTGGGTAGAGGTAAGAAACATACGAGAGTTGTGAACGCACTAAGTGATGTCAATATTGATGTGCACTACGGAGCGGTACTTGGAGTTATTGGTTCCAATGGAGCTGGAAAATCATCGCTCATGCGCGTTATCTCAGGAATTGTTCCGCCGACTAAAGGAAGAGTTGAAGTCTACGGAAGCGTCAGCACGCTCCTTGCGCTGGGAGTTGGATTTAACCCAGCAATGACTGGTCGCGACAACGTTTATCTCGGCGGGCTAGCTGCAGGTATGTCGCGCGAAGATATCGATCAAAACTTTGATGCCATCGCTGATTTCTCTGAGCTAGGAGAAGCTATCGATGCTCCGATGCGTACTTATTCATCGGGCATGTATGCGCGTTTAGCTTTTTCTGTAGCTGCAGTCGTCGAGCCAGATATTCTCATTATCGATGAAGCGCTCAGCACAGGAGATGCCAAGTTTAAAGAGAAGAGCCTAAATCGAATCAAAGAGTTGCGATCATCTGATCGTGCACTGATTTTGGTAAGCCACGCGCTGGCAACCATCGAAGATGTCTGCAATGAAGTGGTTTGGTTGAATAAGGGCACTCTTATGGCGCGGGGAAATCCATCTGAAGTAATTGCGCAATACCGCACCTTTGTAAATGCCAGAAAGAGCGCATCCTCTGATGAGGACGTTTAAAGCTTTTTCACTAACAACAATTCTGATTATCTCCTCCCTCTCTTCTGCTCGCGCTGAAGCCCCCGCCTCATTCTCATTTACAGGTTCTGGCTATGGACACGGCGTAGGTATGAGCCAAATTGGTGCGAAGGTACGGGCACTTGCCGGAGAAAGTGCAACGGCAATCTTGAATTACTACTACAAAGATGTCGTCATTGCACCGATAGTTGATACACATACAGTACGCGTCAATCTCGCACATGCTGTTCGCGCTGCATCATTTGTCACCGCCACCCCTGAATCAATTATTGAAATCTTTGCTGGCGATATTGGCGATAGCCAAGAAGTCTTACCGATTGCAACGCTACAGAACCGTCAAAAGGCTACTTTCAGAGTTCAGGCAGGGCTAGCAACATATGGTGCGTTATCTGGGACTGCATTCACGATTCGCTGGAAAGGGCCAAGCGCTGTGATCACGGTGGGCCATCCGGGCGAGACTGCGCGATATCGATATGGACAGATTCAAATCAAAATCGTAAAAGGTGCGATGGAAGTTACCAACTCTTTGAGCATGCATGATGAGTATCTACTCGGCATTAGTGAGGTGCCATCGAGTTGGCCGATGGCGGCCCTTGAAGCACAAGCGATAGCTTCTCGATCTTATGCGCTCTCAAAGTTAGGCCCAGTAAGAACTTCATGCGATTGCCATGTTTATGACCATATCTCTGATCAGAATTTTGTTGGATACTCAAAAGAGATAGAGCCGCGCTTTGGAAAGTTTTGGAGGGCGGCTGTGATTAACACTCACATTGATTCAACAACTAGTTTGGCAATTCTGGCAGCTGGCAAACCAGTACAGGCCTATTACTTCTCTTCCTCAGGAGGCGCAACGCAGACAACGAGAGATGCGTGGGGCCAAGCCACCAGCTACACGCAATCGGTGCCAGACCTAGGAAGTCTCGATATTAAACACAATCCACGCTTTGTGAACTGGAAGGCAAGTGCCACTCAGGCGCTTGTTGCGAAAGCATTCTTACTTCCAGAAATTGTTGAACTAGAAATAATTTCGCGTAACTCGGCAGGTGCTGTCACCAGCATTAAAGGAATCGCCAGCGATGGTTCTTACAAGATTTTGCGCGGGGATACCTTTAGAAGTCGTGCAAAGATTCCTTCGCCTTACTTCTCGTTAGCTACGTCTGCGTAATTAACTGTTGCCTTAATTGGCATGCAGAACAGAGTTAAGCCCACCCCATGTGCCGGTGCGTAAGACAACTTCAAGTCCACCCGTCAATGAGTTTCGGCGAAAGAGAAGATTATGAGCGCCTGATAGCGATCCAGCCTTTACAACTTCACCATCAGGAAGAGTGACTTTTGCAGCAGCGGTGATGTAAGTACCAGCTTCAATCACACAGTTATCACCGAGAGAGATTCCAAGACCAGAGTTCGCTCCAAGCAGACATTTTTGCCCAACTGAGATGACTTCTTTCCCGCCACCGCTGAGAGTGCCCATGATTGATGCGCCGCCACCAACATCAGATCCATCTCCTACGACCACGCCGGCTGAAATTCGACCTTCAACCATCGATGTACCAAGTGTTCCTGCGTTGAAATTTACAAATCCTTCGTGCATAACCGTTGTTCCAGATGCTAGGTGCGCGCCGAGTCTTACGCGATCAGCATCTGCGATACGAACTCCACTTGGCATCACGTAATCAACCATGCGTGGGAATTTATCGACAGCAAAGACAGTTACATGGCCATAGCGTGCACGTAGCCCAGCGCGTACCTTTTCAAAACCATCAACTGCGCACGGTCCAGATGAAGTCCATACAACATTGGCCAATAGCCCAAAGATTCCTTCAAGTGATTGTCCATGAGGTTTTACTAGGCGGTGAGAAAGTAGATGCAATCTTAAGTAGACATCCTTGGCATCTTGTGGCGCCTTTGTTAGGTCAATCTCTATCGATACTAATTCACGAGTAATTCCACGAACATCATCTTTTCCGACAAGAGCTGACAGAGTTGCATCGGGTGCACCTTGTAGAGCTCCCAGCGCTGGCGCTGGGTACCAAACATCGAGCACGGTAGTGCCAGCGAGAGTTGCAATTCCATGGCCATGAGCGAGAGACGACATGCGCTAAGCCTAACCCCTATCCTGTCCCTCATGCGTATTGCAGTCTTCTGTTCGTCATCGCCAACCATCGACTCTAAATTTATCGACCTGGCATTTGAACTCGGTGCCGAAATTGCATCGCAGGGCTCTGATTTAGTTTCAGGCGGCGGACATATCTCAGCGATGGGTGCAATTTCTCGAGGTGCTCGTAGCAAGGGTGGAAAGACGATTGGAATCATTCCGCAGAAGTTGGTAGATATTGAATTTGCCGATCACGATAGCGACGAACTTATTGTTGTCGACTCGATGCGTACTCGTAAGGCGAAAATCGAAGATCTAGCCGATGCCTTTATCACTTTGCCTGGCGGGCTTGGCACCCTAGAAGAGCTCTTTGAAATCTGGGTTGGGCGCTACCTAGAGTTTCATAAGAAGCCAGTCATCATTCTCGACCCACATGGAATTTATGAACCTCTCCATGCGCTGGTCGAGCATTTAGAGACACATAATTTTGTTAAGCCGGGCATGCGCGATTTAATCTATTGGGCAACTTCCACCGAAGATGCTGTAGCAAAAGCTTTAGGAAGATAAGAAATGAAGTCCAACACTCTTCGCATCTCATTTACAGTTAATGCTCCATGCGAACAAGTCTGGGAAAAGATTGCAGATTGGCCATCGCAAGGTGATTGGATGTTGCAAACTAAAGTCTGGGTAACGAGCGATCAGCGTGAAGGAGTTGGAACTTCCATCGCAGCATTTACTGGGCCGCTGTACTTTATCTATCCTCGTTTTAAATCTTTTGGCCTCCTTGATCTGATGACAGTCACACATTGGCAACCGCCCCATCGCTGCGATGTGGAACATATTGGCAAGATTCTCAAAGGTAGCGGTAGCTTTCTGCTGACTCCACTTTCAGCGACCAAGACACGATTTGACTGGTCAGAGACTGTGGCTGCGCCAAGGGCGCTCTTTCTCTTGGTTGCGCCATTCTTATACGTGGGCGTGCGTATCTCTCTCGCTCGATTTGCTCGACTATTTTAATTCGCAAGCGAGTAACCTTTATTCTGTGAGCAACCAAGAGACCATCGCGCAGTTGCTCGCATCTTTGCCAGAAGAAGAGCGCATTATCTTGACGCTGCACTATCTGCGAGGTAAATCAAGTGGCGATATTGCAATCCTGCTGCAAGTCCCTGAACGCGCTGTTATTGCTGTCATTTCATCAGGAAAATCCCGCTTAAAGGGCCATCTCGGAATCTAGCGAAAGCGCCTTCGCTACCCCCTTTGGCTCGATTTCACCCGCGCCCGATTCTGCGAGATACTTCTCCCTGCACTACTCGACCTCACCGTCCCCGGCAGTTTCGACAACAAGGAGTCCCCACCATGGCAGCTATGAAACCCCGTACAGGTGATGGACCGATGGAAGTTACCAAGGAAGCCCGCTCACTAGTGATGCGCATTCCACTCGAAGGTGGCGGACGTCTCGTAGTCGAGCTCAACCCACAGGAAGCAAATAACCTCAGCGCAGCCCTTGAAGCCGCTGTAGCGCTGATCAAAAAGTAGAGTGGGATAAAAAGATTCTTGCAGTAGTTTCGCCAGAGATTGATTCAATTGTTGGCGCCGATATTCTCGCTCTTGGCTATATCAAGAATAAAGATGAGAAATTTGAATTCACAGCCGACTCTCGGCTAATCGCAAAACTCGAGAAATACTTTGAAGTCAGCTTTCTCGACGAGATTAATTTCTTCGATGCCTCGGGAAAAGCCGGGGAGCTCTTTGAAATCCCAGTTGCTCATGAAGATGCTGAAGTAGATCGCATCTATCTCATCGGCGTAGGGGATAACTCCTTAACTTCTCTTCGTACAGCAGGTGCGGCCCTTGGCAAGAAAGTTCGAGGCAAGGCCCTCTCGCTCGTCTCGCTCTGCGCACAGAGCGCTGCTGAAATTAAAGCTCATGGTGTTTCGCTGACCCTAGGTGCTTACCAATGGAGTTTAAAGACTGGAAAGACTCCGGAGATTCCACAATTCTTAATTGCCACAAAAGACGGAGCGCCCGTCAAAGCTGCGCACACGATTGCGCGCGCTCTGTACACCGCTCGCGACTTGATACTTACTCCATCAAATATCAAGAACCCTCTTTGGATGGCGCAAGAGGCGCAGACAATTGCCGACGAGATGGGGCTATCGATTCGCATCCTTGCTGGAAAAGACCTTGCCAAGTTCGGCGGTCTACGCGCTGTCGGTAACTCATCTCCTAAACCTGGGCCGCGCTTTATCGAAATTACATATGTCCCACGAGGTAAAGCAAAGTCAGCAGCCTCGCTTCCGCATGTTGTCATCGTTGGAAAAGGAATCACATTTGATACAGGTGGCGTCTCACTGAAGCGACCATATGAATTTATGACAGCTATGAAGAGCGATATGGCAGGAGCTGCAGCAGCTCTTGCAACGCTGAGCGCTCTGCCTGATTTACAACCACAAGTAAAAGTAACTGTGCTATTAATGTGTGCAGAGAATGCGCTTTCGGGAACTGCGCAGCGCCCATCTGATGTGATTACTCAATATGACGGAACTACAGTCGAAATCATCAATACCGATGCTGAAGGTCGCCTAGTTCTTGCAGATGGCCTGGGTTACGCCCTCGAAAATCTTGATCCAGATTATTTGATTGATATTGCGACCCTTACAGGATCAGCAACCTTAGGTTTAGGTCGACAGTATGCAGCGATGTATACCCGTGATGAAAAGTTAGCGCGAGAACTTGTTGCTATCGGAGAATCAAGCGGTGAACGTGTCTGGCATATGCCATTGGTTGATGACTATCGAGATTCGCTCGATAGCGATGTTGCAGATCTCAACCATGCAGCGGATAAGGGCGACTATTCCGCAGGTTCAGTGACTGCAGCCCTTTATCTTGAGCATTTTGTTGGAGATTCGCGATGGGTACACCTAGATATTGCAGGTCCGGCGCGGAGCGAGACTGATGCAGGTGAAAATGTGAAGGGCGGCACAGGTTTCGGCGTGCGCTTGCTACTCGATTGGATAGTGTCTCTCTCGTGAACATCAACCCGCACGATTATGCCGAAGGCTTTATTTCTGAAGATTCCGTAAAGAGCGCAGCGCGTGCCCGTGGAGTTGAAATCGGAACACATGATGTTTCACCAGGCACAGGCTCATATCTCAGGCACCTGGCACAACTATTGAGCGCACAATCTGTTGTTGAGATTGGAACTGGTTCAGGCGTTGGTTCACTCTGGCTCCTTGAAGGAATGATTAAGAGCGGAACGTTGACATCAATCGATGATGAGATGGAACATTCCAGCATCGCAAAGCTCGCCTTTGCTCAAGCTGAAATCGAAGCTCCGCGCTTTCGTCTGATTACCAATTCAGTGATGGATGTAATGACCAAGTTGGCCGACCGCGCCTATGACTTAGTTGTCTTCCGCCACAATCCAGAAGATCTTAATTTTGCTATCTCTGAAGCGCATCGCGTGCTTCGAAGCGGTGGCGTTTTTGTCATTGATAACTTCTTTGGTGGAGCAAAGGTGCCAGATCCAGCGCAGAGAGATCCTAAGACCATTGCGCTACGCGAAGCGGGTAAAGCGATCAAGGCAGATTCAGAATCTTGGATGAGCGTTCTTATTACAACTGGCGATGGTTTATTACTCGCCACAAAACTCTAGAGAAAGCACAATCGAGTCTGATGAGTAATTGGAATGAGAGTGGCCATCGCAACGATGGACCATGGTGGGTTGCGCCAAGTCAGAGCGGGCTAGGTCACTCGATTTCACTGCGCACTGCAATCTTGATTGCCCTGGTCGTTGGAGTTGTTGGTGGCGCATTTGGCGCTTCATCTTCAGGTTCACTCTTTGGTCGTTCCGTTAACTTGGTAAAGACAACCTCTGCTATCGAAAGACCAGCGGGATCAGTGGCTGAAATTGCGCAGAGAGTTCTTCCATCAGTTGTCTCGATTGAGGCGCAATCAGGTCGTGGCGGTTCAACTGGTTCAGGATTTATCATCGATAGCACTGGATATATTTTGACCAATAACCACGTAATTGCCTCATCAGCTATGAGTGGCGGCGATATTCGAGTCCGTCTCAATGATGGATTTTCATATGATGCCAAGGTAATTGGGCGCGATAGCTCTTACGATCTCGCTGTCATTAAAATCGTGGCCCCTAATCTAAAGGCGTTGCAATTTGGAGATAGCGACCAGGTCGCAGTTGGCGATTCTGTCATCGCAATCGGTTCACCGCTTGGCTTATCAGGCACTGTAACTTTAGGAATCATTAGCGCGAAAGATCGCGCTGTTACTGCAGGAGAAAATGATGCAGAGAGCGCATTTATCAACGCGCTCCAAACTGATGCAGCAATCAACCCTGGAAACTCAGGTGGACCACTTGTAAATTCAACAGGTGCAGTCATTGGGGTTAACTCAGCGATCGCATCTCTTGGAACATCTTTTAGCGGCCAGACAGGTTCTATTGGACTTGGTTTTGCGATTCCCATCAATCAAGCGCGTAAGACTGCAGATCAACTGATCAAGAACGGCAAGGCAACGTATCCGGTTATGGGTATCTCAGTTGATATGAATTACTCAGGTGATGGAGCGATGATTGCCAAGACTGGCGTTGCTATCGTCCCAGGGGGAGCTGCTGCAAAGGCGGGCTTAAAGGCTGGTGACATCATTACCGAAATCGATGGTCGAGCAGTCACATCTTCAGAAGAGTTGATAGTCGCAATTCGCTCCCATAACGTTGGCGAGAAAATTGAGGTCACATATAAACGTGGCGGCACTAGCAAGACGGTAACCCTGACACTGTCGGCATCGAAATAGCCGAGTAAGGTAGAGCCACTATGTTCTTTGATTTTGGTGCAGGCGAACTCATTGGTCTGGCGATTCTCGCCATGGTGCTCGTTGGTCCTGAGCGCCTTCCTCGCCTTGCCGTCGATGCAGCAAAGTTTGTGAAGAAGGCGCGTGATTTTGCGTCTCATGCCACAAATGAGCTTAAGTCAAACCTTGGTCCAGGCTTTGAAGATCTTGACGCCACCGATCTCAATCCTAAGAACTTTATCAAGAAGCAGATTGGCAACGTTCTCGACGATGATTCGCCAAAATCAACGAAGTATCCATCTAGCTTCGCATACGCAATAGACCCTGATCTACTATGACAACGCTCGAATTAGTTAACGCAGCTCTTGCAACAGTGCAAGACCCTGAACTTCACCGTGCACTTCCTGAGCTCGGCATGGTCAAATCTGTAAACATAAATGGCGATGTTGCCGAATTAGAAATCTTGCTCACCATCTCAGGTTGCCCGATGCGCGATCGATTAACGCGCGACATTGAAGCTGCGGTAACAGCAGTCGAAGGTATTGCTCGAGCAGAAATCACCTTTGGCGTCATGGATGAAGAACAGCGCGCAAATATTAAGAAGCTACTGCGCAATGGCCGCGAAAGCTTCATCTCATTTGCCCAGAAAGATTCACTCACTCGAGTCATCGGCGTTGCATCAGGCAAAGGCGGAGTCGGAAAGTCTTCTCTGACTGCCAACTTGGCTGTGGCTTCAGCGCAGCGCGGCCTGCGCGTCGGCATCTTGGATGCAGATGTTTATGGACACTCAATTCCTCGCCTGATGGGTTTGATTGGTCAGCGACCTACAGCGATTGATCAGATGTTTATTCCACTTGAATCCTATGGAGTCAAAGTTGTCTCGATGGAGATGTTTAAGCCTGAACGCAGCGATGCAATTGCTTATCGTGGACCGTTACTTCACCGCGTCCTAGAACAACTTCTCTCTGATGCCTACTGGGGCGATTTAGATCTTCTCTATATTGATCTACCTCCCGGCACCGGAGATTTAGCAATTTCACTGGGCCAGCTAGTGCCATCATCTGAAATTCTCGTTGTCACAACTCCACAAATTGCTGCAGCAGAAGTTGCCGAACGAGCCGGCAGAATTGCGCATCAGATACACCAGAGAGTTATTGGCGTTATCGAAAATATGTCAGCGTATCCATGCGGTAAGTGCGGTGAACTCACCTCACTCTTTGGTGAAGGTGGCGGCGAAGAGACTTCTAAACGACTTTCACAGTTGATTGGTGGAGATGTTCCACTTCTTGGAAAGATTCCATTTAGCCCAGATTTACGTGAAGGTGGAGATGCTGGTGCACCTGTAGTGATCTCGGCACCAGATAGTCCAAGTGCTCAAGCAATCGATGAGATTATTGCCAAACTGATTGTGCGCGAAAAATCGTTACTTGGAGTCCGACTCGGGCTTGCGTAGCTCTTCGACAATCTCTTTGGCGATATCGCCAAGTTCATTCCGCAAGTAATCACGCGTTGCCACATCCCCTAGTGCGATACGTAAGCTAGCCAATTCGCGAGTTAGATACTCAGTGTCAGCGATACTGCGCGCATTTTGGGCACGGTCTTCATTGAGCGCAATACGATCGCGATCTGCTTGACGATTTTGGGCCAAGAGAATAAGCGGGGCTGCATATGAAGCCTGTAGCGAAAGGATGAGCGTGAGAAAGATAAATGGAAACTCGTCATATCTCAGGCTGGCAGGTCCCAAGGTGTTCCAAAGAACCCAACTCAAGACAAAAGCGCTCATGTAGACAAGAAAGCGCGCGGTTCCTAGCGCGCGTGCAAAACGTTCAGAGAGGCGACCAAAAGTCTCTGGATCAATGTTGCCGCGGAGTGAGCGACGTGTCTCTCGTGGTGTGTCTAGTCGATAGCTACGAGCCATGGTTAGACCTCCTTCGCAAAATCAGTATCGATGCTCTCAAGAGCTGCAGATGTTGCAGCACTATGTGTTGCAGAATCTCTATGGTCATGTCGCCAGTTTTCAGGTAACAAGTGATCGAGCACATCGTCAACAGTTACGGCGCCAAGTAAGCGATCGTTTGCATCTATAACAGGCAGTGAGAGCAAGTTATAACTAGCTAAGTATGACGAAACTGCATGTAAAGATGCGTCGGGATTAACGCCCTTTGTATTGGTATCCACGATTGAGCCGAGCAAAGTAGCTGGCGGTTCGCGCAATAAACGCTGGTAATGGACCATACCGATAAATCGGCCGGTAGGAGTTTCGAGTGGCTGGCGGGTAATGAAGACTTGTGATGCCAGGGCTGGTGATTTTTCGCTCTGTCGCACTGCAGCAAGTGCATCCGCGACTGTGTAATCTGCTGACATCACGATTGGTTCAGTTGTCATCATTCCGCCCGCTGAATAATCTTCATATGTCATCAGGCGAAGAACATCTTCGGCATCCTCAGGATCCATCAACCCAATCAATTCTTGTGCACGCTCTTCGCCGATTTCACGGAGCAAGTCAGCTGCATCATCCGGATCCATCTCTTCTAGAACATCAGCTGCGCGTTCTCCTTCAAGTTCTGCCAGCAGAGCCACGCGCTCTGATTCATCCATCTCTTCAAGTACATCTGCAAGTCGCTCATCATCGAGCGCGCGGGCTACTTCAACGCGACGTTTTGGAGAAAGATCCTGGATAACGGCGGCTAAATCTGCAGCTCTTAAGTTTCCAATTGTCGAAAGCAAATTTGATACACCTTGATTGGTCTCGTTTTGAGCAAAGCCGGTGACTTCTTCCCAAGCAACAGTTGAGGTTGCACCTTTTCGTCGCAGCCCACGTCCCTTCCGCATGATGTGAACGCGGTTGATGAGCCAATCTCCGGTGCGAGTTTCTTCCATCGCCATATCTTCGACAAGAACCGGCTGACCATCCTCAACGAGCGCTACCGAGCGATCCAGTAAATCGCCAAGTACCAACATCTCACCAGCGCGAGGTTCAAAACGTCGCATGTTGAGTAGGCCTGTGATTACTACTGCACCTGATTCAATCGAGGTCACGCGAGTGATTGGAACAAAGACGCGACGGCGAAGTGGAACTTCAACGACCAAACCTAGAATTCTGGGTGGCTGATTATTAGAGCGCAGGGTCGCAACAGCATCGCGCACCTTGCCAACTGGATCACCATTAGGGTCAAAGACCGCTGTGCCTGCAAGACGGGCGAGAAATATACGATTGATGTTATTTCCGCTCATGGGATAAGAGTAACGCGTGCACCATCGGCTAGGTTTGCCCTATGTCCGTATCCCCGCGTAATGAATCAGTGCATAACCACACTGCTCTTCCTGCGCGACCTGACCTCATCCGCTTGATTATTGGAATTTTCGGTGTGGGGTCATCGGGTCCACTCATTGCCCTCAGTGTAATGCCAGTGCCCACTCTGATTTTCTGGAGAAATCTCGGCGGCTCTCTTATCACTCTGCCCTTTGCGCTTGGCCATAAAGTAGATCGCACCGGTGCGAAGTGGGCGATATTGGCCGGCATATTTCTCTCCTTTCATTTCATGGGCTTCTTCTTAGCGATGAGAATGACAAGCGTCGCTGCAGGTACAGCAATTGCAGCGCTCCAACCGATCTTTGCAGCGCTCTTCCTCAGAGTTAGAGGTGGATTTATTCCCAATAAAGCTTGGCTAGGTATGTTCGTGAGCTTCATGGGTGTTCTTGTAGTAACTGGCATCGATATTCAATTAGACCGTCGCTCATTCCTTGGAGATTTAGCAGCGCTACTTTCTGGTGCGCTCGCCGCTGCATATATGTTGATTGGTTCGCACGCACAAAAGACTTTACAGACAACCACATACACATCAATCTGTTATCTGACCTGTGCGCTCACGGCTCTTCCGATTACCTTGATTGCAGGTTACGAGCTCTTCTCATTCTCAACGAGAGAGTGGATTATCCTGCTTGGGTTGATTATCGGCGCTCAACTACTTGGCCACACCATGTTTAACATCACCTTAAAGCGCGTTTCACCTGCCGTTGTCTCGCTGATTGTCTTCTTTGAAGTTCCTATTGCAGCGTTCTTGGCATCAATCTTCGGAGTCGGAAAGCAACCTTCACCGAGTATCTACTTAGGCGTGCTTTTGATTCTTATCGGCTGTATCTTCTTTGTCACTCGTACTAAAACAGAGAATGTGATGACCGTTGAATGATTGACCTACATACCCACACCACTGCAAGTGATGGAACTGACTCACCTTTTGCGCTCGTTAAGAAGGCTTTAGCAACTGGCGTCACAATCCTTGGAATCACCGATCACGATTCAACTGCCGGATGGGCAGAGGCAATTACGGCGATTCAACCTCAGATTCAATTGGTCCTTGGTGCAGAAGTTTCTTGCCTGACTACTGATGGAATAAGTGTGCATATGTTGGGGCTGCTCTTTGATGGCGAAGATCAACAGATGCAACAGATGCTCTCTGATTCTCGCGATACTCGACTTCCGCGAATGCGTAAGATGGTGGCGCTCCTGCAAGCAGATGGCTTTGATATCTCGCTCGAAGATGTCTACCAAGCGGCCCCAGATCAAGCCACCATCGGGCGCCCACATCTAGCTGATGCGCTCGTTGCCAAGAAGATAGTGGCAACACGTGATGAAGCCTTTGCCGATTTACTTCATAACGAATCTAAGTACTACGTCACTCATGCAGCACCGACTCCCGCTGATGCCATCGCAACTATTAAAAGAGCTGGGGGAGTCGCTGTCATTGCACATCCTTTTGCATCTCGACGCGGTCAGATTCTGACAGCAGATACTTTTCAAGATTTGGTAGCTGCTGGCCTTGATGGAATAGAAGTGCACCATCGCGATCAAAACGCAGCAGAGCAACAAGTGCTTACTGAAATCGCAGGTGAGTTACATCTCGTCACCACCGGTGCAAGTGATTATCACGGAACCGGAAAACTTAATGCGATGGCAGAGAACACCACTCATCCGGCACAATGGGAAGCCTTAGAAGCGCGCGCAAGCGCACGAAGGGTTGTAAAGCTATGAATTCAACAGGGGCACTCACTTTTGCAGCCCAAGCATTTGTCACACTCTTTGTCATTATGGATCCGCCAGGAGCCACTCCTATCTTTCTAGGACTTGTCAAAGATAAGACACCGCGCGAACGTGTGCGCCTTGCTTGGCAGGCAGCAGGCGTCTCACTCTTTGTGATTGCTAGCTTTGCCATCTTTGGACAGTTAATCCTTGATTACATGCACGTATCAATAGAGGCGCTGCAAGCAGCAGGTGGACTTCTCCTTCTCTATGTTGCACTTCAACTGCTTACCGGTGCATCCAAGGGTGGGGCTGAACAGAAGAGCGACAATATTGGAATGGTTCCACTAGGAACTCCGCTCCTTGCCGGCCCTGGTGCAATTGTGGCAACGATGATTTATGTGCAGCAGGCCGATACCAATACTCAAATCCTTGGGTTAGCGCTAGCAATCATCGCTGTGCATCTCATTATCGGTACAGTGTTGATGGCCTCAACGAAGATTGTTGGGCTTATTAAAGAATCAGGTGTGACCCTTCTTGCCAGCATTGCTGGTCTGCTATTAGCAGCGATTGCAGTGCAGATGCTTGCCAATGCAATTAAGGCTTTTGCGGCTAGCTAGAAATTCTCTTGGTGCGTGTGCGCTCTCGCTTCACGCGAGGTGCGCTCTCTTGCTTTGCAGCAGCTGGCTTAGCAGCCTTCGGAGCGACAGCAGCAGCTGGTTTAGCTTTAACAATGCGCCCAGTTGAACCGGCAGGAATATTGAGCATCTCGTAGAGATGCTCTGAGGATGAGTAAGTCTCTAGCGGCTCTGGTAGACCTAGAACGAGCGCTGTATCAATCATCTTCCAGCGAGCAAGTTCATCCCAATCAACAAATGTGACTGCAATCCCGTGAGCGCCAGCGCGCGCAGTACGTCCGATACGGTGAACGTAGGTCTTCTCATCTTCTGGGCACTGGTAATTAATGACGTGGGTAATTCCATCGATATCAATTCCGCGCGCTGCAACATCAGTTGCAATCAGAACGTCAGATTTACCAGCTTTGAAATCGTTGAGCGCCTTTTCGCGTGCAGATTGTCCGAGATCTCCGTGGATAGTTGCTGCTCTAAAGCCTCGCTCGGCTAGGTCATCAGAAGTTTTTTGGGCTGTGCGCTTGGTGCGGCAGAATACAATCGTTGGTCCACGGCCGTCAGCCTGCAAGATTCTTGCCAACATTTCAATCTTATCCATCGCATGTGCGCGAACTACATGTTGTTCGATACGAGAAACAACGGCACCTTCATCTTCATTATCTTGCGTGCGGATATGAACTGGTTGATTCATGAAACGTCGCGCTAGCGCAATAATGTCGCCCGGCATCGTTGCCGAAAAGAGCATGGTCTGTTGACGCGCAGGAGTACTTGTAAAAATCTTCTCAACATCAGGCAAGAAGCCCAGATCAAGCATTTCATCGGCTTCATCAAGAACTACGCGCGAGACATGCTTTAAGCGCAGTTGCCCCTGGCGATAAAGGTCTAAGAGACGCCCTGGAGTTCCTACAACAATTTCAACGCCTGCTTGTAGCGCCTCAATCTGTGGCTCGAAGGCGCGACCACCATAGACAGCAAGTGTGCGTATGCCGCGATTGAAGGAGAGTTCTTCAATATCTTTTGTTACCTGAACGCAGAGTTCGCGAGTAGGAACAACGATAAGAACTTGTGGATCGCCTTGGTTGGCGAGATCTTTCCAATCGGCATCGTTAGGCGCAATTACTCGTTCAATAACGGGGATACCAAAGGCCAGAGTCTTTCCAGTTCCAGTCTTCGCCTGACCAATGACATCGCCATCAGCTAGCGCGATAGGCATGACCTGCTCTTGAATAGGAAAGGGCGAAGTAAATCCATGTTCCGCGAGAGCGGCGATAGTTTCCTTACGAAGAGGAAGATCTGCGAATGTCAGAGCCACTTACACAACGCCGAAACCGACGCGACGTTCAGTTGGTTCGCCGATTTCGACATAACCAATTTTGTCGGCAGGGACGATAATTTCGTGTCCCTGAACATCTTGAAGAGTGAGGGGAGTCTGAGCCGAAAGGGCAGCAGCAACCGCCGCCTTAATTTCAGCTGGGGTAGAAGGGCAGTCAAAATTCAGTTCGCTTCCTACATTAGTAATGGAGATACGAACTTTTGATGCCTTTTCACTTTTCTTAGAACTCATGTGCCTATCTTATTCGCTATGAGTCAGTACGGGGAAATCCAGATATGCCTCGCCACATGAGGTTCTCGACAAGTTCCATCGCCTGTTGACGAGTTAGCTTGCTATCACGCTCAAGCCAGTGACGTGCTGTGACTTGGACATATCCGATCAATCCCACACCAAGCATCATCGCGGCCTCTTTGGGAAGGCCAGTGTCATTTGAAATTACACCACTCACAGCCGCAGCACAGTCATAGGTCATGCGATTGAGGCGTTCACGAACTTGTGGCTCAACGTTCATATCACTTTCAAAGAGCAATCTAAATGCTTCGCCTTCATTTTCAATAAAATTAAAGTACGCCTCGATTGTGACGTGAACGCGTTGTTCGTTATCTGGAGTTGAAGAGATTGCTTTTTGAATCTCAAAGACAAGTGAATCGATATGCAGATCTAAGACCGCTAGGTAGAGATCTAACTTTGAAGGAAAGTGTTGGTAGAGAACTGGCTTGCTAACATTTGCGCGATCTGCAATTTCATCCATTGCGGCGGAGTGATATCCAGCCGCGGTGAAGACTTCAAGGGCTGCCGATAAAAGAATTGCGCGGCGCTCATCGCGAGGGAGTCGAGATTTATCTGTTCGCGAACTGTTTGCAGAAACTGAATCTGTAGTCATTGTGAGCATCGTATAAGAATTCGCTTCGATTGGCACTGTACGGCAGAATTGGCGCCATGAAGACCCCTCCGCTAGTAACTCCAGGCCCTGCTCTATCTGTCGATGAAGTCCGTCGATATAGCCGCCATCTGATCATCCCTGATGTGGCGATGGCAGGACAACAGCGCATGATGAATGCAAAGGTGCTCTGCGTTGGTGCTGGTGGATTGGGCTCTCCTGCTCTTATGTATTTAGCAGCAGCAGGAATCGGCACACTTGGAATTGTTGAGTTCGATACTGTCGATGAATCAAATTTGCAGCGCCAAATTATTCATGGCCAATCAGATATCGGAAAGAGCAAAGCCCTGAGTGCGAAAGAGAAGATTGCTGAAATCAATCCTTTTGTAAATGTTATTTTGCACGAGACCCGTCTTGATAACTCAAATGTGATGGAAATTTTTTCACAGTACGACATCATCGTTGACGGTACAGATAACTTTGCAACACGCTACCTAGTTAACGATGCCTGCGTACTTCTTAAGAAGCCATATGTATGGGGTTCTATCTATCGCTTTGATGGTCAAGCTAGCGTCTTCTGGGCAGAGTACGGTCCTTGCTACCGCTGCTTGTATCCAGAACCACCACCTCCCGGAATGGTGCCAAGTTGCGCCGAAGGTGGAGTGCTCGGAGTTCTCTGTGCAACCATCGGATCGATTCAAACAACAGAGGCGATTAAAGTCTTAACTGGCGTTGGTGAACCTCTCATTGGTTCGCTCATGGTCTACGACGCGCTTGATATGACATTCCGTAAGATCAAAGTTCGTAAAGATCCTAACTGCCCATTGTGTAGCGAGAACCCGCGCCAGACTGCGCTCTTACCTGATTACGAAGCTTTCTGCGGTGTTCTCTCTGAGGCAGCCGCTGAAGCGAGCACTGGTTCAACAATCACAGTGCAGGAGCTGAAGACAAAGATTGATGCGCACGAAGATTATTACCTCATTGATGTGCGCGAACCAAGTGAATTCGACATAGTTCGAATTCCAACCTCGCACCTGATTCCTAAGCAAGGCTTTATCGATGGCTCAGTCCTGGCAACTTTGCCGCAAGATAAGCCAATCATCTTGCACTGCAAGAGCGGTGTGAGATCAGCTGAGTGCTTGGCAATACTTAAGAGCGCAGGTTTTGCTGACGCATCACATGTATCCGGTGGAGTAGTTGCCTGGGCTAAGCAGATTGATACATCTCTTCCGGTGTATTAATGCGCGATAGTTATCAGGGCTTTCGCGTTCTCTTAGTGCATGCTCATCCTGATGATGAGACCATCAACAACGGTGCAACCATGGCTATGTATGCAGCTCTTGGCGCATCAGTAACTCTGGTTACCTGCACCCGCGGTGAAGAAGGCGAAGTACTTATCCCTGAGCTTGCTCATTTAGCTGCAAGTGCTACCGATTCTCTGGGCCAACATCGCATTACTGAGTTGGCGCTGGCGATGAAAGAGCTAGGAGTTACCGACCATCGCTTCCTTGGAGAAGGCGTAAAGCTCTATCGAGATAGCGGAATGATGGGAACCGAACCGAATAATCGACCAGATGTATTCTGGCAAGCAGATTTAGATGAAGCTGCAGATTTGCTTGTACGAGTCATTGATGAAGTCAAACCTCACGTTCTCATCACATATGACGAATTTGGTGGCTATGGCCATCCAGACCACATTCAGGCTCATCGAGTTGCGATGCGGGCAGCCGAAAAGTCAGAGTGGGATATCCCAAAGATTTATTGGAATGTCATGCCCGTCTCGGTAATCCAAGAAGGCATTGATGCCATGAAAGGAATTGGCTCTGATTTCTGGGGGGCTGAAAAGGCTGAAGATCTTCCCTTTGCCAAAGATGATTCCTTTGTACATGCGCTGGTAGATGGCAATGCCTATGTTGAAAAGAAGATGAACGCTATGAAGGCGCACTCCACGCAGATTGCAGTCGATGGACCATTCTTTGCGCTCTCTAATAACGTTGGGCTACAAGTGTGGGGTAATGAGTACTACACGTTGGTCAAGGGCGAGAAGAGCGCACCGCTCAATGAAAAGGGCTACGAGAGCGATCTCTTTGCAGGAATTTCGCTGTGAAATTTCTTTATGCGATTGCACTGGGCGCAGCTACTGCGCTCGGCGCAACGCTGATTCACCAAACTCTTCCTCCATTTGGAGTTGCTCTCGGAATTTTCACAACCTACGTCATGATTTGGTGGGTTGGCCGTTACTGTGGCAAACGCCGCTATCGCGTCTTTGCACTCGCCGCTTGGTTCTTTGTGATTGCCCGCGCTGGATCTTTTGGCGCTGGCCAAGAACTTCTCATTCAAGGCGATAACGCAGGAAGTGCGCTACTGACGCTGGGATTCTTTGCCGGCGTTGCTGCGCTCTTTCGTAAGCTCTAACTTATCTCCAGCTCCAACTTTGTCCGGTTGGCCCATCGCTAATTTCTAGACCTGCCTCTTCTAACTGTGCACGCAATTGATCACTAGCAGACCAGTTCTTATCAGCGCGAGCTTGCGCGCGTTGCGTAAGGAGAGATTCAATCTCTGGGGTCAGAGCCTTCTGTATCTCGACTCTGGTTAGGTCTAGGCCCAAGACTTGATCTGCAAAGAGGAAGATGGCGCGCTTATCGAGTGCGCCAATAGCAGGATCTTTTTCAATAGCACGAAGGCGTTGCACCGCGCGTGGTGTATCAAGATCATTTGTTAGCGCATCAATGACCTCTTGATCAAATTTAAGATCGTCTGCAGAACCCCATTGCGCCATAGCTGTGCGCCAACGACGCAGAGTCGCATGTGCTGCCTCCAGAGATGCCCAACTTAAATCCATCTGTGACCGGTATCGGTTTTCCAGGAGCGAGAATCGAAGCGCAAGTGGATCAAGGCCGCGATCGATTACATCTTGCAGAAGAACGACGTTGCCTGCGCTCTTAGACATCTTCCGTCCTTCAAAGAGGAGATGTTCTCCATGGACCCACATATCGACTGTCTCTTGCGCGGTTAGAGCATTTGATTGAGCGCGCTCATTTTCATGGTGAGGAAAGCGCAGATCGATTCCTCCTACATGCACATTCACGTGCGACTGTAAGAGATTGATGGACATCACGCTGCACTCGATATGCCAACCCGGAAATCCTGGACCCCAAGGGGAGTCCCAAATCATTTGCGTGCGCCCGCCGGCAACTTTCCAGAGCGCCCAATCTGCGTGAAACTTCTTTCCACCTTCATCGGTGTATTCATAGCGATGGCCTGGTTTGAGCGAATCTAATTTATTTCCACTTATTGCTCCGTAGCTCGCGCACGATGCTGCATCAAAGTAGACAGAGCCATCACTACCAACATAGGCGCTCTTGTTGGCGATGAGCTCTTCGATTGCCACAATCATCTCGGGCATATTTTCAGAAGCTTTTGGATAGAAATCTGCAGGAATAACATTGAGCCTTGCTAAATCTTGGTGGAACCTATCTTCGTATCGCCGCGCAATTTCAAAGGGATCAGTATTTGTGCGCTTTGATTCAGCCAACATCTTGTCGCCTTCAGCGCCGTCTTCCTGAAAATCATCGGCCATGTGCCCTACATCGGTAATGTTCTGAATCAACTGGACGTCCAGCCCGGTCAGAACAATGGTGCGCGCAATCAGATCGGCAAGAAGAAAGGTTCGTAGATTGCCAACATGTGCATCGCGATAGACGGTAGGTCCGCAGCAATACATCGTGACTAATCCATCTATCTGAGTAATCTCCTTCACGGAGCGGCTCATGGTGTCGTAGATGGATAAACTCCCATGCGAGATATCGCGGCGATTAAAGACTGGAATAACCCGCATGACGGCAATATCGTCTGGGTTGAATGTGATCAATTCACCGCGACGATTGAGTAGCTCTGTCTCACTCTGTAAAACTCCGACAATATCCCGGAAGCCTCCATCGCTATCTCGCAGGCGCAAGGTGGCTCGTTTACCAAGGGCCTCGGCCACCTCGCCACGAAAGTCGTTCACGTGATAACACTAATCGTGCAATGCCCGCCCTGCAGGGTTAGAATTACCGCCATCTGTTAAGGAAAGCCAACTGGAGGATTCTTCGTGACATATGTGATTGCCGAACCATGCGTTGATGTGAAAGATAAGTCCTGCCGTGAAGAATGTCCGGTGGATTGCATCTACGACGGCGCTCGAATGCTCTATATCCAGCCTGATGAATGCGTCGATTGCGGAGCCTGCGAACCGGTCTGCCCAGTGGAAGCGATCTATTACGAAGATGATGTCCCTGGCCAGTGGCAGAACTACAAGAAGATTAATACTGAGTTTTTCATTGAGCTCGGTTCACCTGGAGGAGCATCAAAGGTCGGGGAGACAAATACCGATCATGCAGATGTAACGGTTCTTGCGCCAAAAACTTCCTGATTTTCCTTGGGATGCGCTCGCTCCTTACGGAGTAATTGCGCGCTCGCATCCAGAGGGTGCAATCGATCTATCGGTTGGCACTCCTGTAGATGCAACTCCTGAATCTATTCAGTCAGCTCTACAACAGGCAGCCAATTCTCCGGGCTATCCCGTCACAGCGGGAACTCCACAATTACGTGAAGCAATTGAAAAGTGGGCGCGCACGCAACTTGGTGCAACTGGAGATTTTGGAGTTCTTCCACTCATCGGTTCTAAAGAATTTGTGGCTTGGTTACCAACTCTCGTTGAAGCAAAGAGTGTTCTCTATCCGAAGGTTGCCTATCCAACATACTTAGTGGGCGCGCTCCTTGCTCAAGCTGATGCCACAGCGGTAGAGATAGATCCCACCACGTGGCAGAGCGCGGATATGGCTTGGGTTAACTCACCATCTAATCCAACTGGCCGTGTCCATTCAGAGAGTGAATTGCGCGCTGCAATCGCGTGGGCGCGCGAGCACCAATCGTTAGTTGTATCGGATGAATGCTATTTCGAGTTCGGCGATGGCGTGGTGCCCACATCAATCTTGAAATTCACCGATGGCGACAATCGCAATATCTTGGCTGTTCACTCGCTATCCAAGCGCTCATCTATGGCCGGCTATCGCGCCGCCTTTGTTATCGGTGACCCTGCTCTGATTGCGCAGATATTGGAAGTGCGCAAGCACGCTGGAATGATTGTGCCTTTGCCGGTACAACAGGCGATGGTGGCAGCGCTTTCGGATAGCGCACATGTCGCAGAGCAGCGCAGTAGATATAACGCACGTCGCAGCGTTCTCCGCCCGGCACTTGAAGCAGCTGGCTTCACCATTGAAGATTCTGTTGCAGGTCTTTACATCTGGGCTACTCGCCAAGAAAGTGCTTGGGATTCAGTTGCCTGGCTTGCTGAATTAGGAATCTTGGCAACCCCCGGCGTCTTCTATGGCGATGCCGGCGCACAACACATTCGCGTTGCGATGACAGCAACAGATGACCAGATTAAAAGCGCTGCAGCGCGACTTGATGCAAAGGTGCGTGGATAAATGGCCGTTGGCATCTTGCTCGTCGGTGGTTTTGGCACTCGCCTGAAACCCCTTACCAATGAATCTCCGAAACCGATGTTGCCAGTTGCTGGCCTTCCCGTTACCGAGCATCAGATTCTTGCGGCAAAGAAAGCTGGAATACATACCTTGGTTTTGGCCACTTCATATCTGGCAGAAGTTTTCACTCCTTACTTCGGAGATGGATCGCAGTGGGGAATGAAGATTCTCTATGCTGTTGAGAAAGAACCTTTGGGTACAGGTGGGGCAATTCGCAATGCAGCGCAGCTACTTGGGCGCGATGAAGAAATCGTCATTTTCAATGGCGATGTCCTGAGCCGTCATTCAATTGCAGATCAACTGGCATTTCATCAGCAGCACAAAGCCGATGTCACGCTCCACCTGATTAAAGTCGATGATGCCCGCGCCTTCGGTTGTGTACCGATTGATAGCGAAGGTCGCGTCACGGCATTTCTTGAGAAGATGGAAAATCCTGTCACCAATCTCATCAATGCCGGCTGCTACATCTTCTCTCCTGAAGTCATCGATCGCATTCCACTGGATACCGTTGTTAGCGTAGAACGCGAAACTTTCCCCGCGCTCGTTGCAGAACAGCGCCCAATCTTTGGTTATCACGAGCAGGCATATTGGTTGGATGTAGGCACTCCTGCTGCACTCTTTAAAGGATCGCGCGATTTAGTTGTTGGTGATTTTCACGCCATGGCTGATTGTGTGATTGCACCAGATGCCACAATCACAGGTGGAACTTCGATTGGGGCCCGCTGCCAGATCGGGGCTGGCGCCACTATTGATGATTGCATTATTGGCGATGACGTCACGATCGGGGCTGACGCATCTTTGACGAGATCTTTTCTGGCACATGGCGCAGCAGTTGCTCCAGGCGCTGTATTTCTAGAGAGATATCTATCAAAGCGCGCAGATTTACCGATTTCGCTCTAATTTTTCCCACTTTTTAACGAAATCAGCCTAAAAGTGGGCACCCTGGGGTTGACTCCGAGGGATTACACGGGTGTAATTCTCTTCTAGAGCGCGTGATTATTTAGAAATCATCGCCTATGACTTGAGGAGATTTGCGAATGCCAATCCGCCCAGAAGGAACATCGACTGGCAAGCCATCAGCCCCCACTGCTGGACCAACTATTCAACTCGCTAGCGGAGAGAACTTAGAGCTCTCCTGGCAGGAGCGCTCACTCTGTGCGCAGACTGACCCTGAAGCTTTCTTCCCTGAAAAGGGTGGCTCTACACGTGAAGCCAAGCGCGTCTGCCTCTCATGCGAGGTTCGCCAAGAGTGCCTCGAATACGCCCTCGCTCATGATGAGCGATTTGGTATCTGGGGTGGACTCTCTGAGCGTGAGCGTCGTCGCCTCAAGCGACGTCCTGCTTAACTCACCATTTATATCCGAACCTCACGCGATAAGTTTCCTTTATGAGTACGCAACGCGTTACTGCGATTCTCGTTGTTCATGATGGAGCAACGTGGTTGCCAGAGGTTGTGACTTCTCTTGCAACACAGACTCGTGGCGCCGATCGCATCATGGCAGTTGATACTGGCTCTCTTGATTCATCTGCAAAGTTACTCAAAGGCGCACGTATCCCCACTATCTCCCTCGATCGCGAAATAGGTTTTGGAGAAGCAATCTCTTTTGCAGTCGGACAGTTACCGCCAACAACAGATCCGCTTAATGAATGGATCTGGGTTCTGCATGATGATTGTGCATTTGAAAAAAATGCACTTGAGAATTTACTTACTGCCGTTTCAGAACGTCCTAACGTTGCGATGGCTGGACCGAAGTTACTTGGCTGGCACGATAGAACGCACCTGCTTGAAGTGGGAATTAGCTTAGCTACCAATGGCGCTCGCTGGACTGGGTTAGAGCAAGCTGAGTATGACCAAGGACAGCGCGATGGAGTGCATGAAGTCCTGGCAGTGAGCACCGCTGGTGCGCTTATTCGACGCGATGTGTATGAAGAGCTCGGCGGCTTCGATAAAAATCTAGAACTCTTCCGTGATGATGTTGATTTTGGCTGGCGTGCACGAGTTGCTGGCCACTCTGTCATTGTCGCCACCGATGCAGTCGGCTACCACGCGCAGGCCGCCGCCTCTGAACGTCGCACAGTCGACGTTAAAGGCGCGCTACTCCATAGACCTTTACTACTCGATCGCCGAAATGCAGCCTACGTTCTCCTAGCCAATGCAAGTGTGTGGGCGCTTCCCATGTTGTCGCTACAACTTCTCGCTGGCGCACTTTTCCGTTCCGTTGGTTACCTCTTTGCAAAACTTCCTGGTTACGCCAGCGATGAGATATTGGCGATCCTTACGTTGATTATTCACCCGACAGAATTACTCGCTGCACGGAGAGCAAGGAAGAAGAGCAGATTTATCTCAGGTGCTGCAGTCAAAGCATTTATTCCGTCACGTTTTCAACAGATTCGCAGCTCTGTGGCGCGTGCTATTGATGCGCTACGTGAAAGCGTCATTCCAGATCGCGAAGAGACGGTAGTTAACAGCGCGCTAGAGATTAATGAAGATGAAGATTTATTGACCCCATCAAGTCAACGTTCTTGGTTACTTCTCTTTACGCGCCCCATCATTGCTATGGCATCGGCCCTTGTTGTCATCACATTGTTATGGAGCCGACATCGCTGGGGATCAATCTCAGGTGGTGCGCTAGCGATGGCGCCAGAGAGCGCACAAGATCTCTTTAAACTCTATATCGCTAGTTGGCATGACATCGGTATGGGAAGTGGGCTTTCCACACCAGTCTGGGTACCGATTGTCGGCGCGGCTTCTTTCCTCACCTTTGGAAACGTTGCCGCCTTTATCTCACTCTTCTTTCTGCTGGCACCATTTGCCCTTCTCTTTGCAGCCCATCGATATCTCAAGAGCTTCACCTCAAATAGCTGGTTAGCTGCCGGCGCTGCGCTGTTCTATGCACTGTCTCCTGTTGCAATCTCGGCAGTGAATTCAGGGCGTCTTGGTCTGCTTCTCTTTCTTATCTTGTTGCCCTTCACCCTGCCTCTCCTTAAAAACTGGGCAGAGATTCACACATGGAAGGTGCGACGAATCAGCGCAATAGCGCTTTTGATTGGGCTGCTTTCTGCCTTCAATCCATCTGTGATTTTGGTGCTCCTTGGAGTAGTTGCATATTCAGCAACGCGTGATTTCTTAGCTGCTAATAAGAATTTTAAAGATACGCTCTTTCTCCAACGAGCTGCTCGCTATGCCACGTTATTACTCGCACCAATACTGCTCTCTGCTCCAAGTTCCTTCGAATTCTTTATGCGACCACAGCTACTGATGACTGAAATTGGTTTTACCGTTGCCGGGGGTGGGCCAAACCTTGCAATCATAGGTAATCCAGGCGGCCCTGGATCGCTGCCATGGTGGTCAATCAGCCCAATCACAGTTGTCTTGCTGGTCACCTATTTCTCATCGACTGCAGCCCGAAAGTTTGCAACACCTGGAGTTGTTTTCCTCCTGAGTGGCGCACTTGTCTCGGCACTGGTTATTTCAGGAAATGGATCATCTTCTACAACGCGTGCTAGCGCTGGAGTTTTTATCGCCGTTGCAACTCTCTTTGCTATAGCTGCAGCGGTAATTATGTTCGACAAAATCAAATCACGCCTTGAGCAATCTCATGTTAATTACCGCCACATCTCCATCGCCTTGGTGCTCCTCCTGACTGTTGGCTACACAGCAACTTCAACGTTCTGGCTCGCAACTGCAGGTTCTGATTCACCAGTCAGAACTACTCAAACTGAGATCCTTCCCGCCTTTTTAGCCATTGAAAAAGGCGCCAAGACTGTAGTGATTCGCCCTTATCGACAGAAAGGCGAACAGACACTTGCGTATTACATTTCTCGAGGACGTGAAGTCACCTTAGGTGAGCCTGATATTGCACCAAGAGATACCGCAATCATTTCGCGAGCTATTGAGGGCCTGGTCGATAACACCGGAGTGACATCGAGCAATATTCTTTCCACATATGGCATCAAATATGTCTTCTTGAAGAGCCCTGTGAGCCAAGACGTTGTACAAACAATCGATGGTCTGGGTGGCTTTAGTAGAACTTCCGCGACTGAAGCTGGAATTGTCTGGAAAGTGCTGAAGGATACGGGGCGAATCAAGTTCACCAACTATTCGGGTCGTGAGTACGTACTTGAATCAAAGGGCGTGCGTGCATTTGTACCGGCCCCGGGAGCGCTCTTGCTTGCCGAGACATACAGCGATTCGTGGCAGGTTTTCCAAAATGGTTATCGTCTCGCCAAAGTGGAAGATGCAAATGGCCTTCCAACATTTGAAGTGACTGAAGCAGGCGAGATTTCTATCGTTCATGATGGGCGAGCCCGCCGTGCTTGGATCTCCGTCTTCATTATCGCCATCGTAACTCTCATTGTGCTGGCGCTACCTGGCGGCCGCCGTAAAGCTGAGATTTCCGATAAGGAGATCGCATGAGAAACCGAAGAGCTTTAATTCTGATAATTGCTATTACAGCTGTGATGTTCCTCAGCAATATCTTGAACTTCACTGTCTCAACCAACCGCTTTAATGAGTCATATCCAGCAGTTGTATGTCCTCCCAATACAAGTGGTTTAAGTACGGCAATTTCATTGACCTCACCAAATACATTGGCGCGCAAGACAGGTAGCGCATCGATGAAGTCGACAGAGGTTGGATTTAGACGTTATGCAGTTGCTGCGCAATCAGCGGTCATTGAATCTGGAAAGGTTACCCCGCTAGTCTGGCAAGTACGCAAGGGCGTATGGGCAGGTGCAATTGCATGCAGCGCACCAGCTGCGGCACAGTGGTTTGTCGGAGCATCTGCTGATATCACTGCGAAAGGTTCATTGCATATCGTCAATAGCGGACTTGGTCGCGCGCTCGTTGAAGTAACTGTCTTTACTGAAAATGGTGAGCTGGCTCCACGTAATGTCTCTATTCGAGCCAACTCCTACACCTCACTCTCATTAGCCTCTCTTGCGCCAGGTTCTAAGAAGATCGCTATCTACCTTCTTCCACGCGCTGGTCGAATAAATGGTTTCCTCATTGATGAACGTGGCAAGGGGCTTACATCTCTTGGTGGTGACTTGGTTAACCCAACGCAAGCAGCGACAACCAAACTACAAATCCCTGCGATTCCACAACAAGTGGGGCGCGGTGGAACTACTCCGCACACGCTTCGTCTTCTTGTGCCGGGCGATGTGGACGCACGCATCACTGCAGAGATTAGATCTACTGACGGAACCTTTGCGCCGGTCGGAATCACCGATCGCGTTATTGCACATAAGAAGGTCATTGAGTTGCCAATGGATATCACAATGGCTGCCGGTAAGTTTGCGTTACATATCTCCTCAGATCAGCCGATCTTAGGTTCAGTCTTTTCGCCAACGAATGCACAAGGCAAGCGCGACTTTGTCTGGAGCACTGCGGCAGAGGACCTCACCGAATTTACGATGGCAACAACTGGGCTCGCCCCAATCTTGGTCTTCACCGGCCGCGATGTTCGAGTTACCTTGGAGCTCACCTTCACAAATGGCAAGAGCAGGAAAGTTAACGTTGCTGAAGAAGATATTGCGACATTTAAGGTGCCAGATTCAGTTCGCTCTGTCGCATTTACCGGAATTTCTAAGGGAACGTCGGGCGCTGCACTCATTGCATCAAAGAGTGGTTATGGCTACGTCCCGCTGAACCCCGGCAGTGAATTGACCAAATATTCAGTCCCAGCATCAAATATTCGAGTGCTCAATCCATAACTTTTACCACTTAGCCCACTAACCTATTTGACATGGTTCCACAGTCACGTCATGGTCGCGCTTGCTCGCGCGTCTCTTGTCGATCTATTGCAACCATGACACTTACCTACATTTACGCCGATTCAACGGCGGTACTAGGACCTCTTGCAACATTTGCAGAACCACACTCTTATGATCTCTGCGATAAGCACTCTGCACGATTAACAGTTCCTAATGGCTGGGAAGTAATTCGCCATGTAGCAGATTCGAGCGCAGCAGGACCAAGCGATGATGATTTGATGGCGATTGCAGATGCAGTACGCGAGGCGGCTTCTGCGAATCTTCAACCTTCACAGTCGGATGTTGCTCAAGTAGCGCACTCCAGCGTAGGTCGACGCGGACACCTGCGAGCCGTTCCTTCGTAATTTCGCATTTCATCCTAAATCTCTTTACGATACTTATATGAGCGCTTCCATATTTAAGGCCTACGATATTCGCGGCCTTGTTGATAAAGAACTCACCCCAGATTTTGCCTTTGCCACAGGCATTGCCGTTGCGCGCTTTCTAGAACAAGAGCGGGAACCAGGCACCGTAGTAATCGGCGAAGATATGCGTCCATCTTCACCGACGCTCGCCACAGCTTTTGCAGCAGGCGTTACATCACAAGGGTTAGATGTCATTCGAATCGGCTTAGCCTCAACCGATATGTTGTATTTCGCCTCCGGAAAACTCAATCTTCCGGGTGCAATGTTTACCGCCAGCCACAATCCTGCCGAATACAACGGCATCAAGCTCTGCCTGAGCGGTGCAAGGCCGATCGGTAAAGAATCAGGTTTGGTCGTCATTGAAAATTATGTTCGAGATGGCGCACCTATGGCGATGCGCAACGTTGGAGTTGAGAAACAGCAATCAATGTTGGCCGATTATGTAGATCACTTACTGACGCTGGTAGATGTTTCTGCAATCCGACCATTGAAGATAGTCATTGATGCCGGTAATGGAATGGGTGGATACACCGCCCCCGCTGTCTTTGAGCGACTTAACGCCGAAGTTGTAGAACTCTACTTTGAGCTCGATGGGACATTTCCTAACCACGAAGCAAACCCCATCGAACCAGCAAACTTAGTTGATCTGCAGAAGGCAGTGAAGAAACATAAAGCTGATATTGGGCTGGCTTTTGATGGCGATGCTGACCGCTGCTTCCTCGTTGATGAAAAGGGTGCGTTGGTAAATCCTTCGGCTCTGACCGCTCTCATTGCAACTCGTGAACTTGCCAAGAACCCAGGCGCGTCCATCATCTATAACTTAATTTCATCGAGAGCCGTTAAAGAAGTAGTTGAAGAAAATGGCGGCACCGCTATTCGTTCTCGCGTTGGGCACTCATATATTAAGAAGCAGATGGCTGAAACAAATGCAGTCTTTGGCGGTGAGCATTCTGGCCACTTCTATTTCCGTGACTTTTGGCGCGCAGATTCTGGAATGCTGGCTGCGCTTCATGCGATTGCAGCACTTGGTGAAACTAAGACAACGCTTTCAGAGCTACTTAAAACATTTAATCGATATCACTCAAGTGGTGAAATCAATTCAACTGTCTCGGATGCAAAGTCAGCTATGGATCAGATTGAAAAAATCTATGGCAAGAAAGAGGGAGTTGAAGTCGATTACCTCGATGGACTTACAGTTAGCCACGCCGATTGGTGGTTCAATCTCAGGGCCTCAAATACTGAGCCGCTCCTTCGACTCAACGTTGAGGCTTCATCGGAAGCCCGCATGAAGAAGGTCCGAGATGATGTACTTAACACGATCCGTGGGGACCTCGACATCCTCGTATTAATCCCTTAACTAGTAGGCTAACCCCATAGCCGACTAGCACAGTAGAGCCCTACGCCGAAGGTCAAGCGAACAAACAGCCGTTTATCTAGGGAGATATATCTAAATGACACCTGTCACAACAATTCCAAAGCACGATATTGCAGATGCATCACTTGCTGAAGCTGGCCGCAAGAAGATTGAATGGGCAGAACGCAACATGCCTGTACTTGCACAGATCCGCGAACGCTTCGAGAAGTCACAGCCATTTACTGGTGTGCGTATCGCAGCTTGTATGCACGTCACCACTGAGACCGCTAACTTGATGCGCGTTCTCAAGGCCGGTGGAGCTGAAATCGCACTCTGTGCTTCAAACCCACTTTCAACACAAGATGACACAGCAGCGGCTCTTGTTCACGAATACGGCATTTCAGTATTCGCTCGCAACGCAGTTGATCGCGATGGTTACTACGCGCACATCAATGCCGCACTTGATATCAATCCGCACCAAGTCTTCGATGATGGTTGCGACCTCGTCAACACGCTTCACACAACCCGCAAAGAACTTCTTCCTAACATTGCCGGTGGTTGCGAAGAGACAACAACAGGCGTTATCCGTCTTAATCAGATGGCAAAAGATGGCGCACTCACATTCCCAATGATTGCTGTCAATGACACTGATACAAAGCACATGTTCGATAACCGTTACGGAACAGGTCAATCAACTCTTGATGCCGTATTCCGTGCAACTAACTTCCTTCTAGCAGGACGCATCGTCGTCGTGGCTGGATTTGGTTACTGCGGTAAGGGCGTTGCAGAACGCGCTAAGGGCATGGGCGCCGATGTCATCGTTACAGAAATTGATCCAACTAAGGCACTTGATGCGATGATGCAGGGCTTCCGCGTTATGCCAATGCTCGATGCTGCCAAGGTCGGCGATGTGTTCATCACAGTAACCGGTAACCGCGATGTACTTCGCGATGAACACTTTGCAGCGATGAAGGATGGCGCAATCATGGCTAACTCAGGCCACTTCGATATTGAAATCGATGTAGCTTGGCTTGAGCAGAACTCAGTAATGAAGAATGAAAAGATGCGCCACCAGACTGATGAATATGTCATGAAGGATGGACGTCGCCTACTTCTTCTTGCAGAAGGTCGCCTTGTAAACCTTGGAGCTGCAGAAGGACACCCAGCATCAGTTATGGATATGTCATTCTCGGATCAGGCACTCACCGCTGAATACCTTGTTAAGGAAGCGAAGAATCTTCCTGCTGGCGTTCACGAAGTTCCTACCTATATCGACAAGGAAGTTGCTTCACTCAAGCTCAAGTCAATGGGTGGACGTATCGATGTATTAACACCTGCTCAAGATATGTACCTCAACTCTTGGGAGCACGGTTCATAAATGGCACTGGTTATGGTCGTCGATGACGACCAAGACCTTGCAGAAATGCTCGGAATTGTCTTAACAAGTTCGGGTTTCGATGTAGATCTTGTCAGTCGAGGAGATGAGGCGCTGGAGGTATTTAGAAATAATCCTCCAGACCTCGTCTTGCTTGATGTGATGTTGCCAGGAATAGATGGCATTGAGGTCTGCAGATTGATTAGACAAGAATCTATGGTTCCTATCGTGATGTTAAGCGCAAAAGGCGAGACGCAAGATATTGTCCGCGGCCTTGAGGCTGGCGCTGATGACTATATGCAGAAGCCTTTTCGCGATAAGGCTGAACTCATTGCTCGCATTCGCACTCGTCTGCGTCGCACCAATGCCGATGTCACAGGCCTACTGACAATTGGCGATCTGACCATTGATGTAACCGCTCATGAAGTCCAACGCGGTGCAACGCTGATTCAACTTACTCGCCTTGAATTCGACTTGCTGGTGGCCCTTGCTAAAGATCCCGGCCGAGTATTTACACGTGATGCGCTCTTGAGTGAAGTTTGGGGCTATCGCCACAGTACAGACACCCGATTGGTAAACGTTCACGTGCAGCGCCTACGTTCTAAAGTTGAGCATGATCCAGAGCATCCCGAAATTGTTATGACCGTGCGCGGAGTTGGTTATAAGGCGGGCGGCCCAGCGTAAAGGGCGCATTCACCATGAGGGGAATAAGAAAGACGTTGGCGCAATCACTTGCGACCAAAGTTATTCTTTCAACAACCCTTCTCTCATTGGGCGTCATTAGCCTTACTGGTTCAGCCCTTAATTCGCGCCTATCTGATGGTATTCGCTCCGTAAGTCTAGATTCAGCGCTCACGGAGGCTCGCTTCACCTTCTTTAACGCGCAGTACCAATTAATTCTTTCACAAGGCAAAACTGTCGAAGAGCGCAAACAAGTGATTGCAGGTTTGGTTGTTGAAGCGACAACTCAGGATGTAAACGAAGATAGTCGCGACATCATTCTTCTCAAGTTTCCGAATGAGGAGAGCGCCCAGGTTTCATATGAAATGGCCTCGGCGCTGGTGGATCCAAAATCTGTCCCAGAGTCACTGCGCGAGAGGGTAAGGGCATCTAAAGAATCACAGTATGAATACGCCCAGAATCGTTATCTCAACTCACTCACTACTGATGCGCTCTTTGTTGGAGAACCCATCAAAATTCCTGGTGGGGGAATGTATGAAATGTATGTTGTCTTCACCCTCAATACTCAAGCTGAGACCCTTACTCTTATTCGAAATTCACTCATCTTTACCGGATTCGCACTAATTTTCCTCATTGGTTTAATTACATGGTTAGTAGTTCGACAAGTCGTGCGACCTGTGCGTGATGCCGCTCGCGTGGCAACTCAATTTACCGACGGCGACTTTAGCCAGCGCATGAAAGTAGAGTCACAAGATGAGATGGCAACCCTTGCCCAGTCCTATAACGAGATGGCTGAGTCAATTGAACGTCAGATTTCACGTCTAGAGAATTTATCGCGTGTTCAACAGAGATTCGTATCAGATGTTTCTCATGAATTACGTACGCCCTTGACTACTTTACGTATGGCCTCTGAAGTTATCTACAACCAGCGCACATCATTCGATCCAGTTGTCGCACGTAGCTCTGAACTTCTTGCTGCACAGATTGATCGCTTCGAAAGACTTCTTGAAGATCTCCTTGAGGTAAGTCGCTTTGATGCCGAGGTAGCAGTACTTGAACCAGTTGATTTCGATGTTGTTAACTTGGTAAAGCGCTGCGTTGCAGATTTCGAGTTAGGTGAAGTTCCTACAGATTCTGGTATCCGTATTGAGTCAGAATCACCATCTGTACAGATAAAAGCTGATATCCGCCGCGTAGAGCGCATTCTGCGTAACTTGCTCTCAAATGCGCTCGACCATGCTGATGGCAAGGAAATTGTTGTCACCATCCTCGCCACTGAGACTGAGATGGCAATTGGCGTCCGTGACTTTGGGCCAGGACTTGATCAATCTGCGCTCATTCGCGTCTTCGATAGATTCTGGCGCGCGGATCCTTCCCGTGCACGTATCCGTGGCGGTACCGGCCTTGGGCTCTCTATCTCGCTTGAAGATGCACGCCTGCATAATGGCGAGCTCGATGCTTGGGGAAGGCCTGACAAAGGCGCTCACTTTGTCCTGACCTTGCCACGCGTTGCCGGAGAACAGATTCAGTCAAGACCTATCAAAGCTACCCCGTTAGATTTCCACGAGGAGAATTTCTACCTCTAAATCTTTAGCTATAACGATGCAGAATGCGCGCCATGAAAAGTATTCGCGCGTTACAAGAAATCATCTTTCCGAGTCGCTGCTTAGGATGTGGGCAACTTGGGCTTGAAATCTGTTCGTTGTGTCGCAAGAACTGGCATCCACACATTTATCGCCAGTGGTCGCAACATCTGCCGACTTTTCCGATCTATTCCGCTGTTACATACTCGCCAATTGCAGGAAAGGTTCTGCTTGCTGCAAAAGAGAACAATCTAGTAATCGCCGATCAGCTCATCTACAAAGCGCTCGGTCATGCATTGACTTTTGCACTGCGAGAAATTGGTGGAGATTTTCTCATTCCAATTCCCTCGCGTAGATCAGTTGCCCGTTCACGCGGGCGACAATTTATAGCTGCGTTGACATATCAGCTCAGCGCAGAGACTGGGCTGCCGGCACATGAAAATTTAGAACATATACGTCGGGTCCGCGATCAATCTTCGCTCGATGCGAAATCTAGATTTCATAATTTAGATGGCTCTATGAAATCCCTGAATTTTCTGAGTGGAAAGGCCATTGTTATTGACGACCTCGTCACAACGGGGGCCACGCTTCAGGAAGCCGTGCGGGCCCTTCGGGATAGGGGAATTGAGGTGGCCGCTGCTGTAACTGCCTGCGTTGCAGAACCCCTACGATAAGACCCTCTGTACGGGCATATGCGGAAGGTAGTTGCAATGGCTTCAATTCTTGATCGACTCATGCGCGCTGGCGAAGGCAAGATCCTTCGCGACCTCAGCAAGATCGTCGACAAGGTCAACGGCTTTGAACCCAACATTTCATCTCTCTCAGATGAGCAATTGCGCGCCAAGACTGATGAATTTAAATCTCGCCTTGCCCAAGGTCAGACCCTTGATGATTTACTTCCCGAAGCTTTCGCTGTTGTTCGCGAAGCTGCCAAGCGCACACTTGGTCAGCGCCACTATGACGTGCAGATCATGGGTGGAGCAGCGCTGCACAAAGGCAATATTGCAGAAATGCGTACCGGTGAAGGAAAGACTCTCGTTGCAACCCTTCCTTCTTATCTCAACGCTCTGGCTGGTCGCGGCGTACACGTTGTTACCGTCAATGATTATTTGGCAGAACGCGATAGCGAATGGATGGGTCGTATCCACCGCTTCCTTGGACTATCTGTTGGTGTCATTCTCAACAGCATGACTCCCGCTGAACGCCGCGCTGCTTACTTATCTGACATCACATACGGCACAAATAATGAATATGGTTTCGATTATCTACGCGACAACATGGCTTGGTCGCTCGAAGATTGCGTTCAGCGCGACCACTTCTTCGCTGTTGTGGACGAAGTCGACTCAATTCTGATTGACGAAGCACGTACTCCTTTGATCATCAGTGGTCCTGCCGACAAGGCCACCAAGTGGTACGAAGAATTTGCCAATATCGCTACCAAATTGCAGCGAGATGTTCACTACGAGGTAGATGAGAAGAAGAAGACCATTGGAATTCTTGAAGATGGCGTCACCAAGGTAGAAGAACTTCTCAAGATTGAGAACCTCTATGAGGCTGCCAACACCACGCTTATTGGCTATCTCAATAACTCAGTCCGCGCGAAAGAGCTTTTTAAGCGCGATAAAGATTATGTAGTTATGAATGGCGAGCTATTAATTGTTGATGAACACACTGGCCGTATGTTGGCTGGTCGTCGCTACAGCGAAGGTCTACACCAGGCGCTGGAAGCGAAAGAACGTATTGAAATTAAGGATGAGAACCAGACGCTGGCAACCATCACGCTACAGAACTACTTCCGTCTCTACGAAACCATCTCAGGTATGACTGGTACTGCGATGACAGAGGCTTCTGAATTCCACCAAATCTACAAACTTGGCGTTGTTCCAATTCCTACCAACCGAGATATGCAACGTATTGACCAGCCAGATCTGGTCTACAAATCAGAGAATGGAAAGTTTGCAGCCGTTACTCTCGATATCGTCGAGCGCCACCGTAAGGGCCAACCAGTTCTGGTCGGTACCGTCAGCGTAGAAAAATCGGAAGAGCTTTCAGCATTCCTTAAGAAGGCGGGCGTTCCACACGAAGTCTTGAACGCTAAGCATCACGAACGTGAAGCAGCGATCGTTGCTCGCGCAGGTACCAAGGGCGCCGTCACTGTTGCAACAAATATGGCAGGTCGCGGTACCGACATCATGCTCGGTGGAAACCCAGAGTTTATGGCTGACTTCGAACTACAGCGTCGTGGAATTTCGCCAGTTGATAATGCACCTGAATACGAAGCGGCTTGGCCGGCAGAGATTGCAAAGCAGAAGGAAGCAATCTCAAAGGAACACGAAGAAGTGGTTTCACTCGGCGGCCTCTATGTTCTTGGTACCGAACGCCACGAATCACGCCGTATCGATAATCAGTTGCGCGGTCGCTCTGGTCGCCAAGGCGATCCAGGTGAATCACGTTTTTATCTCTCATTACAAGATGATTTAATGCGCCGCTTCAACTCTGGAATTGTCGAGCGCGTACTGTCAGCGGCTGGTTTACCTGAAGATGAACCAATTGAATCCAAGATGGTCTCTAACGCTATTCGCTCAGCGCAGACACAGGTAGAAGCTCAAAACTTTGAGATTCGTAAGAACGTCCTTAAGTACGACGATGTCATGAACCGCCAGCGCGAAGTTATCTACGGCGAGCGACGTTTGGTTCTAGAAGGTAAAGATCTAGGCGAACAAGTCGGCGACTTTGTTGCAGATACTGTCTCTGCCTACGTACATGCAGCAGCAGCGCAGGGATATGCCGAAGAGTGGGATCTTGAGAAGTTATGGACTGCCCTCAAGCTCGTCTATCCAATCTCATTTACCCCAGAAGATTTAATTGCAGAAGTCGGCTCAAAAGATGCGATGGATGTTGATTATCTAGAGTCAAAGATTCTTGAAGATGCAAAGCAGGCATATAAGAAGCGCGAAGATGAACTCGGCGCTGATGTTTTGCGCGAGCTAGAACGTCGTGTTCTGCTCTCAGTTCTTGACCGTAAATGGCGTGAGCATCTCTATGAGATGGATTATCTACAAGAAGGAATTGGCTTGCGTGCTATGGCGCAACGCGATCCACTTGTTGAGTATCAGCGCGAAGGCTACGAACTCTTTGCTGCAATGATGGATGCCATCAAAGAAGAGCTTGCCAGCCTGGTCTTTAATGTGCAGGTCACGATTGAAGGAGATGGCAGCGGTATCAAGGCGCAAGGCGTTGACGATAAGCCTGCGCAGAGCCAACCACTTCGCTATTCAGCAGCCGATGAAAACGGCGTAGTGACAAGTGGAGATGTTTCACGTAATAGCCAATGCCCTTGCGGTTCTGGAAAGAAATATAAGCGCTGCCACGGCGCCGCCTAATATTCTTTACAACAAGTGCAGAGCGGTACATAACCAACGACCGTCTACGCCTTCAAAGCGAATAACTGCAGATCGATAACGCGCGCCAAATCGGATAACTACCGTTGACTCACAGATTCCATCAAAGGGCTCTGATTGATGGATGCTCTTAATCTTTCCGATCTCTCTCTGAGTTCCAGCGCTCTTCAGTAGCTCCATATAGATAACGCGATGGCACCAGCGAATAAGTTGTGCCGGCTGCCGTCTTCCGCCCCACACTTCAACAACGCTGACAATGAACTTCATCGTCCAAGCATGCAGTTCAGGTAACTCTGATGCTGAAGTGGGAATAGGCATCTCATCGGCTTCTAGGTCTTCACCAAAGGTGGATGGAACGAGATAGAGCTTTGCTTTCTGCGCCGGAACTTCTCGTGTAGGAGGTGCGAAGATGTCGAGCACTGGATGTTCCCAGAGCGAGCGATCTTCGGTACTAGATACCAATTGCAGAAAAGAGTGGCGATTTTCAGTGAGGGTATGTGTAGTTTCTGTAGTCATGGCGCGATATTTCAGCCTCATGCGCATTTTCAAATCAGCCACAAGTATGAGCACATCTCATACTTAAGTTCTACTGTGGAGAAGTAAGGCTTGCGCCATAGCGCGTACTTTTACCGTGCGCCCATGGCCGTGAAGAAGAAATCCCAAACTCGTCTCTATCTCTCAATTGCTCTCTGTCTTGGGGCGTTGCTCGCCTCATTTTTGATGACGCGCGCTGCAAATACACATGAGAGTTATTGGGTGGTCCTGCGCCCAATGGCAGCAGGCACTCAGATTGGAGCCAACGATCTGGGCTACCGATCTGTAGCGCTCGGGGCTGCGGCAAAGAACTACCTTGCAGCATCGACCAATCCCATTGGGTCAATCACTCGCCGGCGCTTAGTTGCGGGTGAATTGTTGCAAGGTAGTTCGCTGACAGATGATGCAAGAGCGCTGACACATCAAGAGATTTCACTAAGCATCAGAGCGGTAGATATTCCCATCGAAGTTGCAGTAGGTGAGCTCATTTCGCTCTATCAACTCCATGATGTGCGCGAGTCAAAGATAACTATCGCTCCAGAGTTCATTGTCAGTGGCGCTTTTGTGACATCTATCGATCGCAAAGGAAGCAACTTTGGTGGGGAAGTGGCGCTCGGTCTTGCACTTGATCGAGTAGATATTGCAACGGTCTTATCTGCATCCACGAGCGGTCGTTTAGTGGTTGTGCGCGCCCGTGGGTGAAGTCGCTAACTCTGCAATCACCGGAATACGCGATCCAGAGCGCGAAGGATTTATTGCCAGTACTCTCTTTTCGCAAGGATGGAATATCACTCTGCGAGCCCTAGATTTTGATCAGATAGATCAGCTCTGTAGCAAAGAAGCAGCAGATAAGGCAACAATTATTCTGGCTACTGATTTAGAAGGCTTAACCCCTGCAGCGATCGCAGAGTTGAAATCTCGAGGGTATCCAGTCTTTCTCTTTGCCCCCAAAGACTCCACACCTTCATCATTTGCTGGCGCACAAGAGTTTCCTACAACTGCGCTCGAACTTATCTCGCTCATGCGCGGATCACTACGTGCACCGATGCTCAGGGCGCAAGCGCAGAGCGCTTCAGCCCGAGCACACACGATTGCACTTGCTGCATCAGCTGGCTCTTCGGGCTGCACTCTGACTGCGATTAATCTTGCGACAGAGTTGAGTTTGTTGGGCAAGAGAACGCTCTTAGTCGATGCACATGCTCAAGCTCCTGCTATCTCATCACTCCTTGGCCAGCGAGGTCTACGCGCCAGCGTTCGCCATCCGCAGATTTCAGAGAACCTTTGGGGAATGGAGATTTCGCAAGCGAATCTAGAGAGTGATTTGGGGCAGCTACACAGCGCTCGTTCTGAATTTGATTTCATTGTTATTGATCTTGGAACCTTACGAAATATCGCAGCGCAATTGACCGGCAAGAGATGGGAGAGCGAAGCATTTATCTGGAGCTCCACATATGCAGATGAGCTCTGGCTGCTATCGAAGGGCGATCAACTTTCTCTTGAGCGTTTACGCGAACTTTTGCGTGAGCTGTCACAGAATTCAATAAAGCCAGCAATTGTCGGCGTGCAGAGCATGCGGACTCCTGGAAAGAAGAATTCACCACTTGACCAATCATTTACTCAGAGCATGAGTGCGATTAAACCGGCGCGTGTGATTGCCCTGCCCGTCGATAGTCGCAGCGTCTTACGCGCTGAGAGTGAGCGCAGTAGCCTCTATGAAGTCAATGAACGTAGCCACTTACGCCGTTGCCTCGCAGAAATTGCAGGTCAGCTCATCTCTTAAATTCTTATAGGCTTAGCGCATGCGTGGATATGCGGCTATGACAGCCCAAGAAGTCTCTGACTTTGCGAGCTCTGAGACTCTCGATATTTCAGATATCTATGCACCGACTGCAAGTTTCTTAGCAGCACACCCAGATCTTGATGAAGAAGAGATCGAATTTACCCTTTCTATGGTGGCAGCAGAAGATGCGCAAGAGATGAAGAGCGCCGGAACAGGCGCTGCCTGCGTATTGGCCTTTGAAATTCCACAATCACTCATCTCTGAAAGCCATGAGATGTCGGTTTCTCTTTCTGGCGCACTATCTTGGAGCGATTTGCAATGCCTCTTTGAAGTATCTGCCGATGGTCAAGAGCTCACCTGGTTTGCCACTCAAGAGATTTCACAGAATCTTTCCACTTGGTTGAAGCAGGTATAAATGGCTGCCATCGAAGATTATGTGCAGGGCAGAAGCCCGCTCTCTCCAGATCAGATTCACCGCTTACGCGAACTAATTGCCGATTGGCAGCTCCTCTCTGATTTATCTTTTGCTGATCTCATCTTGTGGGTTCCGCTGCGAAAAGATTTTAAGAGTTGGCCGACAGGCTATGTCGCAGTGGCACATATCCGCCCGACAACTGCGGCCACTCTCTTTCCACTCGATGTCATTGGTGATGAAATTTCACATGGCAAACGTCCTCACATTGACCAAGCGCTTTCTAGTGCAGAAATCGTTCGTGATACTCAACCAGAACAGATGGGGGAGTACCTCGTTAAAGAGGAGACCATCCCGGTGATGTTTGATGGACATGTCATTGGCGTAATTTCGCGACATCGAAATGCAGAGCTGATGCGTCAACCATCTCGCCTCGAACTCAACTATCGCGAAATTGCACACAAGCTCTATCGCATGATCTCTGAAGGAACATTTCCTTACCCAGATGCAGGTTCACTCTTTGATCCTGCACCTCGCGTAGGAGATGGCCTTATTCGACTTGATGTTAACGGAGTTGTCTCATATGCCAGCCCTAATGCGCGCTCTGCCTTTAGTCGACTTGGTTGGATGAGTGAAGTAGAAGGACATAATTTAGGTGAAGTTGCACAATCACTTGCGCGCGTGAAGCCTGATGCACAAGAAGAAACGATTGCGATGGGCCTTACTGGGAAAGCGCTGAAGCGAGTAGAGATTGAGAATTCAGGCGGAACGATTGATTTCACTGTGCTGCCGTTACTGCAAGAAACCAATCGCGTAGGTGCAATTGTTCTCCTTAATAACGTCACCGAACTCCGTCGCCGCGAGCGAGAGTTGGTGACAAAAGATGCAACCATCCGCGAGATTCATCACCGAGTAAAGAACAATCTTCAGACTGTTTCAGCGCTCTTACGTTTACAAGCCCGTCGCATTGAAGATCCTGGTGCCAGCGCTGCGCTCAATGAAGCGGTGCGTCGCATCGCCTCAATAGCGCTCGTCCACGAGACGCTCTCTAGTAGCCGCGACTCATCCGTTGACTTTGATGATGTCCTAGATAACCTGGTATCGCATGCCCTTGAGCTCAGTCCGCGCATGGGCGAACTTCATATCGAACGTACCGGCACATTCGGTTCTCTTGAACCGCGCATCGCAACTCCGCTGGCGCTGGTGGTCACGGAACTAATCCATAATGCGCTCGAACATGGTTTAGCTGAAGAAGGATCCGCACTGGGTATTCACGCTACTCTCAACGGCCGAGAGTTAGTAGTAACAATTAGTGATGATGGCGTAGGTTTTCCTGAAGGTTTTGATATTGCGACTTCACCAAATCTCGGTCTGCAGATTGTGCGCACACTGACTGAGAATGAGCTCCGTGGTGAGTTGCAGTTAATTACAGATGATCAGCAGACGAGAGCGACCTTAACTTTCCCGGTCTAGCTAAAGATTTTTAGGAGTTTGCTTGATCAGCCAGGCGGGCGCGGTTACGTGCAGCGCGACGCTTTAAGGCGCGACGTTCATCTTCTGAGAGACCGCCCCAGACTCCGGCATCTTGGCCTGATTCCAGCGCCCATGCCAGGCATGGCTCTTTGACGATGCAGCGATTACAGACCTTCTTCGCCTCTTCGATCTGGGTAATGGCGGGGCCGGTATTGCCCACAGGGAAGAAGAGCTCAGGATCTTCATCGCGGCAGGCCGACTGATGTCTCCAATCCATGGCTATCCCCTTCCTGTAATCGATTTAGTGACTGCGCAAAGAACGCGCACAAGAGGGTAATTCTCCCTGTAACTCTCAAGTTAAACAAGAAGGTACGAGAAAAGATTTCGTTAATGAGGGTGATTTGCATCCCTTTAGTGAATTTATCTTTTGAATTGAGAGGTGCCCCCGACAGGAATCGAACCTGTGCACCTGCCTCCGGAGGGCAGTGCTCTATCCCCTGAGCTACGGGGGCGCAGGTAGAAGGGTAGGTTATATGACTATGAGTACTTCTGAGAAAGCTTTTTTTGCGACAGGTTGTTTCTGGGGCGCAGAGCGCCGTTTCTGGAATCTCGATGGTGTAATCGCAACCAGCGTTGGATATATGGGCGGCGCTCGACCTAATCCGAGCTATGAACAAGTCTGCACCGGTGTCACAGGACATGCTGAGACTGTAGAAGTTGATTTCGATCCAGCAAAAGTTTCTTACCGCCGCTTACTTGAAGAGTTTTGGGTTATGCATGATCCAACCTCGCTCAATCGCCAAGGTGGAGATATTGGAACTCAATATCGCAGCGCAATTTTCACAACGACTGCGGCGCAGCAGTTACAGGCAGAGGTCACCCGAGATGTATACCAAGCAGCGCTTACGCGCGATGGCATCGGTCCGATTGTCACTGAAATTGTGAGCGCCGAAGGGGTTCCATATTTCTTAGCTGAGGAATACCACCAGAAGTACCTCAAGAAGAATCCCAATGGTTATGACTGCCACTCCAGCACGGGAGTAACTTTTCCGCAGTTGAGTAACTCTTAACCCAGCGCTCGCCAGCAGTACCAGGCCACCACGCTTCGGTAAGGACGAAACTTCTCACCCTTCTTCTCTAGCGCAGCAGGGGTGATCTCTTCACTGAGGCGATAAATTTTTTCGTACCCTCGTCTCACACCTAAATCCCCAGTAGGCCAGATATCTAAGCGCCCCAGCTGGAACATCATAAACATGTCAACTGTCCATGGTCCGATTCCCCAGAGACCAGTGAGCTGTTGAAAAATCTCTTCATCGTTATCCACTTTATGGAGCTGATTAATCTTTATCTTTTTCGTGAGAGCTGCATCTGCTAGCCCCTGAATAGTTTTGAATTTGGCTCCCGAAACGCCTGCTGCGCGCATATCTTTCTCAGATATAGCAGCAATGCGCGCAGGTACTACTCGACCCTGCGCCAGCGCCGTAACCCTGCCATAGATTGTGTCTGCAGCCTTGACTGCTAACTGCTGTGAAATAACAGATTCGACGAGCGCCTCAAAGTGGCTGACCGGCTCTGGATTTCTACCGATTGTGCAGAGTGGATGTGCATCTATCACCTTTGCAAAGCGCGCATCACGTCTGGCCAAATCCGCAACGATCTTCTTCATCTGCGAAGCTGTAATCGTCATATTCGCGGTCATAGATAAAGCGTATTGTCGGTGACATACTAAGTCCATGAGTGAGAAGAGCGGTTTCGAACTTCGCGCACTCGACTTGAGTGAACTCAAAACCCATCGCAGCGAAAAGTGGCGCTCCTTCCCTGAAGATGTCTTGCCGCTTCCCGTTGCTGAAATGGATTTTCCGGTAGCAGAGCCCATTCGAAGAATTTTGCGAGAGATGGTCGACACTTCAGATCTTGGTTACCTCGGCCCAATTCCTGAACTTGGCAGGGCATTTAGCGTATTTGCCGAACGTCGCTGGGGCTGGAAGGCAGATGCTGCGCAGGTTCGCATCGCCGCCGATGTTGGTGTTGGCGTAGTTGAAGTTCTTCGCGTTATCACCCAACCCGGTGACAGGATTCTTATCAACTCACCGGTCTACCCAAATTTCTGGACGTGGTCTGCTGAGACCAAGTTAGAGCAGGTTGATGTTCCATTTTCGCAAGCGCCTGAGGAAGTAGATGGCAGCCATTGGGTTCTAGATTGGGATGGAATTGAAAAGGCTTATGCCTCTGGCATCAAAGCACATCTGATTAGCAATCCACATAACCCGCTCGGTAAAGTCTTTACCCGCCAAGAACTAACGCGCTTTGCCGACCTTGCCAAGAAATACGGCGTTTATGTCTTAAGCGATGAGATCCATGCACCGCTCACATTTAGCGAACAAGCCTTCACGCCATTCTTGGCAATCTCTGATGCAGCTCGCGAAGTCGGAATCACCATTACTTCATCGAGCAAGGGATGGAATATCGCAGGTCTGAAATGCGCCATCATCGTCACTGAAAACGAGAAGCTGCATGAGAAGTTAAACGCTATTGCGCCAGCTACCCACTACCGGGCATCGCTTCTAGGCGGTTTTGCATCTGTTGCAGCCTTTGAAGAGGGCGAGCCTTGGCTCGATGCCCTGATGGTCAACCTTGATCACAATCGCACACTGGTCGCAGATTTGATTGCAGAGTTAGCCCCTGAGATTGGCTATCTCATTCCGCATTGCTCATACCTGGCATGGCTTGATCTATCGGCCCTTAAGTTAGGTGATGACCCAGCGGCCGTTCTTGTTGAGAAGGCAAAGGTCGCCTTTGTTCCAGGAGTTCGTTTTGGTCAGCAATCATCGCAATTTGTTCGCCTTAACTTTGCAACTAGCCCTGAAATTATTCGAGAAGCGATAACACGGATCGCCTCGCTGAGGTCTTAACGCGCAAAAGTGCACAAACTGGAGTATTTTTATACCTATGAAAGCGCTACGTAGACTCATCGCCGCAGTTACTGTGGCAATTCTGGCCTTTCGCGCTGTCGGTTCATTCCTTTCATGGGTTGAGAAGCAAGATGACTCCAACACTGATGCCTGGATAGATGAAGATGAATTTGAAGATGCGAAATGAGCGCTGATACATATATCCCCGGTACCTGCAATATTGGCAAAGGTGAAGTTCGCCGTCGCCAAGTAGTTGCGCTCATCGGAGCCGCCTTGAGCGTCTTCACTTTGGTCGGTCTCATCTCAACAAGTGCAGCCCCTGGTGCTCGACTAGGAATCTTTATTCCATTATCTGTGGCCTCTATTGGCTGGGTGCAGTCACGGAAGAAATTCTGTTTAGCCTATGGCTTTATGGGCACCTTTAACTTTGGAAAGTTAGGAGAGCTTTCTAAGGTCGCTGACAAGAGCTCGCTAGCGGCAGATCGTAAAACTGCCTTCTCAATCTTGGGGCAATCGGTATCACTGGCGGCGATTCTGACCCTCATTGTTTATCTGCTACCTCTCACTTAACTTCTTAGCTCTTACAATTTCTGTCACTTAGTGCCATTGTGTACTTGTGAAAATCATTATCCACACCCGGCATGCAGAACTTGCAAGTGACTTTAAATCAATCGCTGAAGAGAAACTCCTTTCAATGGAGCGCTTTAGCGTCACCATCGACCGTGTAGAAGTCGAAGTGATGCACGAGGCAAACCCACGTCAAGGAAAGAACTCTCATCGCGTCATCATCACCTCACACGGATCAGGGCCGCTTCTGCGAGCTGAAGAGACTGGCTTTAATGATCTGGCAGCATTTGACGGCGCCATTAAAAGTATCGAACTACAGATTCGCCGTATTCATGAGAAGACTAAAAGCCATGGACGAAAAACGCTACGGACTATGGAAGTAGATGTCAGCGAATAGTTAACGCTTAGCTCTACCTTTTTGTTCTGACTTTTGGTCAGCTTTTTCAGAATTTAACTTTTCGGGCTTTGCTGGGGGAGTTGGCATTGGCCCTAAAGCAAGTACTGCTGCATCGCGCAGAGTGATTGCAAGTGCAACGGCGTTACGACGAGCCGACCATGTAGAAGTCTTCTGTTCTGGAGTTATTGCATTGAGCATTGCGGCTCTGGCATCTGCATTTGCCTTATCAACTGAGTTCTTAAAGATTGCATTAATTACGCGCATCCTAGAACCTCGATCTTTTAGAGCTTGCTGATACTCATCGCGATCGAGTTTGTACTGCTCTAGTGGAGTTTTGTAAGCGTCAGCTGTCGCAGTTGGAGATGGGGTTGGCTCCGCTTGTGCTGGAGTTGAAGCCGCGAGCGTAAAGAGAAGCAGCGTTGCTGCGGTTAATTCTCGACGCTTTTGCATGAGTAAATAGTAGATGCGAAGGGGTGTGAATATTCTGTGAAAGGGCTCATGAGTCCGTGTGCAAGGGTGTGATTTGGTAGCAAACTCGCATAGAGCGTGGCAGGGTATAGCCATGAGCCAACTAATCATGATTATTGATGACGAAGCGGGTATGCGCGATTTATTGGGGGATGCGCTAAAGCTGGCCGGCTTCGAGACTGTAACAGCCGCAGATGCCATGATTGCTCAGACGCTTTTGCGTACAACCAAGCCCGATCTTCTCATTGTCGATATCAATATGCCGCTGATGGATGGTTTTGAATTTATTGAGCGTATTCGTAGTAACGGTGATAACACCCCTGCGCTGATGCTCAGTGCGCGTGGTGATCGCGCAGATATCACTAAGGGTCTAACTCTAGGGGCGGATGATTACGTCACTAAACCTTTTGGGCTCGAAGAGTTGGTCTTACGTATTAAGGCGATTCTCCGCCGTTCGCAATTCACTGTAGAAACGGCCACAAATTTAAGTAGTGGGCCGATCACCTTAGATAGCGATACTCATCAAGTCACCTTTAAAGACGAAGTTGTTGATTTATCGCCGACAGAGTTCCGCCTTCTACATGTACTGCTTGAGAGCAAAGGTCGAGTCTTGAGTAAAACTTATCTTCTCGATGAAGTCTGGGGAATCACCTTTGAATCTGAAAGTACTGTGGTTGATACCTACATTTCGTACTTGAGAAAGAAGCTTCATCGCGACGGATATGAGGGAATTAAGACTATTCGAGGAGTTGGATTTCAGCTGCAGCCGGAGAAGCAGTGAAGTTATCTCAAACTTCTCGAGTTAGTTTCTTTACTGTATTACTTCTTACCCTCTTTACCGTTGGAATCGGTGGAATTACCGTCAAGCACTCACTCGATGTCGAAGTACAAAAAGTCGATCAAAGCCTAGGTTTTGTTGCTCTGAGCGCCTACGAGAATCCTGGTCAGGCTGTAGGTGCTGCGCTCTTTGCCATCGAGCAATCAAATTTAGATGCAACCCTTACCTTGCTGGCGCGCGATGGTTCAGAGACACTTATTAATGAATCGACTCTGCAATATCCGGGCGCTCCAGCGCTTAGAGAGGTAGAGAAAGCGGTACGTAGCGCAGTTCGAGTATCTGCCGAAACGCCCTTTCGCATCCGCACAGTTCCGCTTGAGGGTGGAGATTTCATCATCATCGCTCTTTCGACGAGCGAGATAGATGCCAACTTCATTTCAGATCTACAGTACTTGGCACTTGTTACGCTGATTCTTAACTCATTTGCATCAGGCCTTCTCTTCCTCTACTTCCGACGTGAACGTCGTACCGCAGATTCCGCGTCCTTGGCTCGTATGCAAGAATTTTTGGGTGATGCCTCGCACGAACTTCGCACCCCACTGACTGTCATCAAGGGCTATGTTGAAATGCTCAGTAAAGATCAGTTAACTGCGCCGGCAGATAAATCCCGCGCCTTTAACCGCGTGGGTAGCGAAATTACTCGTATGGAGACTTTGATTCAAGACCTGCTACTTCTTGCTGAACTAGGCGAAAGTGGAGCTCGCGATATCGAGACCATTGACTTAAGTGAGATTGTTACGGCTCATGGAACTGATTTCACAACGCTGAATCCAGATCGCACCGTAGGTCTACAAGTAACACCGGGCCTCTTTATCGTGGGCTCTCGCGATTACATCTCGCGATTTATTCAAAATGCGCTGACCAATATTGTGCGCCATACCGGTTCGCGCGATTCGGTACGGATAACTCTGGTCAAGAGCGGAAAACAGATTGAGCTAAAGATTGAAGATTCAGGGCCTGGATTACCCGATAGCGCTTACCGCGAGGATATTCGCTCGCTCAATAGATTTGATAAGTCGCGCTCACGTGAAAATGGTGGCTCAGGCTTAGGTATGAGCATCATGTCGGCTGTTATTGAAAAGCTCGATGGCAAGTTTTCGCTTCGCAAGAGTGAAATGGGTGGGCTTGCCATAGTTGCGCAACTGCCGATTGCTTAAACTTTTTTGCGGGTAGCAATCAAGCTAGTAACAGTGGCTGTTCCGATACATAACACAATGACGCTCAAGCTCTGGGTAATTGTAATCTCTGGAATATGAATGCCCGCGATCTCGTGCCAGCCAACTGCATGGCAGGCGTGGAAGATAAGTTTGACTCCAATAAAGCCAAGGACAACTGAAAGCCCACGACCAATATGGATAAGTCTCTCCATCAACCCACCGATGAGGAAGTAGAGCTGGCGTAGACCCATCAGCGCAAAGACATTTGCAGTGATGACGATATAAACATTTTGTGTCAGACCGAAGATTGCCGGGATTGAATCGAGAGCAAAGAGCAGATCTGTCATTCCGAGTGCAATCAGCGCGATAGTAAATGGCTTTACTCCACGTTCCTGGAGCGCGCGAATGATTCCACTCTCTTTCTCATCTTCTCCGTGGGTCGCACTTTCGGCATAAAGTTGAATTGCTGTGTAGAGCAAGAAAGCACCGAAGACGAAGAAGACTGCTTCAAATCGTGCAATCACTGCAGCTCCTACGCTGATGGCGATAATGCGAAGAACCAGCGCAATAACAATTCCTATAAGCAAAGCTAGTTGCTGGCGCTCTTTAGAAATTTTGAGCTTGGTCAGAATGATGACAAAGACAAAGAGATTGTCGAATGAGAGTGAGTATTCGGTGAGCCAGCCAGCAAAGAATTCCTGTTGAGCTTGCGAATCAACCCATCCACCAAGTGAAATACCGAATCCGATTGCCAGGCTGACATAAAAGGCGGTCCACATGAGCACTTCTCGCATGGAGGTTTCTTTATTGCGATTCTTAATAGCCCAAGTGAAGTCAAAGGTGAGGATTGCAAGGAGTGCAATTATCGTTATCAGCCACTCAGTAGTCGAAACCATTGCGGCAGACTAGCATTCTCTCTCGTGAGCAACGATCAACTCGAAGGCATTTTTAGTGAGATTGAATCACTATTTGGCGCTCATCAATCACTTGTACGCGTAGTTCTCTCAGGTCGACGTCGAAATATGCAGACGCCTCACGAGCGCATCGATATGCGACCTGTGCTGATCAAGAACTCGATGCAGATTCAACTTACCTATAGCGATGGTCGCGCCATGACCACAAAGAACTATGCACCGGCGGATACACCGCTACCTTCTCTTCTGCGCGCAGGTTATGCCAATATTTTGCTAGAACAGACCTGTGGCTCAGTCAGTGTGCGCATTACAAAAAAAGGTGAACCACTTATTCACCGCACCAGCGAGAAGAAGGAACAAGTTCTTGAGCATGACCGTACCAAGTCACGTTTACTTGAACCGTCTGACCCATTTCTTATCGCTGTGGGAATTTCAGATAAAGAGGGCAATCTCAAACCAAGTAAAGCTGATAAGTATCGCCAGGTAGAAGAGTTCTTACGTCTACTAACTCCAGCGCTAGCGAGCGCAATTTCTGCTGGCCATATTCCTGCACCATCCCAAGAGAAGCCGCTGACGATTGTTGATTTGGGATGCGGCCATGCCTACCTGACATTTGCCGCTCATCAATATCTACGTGGTCAAGGGTTACCAGTTTCAGTAATCGGTATTGATGTCAGAACAGCTTCACGAGATCGCAATAATGAGATTGCCAAGCAATTAGGGATTTCGGGCAGTATTGAGTTTCGGGCAGAAGAGATTGCAGATACATCTCTGACAAAAGCAGATGTCGCTATTGCACTTCATGCATGCGACACAGCCACCGATGATGCAATTGCCTGGGCAATTAATGCAGGTTCTGGGCTGGCGCTGATTGCTCCTTGCTGCCACCACGATATCCAGGCGCAGATGAATGAGATCCCCGAGCCATGGTCGATGATGACGCGAAATGGAATTATGAAAGAGCGACTCGGAGATTTATTGACGGATGCTTTGCGAATGCAGATTATGAAGTTACATGGATATCGCGTCGAGGCAATCGAATTCATTGGTGGTGAACACACGCCCCGAAATCTCATGATTCGTGCGGTAAAGACAGGGGCTACTGCTGATTCGGCAGAGCAGCAGCGATATGAGCAGATGATCTCGCTCTGGAAAATTAAACCTGCGCTAGCAGCCCTGTTGAGCCGTTAGACTTACCGCCATGTCCAAGGTTCTTGCATCGCTGCCTGTCGGCGAAAGAGTCGGCATCGCATTTTCAGGCGGTCTCGATACCTCTGTCGCGGTCGCTTGGATGCGCGCGAAGGGTGCAATTCCTTGCACCTACACCGCTGATTTGGGCCAATACGACGAGCCAGATATCGACTCAGTTCCAGATCGCGCCAAGGAATACGGCGCAGAGATTTCACGTCTTGTTGATTGCAAGACTCCACTCGTTGAAGAAGGCTTGGCAGCACTTGCCTGCGGCGCCTTCCATATCCGCTCTGGCGGTAAGCAGTATTTCAATACAACACCTCTTGGTCGAGCGGTAACTGGCACACTTTTGGTGCGCGCAATGTTGCATGACAAAGTTGAAATCTGGGGAGATGGCTCTACCTATAAAGGTAATGACATCGAGCGTTTCTACCGTTACGGACTTTTAGCTAATCCGAATCTAAGAATTTACAAGCCTTGGCTTGACGCTGATTTCGTACGTGAACTCGGCGGTCGCAAGGAAATGTCTGAGTGGCTGGTTGCAAACAAGCTGCCATATCGCGACAGCGCTGAAAAGGCTTACTCAACAGATGCCAATATCTTGGGAGCAACCCATGAGGCCAAAAACCTAGAAAATCTCGATGCATCTATTGAAATTGTTTCACCGATTATGGGTGTCAAGTTCTGGGATGCCAGCGTTGCCATCACATCCGAAGATGTGAAGATTCAATTTGTGCAGGGTCGCCCCGTTGCAATCAACGGTAAAGATTTCACAGATGTCGTCGCTCTGATGAATGAAGCTAACGCCATTGGTGGCCGCCATGGTCTTGGAATGGCTGATCAAATCGAAAACCGTATCATCGAAGCAAAATCTCGTGGAATTTACGAAGCTCCTGGAATGGCGCTGCTCTTTATCGCTTACGAGCGCTTACTTTCTGCAATTCATAATGAAGACACCATTGCCAATTATCACGCCGAAGGTCGCCGCCTTGGTCGCTTGCTCTACGAAGGTCGCTGGCTTGATCCACAGAGCTTGATGCTGCGTGAATCTCTGACGCGTTGGGTGGCATCTGCAATTACTGGCGAAGTAACGCTGCGTCTGCGCCGCGGAGATGATTATTCAGTAATCAATACAACGGGTCCTGCGCTGAGCTATCACCCAGATAAGTTGTCGATGGAGCGCACGGAAGATGCAGCCTTCGGTCCTACGGATCGAATTGGTCAGCTAACTATGCGTAATCTCGATATTGCCGATACCCGTGCAAAGCTTGAGATGTATCGCGATCAAGGCCAACTCGGTGGCGGAGATTTCAACCTCATTAAGGAGCTCGAAAATTAATAGCGCAACTAGAAAAGTCTTGGCAGCGATCTTCGTCGTTGTCCTAATCGCTGCAACCATTCTCGGAGGAATTCAATTGACCGGATCAGATTCATCAAAGCTTCCTACTGTCTCAGCTGCTGCTGGACAGACACCGACAATTTCAGCGCCTGAAGGAACCCCTCCCGCTGAACTCACAACTGAAGATGTCATTGTTGGTACAGGTGCAGAAGTTCTTCCCACTTCAACTCTGACTGTGCATTATGTATTGATGACGTGGTCAGATGGAAAGCTCATCGAATCTTCATGGTCAGGTGAACCTGCAACATTCCCATTGGCACAAGTTGTTGAGGGATGGCAGAAGGGTCTTCCGGGCGCAAAGGAAGGCGGACGTCGCCTCTTGGTGATCCCACCAGATATGGGATACGGACCATCAGGTGCTGGCCCAATTAAGCCTTATGAAACTCTTATATTCGCAGTCGACATTATTAAAGTCGCCTAGTTCTGAAAGAGTTACTTCTTCTTAAACCAGACTGTTGTCCCTGCTGGAATCTTTCCATTCACAAGCGGTTTGGATGAGATCAAAATTTCACCCTTAGGCATGGTGTATTCCTGTGCTCTAAAGTTGGTGATGCAGTTCCACCCATTGGGTCTTGAGAAGTGAAGAACTGATACATCGCTGGTCTTATGCCACTTAATCTCTTCCTTCGTCTGCAAATCCTTACGTAGCTCTAACGCGCGGCGATAGATAGCAAGAGGTGAGTGTGCATCCTTCTCTTCGACTTCTACTGAGTAATCGCCAAACCAATTTGGTTGCGGCAAGTGCGCACTGCCTGTACCAAAGCCAAATGATGAACCTGATTTTGTCCATGGCAGCGGCACTCGGCAGCCATCGCGACCCTTATCAATCTTGTGGTTACGCAGGTACTGCGGATCTTGAATATCTTTCTCTGGAATATCAGTGACTTCATGTAACCCAAGTTCTTCACCTTGGAACATATAAGTACTTCCAGGAAGGGCCAAGATATAGAGCGTTGCCGCTAGCCCATTATTTGTGCCAGATTCTTTATCTAGTGGATATGTTGTGCCATTGCTCAACATCCAATCACGGCGATTTACAGCAGGGTTAAGGCCCATCTTGGTTGCATGGCGAATCTGATCGTGATTTGAGAGCGTCCAGGTGCAGGTCGATTTATTCTTTTCGGCCAGCTCGATAGCTTCCTGCGTAGCGTTGCGATAAGCGCCAGCTTCGAATGGAGTATCAATAAAGCGGAAGTCAAAGCACTGACCTAGAGTCTTAGTGCTGGCATAGAGCGGTAAACGCTTCGGGTGCACAAATGCCTCTGCAACTGCAACACGTGGAGGATCGTAGGTATTAAAGAGTTTGCGCCACTCTTTATAGATCTTAAATAACTCATCACGATCAGCCAGAATGCCTTTGCCCTTAGCGCCACGCTGCTCAAGCCCTTCAAAGACATCAAGGTTGCGAAGCGGTTCCGATAAATCTTTCTTCAAGGCATGTGCGACATCGATACGGAATGCATCGACTCCACGATCAGCCCAGAACTTTAAGGTCTTTAAAAAGTCTTTCTGGATCTCTGGGTTATCCCAGTTGAAATCTGGTTGTTCTGGCGCAAACCAGTGCATGTACCACTGGTTATGTTTTCCACCCATGGCAGATTCATGGGTCCATGCGCTCGGCGCAAAGTGTGAAACCCAATCCGTTGGTGGCAGTTCGCCCTTCTTGCCGCGACCGTCGCGGAAGATATATCGGCTGCGTGCCTTTGAGCCAGGCTTTGCCGCGATTGCTTCCTTAAACCATTCATGCAAATTGGAAGAGTGGTTTGGAACGATATCTACATAAACGCGAATACCAACCTTATGAAGAGCGGCAAGCATCTCGTCAAAATCAGCAAGTGTTCCTAACTTTGGATCCACATCACGATAATTATCAACGTCATAACCACCATCGACTAAAGCAGATGGATAGAAAGGGCTAAGCCAGACTGCATCAATGTTGAGGGATTTCAGATATGGAATACGCGAAGTGATGCCTTTGAGATCACCGATGCCATCACCGTTGGAATCGGCGAAGCTACGTGGGTAAATCTGATAAACCGAGGCTTGGCGCCACCAGTTCTTATCTTTACTGAGGCCCTTTGACTTTGACATGCTCGGAACTCTACGCAGGCAGAGCAACCTCGGACAGATAAACACGCAAATTGTGACGGAAATGAAACAATTTTGCAGTTTTGTGCAGAGCCGTTATAAATTCCGTACTCTTACTCCATGTCCTTAATGTTGACCTTGGATTTACTCGCCACCTTCGCCTTTGCTCTGGTGGGCGCAAGAGTCGCAGCAGATAAAGGACTTGATTACGGCGGCATTGCTTTTATTGCAGCTGTTGCCTCTCTCTCAGGTGGAACGCTGCGAAACGTTTTTCTGGGTATTCGCCCGGTGTGGATTATTGATCCTTGGATAGTTCTGAGCGTTATTGCTGCCGTTCTCTTGACTTTGGTGTTTAGGCGGGTAACACATATTGGAAAGACGCTTCTGATTATGGATACCTTCGGCTTAGCCGTAGCTGCCATGTCAGGCACACAACTTGCATATGAGATGGATGTTGTCTGGTTTGGTGCGATTTTTCTTGGCGTCATTACAGCTGTAACTGGAGGCTTGGTGCGAGATGTTCTCTGTCAGCTAGAGCCAGTCTTGCTCCATCGTGAAACCATTGGAACATCAACCTTGATTGGCGCATCCACTTATGTCGCACTTCACGGCTTGGGGTTTGCTGACAATGTTTCAGCTATTGCAGGTGGCCTGGTTGTAATCGCCACCCGCTTAATCTCGATTAAGTTCGATCTCCACCTGCCAAAATTTGAGAAGAAGTAGCGTCTCTATGAGGATTCACAAGCAATCCCTGTAGGTTTCTCCTATGTCCACCGAGCTCGAGATTCTCAAGTCGCTCGAATCTGAAGCAATTGAAATCTTCCGCGAGACTGCGGCGACCTTCCGTAAGCCGGTTTTGATGTACTCCATCGGCAAGGATTCATCAGTTCTTCTGCACTTAGCTAAGAAAGCTTTCTATCCAGCGCCGATCCCATTCAAGCTACTCCATATAGATACAACCTGGAAGTTTAAAGAGATGATTTCCTTCCGTGACAAAGTGGTAGCAGATGACAATTTATCTTTGATTGTGCATACCAACCAAGAGGGCGTTGCCAATGGGACCAACCCATTTACCTCTGGAATCTCTGAATACACACGCATTATGAAGACCGTTGCACTACGCCAGGCGTTAGATCTTTATGAAGTCGATGCTGCCATTGGTGGATCTCGCCGTGATGAAGAAAAGTCTCGCGCCAAGGAGCGAATCTTTAGCGTGCGCGAATCCGGCCATCGCTGGGAACCTCGCGCACAACGCCCTGAACTCTGGCGTACCTACAATCCCAAGTTAGCTCCTGGCCAAACTATGCGCGTCTTTCCACTTTCAGATTGGACCGAGCTCGATATCTGGCGCTACATCGCAGCTGAGAATATTGAGGTTAATCCTCTCTACTTCGCAAAAGAACGCCCTGTTGTGATGCGCGGAAGCCAGATCATCATGGTTGATGATGAGCGCTATCAACTTAACGAGGGCGAAAAACCCGAGATGAAGCGGGTTCGCTTTAGAACTCTGGGCTGCTACCCACTTACAGCAGCGGTCGAATCAAGCGCGACATCGATCGAGGATGTTGTAGAAGAGGTCTTCCAGGTAAAGCTGAGCGAACGCGCAACTCGCTTGATCGATGGCGCCAATGAGGATTCCATGGAGAAGAAGAAGCGCGAGGGCTACTTCTAATGCAGATCCCAGTAGTTCGCCTTCTTACATGTGGCAGCGTCGATGATGGCAAGAGCACTCTCATTGGTCGCTTGCTCGTTGAGACCGACAGCATTCCTTATGACACAGTCGATACAGCTCGGCAGGTACGACGTGCCGGTTCAAATATTCCTGCAGGAGAAATTGATTTCAGTTTGCTCACAGATGGCCTTGAGGCAGAACGCGAGCAAGGTATCACCATTGATGTTGCCTATCGCTCTATGTCATTACTCGATGGCCGCCGCCTCATTATTTCGGATGCACCAGGCCACGAGCAGTACACGCGAAATATGGCCGTGGCCGCATCTCGCGCGCAGATTTCGATAGTTCTCGTGGATGCCACAAAGGGAGTTCGCACTCAGACTCTACGCCACTTAACTATTTGCTCTCTTATGGGCGTGCAACGCGTACTTGTGGCCGTCAATAAGTTAGATGCAGTTGGCTTTAATGAAGAAATCTATCTGCAGATCAAGAGCGAAATCGAAAAGACACTCACACGCCTTGACCTGACAGATGTTCACTTTATTCCACTTAGCGCTTTAGCTGGCGATAACGTTGTCCAGCGCAGCACCCAAGCACCTTGGTATCAGGGGCCAACGCTGCTTGAGGCGATTCAGTCATGGCAGCCAACACAGAGCGCTAGCGCAACAGCACGTATGCGCGTGCAATCGATTTCTCGCGCTGATGATTTCCGAGGTGTTAGCGGAACTATCCACCACGGTGACTTTGCAGTGGGGGATGAAGTTAAGATTTTTCCTAGCAACAAGCTAGCCAAGATCGGAAAAATCATCTCGGGATTCCAAGAAGAGCAGGTAGCGCTAGAAACAAGCGCGGTCACTCTTGTACTCGAGCCAGAGGTAGATGCAACGCGAGGTGATTTGATTGCCGCAGCCAGTGAAGATCTACATGCATCCGATCGCTTTAACGCTCACCTAGTCTGGTTTAACGAAGATGCGCTGATTCATAGCCGCTCCTACTTGCTTATCTCTGGCCCAACCCAGACGCCTGTTATTGTCACCAAGATTCGCCACAAAATTGATGTCAATACAGGCGAACAAAACTCTGCAAATACGCTAGTGATGAATGAAATTGGTGAAGTTGAAATTGCTACCAATCAGCCGCTCGCACTGCTTCCTTATAAGCAATCCCGCGAATTTGGAAACTTCATCCTTGTCGATCGCCTTACTTTTCAGACTGTCGGTGCCGGAATGATTCGCCACGCTCTTCGCCGTGGCGAGAACATTACATATCAAGCGTATGAGGTTGATAAGGCTGCTCGTGAGAGTGCAAAGAATCAGAAGGCGAGAGTCATCTGGCTTACTGGGCTCTCGGGCTCAGGAAAGTCAACGATTGCAAACACTCTCGCTAAGCGCCTACATGCACTGGGAATGCACGCCTATGTTCTCGATGGCGATAACTTACGTATGGGCCTTAACGTTGATTTAGGTTTTACTCCTGAAGATCGCGCAGAGAATGTTCGTCGCGTCTCCGAAGTAGCCAAGCTGATGGTCGATGCAGGTCTAATTGTCATTACTGCGCTGGTCAGTCCATTTGAGGCAGATCGCCAGCGTGCTCGCTCTATCTTTGACGATGGAGATTTCATAGAGGTCTTCGTTGATACCCCTGTTGATGTTTGTATCTCGCGAGACCCTAAGGGCTTATATAAGAAGGCTAAGGATGGTCAGATTCCTAACTTCACTGGAATCGGCCAAGATTACGAAAAGCCATCTAAACCAGAACTTATTCTTGATGGCACCGCAGATACCGAAGCAAATACGAAAGCCATCATGGAGCGCTTGCTGTGAATTGGATTTTCTTCGCCCTCGCAGGCTCTGTTGCACAACTGATTGATGGCACCCTTGGTATGGGCTTTGGGCTCACTAGTTCAACGCTTCTCTTAACTTTAGGTGCATCGGCGGCAGTTGCTTCAGCTGCAGTGCATGCCGCCGAGATTGGTACCACCCTTGTTTCAGGTGCATCTCACTGGCATGCAGAGAATATTGATAAGAAAATTCTGCTCAAGCTCGCAGTTCCGGGTGGAATTGGAGCGCTACTTGGAGCCACATTCCTATCGTCGATTGATCTATCGAGTGCGAAGATCTTTATCTCGACTCTTCTTTTGCTGCTTGGATTCTTACTTCTCTATCGCAATATCTTTCCTTCTACACAACCGCAACCATCTGTTGAACTCACTAATCCGCGCTATCTCACCTATCTAGGTTTTACCGGCGGATTTGTTGATGCATCCGGTGGTGGGGGATGGGGTCCAATCGTGACGCCCACCATGATGACCACTACGACCGTTGAACCACGCAAGATTATTGGAACGGTTAGCGCTGCTGAATTTATTGTTGCTGTTTCAGCTAGCGTCGGATTCCTCGTCAACATCAATCGACTTGATATCGATTGGTCAGTTGTTGGTGGGTTAGCTCTCGGTGGGTGCTTGATGGCGCCTATTGCCGCACGAATTGTTGTAGCACTACCGCGCAAGCAGATCGGAATACTTGTTGGAGTCGCCGTGATTGTGATTAATGGCTACCGAATCTTGGCCGGATAGCTACAACTCTTTGATATTGATGCCGTTACCGCTGAGCTCCTGCAAGATTGATTGATATTTAGCGCTGAACTTTGTGGCATTGACTGGTTCACTCTTCCATCTGCCAGCATGAAGCTTCTCTGGAAGAATTTCATCTTCAAAATACTTATCTAAACGATTATGGTTGGGCAGTTCCAGAAAGTTCTTGATTTTTTCAAGCGTTTCCTTACGGCGATGGATAACTAAATCTTCAATTCTTAGCTCTAACTTATTCTCAGTCTTAATTTTGGAAAGAGCCAGCTGCCCTGTGACTATTCGGTTCTTCCACCAATCAAGGGCGGCGAAATGTTCGTTTGGCCCCCACTTCTCTTTCAAAACTGAAGATGCCACATCACGCCCATCGCGGATTACGTGGATGAACTTACTTCCTGGCAATATCTTGTTAATCAAGTCTGCTTGCATAATGTTTACAGGGGTGGAATCTCCGAAGTATCTCTTGACGCCATCTTTCATTTGGGCTCTGGACAACGATTCAAAGAGATCACGGGAAGCGCCTTTGCTATCTACCCGAAAATCAACTTTGAATTTTGCGAATTCCGCTTCTAAAACTTCGCGAGGGATACCTTGAACCAGGCCACGTGTATTGCCTTTTTTCCCTGTTTCAGACCACCATCGACCGAGTAAATCTCTCTCGAAGAGAGAAATCTTGCTTTGGCCCAGAAGGGGAAGTATTCGTGCCAGGAGGTTATTTCTCTTTGCCTTGAGATTCTCCTCAAGTTGAATAGGTCGGGTCAGTGCAATATCCACCAGTCCGTGTCTGCTGGTCAGATACTTGATTTCGCGAGGCATACTCCCATGGAAGTCTGGATGGCGACTTAGGAGATTAAGCAGAATGGTTGTTCCACTTCTACCTGTGCCCCCGATAAATACTGGAGTGAAATCATGCGCCATGGGTAGACAGTAAAGGGTGGCTGCGAAAATCAAGGCGCTATTCTTCTCGAATGGGAAAGTCTCCGATATTTCACAAAGTGACCCCTGTCTTTGTTGGCGGAACTGGGCGCAGTGGCACCACCGTGATGGGCGACTTACTCGGCAATCACCCAGATGTGCGTACCAGCACTCCTATTGAAATTAAGTTTCTATCCAACCGCTCAGGCCTACTTGATGTTGTTTTCGGTCGCGATGAATCCCCGAACAAGGCAAAGGAGCCTGTTTCAATCTTTCACTACCGCACTTATCGCAAACGTAAAGAACGTGAAAATGAGAAGCTTGCAAATATCTTGGCAGAGTTTGAAGATCAGGTCTGGAATAAGTGGTGGGATATCGATGCTCCACCACCACATGGGCGTGGGTTGACTTCGGGAATATCACGCCCCAACCTTGAAAAACTTATGTCAGCTCTACGCAGAGATTTAAAGATTAATCGCATCTGGGCAGCCCGTAGATTTATGAAGAAGTTCATAGCCCTGCAGGATGAAGCAGGTTCTGAAAAGTATTGGGTTGAGACAACCCCCATGAACATTCCAACGGCAGATAAACTCCTTAAGCTCTTTCCTAATGCACTGTTCATCACCATGGTTCGCGATCCTCGCGATGTGATTGCATCCCTTCTCACAAAGAACTGGGGGCCAACAACCCCTATGGAAGGTCTAACCTGGATTGAAAAACGTCTGACTGATGGTCACACCGCGCTCAAAGCCGTTCCTGCGAAGCAGAAGATCACAATCGCACTGGAAGATTTGGCGATTAATAAACGTGAAGAGACCTATCGGAAGCTCACAAGTTTCTTAGGTATCTCTGATGCACCCCAGATGAGAAAGTTCTTCGAGGAAGAGCTCACGCCAGAAAATGCTACGAGCGGACGATGGAAGAAGGAAATTTCTAGCCCTGAATTTGATACCGCTTATGCCGCTCTTGAATCAAAGCTGAGTGCTTATCTCTTGCCCTGATTAGGCTTCTTGACAGCCGTTTTCGTTGTGCGCGCCTTTGTCACAGCAGGAGATTTCTTCTGCTTCTGCTTAATCTCAGCAAGTATCCGGTCGAAGTCAAATTCCAGATCTTTAAAATCTTCAACAACTGGGGCAAGAATTGGGTGCCTACGGCGCCTTACTGCCCTTCGTGCGAGAAGTATTGCGATGCTTGCCAGGGCAACAACAGCGACTGTGGCAACTATTGCAGGTAAGGATTTAATTGAGTTATCTACGATCTCAGAAGAGACAATCTCATCAATTGCGTTACTCGATGCCTCAATATCTATCGCGGCATCTTCTGCTGCTGTGACCGCAAGATCATTGGTATCCGCAACTCTGTTTGCATTGTTTTCATCGCCTTGGAATCTGCTTACTGATAGCGCTGCCTTATCTGCAGCGGCCTTGGCTTTCTGGGCAGCAATTTGTGCAACGGTCAGTTTATTCTGAGTAGAAGTAGCTTGAGCTCTTGTGGTGCGCAGCTTCTCTTGGAGCTGATCACGAGTCTTCACAGCCGCCGCTAATTCATCTCTTTGGTCTGCTAGAACATCCTGTAGCGATCTAATTCTGGTCTGTAGATCTTTACCCGTGGACACCTTTGCTTCAAGCGTTGCTTTGACCTTTTCGAAAATCGCCAGCGTTTTCTCCGCCTGTTTGCTCGCCTTCTCAACATCAGCTCTATCTCTGTTATATCGAGCAACTGCTTGATCCGCTAATTGCTTAAGCTTTGCGATATCTGTGGCGCTAGCGGCCATTTGCAGATTTGTGCCAACCTCAGCACTTGAAACTGTAAATGGCTTCTCAGTGCTTACTAAATTCTTGCTTCCGGATGCAACTCGGTATGCTTCAAGAGCATTTTCAGCAATCTCTTTACTTCGGGCAGCAAGCGCTCGCTTTTCTGTGACAACTTTAAGAGCCATATCTGCCTCAGATTTAGCATCACTATAAGTTGAAATGTATGTGGAGATCTCAATTCTAATTTGCTCGTACTGTTTAATGAAGCTCTGCATCTTCTTCTCAGAGGTAGAAATCTCTTCTTTAATTCTTTCCTCAGCCTGTTTTTGAGATTCAATCTTCTTTGTAAAAGTGGCAACTTGTACAGTAACTTCCTCAAGGTCAGCGGCAACGATGGCTGCAGCTTTGGCCGCCTGGCGGGCTGCGGCTTTTGTATCTGCTAGAACTGCAGATGCAGCATCAGCCTTTTCAGAGGATGCGGTTGCCTTATTTCGATATTTTTCAACGTTGGCTTGTGCTTTAGATGCAACTTTTTCAAGATCTGCCTTGATCTTGTCGATTAATTCCTGTGCCTTCTTTTTCGCGGCATCAATTGCAGCAGCAGCCTTAGCATCAGCAGCAGCTATTTCTGCCGCCGCCTTCTCAGCCAGTCGATCTGCTTCAGCTTTTGCAGCCTCCGCCTTCTTCCGAGCTTCATCTACCTTTGCTTGATCTGAGCCTTCTGCAGCTCTCTTTGCCTCATCCTCTTTCTGCTTTGCTTCCTCTTCCTTCTTGGCAGCTGCTAGCGCTTCAGCCTTTGCCTTATCTTCCGCGGCTTTCTTGAGCGTGGCTTCATCTGCTTCTTTCTTGGCAGCGGCAACTAAGAGTGAATATTCGCGATCTGTCATAGGTTTTGGTTTACCAGCAGCCTCTGCTGCAGCTCGTGCGGCAGCGGCAGCTTCAACGGCTCGTGCAGCAGCTGCAGCTTCTGCAGTTGCACGTGCTGCGGCTTCTACAGCAGCAGCAGCAGCGGCAGCAGCGGCCACAGCAGCAGCGGCGGCAGCATCTGCTAAATCTTGAGCCGCATTAGCTGCAGCTTGTGCTGATGCGGCGGCGTTAGATCCTGCATCAGATTGCCTATTGGCTTCTTGGAGAGAATTCAAGGCAGCCGCAGCAGCTTCGGCTGAATCACCGGAAGAGTTTGCAACATTACTTAAAGTTGTCGCAGCTGAGTTGAGAGCAGTAGAACGCGCAGCAGCCGCAGTGACGGCTGCATCTGCCGCAAGCTTTGCAGCAGCAATTGCCGCCAACTCTGCTTGGCGCGCTGCGTACTGGGCAGCTGCAGCCTTTGCATCATTTTCTAACTTGAGTTTTTCTTGCGCTGCAAGAACGGCGGCTGTATCTAGCAAAGTTTTTGTTGCTGCGGCACGAGCAGCGGCATCGGCTGCATCTTGAGCAATTTTGAGAGCAGCTGCAGCTGCAGCATCAGCACGTGCCTTCTCTGCCTCTGCTGCATCTTGACGCGCCTTTGCTTCAGCTGCCGCCGTTGCTGCTGCCGCTGCTGCCGCATCTGCTGTGGCCTTCGCGTTTGCTGCAGCCGTTGCCGCAGCATCTGCTGCAGCCTTATCCGACGCATCCTGATCACTCTGTGTCTTGGCAGTTAAATAAGCTTGGCGCAGATCATCTACTGTCGCGAATTTTGCTCCAACAAGTTCAGGTAAGAGATCATCTTCATAGTTTTCAACGGGAATGAAGTTTCTTGAGATCAAAAGCGTGCCACCAGCTGCCTGGTATGTCGCTAGAGCTGATGCGGTTGTACCTGCAGATGCTGATGCCTTTCTTGCAGCTGCCGCTGCAGTTGCCGCTGCGGCAGTTTCTGCGGCATCAGCTGCAGCCTTTGCAGCCTTTGCAGCATCTTCGGCATCTTTCTTTGCATCAGCCTCCTCTTTGGCTCTGTCAAAGGCTGCTTTCTTTGCATCAATATCTGCCTGGAGCGCTGCCTGCTTCGCTTGGTATTCACGTAAAGCGGTAGCTGCTAACTCTTGCTGACGCAATACCTCTAGTCGTTGAGCCTCAACAGCAGCTTGCGCAAGTCGGATTTTTTCAGCTGCCGCTGCTTGTTCTTCTACTAATTTTCTTGCAGATTCCTCAGCCTTTAATTTTGCAGCAGCGATTTGATCCTTCTTAGCATTTTCTCTTTCAAGCGCCTGTGCGGCTGCCGTCTCTGCCTCGTCTTTTGCAATCTGCGCCTTACGCGCTGCTTCGACAGCGGCAGCAGCGGCAGCAGCAAAATCTGCTTGTGACCTTGCAGCGGCAACGGATGCGGCAATGGCATCTTGTTCTTCTTTATCCTGTTGCGCCTTGAGAGCTGCAGCATCTGCTGCAGCCTTCTGTTCATCTGCAACTCGCTTAGCCTCTTTCTGCGCTTCAACAACAGGATCTAGGCAATCTGGCAAATCTGGAGGATATGCAGCAGGGCCGATGCAATAGGTGGCAGCTGGAGCTGAAGTATTCGGCAGGTGCGCAAAGAGAAGTGAGAGCACAAGAACACCTGTTGTTGTGACTATCTTCTTTCGCGCTAGTTGCATTAGCAGCCACCTTTAATTGTCAGACTAGTTGGACGCACTAATGGCTGATCGACAAAAGTTATTTTACCGACCCCACCTGCAAAATTAGCGAGTAGCTCTTCACTCTCACCTGGGGCTAAATCAACATCTGCAACATAGATAGGACGACCACGCTCAGTAGATCCTCCACCTAAATTTTCTGTTCGGTTTTCACGCGAGACAGAGACCAAAACTGAGTTTGTCGGGCCGTAGATGAAAAGTTTAAAGCGATGTGCGCCGGTAATTAAGTCGGCAGGTTTTCCTTTATCGGCTCGGGTCAGTACATATGCCGGCAATCCTTTTCCACTCTTGAGTGTATTTGTCACTCGTACACGCACTTGAGTCTGCGCGACTTTGTCGCATGATTTTGATTCAATCACTACATCGCGATCGAGATAGTAATCAAGTTTGCTGGCATCAATGTTCTGTATGACTGCGCGAAACTCGTTGTTTGGTGCCTTATCCAAGTATCCGCCTAAACGGATGGTGGCTAGCTCTCTCTCCGCGGGAGTATCTCGTGAATACATGAGAATTCGATTCTCCAGCAGCCCCTGTTTGATGGCCCGCACCATCTCAATTTTTGAATACTGCCCGCCAGTAATCTTGCTTGCTGCTGCATCTAAGATGTCGACGAGGTATTGCTTGCGGGCGTTATTGTCTTTTTCATATCTCTTATAGGCTTTCTGTAAAGTTTCACTCACCACATTGTCACTGGTGATAACTTCACCAGATTGCAAAGTGATTGGCCCAGTTGCCTTGAGGACATAACTCAGAGCGCTGGGATCAACGGCAATAACACCATCAAGCTGCTCTTCGAATTGCTTCTTCCATAAGCCCATCCAAATCTCAGCTCCAAATGGAAAATGGGGTGAGAGATTGGAGTTCTGTAAAATAGCAGGATTTTTGCCATACAGTTTTGTAAATTCAGCAGGCACTTTCACCGGTACATCTTTAAGCGAGTAGAGAACCGCGTTTGAGCCCGTGCGCACAACAGAGAAAGATGATTTATTGAGGTCAATAATGGCAAAGGCTCCCAAGATGCCACCTGTGCCGCGGGCTTCTGCGCTATTTTGAAATGCGATCATGTATCTCTTCGGTGCATCAGCACCAACTAGCCAAGAGCTCGCGCGTATGACGGCAGTGACCTCATCGCGTATCGGGTTAAAGTCCAGACCTGCTATCTGCGTAATCTGCTTCGCTACAGGAAAATTCAGGAGCCAGAAGAGGCGATCTACATCAGAGGCAAGGGCTGCAGACTGGTTATCAAGTGTGGCGCGGTCATATTCACCTGAAAGTTGTGCAACATAATCTCGAGCATGCATGTAGGTAAGAACTGATTGGGTAGTAAAGGCCAGCAGGTAAAGAACTGGAAGAAGAATGAGGACTTTGATAACTCTGCGCTTCATGCGGATATCACCGTAAATTCATCAGCCATATATGAGGCAAGGTAGGAGTCAGCAAGACGTCGAGCACGCGAGTGGCGAGGAGCGGTGATGATCACAACCGGTGCCTGCTCTGCTAACTGCTGAATCCATTTACGCCAGCTAGGGGAGAGGAAGTATCTCTCTGGAAAATCAACCTGACGAGGATGGGTCAATATCTGCTGAGTATTCACGACCGGTGTCTCAAGTAGTCCTATCTGATCGACATCAAAGAAAATAGGCTCGAGCCCCAGATCTTCTATCTCATTAATTATCGGTGCCCGTAAATCACCATCAACCAATATCGCACCTTCTGAAATGCGCGCCATCTGCGCATGGGCCAGTGCAACTCCTAAGTCGCTCACGCCATGAGGTATCACTACATGAATATTATGAGCGTGGGGAAAACCCTTCGCATCCAGTGCAGCACGCAGCGTCAGCGCACCCACCTTGCCAAGTTCACGACTCATCGCATCAGGCAAAAGTCCAACTGGATCAATAGGGACAAAATCTTTATCTTCGACAATCTCTTCATAACTACGCAGCGCACCGTGATATCCCAGATTGCGAATGACATCGCTCTGCGAATCTTCTGCTGTGATAATCAAATCTGCGGATTGGATATCAGCTGATGCTTTACTTAAACTCTTTGATGTGCTCTGCGTAATCGGCACGCGCCAATTCTTAGCAATCTCAACGACGGCTTCCAGAATCGGTGTGCCATCAATGGCTGTCACCCCAGTTGATGAAATCTGATCTTCGGGGAAGTTACGCTCAAGGACAGCCTGAGCAAAGGGCGAACGCGCTTGGTTCATTCTGCAGACAGTGACAATGCGCATAAGTTAAGGTTACTTGGTGAAGCCAAAGGAGAAGTACGTGCGAAAGAGAGATATAGCTGCAGCTGCGCTAACGCTCTATCTCCTCGTGCTCTCACTCTTTGTCCTCTTTCCACGGCCGATTCTTGAATCAGGTGATCCCTCACAAATTGCTGAGTATTTACGCACCCATGCAAATTTCTTCTACAAAATTCTCTACGCTGACACCCACCTTGTTGCCCTCGGCAACTTCTTCATGTTGGCTCCCTTCCCAGTGATCTTCACGGCAATCTTCGAAAAGGTGAGCCTCTACAAAGTTTTTCTCGCAGGCGTTGCCCTCTCTGCCTCCTTTGAGTTGGTTCAATTAGCCATTCCAGGACGCGTGAGCGACTGGATTGATTTCGTATCCAACTCGCTCAGCCTCCTCATGGGTATTGCAATAGTTCGGTTTTTACGCAGGAGAAAGTCCGCATAGAAAAGGTAAAAACCGACCTTTAAATATTTGCCCTGGTGCTCTTTACGCTCACCCTGCATAGCCTTTACCCATAGCAAGAGCCAAATCTAGGGCTAGCGATGGGGGTGAGCATGGAGCTAATTCAATACTGGCGCCTGATTGTTCAAAACCGCATCATCATCGGAGCAAGCACGCTCGTTGGTTTGATTATTGCTGCAGCAATTACATTCACAACAACTCCAACATACGAATCACAAGCGCAAATATTTGTCTCAACTCCTGCATCAACGCTTGATATTTCAGCGCTCGCAACTGGATCATCATTTTCACAACAGCGCGTCAAGTCCTATGCACAAATTGTTAACAGTCCTATCACGCTTGAGCCCGTCATTGATCGCCTCAATTTGGATATGACAACTTCTGAATTAGGCGCGATGATTTCTGCATCTGCTCCGCTCGACACAGTTCTTATCTCGCTGACAGTGACAGATATCAATGCGCAGCGTGCATCTGATATCGCCAACGCTGTGGCCGATCAGTTTGGTGTGACTATCGGAGATCTTGAACTCAATGGCATCGGTGTTGATTCACCTGTGAAGGTCTCTACCGTCAAGGGAGCTATTCCTGCTGATGCACCTGCATCTCCAAAGAAGGCAATTAATTTAGCCCTTGGTTTATTGCTCGGCTTTGGTCTCGGCATTGGCTTAGCCTCCCTTCGCAAGCTCCTTGATAACACTGTCAAGAATGAAGATGATTTACTTGGAACACCACTCCTTGCTGCAATCGGATTTGATGAGATTGCCGATGAAAAGCCACTGGTAACTCAGATTGGCCGCTACGCAGCCCGCACAGAAGCTTTCCGCACTTTGCGCACAAACTTGCAGTTCCTTAATCCAGATGCGCACCCACAAGTCATTGTGATGACATCTGCTCTTCCTAATGAGGGAAAGACAACATCTTCCATCAACCTTGCTCTTTCGCTTGCGCAAGCAGGTGCCAAAGTGATTCTCGTTGAAGCAGATCTACGACGCCCTAAGGTGCCGCTCTACCTTGAAATGTCATCAATGTCTGAAGGCTTGAGTGATCTCATCTCTGGGCCAAAGAAGTTGACCCCACAAGGCATCAAAGCTGCGCTCCACCCCTATGAATCAACAGGGTTAAAAGTCTTACTTGCAGGCAAGATTCCACCGAATCCTTCAGAGCTATTGAGTTCACATAAGTTTGAAGAGTTGATTGATCTTCTACGCAAGCAATTTGAGTATGTCATCATCGATTGCCCACCGTTACTACCTGTCACAGATGCAGCAATCGTCTCTGCCAAAGCAGATGGCTGTGTTCTGGTCGTTCACGCTGGAGTTACTAAGCGCCCACACTTCATCGGCTCGCGAGATGCAGTTAAAGCCGTGGGTTCAATAATCCTGGGTGTAATCATTAACAAGATTCCAGAATCATCTCTTGAATACGAGTATGGCTATCGTTATGGCTATCCACGCTACTACGGCGCTAACTATCGCCCATACGCCAAGCGTGGGTCTGAAGAAGGTCAATATGCGCCAAGCGCTGATGTGTTATCTCGTCAAGCGTTAGAAGAGAATTTCCGCCACATCAAGGGGGCGCGCTTTAAGGAAGAGCTAAAGCGCCAAGATAAGAAGTCTTAGTAAGCGCCCTTACCTTTAAAGACCGCTCCAACTGTGGAGACGATAATCCACAGGTCTCGCGTAAAGCTCCAATTGATAAGGTAGTTGAGATCTAGCGCCACGCTGGTGCGCAAATCTAAATCTGAACGCCCAGAAATCTGCCAAGGACCGGTGATACCAGGCTTGGCAATCAAGCGACGCTCATAGATGGAGTTATAAACACTTACCTCACTAGGAAGTGCTGGGCGTGGACCCACCACAGACATGCTGTTGTTGATGACATTGAGGAACTGCGGCAATTCATCAAGTGAATACTTGCGCAAGATTCGACCCACGGGGGTCACGCGAGGGTCCTGGCGGTTCTTAAAGAGCACGTGATCGGATGCATGGATATTTTCAACCTCATGCACAATCTTGTCGGCATCCTTAACCATGGAGCGAAACTTGTAGAACTTAAATGTTCTGCCGTTAAGCCCCACACGCTTCTGTGAATAGAAGATGGGCCAGCCGCTGCTGACTAACACAGCAAGCCCAATGGCAATAAATACTGGGCTCAAAAGGACCATCAAAGAGATAGCGAAGACCAAGTCGAAAGCTCGCTTGAGAATGCGCCAAGGCAGTGAAATTTCAGATTTCTCAAAGGTGAGGAAGGGGATTCCTTCTTGTGGTGAAGGAATCAGCCAGTAGCCTAGATTTCCTGAATCAAGCGGAATCCAGTTCACATGGATATCAAGATCTTCGCAGTAGTGGATGAATTTAGAGAAGTTTGGGTCAGATTCCATGCCCGGCAGAAGTAGGACTTCGGTGATCTTCTTATAACGAAGTAGCTTGTCAAACTCCTCAACCCAGGCGCTATTTATCTCTGAGCACACAAGACGAGATGCGATAGTAAAGCCAAGGGTGCGATGCTGAATTAACCAGTCGCTATGTTGCTCTAGCTCTCCCTTATCTCGCCCAACAATCATCATGTTAGATGAGACCTTCTTCTTCAGAATCAACGGGCGAAGAACCAGTCCATAGACGCTAATGCGCATAACAAAGAGATAGACGATTCCACTACCAAGCATGACAAGAAAGACTGAACGCGAGAAAGAAGCCTTCAGGATAAATGAGAGGAAGCCAAGAACGAAGAAGTAAGTCACAGATCTCTTGATAATCATTCGTAGGTTAAATACCACTAACGTGGCATGATTAAAGCGGTATGTGCCAGTTGCAATCAGCAACCCAATCCACGCAATCACCAAAACCGTCAAGATGCCGCGGTACTCAAATTGGGCGATAGCCGGCTTTCCATCAACCATGGTGGCTGAATCTGGAAATCTAAAGTTGTAGGCAGTAACTGCAGAGAGTGCGATCGCGAAACTATCAGGAATGAGCATAAGAGCAAGAATCGTCACTTGCTGCGCATTGGACTTTTCCTTGATACGTTGAAGTAGAGTCTTTTTCAATTTGCACTCCCTTGGTTACTTACTTCGATGGTGAAGGAAAGAACTGTTGTTTCAGACTCGCGCCTAAGCGACCAATCACGCGCAAAGGTATTAAAGAGTATGGTGCCAAGGCCTGAGTGCCTTGAACTTTCGCTGAACTGCCCGTTATCTCTTACCTCAATCAATAGGTGATCTTCATTTTTCTTGCCAATTGCTTGAATCTTGTTGGCCTTGCCATGTCTAATCGAATTGACCACAGCTTCTTCAATTAACTGTGAGCAGATATCGCTATAGGAGTGAAGCTGCGAAAACTCGACAGAGAAATCATGAGAAATCTCGGCAAGACCAGTCCAAGACTGCTGCAAGGCTTCCATACGTTGAGCGGGTATTCGAGCAGATGGGCGCACATATGGTTGCTTCAGTTTCTCCATTCGTTCCACGATCTGACGGGTGACTTCAGGTGTAAAGAGTTCAAAATCTGACTCTGCTGCCTTGAGCAGTAAAAGTTTGCATGCCAATAATTGGGATTGAACTTCAGCGTGGAGATATTGAGCGTAGTTACCATCTACATTTCCGGGCTTAGTTCTTTCAAGAAGTTTCTCCAACTCACCTGCCTTGATTACATCCCCAATAAACTCAAAGACAAACTCTTGGTCGTTACGAAGTGCCAGTAAGAGAGCGCCGATGACATAAAAAGTAGATTGGGTGACAGCGCTGAGTAGATACCCAGAAATCATGGTGGACATCTCTTGTGGATTATTGCCTTCAGTTGCCAGTTGCACAAAGAAAGTAATCAGATAGGGAACTGATAGAAGAGAGAGAAACTGAAGATTCTTACCCAGCAATTCTCCGCGGACTAAGTTCCCACGATAGATAGCTTTTGCCATCACCAAGACGATGGAGGTCCATGCAATTTGGACAATTATAGTTTGAACCAAACCGATTCGACTCAGTTGCACCAAAAGTGTAAATGGCCAGGTGAGTAATATGACTGCTACAACTGGGATGGGGTTAAAACTCAGAGTTCGTTTGAGAACCGCCAAGAATCCAGCGCGCGCCCAGATTAATTCACCATCTTTCCACTGTGATTGGCTCAGAGGTTTGATGTGATCGTTAATAAGCGCATCAATCTCGTTACTCGCTTCTTGAAGTTTTTCGCGAGTAGGAGAAGTACCAACCGTAGCCAGAATCTTCTCTTCAAGTGTTCCGATGATTTCTACAATGTGATTTGAAGATTGTTTGGCAGCCACCGAGAGCCCAGTGATGTTCTTTTCTAGAATTTCATTGAGTAGAACACGTAGCTTTGCTCTGAATTCAACTCCATATTCAACGATGATGGCACCGGCTATATTCCAATAGAAGACGGCCATCATGGAATTTGCTGCTCTAGTAGGTAGCGACAATGAATCTTGGACTTCAAACAAGGGTGCCAAGATTCCACCCACTGCCCCTCGGGTAAATCCTGCTAAGAGCACCAGCAGTACTTGCTCGTTGAACTTCTTCTCTCTTCCATAGTGAACAAAGGGAAAAATAGCCATGTGGCCACAGAAACCAATAAAGAGCCATTTCAGCACTTCTTGGGCAGAATTAATCTCAACTGGCGTGCTGATCACAGCCAGAACCAGTGAAATTGGCAAGGTCCATTTGAAGACTGTCAGACTTAGGAAATTTCTAGGCAGTAACTTCAGGATGTCATCGACTCGAGTTGCGGAGAGCTGTTGATTCATCGCGGCACCTTGAGATTTTCAATCTCGCTCAAACTCTGCCCCAACAACTTATTGGCATCTTTTAAGAGTTCAACTTTGCGTTCATTGGATATCTTGCCCATCGTCTCAGAGCCAATCAAATGTAGCGCCATAGTTACTCCAGATATCTTGCCCTGCAAAGTACCGAAGCGACCTTCAAATATGCTCCGCGCCATCGCATCTGATCTATCTGCAAGATTTTGGATTTTCTCATGTGATTGCAGGCTTTGTTCGGTGGCAGTTTCACGAGTCCTAGAAACTTCAACAAGTAAAGAAGCAATGACTGAGGCTAGGTAGAGCCCATAGACAGTCTTTAAAGCTGAATACCAAGGAATATATGGATAAGTTAAATCAAAACCTAGAGATGCGTGAGAGAGATTGTAGAAATAGGAAGTTGCAAAGGTTAAGCCGAAGGCGCTTCCGAAGAGTAAGGATCTTGGAATTTTGCTTTTCTTAATCAGCTGCGAGAAAGGAATCAACAGGGCTATAAATGGAAGAAGGCCCAACAGCCCTGCCTTGACTCCCTCTAATCCATTTCTAGGAAATTGCCCTGTGACAACACCGAGGGCATACAAAATGAAGGTGAGCCTTACAGAGAGTATCTTCGGAGTAATTGCAGACCAGTAGGAAACACTTAAAGGAGTGATTTCACTCGGTTTATCTGCAACTCCTGAGAGTAAGTTGCGTTCCCTCTCGAGCTCTTGAGAAATCCTCATACTCTGTGTATAGAGCACCCTTAAATCTGCCGTTGAATCAGAACCTTCAGATTTCTGAAGAGCGCTTTCAATTCCACTTTGCAGAGATTGAACCTGAGGCAGCAAATCTCTTTCTAGCACTCGCTGCGCTTCTAGCCTTTGCTCGCGATGTTCGGCCAGCAAGCCAACTTCATCCTGGGCCAGGAGGAGATCAAGAGAATTAATCGCCCTCAGTTCAGTCCTTTTACGGTCGATATAGCCGAAGTAGAAGGCAGCTAGGGTCATCACCGTGGTCGTGTAGCCAACCGCCGGAGGGATTCGCTTAATGAGTCCTAGGTCAAACCCAAAGGCCCAATGAGCATAAAGGCCAACACCAAGGCCTCTGGCTATGCCCGTACTTGCCCAGACAAATGCGCACCTCCAGATTGGCTGCAAACTCGTTGCTCTTTCTTTGAGCAAGAGGTTTTGAGCAAGATAGAGATAGAGAAATCCTGTCAGCTCACCAGCAAGAGCAATCAGCACAGCTCTTGCCTGGGTTACCTCATTAAAAATCAATTCGCGTTCAACAGATACCAGATATCCAAAGGGGAAAATTAGAAGATATGTGCGGATAGATACTGCCCACCGGCCTGTTGCAGCAAATCTAAAGCTTTGGATATAGGAATTCACTTAACAACAACTTTTCCTTGCTGCCACATACGCACAGCCAGTACTCGGGGATTAAAGTCTTCATCGCTCTTAATACCCAAGCTAGCAAAGGTGCGCTGCACCAAAGTTTCGGTTGCGCGAAGGGATGTGCCACGCTTGCGAGCAATCGCAGCATTTGTATATCCCTCAGCAAGGAGCAATAAAATCTCACCTTGCGTAGAACTAATGACAATCCGATCATTTTCCATCTCAGGACGTGCATGGTGCGTCGATGAATGCGATATCGAATCTTCCACAGCCCCCACTAAATCTGAGATTGCACCCAGCTCTGATTTGACGAGATAGGTCACACCTTCTGGAACAGCCACTCCATTAGGGATGGCCAGGGCTGGGGAGGCATGGGATGTCAGAACCACCTTGCCCACCCATGGGTGTTCCTTCTCAATAAATTGCAGCAGGTCTGCGCCACTTGGGCCTGCAACCCCAAAGTTCAAATCTGTAACAACCGCATGGGGATCAAAGGAGGCGACTCGTTCTATCGCTTCAGCAACTGACTTAACTGCCTCAACCTGAAAATTTGCACCCTCCAGAACCTCGCGGAGTAGGTTGAGAGTGAACTCCTCATCCTCTGCGACAAGTACTCGTGCGCGAAAGCCAGTGGTCATCGATCTCCCAGGGGGGTTAGGAGTTCAGTTTAGGCGTGCGCTCTCGTGAAAATAAGCCCCTAGTATCGGTTTTTACCTAGCGCAATCAAGGATTGAACCCATTCAAGATATTTAGCTCGGCCAACCTCAGGAGAAAGATGGGCATCAGCGAATTCTCTTCCTCGCTTAGCTAAATCTGTACGTTTCTCTGGCTGCTTACTTAACTCTTCAATCGCTCTCGCCAACGCAACTGGATCTCCCGCTTCAACCAGTTCAGCAACACCTTCCAAAAACTTCCAGGTTGCACCACCACGGGGCACAGCAGCGATTACAGGGCGCTCGCTATACAGATATGAAGTCAATTTGCTGGGCAGACTCATCTCCATCTGAGTGCTGCGCTCATTGACTAGTAACAAATCAGCGGCAGATAACAACGCCGAGTAATCTTCATCAGAAACCGCTGGCAAGACTGAGATATTGCGCTTACCTAAGCATAGAGCCTTCAAGTTGGACTCTTGGTTTCCATGCCCCACCAAGTAAATCTTGATCTTTGAAAAACCATTAAGAGCATTTGCTGCCCGGACAACATTTTCAAGATCTTGCTTTGCCCCCATATTGCCAGTGTGAATGACAGCAAAATCATCTGGCAGCCAGCCAAATTTTGACCGAGCGGCAGTCCTGTCGACATTCGATATTGTTCTAGCTGAGTAATTGGTAATCTGCGTGATTCTAGATTCGGGCACTCCAAGACCTATCACGACATCTCTCATGGCAGGTGAGACCACAACCAAACTATCTGCCCCATGCAGAGCACTTCCTTCTACAGCATGAGCAATCTTTGAAATCACTGCGCCGCCACGCAAGCCAGATTGCTTTGCACCGGCCCCAGATAAATCCTGCACAATTAGCCCAAATGGAATGCCAAGTTTCTTAGCAATTTTCTTTCCTACTATTCCCGCTGCAACTGTAGGGATGCATGCAATGACCATGTCAAAGTCATTACCCAGCTTGGTCTTTGAGACACGTCTTAGATTCCACCAGAGGGAAGTTTCAAACCGCATTCTCAGCAGGGCGTTCATCTTTGGTGGAACTAAGTGTTTGGCACGAATGGTTGAAACGCCATTATGAGTTCCAGTGCCTTCGCAAAGGTGAGCAAACTCTTCTGGAACTTGCCACCATGGATAATGTGGCAAACTGGTCAACACTGATACTTGGTGACCTTTAACCTGAAGTGACTCAGATAGATCTGTTGTATAGATGGCGATGCCGGTGGGCTCTGGCCAATAGTTGGTTGTGATCAGTAGAATGCGCATTATTCATTAGAAAGTTTTGTCAGAATATCCAGTTGAAGTAGCTGCCCATTACTTCCCCTAATTCCACGGAATACATCAATCACTTGATGTCCAGACTTAGAAAGTTCAATGAGGATAGGCAGAAATGAGATTTCCCCCTCGTAAAGAGGAGTTATGGATACTTCCAAGTAAACCAATGGAATTTTGGATAATGTCTGCGAGGCACCCTTCAAAACTTCGGCTTCAAAACCCTGTACATCTAGCTTCAACATAATTTCCTGCGGCCGAAGCCCCAAAACCTCTAATTGCTTATCAATTGTTGAAACTGAGATATTTTGCTTCGCAACAGTTGCAGAATCTGGAAAATTCTCCAAATGCAAAGATGCCATTTCAAGTATTGAGGAACTAAGCCCTGCATTACCACTTACGTTAATCGTACGCTCAGATTCCGCAGCACCCAAACCAAGTTGAAAGGCTTTCCAGGGCTGATGCCGATTTATCGTTTGGGACAAAATTTCGAAAGTTTCCTGGACGGGTTCATACGAGAAAATTTGACCCTTAAACCCATGTCTTCGGACATCTATTCCAAATTGCCCAATATTTGCCCCAACATCAATAATGTTAAACACGCAATCTTGATTCAAATTTCGAACGATGGACTTAAAAGGAGTATCTGCAATATTGCGCACACCTGTGAACAAATCACGGGACGAGCGGATTAACGAATTCCCACGCATTCTTGATCTAATCTTCATCACCAATTGATCCCAAGTCCTACTCAGCTACTACAGCTCCCGTGGCCAGTCTTGAGTCTAGGCTAATATTTGAGGGAGATTTTTCCAAGAGCAGGCTATTTTTGACCAATCCAATTCTTCGCGTGTCGCCTTGAATGCAGCGTCCCTATAGCCATTTTGGTCACCTCTAAATACCTTTTCGATTCCTGCGGCCAAAACTTGAGGAGAAAGTTCACTTATCACAACACCAGCATTGTGTTTAGCGACGATGTCTGATGTACCCACGAATCTGGACACTACGCAGGGAACGCCAACACAAAGTGCCTCAGATACCACAAGGGCAAAATTTTCATTTTCGGAGGGGAGTACTAAGGCGCGCGCAGAACTGATCAGCTTGTTTAATTGGTGCTTCTCAACCCACCCATGGAAGACAACGTTGTTCTCAATTCTAAGTTTCTTGACTAGACGAGAATAAAACTCATTCTCGTCTAGAGAGCCCGAACCGGCAATATCCAACACAACTTGAGGATACCTTATGACAAGTAAACGAATGGCTTCCAGTAACAAGGGGATATTCTTCTTTTTATCAAATCTTCCGCTAAACACTAATCTGAAGTTTTCCGGATTCTTTGGCTCCCAAGAATCTATTGGCACTTCAGTGGCTTCAACCGTAGCTCCGTAGGGAATCAGTATGGCCTTCGAGCGAAGCGAGGCCTCCAAATCTTCGAGTTCGCCATCACATGTAACGATAATGGCGCTACAGGCCTTCAGAATTCTTGAAATGATTAGGCTCTTGGCGATTCTCTTGATAAATCGACTGTCCGACTCATGGTAACGGGTTAACGATCCATGGGGGAAAACGGCAAAAGGAATCCCATTTTGTTTTGCGTACCTGTAACCAATATAGGTACTGAAAGTATAAATCTGGTGAAGAACTACGAGCGAGTATGTAGAACGGTCCTTTAACTTCTTATGAATACCAAAGTTCCAACCTATCCCGTATGAATTTGTAAACATGGATTTAGAAGTTATGGAGTCAACTCCGATGCTATTCAATCTAGTCAACCTAGCACCGAGATTCCTAGTCGCTTCTTTTGAGTTGCCTAAAGAAATTATCGTTCCCATTATTCCAAATTTTGCTAAGTTTGTCGTAGTTATTTCCAAGCCAGTAAGTACTCCTCCCATTCGCGGATTTAGTTCGCAGGTGAAGTGGGCGTAAGAAGTCTGCATTATGAATGCTTTCAGATTATTGAAAAATGTAGAAGTGATATTGTCAAACTACTTCCTGACATTTGGAATCCTCTTTTAGGAATCTGGTGAATCAATAACTCCACGGGGCAAAGGGCCTCAAAAAAACTTCGATTACATTTGAGTCTTTTTCTCATTGTAGATACTCAATTCTTGGCCTGATTCGACGTACGATAGCCTTAATAATTCGAATAAACAAACCTTGGTACAACTCGATTATATGTGGGTCACGACCCAAAATTCTCCGAGAAATACGTTTATGTTGAATCTGTGCAGCTACTCGATATTTCCCTGAACCCGTGATCGATGCATCGTAAATTCTGAACTCACCAAGAACAACATGGGTTCTGTGAATACTAGCGCCAGCAAGGGCGAGGTCAACGATTAACTCCCCATCCCAGGAAACTTTATTGGCTAAGTTGAATCTGACTTGTCTTAGAACTCGTGATCGAATAAACGTTGCTTGCTGGTAGACGAACGAGTACCCCAAGGCGTATCCCCTGAGCGAGAAGTGCATTGAAGGTAAGACTCTTGCTTTTCTTCCAAATTCGTCAATCACATTGATTGAACCATGAAGAACATCACAGGATGGATTATCCTTAAAGTACCTAAGCACAAAAGCAAAAACATCAGGAAGAACACGATCATCGGCATTTAAATAATAAAAAATGTCAGCACTCAAATTTTGCAATCCAAAGTTAAGTCCATCGGAAGGTCCCAGATCGCCATCAACAAAAAACTTTGAATACTCACCAGACCTGTATTCTTCAAGAAAATCGCGGCTCCCGTCACTGGACCCAGCGTCATAAACTAGATACTTGGAGGAAACCGACTGATCTAAAATCGAATCAACTGCTTCTTTCAAAAATGTCCCTTGATTCATGGATAACGTAAAACACTCAATTTCCATATTTGTCCTTTGAAAGATTGAGAAAAACTAATGAAATCCAGTCAGCAATAATTATGCACATTGGTACAGCAATAATTCCTACAAAGTTTCCTAAAAATATCTGAAAACCCGCGAACATTACTGTCGCAGTGAAATAGACTGCACTTGGGAAAAACGCTTTGTTTGTTACAAGTGGTCTTTGAAACTTCAAATTTAGAATTGAATCGCTTAGTGTGGAAATACAGAATAACAAAACCAGCATCTGATTGAAGTCAATTTCTTTTTGCCCAATAACATTCCAAGCTAATTCACCAAGAAATGAAACAAAAACCGCTATTGCCGCAACAACAAACAATGATTTTCTAACTACTAAGTTCAGTATCTGGAGATTATCAACACCCAAATTTTTCATATGATAGGCCCGAATAAAATAAGGCAATGCTCCCGACGTGATTGCTGTGCCTAAAATTCTAATCGGTGAAGTTAACATTCTTGCTATCGCAAGAGATATTAGATCCCTTGGAGACAACCAAGCCGAGGCAACAATGAAAGAACCGTGAATGCTAATTACATTTGCGGTTGTTACCAAAGCATTGCTCATTACTGGACTTAGGATGTTGGAATTATTTGCTGGGATTACCCGAGTAACAGTTTGATTGGAATACTTTTTTAGACTTACCTTGAATCCCGCAAAAAGAATCAACTTGCATAGGAGAAATAGCCATGCGAAAGTAGAAATACTCAGGTTGATTTGGAGCAGTAGAGCAAGAACTATCACCTCACAAAGGCGAACAAGAGTGAGCGTTCTCTGAGCTGGCGAGTTTTGTCCCAGAACTTGCATTCTATAGAGCCAGAAATGCTGTGAGATGGTCACGAATGAAGCAAGACTAAGAGAAGCAAAAAGTTGCGAATTCTTACTGACCAGAAACCCAAATGTCAGACTGTCCGTATACTTGGAATAGAATAGCGCTCCAACAACTAGTGTCATGAATATTGCCAAGGCGATAGTTTTTCGCTTAAACCATTCCCAAAGAGTTAAATCAAACAATCTGTTTTCTTCCAAGAAAATGACCATTCGCCCAATAATCACAGTCGACATCCCAAAATCCGAGAGAACAATGAAGGATGTGTACGACAACACAACTAACCAAGTCGAATAATCGGTAGGACCAAAATTAATTAGAAAGAAAGGCATGAGAAGTATCTGGCCAAAATTTACCAAGGAATCTCGAGTTAGAGTAGACAGTATTGAACCTAATACAGACTTACGTAACAAGAATTATCTCCTCTCATTCATAGAGGCAATTTTGTAAAGACTTAGTAGATCAGGCAAATATGATTGTTCAATTAACTCTATTGAATCTCTCGCCGACGCAGAATACTTCATTTGTTCATTCCTGTCTGAAAGTATCCGCTCTATTGTTTTGCCAATCTCATTTGAAGTCATCCCATTAAGAAAAAATCCTGTATTGGAATCGAAGTTTACTCCTGATTCTCTAGTAATAAAGGGGATGCACCCCGCGTGCATGGCTTCACCAATCACGCGAGCGGAACCCTCTGCCCGGCTTGGGAAGAGAAAAATGACGCTGTGTCTCATTAATCTGGCAATATCGATGTAGCCCATGTAGGGAAGCATTTGTACATTAGAAAGCTTCTCAAGTTCGCGCTTGAAGATAGCGGCTTCCGGGGTCCAACTACCTGCTAAGTATATTGGAATGCTAGTCGGAAGCCTTTTGACAATATCTGTGAAGGTGTCAATTCCTTTACGCAACTCACATTTGCCAACAAAAACGATTCCAACCCTTTCATCAGTAATAGGCGCCCTGGCTATGTCAACAAACTTTCTGTCGATAGGTGGTGTCATCACATTGAGTTTACGTGTATCACCACATCTAAGAAAGGTTTTAGCAACAAATTCACTATTCACAATGACGTGGTCAGCCGAATTGATATCGCTAAAGATTAGTCTCTCTAAGTTGAAATATCCCTTAGTTTGACCTGAAGACACCTTTCCTGTCCTCCAGTCATAATGCGGATGGGAGATTGAATGATCACAAATCGTTGGAATTCCAAGGTTTCTGGCTACTTGTATAGAACCTCCTCCAAATCCAGCACGAAAGTGATACACGCAATTGAATGGATCAGATTTTTTCAAATATCTTCTTGCAGCAAAGTCAAACGACTTTCCCGCAGTGAAGTAAAAATATTTTGATACAGAATTGAAATATCTTGACTTTGCGATGATTGTCCCAATTTGCCAAAGAATTTCACCCGAAAACACTTGAACTTCACAAACTTCTGAACTCAATGGATGAATTCTATTTTTGAGCCGCGAGATTCTCGGCATTTCACTCAAGGCCTCAATTTGAACTATTCTTGGCAGCTTTGTGATGCCAGAAATTACAACTTTCAACTGACCCAATTCACTTAAGCTCTCAGCCGTTTGGTGGAGAAAAAATTTTCCGGTACCCACGTTCAAAATAACAGCCGGAGGATTTTCTGTCTGTCTAATCACGTATTCCTGATTTTCTCTTGAAGCACAAGTGTGATTGTAATTGCAATCATCATTCTGGAACCAGCACCTAATGGTGAAAAGATTGCAGCCCATAAATAGTTGATGGTGAGAAACCGCAACAAAAGTCCAAATATTGGCTCCCGTCCAGTGGAGTTGATAATAGTCCTAATGACAAGCCATGTTAAATATAGCCAGAAAATGAGTCCAAAAATGCCTGATTCCATCCAAGCGCTAAGAATCATGCTGTGGCTTGGGATTCTCCCATCTCGCTTATATTGGGTAAATGCCGTGGTAGACGGATGATGTACACCTGCTTCTAATTCAATTAATGCAACACGTTCGAGATAATTCTGATCCACATATGGAGTGCTGCCTAAACCTAGAATTTTGGTTTGTCGAATGGCTTGTAGCTCGTATAGAAGCTCGCTTCTGGCGACCAATAGCAGTGGGCCAGCTTGAGATTGCTTCTCAAATTTTTGTTGTTGGCTCGAACCAAAAGATCCGTTAAGAGTTAAATTCGCATAGATAGCATACGTACTGAGCATTAATAATGAAATAAGCAACAGATAACTTGCAGTGCCTATCAACCCTCTCTGCTTAAGCGGCTTTCTAAGTAGCAACACAAGCGTGACTAAAGTAATCATTCCGAGGCTTCGTGCACCCATAATGAAATCAAAACAGACTAACGTGAATAGGACACCAGAAGTCATTAACTTGGAGTGTCTCAATCTTGGAATAAAGAGTAAACTCAGGAGCGTAAAGGCTGGACCGAAAATAAACTTCCAAGGATCTGACAATCCGAATATCCCAGGCAGAAAGAAGTACTGAGGAATTGAGGAAAATGCATACCCGAAAATATAGGACTTCAATGTTGTTACGTCTCGATTTCCCCAGTAATGACCCCAATAGATCAAAGAAAGCAAGACAAATATCTGCGCTACAGATTTAATCGAATCTGTTGTATTAGTCCGATTCGCAATATCGCTTGCGATTTGTGCGGCAAACCAAAGAAATCCCAAAAGAAATATCACTCGAAACTCTCTGATTTTGCCATAAGCCTTGTTCTTGAAAGTAAAGATGGCTACCACAAAAGCTAGCGCAAAAATAATCTCCACGATAATCACTTGTGCGAAACTGGAAATGAACAAAAAATTGAGGACCCCTAAGGCAAAAGCAATTGCATATTTGACCTTGTCGTCTATAGTCACAGTGTCACATTAGTATGATGCATCATAGAAGTGAAGAGTATCTATTCGGGTTTTCACTTCATCAGATTCTCGCTCACAATAGACCTGCCTGAATACTCTTGATAGAACTGATTTTTCTTGCAATAATCAGGTATGCGCAGAAAATCTCATGGCATTAAAGTAATTAAAATAGAAGGTCACTCAATCTTTTCAACTAATCTTCATGCTGGCAGTGTTGTGATAGATCTTGGTGTTAATAAAGGAGAATTCTCAAGTAGTTTGATATCAAAATTTGGATTGAAATCATATGGCGTAGAAGCAGAAAAAGACATTTACGCCAAGCATTTGACCTCAATCGCTAATTTGGAAGTTTTAAATGCAGCTATCACGAATTTTAGTGGCGAAACTCAAATTAATAGAAATGACAACTTTTGTTCTACAATATTGGAGGCAGATTCGCACCAAAAGTCTGGTGATTTTGTTCAAGCGCTCACCTATGAGCAGTTTTCCCAACACTACGGACTTGATGAAATTGATTTGATAAAATTTGATATAGAGGGAAGCGAAATAGCTGTTATCGACGATTGTAGTGATGAACAGGTCTTGCGTTGGAAGCAAATCACAATTGAATTTCATGATTTTGTGTTCCCTGATTTGCTAGACGATGTTGTAAGGGTCCAAGGAAGGTTAAGGGATTTAGGATTTCGTCAACTACATTTTTCGCTCGATAATACAGACGTAGTTTACCTCAACAGCAGGTTTTTCAGTTCCCCTCTCCACGCAAGGCTGTTAGCCATAATTGCCTTTAAATACATCCGAGGATTTAAAAGGCGGTATTTGTCAAGACTATAAATATCAAAAGTCAGTAATTTTCAGAGTATGAGTATCAAGTCTCACAACGACTAATTGATTTTAAATAGTGCAATTCTCTTGAAAAGAGTTAGGCCAATCCAAGTGAGAGCAAGGGAGACGGAGATAGTCGCTGCGAGTTCTACAATTTTAAGCAGGAAATTCTTGTCACTACTATCAGTCGTGGGCAAGAGTACGCGGACAAAGTAGTTGACTGGAAAATGCCACAGATAAACACCATAACTGAAATTCCCACATTTTGTGCAGAAATTTTTGAAGTATGCGTTCTGGACTATGGTACCTGAAATCGCATAAATCAAAAATGACATACTTGGAGCCACCAGGACCAAGAAGTAATGTGTCGATGTGACCAAACTGAAGATAACCCCGACAATTATGCTTGAAACCACAATCTGAACTCGAGAATTAGAGATTTTCTTGTTGTAGAGAATTCGTGCGATCAGACCGCAGCTGAATCCAAAAACACCGCGCGAGAAGGCGATCCAACCACTAGTGACGTTTACTGCAGTACTAGTAATGACAGCCAAGGAAAGAGAAGTGAATGCAATTGAAACAATTAAAGCAATTCTATACCAAGTCACCCCAATAAATGCGAAAAGAAGATTCATAAACATTTCTACCGAAAGACTCCACATAGGAATCAGTAGAACTGCGGATGAAGGGACTATGAATTGCAAGAAAAGAAGTGCGAACACTAGAGTTAATTCATTGATATCCAACTTTTCTTCAGGTTCTAAAAGATCTAAGACCAAAAAAATTAAATACGCAAGATAGCTAGTGATAACTGCAAACCATGCAGTAGGAACTAAGCGATTAATCCTTTTCTGCATGAATTTCTTCATATCCGAAATTTGATAAGTCTTAGGTATTTGGTCAAACAATACGAATCCGCTAAGAGCAAAGAAGAAATCAACAAAAATATAGAGCGCATTCAGTGGTTTTGAATTTCCAGCCAGGTGAAAAATTACAATTCCAAAGGCAGCCAGCCCTCGCGAGAAGTCGAGCAAATAGAATCTAGGAGTATTGCTTCGCATATCATTCACTTTGAAAGTGTAAGTGGGTTGTGAGGGACTCGAACCCCCGACCCAGGCATTAAGAGTGCCTTGCTCTACCAACTGAGCTAACAACCCATTCAAACGTCGAAACGTTTAAATGCAGAGCAGACCCTACCAGCGCCGTGCTCCTTGTTTAACCACGTTTCTGCGGCCAAGATAGTGAGATGTCTCGCTGGGAAATACGGATAGCCGCAGTAGTTGCAGCCCTTCTTATTGGGGCTATCCCTAACTCAGCAACGGGTGTGGAGCAAGAACCCGGGATGGCTACAGCGGTACTTGAGACTTTGGCTGTTAAGGGACGAGCTCCCAAGACTGGATACACACGTGCTCAATTTGGACCGGCATGGGCAGATGTTGATCGCAATGGTTGCGATACTCGTAACGATATTTTGAAGCGAGATCTGACCTCAATTACTTATCGCGCCAAGACACGTAACTGCGTCGTCGAATCAGGAACGCTTATTGATCGATATTCGGGAGAGACGATTAACTTTGTTAAAGGCAATATCTCCAGCATGGAAGTTCAGATTGATCATGTGGTGGCACTTTCCAATGCTTGGCAGACGGGTGCATTTAAATTAAGCGCGGATCAACGTAAGGCGCTGTCGAATGATCCGTTGAATCTCTTTGCGGTGAAGGGAAGATTGAATTCGCAGAAGGGCGATGGTGATGCTGCAACGTGGCTGCCACCGCTGAAGAGTTTTAGATGTAGCTATGTGGCCCAGCAGATAGCAGTAAAGGCCAAGTATTCGTTATGGGTTACAGCTCCTGAAAAGGCAGCCATGGTTTCAATACTTGCTAAATGCCCAACGCAGAAGGTGCCGGTTAGTTAGGTAAATCTACGGTGTAGTGAACACCGCTAAATTGCTTACGCCATTCGGTAATTTCGCGCTGAATTGATTTTGGCTCAACGTTTGTATCAAGTGAGCGGGCAATAAATCCAGCAAGATCTTGCATATGTTCGACCTTCATGCCGATACGAACAATTTCGGGTGTGCCAATACGAAGACCGTTGAGGTCTCCTTCAACTTGTTCAATAGGAAGACCGATACCGCAGGCAAGTAGCCCTGCTTCACCCATGCGACGTGCTGCTGTCTGACCGCCGCCATAAGGAGCTGCCAGAATGGCGAATTGATGTGATGTAGTGAAGCCTTTATCGGCTGCAAAGATATTGACGCCCAGGTTTTGTAGATGTTGGGCGAGTGCTTGTGAAGTCTTCACCATCATCTGCGCGTAATCGCTGCCTACAGATTTCCAATCTTGCAAGGTAATACCAAGCGCTGCTGTCTTGGCAGCATCAAAGTTTGCTGTCAGACCCGGATATGCGATGGCATCAAGCTTCTGAGCGATCTCATCGTCGTTAGTAACAATCAAGCCACCTGCTGGTCCGCCGAGTGATTTATATGTTGAGAATGTCATCAAGTGTGCGCCTTCAACCAGTGGTTGTGGCCAGACCTTGCCAGCGATCATTCCGCAGAGGTGGGCTGCATCGAAGAGAACCTTTGCGCCAACTTCATCTGCGATGGCACGTACTTGTGCAATTGGGTGGTGGAACAAGTTCAGTGAACCGCCCACGGTAATGAGCTTTGGCTTTACTTCGTGGGCAAGTGTGCGCAGCGCATCAATATCGATTGTGTAACCGGTTTGATTAACGGGGGCAGAAATAGTGTTGAGGCGATAGAGACCGGCAGAGCCACCCTTGTGGTGAGTGACGTGGCCACCGATGGAAGCAGGGGGAGCGATGATGGTGTCATGTGGCTCAGTCGTTGCCATAAATGCATAGAGATTTGCGATAGCACCAGATGGAACGCGGAACTCGGCATAGGTGGAACCAAAGACTTCGCAGGCTAGCTCTTGCGTGATGATTTCAATCTGCTCGATAGCACCTAGTCCGGTTTCGTATTTATCTCCTGGGTGGCCAAGGGATGCACGTGAGCCCATTCCAGATGAGAGCAACTTCTCTGCACGAGGATTGAGAATATTTGTAGCGGGGTTGAGATTGATACCCTCAATATCGTGGAGGCGATGGTTCTCTTGCGCTAGCTCTTCAATCCACTTCTGAACATCTGCGCCGGCTTTGGTATCCACTTGAGAAGCAATCCGAGTAATCAGCTCTTGCGAAGCAGCTGTTGCCCAAGATTGCGTCTTGAGGGATTGCATTACTTGCTTTTTTCTTTATAACGCTGATACGAAGCGTTGATTTCTAACTCTGCAGCATCGTGTCCTACCCAGTCTCCGCCATGTACCTCTTTACCTGGTTCAAGAGTTTTGTAGACTTCAAAGAAGTGCTTGATTTCATCGAGTTCGTAACTTGGAACATCTGCTAAATCTTTGAGGTTGTTCTTGCGGATATCTCCGGCTGCAACGCAGAGCAGTTTGTCGTCGCCACCTTTTTCATCGGTCATGCGGAACATGCCAATAACTCGGCAGGAAACTACGCAGCCAGGAAAGGTTGGCTCATCGAGCATGATCAGCGCATCAAGTGGATCGCCATCGTTTGAGAGTGTGTTCTTTACAAAGCCATAGTCGTGTGGAAAGCGGGTTGCGGTAAAGAGCATGCGATCGAGGCGAACCTCGTGGGTTTCATGGTTGATCTCATACTTATTACGTGACCCTGCTGGGATTTCAACGACTACGTCAAAGATCATTTCTACTTCTCTCTCATTGGAGTACAAACCTGGGGTGAACGACGGGGCTCGAACCCGCGACATCTCGGACCACAACCGAGTGCTCTACCAGCTGAGCTACGCCCACCATGTGCTGTGCAGGGTGCTTACTTTACCCGCTTACCTCTTCAGGGGTCGAATTGTTCGCAGGGCTTACGAAGAGCGCTGTGCGGTAATACGCCAATTCAGCGATGGAATCTTGAATATCGCCGAGCGCACGGTGATTGCCGGTCTTGGCAGGGGATGCGAAGTAGGTCTTTGGCTGCCAGCGGCGGGCAAGTTCTTTAATCGATGAAACATCGATGGTGCGGTAGTGCAGGTACTCATTGAGCTTTGGCATATCGCGCGCGATGAAGTTGCGATCGACTGAAACAGAATTGCCAGCAAGTGGTGATTTACCTGGCTCAGTACCTGATGCTTGTAGGTACTCCAAAATCTTCTCTTCGGCTGCGGATACAGAAATTCCAGAAGAGATCTGAGTGATCAGGCCTGATGCAGTATGCATATTCTTTACAAAGTCATTCATGGCATCGAGCTGACCCTGGGTCGCATGGATGACAACATCCACGCCTTCGCCGATGACGTTGAGCTCCGAGTCGGTAACCAGGACGGCAATCTCAACGAGGGCATCGGTGGCCAAATCCAGACCGGTCATTTCACAATCGATCCAGATCAGGTGCGGGAGCTCGGTAGCCATGGCGGAAAGGGTACCCACTGCACAGGCGCTCGCCCGCCAGGTGCGATTTCACCTTTCGTTCACCTTGAGTTCACTTACAGTCTCATTACGAGTGGCCAATCCCAGCCATTATCTGCCCATGTCTGTTGAGCTTTCTGAGCGCCCCGCACCACCTGCCCCGCGCGAGATCACGACGCAGCCACGTAGATCAGATCAAATTTTCCGCATCATCGTAACGATTGGCGGAATGGCATCGCTGGTAATTCTCGGATTGATTGCTCTCTTCTTATCTATTAAAGGTCTACACATTCTTACCGAAGAGAAGCTTGGATTTATCACAGGCTCAGCTTGGGAAGTAATCACAGATGACACCGGAACAATTGCTGAATCCAAATTCGGAATCGGCGCCATGCTCGTTGGAACATTCCTGTCAGCGATGATTGCCATTTTAGTTGGTGTGCCAATCTCAGTCTTAAGCGCTCTTTATCTAACCTTCTACGCAAATGGCAGAGTAAAGAAATTCCTCATCTCTGTCATTGACTTGATGGCTGCCTTTCCTTCACTCCTCTTCGGTTTCTGGGGCTTCTTCGTCTTTATGTCATCGGCTGAATACTGGGCGAAGTTAATAAATAAGTATCTAGGTTTTATTCCATTCTTTGATGTGCCAACGCCAATCTTTGAGCGTTCACCATTTATCGCAGGTCTGGTACTTGCAATCATGATTATTCCAATCGTTACATCTATCTCACGCGAAATCTTTGACCAGACTCCACTTGATCGAATTCAAGCTGCCTACGCGCTAGGCGCAACTCGATTGGCAATGATTAAAGCTGTAGTAATTCCATTTGGACGCGGTGGAATCATCGGTGGCGCCATGCTTGGGCTTGGTCGCGCGATGGGTGAAACAGTTGCCGTCTACACCGTGCTCAATGTGGTTTATCAGATAAATTGGCAAATTCTCTTTGGTGCAGGCGGAAACGTTGCGTCTCTCATCCTTCTTAAGTTTGGTGAGGCCGGCCCATACGAAGTCGATGCTTTGATGGCGGCAGGGCTCATTCTCTTCCTGCTCACACTTATAGTAAATGCCGTTGCAGATCTGCTCATTAATCGCTTTGGAGGTAAGGGTCGATGACACAGACCATTCCGACTCCACAGCGTCCATGGCAGCCTTCAAAGACTGATCGCTTTGAGACGCTAGGCGTTCTTGTTGCAAGTTTTGTATTAGCTGGCCTCACCGTTGAATTCACAGGACTTAACGGAAAACTTGGATTTGTTGTATCGCTCTTCTTCTCACTATTAATTTTAAATTATGGTTTTTACTTCCAAAAGCAAGGAAAAGCTGCAGCGAAGGATTCACTGCTACAAGTGTTTACTGTGATGGCCATTGTTCTTACTCTTATTCCAATTGTTAGCATCATCGCGACGGTAGTAAGCAAGGGCTACAAAGGCTTGCACTGGGGACTTCTCACTAAAGATATGGCGCTAGCTTCGGTGAACGACCCAATCGTTGCTGGTGGCTTAGGCCATGCTCTTGCTGGAACTATCCTTATGGTTGGTGGCGCTCTCATCATCAGCTTCCCAATCGGAGTTCTGACTGCGCTCTACCTCACTGAAATTCGTGGCCCACTTACGCGACCAATTCGTTTCTTAGTTCAAGCGATGTCAGGTGTGCCATCCATCGTTGCTGGCCTCTTTATCCTCTCTAGCTTGATCTATCCGGTAACAAAGGCGCTCTCCGGAATGATGGGTTCTCTCGCGCTCACCATCTTGATGATTCCTACAATTGCTCGTACAGCTGAAGAAATGCTCCGCCTGATTCCAAACGAACTCCGTGAAGCAGGAGTTGCGCTCGGTGGAACTCAGTGGCGCACAGTAGCTGGCGTAATTCTTCCGGCAGCAAAGAGCGGTCTTGTCACAGCAATCATTCTGGGCGTCGCTCGCATTATTGGAGAAACTGCACCACTCTTGCTCGTTACAGGTGGTGGAGATGCTCTTAATCTCAATCCAACTGAAGGTGCGATGGGATCTCTTCCTTATTACATCTGGAAGTCATTCCTTACTGGCGGAACGCCTGAAGCATTTGCACGAGCCTGGGCGGGAATGTTGGTGCTCTTGAGCTTTATCTTCATTCTCTTTGGGTTGGCACGCTACTTAAGCGGACGAAAGGTTGGCTAAGACCATGACAGATAACCAGAGCTTTCAGGACAACGATAAGGAAGAGAAAATGACAACATCACATGCCAAGCCAGCTTCGCTATCAAGCGTCGCATCTGCCAGAACCATGTCCCAGCCGGGCACCACACTTCTTGGTACAGGTCTTGAGACACGCGGAGTTCACGCATGGTTTGGAAAGAAGCATGTTCTCTCTGACATCAGCCTCGATTTCGCAGCAGGAACAGTCACTGCACTGATTGGTCCATCAGGTTGCGGTAAGTCCACATTTATCCGCACACTCAATCGTATGCACGAATTTATTCCAACAGCTGCAATGGCTGGTGAAGTACTGCTCGACGGTAAGGATGTTTACGCACCCGGTACAGATGTCACCAAGATTCGCTTGCGCGTCGGTATGGTCTTTCAGAAGCCAAACCCATTCCCATCTATGACTATTGGACAGAATGTCCTCTCTGGTTTGAAGCTCGCTCAGATTAAGAAGAGCAATACCGATGAACTACTTGAATCTTGCCTGACTCGTGCAGGCCTTTGGAATGAAGTAAAAGATCGCCTTGACGAACACGGTGGAGCGCTCTCAGGTGGTCAGCAGCAGCGTCTGTGTATCGCGCGCTCTCTGGCAGTTGAACCACAGGTACTTCTGATGGATGAACCATGTTCAGCGCTCGACCCAGGATCGACATTTAGAATTGAAGAGACCATTGCAGAGCTGGCTAAATCAATGACCATCGTCATCGTGACCCACAACATGCAGCAGGCTGCCCGCGTCTCTGATTACACCGCCTTCTTCCTCTCCGATGGTGGACCTGGTGAAATGATTGAGGCGGCTCCTACGAGCAAAATCTTCTCTTCGCCTCAAGATAAGCGCACTGAAGATTATGTAACAGGGCGTTTCGGCTAAACCCATCTGTTCACCTTCTAGAACCGCAACGTTTACCTAATTGTGGCTCACCAGTAACGCTCCAAACGTAACTTCGTCCCTGTAGGGAGTACCTACCAATTAGCACAAGGGGAACAAATGAAGTTTTCAAAGAAGGCCAAGGCTCTCGTAGTAGCCGGCTTTATTGCAGTTGCATCTGCAACACCAGCTCATGCACTAGATCTTCAGGGATCTGGAGCATCGTTCGTTGACCCACTTCTACAGGCTTGCAAGGCAGGCTTTGCAAAGGCAACAAATCACTCTTATGTTTATACATCAACTGGTTCAGGTACCGGCAAGAAGAATGCTGACGCCAACATTGGTCAATTCTGGTTCTCAGACTCAGCACATACTGCTGCAACCAAGCGCTCAACAGTCTTCCATGCCCCAATCGTTGCTGCTCCAATTGCAGTACTTGTAAATCTTCCCGCAAAAAAGGATATTTACCTCTCATCCACAACAGTTGCTAAAATTTTCGCTGGTGAAATCACTAAGTGGAACGACCCAGCAATTGCTGCAGATAACAACCGTTCTGTAACAACAACTGTCTACAGGAAGGATGCACAAGGAAACGCGGTCAAGGATAAGAATGGAAATCCTGTAGTTCTTCGTACAGGTTCAAAGTCGATCATCTACACACTTCCAAATCAACCGATTAAGGTTATCTTCCGTGCAGACGGCTCAGGAACTTCAAACAACTTCACAACTTGGCTCAACGGTGTTGCACCAAGTGTTTGGACAAAGAAGGGTAACGATGCGTTCACAACAGCGTTCCCAGGAAACATCAACGCTCCAGGAAACATCGGTCGAATCGTTGGTGCAAACCAGTCACAAGGAATTGCAACACTAGCTGCAAAGACAAAGTACTCAATTACATATGCTGAGAAGAACTGGGGAGATGCTTACGGTCTTCGTTCTGCTTACGTAAGTAATGCTTCCGGAAACTTTACATTCCCAGATTCAGCTGCAACCTCAGCCTTCCTAGGCGAGGCAAAGCAGAGTGCTGACGGCATTGTGACCTTCGACTATGGCACCAAGGTTGCCGGAGCGTACACGCTTGGAATTGTCTCTTACATGCTCGTTGAGACTGAATACAAGGATAAGGCTCAAGGAGCGGCAGTTAAGGAGCTCGCTCAGTACATCCTCTCTCCACAATGTCCAGGCGCTAATCCGAAGCTGGGCTTCATCGTGGTCTCTGGTACTTTCAAGGCCAAGGCAGATGAACTACTTGCAAGAATGAATAAGTAACAACTCAAAAATAGAACTGGGTAGTCCACTTCGGTGGGCTACCCAGTTTTGTTTTTAAGGGAGTGATTTATGAGCAAAGAGTGTGCCCGGCTGGAATCGAACCAGCGACCTACCGCTTAGAAGGCGGTTGCTCTATCCGACTGAGCTACGGGCACTTGTGAGGAACATCTGCGATTGCGGAGTAAGTCTACCGAAGCATTGACGGGTAGAGTCTCGCCTTATGGCTGAGTTCATTTATACGATGAAGAAGGCGCGTAAAGCGCATGGTGAGAAGGTAATTCTCGACGACGTTACCTTGATGTTTTATCCAGGTGCCAAGATCGGCGTGGTTGGTCCAAACGGTGCTGGTAAGTCAACGGTCCTACAGATCATGGCCGGCCTTCAGCAGCCTTCTAATGGCGAGGCATACCTAACTCCAGGTTTTACTGTGGGCATCTTGCTACAAGAGCCAATTCTTGATGAGACCAAAAACGTTATCGATAACGTTAAAGAGGGCGTCGCCGAAACTGTTTCAATGCTTAAGCGTTTTGATGAAATCTCTGAAGAGATGGCTAACCCCGATGCCGACTATGACAAGTTGTTAGCCGAGATGGGCGATCTGCAAGAAAAGTTAGACCACCGCAACGCCTGGGAACTTGATTCCCAATTAGAACAGGCAATGGATGCCCTGCGTTGCCCACCGGCAGATGCTGATGTTTCTGTTCTATCAGGTGGCGAAAAGCGTCGTGTGGCACTTTGTAAGTTGTTACTGCAAGCACCTGATCTTTTACTTCTCGATGAGCCAACTAACCACTTAGATGCTGAATCAGTGCTTTGGTTAGAACAACATTTAAATAAGTATCCTGGCGCAGTTGTAGCGATTACGCACGATAGATATTTCCTCGACAACGTAGCTGAGTGGATTCTCGAACTCGATCGCGGTCGCGCTTATCCGTACGAAGGTAACTACTCAACTTACTTGGAAACAAAAGCAACTCGTTTAAAGATTGAAGGCCAGAAAGATGCCAAGCGCGCAAAGCGTTTGACTGAAGAACTCGAATGGGTTCGCATGAATGCCAAGGGTCGCCAGGTTAAATCTAAAGCACGCTTAGCTCGCTATGAAGAGATGGCGGCCGAAGCAGACAAGATGCGCAAGTTGGACTTTGAAGAAATTCAGATTCCACCTGGCCCACGTTTAGGTAACATAGTGATTGAAGTAAATAACTTATCTAAAGGCTTTGGCGATCGTCTGCTAATTGATGATCTCTCATTTACTTTGCCACGTAACGGCATCGTCGGAATCATCGGCCCTAACGGTGCTGGTAAGACCACGCTATTTAAGACTTTAATTGGCATGGAACAGCCAGATTCTGGTTCAGTAAAAGTGGGCGAGACGGTAAAGATTTCCTACGTTGATCAGTCACGTGGAGGCATTGACCCGAAGAAATCACTTTGGGAAGTTGTCTCTGACGGTCTTGATTACATCAAGGTCGGCAATGTTGAAATGCCTTCTCGCGCATACGTTTCGGCCTTCGGCTTTAAGGGCCCGGATCAACAGAAGCCTGCTGGAGTTTTATCCGGTGGAGAACGTAACCGTTTGAACTTAGCGCTAACACTTAAAGCTGGCGGAAACTTACTGCTTCTCGATGAGCCAACGAACGACTTAGATGTTGAAACACTTGGTTCACTAGAAAACGCGCTTCTGGAATTTCCTGGTTGCGCTGTGGTGATCTCGCACGATCGTTGGTTCCTTGACCGCGTAGCAACACACATCTTGGCTTACGAAGGCGAATCAAAGTGGTTCTGGTTTGAAGGAAATTTCGAGTCTTACGAAGAGAATAAAATCTCTCGACTAGGTTCTGAAGCATCTCGCCCTCATCGTGCGACCTACCGAAAGTTAACCCGCTAATGCGCCACCTAACTAAAGCTCATGTGCGTTGGGATGATCTCGATGGTTTTGGCCACGTTAACAACGCAACTTATTTAACTTACATTCAAGAAGCACGTGCCGACTTCACTTGGTACTCACGCAAATCAGTTGGGCTAGAACCAATGTTGGCCGACATGGTGGTTGGTCGCGCCGAAGTTGATTTCATCGTGCCGATCTACGAAGGCGGCTTTGATTTAGATGTTGCCATTTGGGTAGCCAAGATCGGAAACTCCTCATTTGAATTAGCTTATGAACTAAGTAGTCCAAATGGTTTGCATGCTCGTGGGCGCACAGTTCAGGTAGCGGTATCTATGGAAACCAAGAAATCACGGCCACTAAATCAAGAGGAACGTGACTTTTTAACTGGTTACCTAGAGGCTTAAGCCATGCAGTTAGCACCACGCTCTGAGCGTCTTTGGTGGCGCGATGCTGTTACTTATCAAATCTATATTCGCTCATTTGCCGATAGCAATGGCGATGGCATCGGTGATATCAACGGTATTCGTTCGCGTCTTGCTTACCTAAAAGAACTTGGCATTGATGCAATCTGGATTACGCCTTGGTTTCCATCTCCGCAAAAAGATCATGGTTACGATGTGGCAAATTACTTTGATATCGAACCCGATTACGGCACTTTGGCCGATGCCAAAGCGCTAATTGCTGAAGCGCATGCAATTGGCATTCGCATATTGCTCGACATTGTTCCCAACCACTGCAGCGATCAACACGAATGGTTTCAGGCCGCCCTTAAAGCAGCACCTGGCAGCAAAGAGCGCGAGCGCTTTCATTTCCTTGATGGCAAAGGTAAGAACGGCGACCTGCCACCAAATAACTGGCCATCTGTTTTTGGCGGGGTTGCTTGGCAACGAGTAATCGAAGCTGATGGCAAACCAGGGCAGTGGTACTTACATCTCTTTGCTACCGAACAACCAGATTTCAATTGGGAAAATGCCGAAGTTCGCGAACACTTCGAAAACATTTTAAAGTTCTGGCTTGATCTCGGAATTGATGGTTTCCGTATCGATGTGGCACACGCCATGATTAAAGCCGAAGGTCTGCCAGACATCGTTGAATCAGAAGCGAGCAATGAGATGTTGTCGGCAACGCAACATCCATTCTGGGATCAAGAAGGTGTACATGACATTCACCGATCTTGGCGCAAAATTCTTGATTCATACCCAGGTGATCGAATGGCAGTAGCTGAAGCGTGGGTAAGCCCGGCAACTCGCATTGCGCGTTATTTACGCCCTGATGAATTAGCGAATTCATTTAACTTTGATTTCCTGATTACTTTGTGGGATGCCCCTGAAATTAAGGGACGCATCGTTACTTCAATGGCGGCAATGGCTGAAGTTGGTGCGCCATCTTCTTGGGTGTTTAACAATCACGATTTAGTTCGCTCGGTTGATCGCTTCGATCTAGGGTTGTTAAACGTAGATAAATCCACGTTGCACCGCCAAGGCGATGCGAAGAAATTTAATTTAGAACGTGGAACTCGTCGTGCCAGAGCTGGTGCGCTACTGATGTTGGCGTTGCCAGGTGGTGCTTATGTTTACCAAGGCGAAGAGTTAGCGTTACCTGAAGTTCGCGATATTCCAGAAGATCGCTTAACTGACCCACGCTGGGTAATGAGCGGCAAAGTTGATCGTGGTCGCGATGGTTGTCGTGTGCCGCTGCCTTGGCATCACGAACCAACTGGCGCATTTGGTTTTTCTGCCAATGAATCTTTAAAGCCGTTTGAAGCATGGTTGCCACAGAGCCAATGGTGGGGCAAGTTCGCAGCTTCACTGCAAGATGGAAAACCTGAATCCACTCTGACTATGTATCGCAAAGCACTAGCAATTCGTAAGGCCGAAGCTGGTTTAGGGGACGGCCCAATGACTTGGCTTGATGTAAACGATGAAGTTTTAGCATTTACTCGCCCCGGTAATTTCACTTGCTATGTGAACTTCGGAGCTGAGATTGATTTACCAGCGGATGCAGAAATATTGGTTTCTAGCGCTCCACTTAGCGGAAATAAATTACCAACCGATACTGCAGTCTGGTTGCGACTTAATTGAGTTTCTATGAAGAAGTTGGTGGCGAAGTATTCTTTGCCGATTTAGTTTCGCAGTTCTATGCACACGTTGCAACAGACCCAATTTTGCGTCCGATGTATCCAGAATCGGATATGAAGGGTGCTGCTGAGCGTTTGCAGAAATTTCTCGAACAATATTGGGGCGGGCCAACTACTTATTCCGAAGAGCGCGGACACCCACGATTAAGAATGCGCCATGCTGGTTTTCATATTGATCGCGCAGCTCATGGCGCCTGGATTGGTGCGATGCGAAAAGCTATTGATGGGGTTGAAATTGATGCTGCCCACAAAGAAACTTTATGGGGCTATTTAGAAATGGCAGCTGCGGGTTTAGTTAATCAAGCAGATTGACTTGAGTTTCCAACTTTAAGAATTTCCCCATTGCGCAGGTACCAAAGAGTGCCGTTGCTATCGCGCACAGTTGTAATTCGCAGTCCAACTTTTTCAACCACACCTTTAATTTCTAGAACTTCAACGGTATCGCCGACACCATATTGATCTTCAACTAACATAAAGATTCCAGAGAGCACATCGCGCACAATTGTCTGAGCACCTAAACCGAGGGCCACGCCAATAACACCGGCAGAGGCAATAAATGGGCCTAAATTAAATCCAAACTCACCTAGCACTGTGGCAAAAGCGATTAGCCAAATAACTGAATTCAAGGTGCTGCTAAGAACTGTGCCAGTTGTCTTTGCCCGCTCTTTTTGACGAGCGCCAACACCTCTTAAGCCAGGGCGCAGATCGGCTGTGGCCAGCCGGTTCATGGCGCGGGTAATGGCCCGCTTGCCAAAGTATTGGGTTGCGCTAGCAATTAGCAGAACCAGCAGGATGCGCAGTGGGGCACCACTAAACCAGTCGATTGCCTCTTGCAGGGTCATGTTCATAATGAGCCTGACTCTAACGAATTCTTAACCCAAAAGGCGCTAGAAATCCGCTCTTTCGTAGAACTTTTGAGGCAAGATATGGCAATCGGCGCGAGCCACGCGCTTCGATCGGGGAGCGATCATGTCGCGAACACTAATTCTAAACGCTACCTACGAACCGTTAGGTGTTGTGTCAGATCGTCGCGCGCTCATTTTAGTTTTGAATCAACGTGCAACTATGGTCGAAGATTCTGGCGTTGTTCTACATTATGCAACCGGCCATGTTTCTCTGCCATCAGTTATTAGATTAAATAAATTTGTGCGAATTCCATATCGTCACGCGGTTCCACTTTCCCGGCGCGCAATCTTCGCCCGCGATGGTGGTCGTTGTGTTTACTGCGGAAATGCCGCGACCTCGATTGATCACGTGATTCCGCGTTCTCGTGGTGGCGGCCACAATTGGGAAAATGTGGTGGCTGCATGCCATCGTTGCAATCACGCCAAAGCTGATAAACCGCTGAAAGAATTAGGCTGGCGACTTAGATCACTTCCGCGCGAACCAGTTGGCGCTGCCTGGCGAATTTTGGGCACGGGCAGAACCGAAAATCGTTGGCTGCCATATCTAGAACCATTTGGTGCGTCAGCAGCTACTGCTTAAGTCAATTACACTTACACCCATGATGATTCAACTTATTCAAGCTGCAACTAAATTCAATATGGCGCCAGAAGATGGCACCGTTGCCGGTGAATCACTTAGCGCAGCACAGACCGCTCTTTATTTCGTGGGCGCTCCAGTTGGTTTATTTCTTTTAATCTCAGTTATTGTCTATGCAACAACTGGTGAGCGCAAAGAAAAGACCGAGTCAAAAGACTCGGTCTTAACTCATATCGAATAGATATTACTTATCGGCAGCTCGTGCTTTCAGCGAGCGAGTCATCGCGTCACGGCCTTCAGCAACTGTGCGGCGCATCGCGTGCGATGCATCCTTGCCAGTTACAGCTAACCAGTGCTCAGCTTTCTTCACGGTTTCTTCGC
>CAMDBB010000004.1 GCA_945889195.1 Bifidobacterium breve
TCATCTAAATCTAAATCTTGATTTCTTGTTACTCGGAAGAAGAAATGATCCTTGAGTTTTACTCCAGGGAAGAGTTCTGGCAGGTGCTCAGCAATGAGCTCATCGATGAGGACGAACCGATGCTTTGAAATATCTGAGGTGCGGATAAATCTAGGTAAGTTGGTTGGCACCTTAACCCGGGCGAAGCTGATGTCATGATCTTCGCCTGATTCAATATTGATTCCGATATTCAGGGAAAGACCTGAAATATATGGAAAAGGGTGGGAGGGATCGACAACGAGCGGGGTAAGCACCGGAAAGATTCGTCGGTTGTAGTAACCCTTCAGGTCTTCACGCTCTGCTTCCGATAGTTCGCTGATTCTTGCGAATTCAATTCCATGCTCTTTAAGTTCAGGGACAATCACATCACGGAAGCGCTCAGCTTGGGTGTTGACGAGTAGCTGAGTTCGCTCAAGCACCAGCTTGAGAAGTTCTTGTGGGGCATAGCCTGCGCTATTGATGGTTGTACTTCCACGTTCTATCTTCGCTTTAAGGGATGCAACACGAACCATGAAGAACTCATCTAAGTTAGAAGAGAAGATGGAAAGAAATCGAACGCGTTCAAGAAGAGGAATAGTTGGATCTTCGGTGAGTTCAAGAACTCGGGCATCGAAATCAAGCCAGGTGAGTTCACGATCCTGATACGGACTCTTTAACTCCTTCACCCCCCTAGTTTGGCGCAGGTAGGTGAATTTGAGGTAATCGGGAGGTGAACCGAGAACTCTAGCTCTTCTCGAAAGCCACTCTGATGCCAAAACCAATGAGAGCTAGCCCTGATGCACGCTCCACAAATTTTTGCACCCGTGGGTTGCGCAGAGCGTTCTGCGCAAAGCCAGCACCAAGAATGATCAGTGAGAACCAAGTAAAGGTCAGCACGTTGTGAATTGTGGCGAGGATAAATCCACCCAATAGCGCAGGTAATTCTGTAGGAAGAAATTGAGGCAATACAGCAACGTAGAAGACGCCATTCTTCGGATTACTCAAAGTAATAAAGAGTGCGCGAGTGAAAGATTTCCAGAAAGAAGATTTAGATTCGATGCGCGCCTGGATTGTCTCGGGAGAAATATGGCGAGAATCCATCCACATCTTGACGCCTAGATAGACCAGATAGATTGCACCAATCCATTTAAGGATTGTGTATGCGATCTCTGAAGCGATAAGTAGTGCGCTAATTCCGAGGGCTGCTGCAATTCCCCAAACCCAAACCCCACCAAGGATTCCGAAGAGAGTTGCATATCCTGTGCTTCGACCACCAATGGTGACAGCGCGGAGAATTTGCGCGGTATCAAGACCTGGGAGCAAAGTAAGCAATCCAGCAAGGACAGCAAAGCTAAGCAGGTTCTCTAGCATCTGCGTATCCTACTCATGTGTCATTCTTACTTGAAGGGTCGCTCTTGTGCGTGAGATAAGAACTACCGATTATCACACTGCTGGCGAGCCTTTTCGTATCGTGGCAAAACCACCAGTTGAGATTGTGGGAGATACCGTTGCTAATCGTCGCGTCTATGCGATGGCGAGTGCGGAAGTAGATGGTCTAAGAAAACTTCTCTGCTTCGAACCCCGAGGGCATGCCGATATGTATGGATGTTTCATAACACCGCCGGATGATGATGGTGCAGATTTTGGAGTTCTCTTCTGGCATAAAGATGGATTCTCAACAGCGTGCGGCCACGGAACTATTGCACTTGGCGTCTGGGCTATTGAATCTGGAAAAGTCGCCATTAATCCCAGCGGAGTCACAGATGTAGTCATTGATGTTCCTTCTGGCCGCGTTACTGCCCGCGTACATACAAAAGGCTCAGTTATTGAGAGCGTTGATTTCGTCAATGTTGCCAGCTATCACATGCATAGCGATATCAGCGTGGATACATCTCTAGGTGCGCTCACAGTTGATGTCTCATTCGGTGGGGCTATCTATGCCCAACTAGATGTTGCTCAAATTGGGCTCTCTGTTACGCCTGAACATTACGGAGAGATTATTGCGATTGGTCGCGAAATCAAATGGGCTCTTAACGATTCAGAGTATGCAGAGCACCCAACCGATCCACGGTTAAGCGGCATATACGGAACTATTGTTTATGAAGAGTTAGCCTCTGACGCTGATGGACTTAAGCGCCAGAGAAATGCCACAATCTTTGCCGACGGCGAAGTCGATCGTTCGCCATGTGGTTCAGGAACCTGCGCACGTTTAGCCACGCTAGTAGAAAAGAAGCAGTTAAAGATTGGCGAGGTACTCAAACACGATTCAATCGTTGATTCACAATTTCTTGGAGTAGCAAAAGCTCAAGTGACATCCGATGGATACGATGCAATATTGCCGCAAGTAACCGGAATGGCTTATAAGACTGGTGAGTCAGTGTTTACCGTTGATCCGCGCGACCCACTAACTCCTGGGTTTGTCCTTCGATGAATCCAAGAAGTATTTCAGCGGCAGAAATCATCAAGAACTTCACATTCCTCGGCGCAGTTACCGCTATCGAAGAGGCGCTTAAGGGCGGGTTAGATCCGGCCGCAGATTTACAGCGTTCGATTCTTCCGATTGAAAAAGGTGAGCTGCTGCTGATGCCGGCGACATCGGCTGAAGGCTCTGGCATCAAGATTCTTACCATCGCACCAAATAACCCAGCGCTTAACCAACCGCGCATCCAAGGTGTTTACATCCTCTTTGATAGAGAGAACCTTTCTATCTCTTCACTTCTTGATGGCGCAGCGCTGACAACGTATCGAACTCCGGCAATCTCATTTGCAGCCATTCGCCAGGCACTGGAATTAAGTCAAGAAGATCTGTCAGTAGTTGTCTTTGGGTCAGGCCCACAGGCAATCTCGCATATTCAAACGCTTGCAGCTGTTCTTCCCGCGCATGTAAAGGTAAAGAGCGTCACATTTGTAGCCAGAGATTTAGAAAAAGCAAAGCAGAGAGTTCCTGATTTAGTAGAACTAGGGCTTAGCCCTGAGTGTGAACTGCAGATTTTCGAAACTGGCGCTGCAGAAGTTCAAGGACATCTTCAGCGCGCTGATTTAGTTATCGCAGCAACTACCGCGCGAAGCCCGCTCTTTGACTCATCCCTTCTCAAGGATTTAGTCATTGTTGTCGCGGTTGGCTCGCACGAACCCGATGTTCGTGAAGTCGATTCCAAACTCCTTGGTCGGGCACAGATTGTTGTAGAAACCAGAGCAAGTGCGCTGCGTGAAGCAGGAGATGTCATCATGGCTATCAACGATGGCTCAATTAGAGAAAATTCACTCAATGATTTAGCCGATGTTGTCTGCGGCAGAGTCACGTTAAATCGAGATAAGCCAATCTTCTTTAAGAGCTCTGGAATGTCCTGGGAAGATCTAGTGATTGCTCGCGCGATTGAGCAGGCGCTTAAGTAGCTTTTCTTGATCGCGTGAGTTGATGCACGACCCACTCAAGTGGCCCTTGGCTATATCGCTTAAGCCATTGCGTAGATGCCCAGACAAGTAGCAGCCAGATTGCTAAAGCAATCAGCATGACAACCCAGATTTCTAGTTTTTGAAAGAGCCCTAGTCCCCATGGTCCAAAGATGATTGAGGCTAAAACAGATTCACCGATATAAACGGTGAGCGACATTCTGCCAGCTGGGCGCATCCATGCAACTAAGTGTGGCTTGGTCATAATCAGCTTAAGTATTACCCCGACATAGAACATTGAAAGTAGGGGCGCTGCCAGAAAGGCAAAGAAGAGCGTCGCTAGGTTAATTGCTTCTGAAACATCAGCAGATTGTTCATTGCGAATTGCGATAGTGGCACATACAACTTGAATAGGAAGCCCAAATATCAACCCATTCTTGATCATTCGGGAGATGCGTTGGGTATCAAAAGGTTCTTTGAGGAATCCAGAGCGTTGAGTTCGAAGCCCATAAAGAAATGCAGCAAAGGCGAATCCACCTTGAAGAATTAGCCCAGCACCAAGTACGCCCCAGACCCACAAATCAACACGTGGTGCAATCGATTCCAAGAACGTGCTATTTCGAAGTACTTCATCTAAACCAGATTCTGGCAGTGGTGCACTTGATTCTTCGGGAAAGTATCTTTCTGCAATATAAATGAGGGACCCAAGAACAATCAGAATCGTTGAAGAGATTGAATAGATTATTCGCGTCCAGATTTTGAGGGTGCGATCAGTGCGAAAGAAAAAGGGGATAAGCAGCAACCCGAAAGCTCCGTACATAAAGAGGATGTCACCATGCCATAAGAAGGTGAAGTGGAGGCCACCAAGAGCCATTAGGACAATACATCTACGGACCCAGCGCCAACGATTACTTCGCTCGTTCTTAACGATGTAGCCAGAGCTAAATCCAAAGAGGAAAGAGAAGAGAAGATAAAACTTGCCAGCAAAGAGCGCCAACATCACAAGCGCAACTGATCCATTGAGAGCGCCTTGGACATACTCGCCTCGAGCACCGTTCTCGCTACTTAAGGCCATAAATGGGATGTTGACTACAAGAATCCCAAAGAGGGCAAAGCCTCGTAGAACATCAGGAGCTATATCTCGCTCGCTTTTTAACACGACAGGCAACTCGATTCTCTTGGGAAAGTTGTGGTGAGGCGGGTCGGGCTCGAACCGACGACGACCGAATTATGAGTTCGGGGCTCTAACCAACTGAGCTACCGCCTCCTCGTAGACAATCTTAAGGGGTTGCTCATTAAGATAAAGCCATGAATCACCTCAGCCAATCGCGCTCTTCTATCATTTTTGAGCGAGAGGGAGATTCTCTTTCAATCCTTTACTGGGGAAAGAAGATTGGCAAGCTAAGTTCTGATTTCGAAAAATCTATTGAATCGGCTCTGGCAAGAGCATCAGCTCATGGTGGCCTCGATGCAGCTATTGGAAATTTGGTTCTACGCGAGCATTCACGTGGGTGGTCGGGACATCCTGCTCTGCGTGGACATCGCAGCGGAGTAAGTGCATCAAATGGCTTTACAGTAAAAAACCTTTCGCAAAAAGACCAGACACTTTCAGTCGAGTTTGAAGATCCTCTTGCTGGCCTTGAAATTTCTATGACATATACGCTGACCGAGTCAGATATCTTGTTAATGGATGCTGAGGTAAAGAACGTTGCAGAAGGCGACTACTTCCTAGAGCACTTCCTTTACTGGCTACCTCTTGCTGAGCAAGCAGATGAAGTCTTAGATTTTTACGGCCACTGGACTAAAGAACGTCAGCCGCAGCGCCGGGCGATTAGTTACGGGCTTAGTAGCCGAGAAGGTTTTGAAGGAAGAAGCGGCCACGATTACACAATCACACAAGTAGCGCTCAACCACGCCACAGGTTTCCGCCACGGAGAAGCTTGGTCGCTCGGAATGGCATGGAGCGGTAACAACCTGGCACATGTAGAGCGTTTGATTGATGGACATAAATCGATTGGCGCTGGCGAATATCTCTTGCCAGGTGAAATCATCTTAAAGAAGGGGCAGAGCTATAAGGCGCCTCGTGCTGTGGCCACCTTTAGTGATCGCGGTTTAGATGGAGTAACTAATAACCATTACACATGGATTAGATCTCGTAGCAACCACATTACAAAGAAGAAGCCACGTCCATTGACTTTGAATATGTGGGAAGCGGTCTACTTCAATCACAATGAAGATGGAATTCGAAAGATTGTCGATAAGGCAGCAGAGATTGGCGTCGAACGCGTTGTGCTCGATGATGGATGGTTTGGATCTCGCCGTGATGACAAGTCAGGGCTAGGGGATTGGGTAGTTTCGAAAGAGGCGTGGCCAAATGGGCTTGGACCAATCATTAAGTACATCAACGATAAAGGTATTGAGTTCGGTCTCTGGTTTGAGGGCGAGATGGTCAATCGCGATTCAGATATTTATCGCGCACATCCTGATTGGATTCTGCAAGAGCCTGGGCGTATTCCGGTCGAAGGTCGTTGGCAACAAGTTCTAGATCTGACTAAAGAGGGCGCCTATAACCATGTGCTCACGCAGGTCGATGCAGTTCTTACTGAAAATAACATCGCCTACATCAAATGGGATCACAACCGCCATCTGACTGATCCGATCTCTGACGGCCGCCCTGTAGTACATAAGCAGACAGAGGCCATCTATCGACTCTTTGATGAACTCAAGCGCCGCCATCCAGGTCTAGAGATTGAATCCTGTTCATCAGGTGGCGGTCGAGTAGATCTTGGAATGATTGAACATGCAGATCGCTTCTGGACTTCAGATCAGAATGATGCGCTAGAGCGTCAGCAGATTCAGCGCTGGACAGGGCTTGTGATTCCACCTGAATTCTTGGGAACACATATTGGTCCAACAGTTAGCCATCAAACTCATCGCACTCACTCAATTAGTTTTAGAGCGCTGAACGCGCTCTTTGGCCACGCCGGCATCGAGTGGAATATCAGCGAAGCGGATGCGCACGAGACTAAGGTCTTGAAGGCTTACATAGATTTCTATAAGAAGCATCGCGGGCTTCTACATTCAGGAACTGTTGTCCGTAGCGATGAAATTGTTGGTAGCGCTTATCTCTATGGCACCGTAGCGCAGGATAAGAAAGAGGCGATCTTTACTTATATGCAGCTTTCGACCATCGATACTTTTGGGCCACAGCTTGCAACTTTTGATGGCCTCGATAAAGAGAGTGTTTACCAAGTCACAGTAGTGGAAGAGTTAAGTTCCAAAGACTTTATGCACAAGCGCGGACCTGGGTGGTGGCCAACTGTCACTATGACTGGCGATCACTTTGCTCACATTGGACTGCAATTGCCTGTGCTAAAACCTGAAAGTGGCCTGCTTTTTCATTTTCGCACTAAGTAGGGGTAGCATCTAATACGTCCATAACAGTCAGCGTCGACTTAGGAGTAAAAAGTGCTTGTCGGTATCCCAAAAGAAGTTAAGAACAACGAATTTCGAGTTTCAAATACACCGGCAGGAGTTCACTCTCTCGTCCTGGCAGGCCACCAAGTCTTTGTTGAAAAGGGTGCAGGGCTAGGTTCAGCAATCACCGATAGCGAATATGTAAAAGCTGGGGCGACAATCCTCGATACCGCCGATGAAGTATGGGCGAAGTCCGAGATGATCATTAAGGTGAAAGAGCCTGTCGCTGAGGAATATCACCGCATGCGTAAGGGTCAGATCCTCTTTACCTATCTGCACTTAGCCGCATCACGCGAATGCACAGATGCCATTGTGAAATCAGGCATCACAGCGATCGCCTACGAAACTGTTGAAATTAATCGCTTTCTTCCGCTTCTAGCTCCTATGTCAGAAGTCGCAGGACGTATGTCGATCCAAGTTGGTGCCGCAGCTCTGCAACGCCCAGCGGGTGGACGCGGAGTATTGCTCGGCGGCGTACCTGGAGTTGCTCCCGGCAAGGTAGTAATTCTCGGTGGCGGAAGCGTTGGAGTATCAGCTGCAGCGATGGCGATTGGCCTTCGCGCAGATGTAACGCTGCTCGATATTAATTTAAAGCGTTTAGGTGAAATCGATGAGATGTTCCATGGACAGGTAAAGACTGTCGCATCTTCTCCATACTCAATCGAAGAGCACTGCGCGCAAGCTGACTTAGTTGTGGGTGGAGTTCTTATCCCAGGAGCAGCTGCGCCAAAGCTTGTTACCGATGCGATGGTGGCAAAGATGAAGCCAGGCTCAGTTCTGGTTGACGTTGCAATCGATCAAGGAGGTTGCTTTGAAGGTTCACATGCAACAACCCACGCAGATCCAACATTTAAGGTTCATAACTCGCTCTATTACTGCGTGGCCAATATGCCAGGCGCAGTTCCAGCTACCTCAACTGCTGCACTTTCCAATGCCACACTCAAGTATTCGTTGGCACTTGCCAATAAGGGTTGGCAGAAGGCGATGGAAGATGATGCAGCACTTGCTGCAGGGTTAAATGTGCATGAAGGAAAGATCATGTACGCAGCAGTTGCTGCAGCACATGGCTAATCAACTAATTTATTAGTTGTTATCGAGTTAGTGGCGCTGAAAACCTTTACGTCCCCAGACTTCCCATAGCCCCATCACACTCAATATCAGCGCGAAACCAAAGAGCACATCTTCAGCAGGGGCCGAGAAGAAGCGAAGACCAACGATGGCATCAGGGTCATACATCACAATGTTGCGCGAAGTCAGCCACCAATTCGTTAAGAATTGGAATGGCAAGATGATTGCGTAAGAAGTCCAAAAGGCCGGACGAGTCAACATCGAAGTCTTAAATCCAAATAAATCATTCATGACGGCAAGGGCAAAGGCGGTAATTGCGATATCAGAGTAAATCATTCGCCGAACTCATCCTTTCGCCAGTGTGGTTTCACTTTTGTGACGCCCTCGATGGTAAAGATGGCTGCCATCGGAATAATCATGAAGAAGAGATACTCCTCAAGCGGAATGTTCAATGGACCATAAATTCCTAATATCTGCTCGCGATCAAAGAACCAATGTCCTTGTGCAATCGCGTATGCATCCCAGGCGAGAAAGAGAGCGCTGATAGGCAGCACGCTGATAGCAACGCGTTTGATGCGGCGCAGTACTCCGGTCTTGAGATAGAGCTCGAGCCAAGCGGAGCCGCAGAAGGTAAATATGAGCATCGCCATATATGACCACTGTTTCATGTTCGCATTTTGGCATAGTCGAGGGCGAAAATTGCTACTGTGGCGTTTATGGACACAGCAAAGTTAAGAACTTTCTCGAGAGTCCGAACCTTCTCGAGTGGAGCAGTTGCTCTAGCAATTGTGCTCTCTCTTCTTTTCTCATCATGGCTCGGAAGTGGCTCACTTAACTGGCAGGTAGTACTTGCTGTTATTGCGCTAGCTATCGGCATCCCACATGGAGCGCTCGATCATTTAGTGACGCTGCCTAAAGCAAAGCCGCTGAAAATGGCCTTCTTTATCGCTATCTATGTTGCGATTGCACTTGCTGCAATCTGGGCAATCTTGCAGTGGAATGTGTGGGGCTTTATTGGCGTGGTGATAATGAGCGCCACTCACTTTGGTATCGGCGATAGCGCATTTATCTCTGAGTTAGATCGCCTTAAAGGTCGCACATCTTCTCCGCTACCTGTCTGGGCATATGCCAGCGCTGGGGGAGCTCTGCCGGTTGCGATTCCGTTGGTCAATAGCCGGAGCACTGAAGCTTTAGAACAGGTAAATAGCAATCTCGTTAACTGGCACTACGGGTATGACGCACAGATACAAATGGCAGTTGCAGCGATTGCCACAATCTCATTATTGGTATTGGCATCACGTAAGCGTTATCGCGACTGCGTTGATATAGCACTCCTTGCAGCTCTAGCTGCCTTTGCGCCTCCTCTTGTTGCATTCGCTGTCTACTTCGGATGTTGGCACGCGATGCGCCATACCGCTCGCCTTACATCCTTATTACCGGCATCGATTGCGGCATATGAAAGAGAAGACTCAGGTGCAGCGTTTGGCAAAGCGGTAATCCCAGGTCTGCCAGCATTATTTGGAACTCTCATCTTTGTCGCACTTCTTGCTGGTTTTTCGCGGGATGACATCACCGATCAATTCCTCTGGTTGACCCTGGTCACTATTTGGGCTCTGACAGTTCCTCACATGATTGTCACAGCAAAACTCGACCGCGCCGCACTCAAGAATTGAGCGCGCATTAGTTAGGCTCTGCGACATGTTAAGAAAACTGCTTGCTCTTACGCTCCTCTTTACAACAATTCCAAGTGCACAAGCAGCCCCGGTATATGTATTTCCTGTTCCTAACTGCGAAGTCAATTACGCGCGTGCGCATCACGACTATCCAGCAACGGATATCTTGGCTAAGGCAGGGTGCCGCTTTGTTGCACCTACCAGCGGAATAGTTGATGAAGTAAATCGAATTGATACCTGGCGAAGCCCACCCAATCTAGGTATTACTCGTGGTGGACTTTCAGTTTCAATTATTGGCGATGATGGCGTGCGTTATTACGGATCGCATCTTCGCTCTATTCCTCTGAGCATTGAACCTGGCGTAGTCGTAAAGGCAGGAAGATTTCTTGGAACGATTGGTTCAACAGGTAGTGCGCGTGGCACAGCACCACATCTTCACTTTGGAATTTCGTGGCCAACACCTGCAGATACATGGTGGGTTCGCCGTGGAGTGGTCTTGCCGTGGAAATATCTAGAGGCTTGGAAGAGCGGAAAAGATTTATCTCCAGTAAAGGAAGTAAATGCAAAGCGTGAAAAGCTAGGCGAGCTTCCGTCAGAGCCAAGTAAATAAGGGCAAAAAAATAAGACCCGCTCAATTTCTTGAGCGAGCCTTATTTGTAAGTGTTTTTTAATTAAGCAGGATTTACTGCGTCAGCCTGTGGACCCTTTGGACCCTGGACGACCTCAAATGAAACTGCCTGACCCTCTTCAAGGCTCTTGTAACCGTTTCCTTGGATTGCTGAGTAGTGAACGAATACATCTTGTCCGCCACCATCAACTGCAATGAAACCGAAACCCTTTTCAGAGTTGAACCACTTAACTGTGCCTGTTGCCATATGTTTTTACTATTCCTTCGATATGTTGGGATTTCGAGAATTCCTCGAACTCCAGTCTTCGTCTTGCTACAGCCATACCGAGTAAAGAATTACATCTAACAACGGGTACTGATAAAGCGTCCGACTAGGGTAAAGCGTACCCGCTACTTAGGCGTAGACCTATTTCGGGTTTGGATAAATCACGCTCAAAATCGATGGCAAAAGCCCCTATATTCACAAAGTCAGCGGAAAGTTGTATAAATAAGGCACTCACTAGCAGTTGGCAGTTGTGGATCGGGGAAGGTCGCACAAATTCTGCGCCTTGCTAGGAGCACTTCATGCAACACATTTATATGAACGGTCACCTGACCATTCATTCAGCGCCATCTGCCCTCCGTCAACATATCGAGTGGGGACTCAACTCGCTCCTCGGTTCGCCGCAAAGTTATTCATGGCGCGATCAACCACTTGCGCAAGGAACCTCAAGGACATCTCTTGAATTCCGCGCTGCCATCGGAACAGCTGCAAAGATTGCAACTGCTCTCAAAAATTGGCACTACCTGCGATTTGAAGTTCATGAACTCGATAAGAACGGTGGCGAACTCTTTCGATGTACTCCTGAATTGGGAATTCATCGCGCCAGCCTTGATCCGGCTGGAAACATTCAAATTAGTGAGAGCCAAATTGCAAAGGCGCTCTCTCGTTTTGATGACTTAGAACTTCGTGAGAATTTAGAGGTAGCACTCGGAAAACCTTGGGATGCTGCGCTTGAACCTTTCCGCGGAGTAGATTTGCAAGAGATTGCTCGCCTGCGCGCCATATAGAATGAAGCCATGACAACACAAGCACCTATGACTTCAACTGAACGCCGCCGCTTTATTCTCTACATTGCAGTTGCTGTAATTATTGCAACAGCGCTAGGTGGTGGGCTCTTCCAAGTAGGTGCGGGGTTTGCAGCTCGTAATACAAATGGCATTACTGTCACAGGATCTGCCAAGACATCTGCAACTGCAGATAATGTTGTCTGGACACTTAACGTTGCTTTAACTCGCCCAACAGTCGCTGAAGCAGTCGCTCGCGTTGGCACTGACGTTGAAGCAGTGACAAAGTATTTAGTAGATGGCGGAATCCCTAAGGATGCGCTCGTTCTTGGTTCAGTCTCTTCTTATGGAAATGAACAATGGGTCAACGGAAATAACACCGGCAAGATTCTTAACTACCGCGCATCTCGTGATGTCGTAGTCCGCACTGATGATGTGCAATTAGTTGCCAAGCTTTCACAAGAGATTGGCTCTTTGCTTCAGAAAGGCGTGACCGTCAATAATTACGGTCCGCAGTACTACATCTCAACACTTCCGCAGATGCGCCCTAAGTTGCTTGAAGAAGCGATGAAAGATGCCAAGATCCGCGCAGAGGCAATTACCAAGGCGGTCGGCGGCAAGGTTGGATCAGTTCAATCTGTGCGCTCTGGGGTTTTCCAAGTAACGACCCCAGATTCAACGATGACTGCAGATACTGGCGCCTATGACACCTCAAGTATTGAGAAGACAGTTACTTCGACAGTCTCAGTCACCTTCGACGTTAAGTAAATTACAGCGGAATATTGCCGTGTGAACCACGGCGGTATTCAGATTCAGCTAAAACTTTAGCAATCGCGCTACGAGTCTTATCGGGCTCAATCATTTCATCGACTGCGCCGATTTCTATTGCGCGTGCAACTCCTCCTGAAACTCGCTCATGTTCTGCGGCGAGTTCTAGCTCCATATCTGCGCGTTGAGATTCAGGAAGATCGGCAAGTAAGCGGCGATGCAATACGCGCACTGCAGCAACTGCTCCCATGACAGAAACTTCAGCTTGTGGCCAGGCAAAGACGCGGGTAGCACCGAGAGACTTGGAGTTCATCGCAACAAAGGCGCCACCGTAGGCCTTGCGGGTAATGACGGTAACGCGCGGAACAACAGATTCTGCAAAGGCGTGCAATAACTTTGCGCCGCGGCGAACAGCGCCTTCCCATTCTTGGCCGATGCCAGGTAAGAAGCCAGTCACATCTGCAATCACAATCAGTGGAATTCCAAAGGCATCACAGGTGCGCACAAAGCGTGCCGCCTTTTCACCCGCTGCAGAATCGAGAACGCCACCAATCACTTGTGGGTTATTTGCAATAACGCCCACTGTGCGGCCGCCAAGACGTCCGATAACTGTGGTCATATTTTCAGCCCACATATCAAGGAGCTCAATCTTTTCGCCATCGCTATCGAGAATTGCATCTACCAGTGGATGGACTTCATAGATTCGCTGCGCGGAATCTGGAACTAAGTGCGCCAGTGGAACATCAGCAACATCTGTCGCCATCAACCCTTGGTTGGAGAAGAGCGAGACGAGATCTTGGATTTCGCGATAAGCAATCTCTTCAGTCGGCGCAATGACGTGAGCAACGCCAGAGTTCTTACTATGCGCCTCGGGTCCACCTAGCAGCGCCATATCTACAACATCGCCAGTTACTGATTTCACGACATCGGGACCTGTGACAAAGATGCGACCTTCTGGTGCAAGGACTACAACATCGGTAAGCGCTGGACCATATGCACCGCCACCTGCGGTTGGTCCTAAGACGAGCGAGAGTTGTGGAATGCGACCACTTGCTGTGACCATCGCTTGGAAAACTTCGCCGAAGGCGTTAAGAGATGCAACGCCATCGCTGAGCCGTGCACCACCTGAGTGCCAGATTCCAATGACAGGAACTTGTGCACCCATTGCGGCGCGATAGGCCTGCACAATGACCTGCGAACCTTCGATACCTAGTGCGCCGCCTTTAATGGTGGGATCGGATGCGAAGACAACAACTTTATTTCCTTTTATGAGCCCAGTGGCAGCAACCATTCCGCAATCAGTGCGAGGCAGAAGAAGTTCGTAGTTCGGTGAATCAAGAAGCTTGGCGATGCGCGCTTCAGGGTCCAACAACGTTGTTGACATAGCCCTAGATTAGAGCGATTTAAATGCAAGCACCACGTTGTGGCCACCAAAACCGAAAGAATCATTGAGCGCTGCGATATCTCCCGCTGGAAGTTGGCGCGGTGTGTCGCGAACGACATCGATGGTGACGGCAGGATCTAACTTTTCAATATTGATAGTTGGGGGAGCAAGGCGATCTTGGAGCGCCTTGACGATAAAGACAGATTCGATTGCGCCAGCGCCACCAAGGAGATGGCCAGTCATTGATTTAGTTGCAGAGACAGCAACGTGATCTGCATCTGCGCCCAGCGCTTTACGGAGCGCATTTGCTTCAGCAACATCGCCTGCTGGAGTTGATGTGGCGTGTGCGTTGAGATGGACAATATCTTTTGTAGATAAACCCGAAGCTTGGAGCGCAAACTTAATAGCGCGCTGCACACCTTCTCCATCTGGATCAGGAGCTGCGATGTGATACCCATCAGAGGTTAAACCTTGACCGGCGACTTCACAGTAAATTTTGGCGCCACGCGCTTTGGCAGATTCGTATTCTTCAAGAATGAGTACTCCGCCACCTTCGCCCAAGACAAAGCCATCGCGATCTAGATCGTATGGACGGGAAGCTCGTTGTGGCGCATCGTTACGTGTTGAAAGCGCCTTCATGGCAGCAAAGCCAGCCATAGGAAGTTGATGGATGGCAGCTTCAACGCCGCCAGTGACAATAATGTCGGCGCGATTGTTTTTAATCATCTCGTAGGCATAGCCGATTGCTTCGGCTCCAGATGCGCAGGCACTGACAGGGGTATGCACTCCCGCCTTCGCTTTGAGTTCAAGGCCAACATTTGCAGCAGGTCCATTCGGCATCAACATCGGGACTGTATGTGGGCTTACGCCACGGGCGCCCTTTTCGTTGAGATTAACAAATTGGTCGAGCAATGTAATAACTCCGCCGATACCTGATGCGATGACAACGCCGAGACGTTCTTTATCTATATCGTCAGGGGAACCGGCATCTTTCCAAGCTTCGCGAGAGGCAACGAGGGCGAATTGTTCAGAGCGATCAAGGCGGCGCATCTCAACGCGCTCCATCTGGTCTGCCGGTTCAGTGGCAACGCGCGCTGCGAAGTGAACAGGAAGAAGCTCTCGCCAATCTTCGGTAAGAAGTCGCACCCCACTCTGGCCGGCAAGAAGCGCCTGCCAGGTGGTTTCGACATCTCCGCCCAGGGGAGTTGTAGCCCCGAGGCCTGTTACAACTACGCGACGTTCAGACATTCGTTTAATTCAAACTTTTAATTCAAGGTTGTTAGGCAGCAGCGTTAACGATGAAGTTGACTGCATCTCCAACAGTTGCGAGTTCAGTTACCTTTTCGTCAGGAATCTTCACGCCAAAGCGCTCTTCGCATGCGACGACAACTTCAACCATGCTGAGTGAGTCAACTTCGAGATCTTCTGTGAAGTTCTTACCGAGTTCGATTGATGCAGCTGGAATGCCTGCAACTTCTTCTACGATCTCTTTAATTCCTGCAAGTACATCTGCTGGTGACAGCGCCATTGTGATTCCTTTTCTTCTATTTACTCTTGTCTTACCTTAGGTGTGTAATTGTCTACGAAGGAAGCCCTTACTTCCCAGTAAATGGGGGAGTAATTCGATAAAAATTATGGTTTTTCGGGCAATCTGACAACTTGTCCCGCATAAACGAGACCTGCGCCATAGCCAATGAGCAGAGCCAATTTTCCATGTAGCTCTGGATGTTTATCCAAGAGAGCATCCATGGCGAGCGGAATTGATGCTGCAGAGGTATTTCCGTTGGTGCGAATGTCATCTGCGATTATTACTGAATCTGGCATATCCATCTCTTTTGCCATCGTTTCAATAATTCGGATATTTGCTTGATGCGGAATAAATGCATCGAGATCGTTAACGGTAAGACCGGCAGATTCCAGCGCCTTAAGAGCTGCCTTGCTCATTGAGAAAACAGCCCAGCGGAATACTTTCTGACCTTCTTGCGAGATGTTGGGCCACTTACCGCCCGCTTTAGTGAGCTGTGTTTCGTTATCGCGAATATCAACCCATGATGGGTTCATCAAGATGGCATCGCGGCTATCGGCATCTGATCCCCATTCAACGGGGCCGATGCCTGCATCGCGAGAAGGCCCGATAACAACAGCTCCTGCGCCATCTGCGAAGATAAATGCAGTTGCGCGATCGTTAGGGTCGGTAAAGTCTGAAATCTTTTCTGCGCCAATGACAAGTACATGCTTTGAGGTGCCCGATTTAATGAAGTCATGCGCCATCGCAACACCGTATGAAAAGCCAGCACAGGCAGCATTGACATCGAAGGCGGCAGCCTTGGGATGGCCTAACCGTTGCAGGATTGCAGTTGCCGCAGAAGGTGCCTGAAAGGGAAAGGTAATTGTGGCAACGATGATGGTGTCGATATCGCTAATCGAAAGTTTGGCGTTCTTAAGGGCTGCTTCTGCCGCCCACGTTGCCATATCGAGAACAGTTTCATCACTGCCGGCAAAGCGTCGAGTTTCAATTCCAGTGCGCTGTTGAATCCATTCATCGCTGGAATCGATGCGATCGACAATTTCGGAGTTAGGCACAACTCTCTTGGGACGATAAGAACCGACGGCAAGGATCTGGCTTTCGGTTCCTGTCTTTGTTGAAATTACCTTTGTCATTTATGCCTTTCCATGGCGTGCTGCAAATTCACGAGCTGCTGCAATATCTGCAGGTGACTTGAGAGCGAGCTGTTCGATTTCAGGGGCGGCGCGCTTAATGAGCCCAGCAAGTGTCCCACCTGGTGCGAGTTCTATAACGCCTGTGACACCTTGCGCGCGCAGAGTTTCCATACAGAGATCCCAACGAACTGGGTTGGCAATCTGGTTAATGATGCGATCGAGGACTTCGCGTCCATCGCGCACAACTGCGCCATCTCTATTTGAAATCACTGCAACCTTTGCAGCGCTTGTTTTGATTTCTGCAGCCATAGCGCGAAGAGGAGCAACGGCAGGTTCCATAAAGGGTGTGTGAAAAGCACCGGCAACTGCAAGTGCGCGAACTCGCGCACCATCGGGGGCTAACTGCGAGAGCGCATCTAGATTTCCCGCTGCAACTATCTGCCCCGCGCCATTGTCATTTGCGGCAACTAGTCCTAATTCCTTAATTGCAGCGAGAACAACTGATCTCTCGCCTCCGAGAACGGCCGCCATTCCAGCAGGCGAAAGAGCTGCGGCCCTTGCCATCTCTTGTCCACGCAAGTGCACCAATTTCATGGCATCAAGTTGGGTGATTGTTCCGGCCAGTGCTGCTGCAGCGATTTCGCCGACAGAGTGGCCAGCAACGAAAGATGCATTGACATCAGAACCAAGCGCGTGAGCACTGAGAAGACTGGCTGCAACAATCAAGGGCTGTGCGTTAGCGGTATCTTTGATTTCATCTGCGTCGGCTACGGTTCCTAAGCGTTCTAGATCTAGGTTGATAGCGCTGGAGTAGGAAGTTAAAAGATTTTTGAGCTCTGCATCTTCAAGCCATGCTGTGAGCATGCCCGGTGTTTGTGAACCTTGACCGGGAGCGAGTATGGCGAGCACGTAGTAAATATATGGGGTTACGAACGAGTAACTAGCCAGACTTGAGCGCAGTGTGGCGCAACTCTTACCTTTGCAGCAGGTAATTCAATGATTGGTTGGTGTGTATCTACAGGAGATGATGCATCAAAGATACGACGGAAACTTGTTCCCCACTTTTCATCAGGCAAGGTAAATGTAGTCTCTTCCGTTGCAGAGTTAAGTAGCAACAAGAGACCTCGATCAGGCCCTGCTTCAATCTGCACAGTCAGGCTTCGCTTCTCACCATCTGTCCAATGCGCTTCATTCATTTCGTGTCCACCCAAACTAAACCAGGCAATATCTTTTCGTTGCGTACCTAAATCAAGGCGACCAGTGAAAAACTCTGCAGCAACATCGGCGAGATAGGTTTTACGAATACGCGTTAGTTCAGCAACGCAGTCACGCATATCTTTCTGCAGATCTGAAAGTTCCCATGGATTTGCCCAACCGCCCATAAATGTTTCTGGGCTATCTGCAATATCTACTGTCATATCGCGCGGCATGGAGTAACCATTATTGGAACCTGCTTGAGTGCGGCAGAGCTCATCACCCATCGTGAGCATCGGAACTCCCGCAGATAAGAGCAGAGTGGCCATGATGGATTTCTTTAGTGAATGGCGGAGCGCATTTATTTGCGGGTCATCAGTAGGCCCTTCGATGCCCATATTCCAAGAACGATTTTCAGTTGAACCATCGCGATTATTTTCCAGGTTAGCTTCATTTCGTTTTTGCGAATACATCACCAAGTCGGTCAAGGTAAATCCATCGTGTGCGGTAACAAAGTTGATAGATGAAGTTGGGCCGCGATAGAAGAAGACATCGGAGGAGCCGCTAATGCCGTCGGCAATATCTGAAACCCCTTCGCCATAGCCACGCGCTAAATCGCCTAACCAGAATTGGCGTACAGAGTCGCGGTAGCGGTCATTCCATTCGCGCCAAGGATGTGGAAAATCACCGAGTGAATAGCGAGATATATCCCAAGGCTCGGCAATCATTTTAAAGTTACGTAAGGTTGAATCAGCTTCAATGGCAGACATCAACGCCGAATCAAAGGCTGAATGAGTTGAGTAGAGCGCAGTTGTTAGGTCGAAGCGGAACCCATCTACGCCGATTACCTCAACCCACCAGCGTAGAGAATCGACTATATGGCGCACACCGTGCGGGCTCGATGCGCGAATCGTATTTCCACAGCCAGTGACATCGATGTAGTTGCCTTGTCCATCGTGGCGATACCACGAGTTGTTATCGATTCCTTTATAAGAAAAAGTTGGTCCGCCAACTCCACCTTCTGCAGTGTGGTTATAGACAACATCAAGAAAAACTTCAATACCGTTCTCGTGTAAACGATCAATAGCCCATTGCAACTCTGTCACAGGATCATCGGTTGCCGCATATTCTGAATGCGGCGCCGAAAAGGCAATGGCGTTATAGCCCCAATGGTTCTTTCTTCCGCGATCCCAGATGGCTGGTTCAGTTGCATAGGAGTGAATCGGAAGAAGTTCAAGTGCGGTCACACCCAAGTGCTTCAAGTGCTCGATGGTGCTGGGATGTCCGAGCGCTTTATAGGTACCGCGCTCTTCGGCAGGTATCTGCATATTTTTTGCGGTAAGTCCCTGGACATGTGCTTCATAGATCACTTCTTGCGTCCACGAGTAGATAGGGCGATGAATTTCGCGAGCGCGGTAATCGGTGACCACAGAGAATGGAACGAAGTCGGCGCTATCGCGGTTATCGCGAATGGTGTTATCGCCCGCGCCAGTTCCATCGATAGCAAGATGTCCGTAAATCTCAGGGACATAGGAAACGGAGCCAGCTAACTTGTGGGCGTAAGGATCGATTAATAATTTGGCTGCGTTAAAGCGCGATCCATATTCAGGCGCCCAAGTTCCGTAGACGCGATAGCCGTATCGCTGTCCGGCGCGCACACCTGCGAGGTAGCCATGCCAGATAGGTCCATTGCGATGTGAAAGGGCGAAGCGGGTTTCGACTAACTTGCCATTGACTTCATTGAAGAGGCAGAGCTCAACGGCGGTTGCGGCTTGGGTCCAGAGAGCAAAATTGCATCCACCCTCGGTGAGAGTGGCGCCGAGGATGCGCGGGTCTGCTGGAAGCACTGGCTCATCATATAAACGAGTTCGGCAATACTGAGCAAAATAAGCGCTGGCAATAGGTCGAAACTTCGCTTGAGGAACCACGGAGTTCCATTTTTCAGCATCCATTTGATCGAATCACGTCGACTGCGATTATTGTGATGTGCGTACTTCATCGCGCCAACGTTATATCCACGTTTACGCAGAAGATGCCCAAAGTTATCTGCGATAAATTGATGGCCCAATCGACTCGGATGCATACGATCAACATGCCATTTATTTCGGTCGTAGATATCAGGCATGGAGCGCGTTTCAAGAAGGATGGCTCCATATCGATATGCAATCTTTCTCGTGGCTTGATTTACGGCATCAACGCGCCTGCGGCAAACCCGAGCAATGAGGCGGGGCATCGGAACAATCTTCGTTGGATCATGTAGCTCAAGTAGCATCACGGTGGCCCCGGTAAGAACTATCTCTTTGATGGTCTGGTTGAGATTATTCTCAAAGACTTCAGGTGAGAAGCCATTTCTGAGCAAATCATTTCCTCCGACAATGACTGCCACAAGTTCTGGCTCATGGATAAGAATCTTGGGCAGCTGATCATGGCGAACCTCGTGGGATTGAGCTCCGGGCCGTGCAACATTTATATAGACGAGTGGTTCAGCGAAAGCTTGAGCGAGGTGGTAGCCCCACCCGAAATACTGCTTTGCACTATTTGAATCACCAACTCCTGAAGCCGCGCTATCGCCAATGATTGCGAAGGTAAGCGGATTTTCCACCTTAAGCCGCCTTAATTGGCAGAGGTTGATGGAGCGAATTGAGTTCGAAAATTGTCTTTGACCAAGGAAAGTTCTCAGCTTGAGTGCGACAACGTTGCCGCATCTGAAGATCTTGGTTTGAGAGCGAGAGTAGCTTTTCAATGGAATCAGCAAAGGCTGCGCCGTTGTTATCGGCCGTCAGCCCCACGCAATTTCCATCTTTAGTATTTAGGAATTCCCCAACGGCGCTGGTATTTGAAGCAACAACGGGAGTGCCGCTAGCTAGCGATTCAAGCGCTGCCAAGCAGAAAGTTTCAATGGGGCCGGGCGCAATTGAAATATCGGCAGATGCAATCATCTGCGCCAAAAGATTTTTGTTAGCTACATATCCCCAAAAGGTGACTGGGATGTCTCTTGATGAGTCATAAAGTTTCTTATGAAGTGGCCCGCTTCCAATAAAGACAAGGCGCGCATTAACTCCGCGATTTAGCAGTTCGCGCAAGGCTTGCAGAGAACGTTCTGGTTTCTTCTCTGGCGATAGTCGTCCACAGTGAACGAGTAGAACTTCGCCACCCTTGAGCATCTTGGTGCGTAGCTCTTCGTTATATCGATCAGGTGAGAAATTGGTTAGATCTACACCCAGTGGTATCTGCACTAGATTGCTAGCGCCAATCTCATTGAACTCGGATGAGGCAAAGTCGGTGGTGGTGACAACGTAATCAAATTTGGAGGCTAATTTGGTGTTATGCCATCTCACAAACTTGTTGAGTGAAAATCCTAGATAGCTCTTTACCAAGCCTTTCAGGGTTTCATGGCTAAAGACAATCGCTGGAATCTTGCGATGTGATGCCCATCGACCGAGACACGAAAGGGTGAAGCGATCTGAAACTTCCAAACGATCGGGCTTGAGCGCTTGCAGGATTGACTTCACCTGTCTCGTTGAACGAATAACTCGATATCCACCGCTAAATGGAATCACCCACGATGGGAGAGTGATGCAACCACCATATTCATTGGATTCACGAGCAAACTTCTTGCCAGGGATGAGATAGATAAATTCATGGCCTTCGCTGCGATAGCCAAGACCTAAGTTGTGCAGCGTAGTTTTGATTCCACCAGATTTAGGCCCGTAGAAGTTGGCTACATGGATAATCTTCATGCCACCAGCCCTCGCTCTTTGGAAAGTTGGTCAATTGCATCTTGGTAATGAGATATCAGCTGAGAATTGATGTAATCCCAGGTGCGATGTTCTACCGATTTACGTGCAGCTAGCTGCATTAAATCGAAGGAGCTGTGGTTGCGCAGAGTTGCAACAGCTTCTAAAAGTTGATGTGCATCAGCGGTGTCAATCAGCAGCCCAGTGATGCCATGCTCAATGAGATCAACGGGACCGCCAGTATCAGGCCCAATTACAGGAACCCCACTTGCGAGCGCCTCTTGAATTCCTTGGCAGAAAGTCTCATGTTTTCCGGTATGAACGAAGATGTCGAAAGATGCGACGTACCGCGCCAGTTCAGTTCCAGATTGGTAGCCGACAAAACGTGCGCCGGGAAGTTCCCTCTTGATTCTAGGAGCTGCAGGTCCATCACCGACAATGACTAGTTGAATATCTTTTTGCTGATCAAGAATCTTTAAGTCATCGATTCGTTTTTCATTGGCGATGCGTCCCACATATCCAACAATCAGCTTCTCTTTGCTTCCAGCAATATTTGAGCGGAGAGATTCATCTCGCCTTGCAGGGGTGAAATTGACGAGATCGACTCCGCGCTTCCAGAGACGAACGTTCTTCACGCCACTTTGTTCTAAATCTCGGCAAGCCCATTTAGATGGCGCCAAGGTAATGTCTGAGGCTTGATGAATACGAGAGACCCATTTCTTCAGAGTGTTATGCGCGATTGTTAGCCCGTAGTGGCGAGCGAAACCGGCGATATCGGTCTGATAGACGGAGACAGTTGGTATCCCTGCTTTGCGAGCGATACGCGCAACGTAATGTCCGAGAAAGATCGGCGATGCTAAATGGATAACATCAGGTGCAAATCCTTCTAAGAGTGGTTCTAGATATTTCTTAGGAACTGCCATTGGGATGAGTTTCTTCATCGAAATACTTGGGACATGTTTGATTTTGTAGCCAAGGTATTCCGAAGGAGCGCCTTCGCTTTCGGGCGCAATGATCAAGACATCATGCCCCTGCGCTTTACAGAATTCGAGCAGGCGCAGGACAGAGTTGGTTACTCCATTTACCTGAGGCAGGAAGGCCTCGGTGACAACTGCGATTCTCATACCCGTAGATTGGGTGGAGCCCACAACCGGGTAGGCAAGGCAAGGTGAAGTGTCACTGAATAGAAGGTGAAGTATTAGTTGAGAGTTTCGCGTTGTGAAAGCACCTACCCGTCAGTAACATAAGGGCCATGAAGATTGCTGTCTGCGTAAAGCAAGTTCCTGATTCATGGGCTGAGAAGAAGATGGTCGGTGGCGTTCTCGATCGCGAAAACGTTGATGCCGTTCTCAATGACCTCGATGAATATGCCGTTGAAGAAGCTCTGCGTATTGCAGAAGCGCACGGCGGTAATGAAGAAGGTGGCCCACATACAGTCACAGTGATTTCGATGGGACCGGAGCGCGCAACCGAAGCAGTTCGCAAAGCGCTCTCTATGGGTGCAAATGGCGCCATCTTGGTTTCTGATGCAGCGCTCGCAGGATCAGATGCGCTCGCCACATCTGCAGTTCTCGCCAAAGTAATTAGCGATGGCGGATATGACATTGTTATCTGCGGAACTGAATCAACAGATGCTCGTATGAGCGTTGTTCCAGCGATGCTCAGCGCTCGCCTTGGTTGGGCGCAGCTCACCTTCGCTTCAAAAGTTGTGGTCGATCCTGCCGGCAAGGTTTCAATTACTCGCGTGACTGAAGCTGGCGTCGATGAAATTTCGGCAGCGTTTCCAGTTGTTGTCAGCGTTGTCGAAAAGATTAATGAACCGCGCTACCCATCCTTTAAGGGAATCATGGCAGCGAAGAAGAAGACTATTGAGCAGAAAGATTTAGCAGCAGTCGGCGTTGCAGCCCAAAGTGCTTGGTCACAAGTTAAAGATGCAACCCCACGTCCACCAAGAGAAGCTGGCCTTAAGGTCAACGATGAAGGTAGCGGCGGCGAAGCGTTAGCCACATTCCTAGCAGAGAAGAAGTTGATATGAGCACAGTATTAATCCTTGCTGATTTCTCAGGCGATCACGCAACTAAGACAACTGCAGAGTTAGCTACTGCAGCAGCTCGTATCGGTTCAGTATCAGCAGTTGTTCTTGCACCTGCCGGTAAAGGTGCAGCCCTAGCTGCAACTGTTAACCAAGGTCCAATTAGCAACGTGATTGTCATTGAATCAAACGACTTTGCATCTCACGGAGTAGCAGCAGTAGCTGATGCTTTAGCTGGCGTTGTGAAAGATAAGTCGCCAGCAGCTCTTCTGATTGCTTCCCACGCCTTCGGCAAAGAGGTAGCAGCGCGTGTTGCAGTGCTCACCGAATCAGGAATCATTACTGATGCAGTTGATGTTGCAGCTGATGCAACTGCAACGCAACTTGTCTTTGGTGGCTCAACCACTGTTCATTCGCAGGTTTCACAAGGCACACCCATCATTACGGTGCGCCCAAATAGCATCGATGCAGATGTGAGCGCTGCCAGCCCAGCGATTGAAAATGCAACAGCTGCAATTAGCGATATTGCTAAGAAGGCAACGATTGCTTCATCACAGCCACCAGTAAAGGGTGGACGTCCAGAGTTAACAGAGGCAAACATCGTTGTTTCAGGTGGCCGTGGTACTGATGGAAACTTCAGCGCAGTCGAAGCATTTGCAGACCTACTTGGCGCAGCAGTTGGCGCATCACGAGCTGCAACGGATGCAGGTTGGTATCCACATTCACATCAAGTGGGACAGACCGGTAAGACCGTCAGCCCACAGCTCTATGTTGCCTGCGGAATCTCTGGCGCAATCCAACACCGCGCAGGTATGCAGACTTCAAAGACAATCGTCGTGGTCAATAAAGATCCAGAAGCGCCGCTCTTTGATATTGCAGATTTCGGCGTGATCGGCGACCTCTTTAACGTGCTGCCGCAGGCGACCGCTGCAGTTGCAGCCAAAAAAGGCTAATACCGAAGCACGAACTAGACTGCTCCTATGAGCGTCTATCTCGACCATGCGGCAACCACGCCGATGTTCGATGTTGCCATCGAGGCGATGAACGCATCTCTGCGCAAACTTGGAAATCCATCTTCACTTCATACTGAAGGTCGTTCTACTCGTAAAGATGTCGAAGATGCGCGCGAGAAGTTGGCAAAGGCGATTGACTGCTTGCCGAGTGAAGTAATTTTCACAGGCTCTGGTACTGAAGCAAATAACGCTGCAATCAAAGGTTTGTACTGGCACTCAGGCAAGAAGGTCGTTGTTGTATCCAGTATTGAGCATCACGCAGTTCTTGATCCGGCGCACTGGCTGGTCGAGCACGAAGGCGCTGAACTTATTGAACTTCCTGTCAGCAGCGCAGGCGTTACTGATTTAGATTTTCTGCAAAAACTTGTGGCAGAGCGCGGAACAGAGATTGCACTGATCTCTGTCATGCATAGCAATAACGAGACTGGGGTTATTCAACCGGTCGGTGAAATTGTGAAGATTGCTGGCGATATTCCAGTTCACTGTGATGCGGTGCAGAGTTTCTCTAAGGTCCCACTTTCCTATAAAGCACTTGGCCTCTTTGCGATGACCATCAGTGCACATAAAGTCGGTGGTCCCCTTGGAATTGGTGCGCTCATTTTGCGACGCGCAGTTGAAATTCCACCGCTGCTCCATGGCGGGGGACAAGAGCGCGATATCCGCAGTGGAACGCTCAATGCTCCATCTATCGTCGCCTTTGCTGCAGCCGTTGAGGCTCATCTTTATGATTCTAAAAAAGTCGCACAATTACGTGATGCATTTGAAGCAGGCGTAATGAAGTCTCGCCCTGATGCTGTCATTAATGGAAGAACATCACCGCGACTTCCAGGAATTTCAAATATCACCTTTCCTGGCACACAGAGTGATTCGCTTCTATTGTTGATGGATTCTGAGAAAGTCTCTTGTTCAACAGGAGCTGCCTGCACCGCGGGAGTTCATCGCCCTAGCCACGTATTGATGGCGATGGGGCTGAGCGATGTTGTTGCGCAATCATCTCTTCGCTTCTCATTTGGATCGACATCAACGCAGGCCGATGTTGATTACACGCTCTCAGTGCTGCCACGTGTTATTGAGCGCGGCCTTGCCGCACATGCTGTGGGTCGCTCATGAAGATCATCGCCGCCATGAGCGGTGGCGTTGACTCGGCAGTTGCGGCAGCGCGCGCAGTTGAAGCAGGACATGAAGTTATTGGCGTGCACTTGGCTCTGTCTTCCAACCCACAGAAGTACCGCAGCGGTGCACGCGGATGTTGCACCATCGAAGATTCACATGATGCTCGTCGCGCCGCAGATGTCATCGGTATTCCTTTCTATATCTGGGATATGGCAGATGAATTTCATGAAGGCGTTGTTGAAAACTTTATGAGTGAATATGCAGCAGGGCGTACCCCTAATCCCTGCCTGCGTTGTAATGAAAAGATTAAGTTTGCAGCGGTCTTAGATCGCGCAAAGGCGATGGGCTTTGATGGCGTTGTCACTGGCCACTACGCGCGTACCCGTGAAACAAATGAAGGACGCACCCTGCATCGCGCAGTAGATCCACTCAAAGATCAGTCATATGTCCTTGCAGTTCTCAACCGCGACCAGATAAACGGTGCCATTTTTCCACTGGGTGATACTGAAAAAGTCGATATTCGAAAAGAAGCTGAAGCCCGCGGGTTAGCTGTCGCGCAGAAACCTGATAGCCACGATATTTGTTTCGTTCCCTCTGGCGATAACGCCGGTTGGTTACGTGAGCGCTTAGGGAGTGAAGTCGGCCCCATCGTTGATCAAGATGGCACCAAGATCGGCGAACATAAAGGCGCCTACACCTACACAATCGGACAACGTAAAGGTTTAGGTCTGACTGTGCCGACCGCCGATGGTTCACCGCGCTTTGTTCTCAAGATTGAGCCCGTCTCCAACACTGTTGTCGTAGGTCCACGAGAAGATTTAGCTGTGACATTGATGCGCGGTGAAAAGCCAATCTTCTGCGGCCCAGAAGTTCTTGCAGTTCCTACTCGTGGATTTGTACAGGTGCGCGCACATGGCGCCGCACTCGATTGCACTTATTACATGGATAACGGGCAACTCGTAGCTGAACTTAATAAGCCGCTCCTTGGTTTAGCAACGGGACAAGCGATGGTGATTTACGAAGGCGATCGCGTAGTTGGTTCGGCAACAATCTGCGAGACTGCATGAGCGCTACAGATACAAATAAAGCGCGCCACCGCATCATCGAACTCACGCAAGAGATTCGGGACCATCAATTTAAATATTACGTTTTAGATGCGCCCTCCATTACCGATGCGCAATTTGATGCTCTCCTTAAAGAGCTGCAGGCGCTAGAGGCGAAACATCCCGAGCTACTAGAACCAGATTCACCATCTCTTGGCGTTGGTGGGGGATTTGCAACAACTTTTGAGCAGCACGACCACATCGAGAAGATGATGAGCCTTGATAACGTCTTTGATGGCGATGAACTTGCCGCCTGGTTTGATCGCGTTGAGAAAGAGAGCCCACAGCCCGAATACCTCTGCGAACTCAAAGTTGATGGCCTAGCAATTAACCTGCTCTATCAAGATGGTCAGCTGGTGCGTGCACTTACACGTGGCAATGGTGTCACGGGTGAAGATGTCACGCTCAATGTGAAAACTATTAAGGGTCTGCCACACAATCTCACAGGCAAAAAGATCCCAACACTTATCGAAGTTCGCGGCGAAGTCTTCTTGCCAGTTGCCGCCTTTAACCAACTCAATGAAGAGTTAGAAGAAGCCGGCAAGCCACTCTTTGCCAATCCTCGAAATTGCGCCGCTGGTTCGCTTCGTCAGAAAGATCCGCGCGTTACTGCATCCCGCCCGCTTGATGTTGTCGTTCACGGAATCGGTGCCAGTGAAGGAATTTCGCTTAGTTCGCAATCAGATGCGTATGCGCAGTTAAAGGCTTTGGGCTTGCCAACATCTGCGCGCTTTAAGGTCTGCCGTAGCCGTAAAGAAGTGCTGGCCTACATTGAAAATTACAACCTGCATCGCCACGATGTTGAACATGAAATCGATGGCGTAGTAATCAAGGTGGATCAGATCGCTGAGCAGAAGAAGTTAGGTTTTACTTCACGCGCACCTAAATGGGCGATTGCCTATAAGTACCCACCTGAAGAAGTCACCACCAAGTTACTTGATATCAAAGTCAGCGTTGGTCGCACCGGACGTGTGACCCCCTTTGCCTTTATGGAGCCAGTCAAAGTTGCTGGGTCAACTGTTACCAATGCGACGCTGCATAACCAAGAAGAGATTGAGCGCAAGGGCGTTCTGATTGGCGACACCGTCATCATTCGTAAAGCTGGCGATGTTATTCCTGAAGTACTCGGTCCAGTCCTTGATCGCCGCACCGGAAAAGAGAAGGCATTTGTGATGCCAACGCAATGTCCAGAATGTGGCAGTGATTTACGGGCAATCACAGAAGGCGATGTTGATATTCGCTGCCCAAATACCCGCAGTTGCCCTGCGCAGTTACGTGAACGTATTTACTACATTGGTTCTCGCGCTGCCCTTGATATCGATGTTCTCGGTTACGAAGCAGCCGTTGCGCTCTTGCAAGACAAGATCATTACCGATGAAGCAGATATCTTTTCATTAACAGAAGACCAGCTCATGAAGTCAGAGTTCTTCACCAAGAAAGATGGCAGCAAAGGTAAGAACCTCGAAAAGTTACTTGCCGCCTTGGATGAGGCCAAGACCAGACCTTTATGGCGCACCATCGTGGCGCTTTCGATTCGCCATGTGGGACCAACTGCGGCACAAGCGTTAGCTACGCATTTTGGAAGTATGCAGGCAATCTCTGCAGCATCGGTTGCAGAACTTGCTGATATCGATGGCGTTGGCGAAGTAATTGCACAGTCAATCGTTGAATGGTTTGAGATTGATTGGCATCGCAACATTATTTCTTCGTGGACCAAAGCTGGCGTTGCCATGGTCAATGTAAAGTCTGCAGATCTGCCACAGACTCTTGCTGGGCTTACCTTTGTTGTTACTGGGGGACTTAACGGATTTACCCGCGATTCAATCGCGGAGACAATCACAGCGCATGGTGGCAAGCCATCCTCATCTGTCTCCAAGAAAACAGATTATGTTTTAGTTGGCAGCGACCCGGGTTCAAAGCTGGGTAAGGCGCAAGAGTTGGGCGTCACAGTCATCGATGAAGCACGCTTTTTAGAACTTCTAGCGGGAAAGTAGTAATCTAACGCCATGATTAATAAGGCATCTGAAGTAGTTCGTGAACTTCCTATCTCTCCTGAAGCATTTGGATTAATCGCCTTTGGAGTCTTTGCCTTTCTTCTCTACATCACACTTCGTTTAGACAAGTAAGCAAAAGTAGAGCCGCGCAATAGTGAAAGTTGGTCTATACGGCGGGACCTTTGATCCCATCCATGATGGCCATCTTCATGTGATTACTACTCTAATCTCTCAAAATCTCGTCGATACTCTCTTGGTCCTTCCTGCCGGCAATCCACGTCTGCGCGATGGGGCGCCACAGGCAACAGGTGCGCAACGCAGACAGATGTGCCAACTGGCAGTGAACTCACTTCCTGATGAGATCAAGAAGCGCGTTGAAGTAAATCCCATTGAAATTCTGCGTGAAGGACCTAGCTACACTATCGATACAGTAGAAGCTGTAGCGCAGACATATCCTGGTGCACAAATAGTTCTGATTGTCGGCACCGATGCCTACGAAAAGATTGATCAATGGCATCGCGCTGATGAGTTGAAACAGATGGTTGAATTTCTGGTTATTGATCGTCCAGATTTTCCAGGTCAGGCAAACCTGCAGATTGACGCTCTCAAGGTGTCAGCTACTGAGATTCGTGAAGGTAAATCAAGTGCAGTACCGGCGGCAGTTGCAGCCTTTATCAAGGAGAATAACCTCTATGCCAGCTAGCCAACCATGCGTTGAAAGAACTCAGATTGCAGCCCGCGCTGCCGCTGAAAAATTCGGTACCGAACTAGTCGCCCTTGATCTATCGGATCAGACCGTACTCAGTGAAGTCTTCCTCATTATTACTGCGACCAACGCGAAGATGATTGACTCGATAGCTGACAATGTGGAAGAACAACTTCGCTTAGCCGGAGATAAGCCGCTGCGCCGTGAAGGCACAGATGAGTGGGTTCTTCTGGATTACTCAGATTTAGTTGTTCATATCCAATCGAGCGAGCTACGTCGTTATTACATGTTAGATCGACTCTGGAATGACTGCCCAAAGATTGAACTCGATATCGTTGCTGAAGAGGCTGCAACGCGTGGCTAATCAAATTATCTTATGGCGCCATGGCCAGACCGATTGGAATGTGGCAAATAAGTTCCAGGGCCATACCGATATTCCGCTTAACGAAGTTGGTAAATTTCAAGCAGCACATGCAGCTCCTCTTATCGCTGCCATAAATCCAACAATGTTGATTGCCAGTGATCTCGACCGCGCACAGAAGACAGCGCACGAATTAGTGAAGTTAACTGGGCTTGAAGTACTTACTGATGAGCGTTTACGCGAAACTAATTGCGGAAATTGGGAAGGCCTGACAGGAGATGAAATCCGTAAGGTAGATCTAGATAATTTACGTCAATGGTCGCTCGGTGGCGATAACCCTGCTGGTGGAATTGGCGAACGTCGCAGCGAAGTTGGAGCACGTGCAGTAGCAGCAATTACAGATGCACTTGTCGGAAAAGATAATCAACGCATCGTAGTGGCAACGCATGGCGGAACAGCGCGCACAATCATCGGCTCATATCTAGAGCTACCAATTCCGTTTTGGTCTCGCATTGGTGGGCTTTCAAATGCACAATGGTCGATTCTTGATCATTCACCAAAGGGCTGGTTGCTGGTTGAACATAATGCCGGTTCGATTCCAGAGCCTGTATATGGCGAAGAATCTGGGGCAGTGATACCTGATTCAGTGCGGTAAAGTACCTTTTTGTTCGAGGGGATATGGCGCAATTGGTAGCGCGCTTCCATGGCATGGAAGAGGTTAGGGGTTCGATTCCCCTTATCTCCACAAAAGTTTTAATCAGCGCTCTGTAGATAGAATGGACTAATGGAAACTTCATCTGAACACCAGGCGTATGACTTCGCCTACGTTCAAGAGAAGTGGCTTCCCATCTGGGACAAGCTAGAGCCATTTAAATCAGGTCGCGCCAACGATCCGCGCCCCAAGAAGTATGTACTCGATATGTTTCCGTATCCATCGGGTGATCTTCATATGGGCCATGCCGAGGCATATGCGTTAGGCGATGTCATCGCTCGCTATTGGATTCAAAAAGGATTTAACGTCATGCACCCAATTGGTTGGGATGCCTTTGGTTTACCTGCTGAAAATGCTGCGATTAAGCGCAATGAAGATCCACGTATTTGGACCTACGAAAATATTGCAACGCAGAAATCTTCGATGCGTCGCTACGCATGTTCCTTCGATTGGGATCGCGTCTTTAACACCTGCGACCCTGAGTATTACAAGTGGAACCAGTGGCTCTTTACCAAACTTCATGACCGCGGCTTGGCCTATCGCAAAGACTCTGCAGTTAACTGGTGCCCAGGGTGTCAGACAGTATTGGCAAACGAACAAGTAGTGGCGGGTCTTTGCGAACGTTGTGATTCTGCTGTCACTAAGAAGAAGCTCAATCAGTGGTATTTCAAGATTACCGATTACGCAGATCGACTTCTTGATGACATGGAAGAACTTGAAGGTAAGTGGCCAGAAAAAGTCTTGCTGATGCAGCGCAACTGGATTGGTCGCTCACAAGGAGCCAACGTTAACTTTGTCATCGAAGGTCGTACTGAACCAGTAACGATCTACACAACTCGACCAGATACTTTGTATGGCGCAACATTTATGGTGGTTGCAGCAGATTCTGCTCTCGCTGCCGAACTTGCAGCAGGAACTCCTGTTGAAGCTGAATTTACTTCTTATCTCGAAAAGATTAAGGCTGCATCCGATATTGATCGCCTTGCCACAGATCGCCCTAAGTCAGGCGTTGATTTAAAGCGCTTTGCCATTAACCCAGTCAATGGCGAGAAGTTACCTATTTGGGCATCTGATTATGTACTTGCCGATTACGGAACTGGCGCCATCATGGCTGTTCCAGCTCATGATCAGCGCGACCTTGATTTTGCTCGCGCTATGAAGCTACCTGTTCGCGTCGTTGTTGAAACTGGCGAAGAAGATCCTAATGAAACAGGAATCGCCACTACAGGCGATGGAAAACTTGTTAATTCAGGTGCGCTTAATGGCCTAACCAAGAACGATGCAATTGCTGCAATCAATAAGCAGCTAGAAGCAGATGGCCTTGGAAAGTCGGCACGTAACTATCGTCTGCGCGATTGGCTTGTCTCTCGTCAGCGTTATTGGGGCACACCTATTCCTATTGTTCACTGCGATAAGTGCGGTGAAGTAGCTGTTCCTGATTCTGAACTTCCGCTACTTCTGCCTGATGCAAAGGGCTTAGACCTGAAGCCAAAGGGACAGTCACCGCTTGCCGCCGCAACTGAATGGGTCAATACCAAGTGTCCGAAGTGCGCGGGTCCTGCCATGCGCGATACCGACACGATGGATACCTTCGTGGATTCATCTTGGTACTACCTACGTTATCCATCATCAACGAACGCGACCGAACCATTTAATCGTGCGGAGATTGATACCTGGCTTCCGGTTGATCAATATGTCGGCGGCGTAACCCACGCAATCTTGCACTTGCTCTATTCACGCTTCTTTACCAAAGTTTTATATGACATGAAGATGCTCGACTTCACTGAACCATTTACCCGTCTACTTAATCAGGGCATGGTTGTCATGGATGGCTCTGCCATGTCTAAATCTCGCGGCAACCTCGTGCGCCTTTCCGATGAACTTGAAAACCATGGCGTCGATGCGATTCGCCTATCAATGGTCTTCTCCGGTCCACCGGAAGATGATGTTGATTGGTCTGATGTTTCTCCATCTGGTTCAGTTAAATTCTTAAGCCGTGCGTGGCGCCTATCGGGTGATGTGACATCTGCGCCTAACGCAGATTTCAGTAAGGGCGAGATTTCACTGCGCAAGGCAACTCATAAGGCGCTTCATGATGCCGGCTTTGCCGTTGAATCATTCCGCTTCAACGTGGCAGTTGCTCGCGTCATGGAACTTGTCAATGCAACTCGTAAGGCGATTGACAGTGGTTGTGGAGCAGCAGATCCAGCAGTCCGCGAAGCAACTGAGGCGATTGCCATCATGCTTTCACTTGTTGCACCATTTACTGCAGAAGAGATGTGGGAGCGCTTAGGGCATAAGCCTGCGATTGCCTTGGCTGGTTGGCCAAGCGTTGATCCAGCTCTTCTGATTGATGATGAAGTTGAAGCGGTTATTCAAATTAACGGCAAGATCAAAGATCGCATGAACGTTTCACCGAATATCTCAGAGGCAGATTTTGAAGCAGCAGCGCTAGCTCTGCCTTCGATTGTCGCTGAATTGGCAGGGGCTGCGCCTAAGAAGGTAATCGCGCGTCCGCCAAAGCTTGTCAATATCGTTCTCTAACTTATCCACATTCACTCATTGCGTGCTGACTCCGCTCTGGGCCATTACTGCACCATCGGCGGATGGAAAATTCAAATATCGCAGGTAAATATCTCACTCAAGTAAATACGTGGTGGAGCCAACTCCACTACTCATCGCTGCAGAAGCGCGGGTTAGCAATCGTCGCCGCGCTCGTACTCTTGATATCAGCGCTCTTTGTCGCACGCGGTTCTTCACAAGAAGTTGTGGCCGCGCCTATTCCTCTCGAAATTGAGAGCGTTGTCGAACAGATGGTGATGATTGATGTTGCGGGAGCGGTAGTAAATCCCGGTGTGTATTCGCTTCCCTTGAATGCACGCGTCTTTGAAGCAATTAAGGCAGCGGGAGGGCTGAAGAAGGGCGCCGATGCTTCTGATGTAAATCAAGCACGCATCCTTAAAGACGGCGAGCAGATTTATATCTATCCCACATCTCAGTCGTTTACTTCTTCTAGCGGAAGTAAGAAAACAGTTCGCAAGAACGGTCCCATCATGATTAATCGAGCGAGCGTGAAAGAATTTGAATCTCTCGATGGTATTGGCCCGGTTCTTGCAAATCGGATCGTCGCCTATCGCAAGATCAACGGACCATTTGCTGCGATTGAAGATCTCATGAAAGTTCCCGGAATTGGATCAAGCACATTCGCCAAATTCAAAGAGAAGCTGCGCGTGTAATCGATAGCCGCGCTCTCGCACTTGGGGGCGCGGTCTGGGTCGGCGCACTTGTACAGAGCTGGAGCGCACCGTGGGCAGTTACCGCGGTTGCGCTCCTTCTCTTTATCTTGCTTCGCAATAAGAAGAGCTCAGCTGTTCTGTTGATCGCTCTGCTTATTGGATCGGGTGTGATGTCACTTCGTTTGGCGGCGTTGGGCAATAGCAAAATACAGAGCTATCAGGGGAGTACTACTGAAGTAACTCTGCAACTTTCTACTGATCCAGTAAAGGTAAAGCCAAAGGTCTTTGGCGATAACTTTGCACCCACAAGTTTCTCTTTTCTTGGTCAAGCGCTCCTTGTAGATCAAAGGCACCAGATGCGAATTCCGGTGCGAGTAATTGCAGCAACGAACTCTGTGAAGGGGCTGCTACCTGGCCAGAAGATTGTGGTGCAGGCTAAGGTAGTAAAGAGTAAAGAGCGCCGTGTAGCAGCTCTGCTTATCGTTGGTAAGAAAGTTACCGTAATTAATGAAGCATCACAGTGGGCTCGCTTGCTGGCACATATTCGACAGGGGCTACGAGTTGCTTCCGGTGGCGGAGATGCTGGTGCACTAATTCCTGGAATGGTGATTGGCGATACCTCAAAGCAGAGCGAAGAGTTTAAGAATGAGATGCGGCGATCGGGATTGACTCACCTGGTTGCAGTCAGTGGCGCTAACTTCGCCATTGTTTCGGCCTTTGTTCTATGGGGGATGCAGTTCATCTTCCGTCGCACCAACTATCGATTACTTGCAACTGCCGTAGCTCTGGCAGCATTTATCGCACTTGTACGTCCATCGCCTTCAGTTCTGCGCGCTGCTGCGATGGCCGCTGTCTTATTGGCAGCCCATGCATCGCGCCGTGGTCGAGATTCGCTACCCGCACTTGGTTTTGCCATCGCAGCTGTTGTTCTGCTGGATCCCTTTCAGGCGCGCGATCCAGGTTTTGCGCTCTCAGTATTAGCAACTGCTGGGCTATTGCTCTTTGCTCCTCGTATTAAGCCAATAATTCTGGCAGCGCCGATTGCTGCAATGGTTTTCTGCTCGCCCTTAATCATCGCTTTAAGTGGATACATCAGCCCCATGAGCGTTCTAGCCAATGTTTTGGCAGCACCTGCTGTAACACCGATAACGATTGTGGGATTTATTGCAGCGCTGATCGCACCGATTACTCCTTTGGGTGCGCAGCTCCTGGTGGCGCTGATAAAGCCCTTTGCGTTCTGGGTTACCGCAATTGCTGAGTGGACAGCGCGCTTTCCAGTTTTCACTCTGCGCACAGGGCTCTATGGCTTTATTACAGCTCTCATTCTTATCGCTCTCTTGGTGTGGGGCAGGCGCAAAGCTGCCGCCGCTCTCTTAGTACTGATTCTGGCCTTCACCTGGCTACAACGTTTTCCGGCAGGTGATTGGCAGATTGCTAACTGCGATATTGGCCAAGGTGATGCACTGGTACTCAATCTGCATAATAAGCGCGCCATTGTGATTGATGTCGGTCCTGATCCTGAACTCATTGATCGCTGCTTACATCAACTAGGAATCAAAGAGATTCCACTATTAATTCTCACGCATTCGCATGCAGATCATGTTGGAGGTCTAGCGGGCGCCGAGAAGCGGCGCACCATCGGTCAAACTTGGTATGGAAATATGTATGCAGGTACAACAGCGCAGATCGGTGAGTATCACATCACAGTGCATTGGCCCGATGGCGATGGATATAGCCCAAATAACTCGAGTATTGCAACGACGATTCGCAGTAAAGATTTCACTCTCTTTGCAGCTGGAGATTTAGAACCCTTGGCGCAAGAGCGGCTAGTCGGAAAAATCGGTGAAGTTGATATCTATAAAGTCTCACATCACGGATCTCGCTATCAAGATTTTCAACTGCTGACTGAGCTCTCACCGCAGCTAGCAATTATCAGCGTCGGTGCTGAAAATACCTTTGGCCATCCCGCACCTGAGGTTCTCACCGCCCTCGAGCGCACAGGGGCTAGAGTTCTGCGTACCGATAGAGATGGGGCGGTGGCGGTTCACGCCACAGAACATCGCATCACCGTGCAACGTGCCAAACGGTGGACTCGGTTATTTTCTTGGTACTGAAGTAATATCTAGCAGTACTTATACGCAACCGAAGAGGAGATATATGAATTCGTTCTATCTCCTGCTCGGCTCTGAAGGCGCTCTTGCCGATCGCGCCCTGGCCAAGTTGGTTGCGCAATGTAAAGAGGAAAACTCTGAAATCACCACTATCGCCGCCAGCGATGCGCTACCCGGCGATATCGCAGATGCACTGGCGCCTTCGCTCTTTTCAGAACGCCGCACTCTGATTATCAAAGACTTGCAAGATCTACCTGAAGATTCCAAGGATGAAGTAACACGGTATTTAGATTCTCCTGATCCCACTATGACAGTTGTCTTTGCCCATAAAGGTGGAGTCAAAGGTAAAGCGCTCCTTGATGCAATCAAAAAGGCAAAGCCCGAAATCATCGCCTGTGATGCAATCAAGAAAGAAGCAGATAAAGAGAGCTTTGTAAAAGATTTATTCCTGGATTCTGGTCGCAAGGCAACACCTGGCGCAGTGAAGGCTTTAGTTGGTGCACTTGGTAGCGACCTACGTGAATTGCAACAGGCAGTTTCTCAGATTTCACTTGATGCACCTGCCGGACCAATCGATGAACAAATCGTTGATAAGTTCCATCAAGGACGAATCGAGACAACAGGTTTTGATGTTGCCGATGCAACTATTGAAGGTAATTTGCCCATTGCGCTAGTTACTTTGCGCAGCGCACTTGAAACAGGTACCGATCCAGTAATGGTTACCTCTGCAATTGCCTCATCACTACGTTCGATGGCGAAAGTTTCTGGAACAAATCGCGGAACGAAATCATTTGAACTCGCTGGCCAATTAGGTATGGCTCCCTGGCAGATCGATAAAGCGCGCAGACAGTTGCAATCGTGGACTCCGCGTGGAATCGCAACGGCTGTCGAAGCTATCGCCAAGGCCGATGCCGATGTGAAGGGCGCCTCATCTGACCCGATTTATGCGCTGGAAAAAGCCGTTCGGACCATCACCTCAGCCCGTTCTGCCCGATAAATCTCGATTTTGGGGTCATAGGCCCACGCTGATAACCTACGCTCCTGCACAAATCACAAGGTTTGGCTAAAACAGATAAATCGGAGCAATACACGTGGCAAATATCAAGTCGCAGATTAAGCGTATTAAGACAAACGAGAAGGCATACCTTCGCAATAAGTCTGTCTCATCTTCTATCAAGACTGCTGTTCGCAAGTTCCGCGAAGCAGTTGCTAAGGGTGACGCTGCTGTAACTACCGCTGAACTCCGCGCGGCATCAAAGGCTCTCGATGTTGCAGTCTCAAAGGGCGTTATTCACAAGAACGCTGCTGCAAATAAGAAGTCTTCAATGGCTAAGGCTGCTGCTAAAGCCGGCGTTCGTTAATTTAACCTTCGCTTCTAAAGATAATTCGAAGGTAGAGGTCGCTTAAGTGCCTGCAATCTCGATTGCCAAGGCTCCGCAACCGGCATCAACTAATCCAGCCCAGATTCGCAATTTCTGCATCATCGCGCATATCGATCACGGCAAATCAACACTTGCTGATCGCATGCTCCAAATTACTGAAGTAGTCGAAGCTCGCAATATGCGCGCCCAATATCTCGACCGTATGGATATTGAACGCGAACGCGGTATCACCATTAAATCTCAGGCAGTACGTCTGCCATGGCGTAGCGGTCTTGATGGGCAGGAATATGTCCTCAATATGATTGATACACCCGGACACGTTGACTTTACCTACGAAGTTTCTCGATCTCTTGCCGCTTGTGAAGGCGCTGTCTTGCTTGTGGACTGCGCTCAGGGAATCGAAGCCCAAACTCTGGCCAATCTTTATCTAGCGATGGAGAACAACCTCACCATTATTCCGGTGCTCAACAAAATCGATCTTCCTAATGCACAACCTGAAAAGTTTGCGGCAGAACTCGCTGGGCTCATTGGTTGCAAAGTCGAAGATGTCTTACGCGTCTCCGGTAAAACTGGAGATGGCGTAGCAGATCTGCTTGATCAAATTATTGATCAGATTCCAGCACCTGTCGGTGATCCTGATGCACCAGCACGCGCACTTATCTTTGACTCTGTCTACGATGCCTATCGCGGCGTTGTTACCTACGTCCGCGTTGTCGATGGTCGCATTAATCCACGCGAACAAATCCAAATGTTCTCAACTGGCGTAAAGCATGAAGCCCTCGAAGTTGGCGTTATCTCGCCAGAACCGCTGCCATCAAAGGGCTTAGGCGTTGGTGAGGTAGGTTATTTAATTACTGGTGTTAAGGATGTACGCCAATCTCGCGTCGGTGACACCATTACCAACTTTGCACGTCCAACAAAGAACCCATTGGGCGGATATAAAGATCCTAAGCCAATGGTCTTCTCTGGTCTCTTCCCACTCGATGGCGCTGATTTTCCTGTCTTGCGCGATGCGCTAGAAAAGCTGCAGCTCAATGATGCAGCTCTTGTCTATGAACCAGAAAGCTCTGCAGCCCTTGGCTTTGGCTTCCGTTGCGGCTTTCTTGGGCTACTTCACATGGAAATTGTGCGCGAACGCTTAGAACGCGAAGCAAAACTTAACTTGATTTCAACAGCTCCTAACGTGGTCTATCGCGTCACGATGGAAGATGGCAAAGAACACATCGTTACCAACCCATCGGAGTTTCCCGATGGCAAGATCAACAATGTGAAGGAGCCAATCGTTAAATCAACTATTTTGGCCCCTGCAGAATTTATCGGAACCATCATGGAGCTCTGCCAAGATCGCCGTGGAGTAATGCTGGGCATGGATTACATCTCTGAAGATCGCGTCGAAATTCGCTACACCCTGCCTCTTGCTGAAATCGTCTTTGACTTCTTTGATCAGCTCAAGAGCCGCACCCGTGGTTATGCATCTCTCGATTATGAAGAGATGGGCGATGAAGAAGGTAACTTGGTCAAGGTCGATATCTTGTTGCAGGGCGAAGCGGTAGATGCCTTTAGCGCAATTGTTCACCGTGATAAGGCTTATTCATATGGCGTGATGATGACCGGCAAGCTGCGCGAACTCATTCCGCGCCAGCAATTTGAAGTTCCTATTCAGGCTGCTATCGGCTCTCGCATCATCGCCCGCGAATCAATCCGTGCGATCCGTAAAGATGTTCTTGCTAAGTGCTACGGCGGAGATATTTCACGTAAGCGCAAACTTCTTGAGAAGCAGAAGGAAGGTAAGAAGCGCATGAAGATGGTGGGACGTGTAGAAGTTCCACAAGAAGCCTTCGTTGCCGCCCTTGCTACCGATGCTGATATCGAGAAGATTAAAGCAGCGCGCAAGCTCGAATCTTAAGGATTGCCATGCTCTCGTATTACGTCCATATTCCTTACTGTGTAAGACGTTGCGGCTACTGCGACTTCAATACCTACACACCCGCTGAGCTTCAAGATGGTGCAACCCTCGAGATAGTTTCCGGCGATTACATCGATGCAGTTTTGCGCGAACTTGATACAACGCCCACAGATGTAGTTCCGACAATCTTCTTTGGGGGAGGAACTCCATCTCTTCTGCCGCCGAAGGATCTAGGCAGAGTTATTGCAGCGATTAAGGCTCGCAATGGGGTTACTGAAGGCTGCGAGATAACTCTTGAGGCAAACCCAGATTCTGTAACGCAGGAGAAACTCAATGAGTTGATTGCTGTTGGATTTAATCGCATCTCATTCGGAATGCAATCGGCTAACTCTGAAGTATTGAAGGTACTGGATCGCACTCACAACCCTGAGAATGTGAGAAAAGCTGTCGATATGGCTCGGGCTGCAGGTTTTGGATCAGTAAGCGTTGACCTCATCTATGGAGCACCTGGTGAGTCGTTAAGTGATTGGGCTGCAACTGTAAAAGAGGCGCTCTCGCTCAATATCGATCACATCAGCGCCTATGCACTTATCGTTGAAGACGGCACAAAGCTGGCTGCGCAAATTAAGCGTGGTGAATACACGATGCCTGATGATGATCTGATGGCAGATATGTATCTACTTGTAGATCAGCAATGTCTGCAGAAAGGTTTGAAGTGGTATGAACTCTCTAACTGGTCAAAGCCAGGGCATGAATGTCGCCACAACATTGCATATTGGAAATCAAATAATTGGTGGGGCCTAGGCCCGGGAGCGCATTCACATATCAATCTGAAGCGTTTCTGGAATGTGAAGCATCCAAACGCCTATAAAGAGAAGGTCTTTGCAGGTAGCTCACCGATCAAAGACTCTGAAGTACTTGGCGAAGAAGAGAAGAAATCTGAATACATCATGCTGGCAATTCGTATGCCCCAGGGCGTAAAGAAGGCAGCTTTGACCGTGGCGCAGTACGAACGGAGCATGGAGTACATCAAGAGTGGCCATGTGATTGAACGAGAAGACTCTTTGGCGCTGACTGCGACAGGGCGGCTCATCGCCGACCGCATCACGCACGAAATGCTTCGGTAATTGGCAAGCGATAAGATTGCCAAACTATGACAACTGATCGCCGCCTCGAGATTCTGCGAGCAATCGTCGATGAATATGTCGAAACCCAAGAACCTGTTGGTTCGAAGGCGATTGCCGATAAGCGCGCACTTGGTATCAGCCCTGCAACTATTCGTAACGAGATGGCTGTTCTTGAAGACGAAGGTTTGATTACTCAACCTCACACAAGCGCTGGCCGCATTCCCACAGATCGTGGCTATCGCCTCTTCGTGGATAAGTTGGCAACTGTAAAGCCGCTATCGACTGCCGAACGTCGCGCTATTGAAACGTTCTTAGAGGGCGCCATTGATCTCGATGATGTCGTTAAGCGCAGCGCCAAGTTACTTGCCGATATCACCAAGCAGGTTGCAGTTGTGAAATACCCCAATATTGGCGATTCACATGGGCGCGAAATGATGGCGATTTCAGGAACTGCCAACCTGGCTCGCTCTGGGGAAGATTTAGGTGCAACGCTCTCGCCGATTCTGGAAGCGTTAGAAGAACAAGTTGTATTACTCCGCCTTCTCGGTGATTCTCATTCCACAGTGCATGTCACTATTGGCAGCGAACAAGCAGATAGCAGCTTGCAGACAACTTCCCTTGTCACGGTGGGATATGGCTCCGATGCATCCCTTGGAATTTTGGGACCTACCCGTATGGATTACGCCAGCTCGATTGCGGCCGTTTCAACAGTTGCTCGTTATGTTGGCCGCTTCATTACAGAGGGCGCTAAGTAATGGCTGATTATTACGGTCTATTAGGTCTTGATCGTGGTGCATCTCAAGATGAGATTAAGAAGGCTTATCGCAAGATTGCGCGCGAACTTCACCCCGATGTAAATCCAGATCCTGAAGTTCAGAATAAATTTAAAGAGGTAACTGCTGCCTACGATGTTTTGAGTGACCCACAGAAGCGTCAGCAATATGACATGGGTGGTCAGGGTTTTGGTGGGGGATTCGGTGGCGGTGGTTTTAGCGACATCATGGATGCCTTCTTTGGTGGCGGTGGAAATCGCGGACCACGTCCACGTATGCGACAAGGACAAGATGCACTTATTCGTATTGAGGTTGATCTCAATGAAGCGTGCTTTGGAACAGAGCGCGATATCACTCTCGAATCAGCAGTTGTCTGTACCAAGTGTGAAGGACAAGGAACAGCAAATAACTCGGCTCCATCTATGTGTCCTGTATGTAAGGGGCGCGGTGAAACACAGTTTGTCCAGAAATCATTCTTGGGCCAAGTAATGACTTCTAGACCGTGCAATAACTGTTCTGGTTATGGCAGCGTCATTACAGATCCATGTCGCGAATGTGCTGGCGATGGACGCGTACGTGCGCGACAGACCATAAACGTCAAAGTTCCAGCGGGCGTTGAAACCGGAAATCGAATTCAGTTAGCTGGCCGCGGAGAAGTAGGCGCAGGTGGCGGTCCCGCCGGAGATCTCTATGTTGAAATTGTGGAGAGTGAACATGAGTTCTTACTTCGCGATGGCGATAACTTACATGTGGCCATTGAAGTCTCGATCGCAGCCGCCTCACTCGGCACAACTGTCAACGTGGAAACTCTTGATGGACCAGTAAAGGTTGATATTAAGGCTGGCACGCAGAGTGGCGCCATGCTCTCGGTTAAAGGTAAAGGAATGACGCGCCTGCGCAGCACCCACCGTGGTGATTTGATTGTGCACGTTGATGTAGCAACGCCCCAGAAGTTAAGCCGCGAGCAAGAGAAGCTTTTAAAGGAATTTGCGCAATCACGCGGTGAGCGCGATGGCGATGTGAAGATTAAGGGGCATCGCGAAGGTCTATTCTCCAAATTTAGAGATGCCTTCGGACGCTAATGCTCAGCCTCTTCTTTGTAGATAACCTGCCCACTGAAGTAGGCCAGGTTTATGAATTCGATAATGAAGATGCTGCCCACGCAGTCCGAGTATTACGTATCGGAACTGGTGAAATCTTCAACCTCTCTGATGGAGCAGGACGCTGGTCACGGGTGCAAGTTGTTACAGCCGGCAAAAAGTCTGCGCAGGTAAAGGTTTTAGAAAGTGGTTTTGAAGAACCTCTTGCCATTAGCTTCACCGTAATTCAGGCAATTCCCAAAGGCGATCGCATCAAAGAGACTATTGAGCTCTGCACTGAAGGCGGCGTAGATCAGATCGTGATGTGGAAGGCTGCGCGTAGTATTGGAAAATCTGATGACAAGATTGAAAAGCTACAAGTCACAGCACGCGAAGCAAGTAAGCAGTCACGACGCTTTCGTATTCCACAGGTCATTGGAGTAGCTTCAACAAGTATCGTTGTTGATGAAATCGCAAAAGCTGATCTTGCGATTGTCTTTCACGAATCAGCGACACAGAAAGTCTCAGAACTAGTTCACCCAGGTGCTCAAAAAGTTCTCGTCATCATCGGCCCTGAAGGTGGGCTGACAGATGAAGAAGTCGACCTCTTTGCAGCTAGTGGCGCCAAGGTGGCTCTGATGGGTCGTCCGGTACTTCGCTCGGCACATGCTGGCTTGGCAGCGCTTGCTGCGGTCAACACCGCCCTTTCCGTGTGGTGATTTCACACCAATACCGATAGATTTTCATCCATATGGAACGCCTTTTAATTACGGTCCCACCAGTCATTCCGATGGTCGCACTCGTCGGAGCGCAAGATGCAAATATGTTGGCAATCGAGGCGGCCTTCCCATCAGTGAATGTCACAGTACGTGGCAATGAAATTACTCTGCGCGGACCGCATATCGATTGCATCGCGATGGAGAAGCTCATCAACGAGATGATGGTTGTGATTCGCTCAGGACAAGTGCTGACAGTTGATGCCGTTAAACGTTCGATTGCGATGTTAGAGGCAGAGCCAACACAGAGCCCTGCCGAAGTTCTCTCGCTCAATATCGTCTCTAATCGCGGTCGCACCATTAGACCGAAGACAGCAAATCAGAAGCTCTATGTCGATGCCATTGAAGAGAACACAATTACCTTTGGAATTGGACCTGCTGGAACTGGAAAGACTTATCTTGCGATGGCTAAGGCTGTGGCTGCACTGCAGGCGAAGAAGGTAAATCGCATTATCTTGTCTCGTCCTGCCGTTGAAGCGGGCGAAAAGTTGGGATTCTTACCAGGCACACTGGGCGAGAAGATTGATCCATATCTACGCCCGTTATTTGATGCGCTTCACGACATGATTGATGTCGAAGCAATTCCACGCTTGATGCAGACCGGCGTTATTGAAGTAGCTCCGCTGGCATTTATGCGTGGTCGCACACTCAACGATGCATTTATTATATTGGATGAAGCGCAGAACACCACACCTGAACAGATGAAGATGTTCCTGACTCGCCTAGGTTTTGGCTCCAAGATGGTAATTACAGGAGATGTCACGCAGACAGATCTTCCAAATGGACAACGTTCTGGGCTTGCCATCATCCGCGATATTTTGGGTGGCGTTGCTGATATCTCATTTATGGATCTGACCACCGAAGATGTTGTTCGCCATCGCTTGATTGGTGACATCGTTAAGGCATACGACACATTTGAGGCGACTAAATCAGTCCCGCGCCCAATTCGTAACAACTAATCCCATATGACCGTTGAACTAGTAAATCGCTCTGGCGCTTTGGTGCCTGAAACCCAGATGCATACTCTCCTTAACTTTGGCATTGACTACATGGAGCTCAATTCTGAGTGCGAAATTTCTCTGACCTTTGTAGATCCACAAGAGATGGAAGAACTTCATATCAAGTGGATGGATGAACCTGGCACAACCGATGTGCTTTCATTTCCGATGGATTTGCCTGAAAAAAGAGGAGATATCGTGACGCTTGGAGATATTGTGATTGCACCAGCAGTTGCGGCGAAGCAAGCTTTAGACGCAGGTCATAGCACTGAACATGAAATCTATATATTGGCCACCCATGGCCTCTTACATATCCTCGGCTATGACCATGCCGATCCTGACGAGGAAAAAGTTATGTTCGCCCTACAAGAGAAGATAGTGAAGGAGTGGTCACAGAAGTGATCAATATTCGCAAGAAACTTACCTTGGCATTTAAAGGCTTTGCCGCAGGTCTATTTACCAATGAGAACGAGCTACGTGACTTGATGGATCATGCCCACAACCGCGGGCTCGTTGAATCCGATGAACACGAGATGATTCACAACGTATTTGAACTCGGCGATACCTTGGTCCGCGAATTGATGGTGCCACGTACCGATATGGTCTGGATTGAAAGCGATAAGACCTTGCGTCAAGGGCTATCGCTGGCGCTACGTTCTGGCTATTCCCGAATTCCTGTAGTTGGTACCGGTATCGATAACATCATTGGTATTGCCTATGTAAAGGATTTAGCAAGGCGCGCTCTCGACCACCATGAAGCTGAAACCACCGAAAAAGTCGAGCAACATATCCGCCCAGCAGTCTTTGTCCCTGAAAATAAAGAGGCGGCAGAGCTACTGAAAGAGATGCAGCGCGATCAGATTCACTTAGCAATCGTTGTCGATGAATATGGTGGAACTGCTGGAATCATTACTATCGAAGATATCATCGAAGAAATTGTTGGCGAGATTGCCGATGAATACGATGATGGGGTAGAGGCATTTACCTGGATTAGCGATAAGAAGGCTCGCGCTAAAGCCACGATGCACGTCGAAGATTTAGCTGATGCGCTTGATATAGAAATTGATCGCGAAGAGTTTGAAGATGTCGACACTATCGGCGGATATATGGCAGAAAAACTTGGCCGCGTACCAATTGCCGGTTCAACCATTGATTTACAGGGTTGGTCGGTAACTTCAGAGCGCCCAATCGGACGTAGACGTCGTATCAGTTCAGTTATTATTGAGCGCGCAGAAAAGGAGGTTGATGAGCATGAATAATCCAGAAGATAACAAGCTCGCCACCCTTGCCACCGCAACTCTTGCTCGTAGCGGTGCAACACAGGCTGCTGCGTTGCGCGATAACACCGGGCGCACATATGTCGCTATCAATATCGCTTCGCCATCGCTCAACCTTGACGCCTTTGAAGCGGTGCTGACTGTGGCGCTTGCATCAGGAATCACTGGAATTGAAAGTGTTGTTGCATGTGGCGCACAGCCTGCAAATAGCAAGGCGATTAAGGGCTTCGCACCTAGTGCAACAGTTTTCTATATTGATTCCAACGGCGAAGAAACCGCGATTTAGGAATATCGCCTCACAAAAGATAAGATTGGCCAATGCGCGTCGTACGATTTTCTCCACAACCTGATGCAGGACTAGGCAGCGACCCGCTTTATGGAATTCTGGAAGAAGATAATCAGATCTCAATCATCTCAGGGGACCCGATTTATCACGGCATTCAAAAGACCGCCGCTAAGGTCGAACTGACCAAGGTTCGCCTTCTAGCGCCAGTGATACCTCGCTCCAAGATTGTCGCTGTTGGTAAGAACTACGCCGATCACGCCGCTGAAATGGGTGGGGTAGTACCCGATGAACCCATCATCTTTTTAAAGCCAAATACTTCAGTGATTGGCCCAGGTGACACAATTGTCTGGCCATCGATTGCTCCAACAATTGATTATGAAGCAGAGCTTGCGATTGTTATCGGTCGCGTCTGTAAAGAGGTTCCAAAAGAGCGCGTTAACGATGTGATCTTCGGTTACACCATGGCAAATGACGTCACCTGCCGCGAAATTCAGAAGAGAGATGGTCAGTGGATGCGCGCCAAGTCTTTCGATACTTTCTGCCCCATTGGTCCTTGGATTGAGACCGAGTTTGTTCCAGGTAATCAACGCATCACCACGACTCTGAATGGTGAAATTAAGCAAGATGCCAAGCTTTCCGACATGATCTTTAAAGTCGCTGATATCGTGCACTTTGTTACCCAGGTAATGACGTTGCTTCCAGGAGATGTCATCATCACTGGAACACCGGCAGGAATTGGCCCAATGCCTGAGAAATCAACTGTTGCAATCTCCATCGAAGGTCTTGGCCAACTAACTAATAAGGTGAGTGCACGAGTATGAGCGCGAAAAAGGTAAAGGTTCGTTTTGCACCATCACCAACGGGCGATCTACACGTTGGCAATATCCGCACTGCACTCTTTGATTGGGCTTACGCCCGCCATACAGGTGGCACATTTCTCTTCCGTATTGAAGATACCGATACCACCCGCGTTACTGATGAATACATTCAGGCAGCTATCGATACCTTGAAGTGGCTCGGTCTGCAGTGGGATGAAGGCCCAGAAGTTGGTGGACCTAATGGTCCTTACCTGCAATCACAGCGTTTAGATATCTATGCGCAGTGGGCGCAGAAGTTCCTCGATCAAAAAGATGCTTACTACTGCTACTGCTCACCGGATGAACTAGAAGCAGTGCGCGAAGAACAGCGCAAAGCCAACGTTGCACCTGGCTATAACGGCCATTGCCGTGAACTGACTGCAGATCAAATCGCTGCCTTTAAAGCGCAAGGACGCGAAGGGGTAGTCCGTATGCGCATGCCTGAAGGCACAACATCATTTGTCGATGAAATTCGTGGCGAAGTGACCTTTGATCACAAGTTTGTTCCTGACTTTGTCTTGGTACGCGCTGATGGCTCACCGCTCTACACCTTGGCTGTTGCAGTCGATGATATTTTGATGGGCGTTACCCACGTCCTACGCGGTGAAGATCTACTTTCATCTACACCGCGACAAATCCGCGTCTATCAGGCGATGGGCGTAGCTCTTGCAGATTACCCAGTATTTGCCCACCTGCCATTTGTGATGGGCCAAGATAATGCCAAGCTTTCTAAGCGCAATGGCGAAGTTTCGATCGCCTGGTATCGCGAACAGGGTTATTTACCTGAAGCAATCTGTAATTATCTAGCGCTTCTCGGTTGGTCACCTGGCGATGATGTGGAAAACATCTCGATGAAAGAGCTCACCGAACTCTTTACCGTTGAAAAGGTGCACTCATCACCAGCTCGTTTTGATATGAAGAAGTTAGAGGCAATTAACGGCGACAAGATTCGCGCTCTGAGCGTTGAAGACTTTGCCAAGTGGACAATTCCATTTCTCAAAAAAGCTGCAATCATCGAGGGCACCGATGCCGAAATCGCGCTTGTAAAGCAGGCACTTCCGCTGATCCAAGAGCGCATCGTGAAGTTAGATGAAGCTCCACAGCTTCTCAAGTTCCTCTTTGTGAAAGAGTTTGCCATCGATAGCGATGCAGTTTCTAAGGTAAACGATGAGAGCGCTAAATCAATTTTGAAGCGTGCTCAATCTGAGTTGGAGCAACTTTCTACCTGGAACCATGTATCTATTGAAGCTGCCCTGCGCACATCGCTCATTGAAGAGATGGGGCTCAAGCCACGTATTGCATTTACCGCTCTGCGCATCGCAACGACCGGAAGCACAATCTCGCCACCGCTCTTTGAATCAATGGAGTTGCTTGGTAAGCAGGCCTGCCTTGCACGTATTTCACTGGCTTTGTCGCTGTAATTTTCCCTATTTTCTTAAGGTAAACTTCTGTCTTGCGCCGCCAAGCGCTAAAAGTTATTGGGGTATGGGGTAATTGGCAGCCCTGCTGATTCTGGTTCAGTAAGTCTAGGTTCGAGTCCTGGTACCCCAGCGCATTACAAGCAGTATGTTTTAAATTGAACAAGATTTCAAAGGCCGAAGGTCTTGTGAAATTGAACATCTAGGGCCCCGTCGTCTAGCGGCCTAGGACTCTGGCTTCTCAAGCCAGCTACGCGGGTTCGAATCCCGTCGGGGCTACTGTGGATTTCTCACATCAACTATTAAGGAATCAACCTTCAAGTATTTAGAAATGTTCATCAAGTACAGAGGATGATAAGGCTGTGAAGAGAGTTGAAGACTTTGCGGACTATCTACTGGGCAGCCCATCTGATTTGCAGGAGATTCTTTACAATCTCCACAAGAACGTTCTCGCTGAAGATAACGCCGTTTACGTTGCACTGACTGAAAAGACTGCAACAGGTGATCTCTTTATTCTCGGCAGCTCTGGGTTAGACCAAGAATCTTTAGTCGGCCTGAGCTGGCTACGCACCACAACTCAGTTTCCAACGATTGATTGCCTCAACTCAGGCAACGATGTTTACCTGCCCACCAAAGAGGCATGGCTTGAGAAGTACCCACAGAGCGTGCTCTTTAGAGAAAAACTTGGTATCGAAGAGATTTTCTGCCAACCAATACATTGGAACCAAGATTCAAGTTACTGCCTCTCTCTCGCCTTTGGGGTGGCAGCTCCTGGAAAGAGCAGAGATTTAGAGTTACTGCGAACCCTAGGTCGCCTCTTTGAAACTTACCTCGATAAGACTCGTGGAAATAAGGTAGTCACGCTCGAGCCGCCAGCGACTTCCATGAAGCGCAAAATCGAAGCCCTCAATGATCGCCACCGAGAGACAGTCAATTTAGTTATTAAGGGGCTCAATAATCAAGAGATTGCAGATGCACAGGGCATTAGCGTCAATACCGTTAAATCAGATTTGAAGAAGATCTTCAAAGATCTCGGCGTCAGCTATCGCTCGCAGATTTATGCGGAGATGATTGACGAAGAGTAGCTAGTAAGTAGCTCGTCCACCTGATGCATCAAAGGTGAAGCCTGTTGTAAATGAGCAAGCGCTCGATCCCATAAAGGCCAAAATCTCTGCAACTTCTTCTGCTTCACCAACGCGACCCATCGGGATACGCGAAATCATGTACTTCAATGTTTCATCGCTGGTATCAGCATTCATCGGCGTGCGGATCACAGCAGGAGCGAGTGAGTTGATAGTGATTCCATCTGGTGCAATCTCTTTGGCAACGCCCTTTACAAAGCCAATCATTCCTGACTTAGAAACGTTATATGGGGTCATGCCTGGGTTTCCTTCTTTGCCAGCAATCGATGCCACATGCGCGATGCGCCCGTACTTAGCTTTCTTCATGTAAGGAACAACGGCTTGTGTAAGCCAGACAGTTCCAAAGAGGTTGATGCGGACAGTGGATTCGAAATCTTCCCATTTCACATCTTCAACCTTGACATTGGTTGGACCTACGACGCCTGCTGTGTTGATCAACGCATCAATACGGCCAGTGAGTTTGAAGATGGCATCAATATTTTCTTTTACCGATGTTTGGCTACCAAGATCAATGGTGGCCACTTGGTTATCAGGAAGCGATAGCTCTTTTTGAAGCGCGGTCAGACCATCACGTGCAATATCCAGTGCGAAGACTTTTCCGCCGCGCTCTGCGACCAAACGTGCAGTAGCGGCTCCGATGCCACGAGCTGCACCGGTGATGACGACAACTTGACCGGCATAGCTCACTTTATTCTCTGACACGTTTTGCTCCCTTAAAGATGTAGAGGAAAAGGATATTTAAGAAGTAACTGCCTTGGCAATGCTTGCTGCAATTTTCTCGATAATTGGACCAGGTTGGGTTATACATTTATCGATATCTGACTCAAATGAATGTAGCGCTGAGATTGATTGAAATTTCTCAACTATTTCATCTGAACTGTTCAACGTGGCTTGCCCACAAATCAGCGCAACCGGAACTAATTGCTTTGATGCGATCTCCAAAATACCAATAGGCGCCTTGCCGCTCAGACTCTGCGAATCAAATTTACCTTCACCTGTAATTACTAAGTCAGCGCCAGCAAGGTGCTTCTCAAAGTGCACAAGATCAAGAACCATCTCGATACCGCTTCTGGCCTGAGCGTTGAGAAATGTCAACGCCATATAACCAAAACCACCTGCAGCGCCCGCACCTGGTGTGTTGATATGCGCACTTCCGGCAATCTGCGAGAACTGAGTAAGCGCGCGCTCAAGCATCTGAACGTCTTGAGCAGTTGCGCCCTTTTGTGGAGAGTAGATATGAGCTGCGCCGTGAGCGCCAAGTAGGGGATTAGTGACATCGCTAGCAAGAATGAATTCCACTTCAGAAATACGCGGATCAAATAGCGAAAGATCTATCTCTTGGCACTCTTGCAACGCAGCTCCACCGAGTGCAATTTGGCGCCCTTGGCCATCGAGTAACTTGGCGCCAAGTGCCTGTAGCGCACCTGCGCCAGCATCGGTACATGCCGAGCCACCAACGGCGAGAATTATCTTTTTTGCGCCATGATCGAGCGCAGCCTTAATGAGTTCGCCGGTTCCGTACGAGGTTGCAATAAGTGGTTCTAATTTCTTATTGGTAAGTTGAGATAGCCCCGAAGCTTGCGCCAGTTCTACAAGAGCAGTGGAGTCGCGAATACCGAATTTTGATTGAACTGTTTTATTCGTTGGCCCTGTGACCTTTACTTCAATCGGGTTGAAGCCAGCGCCGATGACTGCATCTAACGTTCCTTCACCACCATCACCAATAGCAATCTTGATTGTTTCACAATCTGGGATGGCAGAGAGAATTCCATTTTCAATCCATTGTGCAACCTCTTGCGAAGATGCGCTTCCCTTAAATGAATCGGGAACAATCACAATCTTCATATATGAATCTTAGGAGCATTGCGCTAATCTAAGGTTATGAAAATAGCGAGATTCGGTCACATAGGTTCAGAGCGTCCGGCAGTAATGGTCAACCAGACTCAAGCAGTCTATGTAGATCACCTGATTAAGGACTGGAATCGCGACGAGCTCGTTGCCGGAGCCCTTGATAAGGTCAAGAGCGCAGATCTTTCAAGCCTTGCTCCATTTGATATTGCAGGTCTTCGTATTGGCAGCCCAGTTGCTCGCCCTACGAAGTTAATCTGTATTGGCCTCAACTATGCACGTCACGCAGCCGAATCAGGGATGACGCCACCACCTGAGCCGGTAGTTTTTATGAAAGCACCAGATTGCCTCATTGGGCCAAACGATGAGATCGCAGTTCCACCTAACTCAACTGCGACAGATTATGAAGTTGAACTTAGCATCGTTATCGGAAAGCGTGCGCTCTATCTCAAATCTGAGTCAGAGGCGCGTTCTCATATCTTGGGTTACAGCATCAGCCAAGATGTGAGCGAACGTCACTGGCAGATTGAACGTGCTGGGCAATGGGTAAAGGGAAAGTCATTTCCAACCTTTAATCCAATGGGTCCAGTCATTGTCACAAGCGATGAATTTAACCCTGACGATGTTCGCCTCTATTGCAGCGTTGATGGCGAGAAGCGCCAAGATTCACGCACCAGCGACCTCATCTTCGGGATCGATCACATCGTTTGGTATGTAAGCCAATTTATGGAGCTATTTCCTGGCGACATCATCAACACCGGAACTCCAGAAGGTGTTGGAATGGGATTTAAGCCAACTAAGTACCTACAACGCGGTCAGAAGGTTGTGACTGGTATTGAAGGTATTGGCGAGATGGTCTCTCAGACAATCTAAATGACAAATCCAACGCGAAAAGTCCTCATTCTCGGTGAGCGAGACAATATCGCCGTCTGCCTTGCTGATCTTTCGGTCGGAGATTTCATCGAACAAGATGAACTCAAGATCAAGGTCCTCAACTTGATTCCAAGAGGCCACAAGATCGCGACCAAGGCGATAGCCAAGGATGAGGGAATCATCAAATATGGTGAACGCATGGGACATGCCATTGCTCCGATCTCAATCGGAGAGCATGTTCATGTCCATAATATTTTGGGCGATCGACTATCTGCGGAGCAAGTATGACTCTGTCAATATCAGGATTTGACCATGGAAATCGTGGAATAGGCATCAGGAGCCATCAGTTGATTCTCCCGACGGTCATTTGTTCGACCCATGTTTCTCGCAGAATTGCAGCAGAGGTAGGAGCGGTTACTTTTGCCCACCAACATGGTTGCGCAATTATTGGTGATGACGTTGCTGGTATCGATAACTTCTTTGTCTCTCTTGCTGATCATCCCAATGTCAGCTCGGTACTTGCGGTTGGCTTAGGTTGCGAGACTATTCAGAGCCAAGAGCTTTCTGCCAAGTTACTCGGCCGCAACAAGTCGACGCAATATCGCATCATTCAAGAAAGCGGTGGCGTTGAGGGAACTGTGGCTGCCGGAGTAAAGGCAGCACGAGAACTTTCAGAGGCATTTCCATCAGCGCCAGCTGCCGTTGCCAAGCTTCGCATCGGACTTGATCTTGGCCGCGAAGTAGATAGCGCTGCAACCCTTGAGCAACTTCTTAAAGACGAGGGGTGCGAAGTTGTTGTCGCGCGCTCAGAATCAAGTTCAGCCGAGACTTTCTCCAAGCTCTCACAGGAAAATGTTCACATCATCATCAGCTTCCCGAGTGATAGCCAGCCCGCGTCAGGATTTCCGTTGATTCCAGTCATCAACGTGGCAGGTACCGGCGTTCTCCACCAAGCTATCCGTGGTGATTTTGATATCGACGAAAGCGCTCTTCTCTCAGGAATTGTCCAACTACTAACAGATGTAGCTACCGGAACCGAGACCGTTGCTGAAAAGAGTAAGAGCGGCGAAATTCGAGCCCCAAGAGTTGTGAGAAGCGCATAATGTCAGCGCCACTTAAAGCATATAAGCGCGCTAATGGTGCCTGGGGTCTACGTAATCAAGTACTTATCTTGCCGCTGCATTCAGCGCTTTCATCTACAGCCCGGGCTATCGCAGATAACTCAGATGGCGCTGTTGCCATTAGCCACGACTGGTCAGGCGAGAAAGATAACGATTTAGCCCGCATCATCTTCACTCTTAGTGGCTATGCATCTAACCCAAATATCTTCGCAACAATCTTCCTATCAATTGGTAACCCCGAAGAAGAGCAGATCATTAAGGGCGCGCAGGCGCTGGGCTTAACTCGCTTTAGCAATCTCTTACTTCCTGAAATTGGCTCTATGGAGAAGTTGCAGCAGCAAGCGCTCACTATTGCCAATGGTTATGTGAAAGAAGCTAGCGCCGAAGTGCGAGTAGATGCGCCTTGGAGCGCCATCGTTCTTGGCCTTGAATGCGGAGGCTCTGATGCGCTCTCTGGAATTACAGCAAACCCAGCGCTTGGCGTTGCAAGCGATCGCCTCGTTGAGTTAGGTGCATCATCTGTACTCGGTGAAACAACTGAAATTCTCGGAGCAGAGCACCTGCTTGCCGCTCGCGCCATCGATCCAGCTGTTGGTAAGAAAATTGTTGAAATGGTTGCACGTTACGAAGATTCGATTAACTACGAAGGTATCGACATTCGTGGAGCGCAGCCCTCACGCGGAAATATTGAAGGAGGACTTTCGACTCTTGAGGAGAAGTCATTAGGAGCAGCCAAGAAAGCTGGTAATGCTCCCTTTACTGGCACCCTTGAATTTGGTGAGATTCCTAAAGTTGCGGGTCTCTACTTTATGGATACGCCTGGCCATGACATTGAACAGTTGGCCGGCTTTGGCGCAGGACATATCAACGTCGTCGTCTTTACCTCTGGCCGCGGCACTCCAACAGGATCTGCCATCATGCCGACCATCAAAGTTTCAACAAATACGCCTATGTATGAATCTATTCCAGATCTGATTGATCTAGATGCTGGCACTATCGCAGATGGCATCGAGACTTTGGCAGAGGTTGGTGACCGTATCTTTGATGAAATCGTTCACGTCGCGAACGGACAATTAACCAAGGCTGAACGCGGTGGCCATCATGAATTCGCTCTTTCAAGAATGTATAACACTGTCGTTCGTTAAGTGAATTAGTTTCGATTCAGCAAGCGCACGTGCCGAGGCTGTAGTTCGTCGAGAGTACGCACACCTAGCAACTTCATATTTCGGATCATCTGCCCCTGCATAATCGTCAGTGCGCGTTCTACGCCATCTTGTCCGCCAGCCATGAGGCCATATAGATAAGCGCGACCGATGTAGGTGAAGTTAGCTCCGTGAGCGATAGCTGCTAGAACATCTGCGCCATGCATGATTCCGGTATCAATATGTAGTTCAAAATCTTTCTTAAACTCTTTCTTGATATCTGCAAGTAGGTGCAGCGGAATCGGTGCCTTATCGAGCTGACGACCACCATGGTTTGAAAGAAGCACCGCATCAGCGCCTAACTTGGCAGCCATCTTGGCATCTTCTAGGTTCTGCACACCCTTAACGATGAGATTGCCATCCCATTCACTACGAATCCACTTCAGATCCTCAAATGTCATTGTTGGGTCAAACATGTAATCCAGAAGTTCGCCAACGGTTCCGTTCCATGAAGACATCGATGCAAATTCAATGGCAGGAGTTGTTAAGAAGTTCATCCACCAAGCTGGTCGAGGAATGGCATTAAGCAGAGTCTTTACAGTCAGAGTTGGCGGAATAGTTAGACCGTTATAGGTATCGCGCAATCTGTGGCCTGCAGCTGGAACATCGACAGTCAGGTGGAGAGTCTTTACTCCGGCCTGTCGTGCACGTTCAACCAGCGCCATTGAACCTTCGCGGTCTTTCCACATATAAAGCTGGAACCAGTTATCACCGCTAGGGGCAGCCTTTACAACATCCTCAATAGAAGTTGTTCCAAGAGTTGAAAGCGAGAAGGGAATTCCAAACTTTTCGGCAGCGCGCGCACCAGCGATTTCGCCTTCGGTCTGCATCAAACGGGTAAATCCTGTTGGAGCGATTCCCATCGGCATCTGATGGGTAACTCCAAAGACTTTGCGAGAGAGATCTACATTAGAAACATCGCGCAAGATATTTGGTACGAGTTCGATATCGCGAAATGCTTGACGCGCGCGATCAAGTGAGGCCTCAGATTCAGCAGCGCCATCGGTGTAATCAAATGGACCTTGTGGCGTGCGCTTTTTAGCGATATCGCGCAGATCCCAGATGGTTGCCGCACGAGTTAAACGCGCCTTTTTACGATGAAGAGATGGTCCACGAAAGCGCATCAACTGCGCAAGCTTTATTGGGTTCGGTAGCTGGCGCTTGACGTTCTTAGACATGCGCCTATCTTAGAACTATCGCTGCGATTTTCGCCCAATAGGGCAGAATCACCTCATGCATGAATTTACTCAAGAGGTGGAAGAACTCGCCAAAGCTGTCATGGAGTACAGCCTCGAGCGATTGAAATCTAACCCACCCCTTGATGGCCCGCGCAGCGAGCAAGATTTATATGCAGAACTTGGTAACACCATCACCCCGCAAGGTTTGGGTGGGAAGCAGACTCTTAAGGTATTTACTGAAACGTTAGCGCTGGCCTGTATCTCAACAGATCATCCCCGTAACTTGGCATTTATTCCGTCCGCTCCAAGTGAATACGCCAACCTCTTTGATTTAGTTGTTGGCGCATCATCGCTCTATGGCGGCTCTTGGCAAGAAGGCGCAGGAGCTGTCTTCGCCGAAAACCAAGCGCTGAAATGGTTGATAGATATTGCAGGGCTTCCAAAGAGCGCCGGCGGTGTCTTTGTACAAGGTGGCACGATGGGAAATCTTTCTGCCCTGGTTGTCGCCCGTGATCAAGCGCGCAAAGCGCACCCGAATGTAAAGCGCTGGGTTATTGCATGTAGCGCTGAATCACATTCATCAATCACATCGGCAGCGCACGTCATGGATGTTGATGTTCTTAAAGTTGCAACTAATTCTGAAAATAGACTTGATGGCGCACATGTGGCTGCCGCAATTGATGAACTACATACCAACTCTGATAGCCGCGTCTTTGCCATCGTCGGAACAGCTGGCACAACCAACCTTGGTATTGTCGATGATTTAGCAACGCTGGCTGATTGCGCTCAGAAACGACAGATTTGGTTCCACGTTGATGGCGCATATGGTCTTGCTGGTCTGTGCGCACCATCTGTGCGCCCACTCTTTAACGGAGTCGAACACGCAGATTCATTTATCGTCGATCCCCATAAGTGGCTCTTTGCTCCCTACGATGCCTGCGCACTTGTCTATCGCAACCCTGAGCTAGCGCGCGAAACCCACACTCAGCATGCGTCTTACCTTGAAACTCTTCATGATGATTCATGGTCTCCTTCCGATTATGCAATTCACTTAACTAGACGTGTACGCGGTCTTCCATTCTGGTTCTCACTCGCAGCCCACGGAACCAACGCATATACAGAGGCAGTCGAGGAAGGTATTCGCCTTGCCAAAGAGTCAGCGAAGTTGATTAGCGCTCATCCCAATCTAGAACTGGTCTATGAACCAGAGCTCTCTATCGTGGCGTTTACAAGAAAAGGTTGGACTGCGGCGCAATACCAAGCATGGTCAGATGCGCTTCTTGAAAAGCAGATTGGCTTTATTCCACCATCAAAGAATCTAGGCGAGCCAATTTTGCGCTTTGCCTTTGTGAATCCTTGGACATCCCTTGATGATGTTCAGGTAATTCTCGATACGCTCTAGCGATCGAGCAGGTTCTGCTTTGGATCATAAGGTGAACCATTACGGCGCTTAGCAATTGCGCTCAGCGCTTCAAGAACAACGCGGTTAGCCAAGATGGCGGTGATATCCGCGCTATCAAATGCGGGAGCAACTTCAACAACATCGATTCCAACAACGGGAAGTTCAAGGCAGATACGGCGCACGGCCTCTAGAAGTTCGCGTGATGTCATGCCGCCAGGTTCTGGAGTTCCGGTTCCTGGCGCCATTCCAGGATCAACCACATCGATATCAACAGATAAGAAGACACCGTCGCAACCATCGGTAAGCGTTGCAAATGACTCATCGAGAACCTCTTTAAGTCCACGGTGATGGATTTCAGTCATTTCATAGGAGCGCATACCTTGATCGCGCATCCACGCCAAAGTCTTGTTATCTGGCCAGTATCCGCGCAAGCCAAGCTGCAAGAACTTATCGCCACGAACATAACCTTCATCAATTAAGCGGCGCATAGGTGTGCCATGACCGACAAGTGCACCCCATTGGTCTTCGCCGGTATCGGCGTGCGCATCAAAGTGAATCATCGAAACTTTGCCATGGCCTAAGTGATTGGCAATTCCGGCAACATCTGCAGATGCAATCGAGTGATCGCCACCGAGCACAACTGCGATAGCGCCCGCACGTGAAATCTTTTCGGTTGCTTCGCGCAACACTGCAAGGGATGCCACTAAATCTCCACCTGGCATTAATAGGTCGCCGGCATCAAAGACCTTAAGATCCTTCAAACCATCTGTGCGTAGCGCAAGATGGGGGCGTTCACCATCATGCGGCAGATAGTCGCCACCACGAATTGCTTGTGGACCAAATTTTGCACCTGATCGATGTGATGTTCCGCTATCGATTGGCGCACCGACGATGATGACATCGGCGCCTTGATAGCTCTTAGGATCATCTAAATCGCAGGCAGGAATACCAAGAAAGGTAAATGCTGGTCCATACATATTGCCGTGGTTAACCATGGCTTAAGGATAGAGCCCCATTGCTAAGAATTATCCGCGCGCTAGGGTTGGGATATGGCAAAGATTGCAATTACAGGTTCAAATGGCTTTGTCGGTGGAAATATCGCAAAGGTCTTACAGCTAGCCGGCCATGAAGTAATTGGTTTAGTACGTAGCCCCCAGCAGAACCCGCTTCCTTGGGCCACAACAGTGGTTGATTTGGCGAGCATCGATTCGATTGCAGCAGCGTTACACGGCTGCGATGCAGTTGTTCATAGCGCGATCGCCAATGACTTTAATCGTCTGCAAGAAGATCGCCCCTTTGCCTATGACTCATATGTTGCGCTGACACAACGAGTTACTCATGCGGCTAACCGCGCAGGCGCACAGATTGTCTATGTCTCATCCGGTTGGGTTATGGATGGCACTACCCATATGACCCCCGAAACAGATTGCGGTAACCCCGTTAACTTCTATGGAGTTCTCAAAGCGTTGAGTGAACAAGTCATCCGCGACTTAGCTCCTGATACCGGAGCCATTGCACGTATTGAAGGAGTGATGGGAATTCACCAAACGCAGCCTGCCGGCCCGCGCACTCAAGATGTTGGCTTCGGTTACTTTGTTACATCCCTTGTTACTGACCTGCGAGCTGGCAAGACATTTACCGTCTTTGGGGGAGAGCGCGTTAACAAAGTGACCGCGCCCAGCAACGCCGCAGAATCAAGTGCTCAGATCGAACGCATCATTTCGCGCAAGGCTGCTGGCACATTTCACTTGGTTCCAGATGATGCAGTCAACCGCATGCAATATGCCCGCCTTGTCTGTGATGTCTTTGACCTTGATGCATCTCTACTTCGTGAGGCAGATCCAACCCCAGACCAACTCTTTCCAGGAGCCGTACCGGTTGATACATCTTTATCTAACGTTTCCACCAAGAAAGCGCTGGGGTTGGGCGCTATCTCCACGCGGGATTTACTGGTCGCCCTGCGCACCGAACTGGATACAGGTAACATCACATTTATCACTCAGCCTGAATAACCTAAGGAGCGCACCATGCAGATCAATATCGATCGCAAAACTCGCGTACTACTAGGCGTTATCGTGCTGCTTGCAGCAGCTGTCGTCAGCCTTTCCATTAATCGCAGCGATACCAACGAGATGGGCAACGCATCAGGCCATATGGGCCACGGCTCAAGTAGTTCAACAAATCCAAACTACACAGGCGCCGACATCATGTTTTTGCAGATGATGATTCCTCACCACCAGCAGGCAATTGATATTTCAAACCTAGCCATGAAGGCATCACAGGATGCTGAATTGATTGAACTTGCCAAGATTATTGCGCGCGATCAAGCTGCAGAGATTAAGCAGATGAAGGTTTGGCTTTCAGATGCCGGAGCCAGTGAAGATATGGGCCATTCCATGGATGGAATGGGCGGAATGCTCAACGATGACGAACTTGCTGCGCTCAGTGCAGCCACCGGTAAAGAGTTTGATGTTTTATGGCTCAAAGGAATGACTGAGCACCATGATGGTGCAATCCATATGACTCAGATGATTGAAGATGCTCAAAATGCAGATATCAAGGCATTTGGCACCAAAGTCATCAAAGATCAATCAGAACAAATTGCTCAGATGAAGAAGATGTTGGCTCGCCTCTCGTAGTTAAGGCAGCTGCACAACTTTCTTCACAATATCTTCGGCTGTTGCGCTACCCCCAAGTTCGATACCGACATTGGTAGAGAACCCACGCAACGTTGCTTCAGATAGGACCACCATCTGAGCTGCGATATCCGTCATCCAATACAACGCACCAGCTCCTACTTGTTGATACAACTCTTCCGCCCTATTGAGTGCGTCATCGCTAAATTTCTCAGCGCCCAGACGATCTTGTTCGAGGACCCACAACAAGTAATTGCGGATATCGGATGCATCTTGGCGCACCTGCTGATGGCGATCGAGAATGTCGCTTAGTTCTCGCTCAATAGCCACGTTGCGAAACCACTTAAACATTTGTACCCCCAGATTCCTATAGGAAGAATATGTAGAGCCTCTGACATGAGAAGTGTGTGAGTTAGGAGGCATTTACGCGTGGCTTTGCTTGCTAAACGAGTCTAAATCGTGCGTCATTGCTAATCTTTCCTCATGTTCACATCGAAACAAGGGGTAGCCAGGGCCGCGAGTGCCATTGTGCTGCTCATCTCCTTGATTTCGACAGGGATGGTTGTAGCCCACCAGTGCCACCAGGCATCGACACAAGTAGCCACCCATGCGCACCACGACGAACCGACTAGTTCGGCAACACCCAACTCTTCACTGCTGACCGATATTTGTATCGGTGTCACTTTTTTGGTTCTTCTCATTGGAGGCAAGTTTTGGCTGCGCAAGAGAGTCTCCAGCTGGCTGGCGCAAGCAGTTAGCCAGATAAAAGACTTACGACGTTTTGTAAAGCCACCGAACTTAGTTTTAGCTTTAACTCTTCCACAGCTCGGTATTTCCCGCATTTAAATCTTCTCGCTGTCCATTTCATAATGACACGAGAAGAGGAAACTTTTGAGGAAATTACTTTTTATTTTTGTTCTGTATCTTGGTTTAACGCCATACGTGAGTTCAGCTGCTCCAACCCTTGAAACTGCACAACGCCAAGTCGATCGTCTGCGCACGGTTGCGGCAGAGAAGTTTGAGGCAGCCAACGATGCCACAATCAGGATTCGAAGCCTTGAACGAGAGACCGCGGCACTTGAGCAGCAAGAGGCAAAACTCCAAAAAGAATTGCAGGCCGCTAATCGCGCACTGGCACAGTTAGCCATCGCCGAATACAAATCTAGTGGTTTTGGTGAGACATTTGGATTGCTCTTTTCATCTGATCCAACGAAATATTTGTCGGATGCAGGTACGTTGGACGTGATTTCCCGAAACTATGCAAAAAAGCAGCGAGAATTTGCCACCACCAAACTCAAAGTTGAAGCCTCCCAGTTTGTCATCTCAGACCGAACCACACTTCTGAAAGCGGAGAGAATCAAGCTCAATCGTGAGGTGGCTCAAGCACAGAGCGCCCTTGCGAAAGCGGAGAAAATCTTGAAGACCTTGAAGAGAGAGGATCGCGAAAGATTAGCAAGACTCGAAGCAGAGCGTGAGAACAAGATTCTTGATGAATCAAAAAAGTACGCAGCAAGCTACAAAGGGGATAACACCCGCGGTTCAATCGCGTTGAAATATGCCCTTAAGCAAGTGGGAGATGTTTATGTGTGGGCAGCTGCGGGCCCAACGAAATGGGACTGTTCAGGCTTAACCATGCGAGCTTTCCAGCAAGCTGGAGTTTCTCTGCCTCATTCATCACGTATCCAAGTCAAATATGGAAAATCAGTCTCATTCAGCGCTGTAAAGCCTGGCGATCTTCTCTTCTTCGGTAACCCGATCAGCCATGTCTCTATCTATATGGGTGGGGGCAAAATGGTTCAAGCCCCACGACCAGGCAAGCGTGTTGAAGTCATTACCTTTACTAAAAGATTTGGCGCCAAACCCTTCGTTGCCGCAAGGAGGCTCTAATGATTCGCCGCGGAAGTTTATTCCTTGCCGTTTTACTGACTCTTCAAACTGGGATGTCAGGAGCTCTTGCTGCCAACCATAAACCAACTCTCGCCCAAATCGAAGCTGCGAAAAAAGAAGAATTGGCAAAAAAGAAGGTAGCCGATGCAGCAATGCAACGTCTACTTAAAGCTCGAGGGGATTTGAAGAAGTTGACTGCGTTGGCAAATCAAGCTCAAGCTAGATTTCTGAGCGCACAGAACGAATTGGTAAAAGCTACTGCAGTTGCCAACAAAGCAGCCGCTGATTATCAAGAAGCTGTAGCTGCAGTTGCGTTCACGCATCGAGAAATTGGAAAGCTCGCAATCAATGCTTACACCTCAGGTGGCGGCCTGACAGATATTGAAGCCCTTTTATCTGCCAGCGGCCCTCAGGAAATGATTGATCGTCTTAACACCTTGGAAAATCTTGGCTCTGGGAACAAGACAGCGCTCAAGCGCTTTAAGGCAGCTGAGGAGATTGCTCAAGAAGCAAAGGCCGAGGCTGAAATAGCTAAGGAAGCACAGCGGGTTGTCACCCTGAAGGTTGCAGCAGCCAAGAAAGAAGCTGATGATGCTAAAGCTGAACAACAGAAGGAGGTAGACAAGCTTCAAGCGGTACAAGATAAGTTGCAGCGAGACTTAGCTTCTGCGAAAAAGGTTCGAATCACTCTTGAGCAACGGCGACAACTGGCGATTTTGGAAGAAACTCGCGCCAATGAAGCAAGCAAGGTCAAAAATCAATCAAGGGTCTGGAAAGCTGGCGGGCCTACAGGTAAGAGCACTTCACGGACTACAGAGGCTCAACGTTTACAAGCAGTTGAGTTCGCCAAGAAGCAAGTACTCGCTCGAAAACCTTATGTTTGGGGAAATGAAGGACCCAACTCCTTCGATTGTTCAGGGCTTGTCTATGCAGCATACAAATCAGCAGGGCTTGGTTGGCCCATCTGGGATCGTCTCAATTCAGGTTTGTACTACACATACACAAAGCAGATTCCACTTTCAGAAATGCAACCAGGCGATCTGACCTTCTATTCCTACAAAGGAACCATCAGCACTATTCACCACATGGGAATTTACGCTGGTGGGGGAATGATGTGGGAAGCGCGATCAACTAAAAGTGGGCTCCGATATTCAAGTATCTATAGCGTAGATGGTCTTATGCCATACGCGGGAAGAGTGTAGAAATGAAGAAAATAGCAATCGTAATTGCAATCCTGATTTCAATTCCACACGCAGCATTAGCATCAGGAGAGACAATAGGGTCCCTTTCGCATATTCATCAAGTGAAGGTACAAGGAAAGAAAATTCTTTTGGGTACCCATGAAGGTCTTTACCAATATATTGGTGCAGATAAAGTTTTACGAATGAGCCCTGAAGTATTTGATGTAATGGGATTGAGTGTCGATGGAAGAAGGATTTATGCCAGTGGACATCCTGGCCCAGGTTCAAAGTTTCCTGAGCCTGTGGGATTAGTGCTTTCAACAAATGGGGGCAAAGACTGGAAGATGGTCTCTCTGCAAGGCACAGTAGATTTTCACCTCTTAGAAAGTAGTGGCTCTGAACTTTACGGAGCTGACTCTCAGAGTGGAGACTTGTTGTACTCCAGTGACCTGGGCAAACGTTGGGCTAGCCGGGGTAAAAATACTTTTTCCGACATTGCGCTTAATCCTGCTGGAAAAGGAGATGCGCTTGCACTGAGCCAAGGGAAGTTATTCGGGACAAAAGATAGTTTCAAAACGAGTTCTGCAATTCCACTAAAGATTCAATTGACACAAATTGAATGGAACTCAAAGAGGCTAGTGGCAAGTTCTGGAGCGAATCTCTTGATCTCCTCTGACATGGGACGCACTTGGAAAAAGCAGTATTCCTTTAAGAATCCGATTGGAATTTTGGCTCACTCCAATGAGTTATTGGTCGCAGTTGTGGGTAGCCAGGTCTGGAAATCATCCAATGAGGGTCGCACCTTCGCGTTGGCGGAGTAATTTTCGATGGGCACGAGCTGCTACTGCGTATTAACCTAATTTCATGCGCCGCACACTGATCGCCTCAATTGCTCTGGCCCTTGCCGCAACGTTGGCAGCACCAGCATCTGCACATCAACCTGTCTTTCTACTTCCCACCGACACAACTCCTAACGCAGGACCACTGTTAGTCGATGGAACTGTCTCTTTTGCTATTCGCGCATCCTTTACCAAGTCAGGTCAGAAGCAAGCATTTCGCGCAGCTCTCAAAGAGGGCGATATCTTGGAAGTGCAATATCTAATTATCGATAAGAAACCAGAGAAAGCTCTTAAGAACACTAAGTTACCGCAGCTTGTCATTACTTCTCCATTGGGCAAGAAATTTACGATGAAATTCACCGAACGCACCAAGTTCCTTGAAGAATACAGCCGCACAATGTATCTGTATCTCGGCCGATATTCCGCACCGGCTGAAGCTGGCATCTATCAATTTGTTGCAACTTCTCGTGCACGTGCTGCCATCACTATTGCTGTTGGCTACCAGGAAATTCCTGGTCAAGTTCTGCGTGGTCCAGCATCTACACCACCCATGGCACAACCAACTCCGACTCCAGCAGCAGTTGCACCAACACCTAAGCCCTCACCAACTCCTGAACCAGAGATGACTACTCAAGCTGGTTACACAATGGCAAAGGTAAAAGAAAATAATTCAGCCGCTAGTTGCTGGTCTGTCATCAACGGCAACGTTTATAACCTGACTCAGTGGATCAACTCGCATCCTGGTGGACCATCTGTCATTCGCGGATTATGTGGAGTCGATGGCACATCGACATTTAATGGCAAGCACCGCGGTCAAAGTAACCCAACTTCAACTTTGGCTAGCTATCTACTTGGCCCACTTGCTAAGTAATCTGCGCTAAAGTAAAAAATGTGAGCATCGACGAAGCAACTCTTATCTACGATGGCGATTGCCGTCTCTGTCAGGCAAGCGTTGATTGGCTCCGCCTCAAGCTAGATATTGCTGCCGTTCCTTTTCAACGCGCAAACCTGGAACGCTTTGGATTAACCCACGAAGAATGCGCCAAAGAGGTCATTGTTCACACAAGTCGCGCCACCCATCGCGGTGCAGCGGCCGTTGCATACTTACTGCGCGCACGAGGCAATGGCCTTGCATCCTTTGTCATCACAGCATCAGGTCCGCTTGGCCGGTACGGCTATCACTGGGTTGCTACTCACCGAAATTCGCTCGCCATTACGTTACTTACACGTTTTCTCGAGCGTCAGCGCTAGTTTCAATCTCAAGTAAAAGACCTATCATCACACCATGTCATTAGCTCTGGTCACTGGCGCATCCCGCGGTATCGGCCGTGAAATAACTCTGGCGCTAGCCGCAACTGGTCATCACGTCATTGCGGTATCGCGCACGCCCACTGCTGAGATCAATGCCAACATCACCACAATGGCTTGCGATATCAGCGACATCAACGCAGTTACCAAACTGCAAGCAGATGTTGCATCCCAGCACGGACCAGTACACATTCTTATCAATGCAGCAGGCGTATTTGGTCCTATGGCACTGATTAAAGATTCTGATCCACGTGATTGGGTCGAGACCATCATGATCGACACCATCGCTGCCTATTACACATCTCGTGCTTTCTTACCTGCCATGCTTGATAACAAATGGGGGCGCATCATCAATGTCAGCTCTGCAGCTGCTCTGCACCAACCAGGAAAACTCAATAGCGCCTACGCCACAGCCAAAGTTGCACTTAATCAATTCACGCGCCACTTAGCTGCAGAAATTAGCTGCTCTGGAGTAACTGCAAATGTCATTCACCCAGGAGATGTCCGCACAGAGATGTGGGCAGATATCAAAGCGAAAGCTGATGCACTTGGCGCCGATGGCGCAGATTACAAAGCCTGGGTTGATTGGGTGGATGAAACCGGGGGAGATGCACCTACAAAAGCTGCAGACTTAATCATCAAGTTAATTAGCGATGAATCTGCAGATACCAATGGACTCTTCTGCTGGATTGATAGCCCGCTACAAGCGCCAATCCCAAGTTGGGATAAGCCAAAAGATTCTCGTCCCTGGCTGTAACTACTTCTTTAAGGTACGAGCGCGTTCCAAACTTGTTGGCCACTTAATTGTGACTCCCAACTTCTCTGCCGCATATAAAGCCCAACGAGGATTACGTAACATCGCGCGACCTAAGAAGATTGCATCTGCCTCTCCTGTAACCACAATGTGATCTGCCTGCTCTGGCTCAGTAATGAGGCCAACTGCTGCTGTAAGAATTCCAGTCTCTGTGCGAAGCGCCGTTGCAAAGGGAACCTGAAATCCTGGCTTCACATCAATCTTGGCGTTATGGATGGCTCCACCGCTTGAAGCATCAATCAGATCAACGCCGAGCGCCTTCAACTCTTTAGCAAGCTCAACGGAATCAATCAGATTCCAACCGCCATCTGCCCAGTCGCTGGATGAGATGCGGACAAAGAGGGGAGTACCTTCAGGAATTACCTTGCGCACAGCGCGAACTACTTCAAGTAAGAAGCGGATACGGTTTTCAAAGCTGCCGCCGTATTCATCGGTGCGATCATTAATGAGCGGTGAATAGAACTGATGTAACAAGTAACCATGTGCTGCATGGATTTCAATAATATCGAAGCCAGCTTTCACGGCACGCACCGCTGCATCTGCAAATGATTGAACCAGCCCGGCAATTTCGGCAACGGTTAGCGCGCGAGGTACTGGATATCCCTCAAATGCCCGAGCAGTAGAGGAGACCGCCTGCCATCCACCTTCTGCAGGGCTAGCCATTAAATGGTCATCCCAAGGCTTCATCGTTGATGCTTTATTTCCTGCGTGAGCTAATTGAATTCCCATCTTTACGCCAAAGCGATGAGCGAACTCAATCATCGGAACAAAGGCTTGCGCATGTGCTTCATCTTCAATCGATGGACAGCCAATAGAGATACGACCTTCAGGCACTACTCCTGTTGCTTCAACCATAATCAACCCTGGTCCACCACTTGCAAAAGCACCTAGGTGCACTTGATGCCACTGCCCAACCACGCCATTAACAGCTTCGTACTGACACATCGGTGAAACCCAAGCGCGGTTAGAAAATTCAACATCTCGGATTTGCAACGAATCAAATAAGTGGGTCATATAGACAGGCTACTCGCAGCAACCTCACGCACTTCACCAGATCGCTATGAAGTGCATTACCAAACTAGTAACCTTCAACCTATGCAGGCGAAGATAAAGAACGGATTCCCACCGAAGACCTGCGAACGTTGTGGCCGCCCCTTTGAATGGCGCAAGAAATGGGCGCGCGATTGGGAGAAGGTGAAGTATTGCTCAGAGAAATGTAAAGCGGGAAAGTAGTTAGCTACTAACCAATCGTGACAACGCCGCGGCTGACCTTTACCGGCACTTTACGTAGCGCAGTAGTTGCAGGTCCGAATTCCAGAGCTCCATTGATTGCAAACTTAGATTCATGAGCTGAGCAGAACCATCCTGCGTCATTTCGCTCAACTGTTACACCTTGATGAGGGCAGAGCAATGAAAATGCTGAGAAGGTGGAAGGGCCAGATCGGAATAAACCGACTGGCTGGCCCTTCACCTGCCCAATAGCTACAGAACTTCCCACATCAACAATCTTCGCCGCATTTTTTATTTTGAAAGAGAGACGTCCCTTAGGTAGCTTCTTCACCAAAGTTGCAGCCTCGGCAGAGATTGGCACCATCGAAAGGGCTGCGATTCCGCACATCCCCGTTAAAAGTGCACGACGTGAGAGTTCTGTCATTTTTTACTTCTTTCCTGATATCTTGCTATACAAAGTCACATCTGCAGTTGCAAATGCAGCACCCTCTGGAAGTGCTCCTTCAGGTAAACCTAGCAATGAGACAAGAGCTGCTGCAATACCTGGGGCTAGTGAGATTGCTGCTCCCTTGTAGGCAGTTGTGCGTAGCTTTGCCTTGCGATCATTGGTGACCGCTGCCTTGAGCGATCCGCCATTGGTGATAGAAAGAGTTGTCATCGCTGATGTTCCCACTTGTGGAATGACTGTGCTGATTGTTCCAGCAGCCAAATCAATCAACGGATTTTGAAGTACAACCTGCTTATCGTTGGTTGTGTTGTGGAAGACGATGTTGCTTCCTACGTGAGCAACGCCAGCCTTGGTGTTAGTGATTGGGATATGAAAGACCACCTGGCTATTGGCTGCATTAAGTGATTCGCCAATAACTGCAGAAGTTGCTCCACCCTGAGCGTAAACAACGACGCCAGCGCTCTCAAGAAGTGAGGTAATCCCTGCAACTGTCTTCATATGCGTCATGCTCTGATTAGCCTTGGCATCTGCAACACCGTGGCTCATGCCAAAGGTTGTAAAAACTGTGACAGCAATAGCACTTGCAATAATTCGTGCGCGCTTCATCTGATCTCCATTTCGTAATCGAATCGCTAAGGTAAGTGCGCCCCAGTACCCTCGCAACTTGAACTCCCTGCACCCTCAGGTAGTCTCTGTCACATGCCTGAGCTGCCAGAGGTAGAAACGGTTAGACGCGGCCTGCAGCACCTCATCACAGGATTTCGCATCACCGCAGCCCACGATCTACACCCACGCGCACTCAAACCTGAATCCATTGCACCGCTTCACACACTCAACGGTGCAAAAATCACCGGTACCAATCGCCGTGGAAAATTTATGTGGATCACACTCAATCGCCCCTACGTATTAGTTGCCCACCTTGGTATGAGCGGACAATTTCTTATCCACCAGAAAGATCGCCCACAAGCCACACATATCCGCGCGCAATTTCAATTGAAGAAGCCGCTGCGCAACTTAGAACTGGTCTTTAACGACCAGCGCACCTTTGGTTGGCTCTCCATTGAAGAGTTAACAAATAACGTTCCCACATCCGCCCAACACATCGCTCCAGACCCATTTGATCCACTCTTTGACAAGGGCGCAACAGTCAAGAACTACCTACGTCGTAATATCAAGATTAAGACTGCACTACTTAACCAAGAGATCATGTCTGGCGTTGGCAATATCTACGCCGATGAAACCTTATGGCGGGCAAAGGTGCATCCAGAAGTCCTCACATCAGAGCTGTCACCTAAGAAGATTGCCACCATCATCGATTACGCAACAGCGGTAATGAGTGAAGCCATCAAGCAAGGTGGCACATCCTTTGATGATCTCTATATCAACGTTAATGGCGAAAGCGGTTTCTTCGAGCAATCACTCGCTGCCTACGGACAAGAAGCCGAACCTTGCCCACGATGCGGAACTCCGATTAAGCGCATCACCTTCGGCGCACGTTCTTCACACTTCTGCCCTCGCTGCCAGAAGCGTTAGATTCAAATCTCGGCAAACTTTTTCAAATCAGATAAAAGCTGATTGAGATTTTCATTCATAATTCCACCATTGGGAAATTCTTCTGTAGTTTTGATAACTCGGCCATCGGATAATGTAAATTCAAATACAGCTTTTAGAATAGGCGAGTAGGGTGGTTCGCCTATCTCTCTTGAAATGATTCGTATTGAAATTACATCGCCGGGATTTAACCGGCGGGCCACTAACTTTTTTCTCGAATTATTACTTGTGTGACTTTTCCTTGAATCCCACCAAAATTCGTGAATTCCTCCAGCGCAGCTGCATCTCCATTAACGATTTTTACGATTAACTCAGGGTTATTTCGTGCATGCTCCATACGCAACTTGCTTATCTCTTCGGGAGTTAGTGGGGTATTCATTTCTTTATCTTTCAATCTATTCACATTTCTCATGGAGGAGATGTTAATTATCTCCCCGCAACACAGATTATTCAATAACCAAACCTGTGGATTACTTTATGTAGATATTTCGAACTTGAGAATTACTGACGGTAATCAAATTACCTGCATCGGTAGTTGCAAGGAGCGAACCGTTACTTAACACCTCAAGATCGCGAATGCGCTCACCCATATCAACGCGCACACTTTCAACCACTTCAAACTTCTCATTGACCTTCATAAAGACCAAGACCTCTTCACGCAAAGTCCCAAGCACCAACGCCCGACCCCAACTGCCCCAACCCGCCACAGGTAACTGCACCAATTCAGTCGGTGCAATTGATGGCACCCAATAGGTAATCGGCTCTAGATATCCCTCATGCGTTCCCGTCTTACTCGGCTTCACATAATCACCCGAGCTATATGGCTGCCCATAAGAAACAAATGGCCACCCATAGTCGCCACCTTCTTTAATCACATTTATCTCATCGCCGCCACGTGGCCCATGTTCTGCAGCCAGCAACACCTTCTTATCAAATGAAACTATCCCTTGCGGATTGCGATGTCCCTGAGAAACCTTCACCGCCGACTTCGCACTCACCTTGACGATCGAACCTCAATCACCACGCTTGGCACGGTTATCAATCTCGGTATAGCCCAAATCCCCGATAGTCACATAGGCACTGTTCTTATCTATTACCTCAAAGCGCCCCGCCGTGTGCTGGACGGCCGAGACCGGAACACATGGCTGAGTCACAAACCAATTGCGAACAAAACTAACGCGCTGCTTCTTACGGTCATAGTTCAGCTCATCTATTGCAATCTCAACACATGAACCACCTGCACCTAGGCGCGGATAGGAAATCAGTAACTTCGCAGAGCTTACGCTCTCAGATAAGACAGCAATATCGTTTATCGCAAAACGTGAATCATCTTGGCGCCGATTAGCCGGAATAAAGCTTCCGAGCGATCGCAACGCTGTCTTTGCCTTATTCCACGTCAGAATCTCGCCACCACTGCGCCCACCACCGAGCAAGACAGTGTCATCTTTTAATAGCGCAAGCGCCGGCCCTCGTGAATTACCACCTTCAGTAACAGCCTTAGTTATCGCTTTGGAGTCAATAGTTAAAGCAACTGTTCCATCTTTAAAGTCTGCAGCGTGAGCCGCTGGTGTAAAAGTAAGAATTAATAAAAGTACCACTAACAAACCTTTCATGCCACCAATTTATCAGGTCGATAAATTTAACGCCCGGTGAATTCTAAAATTCCTTGCCGTGAGATGCCGAGATGTTTACCAATCATTAGGTCACATGTCACCGATTAGAAGTCCAGTTTTAACTGACGCAGCGTTAACTGCGCCCGACCAAAGGAGTCACATGAAGAAAAATATGCTTCGTGGAGTGATCGGCATCGCGCTGACACTTTCACTTTCAACACCTTTCGTTGTAGCGCAGGCTGCAACGAAGGCCCCTGCGAAGGCCACATCGGCAAAGGATGTCGGTGGCCTCAAGGAACTTATCAAGCTCGCAAAGGCTGAAGGCGAACTCAACACAATCGCCCTTCCTGATTACTGGGCAAACTACGGCAACGTCATTAAGGCGTTCGAAAAGAAGTACGGCATCAAGGTCAATTCATATGACCCTGAAGCAAGCTCAGCTGAAGAGTTAGTTGCCGTCCGTACTCTCAAGGGACAAGATCGCATGCCAGATGTTGTTGACGTCGGACTTCAATTTGCAGTCCAGGGCGCACAAGAAGGACTGTGGGCGCCTTACAAGGTTTCAACTTGGAACGACATTCCAGCAGCAGCCAAAGAGCCAAACGGCCTCTGGTTCTCTGACTACGGCGGGTACATTGCAATCGGCTATGACGCAAACTTGGTAAAGACCCCACCAACTTCATTTACTGATCTGCTTAACCCAATCTATAAGAATCAAGTTGCTCTTAACGGCGACCCAACTTCTTCAAACTCTGCTTTCCTTTCAGTCCTAGCAACTTCAGTTGCAGCGGGCAAGGGAATCAAGGGTGCGAATAACATCCAGTACGGTTTGGATTACTTCAAGAAGTTGAAGGAGTCAGGCAACTTTGTACCGGTCGCAGCTACACCTGCAACTGTTGCACAGGGCCAGACTCCAATCCTGCTTGACTGGGATTACCTCCATGGCAAGTACAAGGCTCAAGAAAGCAATGTTGACTGGAAGGTCGTCGTTCCATCTGATGCTCTGCTCGGTGGTTTCTACGCACAAGCAGTTGTAAAGAACTCACCACACCCAGCTGCAGCTCGTCTGTGGCAAGAGTTCCTCTACAGCGATGAAGGTCAGAACTTGTGGCTACAAGGTGGAGCTCGTCCAATCCGTCTTGATGCGATGGTGAAGGCGAAGAAGCACAACGCAACTGCGTATGCCAACTTGCCTGCTACGCCTAAGGGTGTAACACCAGTATTTCCTTCACTACAGCAGCAACTTTTGGCAAAGGCAACTCTCACCCCAGCCTGGCCAAAACTCTAAATCCAAACTCTCCAAGGAGTTAACGGTGAAGGGTGGCGAAGTTTCAAGGTGCTTCGCCGCCCTTTCACCATTGAACACGGAATTTTTCAACGATTTAAGAATCGAGATGTGAGTGACAAATAAGGTCAAGCTTCTCGGTTTAGCTCCACTGATCATCTACATGGGTATCTTCCTTGGAATTCCCTTAATTACGATTGTTAAGTTTTCATTTCTAAATACTGCAGGCGATTTCACTCTAGGCAATTTTCAAACTATCTCCTCAGGTATATACAGAGATGCCTTCATCTTAAGTGCTCAACTTTCCTTTATCTCAGCGGCTATCTCGCTCTTTCTCGGTTTTATCTTTGCCTACGCAATAGCCACATCGAAAGTCTTATTCTTCAAAAAATTGGTAGCCACAGCTTCTGGGGTTCTAGCCAATACAGGTGGAGTTCCCCTGGCATTTATGTTTATCGCAGTGCTCGGAACCTATGGCTCGCTCACGAGTTGGCTTAAAAATATTGGAGTTGAACTCTATGGCGGTGGCTGGACTATCTACTCGTTTTCAGGGCTACTGATTGTCTATCTATATTTTCAAGTGCCGCTGATGGTCCTGCTATCACTTCCCGTCCTGAGTAATATCAAAAAGGAGTGGAAAGATGCCGCAGAATCTTTGGGTGGATCTTCATGGGTTTACTGGCGTCGCGTTCTAATCCCAATGCTTATGCCTCAACTTTTAGGCTTCTTCCTCTTGCTATTTGCCAACTCATTTGCAGCATATGCAACAGCTGCTGCCCTCACAAGCGGATCGCTTGCCCTTGTGCCAGTCCAGATTGCATCACTAATCGGATCAAATGTTCAAGTTGATGGGGCAAATATTGCAATGACTTTAGGGCTGGGAATGGTGATTCTTGTTGGCTTATCCACAATTGGATATGCCCAGCTTGAGCGTCGCAGTTCAAGGTGGCGCAAGTGAAGTACGTGAATTCTCTCCTTCGCGGAGCCACAATCACATTTGGCTTGCTCTTCTTCGCACTTCCAATATATGCCTCATCCGCCTTTGCCTTTAAGGATCGTGAAGGTAATTTCTCGCTAGCTCCTTTACAGCGAGCTGGGGCTAACGAAGAACTTATGGAGTCGCTGTTTCTCACCTTGCAGATTGCCTTCGGCACTGTGGTGATCACGTTGCTGTTACTCATTCCTACTATTGCTTTTCTCCACTTAGTCTTGCCGCAGGCCCGCACTTTTGTGGAGTTTTTAACGCTGACACCTCTTGTAATCCCACCCATCGTTCAAGGAGTTGGTTTTCTCTACTCGATGCCAACTCAACTGAAATCAACTCCCAACGCACTCATATTTGCTTATGTCATCTTGGCTCTACCTTTTAGCTATCGGGCGATAGATGCTGCATTTTCGACTATTGATGTGAAAACTCTTTTTGAAGCCTCGACATCGCTGGGTGCAAATTTCTTCACCGTGATTCGTAAAGTGATTATTCCCAACGTTATGAATGGAATCTTTGGTGCCATGTTTCTGACCATCGCATTGGTTCTTGGGGAGTTCGCCTATGCCTCACTGCTGCTATGGGACACATTCCCAACTCAACTGGCTGTGGCTGGATTGTCAGATGCCAATACTGCTGTTGCGCTATCAGTTGTGAGTTTAGTTGGAGTATGGCTCATCCTGAATGGACTGACTCTCTTCAATCGTCGTGGCACCACAACAACCATGGGAGCGCTCTAATGTCTAAAGTAGTAATGACCAATATCGAGAAGTCATTTGGGCGCACACACGCGCTTCGCGATCTTTCATTGACTATTCCTGAGGGCTCATTGATTAGCTTGCTTGGACCTTCTGGCTGTGGCAAAACAACAGCGCTACGGATTCTCGCTGGTTTGATTAGCGCCGATAGCGGCCAAACCTTCTTTGACTCAATAGATATCACTAATACTCCCGCTGCTTCCCGTGATATCGGAATGGTTTTTCAGGCTTACAGCCTCTTTCCAAATATGAGCGCTCGGCAAAATGTTGAATTTGGATTGAAAGTGCGCAAGGTTGCGCCGAATGAGATTAAGAGGAAGGTAGATGACATCCTCGAAATTACTGGACTAGCAATCCATCAGGAAAAGTACCCTCACCAGCTTTCAGGTGGCCAACAACAACGCACTGCCTTAGCCCGTGCCATCGTTATTCGCCCGCGCATCTTGTTACTCGATGAACCGCTTTCAGCATTAGATGCGCAAGTCAGAGATCAACTCCGTGATGAAATTCGTCGCGTACAGCTTGAGTTTGGTATTACAACGCTATTTGTGACCCACGATCAAGAAGAGGCCATGACAATTTCTGATCAAGTTGGGGTGATGCATCAAGGCTCACTCATGCAACTTGATCTCCCGCAACGTGTTTACGATAATCCTGAGAACCCGACTGTTGCGCGATTTATCGGTGCTATGAATGAAATCCCAGCGGTCGTGGCTGGCTCTTCAGCCATCGTTCTAGGTCAGCGGCTAGAAATCTCGCAGAAATCAGAGTACTCCCGCGCGGTGGGTCAACACTTTGCACTCGTACGACCTGAGTTTCTTCTGTTGGATGCAGAGAATGGAGAAGGCGAAGAGGGAACTATTAGCCAAGTGGCCTTCCTCGGCCCGACCTCACGAATACACGTAGCGCTTCACTCAGGAACAAAAGTCATCGCGGTCCTACCTTCTGCGCAAGCGCTCCAGTTTTCTCCACAACAACGTGTAAGGGTCTCAATTGGGCTGTCGTCAGTATTGGTCTCAGATTAATGACTCTCTTGCCGACCACATCAATCTTTCATAAGAGCTATCCAAACCAACTGGGTTGGCGCCAACTTGAGTTAGCCCCCCGTAGTGAGGGTCGCAATTCAATATCCCCTCTTGTCCGCAAGCCGTTGCTTAGCCTCATCCATATCTCTGACACACACATCTGTGATGCGCAATCTCCTGCCAGAGTTGAGTATCTCGATCGGTATGCCGATCCCCACCACCCAGCCTCATCATTTTTGGGCACTCTTGTTGGCACCTATCGCGCGCAGGAAATACTGACCACGCAAGTTCTAGAGAGCATGGTTCAAAGTGCAAATATGATTGATCAGGCGCCGCTGACTGGAGCTTTTATTGATGCGGTCATCATCACAGGGGATGTAACAGATAACGCACAGATAAATGAACTTAATTGGGCATCCACGCTTCTCGCCGGCGGAATCTTGACGCCGGATAGCGGTGCATTGAGTGAATGGGAAGGCGCTGGTGGTTCCTATTACTCACCATTTTTCTGGAATCCTCACGGAACGCCACAAGGAGCGAAAGAGGATTTTCCTCGCTATCTCTATGGCTACCCGACAATTCCTGAACTTCTCCACGCAGTTCGCGCCCCGTTTATTGCCACTGGACTGACACACGAGTACCTGCTTGTTCATGGCAATCACGATGCATTATTGCAAGGCACTGTCGCGCCAGATGTCCTACTGAGAAAAATTGCTACATCAGATACAAAGATCTTTCAGCTCTCTGATGAAGAGGCGCTACAAGCTCTTCAAAAGGTCACCGAAGTTGGCCCAGCACGTTACCCCGAACCGCTCACAGCTGAGATGCGAAAAGTCGCACCAGACTCTGAACGTGATTTTCTTGAAGAATTAACGTGGCAAAAAAAGTTTGCACTGCCCAATCAAGAAGAATCAAGTAACCCGGTGCGATATTGGCGAAAAGATTACGAGCATCTGACCATACTGGCGCTAGACACAGTAAATCCCTTTGGAGGATGGCAAGGGTCTATCGATAAAGCACAATTTACCTGGCTCAAAGAACAAGTAACTTCTAATCCCAACCGATATATCGCCATCTCCTCACACCACCCGGTTCACACAATCATCAACGGCTTCACCACTGAGCCTGAGGCGCGGATTTTGAGGGATGAGATCAAGAACTTTCTTATCTCTCAACCAAACGTGATTGCTTGGATCTGCGGCCACAATCACCGCAACAAAGTTGAGTACTTTGGACCTAGCCCTGAATCTGGCTTCTGGCAGATTGAAACTGCCTCACTAATTGATTGGCCTCAGCAGGGCCGGGTCATTGAGATATTTCTAGATAAAACAGATCAAATAGGGATTGCCTCTACTCCTATTGAGCATCAAGGCATTGTCGCACCTAACTATGCGCAGCTACCGCTCGATGATGTCACCACCCTAGCTGGGCTCTCTCGCCTCTTATCTCTCAATGACTGGCAACGACGTGAGGGGCCCTTCATCGTAGAACACAACGAGGGCCGCGAACTTGATCGCTACGGGATTGTCTGGCTACCCAACCGTCTCAAGATTTAACCTGCGACCTATTGCTATTGGCCTTGAGTCGGAGAAATATGGTCTTCACCCTAGGTTAGGAGAGAAGATGAAAATCCAAACCATTATCGCCAACAAGAAGGCTCACACCATCAGCGCCCATGACACGGTGCCCCATCTAGTAGAACGCCTCAATAGCTTTAAAGTGGGAGCTCTCGTTGTTTCAGCTGACGGCAAAGCAATCGATGGAATCGTCTCTGAACGAGATGTTGTCCGAGCGATGCCTGGAAAGTTTGATCTGCTTGAAGATTTGCACGTACGCGACATCATGACAGTCAATGTTTTCACCTGCACGCCAGATGCCACTGTTGCCGAGATTATGGCAATGATGACAACGCAGAGAATCCGCCATATCCCAGTAGTTGATAGCGAGGGAAATCTGCTTTCGATGATTTCAATTGGCGATATTGTGAAACATCACGTCAACGAAATCTCAGTTGAGAATCAAGCGCTTAAGGAGTATGTCTCTAGCGCTCATTAAATTAAGGACTTACTCCCAGTAGTACTTGCCTTCACATTTAATAATCTTGGCGCACATCGCATCTAGCGAAGGCCCAACGTTATATTGCACATCATCGAACCCAGCTGCGAGGGTTCCGATTACACGCCCCTCGTTATCAACGATAGGCCCACCACTATTTCCGGGCGATGCATTTGCAGTAATCAAGATTTGGCTGGCGTTATAATTAAGTACTGAGCCAAAGGCTACAGATCCCTCGTAAGAATCTGCGCTGCCCACCAACATCGCCCAATAACCTGGCTGTGGCTGATATGGCGAAAGCTGCAACACTGGAATCTTGAGATCGGCCACAATCACAGCTAGGTCATTCTCTTCATCTAACGTCACAATCTTCGCAGGCACCTCGTCGGCATAGAGCCTAGCTATTGTTAAATACTTTTCTTTGCCAATGCAATCGTCCACCACATGATGATTTGTAATGAAGACATTGTCATATTTTTCATACTTTGGCTCATCGAGAGCAACCGCCCATGCTGAACCAATACTTTCTGCCTTAGGAGCATTGCAGAAAACGCTGACTGTAGAACGCTGTGTGTTATCAACAGTTGCTGAAATACTTCGCGGAGGGACAAATCCATCTTCACGTGGATCAGTGATTGAGAACTGCTGCGCCGGCGCCCATGCCAGAAAGAAAGCTCCCATTGCAAAGGGAGCGGCAATAATGACGAGAAAGGCAACGAACTTATTGGCAGGTGATTCACTCATGTGACCACCATAGAACCCGCCACCGACAATTACTCGCAAGACCTCAAATGGAGAAGACCCCGCCATCGCTGACGGGGTCTTTTTAATCAAGCGATGCTCTGAACTTTGTTCAGTTCGGCATCTGATGTTCGGCTATCTGACATTGCAAGATTATCAGATTTATCCACAGTGTCATTTGGAACCGCGATAATTCATTGGCAAACTCCCTAACTTCCACTCTGCGTACCGCTGTAGCTCAGTGGATAGAGCGGCTATTTGACGAATTTGCAGGTCGCGGGTTCAAGTCCCGCCAGTGGTACGCACACTAAGTGGCCTCACGGTTCGTCGCGTGGGGCCACTTTCTTTATCTCTTTCGCTAACGCCCACGACCAGTAGAACAATCCAAACTGCAGAGGCAGACGCGCATAAGCAAAGAGCTGCTCAATCAGATCGCGTGAGCTCCATTCAATCGCCATATTGATATTTGCTGGATAGACCGCAATAAATAAGGCAAGTGATAAGTAAGCACCCCATAACCGCAGCGCCTTACCCGCAAACTTCTTACTCAAAGGCGCAAGCAATAAAGCTGCCACAATGAATTCTGCGCCACCACTTAGGTAGGTCCATAGACGAGGATCTCCTGGCAAAAATCCCGGAATCAATTCATCAAAAGGCTTCGGCACAATGAAATGCCCTAGCCCTGTAGCCAGCAGCATGTATGCCATGCCGCGTCCAACCGTTGATTGCTTGGCCGTTACTTCACTCATGCACCTAGCCTAGAACGAATCAACAACAACTACATCAAATCAGCGCAGGCTTCGAGAGCTTTCTCATTGGCATAATCCAAGTTTGAACCTGTCTCATCCAACAACTTCGCAGCCTCTTCTTCCAGGCACTTGTTGTATGCCGCAGGATCTGCCTTCACTTCTTCCTTCTCGCCCATGCCACATCCAGTAAGCAGTAGAGCTGAAGCGATACCCATAACCATCAAAATCTTTTTCATCCATGAAGCCTAACCACGCCTATAAGCGCGTCAAGGGTTCACCCAAAATCCATTGACCACTTTTAGAGCCAGGTCTAACCTGCAGGGATGCGAGTATCGCAGCGCACGCTAGCCACCTCATCGCTCCTGCTCGCCCTCATCACCTTCGGACTCACCAATCCAGCAAACGCTGCAGCTCCTAAGGCCGGTGCACCGTGCACCAAAGCAGGCGCCACAGACATCGCAGGCGGCAAGAAATTCACCTGCACTAAATCTGGCAAGAAACTTAAATGGAATAAAGGCGTTGCAATCAGTAGCGCTACATCTTCACAGAGCGATGCCTTTGCCATCTATGGAAAAGATGCCGCTCGCTTTAAAGCGGTCGATGAATACGGCGCAAAGTTAGTCAGCACCAGAGTCAAGAACGCACCATCCCTGAACAGCGTCCTGCAATCACCTGCTGATCCAGCTGTCATCCGCATGAGCGCAAATGCCCAATATGCATTTAGCGTCTATGAACAACTCGCACCGCTTGGCTTCACACCCAAGTGGATCGTTGGCGAAGATGGCGACTGGATTAAAGATCAACTTAAAGATGTCGCCCCTTGCCTGTCATACCTCAGTCCCAACCAAGGGGGAGCAAGTTGTCGCATCACCGCTGTCTGGCGCGCAATCAAGGTCCAAGATGATGCCGGCACCCGCGATACGATGTTGGTTCAAGGCGGACATGAAATCTTCCATCTCTACCAACAAGAGATCTGGCGAGAGAACTACGCAAAAGTTCCAGATTGGCTACGTGAAGGATCTGCAAGCGTTGGCATGGGCATCGTCTTAACCCACTTCGAAGATCGAAAGTCTTTTGCTAATTACGGTGCAGCCCAAAAGGTTGAAAGAAGCGCTCGCGATAAATCACGATGCGAAGCAGCGCTCAACAAGTGGGAGAACTCCCTCGATGCTGAAGGCTTTGGCAATAACAACGGCTGTGAATACGGCCTCGGCCTACTCATGAATGAGTACCTCATCATGAAGGGCCACACCCTCAACGATGTCTTGGAACTCATCAAAGTAATCGGAAGCGGCACTGACTTCCCAACTGCCTTCCAACAGGTTTATAAAATCTCAACAACAGATTTCTTCACACAGCTACGCGCCTACCTCAAGACCCTTAACTACGGCTGGTAGTGCGCACTGACTCAGGAATTAGTACTTAACGACTAATAATCTTTTGGCTCAGGTTGATTCGGTGCTCATCACGCATATATGCTGCGATTTCGTCATATGCCTCTGACTTTGACTTGCCAAATGCCTTCTCAATCGCCTTATTCCAGCCAAGTGACTCTGAATCTCTATACAACTCAAGAAGTCCCGCAGTCCCCAATTTGATGTTGAGATATTCGGTTGCAAGCAAGCCATAAGAGTAAATACCTTCTGGTTGTACGCCCTGGCAACCCCATTCATACGACCCTGGAATTACCGAATTCATATCTACTGACATAAGCCACTCTTTCCAATCGACTTGAGTTAACTGAGTTCTCATCAGCTTTCCTCGTCTATCTGTCAGAGGTTGATATCTACGCTTGAGGAATTCTTCCAAATCTCCTTGGCTTGAAACCAAAATTCCAAAGTATTCAGCTCCGCCCTCTTCTGCCCAACATGGCAGCAGCGATTTGTAGCGAACAGTCTGTGCCCACTGGACGTTATGAAAGAACTCGTGAGGTACGCGTGGGAGAAAATCAGGCGCAGTGAGCGTAGCCGGATCTGTCATAAAATAAAAATCTGTTGCCTTAGTTGGCATCTGTGTTGTGTGAGCATCCCACTTTCTTGTCTTATCAGTCCTAAAGCTCTTGTTGCAGTCAGGAGCTTGCATTTCCAGATAGCTACTACGCCACTTGCATACAAATTCAATATCGTCGAGAGTGCCAACGATTACTTGAAGCACTCCCTGATGTTTGGTGTAGGCGCTCCAGAAATCAATACTCTCTTTATACTGTCGCTGAATCTCCGTTGAGATCTTTGGATTCACTTGTTCTGAAATACGCCAGACTGTTTCAAGTGTCGGATACTGTGAACTTTTCTGTGGGAAGGCTTGATTGAATCCCTCGAGCGCTCTTGATCCAGTCGCGGCCCATTTCTGAGCAAGGGTGAGGACAGGGGTTGGTGAAGGCGATGGAGTTGGCGTTGAAGCTTGATTTGATCCTGCAGTCGAAGCAATTGGTGTTGGTTTGGTTGAAACTCCCTTGCTCCACACCAACTTCTTTCCACTACCAACGCAAGTAAATTTCTTACCTTGATAAGTCTTCACTAAGCCGCTCTTTGTGCACGGTGCACCAGTCTTTGGACTTGGCGCAGCAATCGCACTTGACCCACTGAAAACCAGAATCAGCACCAGGGCTAGGAACCTTACCTTCACCCGAAAAGAGTAAGACTAGGCAATTGATATTTCTAGAGGCCGTGGCTCACCAAAGCAAAAACCCGCAGATTTCTCTGCGGGTTTCTCTGTAGCTAGCACTACCACGACGTATTTGAACTCTATCACTGCTTATGCTTACCAACCTGCTTTAACTTACGCAGCGCCTTAGGCGTAATCACGCCACCAAAGGTTCCTCGCTTCGGAGCCGTCAGGAAACCAAGATCCATCGCATAACTCACGCATTCGCCAACAAACTCTTCAGGTAGCACCAACTCATAAGCCAGATCAATCACCGGAATCTGTGAACCTGTTTCAACCACACGGTTATAGAGCCAGGCAATCTCAAGGAGCCACGCCTCGCTATCAACATCTGGTTGAAGTGTGCGAGCGCGTTCTAGTGAGAAGTCCATGTGGAAAGAGTATGAGCCTGGACTGACATTACGCTCCTGAAAATGCGAAGACCCGCAGCAATTGCCACGGGTCTTGGGTTTCGCAACCCTCTAACGCACTACAGACGTTATCACACCAGAAATGTATCCACAGAGGTAAAAAATCTCTGCACTCAAATTGTTGCTCGCTGCGAATATACCGCCACGTCCGTGTAGCTCAGTGGATAGAGCGACCTTCTAACGCAGGGTTATGTCGTGGGTTCGAATCCCGCCACGGACAGTTACGGAGGATAGGACCTCGTTGCGTTAGCGAGGTCCTATTTTTAATTGTCCCAGTAACCCTGCGTCACATCCTCTGCTTTAGATACTGCACGAAATGCGCATTATCTAGCGCATAAGCACTTCGCTTCTTACGAATCAGCGCCACCGCATCATTGACGTGCATGCGATCGCGCATGAGAATGAGTGCAACCATCAAAGCGGATCGATTCATGCCCGCCTGACAACGCACCAACACCTTCTTGCCGGCCTTCCAATCGGCATAGGCATAGTCGGCAATACGTTCAAGCTCTTCATAGATCTCTTGGCTAGTTGGCCCGTCAGGAAACCCAAACCGATATTCCTTCACATGCCAGCCCATAGGAAGGGAGTAGGCGCTCAGTGAAACCACCACATCAAACTCCTTGTAGTCACCTGTTGTCGGCAAGCGCCCTGAACCCTTATGCACCAAATCGTCATCGTCAGTACCGCCTTGCCACAAGTTAGGCGCAATCTCTGAATACAGCGGCGGATCACCGTCGTCATGCTTGGCCATGATTCAAAACCTTTCGCCGCTGTGTATCCACAGTAACTCTACTCACCGACATTAGGACGTACTGATCTCGCCGAAACTCTCCACTCGCAGATACCCCTTAAAGGCCGCAACAGATCGAGAGGTCGCCTTCACCGTACCCAGTGCAAACTTCGCCTCCCACGTACTGCGCGCAACATATGGCTGGCTCTTCCACGACAAGACCGATTCAAAGAGCGCCCTGGCCTGCAACAACCCCCAATCTTCAATCGCACCCGCAACTTCTAGAGAGCGCAACAGATCCTTCGTCGCCTGCTCCTGCACCTCACTCGATGCCCGCATTGGAATCCCAAAGCCATTCATCAGCGAATGCCTACCCAGCGGGAGCGCAATCTCATAATCTCTTGCTAACTTACGATTGAACATCACGCACACTTCACACGCATTCCACGAATACCGCCCCGTCCCACCTGCAACAACGGACGCACACATGTAACACAAGTGATACCCACTCGGACAATCAACTCCGGGATACGCCTTGTACTCCTCACACCGACACCGCTGCATCCCAGTTCCTGCAGATGTCAGACCAAAACAAGTAGTACACACATAGAAATCAATAGGTGGCATAGCAATTAAGTCCTTACTGGACCTCATCAAGTGAGACCCGCACTTCCAGCGGTGTCTTTCATCGCTGGCAGGTCTTCCTTTAGAACCACCGTGCGCGAGTTATGCGCGGATTGGTACTAAGCAAGCTAAAGGGCTTAACGCTTAGTTCTTGACCTAGATTGAATACTAATACAAGTGACTGACAATTAGATTTTAACGAGACAAGAAACCCCATCAATCAAATAATCAGAATAAAACAGTTCTTCTAGATGAATATCTAGAATGACGCATCCTAATTTGGCGACAATCCTCGAAGTTTAATCATTCTTGTATGATTGAATGATTTTATGTATCCTTGTTGGAGCTTTCTGTTGGTCCTCAACACTTTGTTTGATTCCCTCAACGAGCTTTCTTAGCTCTTTTAGTTCATCAATTGCATCACTGTTGATCTCGAATGTATTAAAGTGCTCTCCACACTTATTGCACTCTCGAGGTCTTTCCCGATAATGAAGGTCTGGAAAATCAGTATCTATGAAATTTCCCTTAGAAGTATTGTCATACCAAAGCACTTTGCATGTCTGTATAGCGTCGCATTTAGGGCACCACAGCTGTGTGCCTCCTCCGGATTCCATACCTAAACTTTGACCTAGATATAGTTTTTTGTCTAGCAAGTTACTCCGAATAGAGGCTTGCCCCACTTACCTTCGAAAATCCATTGCCTTCAATTCGATTTCTTCCAAGGTGGCCATTGGCTCATGGTGAAATTTGTCCCCAGCTACATCGGTTGCACCTAGAAGAATGAATTGTCGCTAAATTTGGGAATTAGCTCCGAAATCGTGTGATTTCCTGCTTCAGGGCGGTGGAAACCTGGAACTTATTGCCTAAATGATTGATGCATGTGCGATTGCTTTCTATGATTGGAGCATCGACATTTGTCACCCTAAAGGAATCTAATGACCTCAAAGAAATTCGACATCACCCCGGACATACGCCTGCTGGTGGATATTGGTGAGGCGAATTACGAGGTGCCCCAGGCAATCAGTGAGCTTATTGCGAATTCGATGGACGCAAGATACCAAGACGAGAAAGTTGAGATTCAAGTCTATATAGATGAAAATGAAATCTCTATCGTCGATAATGGAATTGGAATGACTGAAAACATCCTGGCTGAAGCCTTACGATTGGCAGCTCAAATGGACACGGTCACTGGAAACACAAAAGCAAGAAAAGGAATGTACGGACTTGGGCTGAAAGCGGCATGTGCGAGCCTAGGAAAACATTGGAATATTGTTACTCGTCCCGAAGGTGATACCAACCAATATTCAGTTGAAATCGATCTCGTAGACTGGCTCAAAAAGAAGGATAGAAAGAATTGGGAAGTTGAGGTCAAATCAGAGAAGTTTAAAAAGGGAGTAGGCCCGATTGGTGATCGCAGTCATGGTACTGCCATAACGATAACAAATCTCAAAGAAAATTTCGTTATGGTTACTGCTGTCACTGAAAAATTAGGGATGGCTTACAAACCACACCTTGAGTTTGGCGATTCAATTTATGTTAATTCAACTTTGGTCACACCCAAAACTTATACCTTAGTTGAAGATAGAAAATATGAAATTGACCTCGAGATTAATGGTTATAAAGTAACTGGATGGTATGGCTTGGATACCAAGACGCATAACAGTGGAGATTACGGGATAAACATTTATCGAGAAAAACAACTTGTAGAAGCTTGGAATAAGGATTTCTTGAGGGCCCACCTCATGAGTTCAAGAGTGGTCGGAGAGATTGACTTACCGTTTGTTGCGGCAAATTTTCACAAACTTGGCTTTAACAAGACCTCTGAAGAATGGCGATTGGTCAAAAAGTATATGACAGAGGCTCTGAAACCAGCTGTAAAGGCTTCCGGCCGAATGGCTCAAGGTAAGAAAGACAACTTGCGTCAGGCTAAGGCGATTCGCGGATTGGATTTAGCTCTAGGTTTAATATCTCCGGAAGATCAGAATTTTGACGGTGTGGCTGATACTGCAGCAGGAGTGGATGATTCAAGACCTTCCACTCCGGCAAGGCAAACACAAAATGTAGTCACTGGCAACTTTCAAACATTAAAAATTGGTGAAGACGATATTCCTATTTCTTATGTTTTTGAAAAGCTAGAGGAATCAATCCCTTGGGACTACATTTTTGACGATGACACTGGTGATTTGCAAGCGGTCATTAATACCGAATCTCTCATTTACACGGAAACCACCGATGTTGAACTCATCGTGGTTATGGCATTAGCGGAAGCTGTTATGGCCTATTCCATAAAACATCGAGGGCTTGAATACACTAAAGCTAAGGAAAATCGAGATAATTGGATGCACTTGGTTATTAAGAGTCGCCCAAAGTCCTGGGTAAGAAAATGACCAAAGATACTAATTCAGATAAATTCACCAACTTAGTGGTAGCGTGGAATGAATATGACTCGATGCAATTCAATGATTGGGTTTTACAGGTTTCGGAGTCGTATTTTCTAAGTGGATTGACATTGAAAATGGCTTCTAATTTTCTTAATTGTCAGCCAGCAGAACTTCAAGCCGTCTTGAATCTGGCAATGCTTGAAGATGAAAGTCTCGCTTTGCTCGCAAGACTTAAGCCTCCGAGCACCACATGGTTTAGTCTCGCCGCTGCCTCTACAGATGGACTTAAAGCAGCTATTCAGGCACTTATGGAAACTAAGGATCATAAATCTCCATTCCTGGTAGTTGAAAGTGCAATTAGGGATGTCGAAGGACCCACTGTCTTTGAGAGAATTGCGGGACTCAGTTCTGAGGTATTTGGTCATGCGTCTAAGAAGGCACAAACCTACGGACTATTAACTGACAAAGGCATCAAGGCTTTGAAGGGATGGCAGACAAGAGTAAAATCTGGCAAAACCTTAACGCCTGCCCAAATGTCTTATGCTGATGGATTGCTTCGAGAGCTAGTGACAAATGGTGCTATCAAACGCGAAACACAAGATGGCGATAAAGAGCTTTGTGACGAAATTTTAGATGCCTTAGGCTATGAATAGAACTTCAGGACATACGTCAGACGATTTTAAGTCGCTTAGTGTAAGAAGTTTCTACTCTACAACTGGACATCGAATACTAAACGAAGCTCTCAGTCCAATACTCTCATTGTCAACCAACTATGACCGTTTGACCGGGTATTTTACTGTTGAGTCACTGGCTTCCGTAGCATCAGGGTTGGACGCAATTTACCGTAAAGGCGGGAAGATGCGCTTGGTAATTGGAATTCATGACGTACCAGGAGATTTATTAGCAGCAAGAGCCTTAGGAAGTCTTTTGCCAGAGACACTGGTAGATCAAGTAAAGGAAAAATTCTTCGTTGAGGTCGGGCAACTGTCAGACATAACTTCAAAGAGTGCCATAGCGGGTATTGCCTGGATGCTTCGATTGGGTTTGCTCGAAGTTCGCGTGGCATCCCCAAGAAGTCAGCAGGGTATCTATCATCAAAAACGAATGATTTTCAAAGATTTAAATGGGAATGTAATTGCCGGTACAGGCAGCCTAAATGAAACGATAGGTGGATTGTATAACGTTGAAGAAATGCAATTCAGTTTCTCTTGGAAGAGCACCGACAATCCAACTTTGGATTTGGTACATAGTTTTGAGCAAATCTGGAAAGGTGAAGAAGCGGATATCGACATAATTCCACTCGATGACGCTTTCGCAACGGTAATCTTAGAAAAGTTGGGAAATCCGGCTAATCCTTTTGAAAACTCTCCGACTTCATCAACTGCAAAAAACATTGATTTCAGGTCACTTATTCAACTCGTGCGGAATTCCTCTTCGTTTACGCCGTTCAATTTATCTTTTGCAAGCCTGTACCCTCACCAGGAGCGAGTGTTTCACGAAGCATTAAGTAGATGGCCAGTTAGAGTGATGTTAGCTGATGAGGTGGGTCTGGGAAAGACCCTTGAGGCAGGAATCTTAATCTCCTACATGCTACGGATGAAATTGGTAGAAAACGTCACCATTCTTTGCCCAGCCGGTTTGTTGAGACAATGGCAAGAGGAAATGGATCGACACTTCAAGTTGGATTTTTGGATTTATGAATCTGGAAGTAAATCATTTGTCTCCGCTAATTCAGAACAAATCAGTGGAGGTTCAAGAAAGGCCTCTAGTTCCATCCCTAAATTGAAATTAGTTTCGGCTCAATGGGCCAGATTGAATGAAAATGAGTTTATGAGGCTATTACCTGAACTTCTTATCGTGGATGAAGCTCATGCAGCGCGAGTAAATGTAGATCAGTACGGATCGAAATCCACTCGGCTTTGGAAGCTTTTGGATTCCGTGAAGGAGTTAATTCCTCACATTCTACTGCTGACGGCAACACCGATGCAGGTGCATGCATCTGAATATCACGGACTTCTCAATCTCCTAGGACTACCGGGTCAATGGAAGAAGTTTGCAAAGTATGAAGAATCCTTGAAAATTGTAAGTAGTCAGTCTAGCTCCATTAGTTTGAATGAAGCTAAGACAATAGTCGATCTATTACTTTCGTCCTTTGAGTCGTATTCCTGGTTGCCAGAACTGCTTACAAGCAAAGAGTCTCTCCTAATCATGGAGCTACGGCAATCTCAAAGCAAGAGTTCAGCAGCTTCAGCAATTCTGATTCAGAACCAACTCGAGGAGTTCAGAAGGATTCTCACTAAAGTTCACCCAGGCCACTTCCTGACCTGCAGAAATACAAAAAGTGGATTAGAAAAGTTTGGATACAAGTTTCCTCTACGCAAGTTTGATGCACCAGAGATAACCATGAGTGGAAAATTGGAGAAGTATGAATGGGCAGTTGAAAGTTACCTTTCTCACGCATATGGGAAGACGGAAGAGTCACTAAAGCCGGGAGGTAAATTTCCGATAGGTTTTGCTAAATCAGGTTTCTACCAAAGATTAGTTTCATCGTTGTTCGCATCTCGCTCTAGCCTATTAAAAAGGAAGTCAAAACTGAATCTCATCGGAGAGGCACTCCGTGATTCAAACTCTGATTTATTAGTGAAACTCTTAACTGATTTTGACTTTGAAGATGAAGACTTGAATACGGACGATTTTGGTCAGTTGGTCCCGGAACTAGATGGTCAAAATGGTCTGAGTAAGGTTCTCGAGAACGTTAAACAATCAATAACCCTTGAAAACTCTTACATCGACGAGCTTCTCCAAATTCTGGATGGAGTGGGCGAAAACATCGAAAACCATGATCCGAAGTTTGCGGTAGCCATCGAGTCACTTGAAAAATACTTGGATGAGGGGCCAGTATTGGTTTTCTCTCGGTACACGGATACTCTTGATGGATTTCTTAGCCTTTTTTGTAACTCTAAGTTGTTGGATTCAGTACCTGGATTTGCCCTGTACACGGGAGGAAAGGCTTGGATTCAAACCTCAATGGGAGTCGTACCTGCGACAAAATCAGATGTCACGGATGCATTGAATAGTGGCGTGATTTCTCTAGTCTTTTGTTCAGACGCTGCTTCTGAGGGATTGAACTTGCAAACTGCCAAAACTCTAATCAATTTAGACGTACCCTGGAACCCGGCGCGACTTGAGCAGCGAATTGGTCGTATAGCTCGATTGGGTCAAAAATCTCCTGAAGTGAACATCATAAATTTATGGTACCCAGATAGCATTGAAGCGATTATGTATGTACGTCTTTTGAGTAGACAAGCCGATTATCAACTTGCTGTTGGTGAAGCAGCGGATATTTTTGCAGACGCGATTAGAAACGAAGTGCGCAACAAATTTGCCGGTGATCAAGTGAATACAAGAAATGAGTACGCTGAGCTGCAGCGAGTGCGTGAGGATTATCAAAGAATTGCATTAGAAAAGATTTGGCAAACTGATGGAGAGCTCCCTCCTGCCTCCACTAATCTTCGAGGTGACTTGCTTGAGTTTATAAGGTTAACCGACGTTGAACTTGAAACTTCCAAGTATTCAACTGAATTGACGGCTGAACCTGGGACTCCGAAGTCATTTACACTCTTGCATCCAGCTTTTGATGAGATTGGCGAACTTCTAGTTTCAGTTGAGAATGTAGGTAATTCGGAGCTATGTCTTATTCTGAGTGACAGGAAGTTAATGGCATTTTCCACCTGTGATGAGGCAGGTCGATTAAGGTTGCTGAACGTGATGTCACTTGGCCGAATTTTCCAAGCTATTTATGGAAAACAGACTTTGAATGAATCAGATTTCTCGGGGGCAACCTTTGAAGAGTCACATCTGAGTATTCGCTTAAGAAATTATCTTTTGGAGCAGTCAAATATCCCTAATCATTCCTATGCAACAGTTCCCTTTGAAGGTATTTTTGCTCCTTGGGACAATCTTAAGCTTGCTAATTTAGAGGTTTTTAAGTTGTGCAAAGTGAATGTAGAGTTTTAGTTATGAAAGTTAGATTAGTTAGACCTAGCTGGCATGTAAGTGAACCCACGGCGGAGACCAATGAGGGACTGGGTTTGCTGGACGGCGTTTGGCGGGAGGCCACTAATCTTTTTATGATTCATAGGGAATTAAGAAAAGGTATGGGGAAACCGGAACCGCTTGGAATCCAGGCCTTTCTCAATGATGTAATTTCTCAAAAATTTTTGGATGCTGGCTGGGCCGGAGATCAAGGCAGGTTCATAAAGGGGCGCACTTGGTTTCGGATTACATTCAGGCATCAAATGAGCCTTGGAAGTGATTTCTATGATGCGATTCGACTACCTAAGGCAGAAGATATTGAGCAATGTGTAATTCTCGCCGCAGATGACGATTTTCTTAAGGTGATTACACCTCGTGATTGGCGCTCTCTCTGTTCATTTTCTAAGCTTTCAGCGCAAATGTCGCAGATGGAGGGGAGTTTTTCTCCACCATTGTTTATTGGTGAGTTGAAACCGTTGTCTGAGTTATCTCCAAAGGTGCATGGAGTCATTTATGGATCGAGATTGCGTTAATTTCACTTTCTAATTTCATCCGCAAGGACTTTACCGACTCGTTCAATCAGGCCGATTACCAAAGCATTACCCATAAAGAATGCACGTCTCCCATCCTTCATTTGATTGCCTGCATGATCAACGCTTGTCCATCCGTCAGGAAATCCGTTTAAACGCTCGAGCTCCAAGGGGGTCAATCTTCGATAGCCCCGCTTTGTCTTGATAATGTGCTTGAAACGCGAGGGAGTAGAGCCTCCTTCACCGGTAAGGATTGTTCGACTTGGGTTGGTTGGTAAGTCAGGAAATGCCATTTTCCCTTCTGCATAGTTGTAGGTGGTGCCGCTACCTTTGTGTGTTCGGGCAATACTTTTAGCTCCCTTTAGGTATTTCCACGCCTTTATTCGGTTCTCGTCCACCCAATATTCGTCTGGAACTTTAGAGTCTGGAATAAGCACATCCCCAAGGACAGTAGGTTTTTTTGACACTACCGCTTCAGTTTTGACTGTGTACGCAATTCCATTTGAATAATATCCAGACGTAAGAAATGGAGATTTATTTGTCTTTTTATTGAAAGAAGCGCTGATTCGATCGGCCGATTCATCCAAATGCACTTCATGCAGTTCATTCGAAAGGTCCTTAATTGGTAAAGCGCGAGCAAGTATTCCTAATTTGGCAATGACTAATTCCGGAGAAGGCACTTTTGAGCCCTGCTTCAATTTGGTTGCAACAATAAAAACCCGAATGCGTCGTTGAGGGAAGCCGTACTCGGCAGCATTCACCACGCGCCATTCGATGTTATACCCAACATCGCCGAGAGTCTTCAGCATTACAGCAAAATCACGACCTCTTTGAGTAGATGGCGATTTCAGGAGTCGATCGACATTTTCGAGAAATATAAACTTTGGCTTTTGGTCCTCAACAAGCCTTAGTATCTCCCACCACAGCACACCCTTTTTACCCTTTAGGCCCTGAGCACTGTTGAGAGATTTTGCAACGGAGTAATCCTGGCAGGGAAATCCACCAACCAAAAGATCAGTTTTTCCTGGCAGAGACTCAATCTGGGCAATATCTTGATTAATGTGACCCTCTGCTCCAAATCGCGCCACATAAACATCAGATGCATGCTGAACTTTTGTTGCAGGTTCCCATTGATTTGAAAAAATTGTTTTCCAACCAGCTCGTGCGAGGCCAATGCGAAAGCCACCGACCCCTGCAAATAACTCCGCCACATTTCCGACAGGGTTCATGGGCTCCCTGAAACCTCTTGACTTGTAAGTCACTTGTTACCTCCGCCCAGAAGCATAGGAACTTCCAGTGACAATAGGTGGGATCGACTCGCTGGCCATAGCCACTCCCTTCAAAGTATCCGTAAATTGGTGCAAATAGGCGTAACATCTTTATGTGATTATAAGGAATCCCAAAGATCTTCTAACTGCTTGGGAAGAAGTTCATGGATTGCTTGAAAGTAAGGACTTAAGGTGGCGATTTCTCCACCATGAATGCATGAAAGATATTCTGAAGCATCGTCCCGAACGAATTGCCGTCGCGGTAAGGCGAAATTCCAAGCTTCATGACATCCTGGAGGACCTTTATGCACAGGACAATCGGACAAAAGAGTTTCTGGACAAGTACTACCCTTACAGGGATTCCCAACCTGAAGAACTAGGAAGCCGTATTGAGCAACGAGAAAAAGATGGAGGACGTTGGGGTAGGCGATTCTGATGACTTGTATTTTAAAGAACAGTTACCTTCTTTTTGAGGATTCAGGTGTTAACTACCCCCATGCAACTACTTAGACGACTTGCTCAGATAGTTCTGGGTTTTGCTCTTGGCTATGCCGGGGTGGGGCATCTGGGGGCTAATCGGGTGGAGTTTCAGGCGCAGGTTCCGAGTGTGTTTAAGGAGTATGCCGATTTTGTGGTGGTGGCATCTGGAGTAGTTGAGATTGCGTTGGGGAGTGCGCTGTTGGTGCTGTGGAGATATCGAGTGGTGGTGGGTTGGATAGTTGCAGCCTTCTTTGTGGCGATCTTTCCGGGAAATATCTCGCAATATGTGAATGGGATTGACGCATTTGGTTTAGATAGCGATACATCGCGCTTGGTGCGATTGTTCTTTCAACCGTTATTGGTGGTGTGGGCCTTGTGGTCTACGGGGGCGTGGCGCAGTTTAAAGAGGTAGATCAAACTTGCTCGATACGCGCCTTTTTAGGTGGTTTCTGAGATGGGTCTTTGCGAGTGGCATAGCTAAAGAGGGCAAGGCCTGCCACAAGAGCGCCGGCGCCTACTCCGTAGGAGATGACATCTGAGGCGCGATTGGAATCTACATAAACGCCAACGAAGATAACGGCGATGATGGCAACTACGACGCCGATGAGCTTGGACTTTAAATCATCGAGGTCATGTACTTGTAGCCAGACTGGGACTTCGAGATCTTCATCGATAAAGAGTTCATAGAGGCCATAGCCGATAACAAGAAGGACGGTGCCGAGCAAGATCGCATCTACGGCGGTGAGTACTTCAACGATGGTGAGCTTTAACTTGGTGCCTTCGTTGATGACATCGATGCCGACTCGCACCATGGCAACTGAGCCTTGCACCATGAGAAGGATGGCGCCCAAGATAGAGGCCATAGCGGGAACAAAGACGGCGTAGCGAGTAAAGGCCAGGATGCGATTCATAGAGTTAAGGGTAGGGGATGCGTTGGGTCTAGCTGTGGATGTGGGTTGCGCCAGTTCGAAGTAGGTACTTTGTCGGGGGCAGGACCTACTGTTATCTCATGTTCGATGTGCTGGCAGGGATTCCACTCTGGGTCGTCTTTGTGCCCATCACGATGGTGATCGCGTATTTCAAAGGTAGACGTCTGGTGTTATGGGGAGTCCTTGGGTATCTGGCAGGGCCGCTAGCGATAGTGATTGTCTTGGTGCTCTCGAAGTTACCGCGTAAAGAGTATGGATGGTTATTAGGGTTACAGAATAAAGTGGCTTCGAAGTCGATAGAAAAGAAGTTTGAGGATTTAGGTTCTCCTGATGATTTCTTACGTGAGATTGATAAAGATCAAAAAGATGAGAAGTAGGTTGGTGGCATGAGTCTTCGCTTTAGAAGGTCGATGAAGTTGCTGCCTGGTATGCGGCTGAACTTCGGTAAAGAGACAGTTGGTCTCTCATTTGGCGTGCCGGGCGCTCGCTACACGATGAACTCAAAGGGGCGTAGATCATTTAGTACGGGTATTCCTGGAACTGGTTTATATAACATTGAAACGTTAAGTAGTGGAACGCGTAGCGGTGGTGAGCAATCATCAGCTGAGCAAATGTGGGAAGAGACTGATCCGTGGAAGGGGCCGCCGGCTCCGGGGTTATTTTCGGGTAAGGCAGAGCGGGCGCTGAACGCTTTCTTATTGGATATCTATAACTCCGAGCATCCTGATGACGCAGGTTCTGTCATTGAGAAAGCTGCTGCCTTACGCGCAGAGCATGAGAAGTTGAGATATCCGCTTGAGTTGATCTCTTTCTTGCATGGAATTACCGATGACAAGTGGGAAGACGAGGCAGCCGAATGGGGTGCGGGGTTGTGGCAGTACCGTGAATTGGTCTTTAACGATAAGTATGTGCGTAAGTACTTCTCGGGGATTAAGCCATCGGTAACTATTTCACCGGGGATTACAACGCAGCTGCATTACAACGAGCAGACCTTGGGATTTATCTGGGCGGAGGTGTTGCAGGGGCAGGGCAAGTTTGAAGAGGCTGTGGCGGTATTGACTGCGATTGCACCTGATCAGATGGTGGCGATATCACTTGCAGATATTGAGATATCGGCAGGGGATTTTGATGGAGCGATTGAGACGACAGAAGATATTGAAGTCTTTGATGATGCAACGGCGATGTTGATGGTCTTGCGTGGTGTGGCATTTCGCGAGAAGGGGATGCACGAGGCAGCAGTTGAGTGCTTTAAGCGGGCGTTGAAGGGGAAAGAGATGCCTGAGGCGTTGGTGCATCGTGCCTTATTTGAGCGCGGGGTTACCTATGGCTTGATGGGTAAGAAGGCGATGGGCGTGAAAGATCTCGAGAAGATTTTGGTAGATGAACCTAACTACCCAGAGGTTGAGAAGAAGTTAGCTGAGTTGAAGAAGTAAAAAACCCGCAGATTGCTCTGCGGGTTTTTCTCTGTAGCTTGCGCTAAAGAGCAATCCACTGACTCTGGTGTCAAAAAGGTAGCACACTCTAGCTGCACCGCTCTGACGTGAGCTAAAGATATCAGAGGCTCTATCGTGACTGAGAGTAATCATCAATCTGCACAGTTATTACATTCAGTTCTCAGTTTAACGAATATGCACTGCTAAGATTTTTCATGTGTTGCAGCGCTAGGTTGGCAAACCTGAATTAAAAAGCGAAGTAATGCTGGAGGTGGGGAAAAGTGGGCTCTGATGGGCCCACTTTTTATCACTCAGTGAGCGCTTTGGCGCAATAGCCGCTACGCTATAAAAAGTAATTAACTAGCTAAGGAGAACATCATGGGCGCATGCCAGTGTGGATATACGACAGATCCAGAGAAGAACTGCAACGGAACACATAACGTGGTCAAGGCTGTTAAGGCTGACATGATTGCAAAGCTTGAGGCGAGCGGCCATGCGGAGGCAGCGGAGATCTTAAAAGCCAAGTAATTCCGTTGTGCCTGTAAGGAGCAGAGTAGGTAGAGACAACGTTCAGTGGATAGAATCCAATTGTGGCGAGTGATACTCCAAAGTTTTTTGCAGGCATGGAAAGAAAACCAACATGGGGCCCAGATGCCAATAGTGGTAGAGCCTTAAGGGAGTTTTTTGAGGTAATTAAAGCTAATCACCAGATTGAAGATTTACAGCAATTGCACAGGTGGTCAGTTGAAAAATCAAGTTTGTTTTGGTCCGAGGTGTGGAATTTTTTTGGAGTCATTGGTGAACAAGGCAATCTGACTCAGGTAACGGGAAAATTGCCCGAGGCCAACTACTTTCCAGAGGCAAGATTGAGCCATCTGGAGAACCTTTTGGCTGGCGGCGGATCAGTTTCTGTTGTTTCAGAATCAGATGGCAAAAATCTTGGAGTGGAGCTAAGCCATATAGATTTGGTAGATAAAGTGTCGGCGCTAGCCAAGACTTTTCTTGATTATGGAGTAGGCGAGCTTGACCGGGTTGTGGCAATTCTGCCGATCGGGATAGAAGTTTTGGTTACTACATTGGCAAGCTTTGAAGTTGGAGCCACAGTAGCCACAGCCTCCCCTGAGTTCGGTTCGGAAGCAATTATTGCGCGCTTTGCTCAGCTGGAACCAAAGGTGCTGGTCTTTAGTGATTCATATTTGTGGCAAGGTAAAGAGATAGATCGCAGTGAGATTGTGGCCCAAGTCGCCAAAGCGCTACCTTCGTTAAAATTAGTTATTGGTACAAGCGCAAATAAAGAACTTCCAGAAAGTGTTTTATGGGAGAGCGCCACTTCAGCTCCAGGGCAGATGAGATTTACCCGAAGGGGCTTCAACCATCCGGCTTATGTCCTATTCACTTCAGGGACAACGGGTGCCCCAAAAGGATTACTTCATAGAAGTGGGGGAATTTTATTAAAGCATTTAGTCGAAATGAAGTTGCATTGCGATGTTAGAGCCGGCGATCGGGTCTCTTTCTACACAACAACTGGCTGGATGATGTGGAATTGGGATCTCTCCATCCTAGCCACGGGCGCAGATTTAGTTTTATATGACGGATCCCCAACTTTCCCAGATTCACTGCGTTTATTTCATTTTGCCAAAGAGCAGAATTTGACCCATCTAGGTCTCTCGGCTCGGTTATTGGATTTAATCCGTGAGCAGCACTCCGACTTAAAGAGTCTGGGTGAGTTACCCAACTTGCGAGTCATTATGGTCACTGGCTCTCCACTTTCCCAGACAACAGGTCAATGGCTAAGTGACCAATTTGGTGGCAGAGTTTTAATCGCTCCATTTTCTGGAGGTACAGATTTGGTTGGATCGTTTATGGGGCCGAATCCACTTCTTCCATACTTTGCAGGTCAAATGCAAGGCGCTCTGCTGGGGATGGATATTGATTGCTGGACGGAGCAAGGAGAGCCTTGTGAAGTTGATCAGATTGGTGAATTGGTGTGTAAATCTCCATTCCCAACAGTTCCCCTGGGGATTTGGGCTGATTCAAGTGGCAAAAGATTTGAGGAAGCTTACTTTCATCGCTGGATGAATATCTGGGTACATGGTGATTTGGTTTCACGAACTCGGGAGGGCGGTTATGTAGTTCATGGAAGATCCGATGCGACCTTAAATGTAGGCGGAGTACGCATCGGAACCGGTGAGATTTACACTGCCCTCGAGCCCTTTGAAGAGATATCTGGTGCTCTTGCCTTTACCCAACCTTGGAATGAAAATGAGCGAATTACCCTATTGATTGTTGCATCTGACGTCAGAGATCGTGAAGGTTTTGTAAAACTCATTAAGTCTGAGATTAAGAGCAAGTGCTCTCCACGGCATATACCGGGTGAGGTTTTCTTTGTCTCGGATTTACCTCGCACATTTAACGGAAAGCTAGCTGAAGTTGCTGTATCAGATTTGGCGCATAGACGACCAATCAGGAATCTGACCTCACTAGTTAATCCCGAAGTCTTGGCTGAAATCGAGAAAACTATTTTCAATTCTCTTAATTAACGAGATTTACCTCTGAAATATTGCATCAACCTCAACTGGGCTGTTGAGGGGGAGTGATTTAACTCCGATGGCAGTCCTGGCATGAGAACCAATCTCTGGACCAAAGACCTCCAGAAATAACTGACTTGCACCGTGAGCGACTAGATGTTGATCCGTGAAATTATCTGCACTAGCTACATAAACTGCGATTCGCGCCACCTGTTTAATCTTGTTTAGCGATCCCAACTCAGCCTTAAGAGATTTTAAAATGTTGATGGCACATTGACGACCGCACTCTTGGGCAACTTCCAACGAAACTTGGCTTCCTACTAGGCCAGTAGCCACCAACTTGCCATCACGCATGGCAACTTGCCCAGAGACATAAAAGCTATTCTCAAGGTCTGCAACTGGCTTAAGCGCCATCGTGGCAGGGTAATTGGCCGTTAGCGCAATGGAATCCAACACTTCATCAGGCGTCATTTGTCTTTTTCCTATTCATTATCGTGAAGCGCCTGGAGCGAAGGTGCGCCAGCGATTGATAACTTCACCTTTACTAACTACAACGGATTCGTTGAGGCTTGAGAAGGTTGTGCATACGTGGTTAGGGATTATTTGAATCTGTTCACCAATATCTAATGAGCTCGGTTTGCCATCACCCATCCATGTGAGCATGCCATGCTCCTCGGATAACCGTTCGATTATCCAACCATTTTTTCCAATTATCATCCCGTGGCCAGGATATTCGTCACGATGCTCTTTCGCGGGTAGCAGATCGGCGCTCAGGGATTTTGATCCAGCATCTATCACGGCTGTCGTTGAAGTTGGCCGACTAACTACGGTAGATAAAATTCGGACTGCACAACTTTGGAGGTTAGCGTTTCCAAGGGCAATTTGCCCCAAATCATTAAAGGCAAAAATCCCAGGTCTGATTTGATTAACTCCTGTGACAGTTGCGGCGACTCTGGCGGAGGCACTTGACCCCATAGAGACACGAGAAATCTCAACTCCAGCGGAATTGATCGCTTGGGACGTCCCCACCATCATCTCGGAAACCTTTTTTGCTGCGGCAATCATGGAGACCTTATCTGGCGCGCCATAGACAGTGCCTTCGTGCGTCATCACTCCAACAACCTTAACTCCTGGAACAGCGTTTATTGTCTGTGCAATCTTTGGTGCATCCGCCGGAAGAACGCCATCTCTGCCTAAGCCCGTATCGATGATTAGAAGAACAGAGCAAACCTGAGAGTGAGCTGCAAAAACCTCGCCAATTGATTTTGCACCAGCAACGCTATCCACAGCTAAAGTTAAATCAATAGAGGTTGAAAGAATTCGCGCACGTTCAACCTTGCTTGCGCCAATGACAGGGTAAGCGACAGTGATTTTCTTTACTCCCGCACTGGCAAAGCCTTCGGCTTCACCTACTTTTGCAACACAGAGGCCATCGCAACCTAGTTCCTGCTGGAGTAATCCAATTTCAGGAGTTCTGTGCGTCTTAGCATGTGGCTGGAGAGATACCCCGTTTGCGTGGCAAATTTTCAAAAGTTCGTTGACATTAGCTTTAAGAATATCTATATCTAGAACCAATGAAGGTGTATCGATAAAGCTATTCAATTCGAATTCACCTGTGGTGAGCATCAAGAATAATTCCTGAGTTCCTCAGAGACTTGTCTAGCCTCATCTTGAACACTCATTCTCATTCTCTCTTTTGTAACTCGTTTCTCTGCTAAATAACGCTTCGGAACTGTGGAGCTTATGGCGGCAACTACCTTGCCTGTTTTATCAGTAACAGGCGCTGCTACACAGTAGAAGCGCTCGACAAGTTCACCGTTGGATTCAGAGTAGCCATTAGTTCTCACTTTACTTACTTCCTCTAGAAGCTCATCGAGACTGCCGATAGTGGCGCTATTGAATTTCTTGAAGACTAAGTTCTTGAAAATACTCCTGATCTCTTCATCCGAGTATCCGGTCAGAAGAGATTTACCGAGAGCCGTTGCTTGTGCAGGAAGTCGAACCCCCACTTTTGATGGCAAGTCAAATGAGCGATCAGATTTAATCTGCGCCAGATACAAGGCATCGACACCAGAGAGAACTGCTAAGTGGACCGCAGAGTGGAGATCATTCATAAGCTCAGTGATATGACTTTCAGCGACCGAAATGAGCTGGCTACTATTTAAGTATTGTTGAGTTGATTCCCAGGCTTGAATACCTAGCGTAAATCTATTTGACCTGGCATCGAATTCAATCCATTTTTCTTGCTGGATAGTTGATAAGAGAACAAAGAGACTGCTCTTAGGAATTTCTAGATACTTTTGAATTTCTGTGAAGGTTAATCCATTTTGATAACTTGATAGAAGCTTTAAAATTTGTAAAGTGCGAACAGAGGATTTGACTTCACCTTGTGCCGATTCAGCCATTTGGTTTGCTCCTCCCGTTCACGTATATGAACAATTCGATTTATCTATGCTAGGTATAGTTCAGCGTCTAGACAAGGGCTATAGTTTGATTTTCTCTGGAAGGAGTCCTCCTGATGGTTTCGATGGGCTCCGACATTGCCGTGGACCTTCTCTCGGATAGGCTCTTTAATCCCAAGCTGAAGAGTTTTGGTCCTGGCAGAATTTCAGTAGAAAATGGTCTCGTCTCCATAATTGCCTCTAAAGGCTCATCTTCAGAGTCAGTAACCAGTAGAAAAACTATAGATTTATCTGGATTACTTGTGACCCCTGGATTGGTTGATTTCCATACCCACCTATTTCACGGTCAGGACTTGGGAGTTCATGCGGACACCTTGGTAAATCAGGGAGTGACTGCTGCCGTTGATGCTGGAAGCTCAGGAGCGCATCTATTCCCTGCCTATAAAGAGCTGGTAATCGATAAGTCAAAATTGCGGATTCAATCCTTTCTCAATATCGCAACAATTGGGACTACGAGTATTTTGCTTCAAGGTGAACTTATGACACCTGCCTACTCAAACGAGGAGGCGGCAATTGCAATGGCGCAAACATTCCCTGAAGAAATTATTGGGATAAAGGTCCGCGCCTCTAAAGATGTGGGTGGCGATTTAGCTGTCGATGGACTGTTGAAGGGAAGATCTGCAGCGACCAAACTTGGTCTGCCCCTGATGGTTCACCTCGGACCTGCGCCAGCGGATGTTGAATTTATCCTCGATCTTCTAGGTCCTGGCGATATTTTGACCCACGCATACACAGGCTGGGCCGGCAATACCCTTGTCGCTGACGCAAAACCTCGTCCAGCTTTCATCTCTGCGAAAAAGCGGGGGGTCTTATTCGATATCGGCCATGGGATGGGCGGCTTTGATTCAACTGTGGCGAAGGTGCTGATAGATCATGATTTCTATCCAGACACGATTAGCACGGACGTGCATACATATTCCAAGGAGAAGGTACTTGGACTTCCAGAGGTGCTCTCAAAGTTTGTGGCGCTAGGGATGGAGCTCTCTGAAGTACTAGTCCGTGCCACCTCAGACCCTGGGCAATTCGGAAGATTTAAAGGGGTAGGCGTTGGCGTAATTGAAGTAGGTGCACAAGCAGATATTGCAGCTTTTGAATATTCTGAAGGAGAACATCAATTTAGCGATTGCCATGGCCATAGTTTTAAAGGAGATATGCGCCTGATTCCGGTGTTTACGATGATAAATGGCGAAGTTCTCTACGATCGAGATGGTCGGGCTGGCAGATGAGTAGTTTACTTAATACTTTTTAATATCTCATCTGAGTAAGCAAAAATGGCTGGTGCTCCACCTGTGTGCCAAAAAAGAGTTCTTTTTCCATCGGCTGGGAGATTCTTCAAGCTGGCTGCCGCTTTTGAAGTGTAGACAGGGTCCAAGATCACGCCCTCATATCTTGCAAAATCAACTAGCGCAGAGAGACTTTCTTTGGTGGTCTTTGAATATCCTTCACCCACATAGGTAAAGTCTAGATTGATATCTGAAACATCAACTGCACCAAAATCAATTTTTAGTAAAGCACAGATTTCCTTCATTGATTCTAGAACGGTGGCCTCAATTGGATATTCATTTGATAACGGCGCAACTCCGACCACTTCTACCTCTTTATAACCAAGCAACTTCAAACCCAATAAAACCCCAATAAATGTAGCGCCAACTGCTGGCATGACGATTCTTTGTGGGAACTCATCTTCGGTAAGTTGTTCGACTAGCTCGAGAGTTGCTTTTAGGTATCCTAAGCTTCCTAGAATTTCAGATTTTGGGTAAGTAATCAGATATGGCCTTCGCCCAAGCGCCTCTAGAGATTCACTCAATTTCTTCTTCTGCTCTTCGTGAGCGCTGCCCAGTTTGCCCTCAAAATAAGTGATATTTGCGCCCAGAAATTGTGAGACTAAGTGCGAACCAGTGTTCTTCTTTTGATTGTAATGATCACTCAGTACTAGATAGCAATCAAGATCATGCATGGCACAGGCAGCTGATACCTGGCGAGCATAATTTGACTGCAGAGCCCCACCGTGAACGATGCAATCTGCACCCTGCTTAATAGCTTCGCCAAGTAGGAACTCGAGTTGTCTAGATTTATTGCCACCAAAGGCGGGGCCAATCAGATCATCTCGCTTTACATATAAATCAAAACCCAACCCCCATTTTGATTTTAAATTGTCGAGCTTCTGCACCGGCGAAGGGCCTTTACATAAGGGCAACTGTTCAAATCGAGACAGGTACTCCTTGAGTAACCCTGCTGAAATCATCTAGGTACCTTCAAAGCGAAAGACCCTGGGTAGACGCTTGAGTAATGGCAATTCCTTATCGACCTCTCGATATTTACAAATAGAGATAATCTCCTGCGTCCAACTTGGACTTACATCCTCGTGCAGATACTCATGAAGCCTAGATTCACTTTCATAGTTGAAAACACCAAATATATGATCGCCATCTCGGAAGATTGAAAAGTTACTCATTCCGGCCAGTTTCAGCTGCTCAGCTATCTCGTGCGGCACAGGGGAGTGCAGGTCGATGTACCTTTGCCCCATTTCAGGCTCTAGAACTAGATGAAATGCCGCTTGGTTCATAAAAACCTCCCGAAAATGGTTGGCTAAAAGTTATCAGAATTGCTTGACACGTGGGGGTTCTCGGAGGAAAGTAAATAGAAAGTTTGTTCATATACATGAACAAATAAGAAAGAGGAGTTCTAAATGGAGAGTACAGAAAATGGTTCAAGTTTAAATTTGAACATGGATCGCCGTACATTGCTCAAGTCTATGGGTGTTGCAGGTCTAGCTTCTGCTCCACTTTTAAATAGTGGAATGATGTCAGCTGCTGAAGCGGCTGGGCAGACGATCAATTTCACAGCTTGGGAGTATCAACCAGACACAATTAAGTCACTAGTGGCTAATTGGTCTAAGCAAACTAAGAACAAAGTCAATATCAGTTTTATTCCTAACGTTGGTTACACAGCTGGAATTCAGGCTCGTCAACGTGGTGGAAAACCAGCAGATGTGTTTTATAACTTTGCTTATAACTCACAAAAGTTTGTAAATCAAAAGTGGGCTGCAGACCTTCGCGGACTTCCGGGAGCAGAGAAGATGGTTGCAGACATGTTCCCATCAGCTCGTAGCCGATTTGTAGCTGAAAACGGAGCAATTGTAAGTGCTCCATATTTCTCAGCTGTGCATATGCTGCAATACAACAAGAAGATGGTTGCTGCTGCAGGATTTAACAGCACTCCAAATTCACTTCAAGAGACATACGATCAATGTAAGAAAATCAAGGCAAACGGTGTTGAGTCCCCATATGTTGCGTATTGGGTAAAGGACTTCGTCGAAGAGTATCTACATGTGTACCTACTCGCTGGCAACGTTCAACCGTTTGATAAAAAGGGTGATCCAATCTTCATGGATGACCCAAAGACACTTGATGTACTCAACTGGTGGCAGGCCATGTACAAGGATGGAATGACTCCTAAGTCAGTTCTCACTGATGATCCAGGCAAGCACACAAGCTCGATGGCAAATGGACAGGCCGCTTTCTATGCTCTGCACCATTACTTCCTTCGCGATATTGTCGAAAGCAAGGGTCCTTCCTCAGGTGATATCTCACAGGCCAAGATTGTTGGCACTGGCGGTAAAACTCTACAAATGGGCGAAGTCATCCAGATGGGTGGAAAAGTCACAGGAGCTAAGAAGGCTGCAGCTTGGGACTTCATGAAGACCTATGGATATAAGGATAAAAGCGGGAAATTCACGACTTTCCAGAAGTGGGCAGCCTCAGGTGCGCTTTGCGCTCCATACCCAGGCTTCTTCACAGATCCAAAGGTCATAGCGGCGTTTCCGGATTACATGGACTTGTCTCTCATTAAAGACACATTCCAGAATGCTTCAGATATCGTCCCAGCTCGTACATCGCCTTGGTACCAGGGCTTCCAAGCACAGTGTGGAACTATCATCCACGACTTGCTACTTGGAAACTCAAATGCTCGTGCAACAGCAAATGCCCTTGCAATTGCATGCAAGACCGCTAAATCAGGCAGTGGTCTTTAAGAAGTAAACGAGGATATGAGTAGTTAGGTGATTCTCAAGTCACATCGTGCAAGAAGAGAGGAGTCAAAGCGTTCGGTTTCTAACGGACGCTTTGGCTTCTATCTTGCCCTTCCTTCAATTCTTGTCCTCTTAGCTTTATTGGCAATCCCTGCCGTACTTACAATCTTTCAGAGCTTCTTTATCGTTCCCCCAGATGGCGTGGGGATAGGAGAATTCACAAAGGTAGATAATTACCTCTTTCTCTTCAAAAATGAGATTTTTTGGGCCACGAGTCTTAGATCAATATGGTTTGCTCTAATTTTTATCGTGGGCTCCACAGTTATTGGAATGGCTGCGGCACTTCTTTTAAATGAGAAATTCGTTGGCCGGATGGTTTTAAGAGGTCTTTTGGTCTTGCCATGGGCATGCCCATGGCTCATTGTAGGAATTATCTGGAAATGGTTTGCTGATGGAAATATAGGACTTCTCAATGGAGTTTTGATGCGCCTGAACCTAATCTCTGAGTACAAGGACTTCCTCAGTGACCCTAGTTGGGCCATTTGGATGACTGCCATTGCAGCAACATGGCGCCAATCTTGTCTCGTGGCCCTTCTACTCTTGGCCGGCTTGCAAACTATGCCACGTGAAATTTGGGATGCCGCTAGCGTTGATGGCGCTGGCATCTTTCAGCGCTTTCGCCACATCACCTTGCCTTGGTTGCGCCCAGCTCTAACGGTCGTCACCGTATTAAATGTTATCTACGGACTTATGCAATTCGACGTCATCTTTGCGATGACTCAAGGTGGCCCAGGATCTTCAACGACGCTACTCAGTTTCCTGATCTATCGACAGTTCTTCATCTTCACAAATTTTGGAATTGGATCTGCTCTAGCTGTGGCGCTAGCCCTTATCGCCCTAGTCGGTGGACTCATTGCGGTAAAAACCCTTTATCGAAAGATTGAGGTGTAGAAATTGAGTACCATGATAAAGCGGAGGAGATTTACTCGGCGCCGAGTAACACGAAATACTATGATTTACTCCGCAGCTGCTGTTTTTGTTGTATGGATTCTCTTCCCAATTTGGTACACCTTAAGTAGCTCTTTCACAAAGCCAAGCGAGATAGGCGCCCGTCCGACACCATTTTGGCCAGCTAGCCCAACGCTGGATAACTATCGATTAGTTCTTGGAATTCCGACAAAAGATCAGGAATGTATTCCGGGAATCGATATTGTGAACTGCGGAGCAGCCGCAAGTAATGTGTCTGTAAACAAACTGGTAGACACCATGTTTAACAGTTTCATAGTCGGTGCTGCGGTGGTTTTCTTTACCTTGCTCATATCCACAATCGCTGCCTACTCGCTGTCACGATATCGATTTGCCGGCTCAGTGTTTTTTCTAAACTTTACGATACTTTCCAGAATCGTTCCTGGATTAGTTCTAGTAGCACCAATTTTTATATTTTTACGAGTTCTTAACCTTCTTAATACTCCGTGGGCTTTGATTATCAGTTACACCTCATTCACCTTGCCATTAGCAATAATCATATTAAAGAACTATTTTGATCAGATATCGATTGATTTAGAAGAGGCCGCTGCACTGGATGGTGCAGGCAGACTACAGACCCTAAAGCTAGTGATTTTGCCAGTGGCCGTTCCTGGCTTAATTGCAACGGGAGTACTTGTTTTCCTCGAGTCCTGGAGCGAGTTCTTCTTCGCCCTGGTACTTACTGATTCCTATACGGTTCCTGCTTTATTGGCGGGCTTTCTATCAATGCAGACTTTCAACTGGACTTTACTATCAGCTGCAACAATCATTGCGATAATTCCACCAGTACTCTTAGTTATGATCTTCCAGAAGTATATTGTCACGGCGCTGGCATCCGGAACTGGAAAGTGATGAGCCCCAAGATTCGAGTTGGTGTTCTGAGCGCAGGAGCATGGTCAGTCGCAGTTCATATACCTGAGTTAAAGAAACACCCAGATGTAGAACTGGTAGTAGTCACTAATCAGAGTATCGAGATGGCAAATAAGATCAAAGAAATGTTTGGCTTCGAAAGTGCTCTTGATTCCTGGGAGAAGGCTCTGGAGTATAAATTGGATGCGGTGATTGTAAGTAGCCCACCAATTGCGCATGAAGCGATGGTTATTGCGGCCTTGAATGCAGGTGCTCATGTTCTGTGCGAGAAGCCATTCGCACTTAATGGAGATTCGGCTTCTAGGATGATACTTGCCTCGAAGAAGAGTAATCGGGCTCTGCTCATTGGATATGGCTGGCCTTATACCGATATTTTCAGCCGGGTTCGCGATTTGATCAGAGAGGGCCTCATCGGAAAAGTTGAATTTGCTAACCTAGGAATCACATGTGGGATCCGTGAGATTCTGCAAGGACAATCTTCAGACCATTCAACTTCGACAGGTTTTTTGAGCGAAAAGCAGACATATCTCGACCCAAAAATTGCCGGTGGTGGCGCCATTGGTACGACAATGAGTCATTCTCTCGGTCTGCTGATTCATATTCTTGGAGATTCATTTGATTGGGTAGCTAGTTCTAGCTTCCCAGCAGGAGAAGCTCTCGATTATCACGAATCTGTCTCTGGACAGATGAAAAATGGAGCCGCCGTAAATATGTACTGTGTCAGCACCTTTGGCAGCGCACCACATGTGACATGGAGATTTGAAGCATTTGGAGATAAAGGTGATTTACGTGTGGATCCAACCAATCGTCAGATTACCTTCCATGGCGCTATTGGGGATTCGTGGGTGCAAGATTTTGATGAAGAAGGGGTTACATATAAGTCATATATGCCAACCGCTTTGCTCTTAGAACGTGCGCGAGGAAATGAAATTCCTGATGGGTGCGATAGCTCTATTGGCCAGTTAGTTGTCAATGCAACTGACGGAATCTATGAGAGCTGGCGAACGGGCTCTCGTAGCAAGGTAGCGCCGTAATATGTCTATTTTTCCTCTACTGGGAATTGAGCCAATTATTAATGGGGTCGGGCCAGCTACCCGACTTGGTGGTCTGTCATTAAGCGAAAATGTATGGAGCGCCATGAAAGAGGCGAATCAGAGTAGTTATCGAATGGATGAGCTTCATCTGCATGCGGGCGCTCTAATTGCAAAGATGATAGGTGCGCCTGCAAGTCTCGTGACAGCTGGGGCCTCTGCATCTTTGACGCTAAGTGCTGCAGCTGCGATTGCAGGTTTTGACCGTCAGATGCTAATTGACCTGCCTTTCCCGAAGAGCAAAAAGGTGGAAATTTTAGTTCAACGAGTGCATCAAGATCCTTATGATCACGCCTTAACTGCAGCTGGTGCGCAGATTAGAGCTTTCGGTGGCGAGAATGGCTCAACGGTTGATCAACTTCATGCTGCCCTTAATTCAAATGTCTGTGCCTTGCTCTGGCGAGAAAGCGAAGGAGATAGCGCTCTAGATTTGGCGACCTGTTCGAAAATTGCCCATGAAAATGGCATTCCAGTAATTGTCGATGGCGCCCTATTCGTTCCTCCAGCCAGTCGTTTGCAGGATTATCTCAAGCAAGGCGCAGATTTCGTAGCCATCAGCGGCGGTAAAAGTTTTAGAGGCCCTCATACCAGTGGCTTATTAGTAGCTAGCCCGGCAAATATCAAGATTGCGCTCCTGCATCATTTAGATTTAGATGAGCGAAGCGCAACATGGAGTTATGAAATTGGCGATGGTCAATTCGCGGACCTTCCTTCAAATGGAATTGGTAGAGCTATGAAAGTTGGCAGAGAGCAAATATTTGGGCTAATCGCCGCGATTCAGGATTATCTACTTGAACCTTCTTATCAAGTTGGTGATGCAGAAGTTGTTGAGTGTAAAAAAGAATTAGATCAAGGGGACATGGTGCAATCTGAGATGAGATTTTACTCGCCCTTAAACGTGACAAATTTGCATATAGCTTCGCCTAAACCTCTCTCCGCTGATCAGTTTTACAGCCATCTTGCTTCTGGTGCTCCGAGGATAATTCTTGGCCAGGAGATGTCTGATAAAGGATTCCTGACGCTAAATCCTATGGCGCTTCAAAAAGGTGAGGGTTCTCAAATCGGAAGAAGAATTAATGAGATCGCGAGACAGGGGCAGGGTAAAAAAATATGACAAGCACAAAAGGAAAGATTCAGACGGTAAACGGTCTCATTGATCCATCCGCTATGGGCTTTACACATAGCCATGAACACGTCTTATGGGATTACTTTAAAATGATCAAAAGCTACGACGTAATCTTTGATGATGAGCAGGTTGCTCAGTATGAAGTCCAATTATTTAAAGATGCAGGTGGCGGCTCACTTATCGATGCTAGCTCGAGTGGGATAGGGACTAATCCAGAGTCATTGCGACGTATCTCAAAAAATACTGGAGTTAATATAGTTCTCGGCTGCGGTTGGTACCGTGAGATTGTTTATGAAGATGCGGTTTTTCGCCAAACCTCCAATCAACTCGCGCAGAGAATGGTTAGCGAAATCCGTGAAGGTTTTGCTGGAACCGATGTGAAGCCAGGATTTATTGGTGAAATTGGCACCGAGCGGGGTTCCATCTCACCTGCGGAGGAGCGCGTCTTTCTCGCTGCCGCAAAGGCAAGCCTAGAAACCGGTGTCACAATTTTGACCCACACAACACATTTTGGCGAGTTGGCTCTCGAACAGATTGACCTTCTGGAGATTGCAGGCGTTAGCCCAGACCGAATCATAATTAGCCATCTAGGCGATCGCGAAGATACCTCGAGTCTGCTGCGTATTGCAGATCGCGGAGTTTATTGCAGCATCGACAATATTGGGTATCAAGGCGATGGTTATCCGCAAGATGACGTTAGATTAAATAGCGCTAGAACTCTTATTGACCATGGCCATCTAGATCGAATCGTTTTGGGAACAGATATTGGCTCACGTTCGGCCCTGCGCTCTTACGGTGGTAGAGGTTTTCCTTGGCTTCTTGAGTCGTTTGTTCCAGCGATGAAGAGCGCCGGATTCACAGCGCAGGAGATTGAAGCCATTACTGTCACCAATATTGCTAGGGCTATGACAATAAGTAAGTAATTAGAGCTATCTAGCTATCTCTTCAAGATAAGCAAAGATCCGCTCAGCCTCGGTCTTGGTCTCAAGATCAAAAGTGAAACTTACGGGCTCAACTTTATTGGTATTGATGAAAACACCCTGCTTATGAAGTAAGTGCTTTTCAATAGCTATGTAGGCATCAAGGACTGGCATCAGATTGACCATGTTAGCTATGGCTCCATTAATCAGATTCACTCGCTTCCAATCTCCAGCAACGAGAGAATCCCAGAGTTTTACCATGGCCCAACTGAGGTCGGCACCCGGCATTGTGCCGATAACTCCTCTTGTGAAGCTATCAACTAGGTGTGCGCCTCCTGTCCCCTCGAAGATGCGCGCTTTCCCACCAGTTGCATCGCGAAGTTCAGAAAGTCTTTGGCCAATTGGTACCGCTTCGGGTTTGAAGTAGATTCGATTGCTATATGAATCATGCAGCCTAGATAGCACGCTGACGTTAATTGAGTAGCCTACGTAGCCGCTAGCATCTTGAACAACAATGGGAATCGAAGTCTTCTCGAATACTTGCGCAAAATAATTATAGATTTCGTCATCCGTGAGCTTAGAGGCGATCGGGGGATTAACCATTACCGCTGTCGCGCCAGAATCTTGAGCGTGGATGACGAGAGAGATAGTCGCCTCCGCAGTCTCTTGACCGCAGCTCACGATGGAATTCATTTTGAACTCTTGAGCAAAGAGAGATACCGATTCAGTCAGTTCCCGACGTTCATCTAGATTCATTCTAAGAATTTCAGAGACCATGCCCGTAGCAACAGTCTGAACTCCTTGCTGGCCTACCCACCCAATCTCACGTCTCAGAGTTGCCTTATCGAGTTTGCGGTTCTCATCTAATGGCGTACTGAGGACCGGTACTACACCCTTGATTTCTATGAAATTCGACATTGATACTCTCTCAATTAGGAACAACCTAAGTCGTAGTGATTTGAGAATTCTACTAGATTTCTGATACCGATTAGGCGTCAGTTCTGACAATTTGTTCACGTATGTGAAACCAGAATATAACTACCAAGAAGTATGTTAAATAGTGACCCTTAGTTCTAGGATGATGTAATGAACAGGTCTTGGGCGCTTTAGCAAATGATCATTGATGTACATACGCACTTCATGACTTGCGAGTGCTGGGGAAATGAGTGGAGCGATAACTGGGAACCAGTCTACGGTGCGCCATTTCCAGAAGTGACTCCAGAGAAATACGACCTAGCTATGCAGGATGTAGACGTAGCAATTGTTTTCGGTATCCGGGCAACTTTTGCAAACGTTGCTACACCGAACGAAAAGATTGCGAAATTTTGTAAAGAGACTAAGACTAAAACTATTGGATTTATGGCGCTGGATCCATCGGATGCTGATGCTTTGGAACAAATGAAAGATGGAATTAGACTCGGGCTAAAAGGTATAAAGCTTTATCCAGTATTAGCCCATTTTGATCCTCGTGACACCAAATACGATTCATTTTTTTTCGAGGCGCAGAAGAATGAGTTAGTGATTCTATGGCATGTTGGTGCCACTCCAAGTCCTCATGGAGATCTCTCGATAAGTCACCCACTCATAATTGACGATGTCGCAAGACGTTTTCCCGGATTGACGCAAATAATGGCTCATCTTGGTCATCCTTGGCAGCGAGAAACTATGGCGGTTATTCGTAAGAATAGGCGTGTATTTGCAGATATTTCCGCAAGTTGGGCTAGGCCATTTGATGGGTACCACGCTCTAGTTCGTGCTCAGGAGTGGTCAGTCACAAATAAAATTCTTTTTGGCTCTGATTTTCCTCTGTGGACGCCAAAAGTTGCTATTGAAGGCCTATATGAAATTGCAAATTTGCGCTCAGGGAATCTTCCATATGTTCGTAAGGAAACGATTGATCAGATAGTAAATCAAGACGCTCTATCAATGCTCAGGCTATCTGCCTAGGAGTGGGTGAAAGGGAAGTTATATGAAGGAATTGTTTGCGCATGGCAGTGAGGTAGAAAAGGTATTCACTGGCGCCATTTTTTCTGAGGGGCCTGCATCTGACCGTCAAGGCAATGTACTTTTTTCTGATTGCTCTGAGAATATTATTTATAGCTTCAATGAAATGACTCTTGAAACTTCGGTATGGAGCAATGATTCAGGACATGCAAACGGCATGAATTTCGATGCTCAAGGCAGGCTGGTTGTCTGTTGCGATGGTAAGAATTACCCATCTAATCCTAAGGGAGGGGCACATGCGGTCCGTAGATACGAAAAGAATGGATCAATAACGACTCTTGCAGATAGTTTCGATGGAAAAAAGTTAAATGGACCGAATGATCTATGTTTTGACTCAGAGGGAAGAATCTATTTCACGGATCCTCGATATGGGGACACTTCCGATCTTGAACAAGACAAGATGGCGGTTTATCGAATTGACCTTGATGGGACTTTGAGCAGAGTTATTGAAGATTTAGAAACCCCAAACGGGATTTTGATTTCTAGAGATAACAAGTCTCTTTTCATAGTCGATCACAACCCCGAACCAGGCGGAGCTCGCCAACTCGTAAAGTACAAAGGTACCTCAACTGGGTCTTGGGTTAAGGATAAAGTCCTACTAGATTTTGGTGCTGGTTACGGCATGGATGGAATGGTTTTGGATGAGGAAGAAAACATCTATGTCACTGGAGGCTCAGGAACATCAGCTGGAGTTCACATAGTCTCCTCAGAAGGAGATTTAAGAGGTTTCATTCCAACGCCTGAGATCCCGGGCAACTGTACTTTCAGTGGGGCAAACCTGGATTATCTGTATATATGCGCGACCTCATCACTTTATAGGATAAAAATGAATGTTAAGGGGTTGCTCACATGGTCCTAGAAATCAGATCAAAGCTGGAACATTTCACACTCGATGAGTTGTCAAAGCCAGTCGGGGCATACTCTCATGGCGTCATTGCTAATGGGTTCTTGTTCACGTGTGGTCTTGGACCAATGAGCCCAGAGACGGGGAAAATTAGTGGAGATGAGATAGTCAGCCAAACTCGACAAGTATTTAAAAATTTAGAGTTGATACTTAATTCGAAGAAGGTCGATTTTTCACGCGTGGTCAAGCTAACTGCATATTTACAGAATCTCGAAAGTGATTTCAAAGCCTACAATTCTGTTTGCAGCGAGTTTCTCTCGACTCCATATCCAGCAAGAACTACAACTGGAGCCACGTTGCCTGGAATATTGATTGAAATCGATTGCATAGTCGCGCTATAACTCCTATGAATCAAGATTCCTTCACCGTCAAAGGTGTAAAGATTGTTGATGGATCGGGCCAAGATGGCTTCCTGGGTGACGTGGTTGTTGAATCTGGGCGTATTGAAAAGGTAAGCAGGAGCCTAATTAGAAACACAAGCGGCAAGGTTATAGATGGAGATAATTTAGTGCTTTCTCCGGGATTCATTGATATGCATTCCCACTCCGATCTAGGAGTCTTAGCCGACAAGGCTCATCTGTCTAAGGTCACGCAGGGCGTTACTCTAGAGGTTGTTGGCCAAGATGGACTGAGCTATGTTCCTTCAAACGAAAGAGTGCAAGAAGAACTTCGAGCGCAACTTTATGGATGGAATGGAACCCTGAATGACTACGATTGGAATTTTAATTCGGTCCAGCAATATTTGAATGAAATAGATAAAGGTTGTGCAGTCAATATCGCCTATTTGATTCCTCACGGGACTGTTCGGATGCTTGTTCGGGGTTTACATGAAGGCACAGCAACCACCAATGAGATTGCACAGATGCAAGAAATTATCCGAGCAGGTATGCAGGAGGGTGCCTTTGGAATGTCAGCGGGTCTTACTTACACGCCAGCCATGTATGCGGATACAAGAGAATTAATTGAATTGTGCAAGACCGTCAGTGAATTTGGTGGTTATTATGCGCCACATCACAGAAGCTATGGAGCAAAGATTTTTGAATCTATTGCCGAGTGCGTAGAGATATGTTCCGCCGCTAAGACGCCTTTACATCTCACGCACTGCCATTTAAGTGCTCCGATTTACCATGGTAGAGCAAGTGAATTGTTAGATGTTTTGGATGTGGCTTCCGCTCAAGGAGTAGATATTTCTCTTGATACCTATCCGTATTTAGCAGGTTCTTCATACCTTCACATGCTTTTGCCATCTTGGGTACAAATTGGCGGAATACAGCAGCTTCGAATTCGTTTGAAAGAGTTTGAAGTTCAAAGAAAGGTGAGGGAGGCTCTTGACCATATTGGCAGTGATGGAAACCAAGGAGGAGTCGTCAACTGGGAGAATATTGTTATTGCAGGAGTCGAAAGAGCTGAAAACAAGAAATTTGTCGGCACCACTATTGCTCAATCTGCTAGCTCAGTAAACAAGTCCCCTTCACAGTTCTATATTGATCTAATTCTCTCCGAAGACTTTAAGGCATCCATTGTTGTCTTTGGAGGAAATGAGGAGAATGTTCGAACCATCATGAAAGATCGAAGGCATATGGTCGGAAGTGATGGAATTCTCCACGGCGATAGACCTCACCCCAGAGCGTATGGAACCTTTGCGCGATTTCTTGGACATTACTCACGTGACGAGAAGATGTTCTCCCTTGAAGGTGCTGTGAATAGAATGACTGGACGTCCTGCTCAGCGTTTAGGACTACGAGATCGCGGGTTAGTCAAAGAAGGATATGTAGCTGATTTGGTCCTATTTGATCCGCAATCAGTTGCGGATAAGTCCACCTTCGAGCGCCCAAGGGTACCTGCTAGCGGATTTGAATTTGTCTGGATCAGTGGCATCCCAACTTTAGAAAAGGGGGCTAGAACTAGTTTTGTTCCAGGTAAGGGAATCCGAAAAATGGCGCTTTCAAAAGAAGGAGTAAGTAATGGCTCGTAATCTAGGCAATTTTGATGGACAGGTGGTGCTAGTTGTTGGTGCAGCTAGTGGGATAGGTCGAGCAGTTGCCCGGTTAATCTCATCTCGAGGCGGCACCGTGGTGATTTCTGATTTAGATAAGACAGGACTGGCATCTCTAAAGGAAGAATTGTCACTTAATGATAATCAAGTAAAAGATGTCAATTTGGGGGATAAATCCAGCGTTAGTAATCTAATAGTCTCGTTAATCTCTGATCATTCACAAATCGATGCTCTCATAAATACAGCGGGGATAGTTGGTCCAACAAATACAAAGCTGGAAGATGTTGACTGGTCAGCTTTTGAAAAAACTCTGTCAATCAATCTATTTGGAGCTATTTGGTTGACGCAAGCAGTTGTCCCTTTTATGAAAGATCGAAAATATGGTCGCATCGCTCATGTAGCCTCCATCGCAGGTAAAGAAGGAAATCCTGGAATGCATGCCTACAACACATCTAAGGCTGGGCTGATTGGATTTGTTAAGGGCGCTAGTAAAGAGATTGCTGCAGATGGAATTACCATCAATTCGCTTGCCCCTGCGGTAATTAGAACTCCTATGAATGCAGATACAAATGAGGAGACCCTCAAGTACATGATTGGTCGTATTCCCATGGGCAGAGTTGGAGAGCCAGAGGAGGTCGCAGAGCTATTGGCTTTTATGGCATCGAGTGCATGTTCATTTACGACTGGCTTTACCTTTGATGCATCAGGAGGTAGGGCAACTTACTGATAACAGCAAGAGCGACCTTAGTAATTGAGAAGGATTACTTACACACAACTTCAAATAGTTGCATTCTGTTGTAGCCCGGGTGCTCTTCCTGCTTCAAGTCTTGCGATTGGTACTCTAAACGGGGAACATGAAACGTAGTTCAATCCTTGTGCATGGAAGAAGTGGATGCTACGTGGATCTCCACCATGCTCACCGCACACTCCGAGTTTAAAGTTAGGACGAATTGCACGAGCTTGGTCGCGAGAGATTTTTATCAGCAAGCCGACTCCATCCTGATCGAGTGACTCAAATGGATTAAATGGCAGTAGCTCTAGATCTAGGTAACGAGGCAAAAATGTCGACTCAACATCATCGCGACTAAATGCCCATGTGAGTTGAGTCAAATCATTAGTTCCAAATGAGAAGAAATCTGCATAGTCTGCAATTCTTGTCGAGGTGATTGCCGCACGTGGGGTTTCAATCATGGTTCCAATAGGAATTTCTAAAGTTTGTCCGGTACTAGCTAGCGCGGAGGCTATCTCTTCTTCGAGAGCATGTCGAAGATGAAGCAACTCGCGCTGGGTTGCAATGAGCGGAATCATGATTTCAGGAACTGGGTTATGACCTAGTTTACGTACTTCAATACAAGCATTTACCAGTGCTCTAACCTGCATCTTAAATAGGTCTGGTATGAGAATTCCTAGTCGAACACCTCGCAGTCCAAGCATTGGGTTCGACTCATGAAGTCGCTTCACAGCTGTGAAGATTGCACTTTCTCGGGCGCCAATTTCTTCTCCCAGGGCTTCGGCGCGAGCAAAGTGGGCTGACAAGTCAGCTAAATTCGGTAGAAACTCATGGAGAGGTGGGTCAAGCAAGCGGATCGTCACTGGAAGCCCTGACATAGCCATCATGATTCCTACAAAATCTTTACGCTGCAGTGGTTCCATCTCAGCGATGATTCCTCGTTGGACATCTTCATTCTCAGCCAGCACTAGCCGCTCGACATAAACGCGTCTTTCGCCCAGGAACATATGCTCGGTGCGACACAATCCCACACCTTCGGCTCCCAAAATACGTGCGCGAACTGCATCTTCTGGGGTGTCAGCATTTGCCAGTACATTTAAAGTGCGGACTTGGTCTGCATAATTAAGTAACAGGGCAACAGATTTGACCACAGGTGACGCCTGCTCGCTATTTTCAGAGAGGCGACCTTCCAGGAATGCAGTAACCGGTGATGCTATGACTGGAACATCTCCAAGGTAGACCGCCCCGGTACTGCCATCAATCGAGATAACTTCTCCTTCGTATACGGTGACAGAGCCTGCCGTGAGTAGACCGCCGCGCTCGTCGACTGAAATAGCCTCAGTGCCGCACACTGCGGTCTTACCCATGCCGCGCGCTACAACCGCTGCGTGCGATGTCTTTCCACCACGACTTGTCAAAATTCCTTCAGCCGCAACCATTCCGACTAAATCATCTGGGCTGGTCTCACGACGAACCAGAATTACTTTTTTCCCAGCGCGCGCCAAATCCTGTGCGCGTCTAGAGTCAAAGACAACTTGGCCCACCGCCGCTCCTGGAGATGCGGGAATACCCCGAGCGATTTCAGTTGCCTTTGCACTCAGATCAAATTGTGGGAACATTAGTTGGGCTAATTGATCTCCAGTTACGCGCTGCAGGGCTTCATCGATTGAAATCTTTTTCTCTTCAATAAGTTGTGTCGCGATTCGAAATGCGGCTTCAGCAGTTCGCTTACCCACGCGAGTCTGAAGGATCCATAGCTTGCCTGATTCGACGGTAAATTCAATGTCACATAAATCGCGATAATGATCTTCTAACAGCTGCATAACACGTTCAAGCTCAGCATGAACAGATGGCATTAATTGTTTCAAGTCGACCAGACTCATGGTATTTCTTATTCCAGCCACTACATCTTCGCCTTGGGCTTTCTCGAGATAGTCACCGTAACTTCCTATTTCTCCAGTGGCAGGATTGCGCGTGAACGCAACCCCTGTGCCAGAGTTGTCGGTGAGGTTTCCGAAGACCATAGACTGAATGTTGACAGCCGTACCTAAATCGGAGGCTATACGTTCTCTGCGGCGATAGAGATTGGCACGTTCAGAATTCCAAGACTTAAATACTGCCTCAATCGAAGCAATCAAATGATCCCTAGGGTTCACTTCAAAAGGTTTACCAGTGTGGATTTCAATAATTTTTATATAACCCTCGCCCAGACTTCTCAGGCTCTGAGCATCCAGCTCTTGGACAGAATCTACATTGTGGGCCTCAAGAATTCGGATTTCAGCCTTTCGGAACTCTTCGACCTCAATCTCATGCACGATTTTTCCAAACATTTCAATGAAGCGGCGGTATGAATCCCAGGCGAACCTCTCGTTTCCAGAAATTTTTGCCAAACCTTCAGCAACATCTGCATTGATCCCAACATTGAGGACGGTTTCCATCATGCCGGGCATGGAGAACTTAGCTCCCGAACGAACAGAAACTAGAAGCGGATTCTTGGGGTTACCAAATTCTCTACCAAGCTCTTTTTCAAGTGCACTAATTGCCTTTTCGAGCTCATCAAGAAGCGAGTCAGGTAATTTACCTGTGCGCAAATATTCTCGACATGCCTCTGTTGTGATTGTGAAACCTGGAGGAACAGGCAAACCCATATTTACCATCTCAGAAAGATTGGCACCTTTGCCGCCCAACAAATCAGACTGCGTGCGGTTACCGACAGCAAACGGGTAGATCAGCGTTGACCCCATGAGTGAACTATACGCTTTCCGGGAGCAGGGAGATTCTTCTAATTTCTCGCAAACCACCTCTCCAAGGCAGCGGAGATCCTAAAAGCCAAGTAAGTGTGTCGCGGGGTAATGGCTAGGCGCAGGCGTACCCTTAATTATGGCTAAAAAAGAGAACGAGTTAGCAGAGAAGTCGATCCTGCCACTCAAATATGTTGATGCAGTTGAAGATATCTTTCATGCGATTCTTGCTATAGCGCTTCTGATTATCGGAATAGGCGCTTTTTACTTCAGCATCGAACGTCTGATTACAACTGCGCCCTTCTTCCCTAATGGAATGATTCAAGGCGTTAATGACATCTTATTTATCGTCATTATTCTGGAGATCCTGCGCACTGTTATCTCGCGCTTTACAGATGGCGTCTATCAGCTCGATAAGTTCTTGATTATTGGAGTCATCGCTGCTGTGCGACACATTCTGACTGTGGGCGCATCCCTTACTCTTCAAACAGGTAAGAGCGATGAGGCATTTGATCGTGCAATCTATGAAATGGGACTTAACGCGATCATCGTGGTGGCGCTGGTCTTTGCCATCTTCTTATCGAAGAGCGCACACCGGAATAAATAGCTTTACTCGAAGTCTCCACCGCGGCCTGTAAGGCGCTTTGGGTTCTTGCGTGGGCGATCTACGCGGGTCACCAGAAAAATCGTGGCGACCGCGTAGATAGCGATAATTACAATTCCGAAACGCATTAGGCGCCGAGTACTGCCCAGACGACCAAGGCGAAGATAGCTAGGTCAAGGCCGACGATGGCAATTGCTGAAAGTGAAAGTAGTCCGCGTGATTCTGCAATCTTCTTTGAAAGAGCTGTTGGCTCTTCTGCGTTCTTCATGTCGATAAGAAGGGCTTCTGCTTCGCGAACAGCTGCGTATTGGCTGATGGTTGCAAGGATTCCTGTTGCTGCTGCAACGCCGATGGTGAGGTACTTAGCGCCATCTGATGCATTTTCAAATGCACCGAAGGCTGCAACGGCGAAGACGCCGATGAGTACGAGCGCAGGTGCTACCTGAGCCTGAACAATTTGAACGCGTAGCTCATTCCACGCTTTGACTGTTGCTTTTGCCTTCATGGTCAGACCTCTTCCGTTCGATAAGAATCCAAAGTGGATGGTAGGAGATTAAGGGCTTGAGCCTTGAGGCGCTAGCCCAAAATCGGGGGCTTTTACTTAACAGTGAGGGATTTGTTGAGGATCAGGCGTCCTTGCACCTGGACCGTCACAATCTTCTTGCCTGGGGTGACTTTATTAATGCCGACCTTGCTGGTCTTGCCGTTGATCTTGACGACGACCTGCATTCCGGTGACATTGTTGACATAGACCTTGACGATGCCCTTGCCAACGAATGCGCTGGCCTTAGGTGTTGGCGCGGCTGTAACAGTGACAGTGAAGGTACGAGAGATACCTGCAAAGGTTGCTGTTGCAGCTTGGGTGGCGGTGATGGTTGTTACGCCAGCTGCAACTGCTGTGATGGCGGCACCAGTGGTTCGCGCGATTGCTGGGTTACTTGATGTGTAGCTCCATGCACCAGTTGATTGGCTCGTTGGTGTTGCAATTGTTTGTGAAGCACCTGCAACCATCGCCTTATTGGTAAAGGTTGAAATTACTGGTGCAGGTTTGACGGTGATGTTTGTCTGCACAGTTGGTGATTGGCCATATTTGCCAGCAGGTTCTTGGTAGGCAGAGATGATGGCAGTTCCAGCCTTGACGCCGGTGATGACGTTATCGACGATTGAAACAATTGTTGGATCAGAGGAGGCAAATATCCATTTGCCCGTTGAGTTTGATTGTGGGGTAACTGGTGTTGTCAGTTTTTCGCCAACGCCAACTGCAAGTGGGTTAAAGGCTCCGATAGTTGGGGGAGTGCCGATAACGAGAACTTCAAAGGTAATTGAAGTGGCGGTGTAGGTATCGGTGGCAGGTTGAGACAGAGTAATAATTGCGCGCCCTGCGCTATCAAATTGCATGTTGCCATTGTTGATAGCAACGATTGTTGGCGCACTCGATGTTGCACTCCATGCACCGTTAGAAAGTGAAGTTGGGTAGACAATCTTCAGCGCTGGGTCTCCGACCAACTTGGTGACGTTAGGTAGAGCAGTCAGCGTTTGTTTGCCGAGAATTCTTACCTTGATGGCAATCGGTCCTGAGGCACTGTAATTTCCAGTAGCTGCTTGTGTTGCAGTCAGCGTGATAGTGCCTGGCTTTGTGGCAATCAGGTTGAGGCCATTAACTGATGCGATTGTTGGATCGGATGAGGTGAAGACCCAAGCGGCCGGTGAGTTAGATGTAGGTGCTTTAAAAGGAATGAGTTTGGTCGCGCCTGGATCTAGTTCGGTGGTGATGTCTTTAAATTCACCGAGTGCAGTAGTGGGCGCAACTGCTTGGATGGTGACCTTCATAGAAACTGATGCAGAGCGGAAGCCACCGGCAGGAGATTGCTTTGCAGTGATGGTGGCAGTTCCTGTCTTGAGAGCAACGATGGTGTAACCCTCGAGACCAACAACTGATGGATCAGAACTTGTGAGAGTCCATGCGCCGGTTGAATTTGATTTCGGCATTGTGAGCTGCACTTTTGAGACAGAGTCGATAGATAAAGTGATATCGCTAAAGGATCCGATAGTCGGAGCCGGTGCGTTGATAGTTAAGGTCATCGTTTTTGTTGCAGTGGTCCACTTCTGAGTGATTGCTTGGTTGGCGCGAATCTGAACTGTGCCGCCATCTCGCAAGGCAACGGTATTTCCTGAAACAGTTGCGATAGCAGGGTTGAGAGATTCGTAAGTCCAGACGCCATCTGATGTTGAAGTTGGCGGCGTTAAATTGATGAAGTTCTGCGACAAGTTAACGGTGAGATCGTTAAATCCACCGATAGTTGGAATACCTGGGTTTACTGTTAAACGACTGAAATCTGAGACTCCGTTGTATTCAGCAGTTGCTGCCTGGACATAGCGAATAACGGTGCTACCCACTGAGAGCAGTGTGAGAGTCAGCCCATTTGCGGTGGCGATGGCCGGGTTGGTGATTTCAACAGACCAGGCGCCCGGTGAGTTTGAGGTTGGGGGAGTCAAGGTAATGGTGCGCTTCTCGATGGTGGTCACGGTGGCTTCAGGTCGGCTGGAGATGATGGTCAGCGCCGCGTTGGCAGTTGGGGCTGCAACTAAAGTGAGGGCGCCAAGAAGGGCTGAAGTTAGAAGAAGTGCTGTTACCTTTGTTCTCATAGGGCCATTATCTTTTTTTACAACGAAAGCCCATCGTTGCGACACCCCTAAAGAGCTATGGGATTTTCTGTGAAATGAAAGGCAGGAGAGTAGAGATGAATACATTTAAGTGGGGTTTTGTCGGAGCGGGAATGATCGCCAAGAAGGCGCTCTATCCAGCAATCAGTAAGTCCAGCGTGGGTGAAATCTATGCAGTGGCATCTCGCGATGCCGACCGCGCCATGACGATTTCACCTAAGGGTTTGATCTATACCGATTACGACCAGATGTTTGCAGACCCTGCTGTCGATGGCGTCTATATCTCACTGCCTAACGCCTTTCACTTGCCAGTTGCTATCAAAGCGATGAAGGCGGGCAAGCATGTCTTGTGCGAAAAGCCGCTGGGGATGAATGCTGCCGAGGTACGAGAAGCCATTGAAGTTTCCGAGAAGATGGGCGTGCTCTTTGTTGAGGCATCCTGGAATAGATGGCATCCGCGCACACAGCGAGTGCATGAAATTGTTCGCTCTGGAAAGTTAGGGGCCATTAAGCGCATCCGTACTGCCTTTACCTATTCAGGTTTGGATGATGCCAATATCCGCCTTGATCCAACTATCGGTGGTGGCATCTTGTATGACTTGGGGCCATATTCAACGGTGGCACCGCTCTGGCTACTTGATTTTCCTAAGGTTGAAAACTTATCTGTGCAGACCGTCTTCCATGAAGGTGGAGTCGACGAAACAACTCGTGTGAATTACCGTTTAGGTAACACAGTCTGCGAGACGGTGGCATCGTGCAACATTCCAGATTCCAGTTGGTTTATCGTCGAAGGCGAAAAGGGTTCTGTGCGCATGGGCGGCATGAACGCCTTTAACTCACATAACGCGCCTAGTGATCTCGAGATTGAGATTGATGGAGTAACAACCATCGAAAACTTTAGAGGGTGCGATCCGTATCAGTTGATGGCAGATGCCTTTGCTGGTCGTGCTCGTGGAGGCAGCGATTGGGTAATGCCGTTATCCGAGTCTCTTCGCTTTGCTGAACTCTTTGATGCCTCTTTTGCCTTGATGAAGAAGTAGTTACTTAAGCTCTGCAACTCTGGCTTTGACCATTGCCAGGATTAACTTCTCTTCGACCTTCCAATCGCTGGGAATCACGATTGTCTTCTTGTTGAGCTTGAGATGAGGCATCTGATCGCGAAAAGCATCAAGGACATCGGTGCTCCATGGAGCGATGGTGATGTGGTTCTTAGATGCCGATGCACCAAAGATGTAGTCATCGCCTAACTTGATCATGGGCTGATTCCAGGCAACGACAAGTTCTGTCTTTGGGTACTTGGTTTGGATTGTTTTAAAGATCTTGCGCATCGTGGTTGCTTGCTTGGGATCAATTGTCTTGAAGAAGTCAGCAGCTGTGTCATGGCGCCTAGATGATGTTGATCCACGTGAATACATCACGAGGGCATTGGCATGGGCTTGTGAAAAACCGTAGTTCTCGCGCAGGTGAGCAATCTGCTGCGGGTACTTCTCGTCCTTGATTTCCTTCATGACTTTGAACCAGAAGGACATCTTTTCGCCATAACGCTTCTCAATAGCCGGAAAGTGCGCTTCGCGACTCGGATCTTTAGGCGGCATAGCGATAAGAATAATCTAGGTAACGAGTAAGATTCGCAGGTGCTGGAATTTTCAGAGCGTCCGTGGGGTAGCTATCAAGTGCTGCACTCCACCCCTCTTGCTCAAGTAAAAGAGATTAAGGTCAAGGCGGGTTCTCGCCTTTCCTATCAAACCCACCAAAAGCGCGCCGAGCATTGGTTTATCGTGCAGGGGCCAGCAGTTGTCACTATTGATGGCGTGACTAAGACACTCGAGACTGGCGCTTCGATTGATATCGGCATTGGCGTAGCTCATCGCATGGCAGCGCCGAGCACTAATGATGTGCTCTTTATTGAGGTTCAGACAGGCACTTACTTTGGCGAAGATGACATCGTTCGCCTCGAGGATGATTTCGGCCGAAACTAGATAGAGCGTAGGACTGCGGTAACGATTCCTAGTACTTCGCATTGGTCGCCATCGATAGGCGCAAAGTCATCGTTGGCAGGAAGCAACCAGATGTGGCCGCTCTTACGTGAGAAGGTCTTCACTGTTGCTTCGCCATCGATCATGGCAGCGACGATATCTCCGTTATTGGCATCTTTCTGCTGGCGAATAACAACGTAATCGCCATCGCAGATTGCTGCATCAATCATTGATTCGCCCTTGACCTTGAGCATAAAGAGATCGCCCTTGCCGACGAGAGATTCAGGAAGTGGGAAAGTTTCTTCAACTTGTTGATCGGCCGTGATAGGAACACCTGCTGCGATCGAACCAACGAGTGGGATAAAGCGAGTCTTATCTGTGTGGGCGCCAGCACCGCTCATGTGATCAGGAAGGACGACCTCCATGGCGCGACCGCGATCAGCATCGCGGCGGATAAAGCCCTTCTCTTCGAGGATATCGAGCTGGTACTTGACCGAGGCGGGGGAGTTGAGGCCGGCTGCTTCGCCGATTTCGCGCATTGAGGGGGCATAGCCTTGGCTCTCGGTGGAGCTCTTGATGAATTCGAGGATCGATACCTGGCGGGTGGTCAGCTCAGGCTTGGTTACAGGGGTCTTAGAGGTGGGGTTCTTGGCCATACACAGATTGTTCCACAGGTTGGGGATAAATTCAAACAAATGTTCGAAAAAATCTTGCAGATGTCGGTGGGTGGGTATATGGTTTTCCTATCGAACAAGTGTTCGAAAACCTTCCCCAAGGTTTTAGCAGGTAGCAGGAGAAGAACCATGAGCGCTATAACCATTGACACATCTAAAGTCATTGATTTGCAAGGCTTTTCGGCCAATCCGTCTGGCATCTCTCTCAATCGCCGCGGCCGTCTAGCTCGTACCGTCGTGGTTCTCTCCCTCGCTATCGTCCTCGGCTCAGTCGTCAGCGCTAAAGCTGGAGCTGGCACCGAAGCGGCTGCCACCAAGGCCTACTCCTTTATTACCGTCACGGTCGCTCCTGGTGAGACCGTCTGGTCTCTAGCCAGCCGTGTGGCAGCAGGCGGGGATGTGCGCTCGCTCGTCTCCGAGATCATCACCGTTAACTCACTGGCATCAGTTGATCTGACCGCAGGCCAGAAGCTACGCATCCCACTCAGCTAAAGCTTTTTTCAAGACCCACCTGCGACACGCGGCACGACCGTAGTTACTCATCCGGCAAAGCCTCAAGAAATGCTTTATAGTTCCCACTATATGTAGGGGTCGAAGAGGCAAAAACTTCCATAAGTAGTGGTTTTAGGGTAGTTTTGCAGATTCGCCAATACATCTAAAAATTGGAATTTCTAGTATTTCGAAGGGAGACACGCCGAGATGATTTGCCCGTTCTGCAGACACGATGATTCCCGAGTCGTCGACTCCCGTCCGGTCCTTGACGGCACAGAAATCCGCCGCCGCCGCGAATGTCCAAAGTGCGGCCAGCGATTCTCAACTCAAGAGGTTGCACTCCTCAACATCATTAAGCGATCAGGGGCTACCGAACCATTTAGCCGCGAGAAGGTCCTTGTGGGCGTACGTAAAGCCTGCCAAGGTCGCCCAGTAAATGAAGATGATTTGGTTTTACTAGCCCAGCGAGTAGAAGAGACCCTTCGCTCAACCGGCCAAGCTGAAATCGAAGCGCAAGAAGTTGGGTTGGCAATTCTTGCGCCACTACGCGAACTCGATGAGGTTGCTTACCTCCGATATGCGTCTGTGTACCGTAACTTTGCCTCCCTTGAAGATTTCGAAGGAGAAATTGCACTTCTCCGCGCTCTACCTTCGAATGCAACAGAAGAAACACCAGCTACAAAAGTAAGAACACCAGAAAATACAAACCAGAAGACGGGGAAATAACATATGTCAGACACGGTCATCAATCGACCATCTTCGAAAGTTAAGGGCGGAAAGGCTCTTACTGTCGAACGTATCTACACAACAGAAGGCGTACATCCATATGACACAGTCACATGGGATCGTCGCGATGTTGTCCAACAGAATTGGAAGACAGGCGAAGTTGTTTTCGAACAACGCGGCGTTGAATTTCCTGACTTTTGGTCAGTAAATGCTTCAACGATCGTAACCACCAAGTACTTCCGTGGCGCTGTAGGCGCCGAAAACCGCGAATGGTCTCTTAAGCAGGTCATTGATCGCGTAGTGCTTACCTACACAAAGGCAGGACGCGAGTTCGGTTACTTTGCAACTGAAAAAGATGCAACTATCTTCGAACACGAATTAACACACATGCTTATGCACCAAATCTTCTCATTCAACTCCCCAGTCTGGTTTAACGTAGGTACAGCTGCCCCACAGCAGGTATCAGCATGTTTTATCTTGTCAGTAGATGACACAATGGAATCAATTCTTAATTGGTACCGCGAAGAAGGAATGATCTTTAAGGGCGGATCTGGTGCCGGCCTTAACTTGTCACGTATCCGTTCTTCAAAGGAACTTCTCAAATCAGGTGGAACAGCATCAGGCCCAGTTTCATTTATGCGCGGCGCAGATGCATCAGCCGGAACAATCAAGTCAGGTGGCGCAACCCGTCGCGCTGCAAAGATGGTTGTTCTCGATGTTGATCACCCAGATATCGAAGAATTCATTGAAACAAAGGTCTCTGAAGAGCAGAAGATTCGTGCACTCCGCGATGCTGGCTTCGATATGGACCTTGGTGGAAAAGACATCATCTCTGTTCAGTACCAGAACGCAAATAACTCAGTTCGCGTCAGCGATGAATTCATGCGCGCATACGAAGGTGGAACAGAGTTTGGTTTGAAGGCTCGCGCAACTGGCGAAGTCATCGAGACAACAGATGCACGCAAGCTCTTCCGCAAGATGGCAGAAGCTGCATGGGCATGTGCTGATCCTGGAATCCAGTACGACGACACCATCAACGATTGGCACACCAATCCTGAGACAGGTCGCATCAACGCATCAAACCCTTGCTCTGAATACATGTCACTAGATAACTCATCTTGTAACTTGGCTTCTCTTAACTTGATGAAGTTCCTCAAGGCAGATGGATCATTCGATGCAAAGACATTCGGCAAGGCTGCTGAAATGATCATCACTGCAATGGATATCTCAATCTGCTTCGCAGACTTCCCAACAGAGGCGATTGGCGAGACAACTCGTGCATACCGTCAGCTCGGAATCGGTTACGCAAACCTCGGTGCGCTTCTTATGGCATCAGGTCTTGCATACGATTCAGATGGTGGCCGCGCAGTAGCTGGTGCAATCACATCTCTTATGACAGGTATTACTTACAAGCGCTCAGCAGAACTCGCTGGCATTGTTGGTCCATACGATGGCTTCGCACGTAACGCATCTGCTCACGCACGCGTTATGCGCAAGCATGCAGCTGCTTCATCTGCCGCAAAGCACGAGACCACACTCGATATCGATGTATGGGCTGAAGCAAATAAGGCTTGGGATGCATGTCTATCAACAGGAGATAAGAACGGATGGCGCAATGCGCAGATCTCAGTTCTTGCTCCAACCGGAACAATCGGTTTGATGATGGATTGCGATACAACAGGTATCGAACCTGACTTCTCATTGGTCAAGTTCAAGAAGCTTGTTGGTGGCGGTTCAATGCAGATCGTGAACCAGACAGTCCCACAGGCACTTCGTAAGCTCGGATACACCGAAGAGACCATCGAAGCGATTGTTGAATTTATCGCAGCAAATGGACACGTCATCGATGCTCCAGGACTTAAGACAGAGCACTACGACGTCTTCGACTGCGCACTTGGTGCACGTTCAATCGCACCTATGGGCCACGTCCGCATGATGGCTGCATGCCAGCCATTCCTATCGGGCGCAATCTCAAAGACAGTTAACCTCCCAGAGGATGCAACTGTTGAAGAGGTTGAAGAGGTTTACTACGAAGGTTGGAAGCTCGGACTCAAGGCGCTCGCTGTCTACCGCGATAACTGCAAGGTCGGTCAGCCACTTTCAGATGGCAAGGCTAAGAAGAAGGACGCTGTTGTTGAAGAAGTTGCAGCAGAGCCAGTACGTAAGCGCCTTCCAAAGTCACGTCCATCAACAACTACATCATTCTCAGTCGGAGGCGCAGAGGGTTACATGACCGCTGGCGCATACGCTGATGGTGCGCTCGGTGAAGTCTTCTTGAAGCTCGGTAAGCAGGGTTCAACGTTGGCCGGTGTGATGGATGCATTCTCAATCGCAGTCTCAATCGGTCTCCAGTACGGCGTACCGCTACAGACATTCGTTGAGAAGTTCACCAACCTTCGCTTCGAACCAGCAGGTATGACAGATGATCAAGATATCCGCATGGCACAGTCCATGATGGATTACATCTTCCGTCGCCTTGCACTCGATTACCTACCATTTGAAGAGCGTGCAGCACTCGGTCTCTACACAGCGGCAGAGCGCGCAGCAGCACTTGATAATGGCGGCGAATATCGCGAACTCGCAAAGGAAACCGATACCCCAAAAGCGGGTGCGGTTGCGGCGGCTCCTGCGGCTGTAAAAGCTGAAGCGCCAAAACCGGTTGCAGTAAAGATTGAGGCAGCACCTGCTGCTCCACTTGCTTCAACAATCGGTTCATCATCTGATCTCCTAGAATCAATGGGAATCAAATCTGATGCGCCACTTTGTATGACCTGCGGCGTGAAGATGCGCATGTCAGGTGCATGCTTTGTATGCGAAGGTTGTGGCAACACATCCGGTTGCAGTTAATACTTATCCATACCCCGTAAGAAAAGCCCGCCGATTAAACCCGGCGGGCTTTCTGCTTTCTATGGGGCTAGCACTCAATACAAGGTAATTCAGTGGGTGCACATGTGATTCTCAGCAAGCATCAATTAAACACTCAACTTTAAGGGGCAATGTGTGCAGTGAAAGGAAAAGGATTCACAGTGAATCTCTTAAATACCTTTCAGAGGATGTAAAAATGTTAAAGCAGAAGAAAGTTTCAATCGTAGTTGTTTCCGCTCTCTTTGGAGCGCTTGCGCTAGCACCCGGAGCATCAGCTGCCGTGACTTCTCGCCCAACAACTGCACAGAAGCTTCAACTTCAGTATTTGGTTGAGGAAGAGAAACTGGCGCGCGATGTATACACATTCTTGGCTGAGAATGTAACCTCACAGAAGTTTGCCAATATTGCCAAATCAGAGCAGACTCATATGGATAATGTGGCTGTAATCCTAAAGACTTACAACTTCTTCAATCCAACTCTGACACGTGCAGCAGGAGTGTTTAGAGATAAGGAACTTCAGGCTCTATATACCGAACTCACAACTCAAGGTTCTGCTGGAGTTTTGGAAGCGTTCGAGGTGGGAGTTGCAATTGAAGAACTTGACATTAAAGATCTAGAAAAGTATCTAAAGTCCAATTCAATGCCAGCGGATATGCGCCTCATGATGGAGCGCTTACTCAAGGCCTCATATAACCACTTGGCCGCCTTCCAGCGTTAAAGGAAGTTACGTTGAGTAGTTAAATCCCTCGACTTGGTTACAGGTCGGGGGATTTCCTCATTTCTCAAGGAGATTGGACTCGTAGTAGACTGGCGACGTTGTTATCGGGGTCGATGTAATTTCGAACCGGCGGTTATAGTCCGCGACCCGCACATATCCAATGGGCGGTTGACTCAGTGAAACTCTGAGACCGACGGTTAAAGTCCGGATGAGAGATAACAGCGGAATCGGTGCACCATGTTTATCGATGACGCCTACGCGCATCTATACACACTGAGCCTTCAAGGCCTTGGTGTGAGTACCCCCAACCCAAATGTTTCTGCCGCAATCTATGGCGCAGATGGCTCTTTGATTTCAGATGGTTTTCATAATCGCAAAGTTTCAGTTGATCACGCAGAAGTTGTTGCGCTGAAAAAAGCTGGCAGCGCAGCGCGTGGGGCAACGTTGGTTGTCTCACTTGAACCATGTGCTCACACAGGAACAACGCCACCATGCGTGCAGGCGATTATTGATGCAGGTATTGCAAAGGTTATTTATGCAGTGGGAGATCCCAACCCGATTGCTGCAGGGGGTGCCAAGAAACTACACGATGCTGGTGTTGCAGTTGAGCATCGTGAATCTAAAGAGCTGAGTTATGTGCAGCGCGCATGGCTGCATAAAGAGCGCACAGGTCACCCCTTAATGATCTGGAAAGTTGCCACAACTCTTGATAGCAAGGTGGCCGCAAGTGATGGCACATCCCAGTGGATTACAGGACCTGAATCACGTGAGGATGTTCAACTTCTTCGTGCGCAATCAGATGCCATTCTTATTGGAACAAACACAGCCCTCGTTGATAACCCACATTTGATTCCTCGTGGGCATACAGCTCGTCCTGTGCGCATCATTAGTGGTGAGCAAGAAGTTCCTGCCACCAATAAAGTCTTTGATAATGAAGCTCGCACGATTTGCGTCAAGAGCAAATCTATTCCTGAGCTGATGAAGGTTCTAAGTGATGAAGGCTTTAACCAAGTATTAGTTGAGGCAGG
>CAMDBB010000005.1 GCA_945889195.1 Bifidobacterium breve
ATCCGTGGAGTAGTTACAAAGGGAATCAAAGAGTACGGATATGAATTCGTTGGATTCCGCGATGGTTGGAAGGGCCCACTTGAGGCGCTGACCATGCCCCTTGATCTTGCAACAGTAAAGCCAATTCTTGCTAAGGGTGGAACCATCCTTGGTTCATCTCGTACCAACCCATTTAAGATTGATAACGGCGTTGAGCGAATTAAGCAGAACCTGGCTGATCAAGGTATCGACGTTCTTATTGCAATCGGTGGCGAAGACACTCTAGGTGTTGCTACCAAGCTCGATGCGCTCGGCGTCAAGGTCATCGGCGTTCCCAAGACAATCGATAACGATCTCAACAATACAGATTTCACATTTGGCTTTGATACATCAGTCAATATCGCAATGGAAGCAATCGATCGCCTCCACACGACCGCTGAATCTCACCACCGCCCACTCATCGTTGAAGTCATGGGTCGCCACGCAGGTTGGATTGCGCTCCACTCAGGTATCGCAGGCGATGCTGCATGCATCTTGATTCCAGAAGTTAAATTCTCAGTCGATAAGGTCTGCGAATTTGTTAACTCTCGCTTTAAGACTGGAGCTGCTCCCATCATCGTCATCGCTGAAGGTGCAATTCCTCAAGATGGCGACATGATCACGAAGGATCAGCCACTGGATGCCTTTGGCCATGTACAACTTTCAGGTATCGGCGATTGGCTCGCTAAAGAGATTGAGACAAAGACAGGACACCAGACACGTTGCACAGTTCTCGGACATATTCAGCGCGGTGGAACTCCATCTGCTTTCGATCGCGTCTTGAGCTCTCGCTTTGGCCTTGAGGCAATCACAGCAGTCCACGAAGGTGACTTCGGAAAGATGATGGCCTTGCATGGCACCAAGATTGCGCGCGTGCCTCTGGCATCGGCAACAGATGTCCTCAAGACCGTTCCTATCGAGCGCTACGAGGAGATCACTTCGTTCTTTGGCTAATCTCCGCGCGAGATTGCAACCGAATTGCCTACTCTTATGACTATGAATTCAACTTCCTCACAGCTGGATAACCTCTTTGACCCTGCCCTGGTTGCGGCTCAGCAACCAAACTGGCCAGGTGGAAAAGATGGTGCACCGCTAGCAAAAGCAGTCGCTGAACTTCGCGCACTTCCACCACTTGTCTTTGCTGGTGAATGCGATGATTTAAAGGCGAAGATAGCCCAAGCAGCTGCAGGAAAAGCATTCTGGTTACAGGGTGGAGATTGCGCAGAAACTTTTGCTTCAGCAACTGCAGATTCAATTCGCAATCGCATTAAGACAATCTTGCAGATGGCAGCGGTTTTGCAGTACTACTCAAGCTTGCCGGTTATCAAGGTCGGGCGTATGGCGGGGCAGTTTGCTAAGCCACGCTCTAATGATCTAGAGACCCGTGGCGATGTCACGCTTCCGGCCTACCGTGGAGATGCTGTCAACGACATCGAATTTACCGAAAGTTCGCGCACGCCAGACCCACAACGTTTAGTACGCGTCTACAACACATCTGCTGCAACGCTTAACTTAGTTCGCGCCTTTACTCGTGGTGGTTTTGCAGATCTTCGTCAGGTTCATGAATGGAACAAGGGCTTTATCCGCGACTCCACCTTCGGTGAGAAGTACGAGCAGATGGCAAATGAGATTGGTCGCGCACTTTCCTTTATGCAATCTGCCGGCGTTGACCCTGAGCAGTTTAAGGCTGTTGATTTCTACGCTAGCCACGAAGCGCTCATCATCGAATACGAGAAGGCGTTGACCCGTATCGATTCACGTACCCAACTTCCATACGATGTTTCAGGACACTTCATTTGGATTGGCGAACGTACTCGCCAACTCGATGGAGCTCACGTTGATTTTGCTTCTAAGGTGCGCAATCCAATTGGTATCAAACTTGGACCTAAATCCACCGTTGAAGATGCGCTTGCTCTCATTGCCAAGCTCAACCCAGATAACGAGCCAGGGCGCATTACCTTTATTACCCGTATGGGCGCGGGCAAGATCCGCGAAGCACTTCCTGCGCTAGTAGATGGCGTCACCAAGTCAGGTGCACAGGTTCTCTGGGTCTGCGATCCGATGCACGGCAATACCTTTGAATCAAAGAATGGTTACAAGACTCGTAACTTTGAAGATGTTCTCGATGAAGTTCGCGGCTTCTTTGAAGTGCATAAGAAGCTCGGTACCCATCCAGGTGGAATCCATATCGAGCTCACAGGTGATGATGTAACCGAGTGTCTTGGCGGTGGCAATCAAGTCTCTGAAAAAGACCTTGAGTCACGCTATGAGACAGCCTGCGACCCACGCCTTAACCATTCGCAATCACTGGAGCTCTCATTCTTGGTTGCTGAAATGTTGCGCGACCGCTAATTTTGAGAGCGTGACGCTGCTTCTCTCAACTCTCTCCACCCCAATCGGAAGCCTCAATCTGATTGCAGATGAGCACGTTCTACTTGCAGCTAATCTCTCAAGCCTTAAGGCACTGAAAGAGAGCCTTAGCCAAGAAGATTCTGAGAGAGATATTAAGAGCGTCTCGCGAATCCCCATCATTAGCGATCTCATCAACGACTACTTTGATGGCGATATTGCAGCCCTTAACGCAATTAACGTTCGCCAACCGGGAGCTTCCTTTTCGCAAGCTGCTTGGAAGGCGATGAAGAAGGTCAAAGCTGGAAAAGTAATTTCCTATGGTGAATTAGCAGAACGTGCGGGCAGCCCTGCTGCTGTTCGCGCTGCTGGAAGTGCCTGTGCCAAGAATGCAATTGTCTTAATCGTGCCATGCCATCGCATCGTGAAAACTGGGGGAGCCCTCGGCAATTATGCCTATGGGTTAGATAAGAAGGAGTGGCTACTTCGCCACGAGGGCGCCCTTTAAAATTTCAATCGCTTGATCGCACTGGGCGTCATCAAAATCGAGATGAGTAACAAGGCGCGCGTAATGCGGGCCAAGTGCGCTAATCCAGAGCCCGGCTTCTTTACACCGTGATGCCAATTCACCTGCAGTAATTCCAACTTTCGACAGTTCAAGTCCAACAATATTAGTTACAACTTTCTTAGGGTCTACAAGGGATGAGTCGATTGCAGCAAGTGCGACAGCAATTTTCTGGGCACGCAAGTTATCTTCTGCCAACCGGGCAATATTGTGATCGAGTGCGTAATGGCCAGCAGCTGCCAAGATTCCAACCTGGCGCATGCCAGCGCCGTAGCGCTTACGCCAGATGCGCGCTTCTTGGATGCGCTCTTTGGTGCTGATCATCAGTGATCCAACTGGAGCGCCTAACCCTTTTGAGAGACAGACGCTGATGGTGTCAAAGTGCTTGCCGTACTCTGCAAAGGAAACTTGAGATGCAACATGAGCATTCCAGATACGCGCACCATCTAGGTGCATAGCGATTCCACGTGCGCGAGCTGCCACCGATAACTTCTCAATCTCAGCAATTGGTTGCACGGTTCCGCCACCAAAGTTGTGGGTGTTCTCTACCGCGATTGCTTTGGTGGAAACTAGATAGGGACCTGCATTCTCATGCGCAATGGCGAGTGGATCTTCAGCGCGCAGAAGCCCATCTTCGGCAGGCCAGGTGCGAGTAGTGATTCCACTAAAGGTTGCCGCAGCGCCTAACTCAGCACGGACAATGTGCGAACGAGTTTCAACGAGCAGTTCTTCACCAGGCTTTACTAGCGTGCGGATAGAAAGTTGGTTGGCGAGAGAGCCAGTTGGGCAGAAGAGCGCAGCTTCATGTCCGAAAAGAGCGGCAACACGTTCTTCGAGCGAGTTAACAGTTGGATCATCGCCATAAACATCATCACCGACAGGGGCGTTAGCAATAGCTTCGCGCATCGCAACCGTTGGTTGCGTCACCGTGTCAGAACGTAGATCAATTGCCATGTTAGGACTCCTTCAGCACAATCATAAACATAGCGGTCACGACCATAAGACCACCAAAGAGCGCCTTTATCGTCAGTGATTCACCGCCGAAGGCGAGAGCAAAGATTGCAGCAAAGACGACCTCCATCGTCAAAATAACAGCAACCTTGGTTGCGCTCATATGTGCTTGAGACCAAGTTTGAACAACAAAGGCCAGCGCTGTGCAGACAATGGCGGTGTAGAAGACGACCAACCATCCGCTGAGATTTACCGGTAAGTCATAACCTTGAGCAAAGGAGAGCGTTCCTGTCATTAAGGTGCAAGTTGCTAGCTGCACGATAGTCATCGCATAAACATCGAGGCCGTTGCTCCATTGCCCCAAAGTGACAATATGTGCGGCGAAGGCGATGGCGCAGAGAAATACTAGGAACTCTCCAAAACCTAGGCTCCATCCGCGAAGCGATAAGAGCGCAAGGCCGGCAGTTGCAAGAGCAACGCACCCCCAAGTAAAGCGCGTGATTTTTGCCTTCAAGATAAGGGCTGCGATAAGTGGCGTTGCAACTACATAGAGCCCGGTGATAAATCCAGTGATGGCAGCCCCAGCAATTGCCAAACCTAAAGTTTGCAGTACATAACCTGCGCCAAGAAAGAGACCTGCAATAAATCCCTTACGCAGAATTTCAGGGGTAATTCTCTGAAGAACGCTTGGTTGAATAGCAAGCATTGCTAGAACTGCGACTAGAAAGCGGGTAAAGAGAAAGCTATTGACCCCTTGTTTTTCGATGGGATCTTTCATGACAACAAAGGCCATTCCCCATGAAGCAGAGACTGCAAGAAGCGCCCATGGGGCGATCTTCATCTTCAGGGCGTGCTGTGAACTCATTTACGCAAACTTTTTAGGAGCGCTACTTCCTTGCCATGTTCAGCTTCCATGCCAGGAGTTTCCAGAATAAGGGGAGCGTTGATTACTGCCGGGTGCTTCAGCAACTCTGCAAAGGGATCTACTCCGATAAAGCCATCACCGATATTTTGATGACGATCTTTGAGCGCACCACAAACATCCATCGAATCATTGGCATGGATAAGTTGGATTCGCTCAATACCGGCTACCTGAACTAAGAGATCAAGGGTCTCTTTCATTCCACCTTTTTTGGCGATGTCGTGACCGGCCGCAAAGACGTGGCAGGTATCGAGGCAGATACCAACCTTTGGGTGATACTCAAGTGCTTTCAGGTAGTTCTCTAAATCTTCAAGCCTCTTAACAAGTGATTGTCCTTGGCCAGCAGTTGGTTCAAGCAACAACATCGGTGCATCGTCATCGAGTGATTCAAGGATAGGCATGACGCCTTTTTTAATCTGCTTCCATGCGTTATCAACGTTATCTTCTTTGACAGCAGAACCTGTATGAACAACTACTCCAAGAGCGCCGATCTCTTGTCCGCGCTTCAGCGAATAGGCGGTCGAGGCGAGCGAGTTCTTGTAGGTATCTTCGGTAGGAGAGCCAAGGTTGATGAGAAACGGTGCATGCACATACGTTTCAATATCGAGCGCAACTGCCTTTTCGCGAAAGAGCGCATCTGCTTCGTGGTTTGTCTCTGGCATCGCCCATCCACGGGGATTAGAGGTAAATACTTGTATCGCTTCAGCGCCAATCGTTTCAGCATATGCAATAGAGCGTTTGGCCATTCCACCAGATGTTGGAGTATGCGCGCCGATTCGAGGTTTCTTGGTTGCTGGCATCTGCCTAGCCTACTGTGATGGTCACAGTACTGCCACGCTTTACCTTGGTCCCAACCTTCGGTGAAATATTCGTCACCTTCTTAACAGTCTTCTTACCAATCTTCTTTACAACCACCTTAAGGTCGAGATCCTTAAGGGCCTGCACAGCTTTGACTTCTTCGATGGAGAAGATATTTGGGATATATGCATATTGAGTGCCCTTAGAGATTACGAGGGCAACCTTGGAACCTTTATCTGCTGTGGCTCCACCTGCTGGGTTCTGCGATACAACTTCACCAGGGAGAAGAATTTCGCTAAATGCATAGGTTGAATCCACCACAAACCCTGCCTCTTGCAATTCGTTGAGCGCTTGATCAGAGCTCTTTCCTACATAGGAAGTAAGTGCAATCTGTTCAATACCTTTTGAAATCCGCAGAACAATCAGCGCATTTCGCTTTACCTTCTCACCAGATGGCGGATTAGAGTCGATGACATATCCCTTAGGAATAGTTGTGCTGAACTCTTCGGAATTTGGCTGTAGCGAAAGCGGTAGAGCAACAAGTACGCGACGCGCAACACCAGGAGTTAGGCCTCTGACTAGTGGAATAACAAAACGTTCTGGCCCCTTGGATAATATCAATTTCACAGTGCCGCTTTGATCGATGCGTCCACCCGCTTCTGGAATCGACTTAATCACTCGACCTTCAGGAATATCTTCACTAAATTGACGTTCGGTAACAATGGAGTTGAGGCCAATCGGGCCAAGAGCTGCCGTAACCTCAAGCTCTGTCGCACCCACAGTCGAAGGAACTACCACGCGAGATCCTGGACCGATGAGTACATACCAACCTGTAATTCCAACTGCGACAGCCATCAAGAGCGCTACCTTGCGATTGCGGCGTACCCGCTTACTAGCTTTCTTACGTTTAACAACTTCTGCAGTAGTTTCACGAGGTGCTGGAATTGGAATCGCTTCAGTGATTTCACGTAACTTCTTACGAAGGGATTTAGGCGCCTTCTTTGGTCGCATCGGTTCGATAGGGATATCAAGTTCTAGGCTTAATTGATTCTCTTTCGGATTTAGACGCTGGCTAATCAGTGAGAGCTTCTCATTAAATACTGTGGCATCACGTGGGCGCTCATCTGGGTTGGCGCTCGTTGCCGCATATATCAACTCATCAAGTTCTTCTGGGATACCGTTAACAAGAGTGCTTATCTTCGGTACTCGGTTATTGACATGCATATATGCAATTTGAATTGGCTCGGCACCTTCAAATGGCTTCTTGCCGGTAAAGATTTCAAATGCTGTGATTCCTATCGAATAGACATCGCTTCGAGAATCAGCAACACCGCGCTGGACCTGCTCAGGGGATAGGTATGAGACTGAACCCAAGATGACGCTTGATTCTGCAGTCATCGTGCCGCCAAGTAGCGGGCCTTTAGCTAACCCAAAGTCTGCAATCTTGATACGTCCCTCTTTAGAGATCAAGATATTTTCTGGCTTGATGTCGCGGTGCACAATTCCGATTTTGTGCGCAGCAGAGAGCGCGCTGAGAACAGGCAGAAGAAATTTGATGCCATCTTGCACAGAAAGCCGACCTTGTTCATTGAGGTATTCACGCAAGGTATGGCCCTCAATCATCTCCATCACTAAGAAGATGGCAGGTGTGCCATTTTGATTCCAACCTTGGTCTTGCACTGCAACGATATTTGGATGTGAAAGAGCCGCTGCAGCTTTTGCTTCGCGGATAAAGCGCTCAACAAATTGCTCATCTTGGGCAAGATGAGAGTGCATGATCTTTACTGCAACTTTTCTATCTAAGCGGGTGTCGAGAGCCTCATAGATACTGGCCATACCGCCGGTGGCCATCTGGCGAATGAGCTGATAGCGCCCATCAATGAGTTCGCCGGTGAGGTCAGACATATCCCTAATTCTAGGTAGTCAGTACGAAATCCGCCGCGTTATCTGTCTTTTCAATCGCAAAGTGTTGCTCCTGTGTCACGAGCCACTTCTGCATCTGATCTTTTATACCTTCACCATCTCGCTCTAAAACCCTTGATAACCCTTTACTTTCATCGATATCAATCCAAATAAGGGCTGAGAGATATTCACGAATTGCGCTCTGCCCACTTCCAACTCCCTCAAGAATTATCAATTGCGCATCGTCAATGGGTTCTGCCGGAGAAAATTTCGAAGTCGCCCAATTGAATTTAGAGAGAGAAAGCGGCTGACCTTGTCGATGCGCCGTTACGATATGGGTAAGAACTTCTGTTAACTCGCTAGAGAGCGCCTTATCCCATCCATGATAGAGATCATCCATATGAATAATGGTTGAGGTGTAGTTGGGATAGAGCGCCAAATGGATATTGGTAGCAAGGGTTGTCTTACCAGCGCCAGCAGGCCCATCAATTGCGATGATGGGCCGCTCTCTTGTTTTACAGAGGTCTAAGAGCGCGCTTATGAGATCCATACCAAGCTCTCCATCCCACTGCCGCCATAATCGTAAATGCAACGTAGAGCAGAGTTGTGAAGAGTAGCCCCTGGGTTGCATATAAAGCGACATAACCCAGATCGACAACGAGCCAGAGCGGCCAGCTGTCGTACTTTTCATAGACCATCAAAATCTGCGCCGTTAAACTGCCGAAGAACAAGATGGCATCTACATAAGTGGAAGCGGCTCCGATTGATTTCAAGACCGGTCCAAGAATCAAAGTCGCAACAACAATCGCTGCCAGCGTATAGAGACGGAACTTATTCTTAAAAGGGCCAGGCTTGGCACCAGTTGGCTCCCACCCAAACCAACCGACAATTGCTGCTGCGATAAAGACTATTTGCAGTGCTGCACTTGCATAGAGTTCATATTGGAGAAAGAAGACGCCATACAGAGCGCTACTGAGCGCCCACCATGGCCAGGTAATGCGCTTGCCAGTAATTCCAAGGCCAACACCGATAAAGGATGCAATGGATGCTACAAATTCGAGATAAGAAACTTCATATCCCCACGCAGTAAAGAAAGTTGAAAACACTTTTAACCTCATTTCTAGATCCGCATTACCGGACCAGTCAGACGGTCGACTTCAGGGTTGAAGTCCTCTCAGCCAATGTGGCTCCCGTTGCTGCGTACTTTAGCGAATACGCGCTGCTATTGCTTGTAAGTAGGCAACGCCTGCAACTCGCGCCCGACGCCCTGTTGAGGTCTTGGCGCGCTTATTAAAGATGTCATAGCCGATTGCTTCGACTTCATCCACGATTCCGCAATACAACTCACTGGCTGCACGGATGCAGGGGCGAGAAACTTTATCGAGGTAGGCAATTCCAATCTCTGCCTCTGCTTGCAGCTGTCGCACTCGGGCGATTTGAAACTTGAGGGCTGCAATAATCTCTGGAGTTAAGGTGCGGCGCTCAAGAGCTGCTCGATCCACTCCAAATTTGGCAAGCTCTTGCAGCGGCAAATACACGCGACCGCGATCAAGATCTTCGCCAACATCGCGAATGAAGTTAGCGAGCTGAAAGGCAATTCCAAGTTTCTTTGCTGCTTCGTAGGCTCGTTGATCTGAGTAACCCAGGATAGGAACCATCTCAAGGCCGATGACAGCTGCAGAGCCATAGACATATTCGAGAAGATTGTCGTACGTCTGATACTCAGTGACAGTTAAGTCCATCTCCATACTGTGTAGGAAATCCACAAAATGTTGGTGAGGAATATCAAACTTGCGAGCGGTATCTACTAAGGCGCGACCAATGTGGTCAGTGCTAGTGCCAGCTTTAAGGTCTGCTAACACTCCACTACTCCACGAACGCAAAGCATCTGCCTTCTCTTGCGGCGATAAAGTTGATGCTAAATCATCAACAATCTCATCGGCATAGCGCGCAAAGCCATATAAGGCATGAACGTGTGGACGTTTTTCAGCAGGCAACAAGAGCGTTGCTAAGTAGTACGTCTTTCCATGAAGCGAGTTAAGCCGCTTACATTCTTCATAAGAAGCTTTGAGCGCTGCATCCATCTACTTAACCGGACCCACAATGCGTTCGGCAGCAAGGCGACCTGAAATCAGAACCATAGGAACTCCAACGCCAGGTTGGGTTCCACTGCCAGCAAAGACAACATTCTCAAAACCAGCTGCCATATTGCGAGGTCTAAATGGACCTGTCTGGAAGAAGGTATGCGCGCTAGCAAATGGCGCACCGCGCTCCATACCTTGCGCCTGCCAATCCAGGGGAGTGGTCAGTACTTCCGTCTCAATGGCGTCTTCAAATCCGGTGTAACCACGATCTTCGAGAGTCTTAATCATCTGATCACGATACGGCTTTGCCTGTTTGGTCCAATCAATATCTGCATCCAAGTTAGGAGTTGGATAGAGGATGTAATAAGACTGCTTGCCGGCAGGCGCTAAAGATGGATCATCATGTGTTGGGACTGTGACCAAGACAGACGGATCTGTCATCAAGACCTTCTTATTGATAAGTTCATCAAAAACGCCATCCCACGATTCACCGAAGTGAATGTTGTGATGGGCGATATGGTCATACTTCTTAGATGAGCCCACAAGAAGCGTTGCGCATGATGGTGAGTAGTTAAGACGTTTGATATTGAGAGGAGTCTTTCCGAGCAGATCGCGCCATACAACTGGCAAATCAGGATTCATCACAACAACATCGCAACCAATACGTTCTCCGGTATCGGTAAGAACTGCTTTGACGCGACCATTCTCTTTCTCAAGGCCAGTGACTGTGGTGTTGTACTTAAATTCAACACCATGCTTTTGCGCCGCAGCTGCTAGCGCACGTGGAACAGCATGCATTCCGCCCTTAGGGAAGAAGACGCCATTGACTGAATCCATGTAGGCGATGACTGCATAAATTGCTAGAGCTTGCTGTGGGCTGACACCGGCATACATCGCCTGGAATGAGTAGACCTTCTGCAGACGTGGATCCTTCAGATATTGATTTACCTTTGGCTGCAAATGTCTAAACCCACCCAAGGCAATGAGTCGAGCCAAGTTAGGTGTGAGCAGGTTTAAAGGTGAGTCGATGTTCTTATCAATAAAGTCATTCATCTCGTACTTATAAAGCTTGGTGACGAAGTCAACGTACTTGCGATAGCCCAACGCTTCTTCAGCAGAGACCTGGGTGCGAATCTCTTCTTCCATCTGCGCAGTATTGGCGTGGACGTCTATCTGCGAACCATCGGCGTAGAAGGCGCGATACAGAGGAGAAAGAGGCATCAATTCGAGCCAATCTTTCAGATCTTCACCTACGCAACTAAAGGCATCTTGAATCAGTGATGGCATTGTTAAAACAGTTGGTCCAGTGTCAAAGGAATAACCATCTTTATTGAGCAATCCACTTCGCCCACCTGGTACTGATTCACGTTCAACCACAGTGACCTTACGTCCTGCACCCGCCAAGCGAAGTGCGGCGCTGAGTCCACCAAGACCTGCACCTACTACTACGACGTGATCTGTTGGACCTTTAACTCTTCTGACCATTAGTGACTCCTACGGATTGCTGTCTCAGCGAGAGCTAAGAGAAATGGACGTGCATCTGGGTGGATTGCCGAACTATTTGCCGCTGCACGAGATTCTTCGCCGAGACGGTCAATGAGTTTTTCTACATCTGCCACAGCACCTGTTTCAGTAATGAGCGTGCGGAGAGATTCTATTTTTTCGCTAGATAGCGCAGGGTTGCCCAAGTTCTTCACCAACTCTTCACGAGCTGCGCCTTGCGCCTTCTCGAGGGTCATCGCCATCAACACTGTGCGCTTTCCTTCACGCAGATCATCACCGGCAGGCTTACCAGTGGTTTGCGGATCTCCAAAAATTCCAAGTAGGTCATCGCGCAATTGAAAAGCTTCACCGAGTGGAAGTCCGTAGGCCGAAAGTACGTTGAGAAGTTCTGAGTGTTCTGATGCAGATGGACGAGCCATGACTGCACCCAAATGGAGCGGACGTTCAATGGTGTACTTGCCAGATTTATATCGCGCAATACGGAGCGAGCGTTCAACGCTATGTTCGCGCTCTCCAGCTTCGCGGACATCGAGATATTGACCGGCCATGAGTTCAATGCGCATCTCATCATGGATGCGAAGAGCTGCAGTCAGTGCATCATGTGACAAACCTGAGTTGTGCAACATGTGATCAGACCAGACGAGTGCAAGATCGCCTAAGAGAACTGCAGCTGCTTCACCAAATTGTTCGGCAAGTCCTGCCATTGATCCTTGGCGATGTAAATTTTCAAAGTGGCGGTGGATTGCAGGTTTGCCACGGCGGGTATCTGACCCATCCATCAAGTCATCATGAATAAGTGCACATGCCTGCAGTAGTTCAAGGCTGGCCATTGCGCGGATCTCAGTCTTACTTGGCACAGATCCTGCTGCCATGAAACCGGCATAGGCAAAGAGTGGGCGAAGGCGTTTTCCGCCTTCAAGTAAGTAATCTTCAAGAGCATCACAGACAGGAGTCAATTCGGATGCGATGCTGGTGAGGTAGTCGCGTTGTTGCGCCAGATAAAGGGTCAGCTCCTCTTTCACCGCATCGCGCACAGCAGTTGCGCTGCTCAAGAGCTCTTTATCCACGGAGAAAAGGTACCCTGACGCAGTGATGATGCGCAGTCTGAAGAATCAATTGACCTACTCATTTGAGTTCTTCCCTCCTAAAGATGTCGAGGGTGAAGAACGCTTATGGGCTGCGATGTCACAGCTTGAATCCATCGCCCCAGATTTCATCTCTGTGACCTATGGCGCAGGCGGCTCGACCCGTGATCGCACTATTCGTATTACCTCTGAAATTACCGCTCGCACTCATATTCCAACTGTCGCCCACCTGACATGTGTTGGATCCACTCGCGATGAGCTAATTGAGATTCTAGGAAAATATCGCGATGCCGGCATCAAAAGTATCTTGGCACTTCGAGGAGATCCAACCGGTGGCCCGCGCGCGCCATGGACTCCAACGCCGAATGGACTTAGCCACGCAGATGAACTCGTCACTCTCGCAGCTGAATTTGGTGGTTTTACTATCGGAGTCGCTGCATTTCCAGATGGCCATCCTGCCTCTGATGGGGATTTTTCTCACGATATCGAAGTACTGATCGAGAAAGAACGTCGTGGCGCCACCTTTGCAACAACACAATTCTTCTTTGAAGTTGATAAATGGAAATCTCTTGTAGATAAATTAGAAGCGAAAGGTTCTTCGCTACCCATCATTCCTGGAATATTGCCGGTGACAAATGTGAAGCAACTTAACCGAATGGCTGAATTGAGCGGCACACCAATTCCAGCGAGCGTTTCTGAAGCCTTTGCGAAAGTTGAAGATAACCCTGAAGATGTTCGCAAGTTAGGCGTTGATATCGCCACCAAGCTCTGCCAAGAGTTACTTGAAGCGGGTGCTCCTGGGCTCCACTTCTACACGATGAATACATCAACTGCGACTCGTGAGATTTACTCTCAGATTATGGATTTGCGTTAAGCAGATGGCGCTGACCGAATCAGAGTTCAAAGATAGATGGAGCAAGCTCCACGGGGGAGCCGATGTTGAAGGTGTAGTTGGTGGTTGGCTCTCATTTTCATATCAAGCAGCGCGCGTCTGCACCGCACTTCGCATCACACCTAATCTGCTGACACTTCTAGGTTTACTCACCGCCATCGCTATGGCGTTATCTACCTATGCAGCGATTGCCTTATTACTCCTTGTTGTTTCGCTCTTCTTCGATGGCATCGATGGCAGCGTGGCGATTGTGCAGGAACGAGATAGCCAATGGGGCGCGCTCCTTGATTCACTGGCAGATCGCATCTCTGAAGCGTGCTGGTTGTATATGGGTTGGCGTTTGGGAATTCCAGCATGGCTAGCCATCACGATGTGGATGGTTGCATCAATTCAAGAGTATGCACGCGCACGAATGGCATCTCTCGGCCACCACGAAGTTGGAGTTGTAACTGTTACTGAAAGACCAGTGCGTGCAATCTTTATGGCCTTTGCTCTACTTTTCTATATCTTTGATGTCCCTGGGTTACTCGTTATCTCTTATGTATTCCTTGCGCTGTTGGTATTTAGCTTCTTGCAAGTAATGCGCGTTATCTCTCTAAAATTGCGTTAGCCACAATCTCTGCGCTTAAGCCCACAAGCGGCAGCCCGCCACCTGGATGCGCAGACCCTCCCACGAGATAGAGCCCTTTAATAGGTGAACGATTCTTAGCGCGCGCAAAGGCAGAACGCGCTCCATTGCTAGAAGTTCCATAGATCGAACCACCGGGAGCGTGCACAGAATTTTGTAGATCAAGTGGTGTGCGAATTTCAAGAACTTCTAAGCGATCACGGATAGATATTCCGCGAGCTTCAATCTGATCAATAATGCTGTTGGCGTAGCGACGTGCAAACTCGGCATCGCTCCAATCAAAGCCATCGCTGCCTTTGCTATGACGCGGAGCATTAACAAGCACAAACCACGCTTCATGTCCGGCGTCTTTGACCATCAAGGGATCATTTGGCGCGCAGATATAAATGGTTGGCTTTTCAACTGGCGTCTTTGTCGTGAAGATTGATTCAAATTCAGCGTCGTAATCTTCGGGAAACAAAATTGTGTGGTGTGAAAGCGCTGGAGCAGTACTTGGCTTAAGCCCTAAGAGGAGTGAGAAACCTGCAAGGGATGGCTCTGATTTGGAAAGTGACTTTGCTACCTTCTTGGCGGTACGACTGCCAGGCAATAACTTTTCGTAGAGGAACTGCGCATCCGTATTGGCAACGATGCGGTCGAAGGAGCGATGTTCGCCATTGGCAATCAGGCCAGTGACCTTGTCGCCTTGGTGGGTAATTTCAGTAACAAAGGTATTAAGGTTGATTGTCACGCCTAATTTTTCACAGCGCTGCGTAATCTTCTCGGACAAAGTTCCGATACCACCTTTGATATGCCAGGCACCAAAGGCCTCTTCTACAAATGCAATTGTTGATAGAACTGCAGGAGCCGAACGTGGATCAGAACCACTGTATGTGGCGTAGCGATCCATAATCTTTGAAAGGTAAGGACTTTCAATCTTCAAACCGCGTAGTGATTTCCAAGGCGCGATGGTGGCTAAGTCGCGCAATACCCGGGGGCGCTTGAGTAGCGAGAAAGGGGATTTCAGTTCAGATTCGACAAAGGGTTCGCGCGAGACATCCCACATCGCTTCAGCGCGCAGCATGACGCGCTCCCATTCGGCAGCGCTGAGGTCACCTAGCGATTGGCTAATTGCCTCTAACGTCTTCTTCCGTGACAAGTTAGCGAACTGCACTGATTTGCCGTCATGAAATCGGTAATCAAAGGACGGATTCACTTCTTCAAGCTCTACAACGCGCCCCATGACTTCGCCAGTACGTTGAAAGAAATCGCGATAAACAGCAGGAAGCGTTAAGAGCGAGGGACCGGTATCAAAGGCATATCGCCCAATCCATTCAGTGCGACATTTTCCACCGGTGCGATCGGATGCTTCAAAAATTGTGACGCGGTGTCCTGCTTTGGCTAGACGAGCCGCGGTGCAGAGTCCACCGATACCTGCACCGATGACTGCAATCTCTTCCGGTGTAGAGACTCTTCCCACGTGGCCGGTCATACAGTGCGGCCCTTCCACTGAACTTTTCCGCGCTTGCTCCAGGAATAGACGATGAGATAAATCAAGAGCGCAGATGAGAGTGGATGTAAGAAGGCGTAGATGGGATTACTGCGCGAACGCAGCGCGCTCAGTTCACGTGTTAACACTGAGAGGAGGAAGAGGATAAAACCGATGAGATAACCGTTCAAGAAAAGAACGAAGGGAAGGATTCCGACAGTAAAGATAAAGAAGATTGCCACAAATGATCCGATGCGACCACCAAAGGCTTTCCAGAGTGATTTTCCATAACCGCTGCGCAGCTCATCAAATGATGAGTACATGCGCGTCTTAGCGATAGCCGATCCCTCGGTAACGATTCCCTTAAAGCCAGATGCAATGAGCGAACGAGCAATTTCAATATCGTCAAGAATTTTGCCTGAGACAGTCGAGAAGCCTTCGATGATATCGAGCGCCTCTTTGCGCACCACAAAGAATTGGCCATTAGCAATCGCAGTTGAGCGAATTGGATACTTCTCAGCAAGGCGAAGCACAACGGTGCTCATCCAAGACCAATGCAAGAGTGGCTGAATCAACTTCTCTGAAAAAGTAACGGCAACTTGCTGAGGATAAGGAGAGACGAAATCTAGCTTCAGATCTTTGAGTTGGTTGATAGCGCGGGCCAAGGCTTTTGGCTTCAAGCGCACATCGGCATCGATGGTGACAATGAATTCAGAGTCGGCAGCTTCATACCCAGCCTGAAGCGCAGATACCTTTCCCAGCCAGCCGGTGCGTAGTTCAGGTGAATCAATCACTGTGAAGCGAGAGTCACCAGCGATTGCCTGCCTAATGAGCGCGAGGGTGTCGTCGGTGGATGAGTCGTTAACGAGAATGAACTTGAGATTATCAACGCTACTCTGGCTAGATAGTGCCGAGATGCACTCTGCAACATTTTCAGCTTCATTGCGCATCGGCACAACAACCGTAACTGATTCACTGACAAGGTCATCATTTTCAGGCTTACGAATAGTGATGAAGTTAAAGACTGAAATAGAAAAAGTGAGAAAGACTAAAACCAGGGCAATGAATGACATTAACTATTCTTTGCTACCTAGCCAGCTTGAGAAAAAGTATGGAGTCAGTAAGCCGCCCATCACGGCAGTTGCAAAGAGCGCTAGCCCTGGACGATCGAAGAAGAAGAGATTTCCAACAAATCCGCCGAATAGCGTCCAGAGAAGATAGGCATCTACTGCGCGAAGGGAAGCGCCCTCTTTACGTCGCTCGCGCGGAAGAACTTTATTGAGAAGGCCGGTGATAAACATTCCTGCCAAGAGCCAACCGAATGGATTGGACATTGGAATATCTGGAGTAAATGGTGCGTGTGCACCAGGTACTTCCCAGGTCCAGCGACCTGCTCCGACCATCAGCGCATCGAGGAAGAGATCCCAAGCGGCAAGAAGTGCGCCGCCATAGAGAAGGACCCAGTTGCCCGCGATACGACGTGCCGCACATAGACATGGATGAACCATCATGACCCATGCGCATGGCACGATAAGTGGAACACCAAATAGCTGCACGCCAAGTGATGCGTCATATTCATACACGCCAAATGGCCAGCCTGTGTGTACGCCGAGAACTTCAATTCCCAATCCAAAGGCATAAGCTATTGGTAGATAACGTGATGAGTACTTAAAGCCGTATGAAAGATGTCCATGTACAACCATGGCAATGGCTGCGACGAAGACAGTTGCAATCGTGACAATCCGCAAGGCTTCGCCCTCAATGAGGGGATAAGAAATTTGCAAGAGAATAATCAGTGCGACAAGTGCGCCTAAGAAATTTCTCGTTTTCGGGGAGATGCCACCACGACGCCTACGGCGAGGGTTGTAATGGCGAATCGACATGGGCTAAGTCTGCCCTAATTGGCTAGATTCTTAACAATTGAGCCACGTAGCTCGAGTACTTCAAAGCGCGCAAATAACTCTTCGCTATACCAACCGATAGATGCTGTTTGCTCAATCGCTACCTTGTGGGCCTGACCCTTATATGCAAAGTCGCGAAGTGCTGATGATGATTTCCAGAGCGAGAAGGTGCCTTGCAGACCAATCGGTGCTTCACCAATACCGATTGCAGCAATCAACCCAGGGGATGAGTGGAGATCTGTAACAACAGGTGGCACTGCTCTCCAGAAACGAAGATTGTGGTTCCACTTGATGCGCGCACGAGTAATCGCGGCAATCTGCGCATCAGGGTTACTTAAAGTCTGTATTGGCAGAAATGGTTCAGTCTTTGACCAGAGGCCATGGGAAGAAAGTGGCGATAAGAGTGCGCGGAACTCTGATGTTGATCTCTTTCGCCATGATTTGATGATGGCCGATTCATCAAAGGCGGCAAGGCGCTCTTTATCAATGACAACGACCATGCCCCATTGCAGTAAGTCAGCATCACTTGGCGTAAAGGTCTTGCCTGTACCTGTGCCGAGCAACTTGGAAAATGAAATCCCGGTGAACTTTCGGCTACGAATACGGTCGATAGCCATGCTCCAGAAGGCAAATGGAATACTCTGCTTCTGAATTGAAAAGAAGTAGGCGACGGTGATCTTGGCGGCGCTTTCCATAGTTAAAGGATACCCATGCTGCGTAAGAAGTTATTCGCTGAGTTTCTCGGGACAGGGACTCTCGTAGCCACAGTCGTGGGCTCTGGAATTATGGCGACCGATATCAGCGCAGATGTCGGAATTCAATTACTGATTAACACCATCGCCACTGTCTTTGTTCTCTACATTCTAATCACTCTCTTAGCGCCTATAAGTGGAGCTCACTTCAACCCACTCGTCACCGTGATCTCACTCTTCCGAAAAGAACTCTCTTTCGTTAACACCATCTGGTACTTAGTTGCGCAGATACTTGGTGGCTCACTTGGCGCAATTTTGGCCAACCTCATGTTTGAACACCACGCTCTTGATCCTTCACAGAAAGTCAGAGATGGCGCTCATCTTTGGCTCGGTGAGGTCATCGCCTCAGCCGGCCTTATCTTCATCATCTTCCTAGCTATCAAACAGGGGATAGATAAGAAGATTCCTCGCTTGGTAGCTGCGTGGATCGGCGCCGCTTATTTCTTTACCTCATCTACTTCTTTCGCCAATCCTGCAGTCACAATTGCGCGAAGCCTGACTGATTCTTTCTCTGGCATTAACTTCTCATCAGTTCCAGCATTTATTGCAGCCCAGATAGTGGGAGCAGCACTTGGATACTCAGCCTTTAAATACCTCACCACCAAAACAAAGTCAGGAAAGTAAATGAGCAAACCAACCGTTCTCTTTGTCTGCGTTCACAATGCAGGACGCTCACAGATGGCGGCAGGCTTTATGCGTGAACTCGGCCAAGGTCGTGTTGAAGTGCTTTCTGCCGGTTCTGCACCGAAGGATTCAATCAACCCAATTGCCGTTGAGGCCATGGCTGAAGTAGGAATTGATATCGCCAATAACACCCCTAAGGTTTTGACTACGGAGGCAGTACAAGAATCTGATGCAGTGATCACTATGGGCTGCGGTGATGTCTGCCCGTTCTATCCAGGTAAGCGCTATGAAGATTGGGTACTTGATGACCCTGCAGGACAAGGGATTGAATCCGTTCGTGTAATCCGCGATGAGATTAAAAATCGCGTAGAGAAGTTATTAGCTGAACTACTTCCTTAGTCGCCTACAACCATTGGTGTTGCGCCAGTACAGGCTATAAGTTCTGTGTAACTTGTTGGATAGACAGCGTGGGGATGACCGGAAGCTGCCCAGACGATTTCGTAATCGTTGAGGGCCTGATCAATTAACGTGATTTCTGGCGTTGTAATCCAGCCAATGGGGGATACGCCACCTACTGAGTAGCCCGATACCTCTTTGACGTAGTTGGCATCTGCGCGGCCTAGCTCTGGAATATCTAGATTCTTCGCGACTAGATCTGTATCAACGCGATGGCGACCGCTAGTGATTATCAATAGCGGATTACCGGATGGAAGTTTGAAGATGAGCGAGGAAGCAATCTGACCAACCTCAATACCAAGGCCATTGGCAGCATCAATGGCTGTGCGAGCAGTTTCGGCCAAGATATTGATTTCACCTTTGACTCCAAGTGAATCGGCTGCTTCTTTGAAACGTCTCACAGCCGCTTTTTCGAGAATTCCATCCATGTGCGAACTTTATGAGATAGCGTCGCGCCATGTCTTTGAGCGCGCTCAGCAATTATGAAAGAGGAATTCGGGCGCGTAATGCTGTCTGGGCAGGTTTCTTCCTACTGGGCATTACCGGCATGGCATGGATTCCGCGTATTCCTGAGATGAAAACTTCTCTGGGGTTAAGTGACGGCCAATTTGGACTTCTGCTTTTGGCAAGCACGCTGGGCGCAGTTCCCGGCGCACAACTATCTGGACGCATTGTTCATATGTATTCATCAAAGATTGTTGTTCGCATCTCTGGAGTGACCTTGCCGCTCGGCGTTGGCATTATGGGAATCTCAGAGACAGTTGCGCTCTTAGGTGTTGGACTCTTTATCTGCGGATTTAGCGTTGCCTTTATGGATGTTGCTCTCAACGGACAAGCAGTTGCGATCGAAGAACATACAAAGGGTCGCTGGATGTCGAGCTTTCATGGGCTCTGGAGCGTTGGTGCATTCTTCGCAGCGCTATTAGGTGGCCTTGTTGCTAATTTTGTTTCACCGATGGTCAACCTCGTGGTGATTTCAACGCTCTCATTCTTTGCTTATTTCTGGGTTAACTACAACTTGTTGCCGCCTCACTTAGATGGACATTTGGGCGATGAAGGAGAAGAACTGGAATCAAAGGTTCCGCTTAAGGGCAAAGAGGCGATGATTCTGTGGGGCTTAGGTTTTGGGCTGATGTGCGCGCTTATTCCAGAAGGTGGTGCGTATGACTGGAGTGGAATTTTGCTGCAAGATCATATGGATATTGGAAAAGGTTTAAATGCAGCAGCTGCCACCATCTTCTCGTTAGCGATGATTGCGAGCCGTTTACTTGGAGATAGATTCTTTGAGAAGTGGGGACACGTTAAGACTGTGCAGTACGGCGGATTCTTTGGTGGCGGAATCTGGGGCTTATCTCTGATGATTGGTATTCCACTTGCTGATTCACATCAGATGGCGAGTTTGGTCATTGTCTGTATCGGTTTTGGAGCCGCAGGATTTGGAATGGGACCGTTCTTTCCCGCCTTTAACTTAGCGGCAGCTTCAATTCCAGGTGTAGCGCCATCAGTTGGCTTAGCTCGCATTGGCATCATTGCGATTGGTTCTTACTTCGCAGGTCCAACGATCATTGGTGGAATCGCTGAAGTGACATCACTTCCTATCGCCTTCGCCTTCCCAGTTCTGCTGATGTTTGGTGCGGCCTATCAATCACGATTTATTACAGTGAAAAGGCTGAGCCACGAGAACTAAAGCCAGGTCTGTGCAATAGTAAATACAGAAATGGCTAGCAGTAGGTAAGCAAAGGCTTTCCGTAAGGTATCTGGCGTTGTCTTGGCTGAGTAGTGCGATGCAACTTGAGCAACCACGACCGCTGCGCCACCAATAAAGATGGGGATATGCCACTCGACGGAATCCCAGAGTGCGTGGTGGCCCAGGAATGAAATAAATGAGTTAAGAGCGATGATTAATAGCGATGTACCAGCAGCGATCGCTTGCGGAGTTCCAAAGAAGAGAACAAGTACTGGGATAGCTAAGAAGCCGCCACCAATTCCAAAGAGCCCCGTGATGGATCCGATTACTAGCGAGATGACAATCAAGACGGATACGGGCATGCGAGTCTGTTCGCTAAATTTAGGGCTTCGAAGCATGGAAAGACCGGCAAGGATTAATACGAGAGCAAAGCCTGTTGAAATAAATGAATCGGATAGATCATCGGCAATTGTTGCAAAACCCAAGTTAGTTGTAAGGCCGAGCCCGACAATGACCAGGGCATCGCGATAGAGAATCTGACCTTTGCGCGCCTTGGGGATAGCACCTGAGAGAGCTGCGAGAAAGACAATCGCTAAGGCTGCGGTTGTTGCGCTCTTGGCATCAAAGCCAAATCCATACATCAGAATTGGAACTGAGAGCATCGCTCCACCTGCGCCAACAAAGCCGAGCACAGCGCCGATGGCGCCACCTGCAATGAGTGCGCCGATAATCTCCATCTGGCAATTGTGACAGGGCAAAAAGGAAAGCCCCCCGATTTCTCGAGGGGCTTTACCCACTATTAATTAGAAGTTAAAGAAGGCGAGCGTTCCAACGGTTGGACCGAAGTCGGTGAGCGTTCCACTTGCGATGAGTGCAAAGAGGATAAGCGACGCACCAGCTAGTGAGAGGTCCTTGTTAAATGCGATTTGCTCATTCATCTTCGCTGTTGCATCTGTCTCTTTCCAGAAGTTATGGAAGATAAAGGCTGCCAGGATCAGCGTGATTGCAAGGAAGAGGGCTCCGAGATCAACCCAGTAGCCAGCGATGATGTAGATGCCGCCAAGGAGGAAGAGCAGGCCTGAGATGAGAACGCCGAACTTTGCAGCCGGGAGCTTCTTGTACTTTGCATAGCCAGTCATTGCTTCGAGCTTTGCAAAGTGACCGATGCCTGATGCGACGAAGAGCGCTCCGAAGAGGATGCGTCCGATGATGAGTATTGCGTCCAAGTGTTTCTCCTATGGGTAGGGGGTATGTACGAGCACGAGAATAGGTGAAAGTAGTTGAAGTTTCAACTATCTACGCTCACAACACGCGGGAGTTGCCCTTGTCAGCCCTCTGGCGTACTTTTCGAACATCTGTTCGAATATCCACAAGTACCCAGGGGAAGTAGCAACAATGTCAGTCGAAAGAGCGTCAACAGCACCTCAAGTAATACCAGCGCACGAAGTTCTCGCCGATGGTGGTCTTACTCCTATCGAATTTACCTTTCGCGGCAAACGCTTTCGTATCCATGCAGTTCTCTCTCGTTGGTGCGAAGCAGGTGGTTGGTGGAACCGCATTAGCGATGGCAAGTTCCGTCCTGACGATCAAGCGCGCGCTCTCTGGAAAGTTGAGGCAGCTCCGATTGGAGCTCTTGCCACATTTGAACTCGAACGCGATGAAGCAACAGGGCAGTGGATTATTAGGTCGCTCTAAACCATGAGCTTTATCCATCTACGAGTAGCAAGTGCCTACTCTTTTAAATACGGAACTACACAACCACGCGATCTTGTAGCGCGCGCATCAGAACTTGAGATGCCGGCGCTCGCACTCACTGATCGTGATGGCTTAGCTGGCGCAATCCGTTTTACCAAAGCAGCGGTCGCACATGGCATCGCACCCATCATCGGCGTTAATCTGGCAATTCGTATCGGTGATACATCTGGTGCGCTGCCGCGCGTGACTGTCTTAGCGCATGGCGATGGTGGCTGGCGCTCTTTAGTGCGCCTCATGACAGGGCTACAGATGAATAGCCCAGATCGCACACCTGTACTTACCCCTGAACTTCTTGAAAAGTTTAGTAGCTACACCTCGCAGCTACATCTCCTGCATGGCCCTGAATCACCAGTGTCACAGGCGCTAACAGCGCATCGCTTCGATGCAGCGCTTACTATCTTTAACCAGACCCGCGATCTCTTTGCAGACCATGCCATCGAATGTGTCTCACACTTAGCGCCAGGCAACGGCCCGCGCTCTACCGCTCATGCGGCCCGCTCACTTATCTTTGCGCGCGATAACGATATTGATGCCGTTCTTACCAATGCAGTACGGATGTGCCATCGCGACGATGGTCCAGTCGCCGATGTTCTTGATTGTGCTCGTCAATTGGTGCCGTTACATCCGCGCCATGTCGAACGACGTAACGCTGAAGGTTATTTAAAGAGCAGCGATGAGATGATTTCACTCGCTGCTGAAATTGCGCGAGCTGCAGGCGAACGCACTCCACGCGCACTTCTGACAACAACTAGACAATGGGCCGAGCGCGCCGTCTTATCGCCGCAGCGCGATATTGGCTTAGGTGGCATTCATCTACCCGAACCACATATTGTCGGCGCTGATTCAGCTGCAGGTATGCGCACCTTGTTACGTGCGCGCTCTGAAGCTGGCATCAATTGGCGCTACAACGACAGCGCCACAATTGCCAAAGCGCGTGCGCGACTCGATGATGAACTCGCTACCGTTGCAACTCTGGGCTACGAGTCATACTTCTTAACGGTTGCAGATATCACAGATATGGCGCGAGCTGCTGATATCCGAGTAGCAGCGCGCGGTAGCGGTGCGGGTTCCCTGATCTGTCACTTGCTTGGTATCTCTGGCGTTGATCCAATGCAACATGGTCTATTGATGGAACGTTTCTGTTCACCGCTACGTCGTGCACTTCCTGATATTGATATCGACGTGGAATCTGCCAGACGACTTGAAATCTATGAGATGGTCTTTAAAAGATATGGCGCAGCTGATTGGAGTCAAGCTGGGTTAATTTCTCGCTGCGCCACAGTTGCAATGGTCGATACCTATCGAGCGCGCCATGCCATTCGTGATGCCGGGGCAGCTCTCGGCATGCCAGCGATGGAGATTGATCTCTTAGCAAAATCAATGCCACATATTCGCGCCGGCAATATCGAGGCAGCACTTAACTCACTTCCAGAGCTGAAGAACCTCAACACCTCTGCGCCGTTAACGCGCGCCACCATCGCACTTGCTGCGCGCCTTGATGGACTGCCGCGCCATTTAGCGATGCATCCCTGCGCCATGGTCTTATCTGATGCAGCTTTTCTCGATCGCGCACCTGTGCAGTTCAACGCAGGTGGTTTTCCTATGGTCGAATTCGATAAAGATGATGTTGAAGATATCGGTCTCCTTAAACTCGATATCTTGGGCGTACGGATGCAATCCACCATCGCTCATGCCATCCACGAAATTCAACGAGTTGCTGGCGAAGAAATTGATATCGATGCGCTGCCACTTGATGATGCAGCGACCTACTCTCTTATCCAATCAACGCGCACCTTAGGTATCTTTCAAGTAGAAAGTCCGGGGCAGCGCGAACTAGTAGGCAAGTTAGAACCGCGCACCTTTAGCGATCTCATTATCGATATCTCACTTTTTCGCCCAGGGCCGGTAAAGAGCGACATGATTCGACCTTTTCTCAACGCTCGCCATGGTTGGAACCTAGCGCAGATCATTCATCCTGATTTGCTGCCAATCTTGTCTGAAACAGAAGGCGTTGTTGTCTTTCACGAACAAGTAATCTCGATTATCTCGGTGATGACTGGTATCTCACTTGCCGCTGCCGATGAAAAACGTAGAGCGCTGGGGGATAAGGCAGGCCAACAAGAAGTCTGCGATTGGTTCTTTCCAGCGGCGACCGAACGTGGTTACGAGTTAAAAGTTATTACTGAAATCTGGGATGTGCTGCGCGCCTTTGCATCCTTTGGTTTCTGTAAAGCGCATGCCGCCGCCTTTGCCCTACCTACCTATCAATCAGCCTGGCTTAAGACCCATCACCCAGCAGCTTTTATGGCAGGGGTCCTCACACACGACCCAGGTATGTATCCCAAGCGGTTGATGCTCGATGAGGTACGACAGATGGGCGTTGGTATCGCACCTCTTGATATCAATAAATCATCAGCGCACTACCGAGTCGAACGCACTCTCGATGGAGATGCTGTGCGAATCGCGCTCTCGTGCGTTGCCGGTATCTCCGAAAAAGAGATTGCTTCAATTGTGCAGGGCCAGCCTTATATTGATCTCGCCGACTTTTATCGCAGGTCAGGGGCTGCTACGCCAGTAACCGAAAATCTGATTATGACTGGCGCCTTCGATTCGATTCATACCAATCAGCGCGACCTCTTACTGCACTTAACGGATCTACAGAAATCACCAGTGGCGCATCTTCCTGGTTCGCAACTCACCTTTGGTTTTGCACCCCCTGCCCTTGAAAGCAGTGGGCTGCAACCGCTTAACGCTGCTGAAAAAGTCTCTAGCGAAGTCGCGCGCTTAGGTATGGATATCACGCAACATATGCTCACTTTCTATGCGCCCTTTCTCAACGCTATCGGCGCTGTGAAATCTTCTGACTTACTTTCGCAGCGCTCTGACTCGACAGTGCTTGTCGCTGGCGTCAAGGTTGCGCTCCAAACACCACCGGTGCGTTCGGGGCGCCGCGTTATCTTCTTAACGCTCGATGATGGTTATGGTTGTAGCGATTCAACTTTCTTCCCTGATGCACAAGTCGATCATGCATCAACGCTCTATTCGACATCGCTACTGCTAGTACGTGGGCAGACGCGACGCACTGGCGCCCGCGGTATCTCTATCCGTGCAACAGCGGTGTGGGATCTGCGCCTAGCCTACGAACAATGGCGTAACCGAGCAGATAGTGTGGCGATATGACGGTCATCCTCCATGTAGATATGGATGCCTTCTATGCATCGGTAGCTGAACTCGATCACCCCGAATATAAAGGCAAGGCTCTCGTCGTTGGGGCCGGAGCTCGCGGCGTTGTGCTCTCGGCCAATTACGAGGCGCGCAAATTTGGAATACGCGCTGCTATGCCAGTGGGACGTGCCAAGCGAATGGCGCCACATGCAATCTTTATTGCCCCCGAACATCATCGCTACTCTGAAATCTCAGAACGCGTGATGGCAATCTTTCATTCCTACACACCGCTGGTTGAACCAATCTCACTCGATGAAGCATTTCTCGATGTCACAGGGTCGCAGAAGTTATTTGGTACAGGCCGTGAAATCGCTGCAAAGATTCGTGAACAGGTAGAGAAAGAAGAGGGCATCACCTGTTCTGTGGGCCTTGCCCAATCTAAGTTCATTGCAAAGCTTGCATCCCAACACTGCAAGCCAAATGGGATGCTTGAGATAAAGTCTGATCGCATCCTCGAATTTCTCCATCCACTTCCAGTGCGCGCTATCTGGGGAGTTGGGCCAAAGACCGCTGAATCGCTCGAACGGCTAGGGCTACATACCGTTTCCGATATTGCACATACTCCGCGCGCAACGTTGATTCGAGCCCTGGGCGAATCCACCGGTGCATCGCTCTACGAACTTGCGTGGGGGCGCGACTATCGCGATGTAATTCCTGATGAACCCGAGAAAAGTATCGGCAATGAAGAGACCTTTAGCGAAGACCTTGATAACCCAGAAGAAATCTTGCGCGAGTTTCTGCGTATGACTGAGAAGGCAACTGCACGTTTACGCGAACGCTCGCTCTTTGCCAAGACAATCAGCATTAAGATTAAATTTGCTGACTTCTCATCTCTGACACGTTCTAAGACAGTGCCGATTGCAATTGATAACACCCACGACACCTATGAAGTTGTAAAGGCTCTCTACCTCGCACTTCGCAATGATGGTGCGCGCATCCGCCTTGTTGGAGTCTCGCTCTCTCAGTTGCAGGAAGGTGCTCCGGTGCAGCTTGAACTCGGCGCACGTGAACGTGGATGGCGTGAGGCAGATACCGCAATCGATCGCGCACAAGCGCGCTTTGGTCGAGGCAGCGTCCGTCCAGGCAGGCTTATTCGCCCTGAAAGCGGCAACGACGAGGAGTAATTGGCAATAAAGTGGCGCTGTAAGAAGTTCTGTTCTATTGTGTGGATATGTCGCTCTCAGACCGTGAACGTCGCCTCCTAGCGGAGATGGAGGCAGCTCTTGCCACCGATGACCCACGCCTAGAGTCACGTTTGGCAGGCAGCACCATGACCCCGGCTAAACCACGTCTTGCACTTGGCGCTCTATCGATCCTGGCAGGGGTCGCGATTCTCTTTGCTGGCCTTATCTCTCAGATAACCCCGCTTGGAGTAGCAGGCTTTCTCGTAGCTCTCGTCGGCGTGGTTCTCATTGCCCGCTCGCTCTCAGCTCTGACAACAAACCGTGCGCCTCGTGAGAAGGGCGCTCGCACCTCATTTTCAGAGCGCCTAGAAGAGCGTTGGAACCGTAGGGACTTCGACCAGCAGTAGACGCCCAGTAGATCCCAAGCCCTGACCGATTCGGTTGGGGCTTTTTTGCGCCGAAAAATAGGTGGGGAGCGGTGGGGCGGATTAGGGAAAATAATGGGGAAAGGTGGTTGAAAAAGGAGGAAAGTGGTGTAAAGTGGGGAATTGAGCAGGAATTTCACGCTCACAGGGCCACTTGGGGAAGGGGGCGCGAAGAATGTTTCTAGGCACTCACGAACCGCGCCTTGATGAAAAGGGCCGTCTAATCCTGCCCGCCAAATTCCGCGATGAGCTCTCAGCAGGCCTTGTGATCACTAAGGGCCAAGAGCGCTGCCTCTACGTATTTCCATCATCTGAATTTGCAACGATTACTGAAACTTTGCGACAGGCGCCAGTTACTGCCAAGAGCGCTCGCGATTACCAGCGCGTGATGTTTGCCGGCGCGCACGATGAAATTCCTGACCGTCAAGGTCGCGTCACCATCCCACAAGGACTTCGCACATATGCGGGCCTTGAAAAAGAGTGCGTTGTTATCGGCGCAAATACTCGCGTTGAAATTTGGGATAGCGCTGCGTGGAGCGAGTACCTCGCCGATCGCGAAAAAAGTTTTGCTGATGTCTCCGAGGAGGTTTTTCCGGGACTTTTTTAGAACATCAGCAAAAAACATTTAATACAACTAAATAGAGCGCTCATTTGTGGCCACCGCCGACCTTTCCTTGCTTGTTAGGCCGGCAGCGACGTCCCTTCCCCGGCGTCGCTTTCGAAATAGATCCGTCGGCCGGCGGTGACCAGAGATGAGCGCTCACCTAATCGGGTATCGATGAGATGAAGGAAGAAAGAGTTGAGAATGGGGGAGAAGATGCAACATATATCAGTAATGCGCGATCGTTGCGTAGATCTTCTTGCTCCTTCAATTACATCATCTACTAACCCAGTTATTGTCGATGCAACTCTTGGTCTGGGCGGCCACACAGAAGCGCTCCTTACACGTTTTGAAAACCTCACCGTTATTGGCATTGATCGCGATAAGAGCGCGCTCGAGAAAGCAACTGCCCGCCTTGCACCATTTGGAGATCGCCTCAAGATAGCGCACTGCGTATTTGATGAGATCACAGAGGTAGTACAGAGCTTTGGCTTTACTCACGTAAATGGAGCCCTCTTCGATTTAGGTGTTTCATCAATGCAGCTCGATGAATCAGAGCGTGGTTTCTCCTATTCACAAGATGCCCCACTTGATATGCGGATGGATCGCAGCAAGGGCATTACCGCTTATGAAATCGTTAACTCTTACGAACCTGGAAAACTGGTAAAGATTCTGCGCACTTATGGCGAAGAGAAGTTTGCAACTCGTATCGTTGAAAATATCGTCAAGGCCCGTGCTATTGCACCTCTTAACTCAACGACAGAGCTTGCGACGTTGGTCAAAGAGAGCATCCCGGCAGCTACTCGTCGCACTGGTGGCAATCCAGCAAAGCGCACCTTCCAAGCGCTACGAATTGAAGCAAATGATGAGCTCGGGGCAATCACCCGCGCACTCCCACATGCCCTGGATTTATTGATGGTGCAGGGACGACTCGTTGTGATGTCATTCCAGTCACTCGAAGACCGCATTGTGAAAGAAGTTTTCCTAGAAGCATCTACATCTAAGAGTCCACGCAATCTTCCGATTGAACTTCCAGAGTACGCCGCAAAATTCTCACTGGTCTTCCGATCTGGCGAAACTCCATCTCAGAGCGAACTAGATGAGAACCCACGCTCTGCCTCAGTGCGCCTGCGCGCAATTGAAAGGGTGGCTGCGTAATGGCACAAGCAACCGCTCGTAAATCCCAATCAACGACAGCTCTTCCTAAAGCGCGCAAGGTAGTTGCAGAGCGCACTGCCGACATCATCTCTGGAATTTTCCCTGACCTAAATTCAGGTGCGCGCGCAACGCATCGATATTTCGCCACATTTCTTACAGTTGTCAGCGCCATGGGATTCCTAGTTCTGCTGGGCGTTAACACGCTCTTGGCCCAGGATGCCTTTACGCTTTCAAATCTCAAGGTTGAGGCGAAGCAGGTTGCAGATCAACGCGATGCCATCGATAGATCAATCGATTCCTTCGAAGCGCCTGAAAATCTCGCTGCAGCTGCTGCCGCTCTCGGTATGCGCCCATCTGAATCTCCAGTCTTTCTCAATTTAACTCCACCAACGGGTGTGACAAATGGGTGATCTACTACTTTCTAAGTCACGCATCAAGATTCTTATTATTGGCGTCTTTATGATCTTCGTCTTGCTAGCGCTTCAACTCGTTCGCGTTCAAGTCATTCAGGCAAGTGAATACCAAAGCAAAGCTGCCAACGAGATGGAATCGACTCGAAATACCCCAGCACCACGAGGAGAGATCACCGATATCAATGGAGTCGCCTTTGCGCGTAGCGTCTCTGCAATCACCATCGTGGTCGACCAGACACAAATTACCGACCCAGCACGAGTAGCAAACTTTGCAGCTCCCATCTTGGGTCTGCCAGTCGAAGAGGTGCAGGCAAACATCACGGGAACTCGTCGCTATTCCATAGTGCTCAAAAATGGCCGCCCCGCACAATGGGATCTCCTCACAAAAGAGATTTACGAATACAACAAAGCGCTCACCAACGAACAGCTAGATAAGCGCATAATTGGCTTCTTCCCAGAGCGCTCCTTTATCCGCGAATATCCTTCCGGCTCATTAATCTCATCCCTCGTTGGCTTTGTGCGCGCAGATGGAATTGGCGCAACTGGTTTGGAATCAAGTCTTAATTCAGTGATAACTGGAACAGATGGCCGCTACTCATTTGCCAATGGGTATGGCGCTGAAATTCCTGGATCTCAACGCGAAATTGTTGCCGCAAAGGCTGGCACCACAGTTCGCCTGACAATTGATCGCGACGTTCAGTGGGTTGCAGCAAAGGCAATCGCTGAAGCGGTGAAGAGTTCAAGAGCTGCTAGCGGTTCAGTGATTGTGATGGATCCTCGCACCGGTGAAATCGTGGCTCACGCTACTGCGCCAACATTTGATCCCAACAATACAAAGAACGTTGATCTCAACTTAATGCGAAACTCATCTGTGCAAGATGTATATGAGCCAGGATCTACTGGCAAGGTAATGACGCTGGCAGCAGCGCTCGAAGAGAAGACTGTTGCTCCGACGACAGTCTTTGCAGTGCCTTACAAGCTAAAGCGCGGTGGATCAACATTTAGAGACCACGATAGGCACCCGGTGCAGCAACTCACAACCTCGGGAATCTTGGCAGTTTCTAGCAACACCGGCACAATCAAAATTGGCGAAACTCTCAGTAATGACAAGCTCTATTCATATCTCAATAAATTTGGCGTCGGAGTAAAGACTGGTTCTGGTCTGCCTGGTGAATCAGCAGGGCTCATGCCTAAGGTGAAAGATTGGTCAGGAACAACGGCGCCGACAGTTGCCTTCGGACAGGGTTATTCCGTGACGGCAATGCAAGCCACAAGCGTCTTTGCCACAATTGCAAATAATGGAGTTCGAGTCTCACCAACTGTTATTGCTGGAACTCAAGATGCATCTGGCCACTTCACGCCAGCGGCCAATAGAACTACAACCCGCGTTGTCAGCGAAGATACTGCTCGCGAGCTGCGTCTGATGATGGAAAGCGTTGTCTCTCCAACCGGAACAGCTCCATCTGCTGCAATCCCTGGCTATCGCGTTGCAGGTAAGACCGGAACTGCGTGGCGCTATAACGATAAGACCGGCGGATATAGCGGTTACACAGCTTCATTTATCGGCTTTGCTCCAGCAGATGCACCTCGCTACGTCATCAACGTCACCATTCAAGATCCACGTAATGGTTACTACGGAGGCCTCTTGGGTGGTCCAGTCTTCAAGAAGGTAATGACCTTCGTTCTGCAGACTAAGCACGTTGCACCAACTGGAACTAAAGTTATGCCAGTTGCGCTCAACCAGAAGGATTTAACTCGTATGAAAGCAACACAGGTAAGTGCAGAAAAAAGCGGAGCAGTAAGACAGTGATCCGCCCACTTGCCGAGTTCTCAGCGCACTTAAGTGATACCGCAAGCCTCATTGGAGCTGATTCGCTCGCTGAAGATCTGATCTTTACTGGAGTTACTCATAGCGATAAAGATGTTGAAGCAGGGGATCTCTTCTTAGCCATTCCTGGTGCGAAGGTGCATGGCGCAGAGTTCATCAAAAGCGCTCGGGCTCAAGGCGCAGTCGCGGTGATTACAGATGCACAAGGTGCCCAGATTGATTCATCACTTCCTACTCTTGTTGTCAAAGATGTGCGGGCTGCTGGCGCACTTGTTGCCGCATCGCTCTACCAATATCCCACTCGCGATGTTGCCAGTATCGGAATCACTGGTACCAATGGAAAGACAACTGTCTCCACCTTGCTCTACCAAATCTTTCAGGCTGTAGGACGAGAGTCAGGGCTGATTGGAACTGTTGAAACTCGAATTGGTGCAGAGCGCCTTTCAAGTGTTCGTACAACTCCCGAAGCTCCAGAGCTACAAGCGCTAGCTGCAACGATGCGAGAACGTCATGTTCGAAATCTGGTGATGGAAGTTTCTAGCCACGCACTTAGCATGGGTCGTATGAAGGGTTCACACTTTGCCATCGCTGCCTTTACAAATCTAAGCCAAGATCATCTCGATTTCCATAAAGATATGGACTCATACTTCGAGGCCAAGGCGGCTCTCTTTACATCTGAATACGCTGACTCAGCCTTTATCAATATTGATACTACCTATGGTGCAACTCTGGCAGAGCGCACTTCACTCGCACTGACAACTATTTCGAGAAGCAATCCAAAGGCGCACTGGCACTTTACAAATATCACTCCCACTCAACAAGGTGCAGAATTTTCTATCCGAGGCACCGGCGGAATCTTGATTGAATCTCGTACGTCGCTTCATGGTGGATATAACGCAGACAATCTCTTACTAGCTGTAGCTCTTGCCCACGAAAGTGGCGTCGATCCCATCGAACTTGCTGCAGTGATCCCACAACTTACTGGAGCACCTGGTCGACTAGATGCAGTTGTCTTAGGCCAACCATTTAAGGCCTTTGTTGATTACGCGCATTCACCTGATGCGGTAACAAATGTGCTCTCTGCAGTGCGAGAATTCACTACTGGAAAGATCATTGCAGTTCTAGGTTGTGGTGGCGATCGTGATGCCACAAAACGCCCTCTGATGGGTGCAGCACTTTCGCAAGGTTGCGATATTGCAATCTTTACCAGCGATAACCCGCGCTCTGAAAGTCCAGCAACGATTTTGCACGAGATGGTTTCATCCCTTGATGTGAAAGCCCCATCTGCGATTATCGAAGATCGAGCAGCGGCAATCAGCCACGCTGTCTCAGTGGCAAAGGCTGGCGATACTGTTTTAATCCTTGGAAAAGGCCACGAGCAAGGCCAAGATATTGCAGGCGTTGTAACTGCCTTTGATGACCGACTCATTCTTGCTACAGCAATCGAGGCGCGCGGATGATCTCTCTCAAAGCTTCCGAAATCGCAGCTCTTGTAGGCGGAACACTTCATGGTGAAGATGTCGAAGTTTGCGCAAACCCTGTGATTGATTCTCGAGCAGCAACTGCAGGTTCACTCTTTATTGCCATTAAGGGCGAGAAGGTTGATGGCCACGATTTTGTTTCTGATGCGCAATCGCATGGCGCAGTTCTTACCCTTGCAGAACGCGCTGTGGCAGGTCCACACATCTTGGTAGGCAACACCATCCAGGCACTTGGCGTGTTGGCACATGAAGTTCGTAGCCGCCTTTCTGGCCTGACTGTTATTGGCATTACCGGTTCGCAAGGAAAGACCACAACGAAAGAACTTCTTGCATCGGTTCTATCGACCGTTGCTCCAACGATGGCGCCACACGGTAATTACAACAACGAAATTGGCGCACCTCTATCTCTGCTGCAATGCGATGAGAAGACTCGTTTCTGCATCGTTGAAATGGGAGCGCGCCATAAAGGCGATATCGCCCATCTTTGCCGAATCGCCGTTCCCGATGTTGGCGTTGTCTTGCGAGTGGGAACTGCTCACTTAGGAGAGTTTGGTTCGCAGGCTGCCATCGCGCAAACAAAGTCAGAGCTCATCTCGACTCTGCAACCAACTGCTATTGCCGTACTGGGCCAGTACGACGAATTCACGCCAAAGATGTCGGCGCTTCACCAAGGTCGCGTTGTCACATTTGGAGACAGCAGCGGCTGCGAAATTCGAGCGACTGATATCGAAATTCGCGAAGGCCGCGCCCACTTTGATCTAGTGACGCCCGAAGGTCGTACCGCAGTAGGACTACGAATTGTTGGGTTACATCAAGTAGCCAACGCTCTTGCAGTAGCTGCAGTTGCCTCCGTTTTAGGTCTAAACCTTGATCAGATTGCTGGTGGACTTTCGACTGCTGAATCCTCAGCTAAGTGGCGTATGGAAATTTCTGAACTGGGCTCACTTGTCCTCATCAATGATTCATATAACTCAAGCCCAGAGGCTGCATCGGCGGCGTTGCAGACACTTGTCCATTTTGCGCAAGAACGTGGTGGAGAAGCGTGGGCATTTCTCGGAAAAATGCATGAGCTCGGCGAGTCATCAGACCAAGACCACGCCGCTATTGGCACCCTTGCCTCAGAACTTGGAATAGATCACCTCGTCTGCGTCGCAGCTCCTGAATATGCGCAAGCTATTCCGACAGATAGCGCAACGACAGTGCATACATTTGCAAGTAAAGAAGAGGCCGCCTCGATGGTGGCAAGTATGAATAAAGGAGATGTCGTGCTGGTAAAGGCATCACGCTCTGAGAAGTTAGAAGAGTTGGCAGAGTTAATCACGCAGGAGTGGTCGAAACGTATTGAAGAGATGGCAGATACCGAATGAGACTCATCCTTATCGCCGGAGCGCTTGCTCTCCTCTTCTCGCTCCTCGGAACCCCAGCACTTATTAGAGTTCTTGCTCGTCGCGGTTATGGACAATTTATTCGTGATGATGGACCTTCAACGCATCACACAAAACGTGGTACCCCAACTATGGGTGGCATCATTATTATCTTTGCGACCATCTTCGCCTACTTCATTGCTCATCTTCTGACACAGACAGCTGTCACGGTATCGGCGCTACTCATTATTGGACTTGTCCTTGGACTTGGTTTCGTTGGATTCCTCGATGATTACCTCAAGGTCTCTCGGCAGAATTCCCGGGGGATTAGCGGCAAGCAGAAGATTTTTGGACAAGTCTTATTCGCCTCAACCTTTGGCTATCTAGGCCTGCAATTTCCAGATGCTGATGGCCTCACCCCAATCTCACAAAATCTCTCTACCGTGCGTGATACAGGAATTAACCTCGGAGTTGTTCTTGTCATTATCTGGATCGCTTTTATGGTGACAGCAACAAGTAATGGCGTAAACCTCACTGATGGGCTTGATGGATTGGCAACTGGCGCATCGGTCATGACTTTCCTCGCCTTTGTCTTGATTGGCGTCTGGGAATTTGGTCAAAGCTGCGCAGTGAGCGTTTCACCAAATTGTTATAACGTTCGAGATCCGCTCGATTTGGCAGTGCTTGCCGCCGCCTTTGCTGGATCGTGTACAGGTTTTCTTTGGTGGAATGCATCTCCTGCAAAGATTTTTATGGGAGATACAGGTTCGCTTGCTCTCGGTGGTGCACTTGCTGGACTTGCGGCTTCATTACGCGTTGAGCTCCTCTTAATCCCACTGGGTGGCCTCTTCGTCATCATCACCCTTTCAGTCGCGCTGCAAGTCATCTACTTCCGCTTAACTGGCGGCAAGCGCCTCTTTAAGATGGCACCTCTTCAACATCACTTTGAACTACTGGGTTGGGGCGAGGTCACGATTGTTCTTCGCTTCTGGATCATCGCAGGACTGTGTGTAGCACTTGGCCTGGGCCTCTTTTACACCGATTGGGTTGCAAGTTAAACCCTCATGGCACAAGAACTTTATAAGAACCTCAATGGATTGCGGATCTGCGTAGCAGGCGCAGGAGTAACGGGGTTAGCGGTGGCGCGAAGCCTGACCAAACTTGGAGTTGAAGTAACGCTGATTGATGAGAATAAGACTTCTACAGATGAGTTTCCCGTTGTACATCCAGATGCAATCACGATCACCGACTTCGACCGTCTGCTGATTTCACCAGGCTGGAAAGAGAGCCACCCAGTTATTCAAGCCGCACGTGCTGCGCAAGTGCCTTTGATAAATGAAATTGATTATGCCTGGAGCGTTAAGAAGCCCGCCCAGAAGTGGATAAGCCTTACCGGCACAAATGGAAAGACCTCAACTGTCGAACTCACCGCTGCGATGTTGCAAGCTGGGGGAGTCAGCGCAGTTGCGTGTGGCAACGTGGGAACGACTGTCATCGAATCTGTCGAATCCCTCGAGGATTATCAATTCTTGGTACTTGAACTCTCATCTTTCCAACTTCACTGGATGGAAGATGCATCATTTATTGCAGCGGCAATTCTCAATATTGCCCAGGACCATATCGATTGGCACGGCAGCTTTGATGCCTATGCAGGCGACAAGATTTCAATTCTTGATAGAGCCACCACTGCAATCCTTAATGGTGAAGATGGCGAGATTGTGACGCGCGTGGCTCACTGGCAAGGACAGAAAGTTTTCTTCTCACTCGATACGCCAGGACCAGGAGAAATCGGAATAGTCGAAGAGCTCTTAGTAGATCGCGCCTTTGTTGCTAACCCACAAGAAGCAGCGATGATCGCCGAACTCAACGAAGTAAAGCCCACAGTTCCTCATAGCGTTTCAAATGCACTTGCAGCAGCAGGTTTAGCGCTCACCGCAGGGGTAGCTCATGAAGCGCTCCGTTCTGCAATCTCGACATTTACACCAGGGCGACATCGCATCGAGAAGGTGTATGAAAGCGACGGCGTTACCTGGATTGATGATTCCAAAGCTACAAATCCTCATGCTGCCAGCGCCTCGATCATGTCTGCTCTCTCGGTCATCTGGGTCGCAGGTGGGCTGGCAAAAGGTGCTGAGATGGGCGAGCTGATTGAGAGAATTAAGGCTCGCGTTCGAGTCGCCATCTTGATTGGCGAAGATCGCGTGCTGATTGCAGATGAACTCCGTCAGCGCGCTCCACACATTCAAGTAGAACTCATCGATTCACCTGCCGGATATTCCAAAGGTGGAGTAGATAATTCATTAATGGAGAGCGTTATCCGCACGGCGAAAGCTAAAGCGGTTTCAGGCGATACCGTCTTGCTCGCTCCGGCGTGCGCTTCGATGGATCAATTTCTCTCTTACTCCGACCGCGGAGATAGGTTCAAGAAGGCAGTCGAGAAGGTAGTGCGAGATGGCAAGTAAAGTTCAGAAGAAGTTCTTAGCGCAGCCGGTCAACCACTTCTACATGCTCTTGGCTAGCGCTACCGCGCTGACTTTCCTCGGTGTGATTATGGTCTTCTCGGCTTCAACGATTCATGCCATCGATACAAAGGGAAGCGCCACCTCTATCGTCTTACGCCAATTGCTCTTTGTGGTCGTCTCGCTACCTATCGCTGCATACTTAACTAAAATTACTGTCGCACAGTGGAATCTACTGGCTCGCTTCGCCTTCACTATTTCATTACTTTCATTAGCTGTACTTCTCATTCCAGGTGTAGGAAAGACCGTCAAAGGAAATACCAACTGGATCGACCTAAGAGTTATTGATATCCAACCCAGTGAATTTGCAAAGTTTCTGATGATTCTCTGGGCTAGCCGATTATTAGCAAGAAAAGAGAGCGCAGGCAGATTTAACGTCAACGTCTTTGCTCTGCTTGCCCCGGGCTTCCTTATTGTCATGGTGCTAGTAATGGCTGGACGAGATCTTGGAACGACATCTGTGATTGCAGCAATCTTGGCTGGCATGCTCTTTGTCTCTGGCATTCAACTGCGCATCCTTGGCTGGGCTACCGCTGCCGGCGCCCTTGCCCTTGCGTTTCTCATTGCAACATCTGATTACCGCGCTCAGCGATTCCTAGTCTTCCTCAATCCCTTTGCACCTGAAGATTACAAACTTGCCGGTTGGCAGCCAGCCCATAGCTTGTTGGGACTTGCAACCGGTGGGCTCTTTGGAGTCGGCCTCGGTGGAAGTAGGCAGAAGTGGGGAAATCTCCCTGATGCACACACTGACTTCATCTTCTCTGTCATTGGTGAAGAACTCGGTTTGGTCGGAACGCTCGCAGTCCTCGCACTTCTTGGAACTCTCATCTATTCGATGTTCCGCATCGCACTTCGCGCCCAAGAGCCAATGATTCGCTACGCCTGTGCAGGAATCGCATGTTGGTTTATGGCGCAATCATTTCTCAATATTGGATCTGCAACGAGTACCTTGCCGGTTGTTGGCGTAACGCTTCCACTTGTCTCATACGGTGGCTCTGCTCTCGTTGCATCCCTCTGCGCAATTGGTTTTGTCGCAGGAGCCGCTCTTCGCGATCCTGAAGTCCGTAAAGAGATTGTGAAGCGAAGAGGCGCATGAAGCGCATCATCGTCGCCGGTGGCGGTACAGCAGGACATATAGAACCTGCTCTCGCTATTGCGCGACGTTGGCAATTGGCCCATCCTGATTCGCAAATTACCTTTCTTGGTACAAAGGCAGGGCTAGAAATAACTCTTGTTCCGGCCGGGGGATTCGCACTCACTCTTATCCCTAAAGTATCTGTGCCACGTCGCATCTCACCTCAGTTATTGCTTCTGCCTTTCTCACTGCTTCGAGCGATTTCTCAATCCATGAAGGCGATAAAGGGTGCAGACCTGGTTATCGGATTCGGGGGATATGTATCAGCGCCGGCTTACCTTGCTGCAGCTCTGACTCGAACACCCTTCGTGATCCATGAAGCAAATGCCAGACCGGGTCTTGCTAACCGTTTAGGTGCGCTCTTTACTCGATATACCGCCGTTGCTCATCCTGTGATGGGCGGATCTCTCAAGAAATCACTTCTTACTGGTCTACCGCTGAAAGGAAATATTGCTAGCGCACATGAGAGCGCTCAAAACGATTGGCGCAGCGCGCGATTAGCAGCAAAGCGCGCACTTGGTTTTGATGAGCAAGTACCGCTGGTCTTTATCTTTGGAGGCTCACAGGGCTCAGTGGCAATAAATGAAGTCATCGCGCGCTCACAGCAAGCACTTGCTTCTCAGGGCGTAAATATCCTTCATGGTGTTGGTGCACGTAGCGCGTTGCCAGAGTCGCACGATAGCTACCGAGCCGTTAACTACATCTCCGATATGGCAACTGCATATTTAGCAGCAGATCTGATTATTGCGAGAAGTGGGGCAGTAACGTGCGCTGAGGTAAATACCTTAGGTAGATATGCGCTCTTTATTCCCCTTCCAATCGGTAATGGCGAACAGAATCTCAACGCCGCCTCACTCATCTCACAAGGCAGAGCTGAAATTCTTCCGCAGGCACAATTCACCGCAGAGTGGATCGCTGCGAATCTGAGCCGCCTACTTGCGCGCAGCAGCGCTGCTCCTATCTCGGGTTCAACTATCGATATTGAAGCAACAACTAAGATTGTGGCGTTGATGGAATACGCGCTCTCTGGGGGTAAGTAAGTGCAGACGCTGCAAGGCAAGAAGATTCACTTCATCGGTATCGGTGGATCGGGCATGAGCGGCCTCGCGCGTATTGCGCTCTCCGATGGAATTAGCGTGAGCGGTTCTGATGCAAAAGATTCATCAGTGCTGACCGCCTTGACTGCACTTGGTGCCAAAGTGTCAGCAACGCACGAGGCGGCAAATGTAGAAGGCGCAGATGTCGTTATCTACTCAACTGCCATCGCTGCAACTAATCCTGAGATGGCATATGCAGTCGAGCGCTCGATACCTATTCTCACTCGCGCACAGGCGCTGGCACTTCTCATGAAAGGCTCTCGCAGCATTGCTGTTGCCGGAACTCATGGCAAGACAACTACTTCTTCAATGATGACTGTGGCGCTGCAAGCATGTGGGGCAGACCCTTCCTTTGCAATTGGTGGAACGCTGACTGCTTCAGGCTCTAACGCCCATCGCGGCTCTGGAGATTTCTTTGTGGCAGAGGCAGATGAATCTGATGGTTCATTCGTTGAGTACCAACCGCTTGCTGCAATCGTCACCAATATTGAGCATGATCACGTTGATTTTTTTCATACCCCTGAGGCAGTGACCCAAGTCTTTGACTCCTTTGCAGCAACAATCTCACCGGATGGTTTCTTGGTCTATTGCGCCGACGATGCTGGCTCAAAGCGACTTGGTGAATCACTCCTTGCCTGTACACCTATCTCGTATGGAACTTCTGAAGGCGTTGATCTCGCCCTCGATCAGATCGCACTTAAGGCGATGGGATCAACTGCGCGCGTGATGTGGAAGGGCAGAGCCGTTGGCACCCTTGAGCTACAGGTACCCGGTCACCACAATCTGCTCAATGCAGCCGGATGTCTTGCGATGGGAATGGCGCTGCAGCTACCTGTAAACCAACTATTAGATGGTCTCCATAACTTTCGCGGTGCTGGACGACGTTTTGAGCTAAAAGCTACCGAACATGGAATTCGAATTATCGATGACTACGGTCATCATCCGACAGAGATTCGTGTGACCTTAGAAGCAGCTCGTCGTTATGCCGGCGATGGTCGCGTCTTGGTGATCTTCCAGCCTCATCGATATTCACGCACCCAAGCCTTCCTCGATGGATTCGCAACATCTTTAGATTTAGCCGATGATGTCACTCTCCTTGAAATATATGCAGCAAGTGAGAAACCGATCCATGGCGTTACATCTGAATTGATTGCCGCCAAGATGGAACGCGGCCACTATCTTCCCAATTTTGTTCAGGCCTCTGATCGAATTATCGAAATGGCACAACCAGGAGATGTGATTATTACCCTCGGTGCAGGAGATGTGAATTCACTTGCTCCGATTATTGCCGAAGGGTTGCAACGTCGCTTTGCGTAAAGTCAGCAAGTTTCCCTTTGTCGTCGCTCTTGTAGTGGCGCTCTTCGCCGGCCTTACCTATCTACTGGCGTGGTCAAATATCTTTACAGTTTCATCTATCGCAATCGATGGCGCTCCAACTGCTGCGAGTAAAGAGACCATTTCGAAGGTGGCCGATCTACGTACTGGAGATAAGTTGGCTCGCGTTGAACCTCGTGCCATCTCTCATCGAATTTCAGATATCGATTGGGTTGAAAGTGCAGAGATATCTCGCAATTGGATTACCGGTGAAGTATTGGTTGCCATCACACCTCGCACACCAACGGCCTACTTCAATAACCAGGTCCTGGATGCATCTGGAAAGGTCTTCATACTGCCCGGCTTTAGCGGAGCCGAGCTACCTCGGGTCTCAGCCTCGACCCCAGAATTAGGGCTGGTTGCTATCAATCTCTTTCAAAACCTTCCAGAGTCAATCAGAGCAGATGTTCTTAGCCTTGCTGCCTATAACGAATCAAACTTCTCATTGAAGGTTCTGCGCGAGCAGAAGCAGTTGCAGATCCTCTGGGGATCAAATGAAGAGAATGAATTGAAATCACAAGTAATTGATGCACTTTTAGCGCTACCTGAAAATAAAAATATTCGACGCATTGATGTCAGCGCACCACATGCACCACTCGTTAAATAGCTCTCATTGCGATAAAAAATTAGTTCGTGGCGGTCTTTGATTACCGCCTCTAATACGCATACGTTGCCGCCATTAGAGAGAGTAGAAATGTAATTCTCAAGTTGAGGTTTACAGTTCTAAAGGGGGACTCACGTGGCTGCACCACAGAATTACTTAGCTGTCATCAAGGTTGTTGGAATCGGCGGCGGCGGAGTAAATGCAATCAATCGCATGATTGACGTCGGTCTCAAAGGCGTTGAGTTCATCGCTATCAATACAGATGCGCAACATTTGTTAATGAGTGATGCTGATGTGAAGTTAGATATTGGTCGCGCATCTACAAAAGGTTTAGGTGCAGGCGCTGCTCCTGAAAAGGGAAGACAAGCAGCTATCGATCACACTGAAGAAATTGAAGAAATTCTTCGTGGCGCAGATATGGTCTTTGTAACTGCAGGAGAAGGTGGCGGCACTGGTACAGGTGGCGCTCCAATCGTTGCAAAGATTGCACGTGATCTCGGCGCACTTACTATCGGCGTTGTCACAAAGCCATTCTCTTTCGAAGGCAAGATTCGCACTCGTCAAGCAGATGAAGGAATCGAACTTCTTCGCGAGCAGGTTGACACACTTATTGTTATTCCAAATGATCGACTTCTTGCAATTTCAGATCGCGCAATTACTGCAGTAGATGCATTTAAGAGTGCTGATCAAGTTCTCTTGTCAGGCGTTCAAGGAATTACCGAAATCATTACACAACCAGGACTTATCAATCTCGACTTTGCCGATGTAAAGACTGTCATGACAGATGCAGGTTCTGCTCTAATGGGAATTGGTTCTGCACGAGGAGAAAATCGCGCAACACGAGCTGCAGAGCTAGCAATCTCTAGCCCACTCCTTGAAGCCTCTATCGATGGAGCTATGGGAGTTCTTCTCTCTGTTGCAGGAGGTTCAGATCTTGGACTCTTTGAAATTAATGAAGCATGTGAGCTAGTCCAGGCAGCAGCTCACCCTGATGCTCGCATCATCTTTGGTACAACTATTGATGATGCTCTAGGTGATGAAGTACGTATCACCGTGATCGCAGCTGGCTTTGCAGGTGGAGAACCTAAGAAGGTTGATATGCCAGTTATTAATGCCAGCACGCTAGGTGGCATCGCTAATCCAATTCCAGCTAATGACCCACTCTCTGTAGCCCTTGATCTAGATTCAAGCGCTCCACGCAAGCGCGTGACCTTTGAAGATTTGGTGTCAGAAGATGAAATTGATGTTCCAGACTTTATGAAGTAAATGGGGTATCGATTTACCAATCGCACCGGTGGAGTTAGCACCGGTGCGTTTTCTTCTCTCAACCTGGCTCTCCATGTCGGAGATGAGCCGGCGCTAGTGCTTGAAAATAGAAGAGTTCTCAGCCAAGAAATTGGCGAACATCAATACATGGAACAAGTTCACGGAAATCGAGTTGTCATCGTTGAGGCAGTTTCAGATGAGCCTCCTACAGCGGATGCGTTGGTGACCGGTATTCCCGGAGTGGCACTCGCTGTCATGGTCGCAGATTGCATCCCGCTCCTACTTACCTCCAGAGTCGCCGTAGCTGCAGTACATGTAGGACGTAAAGGTTTGATGAACTCGGTTGCACTGGGCGCAATTGCGGCAATGCGCGAGATTGGTGCTAGCGAAATTTCGGCAACCATCGGGCCATCCATCTGTGGTCGCTGCTATGAAGTTTCGAAAGAAATTTTTGATGAAGTAATAGCAGTTCATCCCGCAGCCGCCGCAACAACGCAATCGGGAACACCTTCTCTCGACCTTCCAGCTGCCTTAGAGAGAGTTCTACTGGCGCAAGGCGTCTCTATCTCCTTTGATAGAGGGTGCACAGTTGAAGATCCTGCGCTCTTTTCTTATCGCCGAGATGGCGTTACCGGGCGACAAGCTGGGATTGTGTGGCTATGAACCGCCGCGAAGAACTTGCTGCAAACCTCGCCTCAGTTCAAGAGCGTATCGCTAGAGCCAATGTCACTCTCATCGTCGTAACGAAGACCTATCCAGTCAGTGATGTAGAAGCCTTGAAAGAGTTAGGCGTTGAAAATTTCGGTGAGAATCGAAGTGAAGAGGGTGAAGTCAAGGCTGCGGCAGTTCCAGCCACTTGGCATTTTCAAGGTGGAATTCAGAGCCGAAAGATAAAAGATATTGTGCAGTGGGCTGATGTGATTCACTCACTTGATAGCGGTGAGCACGCTCTCAAAATAGGTCAGCGAGCAGTGCGACCAATCGACATATTTCTACAACTCTCACTCGACGGCGATCCAGACAGAGGGGGAGTAGTTGAGTCAGAGTTAGCTGCTCTGGCAGAGGTCGTAGTTGCTACGCCCAATCTCGCACTTATGGGATTGATGTGCGTCCCACCTGTCAGCGCTGTTGCTGCCGATGCTTTTTCGCAGATTTATAGCGTTCACCAACGTTTCCTTAGAGATTTTCCGAATGCACAATCGCTCTCGACGGGAATGTCAGGAGACTTTGAAGTGGCTATCGACCATGGTGCGACACATATCCGGGTAGGTAGTTCAATCCTCGGCTCACGTACCTACCGCTAGTAACCTAGTCCTTATGTCAGCACTCAATAAAATGATGGGCTTCTTGGGCCTCGTCGATACCGATGAAGAGACCGCAGCGGCGCAAGCGCCAGCACGTACTGCAGTCGCGCGCCCTACTCGTGATCGCACTGGAGTAACCGTTCTCGGTTCACATTCAACGCCGGTAACAGCTGCCTCAACACAACCTGCACTTATCGAAGATTCATCGTCGTACAACATCATCACTTTGCAGCCACGTTCTTATTCTGAAGCGCGCAAAGTTGGCGAGTACTACCGTGAAGGCAATCCAGTCATCATCAACCTTGATGATATGGAAGAAGGAGAGCGCAAGCGCCTCGTCGACTTTTCAAGTGGACTTGTATTTGGTCTACATGGTCGTATCGAACGTATCAGCCTCAAGGTCTTCTTACTCTCGCCAGCTAACGTGAATGTAAGCAATGAAGATAAGACCGCTGCTCAAGCAACTTTCTTTAATCAGAGCTGATTATTTAGATGCTTGAATCAGTTCTCGTCCAACTTATTGGACTCTTCAAACTCGCGCTCTTCACTCGCATCATCATCGACTATGTACGAATGTTCGCCCGTAACTGGCGCCCAAATTCATTCCTACTCGCCATCTTTGAGATTGTCTACTCAATAACAGATCGACCAATGAGATATGTCCAGCGCTTTGTACCACCGCTACGTATCGGTGGCGTTGCGCTGGATCTCTCATTTATCGTTCTCTTGATTGCAGCAAATATCGCTCAAGCTGCAATCCGCATCGTTCTCTAACTTACTTCTTTAGAGATACACCAACGCTAAATTCGTTATCTTCTTGTGCCACAGTGATGTCGTACTCGAAAGAGATAGCAAGTACCTCATCAGAGATGTGCGCAGCTGCGCTATGGATGGTCTCCTGCAACTCAGATGGTGCGTTCCAACGGACGTGAATTCGATCTGATATCTCAAAGCCATCGCTCTTACGTCGCTCTTGAATAAGGCGTATCACTTCGCGGATATTTCCTGCCGCGATAAGTTCTGGAGTCAGAGCTAAATCAAGGGCCACGCTCTCACCGTCGTGGCTAGCAACCATCCAACCTGACTTGGGAACTTCAGTAACGACGAGATCGTCTAGCTCGATTTCAAAGGCGCCTAAAGTGGCAGAGCCGTTAGCGCGCAACCCCTTCACAAGCGCCGTTGGTTCAGCTGCTGCGATCAGCTTTGCAACATCCTGAACAGCCTTTCCATATTTTGCGCCGAGTGATTTGAAGTTAGCCTTCACAGAGACATCGACAAGATCACCATCTGCACTTGCAATATCTTGCAAATCAGCGACGTTGAGCTCATCGGAAATCTGCGCCTTCATATCTTCGGGTAATTGTGACCAACCTTGAGCTGAGATCAGAGCGCGTTGTAGCGGCTGGCGAATCTTGATGGCAGATTCTGCGCGAGCAGCTCTTCCTAACTCAACAACGCGACGGGTCATTGCAACCTGCTTATTCAGCGTTGGATCAATCAACGCGCTATCGGCAACCGGGAAATCAGTCAGATGAACTGATGCTGCTGCCTTCTTATCTGCCGGACGTACCAAGACCTGCCAGGTATGTTCTGCAATAAAGGGAACCATCGGTGCAAGCAGCTGTGTCAGAGTGACGAGACATTCATGCAAAGTGGCCAAGGCTGCTGCATCTGCATCCCAGAAGCGGCGGCGAGATCTGCGTACATACCAGTTAGAGAGATCATCAATAAATTTAGCTAACTCTCTTCCTGCAGTCTGTGAATCAAAGTCCGCATAAGCCTTATCGACTGTAGTGATCAGAGAGTTAAGTTCGCTCAAAATCCAGCGATCCATAATTGTGCGATCGGCGATAGCTGGGCTCTGCGACAAGTCGAACTCTGAGGCCTCTGCATAGAGCGCATGGAAAGAGATAGTGTTCCAATAGGTAAGTAAAGTCTTTCGGACAACATCAGAGATTGCATCATGGCCAACGCGGCGGGCAGACCAAGGCGAGCCGGCAGCCAACATGTACCAACGGACTGCATCAGCGCCATGTTGATCCATCAGCGACATTGGCTCAAGAACATTGCCCAGGTGCTTACTCATTTTGCGACCATCTTTATCGAGGATATGTCCAAGACAGAGAACGCTCTTATAGGAACTCTTATCAAAGACGAGAGTTCCAATAGTCATCAGGGTGTAAAACCATCCGCGGGTCTGATCGATAGCTTCGCAGATAAAGTCAGCAGGGTAGGCAGCTTTAAATTTTTCAACTGAACCTGGTTTATGCGGATAGCCCCATTGCGCGAAAGGCATGGCACCTGAGTCATACCAGCAGTCAATCACTTCGGGAACGCGCACCATTGTTTGTGAGCACTCTGCGCAGGCGAAGGTAATGTCATCGACAAATGGGCGGTGAGGATCAAGGTTGCTTAACTCTTGGCCAGCCAACGCACCTAGCTCTTTGAGCGAATCAACGCAGACTTCATGTTTATTCTCGCAACGCCAGATTGGTAACGGCGTTCCCCAGAATCTATTGCGCGAGAGCGCCCAGTCAATATTGTTATTGAGCCAATCGCCATATCGTCCTGTTTTGATTGTTTCAGGATGCCAATCAGTTGCTTGATTTTCGCGGATAAGTTCATCCTTGATTGATGTTGTTCGGATATACCAAGATGGTTGTGCGTAATAGATCAGCGCTGTGTGGCATCTCCAGCAATGTGGATATGGGTGCTCGTAGGGAACATGCTTATAGAGCGCACCTGATGCCTTGAGCTCTTTCACGAGTGGTTTGTCGGCATCTTTAAAGAAGATTCCACCAACTACCGGTACATCGGCTAAGAATTTTCCATCGGGAGCGATTGGATTGACGACAGGTAAGCCATATGCGCGACAGACCTGTAAATCGTCGGCGCCGAATGCGGGGGATTGGTGGACCAATCCTGTTCCATCTTCAGTGGTCACATATGTTGCAAGTACAACAAAGTGCGAACCTGGAATCTCGATGTAATCAAATGGACGCTTATAAGTAGTGCGTTCTAACTCGCTACCTTTGAGAGTCTTGAGAATTGTCTGCTCTCCTGCCACGGCAGAGAGCAGTAGCTCTGCAACGACAAGAACTTCAGAGCTATCTTCGACGACCGTCTTCACGACTACGTAATCGACATCGGGATGGGCGGCAATCGCTGTATTGGAAACTAGCGTCCAAGGAGTTGTAGTCCAAACGAGAAGGGATGCACCCATTTCGGCGAGCTCACCTGATGTAATGGGAAAGCGCACATAGACAGATGGATCAACGACAGTCTCGTACCCTTGTGCCAATTCGTGATCGGATAGCCCAGTCCCACAACGCGGGCAATATGGTGCAACGCGATGGTCTTGAACCAGTAACCCTTTCTTCCAAATCTCTTTAAGGCTCCACCAGACGCTCTCAACATATTCAGGCGCCATCGTCCAATAAGCCTGATCAAAATCAACCCAGAAACCCATTCGCTCAGTCATGGCGGTGAAGGCGCCTACGTGTCGGGTAACTGATTCACGACATTTATCGTTAAAGGCTGCGATTCCATATTTTTCGATATCGCCCTTACCTGCAAATCCCAACTCTTTCTCAACTGCAATCTCAACTGGTAGACCGTGGCAATCCCAACCGGCTTTACGAGTGACGTACTTCCCTTTCATCGTTTGATAGCGCGGAAAGACATCTTTAAATACACGCGCTTCAATATGGTGAGTACCTGGCATACCGTTTGCTGTTGGAGGGCCTTCGTAAAAAGTCCATGGAGTTCCAGCAGCACGTGATTGTGTGCTCTCTTCAAAGATTTGATTCTCACGCCAAAAATCTAGGATTGATCGCTCCATCGCAGGCAGGTCGATCTGTGCGCTAATGGCGCGAAATGGTGATGGCATAAAAAATCCCCCAAGCATCAAAAGAACTTGGAGGGACGAACTCGCATCTGAGTTCGCGGTACCACCCGCCTTGCACCTGGCACGAGATGTGCGTCGGAGCCACTTATATTCTCCAAGCTTTTGGCCAGTTCTACCCCGCGACTGCGGATCTTCTGACGTGCTCCGAAGGTGATGGCCTCATCAACGCACTTTTCTTGCTCGGTCCTGCGTGGCCAAGTCTAAACCATGCGTGGCTAAGTTGGTTACGAGAGGAAAAACGCATAAGGTGCGCGGCGTGCCAGGAAAAAAGGTAGTCAAGAAAGCAGCGAAGAAAGCGGCTGCGAAGAAGGCTCCTGCCAAAAAGTCTGCAGCGAAGAAAGTTGCCAAGAAAGCTCCTGCAAAGAAGGTCGCCAAGAAAGCTCCTGCTAAAAAAGTAGCTGCTAAGAAAGTTGCCAAGAAGGCGCCGGCAAAGAGATCCATTCCAGTAAAGAAGGCTCCCGGGCGACCATTTCCTTCCAAGGTCGGCAAGACAACTCTTACCGTTGATGAAAAATCTCAGACAGTTTCAGTAGCAACTGTGGTTGCTCCTACTGCAGCCCCCGTCGTTGAAGAACGTCGATTGGTAATGCCGCCTCCACCTCGCCCAGTAAAGAGCGGCAAGAAGGTTGCGCCCCTTAAGCCAATCAAGGCTGCTCCAACTCCAGTAACGGCGTCAAGCGATGAAGCGCCATGGACTGCAGCCGAGTTGAAAGCGATTCGCGCAGAGATTGCAACTGATCTTGATCGTCTTCGCATCGAACTTGCCAACGTTGAAGCCGAGATGAATGATCTCATCGCAGATTCAGGCGAAGGAGCAGGAGACGATCAAGCTGACTCTGGAACAAAAACATTCGAGCGCGAACATGAGATGTCACTTGTGATTAATGCGCGAGATATGGTTCTACAAACTGAACGTGCACTTGCTCGCATTGATGCCAAGAGCTATGGCATGTGCGAAGAATGCGGTTCACCAATTGGCAAAGCTCGTCTGCAGGTATTTCCACGTGCAACGCTCTGCATGATTTGTAAGCAGAAGGAAGAGCGGCGCTAAGGTGCGCCCCCAGTTTAGCCCTGGCAAGACTCGCACTATCTGGCTGACTGCCTGGACAATCTGGCTCTTTGATTACGTAACTAAAACTTGGGCGCTCTCGAATTTCTCTTCTGACCCACAGCCGGTAATAGGTACTCTCTTGCAATTCACCTTGCTCAAGAATTCAGGAGCAGCATTTAGCCTCGCCAGTGGATTTACACTTATCTTTTCTCTCCTTGCAGTTGCTGTCATCGCAACAATCGTCAGATATGCAGCGCGCATTACATCTCGTGGTTGGTTGACCTGCGCAGGACTACTTCTTGGGGGAGTACTCGGAAATCTCACAGATCGCATCTTCCGTGAGCCTGGATTCTTTCTTGGACATGTGATTGATTGGATTCAAATACCGAATTGGCCAATCTTTAATATCGCCGATATTGCAATATCTACCGCTGCGCTACTGGCTTTCATTCAAACGATGCGAAGCGTCCCTCCCATTACACAGGTACAGTAGGGACTCATGACAAGAGAATTGCGCACACTCACCGTTCCAGAAGGCGTAGCTGGCGAACGTATTGATAGCGCGCTGACTCGAGTATTGGGTCTTTCTCGCACAGCCATCGTCAAACTCTTAGAAGATGGTGATATCACCACCGGTAATCAAGCGATGCAGAAGTCTGATCGGGTCGCAGCAGGCCAATTGATTGAAGTATTGATGCCTGCGCAGAAGAACCAGGATCCAATTCCACTCACCCCACTTGAGGGCCTCACTGTCATCTTTAATGATGACGATATTGTCGTTATCGATAAGCCAGTTGGGTGCGCAGCTCACCCAAGTCCAGGATGGATGGGCCCAACAGTTGTTGGCGCGCTGATGGCAGCGGGTTACACAATCACAACGTCAGGTCCAGCAGAACGCGCGGGCATTGTCCACCGCCTCGATGTGGGTACCTCAGGTTTAATGGTTGTGGCCAAGACAGATAAGGCCTATTTGAAGTTAAAAGATATGTTTCGCAACCACGAGATAGATAAGACCTATCACGCACTTGTGCAAGGACATTTGGATCCAGCGAGCGGAACAATTGATGCTCCTATCGACCGACATCCAAAAGAGGACCATCGCTTCGCCGTTGTTGCCACCGGTAAAGAGAGCATCACTCATTATGAAGTCATTGAGTATTACCGCTCTGTATCTCTTGTAAAGGTAGAACTTGAAACTGGTCGCACTCATCAGATTCGCGTTCACTTCTCAGCGTTAGGGCATCCACTCGTCGGTGACACCACTTACGGCGCCGATCCCGTACTAGGAAAGAAAATGGGAATGTCTCGCCCTTGGCTACACGCCCTGGAACTGCGATTTAACCATCCAGTCAGCGCACTTCCATTAGTTCTCAGCGCTCCATATCCACCTGACCTTCAGGCTTCTCTGGCGTTGCTATCCGAGGCAGTTCTCCCTTAGGCGCTAATGTTGCGCCACCATGTCATCTGAAGATTTTTCAGCTTCACGGGCATCGACGAACGACTCGTTTGTACATTTACATGTGCATACCGAGTACTCGATGCTCGATGGTGCCGCGCGCGTCGGAGATCTAGTCAATGAAGTAGCTCGACTAGAAATGCCCGCGATTGCAATGACAGATCACGGCAATGTCTTCGGAGCATTTGATTTCTATAAGCAAGCAACTAAAGCTGGCGTTAAACCAATCATCGGTATTGAAGCCTATGTCGCCCCTGAATCTCGCTTTGATAAGAAGCGCGTGCAGTGGGCCGATGGCGGCGAAGATGATGTTTCAGGTGGTGGCGCATATACCCACATGACAATTCTTGCTGAGAATAATCAAGGACTCGCTAACCTCTTTAGACTTTCTTCGCTCGCCTCTCTTGAAGGTTATTACTACAAGCCACGCATGGACCGTGAGTTAATTTCTCGCCATGCCGATGGGCTGATTGCAACGACCGGCTGCCCAGGTGGAGAAATCCAAACTCGACTCCGTATGGGAAATTATCGTGAGGCGCTCCGTGCTGCCAGCGATTACCGAGATATCTTCGGCGCTAATAACTTCTTCCTTGAAATCATGGACCACGACATCGATGTCGAAAATCGCGTAAAGGCAGATCTTCTTAAACTCGGTAAAGAGTTAAAGCTTCCACTCCTTGCCACCAATGATCTGCACTACACACGCCATGAAGATGCAGCAGCCCATGCGGCGCTGCTCTGCGTGCAATCAGGAACAACTCTTGCCGACCCAAAGAGATTTAAGTTCGATAACGATGAGTTCTATCTCAAGACTCCAGCGCAGATGCGGGAGCTCTTTAAGGAGCTCCCTGAAAGTTGCGATAACACTCTTCTGATTGCAGAGCGTTGTAACGTCAAGCTCCGCGAAAATGAGAATTTGCTCCCTGCCTTCCCAGTGCCACAAGGTGAAACTGAAGATTCGTGGCTTCGCAAGGAATCTGTAAGAGGGCTCCTTGAAAAGATGGGCGATCGCGCTACCGAGGAATATCGCACACGCATTAATTACGAACTCGATGTCATGGCCAATATGGGATTTCCTGGTTACTTCCTCGTCGTTGCCGACTTGGTAGGACATGCGAAGAAAGTTGGAATTCGCGTGGGACCAGGACGCGGCTCTGCTGCAGGTTCACTCGTTGCATATTCACTAGGAATCACAGGGCTTGATCCCATCGAACACGGCCTCTTGTTTGAGCGATTCTTAAACCCAGAACGTATCTCAATGCCCGATATCGATCTTGACTTTGATGAACGTCGTCGCTCCGAAATGATTCGTTATGCCACTGAAAAGTATGGTGAAGATCGAGTAGCGCAGATCATCACCTACGGAACCATCAAATCGAAGCAGTCTCTTAAAGATTCCACACGCGTTCTTGGTTATCCATATGCAATCGGTGAGAAACTCACCAAAGCGCTTCCACCTTCAGTCATGGGTAAAGACATCACACTTTCAGGAATCTTTGATTCGAAAGATTCACGTTACGGCGAGGCCGGCGAATTTAGACAACTCTACGAGAGCGACCCTGATTCCAAGCGGGTAGTTGATTTAGCAAAGGGTTTGGAAGGACTTAAACGCCAATGGGGAGTTCATGCTGCAGGTGTGATTCTCTCTCGTGAACCGCTGCTCGATGTAATTCCTATCCACCGTCGTGAAGCAGATGGCGCAATCATTACTCAATTCGATATGGGCGCCTGCGAATCAACGGGCCTACTTAAGATGGACTTCCTGGGGCTACGAAACCTCTCTGTTCTCGATGATGCTCTGCTCAATATCAAAGCAAATCAAGGGATAGATGTAGTACTTGAAGATCTGCCACTGCACGATCAGAAAACATTCGAACTTCTATCGCGCGGTGACACTCTCGGCGTCTTCCAGCTCGATGGTGGACCAATGCGCGCACTTCTACGCAGCATGGCTCCAGATTCTTTTGCCGATATCTCTGCAGTGATTGCGCTCTATCGCCCTGGCCCAATGGGAGAGAATGCACATAACAACTACGCCGATCGTAAGAATGGGCGCAAGCCAGTTGAGCCGATCCACCCAGAGCTATCTGCACCGCTCAATGAAATTCTCGGCGATACCTACGGCCTCATTGTTTATCAAGAGCAGGTAATGGCGATTGCGCAGAAGGTTGCTGGCTTTACCTTGGGACGCGCGGATCTACTCCGTAAAGCGATGGGAAAGAAGAATAAAGAGATTCTCGATAAGGAGTACATCCCATTCGAAGCGGGCATGAAGGAGAATGGTTTCTCTGTCGCTGCCATTAAGCGTCTCTGGGAAGTTCTTATTCCATTCTCTGATTACGCATTTAACCGAGCACATAGCGCGGGTTACGGCGTTGTTTCATTCTGGACCGCCTACCTCAAGGCAAATTACCCAACTGAATACATGGCGGCGCTCTTAACAAGTGTGCGCGATGATAAAGATAAATCTGCGCTCTACCTCTCTGAATGTCGTCGCATGGGAATCAAGGTCTTGCCACCTGATGTCAATGAATCTGATGCTGAGTACACACCTCGCGGAGTTGATATTCGCTTTGGTTTAGCTGCTATTCGAAACGTTGGAGAAGGAGTAGTTGCATCTATCAAGGCAGCGCGAGCGAGCAAGGGATCATTTGCCTCATTTGGAGATTTCTTAGCTAAGGTCGATGCCAATGTCTGTAATAAAAAGACGATCGAATCTTTAGTAAAGTCGGGAGCATTTGATTCGCTCTCTCATCCACGCAAGGGCTTGATGGCAATCCACCTCGAGGCGATTGACTCTGTCATTGAGACCAAGCGCGCCGAAGCAATTGGCCAATTTGATCTCTTCGGTGGCGACACTATTTCGCAAGTTGCCGGACTCGATATCGAGATTCCAAATACCGAATGGGATAAATCAACTCTTCTTACCTTTGAACGCGAGATGCTCGGACTCTACGTCTCAGATCACCCACTCTTAGGTGTTGAGCATGTGTTGCGCTCACATACAGATATGTCTATCTCAGAGCTCCTGGAAGATGGCCCACAAGATGGCGTTGTCACTATCGGCGGACTCATTACTGGTATTCAACGGAAAGTTTCTCGCCAAGGTGCTTCGTGGGCGGTCGTCAATGTAGAAGACCTCGAAGGTGCGATTGAAGTTCTCTTCTTCTCCAATACCTACAATCAATATGCGCTCTCACTCACCGAAGATCGTGTAGTTGTTGTGCGAGGACGTTTCTCGCGCACTGATGAACAAGTTCGCTTCACAGCCCTTGAGATGAAGATGCCAGATATCAGCGCAACGCCAACAGGACCTCTTCTCATCTCACTTCCTGCGAATCAAGTGACTCCGCCGGTTGTCGAGCGAATGAAAGAGATTCTCCGTTCTCATCCGGGCAAGCGCGAAGTGCATCTTCAAGTCATTGATCAGCAGAAATCAACGACGCTAAAGATTGATGCACTTGTGACATCATCACCGAGTTTGAGCGCAGATCTCAAGGCGATCTTGGGCCCTGACTGCCTCATACGTATCTAAATAGGGCGTATCTAACTCAGCGGTAACTGAAAAAATCAGGTCTCACGGCAATCGCTGTCCAAAGTAGAATGCGCTTGTGATTCGTACCGTCGATCTGCGAGGCAAACCCCTTGATAAAGCTGGTTATCAAGAGCTGCTTCCGCGCGCCACCCTTGATGTGGCATCTGCGATGGTGGCGATCGCTCCAATTTTGCAACGAGTTAAAGCAGGTACTGAGGCAGATTTAATCGCGCTGGCAGAAGAGTTTGACGGCACAACTCCAGCATCGATTCGTATTCCGCAGAGCGCACTTGATGAGGCGCTGCGCAACCTTGATCCAAAGATCAGAGCAGCGCTTGAAAAGTCAGCGCTAAGAATTCGTAAGGTCCATGAAGATCAGCGCCGCAGCGAAAGCACCACAAAAGTTGTTGACGGCGGAACTGTCACTGAACGTTGGGTGCCGGTAGATCGCGTTGGTCTCTATGTTCCTGGAGGACGCGCGGTCTATCCAAGTAGCGTCATGATGAATGTGATACCTGCACAGATTGCACAGGTAAGTAGCATCGCAGTTGCTTCTCCTCCTCAGAAAGAGTTTGCAGGTCTGCCACACCCAACTATTTTGGCGACTTGTGCTCTCTTAGGAATCACAGAGGTATATGCCGTTGGGGGAGCGCAAGCAATCGCGCTCTTTGCTTATGGCATGAAAGATCTTTGTGCCAAGTGTGATTTGGTAACTGGCCCTGGCAATATCTATGTGGCCGCTGCTAAGCGCGCGCTCCGCGGAATTATCGGAATCGACTCTGAGGCTGGACCTACAGAGATTGCTATTCTCGCCGATGACACAGCGATTGCCGCCGACGTTGCTACCGATTTAATCAGCCAAGCGGAGCACGATGTCATTGCTGCTGCTGTGCTCGTCACAACTTCAACGAGGCTGGCCAGCGAGGTCGAAGCTGAGCTTGAGAAGCGCGTTGCTGCAACGAAGCACTCCGAGAGAATTCGCACTGCGCTCTCTGGTATCCAATCTGCGATTGCACTTGTTGACTCTATTGAGCAGGGTCTTGATGTTGTAAACGCATATGCCGCCGAACACCTTGAGATTCAGACTTCACAATCAGCGCTAGATGCAAAGAAGATTCGCAATGCCGGCGCAGTATTTATTGGACGTTTCTCTCCAGTATCGCTGGGTGATTACTCAGCTGGCTCTAATCACGTTCTACCAACGGGTGGTTGCGCATGCCATAGCAGCGGACTTTCTGTGCAGACTTTCTTACGAGGTCTGCATTTCATCGAGTACAACCAAGCTGCATTTACAGAGATCCTCGAGACCGTTGTTACCTTGGCAAACTCTGAAGATCTTCCTGCTCACGGTGAAGCCATGACTGCGCGATTGGAAAATCTATGAACCAGTGGCCAACCTGGTTGCCCCTGCGCCAAGACTTACGCGAGCTCTCTGCTTATGGTGCGCCACAAGTTCCAGCTGACGCTGTGATGAATACAAATGAGAATCCCTATCCGCTTTCGCAAGAGCTCTCTGCAGCAATCGCGGCCAGAGTGCTGGATGCAGCGAAGAACCTCAATCGCTATCCCGATCGCGACGCAACAGTTCTACGAGGCAAGTTGGCGCGGTTCATCAACTCGCTCTCTGCGACGAAGTTGACCGAAGAGAACATCTGGGCTGCTAATGGCAGCAATGAAATCATTCAATCTCTCTTCATGGCCTTCAGTAGCGGTAGCGCTCTTGGTTTCACACCTTCCTATTCGATGCACCCCTTGATTGCCAAGGTGACAGGTGTTTCTTGGATCAATGGTTCTCGTCGCGAAGATTTCACCTTGGATTACGACTCTGCCCTGGCACAGATTCAACGCGAAAAACCAGCCCTTACCTGTATCACTACGCCCAATAATCCAACGGGTTCATCGCTTTCGATTAATGAGATTGAGAAGTTAGCTAAGGCCACGCCAGGGTTATTGGTCATCGATGAGGCCTATGCCGAATTCTCTGAAGAAACTTCCGCGGTAACTCTGATTGAGAAGTATCCACATGTGGTTGTCATTCGAACAATGAGCAAGGCCTTTGCCTTCGCTGGAGTTCGTTTAGGTTATTTAGTTGCAGATAAAGCCGTTATTGATGCGATGTATTTGGTCCGCCTTCCGTACCACCTCAGCGCGCTGACTCAAGCTGCCGGAGAAGTAGCGCTGGATTATCAAGAAGAGCTGCTAGCCAACGTTGCACGTCTGCGCGCGGACCGCGAGAAGTTAGCGCAAGAGATCGTGGCGCTTGGACTTACCGTCGTGCCGAGTGATGCCAACTTCCTCCTCTTCGGTGGATTTACTAAGCCGGCAGCGCAACTCTGGAAAGAGATGCTGGAAAGAGGAGTTCTCATCAGAGATGTGGGATTATTAGGCTACTTGCGAGTGACCATTGGCAACGAAGCCGAGAACAAGAAATTTATCGACTCACTATCGGCTTGCCTGGGAGAAAAATGAGCAGAACAGCACGCGTTGAACGCACAACGAAAGAATCTAGCGTTCTTGTAGAACTGAACTTAGATGGCACCGGTGAAATCTCGGTCGAAACTGGAGTTCCCTTCTTCGATCACATGATGAGCCAGTTAGGAAAGCACTCTGGCTTTAATCTCACCATTAAGACAACAGGTGATGTTGATGTTGATTCACACCATACTGTTGAAGATACCTCTCTCGCCTTTGGTCAAGCTCTCCGCGAAGCTCTAGGAGATAAAGCTGGTATTCGCCGCTTCGGTGATGCGATGGTTCCACTTGATGAAGTTCTAGTACAGGCAGCTGTAGATTTATCAGGGCGACCATATTTAGTCCATCGTCAACCAGAGATTGTCGAGCTGATCGGTACCTTCGATACAACTCTTGGAAAACATATCTGGGAATCTATTGTCGCTGAAGCCCGTATCGCTCTCCATGTGCGCGTACTTGAAGGTCGCAATGCCCACCACGTCTTCGAAGCGCAATTTAAGGCAGTCGCACGTGCGCTGCGAGATGCCGTTGCGCTAGATAGCCGTGTTACAGGAATTCCTTCCACCAAGGGCTCTCTCTAACGTTCGTGATTGCAATTCTTGATTACGGTTCTGGAAATCTAAGGTCGGCCCAACGCGCCTTTGAAACCTCGGGGCGTGAAGTTGTCATCACATCCGACTATGAAGTTGCGCTCAATGCTGATGGCTTAGTAGTCCCAGGTGTTGGTGCCTTTGCCGCTTGTATGGAAGGGCTGATCACAGTGCGCGGAGATCAGATTGTGCGCGAAAGAATCGCCGCCGCTCGTCCCACGCTTGGAATATGTGTCGGAATGCAGATTCTCTTTTCGCAAGGGCTCGAGCATGGAGTGCATCCGGGAGTTGGCATCTGGGACGCCACAGTTGAGAAGTTAGAGGCACCGATATTGCCGCATATGGGCTGGAACACTGTGAAGGCCGGAGCGGGCTCACAACTTTTCAACGGCGTTGAAGATGAATCTTTCTACTTTGTGCATTCATACGCTGTAAAGAATCCCGTTGGCACCATTTCAACGCTTTCGAACTATGGCGAGGATTTCTTAGCTGCAGTCGAAGATGGAGCAATTGCTGCGACGCAATTTCATCCTGAAAAATCTGGAGATGCCGGCTTACACTTGATTAAGAATTGGGTACAAACGCTATGAGTTACTTAGAACTACTTCCTGCCGTCGATGTGAAAGATGGTCGCGCTGTACGCCTAGTGCAAGGCGAACTCTCTGCTGAAACGGCATATGGCAATCCGCTAGAAGTAGCCCTCGAGTTTCAAGCAGCAGGAGCTGAGTGGTTACACCTTGTGGACCTTGATGCCGCCTTTGGTCGCGGCGAAAATAGCGCGCTCTTAGCTGAAGTTGTTGGAAAGCTCGATATTAAAGTCGAACTCTCTGGCGGAATCCGTGATGATGAATCACTGCGTCGCGCTCTGGCAACTGGCTGCACTCGCGTCAATCTAGGAACAGCCGCGCTAGAAAATCCCGAGTGGACTGCGAAGATTATTCAAGAGTATGGCGATCGCATCGCTGTTGGTCTTGATGTTCGTGGACATGTCTTAGCTGCCCGTGGTTGGACGAAAGAGGGCGGAGATCTCTTTGAAACTATTGAACGCCTAGAGCGCGATGGATGCGCACGTTATGTTGTTACAGATGTAACGAAAGATGGAACTCTGCAAGGACCGAATGTGCAACTTCTGCAGGAGGTATGTGCTGTTACCAAGAAGCCAGTTGTAGCATCGGGTGGAATTTCATCTCTTGCCGATATCGAATCCCTCATGGCTCTTAACGCCATCGGAGTTGAAGGTGCAATCGTTGGCAAGGCTCTCTATGCCGGAGCCTTTACTGTGCAAGAGGCGCTGGAGTTAACGAAGCGATGAGCCTTTCCGTTCGCATCATTCCCTGTCTTGATGTCACAGATGGTCGCGTTGTTAAGGGAGTAAATTTCACAGATCTCCGCGATGCTGGCGATCCAGTTGAGATGGCTGCCCTCTATGGACGTGAAGGCGCAGATGAACTTACCTTTCTCGATATCTCTGCAAGTGCTGCAGGGAGAGAGACAACACTTGATGTAGTTCGAAAAACTGCAGAGCAAGTCTTTATCCCTCTGACTGTGGGAGGGGGAATACGTACCGTTGAAGATGTCAATCAATTACTGCGTGCAGGTGCAGATAAAGTCTCCATTAATACTGCAGCGCTGGCACGACCTGAGTTAATCGCTGAAATCGCCGATCGTTTTGGTTCACAAGTTCTCGTTCTCTCAGTCGATGCGCGCCGCGCACGTACTGAATCAGGATTTGAAGTAACAACACATGGTGGGCGACAGAGCGCAGGTGTAGATGCGCTTGCCTGGGTTGAGAAAGCATGTGCACTGGGTGTTGGTGAAATTCTCTTAAATTCAATGGATGCCGATGGAACTCGCGCTGGCTATGACATTGGAATGATCACCGCTGTACGTGCTGTTTCGCGAGTTCCACTCATTGCAAGTGGTGGGGCAGGAACGCTAGAAGATTTCTCTGCTGCCCTCGATGCCGGCGCAGATGCGCTCTTGGCAGCGAGCGTCTTTCACTTTGGGATTCACCGTATTCCTGATGTGAAAAAGTACTTGCAAGGCCAGGGTTATTCAGTTCGCAACGCGCAGGCTTCGTAAGGCAGAATAGGGTCTATGAGCGGCCAACTTCCCGAAGCAATTCTTGCGCTGCTCAAAGATCCAACAACTCTGATTCCAGCGATTGCCCAAGATGCCACAAGTGGTGAAGTTTTGATGTTGGCATATATGAATACTCAGTCTTTGGCGTTGACCATCCAGACAGGACGCGCCACCTATTGGTCGCGTAGTCGTAGCGAACTCTGGGAGAAGGGCGCCACTTCGGGAAATACGCAGATGGTTCACTCCATCTCTTTAGATTGCGATGGCGATGCCTTGTTACTGAAAGTTGAACAGAGCGGTGCTGCCTGCCATACCGGTGATCGCACCTGCTTCCATACAAATATTGGGTTGGCGCGATGAAGCTCGAAGAATTCCGTGAATTTGCAAAGAACCATAACGTCATCCCGGTCTACCGAAAGCTCCTCGCCGATGGCGAAACTCCGCTCAATGTCTATAAGAAGTTAGCGAAGAACCTACCTGGAACTTTCTTACTGGAATCGGCAGAACATGGGGGAGTCTGGTCACGCTATTCATTTATCGGCGCTTATAGCCAGACAACTTTGACCGAGAAGGATGGAGCAGCCTTCTGGTTAGGCACGCCTCCAGCGGGCGTACCGGTGGATATGAGCCCACTCGATGCGCTCCGTAAATCTGTTTCACATTTGAAATCTCCAAAGATTGCTGGCCTTCCTACTCTGACAGGTGGCTTAGTTGGATATATGGGTTACGACTGCGTCCGCAGTCTGGAGCGGATTCCAGAGCTTGCCCAGAAAGATATTGCTCTTCCTGAAATCGCCTTTATGTTAACTAGTGATTTAGCGGTGATGGATCACGCTGAAGGAACAATCACTCTGATTGCCAACGCTATCAATTGGGATGGTTCCGACGAACGCATCGATGAGTCTTATGCAGATGCCGTATCTCGCCTTGATCGCATGCAAGCAGAACTTCTTTCACCTCTTGCTGGAGATGTCACAACTATTCCTTCGAAGAAGGCGCCCCAATTTTCTCGGAATATGACCGCTGATGAATTTATGGCAAAGGTTGAGATAGCGAAAGAGGAAATCCGAGCAGGAGAAGCTTTTCAGATTGTTTTATCGCAGAGATTTGCAATGCCATGTACCGCTGATGCCCTCGATGTCTATCGCATGTTGCGACTCAATAATCCAAGTCCATATATGTACTTATTCCGCTTTGAAGATGGCGTTGAGATTGTCGGTTCCAGTCCAGAAGCACTTGTTAAAGTCACTGGCGATGAAGTCATGGTGCACCCAATTGCTGGCACTCGTAAACGTTCTGCCTCAGTAGAAGAAGATATTCGCCTAGGTGAAGAGCTCCTGGCAGATCCCAAGGAGCGCGCTGAGCATTTGATGTTAGTTGATTTAGGTCGCAATGATTTAGGACGCGTCTGCGCACCTGGTTCGGTGGAAGTAATCGACTTTATGCATATCGAGCGTTACTCACATGTGATGCATATTGTTTCGACTGTCATCGGAAAGTTAGATCCTTCCTCAACTCCTATTGATGCGCTCTTCTCAGTCTTTCCAGCAGGAACGCTTTCAGGAGCGCCCAAGCCACGCGCTATGGAGATCATTGAATCGCTCGAACCAACAAGACGTGGGTTGTATGGTGGTGCGATCGGATACTTTGATTTCACCGGCAACATAGATGCGTGTATTGCAATTCGAACTGCGCTCCTTCATGGCGGCACTGCATATGTACAAGCAGGGGCTGGACTTGTAGCTGACTCAGATCCAGCATCAGAAAATGAAGAGACGCTCAATAAGGCAGCTGCCGTTCTCGGCGCAATCAGCGCAGCACACGAATTGCAGCGACCATGAAGCTAGCGATCTCACTCTTCTTTGTAGCGGTCATCGCAATTTCAATAAGCCGACGTCTACGACTTTCTGCTCGCTACGAGAGGGCTCCACGCGAACTCAATACCTGGACGGCGCTCGATAAAGGTATTGATCCAACTGAGGAGACCAAGTGAGCGTCCTCGACTCGATTATCGAAGGCGTCCGTGAAGATTTAGCAGCGCGCCGCGGCTCCATGGGAGCTTTACATGAGCGCATTGATGCGCAAGCGCCCGCACTTGATGCTCACTCATTTCTATCGCGCAATGAGATGAATGTAATCGCAGAGGTAAAGCGCTCATCTCCTTCCAAGGGAAACCTGGCACCCATTACAGACCCGGCAGCCCTTGCAGAGAAGTATCAAGAAGCAGGCGCTGCAGCTGTCAGTGTTCTTACTGAACAACGCAGATTTGGTGGTTCGCTAGCAGATCTTGATGCGGTGCGCTCTCGCATTGAAATACCGGTGCTGCGTAAAGATTTTATGGTTGATGAATATCAATTTCTAGAAGCGCGTGCACATGGCGCAGATATCGTCTTATTGATTGTGGCCGCGCTCTCCAAGAGCCAATTGAAAGATTTCTATGATCTTGCTACCGAACTTGGTATGGCCTCTCTCATTGAAGTACATACGCAATCTGAGTTAGAGAGCGCTATGGATATCTCACCTCGCATTGTTGGAGTTAATTCGCGAAACCTTAAGACACTTGAAGTCAGCGCATCAGTATTTGAAGAGCTCATCCCAGCAATTCCATCCACTGTGATTCGAGTTGCCGAGTCAGGGATCTCAACCCGCGCAGATGTCGCTCAGGCGCAAAAGGCGGGGGCAACTGCGATTCTTGTCGGTGAATCCCTCGTGAAATCAGGTGACCCTATTTCTGCAATGCGTGAACTACTAGGTCACGGGTAGGCTTTCAGCTATGACAACTCTCGATGAGATTGCAGGCCACTTTGGCCAATATGGCGGGCGCTTTGTTCCAGAAGCGTTGATTGGAGCCCTTGAAGAGCTCGATGCCGCGCGCATCAAGGCGCAGACGGATCCCACATTTATCGAAGAGTTGGCAGAGCTGCATCGCACCTACACAGGTCGTCCTAGCATTCTGACTGAAGCGAAACGATTTGCAGAACATGCAGGTGGTGCACGCATTCTCTTGAAGCGCGAAGATCTCAATCACACCGGAAGCCACAAGATCAATAATGTTCTTGGTCAAGCGCTCCTGACAAAACGTATGGGCAAGAAGCGCATCATCGCCGAAACAGGAGCTGGCCAACATGGAGTTGCATCAGCGACTGCTGCAGCGTTGATGGGTCTTGAATGTGTTGTCTACATGGGCGAAGAAGATACAAAGCGCCAGGCGCTTAACGTAGCTCGCATGAAGTTACTTGGCGCAGAAGTAATTCCTGTAACTTCAGGTTCACGCACTCTCAAGGATGCGATTAATGAGGCGATGCGCGATTGGGTGACCAATGTTGAAACCACTCATTACATGCTCGGCACTGTTGCCGGACCGCACCCATTCCCTTCCATGGTGCGCGACTTCCATAAAATCATCGGTGAAGAATCTCGCGAACAGGTATTGGCGCTGACTGGAAAACTTCCAACAGCAGTTCTCGCCTGTGTCGGGGGCGGATCTAATGCCATCGGAATCTTCCATCGCTTTATCTCTGATCCTGAAGTTCGTTTAATCGGACTTGAAGCAGCAGGAGATGGCGTTGAAACTGGACGACATGCTGCAACGATTACCGGTGGAAGCCCAGGTGTGCTGCATGGAAATCGCACCTATGTTCTTCAAGATGAGAATGGTCAGACAATTGAATCTCATTCAATCTCAGCTGGACTTGATTACCCAGGTGTAGGTCCAGAACATGCTTACCTTCATGACATTGGTCGCGCTGAATATCGCGCGATTACCGATGCGCAGGCGATGCATGCATTTGCACTTCTTTGTAAGACTGAAGGAATCATTCCTGCCATCGAAACTGCTCATGCTCTCGCTGGCGCACTTCAGATTGGTAATGAGCTCGGACCTGAGGCGATATTGCTCATCAATCTATCGGGACGTGGCGATAAAGATGTTCACACTGCGGCGCAGTATTTTGGAATCCCACTGTAAATGTCCACACCGCTTGATGATCTCTTTATAAAGGTCCGTGCTGAAAATAGAGCAGCCCTCATCGCCTATATCCCTGCTGGATTTCCAACGATTGAAGGTTGCAAGAAAGTAATCCAAGCCTTTATCGAAGGTGGCGTAGATGCCATTGAAATCGGCTTTCCTTATAGCGATCCGGTGATGGATGGGCCAACAATCCAAGCTGCTGCAGACCAATCACTTTCACAGGGAACAAATGCAGCCGATGTATTTGACGCACTTAAAGTTGCAACCGATTCAGGTGTTCCTGCAGTTGTGATGACTTACTGGAATCCAATCGAAAAATACGGAGTCGAGAAGTTCGCCCAATCAATTGCAGCAAACGGTGGCTCAGGAGTGATTACTCCAGATCTCACTATCGAAGAATCCGCTGGATGGAAGTCAGCTGTTGAGAAGAGCGAGATCAATCCAATTTACGTTGTTGCGCCAAGTACATCTGCACAACGTCTGCCGCAAGTAACATCACGATGCGGTGGCTTTGTTTATGCAGCAAGTCTCATGGGGGTAACTGGTACACGCACTGCTGTCTCATCAGGAGCGCCTGACCTTGTTGCGCGCATTAGAGAGACAACGGATCTTCCGATTGCAGTTGGCCTTGGCGTTTCAACTCGCGAGCAGGCCAAGGGCGTTGCAGGATATGCAGACGGAGTGATTGTGGGATCAGCATTTATTAAGGCGATGCAGGATGCTCCAAATGAGGCAGAAGGATTGAAATCTGTGAAAGAGTTAGCGCAACAACTTTCTTTGGGAGTGCGAGAAGGACGATGAAGAAAATTCAGCCATGGCTAGGGCTTGCCGCTCGACTCATCCTTGGCGGAACCCTGATTGCTGCTGGCTATCTCAAATTTGATGAGCTTGATAAATCGCAGATGGCAGTTCGGGCCTACGAGATGCTGCCGATTCCACTGGCGAATTTTCTCGGAATCTTTGTGCCATTCTTTGAATTGGCGATAGGAATCCTCCTGGTTATCGGAGCAGCTGTCCGCATCAGCGGTGCGCTGAGCGCGCTCTTAATGATCGGTTTCATGATCGCAATCTCCCAAGCCTGGGCACGCGGACTCTCTATCGACTGCGGATGCTTCGGTGGCGGGGGACAAGTTCCTGAAGGTGAAGCCAATTATCTGACTCCACTTCTGCGCGACACAGGCTTAGCGCTCTTGGGAATTTACTTAACCCTCTTTCCACACACTAAATTTGGCCTGGATAAATCACCAGCGCCTGCGACACAACTAGGAGAAAGCAACAATGGCTAAACAACCAGGAAAAGATAACTTCACTCGCAATCTTGTTATTGCAGTCGTCGTAGGCGTTCTCCTCATTATGTTGGTGCCAACCTTGCTCTCTCGACAGACCGATTCTTCAGCCAGCATCCCAGCGAACGTTTCAGCCGATCGCGGGTATGGAGTTGTATTTAATGGCGAACTCACTGGAGTCCCTGTTGTCGATATCTATGAAGACTTTCAATGTCCGGTCTGTGCTCAATTCACACAGCTCAACGGCCCATACATTGAATCGCTGATTGCCGAAAAGAAGGCAACCGTTGTCTATCACACGCTCTCATTCTTGGGACCTGAATCTGTCAACGCTGCAAATGCAGCTGCATGTTCTGCAGATGAGGGCAAATTCCTTGATTACCACCGCTTGCTCATGATGAATCAGAAGCAGGAAAATTCAGGTGCTTGGGATAACACTTTCCTTGCAAGCCTCGGACAGACAGCTGGAATCACCAGCCAGAAATTTAGTAGCTGCGTCAACAAGGGTGAATATGTCGGTTGGGTCAGCAATGTTGCTGCAGCCGGCGCAAAGGCAAATGTAAATTCAACGCCTACTGTCTTCGTCAACGGTAAAGAGATTGACCGCAACGCAAGCGAATACTTTGACGCTGCTAAGTTCAAAGCTGCAGTAGAGCGCGGATAAGTACTTTGCAAGCCTTTCCAACTCCGAGTACATCGGCAGTTGCGCTAGGCCCTTTTACGATTCACTTCTATGCGCTCTGCATCATCGCAGGGGTAGCGGTGGCGATCTGGGTAGGAAATAGAAGATTTGTTGCAGCCTTTCCCGGTGCAAAAACTGTTCTTGGAGATGTTGCCGTCGTTGCTGTACCCAGCGGTGTTATTGGTGGACGTCTTTATCATGTACTCACTTCACCGGAACTTTACTTTGGTGCGGGTGCAAACTTCACTGATATTTTCAAGATCTGGAAAGGCGGTCTTGGAATTTGGGGCGCCATTGGCTTGGGTGCGTTAGGTGCATATATCGCTTATCGCAGAATCGCCCGTCGCATCGAACTACCGAGCTTTGCCCACTTTGCAGATGCGTTGGCTCCAGGTTTACTACTTGCGCAAGCGATTGGTCGATTCGGTAATTGGTTTAATGGAGAACTCTTTGGTAGACCACTAGATTCTTGGTGGGCGCTAGAAATACCAGCAAACCTTCGCCCCAGTGGATATGAAAACTTTGCCACCTTTCATCCCACCTTTGCATATGAAGCACTCGCAACCACGTGCCTTGCTGTTTTTTTGATTGCGCTCGGTTCTCGATATCCAGCTGGCTCAATCTTTGCGCTCTATGTCGCGGGCTACTCGCTCGCTCGATTCTTTATCGAAGGAATTCGTATTGATCAGGCCCATGTTTGGGGTGGGCTACGTCTCAATCAATATGTTGCGATGACTCTTTTCGCACTGGCATGTGCTGCCTTCATCAAATTCAGACGCTCAGACAGGTAGGCTTGCAAGATGGGGCTAGAAGATGTCTATCAACGCAATCTCAACCATCGCACTCATCGCGCTGGTTGGTTACGCGCTGCCGTCCTTGGCGCAAATGACGGTTTAGTCTCGACTGCAAGTTTGATGATTGGCGTTGCTGCAGCGCGCGCCGGAGAACAGAGTTTCCTTGTCACAGCAGGTGCCGCTGGAATTGCAGCGGGTGCCATGTCTATGGCCGTTGGTGAATATGTCTCAGTTCGTTCACAAAATGATATTGAACATTCTGATCGATTATTAGAAATTGAACATCTTGCTATCGACCCAGAAGGTGAGCTGGAAGAGTTAATTCAAATTTATATGAAGCGCGGGCTCTCACGTGAGTTAGCGGTACAGGTTGCTATTGAAATGCATAAGAAGGATCCACTCGAAGCGCATCTTCGCGATGAGTTGGGTCAGCACCCACATACCAAGGCGCGTCCAGTACAAGCGGCAATTGCATCGGCGCTTAGCTTTACCGCAGGAGGCCTCATTCCATTTGTTGGAGCATTTGCGCCTACGGTTGGCACGGCGGCCTGGAGCATCGTCGCCTTCACCATCATCGGCCTCACCTTTACCGGGATTTTGAGCGCAAGAATTGCAGGATCCAAGTTACTCACTCCCACCGTGCGAGTCATCGCCGGCGGCTGCCTCGGTATGGCTATCACCGCAGGCATTGGGCAGGCGCTACACATAAGTGGCATCTAAACCACCTAGGTTGCTACTCTTTCGCTACTGATTTTGGTAGGCGCACCAGTACTTACCGCTCACGGGCCAAAGTTGTCCCTTTTGTTTTTTTAAAAAAAGGACAACGGGTTATGGCACTCTCTTCAAACTATCCCGCACGCCAGGGTCTCTACGATCCTGCAAACGAGCATGATGCATGCGGCGTTGCGATGGTTGCCACCCTTAATAAAGTTGCAACACATGACATTGTCGAAAAGGCGCTGACTGCACTTCGCAATCTTGAACACCGCGGCGCATCGGGCGCTGAACCAGATAGCGGAGATGGAGCAGGAATTCTTATCCGCGTTCCTGATGCTTTCTATAAGGCAGTGACAGAGTTCTCTCTTCCAGCAGAAGGTTCATATGCAACGGGTATTGCATTTGTCGCACAGGGCGCAGATGTTCAGAGCGAGATTGCAAAGATTGCAGCAGAAGAAGGCCTCACGGTTCTAGGTTGGCGCGAACTTCCAATCGACTCATCATCTCTTGGCAAGACAGCGCTATCAGTGATGCCAAAGTTTGAACAACTCTTCGTTGCTGGAAAAAAGAACGAATCAGGGCTCGCACTTGACCGCTTGGCTTTCGCACTTCGTAAGAGGGCAGAACACACACTCGATCTCTACTTCGCTTCCCTTTCTTCCCAGACAATTGTCTATAAGGGCATGCTCACAACCGGGCAGCTAGAAGAGTTCTTCCCTGATCTCAGCGATGAAAGAGTGGTCTCACCACTTGCGCTTGTTCACTCACGTTTTTCAACAAATACCTTCCCATCATGGCCGCTGGCACACCCATATCGCTTTATCGCTCACAACGGTGAAATCAATACAGTTAAGGGAAATCGTAACTGGATGCGCGCACGCGAATCTCTCCTTGCAAGTGATCTCATTGGGGGAGACCTCAAGCGCCTCTTTCCAATCGTTGAAATGTCAGGCTCTGACTCTGCCTCTTTTGATGAAGTCCTTGAACTTCTCTACTTAGGTGGACGTTCACTTCCACATTCAGTTTTGATGATGATTCCTGAAGCATGGGAGAACCATGCGACGATGCCACAGAAGCGTCGTGATTTTTATGCGTTCCATGCATCCCTTATGGAACCTTGGGATGGACCAGCGTGTGTGACATTTACCGACGGCCATCAAGTAGGTGCAGTGCTCGATCGCAACGGTCTTCGCCCATCACGTTTCTGGGTTACAGATGACGGCCTTGTTGTTCTTGCATCAGAAGTTGGAGTATTGGATTTTCCTGCAGAGAAGATTGTTCGTAAGGGTCGTCTGCAACCAGGAAAGATGTTCCTTGTCGATATCGAAGCAGGCCGCATCATTGAAGATGATGAGATTAAGGATTCATTGGCCGATGCAGCTCCTTATGGCCAGTGGCTAAAAGATGGAATGATCAAACTCTCTGATCTTCCTTCACGTGAACATATTGTCTATCCGCACAAATCAGTTATCCGTCGTCAGAAAGCCTTCGGTTATACCGAGGAAGAAATCAAAATCATCATTACCCCGATGGCTAAAAGCGGGGGAGAAGCCCTTGGTTCGATGGGAACTGATACTCCAATTGCGGCTCTTTCACAGAAGCCAAGACTTCTCTTTGATTACTTCACACAGCTCTTTGCTCAAGTAACCAACCCACCGCTAGATGCGATTCGTGAAGAGTTAGTAACGAGCTTGGGTGGATCTCTTGGCCCAGAACATAACTTGCTTGATCCAGGCCCAGATTCATGTAAGCAAATCTCTCTGGCATTTCCTGTCATCGATAACGATGAACTTGCCAAGATTATTCACGTCAACGCTGATGATGATTACCCAGCTCTTGAGGCCTACGTTGTCCGTGGTCTCTTCCCAGTCACAGGTGATGGAAACACTCTGCGCATTCGCCTGGAAGAGATTAAGCGCGAAGTTTCAGATGCAATCGCAAAGGGTGCTCGCATCATTGTTCTCTCTGATCGTGATGGTGATGCCGAAGATTGCCCAATCCCATCGCTATTGCTAACAGCAGCTGTTCATCACCACTTAATTCGCGAAAAGACTCGCACCAAGGTGGGTCTCGTTGTTGAAGCTGGCGATGTCCGCGAAGTGCACCATGTTGCTCTCTTGATCGGTTACGGAGCAGCAGCGGTAAATCCATATTTGGTTATGGAGACAGCTGAAGATCTTGTTAATCAAGGCGTTATCACTGGCATCACTCCTGAAAAGGCAGTTCGCAATGTTATTAAGGGCCTCGGCAAGGGCGTTCTTAAGGTGATGTCCAAGATGGGTATTTCAACCATCGCCTCCTACACAGGAGCACAGGTATTTGAAGCTATCGGCCTTGCCCAAGATGTTGTCGATGAATTCTTCGTTGGGACAACTTCACGACTTGGGGGAGTAGACCTTGATGTTATCGCTGAAGAAACCATTAAGCGCCATCACTTTGCCTATCCAGTAGGTGGAGAGATTCCGGGAGCCAAACGTCTTGCAGTTGGCGGTGAATACCAATGGCGTCGCGATGGTGAGCCACATCTATTTAACCCTGAGACCGTCTTTGCTTTGCAGCACTCAACTCGCAATAAGCGCTACGACATCTTTAAGCGCTACACATCAAAGGTCAACGATCAGAGCAAGACCTTGATGACTTTGCGTGGACTCTTCCAATTTAAGGAAGGCGAACGCGCACCCATCTCAATTGATGAAGTAGAACCAATCTCTGAAATTGTGAAGCGCTTCTCAACAGGTGCGATGTCATATGGATCAGTTTCCCAAGAAGTCCACGAAACGTTAGCAATCGCCATGAACCGTTTGGGCGGCAAATCCAATACCGGAGAAGGCGGCGAAGATGAAGTTCGCTACACCCTTCTTCCTAATGGAGATTCTAAGAAATCTGCCATCAAGCAGGTTGCCTCAGGTCGTTTTGGCGTAACAAGTAATTACCTCATCAACGCGACTGATATTCAGATCAAGATTGCGCAAGGTGCAAAGCCGGGCGAAGGTGGACAGCTACCTGGAAATAAGGTCTATCCATGGATTGCTAAGGCGCGCTTTTCAACTCCGGGTGTTGGACTAATTTCGCCACCACCTCATCACGACATTTACTCGATTGAAGATCTAGCCCAGTTGATTCACGATCTTAAGAATGCCAATAAGGATGCTCGAGTCCATGTGAAGTTGGTAGCCGAAGTTGGCGTTGGAACCGTTGCTGCCGGCGTATCTAAGGCGCATGCCGATGTAGTTCTGATTTCCGGACACGATGGTGGAACCGGTGCTTCACCGTTGACTTCACTCAAGCATGCAGGTGCGCCATGGGAGCTCGGTCTTGCCGAAACTCAGCAGACACTTCTTCTCAACGGACTACGCGATCGCATCGTTGTTCAGGCAGATGGTCAATTAAAGACTGGGCGCGATGTTGTGATTGCAGCTCTGCTTGGCGCCGAAGAGTATGGATTTGCAACAGCGCCACTTGTGGTCTCAGGTTGCATCATGATGCGCGTCTGCCACTTGGATACCTGCCCAGTTGGAGTCGCTACACAGAATCCAGAGCTTCGCAAGAAGTTCACCGGAAAGCCAGAGTTTGTTGAGACCTTCTTTGAATATATTGCTGAAGAAGTCCGCGAAATCTTGGCATCCCTTGGCTTCCGCACATTGCTTGAAGCTGTTGGCCATGTCGAATATCTCGACACCAAAGCTGCAATTGATCACTGGAAAGCAAGCGGTCTAGATCTTTCTCCTCTTCTTGTGCGTCCGGATGTTGATTCACCTCTTCATCGCACAACAACTCAAGATCATGGATTGGCCGCAGCTCTTGATAACACCTTGATTGATTTGGCTCAGGCAGCGCTTGATAAGAAGGAGCCTGTTCGTATCGATCTTCCTGTGCGTAACGTCAACCGCACAGTAGGAACGATGTTAGGCGCTGAGATCACTCGTCGCTATGGAGCAGAAGGTCTACCGGTCGGAACTATCGATGTCACTCTCCATGGTTCTGCAGGACAATCTCTTGGAGCTTTTATTCCACAAGGTCTAACACTGCGCCTTTATGGCGACTCCAACGATTACGTTGGTAAGGGAATTTCTGGTGGTCGCGTCATCGTTCGTCCAGACGAGAAGGCAACTTTCTCATCTGCGAAGAATGTCATTGCTGGAAATGTGATCGGCTATGGCGCAACGTCAGGCGAAATCTTCATCCGTGGTTTAGTTGGTGAACGTTTCTGCGTTCGAAACTCTGGCGCAACCGCCGTTGTTGAAGGTGTGGGAGACCACGCGCTCGAGTATATGACTGGCGGAACTGCAGTCATTCTTGGCGCAACCGGTCGCAATATTGCAGCTGGTATGTCAGGTGGTCGCGCCTTCGTTCTCGATCTCGACACAGCAATCGTCAATACCGAGATGGTTGATGTCCTTGCTGTCCCGGCAGATCAGCGCGAAGTTCTTCGCTCCATTATTTCAACCTTCCACGTTGAAACCGGTTCAGAAGTTGCAGCGAACCTGTTGAAGAACTGGGATGCCGAGGTAGCTCGTTTCTCACTCATCATGCCGCGTGACTACGCACGTGTTCTTGCAGCAATTGAAAAGGCAAACCGTGAAGGTCTTCCAGTAGATGAATATGTCATGGAGGTTGTAGCAAATGGCTGATCCAAAGGGATTTATGACCACACCTCGCGAGACTCCAAAGCGCAGACCTGTTGATGTGCGTATCCAAGATTGGAGAGAGGTCTACGAGCCACAATCTTTTGAGCACCTGCAGAAGCAGGCGGGTCGTTGCATGGATTGCGGTATTCCGTTCTGTCACTCAGGGTGCCCGCTCGGCAATCTCATTCCAGAGTGGAACGACCTGATCTATCGCGGCGATAAGGCCGAAGCTATCGACCGTCTTCATGCAACCAATAACTTCCCAGAGTTCACAGGTCGCCTCTGTCCTGCGCCCTGTGAAACCGCGTGCGTTGTTGGAATAAATCGCGACGCAGTAACTATTAAGCAGGTTGAACTTCGCACTATTGAAGAAGCCTTTGATGCCAACAATGTAAAGCCGCTAGCGCCAGATCGTCTCTCTGGAAAGACTGTTGCTATCATTGGTTCAGGTCCTGCAGGACTTGCTGCAGCGCAACAACTGACTCGCGCCGGACACACTGTCGCTGTCTATGACCGCGCCGAGAAAATCGGCGGGCTTCTGCGTTATGGAATTCCTGAATTTAAGATGGAGAAGCACATCCTTGACCGCCGTCTTACTCAGATGGAGCAAGAAGGAACTCGTTTCCGTCCCGGCGTAAACGTTGGCGTTGAGCTCACTGGTTCAGATCTACGCGCTAAGTACGATGCGGTTGTATTGGCCGTTGGCGCTACCCAGTGGCGCGATCTTCCTATTGCTGGACGTGAAAATAAGGGCATCTATCAAGCGATGGAGTTCTTGCCGTGGGGAAATAAGCAAGCGCTCGGTGAGATTGAAGAATCGCCAATCAATGTAGCTGGTAAGCACGTCATCATCTTGGGTGGCGGCGATACTGGCGCAGATTGCTTGGGTACATCTGTTCGCCAAGGCGCTGCCAGCGTGACACAACTTGAAATTATGCCTCGCCCAACGGAAGAGCGACCATCGTCACAGCCATGGCCTACTTATCCGATGATTTATCGCGTCTCGAGCGCACACGAAGAACTTGATAATCGCGTCTTCTCTGTCAGCACTCAAGAGTTCGTGGGGGATGGCAAAGGAAATCTCAAGGCTCTCAAGATTGTCGAAACAAAGTTTGAGAACGGAAAGTTTGAACCAGTTCCAGGAACTGAGAAAGAACTTCCCGCTGACTTTGTATTTCTTGCTATGGGCTTTACTGGTCCTGAAAAGTCTGCACTTATTGACCAGTTAGAGGTAAAACTCGATGATCGCGGAAATATTGCGCGCGATGAAAATTTCCAGAGCAGCGAAGAAGGCATCTTTGTTGCAGGCGATGCTGGCCGTGGGCAGTCACTGATTGTCTGGGCTATCGCTGAAGGGCGCTCAGCAGCGGCTGCTGTGGATCGCTATCTGACCGGAGAGACTCAACTCCATTCACCAATCGAACCAACTACTCGACCGCTGATGGTTTAGAACTCGTTAGTACTCACTCTCTATAGATAAGGTAGGCATATGCGCCGCGCGAAAATAGTTTGCACACTTGGACCTGCCGTTGAATCACCCGAAAAGGTGCGTGAACTGATCGCCGCCGGCATGAATATGGCGCGCCTGAACCTTTCACATGGCTCCTATGAAGAGCATCAAGGTCGCCTGGATCGAGTTCGCGCGGCTGCGAAAGAGGCAGGGAAAGCGGTCGCTGTATTGGTTGACCTACAAGGCCCAAAGATTCGCTTGGCGCGATTTGAAAATGGTCCACATGAATTAGCTCGTGGCGATATCTTCACAATTACCACCGATGATGTTCCCGGAACTAAAGAGCGCGTTGGAACTACCTACAAAGGTCTACCGGGGGATTGCAAAGCTGGAGATCGCATTCTTATCGATGATGGCAAGGTCACCGTTGAGGTCGTAGAAGTTAAGGGCAACGATGTTGTCACTAAGTGCATCCAGCCAGGATTTGTGAGCAACAACAAGGGCATTAATCTTCCAGGTGTTGCTGTATCAGTTCCTGCGATGTCTGAAAAAGATGAAGATGATCTTCGTTGGGGACTTCGCGCCGGTGCAGATTTTATTGCTCTCTCATTTGTTCGTAACGCTGCTGATATCAAAGATGTGCATGCAATCATGGATGAAGTTGGTATCCGCGTTCCTGTTATTGCGAAGATTGAGAAGCCACAAGCCGTTGCCAATCTTGTCGAGATCGTTGAAGCATTTGATGGCATCATGGTGGCTCGTGGCGACCTTGGCGTAGAACTGCCAATTGAAGATGTGCCAATGGTGCAGAAGCGTTGCGTTGAGTTAGCTCGTGATGCGGCAAAGCCGGTCATCGTGGCAACTCAGATGCTCGATTCCATGATTACCAACTCCAGTCCTACTCGTGCTGAAGCCACAGACTGTGCCAATGCTGTGCTCGATGGCGCAGATGCCTTGATGCTCTCTGGTGAAACTTCTGTTGGTGAATTTGCTATTGAATCTGTAAAAACAATGGCGCGCATCATCGAACGCACCGAAGAGCTAGGACTTGATCGCATCCGCCCACTGATGACAGCGCCACGAACTAAGGGTGGAGCAATCACAAAGGCCGCTGCAGAGGTAGGCGCCACAGTAGGTGCGAAATTCCTGGTTACCTTCACGCAATCTGGAGATTCCGCCCGACGTATTAGCCGCCTACGTTCACCAATTCCAATCCTTGCAATCACGCCAGAAGATGGCACTTACAATCGCCTAGCTCTCTCATGGGGTGTGGAATCTTTAGTAACTCCTATGGTTAAACACACTGATGAGATGGTTCTGCAGGCAGATAAAATGCTCCTCGAAGGTAAGCGCGCTGTAGAGGGCGAACTTGTAATGATCGTTGCAGGGTCACCTCCCGGGATTCCTGGATCGACCAATGCGATGCGTGTTCACAAAGTGGGCGATGCTGTAAACGGCGTAGCCGCTGCTTATCGCTAAAGCCAAGAACCTAGTTTCTCTTCTCTCCTTTTTCTTATTTGGGGGCGGTGCCTTAGGATTGGAACACGCCTCGGTACTCCAACGGTAGAGAGGGCAGTCTCAAACACTGCATAGTGTCGGTTCGAATCCGACTCGAGGCACATGAGTATCGACGCAGCAACGCAGACAGGTGCTACACCTGTGCGGATCCTGGTCGCTGAAGATGAAGCGCTTATCCGTATGGATCTAGTAGAGATGTTGCAAGAGGCTGGTTACTCAGTCGTTGCGCAAGCTGCTAATGGTGAGGAAGCAATAGCACTCGCTACTGAGCATCGACCAGATTTAGCAATCTTGGATGTAAAGATGCCAATCCTTGATGGAATATCTGCAGCTGAAAAAATCATTTCGATTGCACCAGTTCTAATGTTGACTGCATTTAGCCAACGTGAATTGGTTGAACGCGCCCGCGATGCGGGCGTGATGGCATATGTCGTTAAGCCATTTACTATCGGCGACCTCATACCCGCCATTGAGATAGCCATCAGTCGACATACCCAGATGAGATCTCTGGCTGAAGAAGTCGCCGATTTACATGAGCGCCTTGAAACTCGAAAAATTATCGATCGGGCTAAGGGAATCTTGATGAAGGCGCTCAACCTCTCTGAGCCAGAGGCTTTTTCGTGGATTCAGCGAGCCGCCATGGACCGACGGTTGACCATGAAAGAGGTCGCCCATGCCGTTATCTCCCCTGAAGCAGCTCTCGATAAATAGCCCTTTCGCACCCCATCTGAACAGTTCAGCCCCATGATTTCGTAACCAAAAAGTAATCTCCCGCGCCCAGAAAAAAGGGCTTTCACCTTGTCTCAAGCGTAGGTTGAGCATTACGCTTCATGCCTCCCTGTCCCGGGACTTAAAGCATGAAAAAACAGGAAGGCAATACATGAACAAGAAGATCGTAAGCGGTCTTGCTATTGCTGCTGCTACAACTCTCGCCCTTGGCGTAGTTGTTGCATCACCGGCAAGCGCTGCTAAGAAGACATCTGTAACACTTGCATTTCAGGGCCCACTAACTGGTCCAGATGCACAACTTGGTCAGGATCAGTTCCCTGGCGCAGAGTGGGCGATTGCGCTTTACAACGCAAAGAAGCCAGCTGTAAAGATCAACCTTATTAAGGCTGACTCACAGTGCGACGGAACAGTTGCTGCAAACATCGCTCCTGGTGTTGCTGCGAACAAGGCAGTTATCGGCGTTATCGGAACATCATGTTCAGGTGAAGCACGTAACTCTTTCCCTGCATACAAGGCTGCTGGTCTAACAATGGTTGCACCATCAGCATCAGCTGTATCACTTTCAGATCCAAAGGCTCCAGACCGTGGATTCCCAATCTTCCACCGCGTCGTAGCTCATGATGGATTCCAGGCACCTGCACTAGTTCGTTATGCAACTAAGGGTGTTTCATCACCAAAGATTTACCTTGTTGATGACCAGACCACATACGGCGCAGGTCTCATCAAGTACGCATTGGCACCAGCTAAGAAGATCGGTGTTGTAGGTACAGATTCAGTTCCACGCGGAACTGCAGACTGGTCTTCAGTTGCATCAAAGGTGAAGGCTTCAAGCGCTAACGTCGTTATCTACGGTGGTTACACTGTTGAAGCAGCGAAGTTCTTCAAGGCTCTTCGCGATGGTGGATACACAGGTATTCTTGCAGCTGGAGATGGTGTGAACACATCAGACTTCCCAGATCTAGCAGGAAAGGCAGCTGAAGGCGTTCGCCTCACAGCAGCTGATGTTCCTTTCGACTCACTTCTTACTGCAGCAGAACTTGCTTCATTCCAGAAGATCACAGGCGTAAAGGTTCCTGGCCTCTACTCAGCAACTGCATACAATGCAGCTCAGGTGTTTATCACATGTATCGAAATGGGCAAGCTAACTCGTCCAGCAATTCAGTCATGCGTTAACAACACAACCTTCACAGGTGCAGGTGGATCAAAGATTAAATTCAACCGTTATGGTGACATCATCGGTGGAGCTGACGTCGGCGGTTACCTTGTAAAGAACGGAAAGATTATCTACGACGCAATTGCTTAATGAGCGTTGCCTGTAGAAATACTTTCACTATGTAGTAAGGCGTGGCCATTTCCGCAGCGATGCGGGAGTGGCCACGTTTCATAACACTCACTCGGCTCGCATAGATCGGTTGATATGAATTTTTCAGTTGTTACGACCCAGTTCTGGTCACTTGTTCTACAAGGGCTAGCGCTCGGCCTCATCTATTCTCTGGTAGCTCTCGGCTACACGATGGTCTACGGAGTCCTTCGACTCATTAACTTTGCAAACTCTGAAATATTTATGCTCGGAACATTTGCAGTTCTTTGGGTTGAAATCGAGCTACTCGGCCATCCAGTTGCCGCAAAACCACTCGGTGGATTTGAATTGGTGTACACACTTGTTATTGCCCTCGTCGGTTCAATGATTGCCTGCGCAGTTCTCGCGGTTATTGTCGAACTCGTTGCATACCGTCGCCTTCGTGCACGAGGTGCTAGCCGACTAGCCTCACTTATCTCGGCAATTGGTGTCTCTATCTTCCTAATGGAGACCATGCGTATGTTTACAGAGTCACGTCCACGTACAGCCCCGCGACTTCTTGAAAAGTGGAGTTTTGGCGAGATTGCTGGAGCTAACTTCCGTATCGACACGATGTTGGCGATTGTTGCCCCGATTATCATCTTCGTAATCCTCGACCAATTCGTCAACCGATCACGTCTTGGTAAGGCAATCCGCGCAGTCTCGTTATCAGAAGAGAATGCGAAGTTGATGGGTATCAATATCAACCGCGTTATCTCGCTGACATTCCTTATCGGTGGCCTCACCACGGGCGCTGCGGCATTCCTTTACACAACTGTCTACGAAAACACCGTCTTTAACGTCGGATTCAATATGGGAATCGCCGCCTTTACCGCTGCAGTTCTCGGTGGAATCGGAAATATTCGAGGCGCTTTCTATGGCGGACTGGCCCTAGGAATGATGGAGCAATTTGCTTCAGCAGTTCTTGGTTCACAGTGGAAAGCTGTTACCGTCTTCGTAGTTCTAGTTCTTATCCTTCTATTCAAACCGAACGGCCTCTTTGGTGAGGCTGTACAGCAGACGAGGACATGATGAGCGCACTTAAAGATTTCAATCTTCGCGATAAAGGCGCAGAGATCTGGGCAGGCTGGAACCGCCCAGTACGTACCGCTTTTGTCATTATCGTTGTAGTTCTCGTCGGACTACTTCCATTCGCTCCATCATGGGGGCCAACAAGCTTCCTCAACACTCCAATTACCTCATTTGAGAACGTACTCGTTTATCCAGTGGGTATGTTCGTATTGATGGCCTTGGGTCTCAATATCGTTGTTGGTAAATCAGGACTTCTCGATTTGGGTTACATCGCCTTCTTCGCAATCGGCGCCTATAGCCAAGCGATTCTTTCAACGCTTTACGGATGGAACACTTGGCAAGCTCTTCCAGTTGGAATGGGCATGGCGATGATCTCGGGAGTAATCCTCGGCCTACCAGCGCTACGTGTTCGTGGAGATTATCTGGCCATTATCACCCTTGGCTTTGGTGAAATCATTCGTATCGTCGCACTCAACCTTTCGGTCACAGGTGGACCTAACGGAATTGCAGGTATTCCAAATCCTCCAACAATCTTTGGATTTGAATTTAACTTGATGTTCCCAGAACACTTCTTCTGGCTAGTTCTGGCTCTGATCCTCCTTACTATCTGGATGATTCGCCGCTTTACCGTGCGTCGCCCAGGCCGTGCGTGGGAAGCGATCCGCCAAGATGAAGATGTCGCATCCCTTATGGGCGTCAACACTCTGGTCTACAAGCTCTGGTCATTTGTGATTGGTGCAGCAGTGGGTGGAGCAGCGGGCGTTATCTATGCATCGAAGGTCATGGTTATCTCTCCGGATATGTTTAAGTTTGAAGTCTCAATCTTGATCTTGGCCTGTGTTGTCTTCGGCGGTATGGGAAATATCTGGGGCGTCGCACTCGGAGCTTCAATTCTCGCCTACCTACCCGAGCGAATTCGCTTTATCGCTGATGAGCGTCAGATCATCTTCGGATTGGTCCTTATCATCATGATGAACCTCAGACCTGATGGTTTATTGCCTCGTAAGAAACGCGAGAAAATTCAAGAGAAGAGGACGATGTAATGTCAGAGAAGCTTCTTGAACTCAAAAACGCCACAATTAAGTTCGGTGGAATCACCGCCCTTAATGAGGTCAACTTTCATGTCAGTAAGGGCGAAATCTGCGCACTGATCGGCCCAAACGGCGCCGGTAAGACAACAGTCTTCAATGTAGTCACAGGTGTCTATCCAATTACTTCTGGCGAGATTCTCTTCAACGGCGAAAGCCTTTCAGGTAAGAAGCGCCATCAAGTAACGAAGATGGGTCTTGCGCGTACCTTCCAAAATGTTCGTCTCTTTGGGGATATGACAGCTCTTGAAAATGTCATCACTGCAACAGATGTGCATAAGAAGACCGGGCTAGTTCGTGCTCTCTTTGGAACCCCGCTCAACCGTCGTGAAGAGAAGGAGAGCCGTCAACGCGCTCAGGAACTCCTCGACTTTATGGGAATTGGGCATCGCTCAGATCAATTGGCGAAGAATCTTCCTTACGGAGATCAGCGCCGACTTGAAATTGCGCGTGCACTAGGAACTGAACCACAATTGGTTCTCCTTGATGAACCAGCAGCGGGCTTCAACCCAGCTGAAAAGGTTGCACTCGCTGAAACCATTAAGAAGATTCGCGACAAGGGTTACACCGTGCTTCTCATTGAGCACGATATGTCGCTCATCATGGGAATCTCTGACCGAGTAGCAGTTCTCGACTTCGGACAGAAGATTGCAGATGATCTTCCTTCAGTAGTTCAAAACGACCCTCGTGTTATCGAGGCTTACCTAGGAGTGCCAGCAGATGCGTCTTGAAATTAAGGATCTTCGCGTTCACTACGGCAAGATTGAAGCAATCAAGGGCGTTTCAGTTGTTGTAAATGAAGGTGAAATCGTCACACTCATTGGCGCTAACGGTGCCGGCAAGACAACGATCTTGAAGACAATTTCTGGCCTTCGACCAGTATCTAGTGGATCCATCAGCTTCGATGGTCAGGATCTCAACAAGATCCAAGCTCACGAACGCGTTGATCTTGGAATTTCACAGGTTCCTGAAGGCCGCGGTATCTTCGCTGGAATGACGGTTCTTGAGAACCTTGAGATGGGTAAGTTCAATCGCAAGGATCGCAAGAATGAGATGGATGAAGATCTTGATCGTATCTACACGCTCTTCCCACGCTTAAAGGAACGTACATCGCAAGCAGGTGGAACGCTCTCTGGTGGAGAGCAGCAGATGTTGGCGATGGGACGAGCGTTGATGGCTCGCCCAAAGGTTCTTCTACTCGATGAGCCATCTATGGGACTTGCTCCTCAGATGATTGCAAATATCTTCCGCATCATCACTGAAATCAATAAGCAGGGCGTCACAATCTTGCTGGTAGAACAGAATGCACAGCAGGCGCTACAACGCGCACATCGCGCCTACATTCTTGAGACCGGAAATGTGACGAAAGAAGCTAAGGCTTCTGACTTGCTCAACGATCCTGCAGTACGTGAGGCATACCTTGGAACAGGTGCTCACTAAGTTAATTAAGGGTTGAGAATGAGGCAGGTTATGCGAGCGGTACAAGTTCGCTGACCTGCCTCGTTTGTTATTACGATCTCGTAGACGCAGAGCGTGCGCCCAAGTGAGAGCGGTGTTGCAACTGCTGTGACATATCCACTAGTTGCAGATTTATGATGAGTTGCATTGATATCAACCCCAACAATCTTGCGGTCTGGTCCAGCGTGAAGTTGGGTACCGATAGACCCGAGCGATTCAGCGAGAACGACATTTGCTCCGCCGTGAAGTAAACCAATGGGTTGTGTATTGCCTTCAACTGGCATACGAGCGACTAAACGTTGCGGCGATACCTCTAGCATCTCGATGCCCATCTTGAGATCGAGAGCTCCTTGGCCGCGTTCTTTAATGATTGCTAGGTAATCAGGTTCAGTCATAGCAACGGAGTTTATACCTATGATGTCCCACATGAGCGTTAAAGCGAATGAGAAGAAGAGGCTTCTGCTCATTGATGGCCATTCGATGGCCTACCGCGCCTTCTTCGCGCTACCTGCTGAAAACTTTACGACTGCGCAAGGTCAGCACACCAATGCTATTTATGGTTTTGCCACCATGCTCATCTCTTTGCTCAAGGAAGAGAAGCCAACGCATGTCGCAGTGGCTTTTGATGTTTCGCGCAAGACTTTCCGTACTGAGATATTTCCTGAATATAAAGCTAATCGCGCTAAAACCCCCGATGAATTCCGTTCTCAGATGTCCTATCTGCACGACTTGGTGACTGGATTTGGAATTACCCAATTTGAAGTTGAGGGTTTTGAAGCCGATGACATCATCGCAACCATCACCAAGCAAGCCGAGAAAGAGGGGGCAGAGGTTTTAATCTGCACAGGTGACCGAGATAGCTTCCAACTCGTTACCGATCAGACAACGGTGTTGTATCCAAAGCGCGGCGTTTCAGAGCTAGCGCGTATGACGCCTGCCGCAGTCATTGAAAAGTATGGAATGACACCCGAGCAATATCCAGACTTTGCAGCCCTTCGTGGAGATCCCAGCGATAACCTGCCATCGATTCCAGGCGTTGGTGAAAAGACCGCTGCCAAATGGATCGTTGAATATGGATCGTTAGTCAATCTCTTGGAGCAGGCCGATAAAGTCTCTGGAAAGGTAGGAGATGCGCTGCGCGCTCATCTCGACAGCGCGCGCCGCAATCGCGAACTCACTCAGCTCATTCACGATGCTCCGATTGAACTCTCCATAGATGCACTCGCGTGGAGCGGCGTTGCCGCAAGTGATCTCACCGCGCTCTTTGAAAAGTTAGAGTTTAGAACTCTGAAAGATCGCCTCAAGGCGATTGCGGTAACTCCTGAAGAGAGCGCAACAAAGAACTCTAAACCAGAACTTTCGCTCTTTGCTGCAGATATCGATTCATCTGTACTTACCCCTGTACAGCTTTCAGAGAAGATTGCTGCCCATCAAGATCCGATTGCGCTAGCTTTTGAGATTCACGATAACGCGCTACATCGTTATGCAGTTGCACTCTCGGCACAACAAGCGCATCTGGTCCATTCAGCTGAGATGGGAAGCTGGGCTATTGATGGTGCTGTCCAGAAGATTGCACACGGTGCAAAATCTCTAGCACGAATCAATGGGCTGAAAGGTGTGGTCTTCGATACTGAGTTAGCTGCTTACTTAGTTAATCCAGGAACACGTGCACAAGAGCTACAAGATCTCCTTGACCGCTGGGGGAGCGGTGCAACAATTGATACTTCATCTGCCGAACAAACACTTCTAACATCTGCATGTGCGCTCTTTGCTTTACAGGGTTCACTGACGAAAGAGCTTGAATCCCGTGGTGTTGGAAAACTCTTCTACGAACTAGAACTTCCAATTGCAGACTTACTTGCCACGATGGAGAACCGTGGAATTGCAGTGGATAAGAAGGCGCTAGAGAAGCTACTTACCTTCTTTGAAGCAGAAGTCACGCGCGAAACCAAGGTTGCTCATACAGCGGCAGGGCACGAATTTAATGTGGCATCTCCTAAGCAGCTACAAGTAGTCCTCTTTGATGAACTTGGTCTTCCCAAGACAAAGAAGATTAAAACTGGATTTACAACAGATGCCGATGCGCTTACCTGGCTCTTTGAGAAGACTGAACACCCTGTTTTAGCTGCGCTCTTACGTATACGTGAGACAAAGAAACTGGCAACAACTATTGAGGGGCTTCTAGTTGAGATCGCTGCAGATAAGAGGATTCACACCCACTTTGCACAGACAGTTGCTGCAACAGGTCGACTCTCATCGGTAGGGCCTAATCTGCAGAACATTCCAGTGCGAACTGAAGAGGGAAGAAAGATTCGCGACTGCTTTATTGCAGGCGATGGTTATGACGCTTTGCTTACTGCCGATTACAGCCAGATCGAAATGCGCATCATGGCGCACCTATCTAACGATGAAGGTCTTCTAAAAGCCTTTGAATCTGGTGAAGATCTTCATGCAACAGTTGCCGCTCTTGTTTTTGGAGTGAAGCAGGCAGATGTTGATCCCGAGATGCGCCGCCAGATAAAGGCAATGTCATATGGGCTGGCATATGGGCTTAGCTCATATGGGTTAGCTGCGCAGTTAGATCTAACTCCACCTGCAGCACAAGATTTGATGGATCGATATTTCCAACGCTTCGGCGGTATCCGGGACTATCTCAAGACCGTTGTTGAAGATGCGCGGAAGGTGGGCTATACCGAAACAGTGATGGGACGCAGACGCTATCTTCCAGATCTCATGCACGATAATCGCCAACGTCGAGAAATAGCAGAACGCATGGCCCTTAACGCTCCAATTCAAGGTTCGGCCGCAGACATCATCAAGCAAGCGATGCTCAATGTGCAAAGCGCGCTGGTTGCCGGAAAGTACAAGTCACGCTTATTGCTACAAGTTCACGATGAGCTCATCCTCGAAGTTGTCACCAATGAAGTTGATGCAGTCTCAGAATTGGTCCGCACTCAGATGGGTAGCGCTTATCCGCTACATGCGCCTCTGGATGTATCGGTGGGAATCGGAAAGAGTTGGAACGAAGCAGCTCACTAAAAGGCGCTATTGATTGGTGTTCGCGTTATTTTTCATCGCTGCTAAATCTTCATCATCTGTCGGGATGCGATCGGCGGCAATTAAGCGCGACTTACCAAGCGCCAGAATTAAATATCCAGCGCCTATGCAGAGCGCTGTAATGCTCAAGGCGATAGTGGGGGATGAATGTTCTGAGATAAATCCACCTGCCATGGAACCAACCGCCATCAGCGTGCCTTCTACAGACCAGAGCCAACCCATCATCGCAGTCGGTGAACCTTGTGGGCGGATTGCTTCCATAACTTCCCAATAGAAGACTTGAATTGCTCCACCTACTAAACCTAAAAACGCACCAGCAATGATCATCGTCCAATTTGGATAGGAAAGCGCCATCGGGATAGATACAAAGAACCAGACACCGTAGGTACGACGCATCGCCTTCAAAGAAGAAGTCTTCTTTGAGACGAGCCCTGCTAAGAGACCTCCAACTACATTAGACACTCCCATGGCAGCGAAGATCCAGGCAGTCATATGAGGGACCTTCTCTATCGTTGTGAATGCGGGAACTGCGACATCAAAGAGACCCCAACCAAATCCGATAAAGCACCCTTCAATCATGAGCAGTTGCAGAGGTTTATGCTTCCAAAGCGGCTGATAATCAGCGCCCTTTGTTTCGGGGATCCAATTACGCGAGACCTTTGTCATGCCAAGTGAAATTCCACCGAGGAGCATCAGCGCTGCGCAGATAAATAGAGGAGAAGAAGAAAATCTTGAGAGTGCAAGGGATGTAGCAATGACGGGCCCTACAACAAAAGCAAAATTCATAATCGAAGAGTCGACCGCGTATGCAGTGCGCAGGTCCTTTTCTGGAACAACAATTTTCCATAAGGGGCGAACCGAGAGATTAATCGGGGGAGCGCTCAACCCCATCACAAATGCAAGAGTCAGCATCGTTGCCTTTGCATCTGCAAGATTGAGGGCAATCGTCAACGTTGCATAAGTGGGAACCATGATGCGCAGCGGCCACTTCTGTCCGTACTTATCCATGACCGATCCACGAATTCCAGCAGTCAACGCGCCAGATGCTGCATTAAGTCCGAGCGCGAGGCCCGCACTTGAAATAGAACCTGTCGATTGCTCGACTTTGAAGAAGATTGAGAGACTGACCATTCCGTAGGCAACGCGCGCCGGAAAGCAGGTGAGTACGAGAACCCAAACATTTGGAATCCGGAATAACGCAACATAGCGATTCATTGTCCGTGCATCCTACTGTGATGGAGGCGATATCTAAGCGGGGATTTGCTGGTATTTAGCCCTCACCCGTACTCTTAGCCCGTCCTATCCCTACTACTTTCTATCCCTACGGAGCATCTTGACTACACAAATTGCAATAAATGACATTGGATCAGCAGAAGATTTTCTAGCCGCAATCGAAGGCACAATCAGAAATTTCAGCGACGGAGACTTAGTCGTTGGCACAGTCGTTCAAATTGATCGCGAAGAAGTACTCCTAGACGTCGGTTACAAGACAGAAGGCGTTATTCCGTCACGCGAACTCTCAATCCGCCATGATGCAGATCCAAATGACATCGTCAAGGTTGGCGATAAGGTCGAAGCTCTTGTTCTTCAGAAGGAAGATAAAGAAGGCCGCCTCATTCTCTCCAAGAAGCGTGCACAGTACGAGCGCGCATGGGGCGAAATCGAAGGCAAGAAGGAACGCGACGAAGTTGTCGTCGGAACAGTTATTGAAGTTGTTAAGGGTGGACTCATCGTCGACATCGGACTTCGCGGCTTCTTGCCAGCATCTCTTGTTGAAATGCGTCGCGTCCGCGATCTCACCCCTTACATTGGTAAGCAGGTTGAAGCTCGCATTATCGAACTCGATAAGAATCGCAATAACGTAGTTCTTTCACGTCGCGCATTCCTTGAGCAGACACAATCACAGTCACGCACTGAATTCTTGAACCAGCTCCAAAAGGGCCAGGTTCGTACCGGTGTAGTTTCATCAATCGTTAACTTCGGTGCATTCGTTGACCTTGGTGGCGTAGATGGACTCGTTCACGTCTCTGAGCTTTCATGGAAGCACATCGATCACCCAGGTGAAGTTGTTGAAGTTGGCGACGAAGTAACCGTTGAGGTTCTTGAAGTTGATTTCGAGCGCGAGCGTGTCTCACTCTCACTTAAGGCAACACAGGAAGATCCATGGCAGGCATTTGCTCGCACCCACACAATTAATACTGTGGTTCCAGGTGTGGTCACCAAGCTTGTTCCATTCGGAGCATTCATCCGTGTCCACGAAGGCATCGAAGGACTTGTTCACATTTCAGAGTTGGCTGAACGCCACGTTGAAATTCCAGAGCAGGTTGTCTCTGTCGGAGATGAACTATTCGTGAAGATTATCGATATCGACCTAGAGCGTCGTCGTATCTCACTCTCATTGAAGCAGGCTAATGAAGGACATGAAGTTGAAATCGAAGCATTCGATCCAACTCAGTACGGAATGTCTGCTCGCTACGATGCAGAAGGAAACTTCATCTATCCAGAAGGTTTCGATCCTGATACTCAGGAATGGAAGCCAGGATATGACACACAGCGCGAAGAGTGGGAGCGTCAATACGCTGTTGCTCAAGAGCGCTTCCTTGCTCACAAGAAGCAGAAGTCAGAGGCAAAGGCAGCTGAAGAAGCTGCTGTTGTAGCTGAATAGAAGTTAAAAAATCCGGCTGGTCCGCGAGCTGCTCCTTAACCTCGCGATAACCAGCCGGATTTTTCTTTTTCCACCGCTTTCTGAAAGGTAAGGTAAGGCCATGTTGGTAGTCGGACTTACTGGTGGAATCGGTGCAGGAAAGTCGACGGTAGCCCAATTCTTCGCAGAGCTCGGCGCTCTTGTTATCGATGCCGATCAGTTGGCACGTATGGCGATAGAACGTGGAAGCGATGGCTTTGCAGATGTCATGCTCCGCTTTGGGGATGAGGTCATCGTTAACGGTGATATTGATCGAAAGAAGCTCGCTGAGATTGTCTTCTCAGACCCAGAAGCCCGCAAAGATTTAGAGGCAATCATCCACCCGCGCGTGCAGGCCCTCTTTGCAGAAGCTGTTGCAGATCTCGATATTGACGACATCTTGATTTATGAAATTCCACTCTTGGTAGAAACAGGTGCGGCAGCCAAGTTTGATTACATCATTACCGTTGAATCAGATATCGAACTGCGCAAGGCGCGCCTCCTCAAAAAGGGTCTCTACATCTCGCAGATTGAAAAGCGGATGGCATCACAGGCAACTCCCGAGGCGCGTGGGGCAATCGCCGATAAAGTCATTCGAAATGATGGGGATGAGGATTCACTCCTGCGCCAGGTCGAGAATCTTTGGGAGGGCGTTCTGCAGCCTCTCTCTTTAGGATAAGCAGGTGCGCCCCGTAACTGACCTGCAGCGAAAAGTTGCTCCCTTTGAGGTTATTAGCGACTACGTACCTGCCGGCGATCAGCCCGCTGCAATTGAAGAGATTGCCCGTCGAATTAACGCTGGAGAGCAAGATGTAGTTCTTCTGGGTGCTACCGGAACTGGAAAGTCAGCAACGACTGCCTGGCTGATCGAAAGGTTGCAACGTCCAACGCTCGTTCTAGCTCCCAATAAGACTTTGGCTGCGCAGTTGGCAAATGAGTTTCGCGAGTTGTTGCCAAATAACGCCGTTGAATACTTCGTCTCTTACTACGACTACTACCAACCTGAAGCATATGTTCCGCAGACGGATACCTTTATCGAGAAGGATTCCAGCGTCAATGATGAGGTAGAGCGGTTGCGCCACTCAGCGACAAACTCGTTGCTGACCAGACGTGATGTCATCGTCGTCGCCACAGTCTCTTGTATCTATGGCCTAGGAACACCTCAAGAATATATCGACCGGATGATTCGTCTTAAAGTGGGCGATGAGATAGAACGTAACGCGCTACTACGTAAATTTGTGGATGTGCAGTACAAGAGAAACGATATGGCCTTCGAGCGCGGCACCTTTAGGGTGCGTGGCGACACCGTCGAAATCATTCCCATGTACGAGGAACTCGCGGTGCGCATTGAGATGTTTGGTGATGAGATCGAGAAGATTATGACTCTCAATCCGCTGACCGGCGAGATTGTCAACGATGAGACCGAGATCTATATATTTCCAGCTACTCACTATGCAGCAGGTCCCGAGACCATGAAGCGTGCGATGAGCGATATTCAAGATGAGCTTCAGGTGCAGCTCAACCTACTTACAAAACAAGGCAAGTTACTTGAAGAACAGCGCTTGCGTATGCGTACAACCTTTGATCTAGAGATGATGGAGCAGCTTGGCTTCTGTTCCGGAATTGAGAACTATTCACGTCACCTCGATGGGCGAGATCCAGGTTCGCCTCCTAACTGCCTCTTAGATTATTTCCCTGAAGATTTCTTAGTTGTTATCGATGAGAGCCATGTGACTGTTCCGCAGATAGGTGCGATGTATGAAGGCGATGCCGCACGTAAACGCACACTTGTTGAACATGGATTCCGTCTACCCAGCGCCCTCGATAACAGGCCGCTGAAGTGGCCCGAATTTCTTGAGCGCACCGGGCAGAAGGTGTACCTCTCTGCAACGCCCGGAAAGTATGAGATGGCCAAGGTCGATGGTGATGTGGTTGAGCAGGTTATCCGCCCAACTGGTTTGGTTGATCCACAGATTATCGTTAAGCCAATCAAAGGTCAGATTGATGATCTGCTCCATGAGATAAACATCAGAGCAGAGAAGAACGAGAGAGTTCTTGTTACTACGCTGACCAAGAAGATGTCAGAAGATCTCACAGATTATTTGCAAGAAAAGGGCGTGCGGGTTCGCTACCTCCACTCTGAGGTCGACACCTTGCGCCGCGTTGAGCTCTTGCGTGAATTGCGAAGTGGTGAATACGACGTACTTATTGGAATCAACCTCTTGCGTGAAGGTCTCGATCTTCCGGAAGTTTCACTCGTTGCTATTTTGGATGCCGATAAAGAGGGCTTCCTTCGCTCTGCAACATCTCTCATTCAAACTATTGGCCGCGCAGCTCGTAACGTTTCTGGTGAAGTGCATATGTATGCCGACAACATCACAGCATCCATGGCTAAGGCAATCGATGAGACAAACCGTAGACGTGCAAAGCAGGTCGCCTATAACTTAGAACGTGGGGTAGACCCGCAGCCGCTGCGTAAGAAGATCTCTGATATCACCGATCTCATTGCGCAAGAGAGCGACGATACTGACGACATCATGGCCTCAACCAAGGGTAAGAAATCCTCGGCGATATTGCCTTTCTCATCGAAGCGAACAGATTCCATGCCGCGCCAAGAGTTGATTGCGTTGATAGGCTCGCTCACCGAGCAGATGCGTAGCGCTGCAGATGAACTCGCCTTTGAATTGGCAGCTCGCCTTCGCGATGAACTCCGCGAACTCAAGCGCGAACTTCGAGGAATGGATGAGGCAGGGACATGAGCATCGATAAGTTAGTTGTTCGTGGTGCGCGTGAACATAACCTCAAGGATGTCTCGATTGAACTTCCTCGTGAGTCTCTCATTGTCTTTACAGGGCTATCGGGTTCAGGAAAATCTAGTTTGGCCTTCGACACCATCTTCGCTGAAGGACAGCGTCGTTATGTTGAATCTTTATCCGCCTACGCCCGCCAATTCTTGGGTCAGATGGATAAGCCGGATGTGGATTTTATTGAAGGCCTTTCACCAGCAGTCTCTATTGATCAGAAATCTACCAATCGCAATCCTCGCTCAACGGTCGGAACTATCACCGAGGTCTATGACTATTTCCGCCTTCTCTTTGCTCGTGCGGGGCGGCCGCACTGTCCGCAATGTGGCAAAGCAGTCTCTCGCCAGAGTCCACAACAGATTGTTGATCAGATTCTCACAATGCCGGCAACAACGAAGTTTCAGGTATTAGCTCCAGTAATTCGTGAACGTAAAGGCGAATTCGTCGATCTCTTTGCAGAGCTTGTCACACAGGGTTATTCACGTGCACGAGTCGATGGCGAAACGATTCAACTGACCGAACCGCCAAAGCTGAAGAAGCAAGAGAAGCACACCATTGAAGTCGTGATCGATCGTTTGACCGCAAAGGCTGAGAGTAAATCTCGTTTAACTGACTCGATTGAGACGGCGCTCAAGTTAGGAAATGGCCTAGTCCTTCTTGATTTTGTAGATGCTAAAGCGGGAGAAAAAGAACATACCTATAGCGAGCACATGGCTTGCCATGACTGCAATCTCTCTTTTGAAGAGCTAGAGCCGCGTTCGTTCTCATTTAACTCACCCTTTGGCGCATGCCCTGAATGCACTGGCATTGGAACCCGTCTAGAAGTTGATGAAGAGCTCATCATTCCTGATGATGCCATCTCCATTAATGAAGGTGCAATCGCCCCCTGGACAGGAGCGCAATCCTCCGAATACTTCTTACGACTTCTTGAGGCTCTGGCTAAAGAGTTGAAGTTCTCTCTTGATAATCCTTGGAAGAAACTCTCGGTCAAAGCTAAAGAGGCAATCCTGAATGGGTTCGATTACGAGGTTCACGTTAAGTATAAGAATCGCTATGGTCGTGTTCGTAATTACTCCACAGGATTTGAAGGTGTTATCCCTTTCATTCAACGCCGACATAGCGAAACAGATAGCGATTACAGCCGCGACAAGTACGAGGCGTATATGCGCCAGACTCCATGCCCTGCATGTAAAGGTGCGCGCTTAAAGCCAGAGGTTCTCTCTGTAACGCTCGGCGGAAAGAGCATCGCTGAAGTCTGCGCGCTCTCTATCGATGATTGCGCAGCTTTTCTTAAAGAGGTCAAGCTCAATAAGCGTGAGGCGCAGATTGCCGAACGAGTAATGAAAGAGGTGCATGCGCGACTTGGCTTCTTACTTGATGTCGGTCTTGATTACCTTTCTCTCGATCGACCAGCTGCAACGCTCTCTGGTGGAGAAGCCCAGCGCATTCGCCTAGCAACCCAAATTGGCTCTGGCCTTGTCGGCGTTCTCTATGTTTTGGATGAACCTTCAATTGGACTTCACCAACGCGATAACCGACGTCTGATCGATACCCTCACTCGTCTGCGCGATCTTGGCAACACCTTGATTGTGGTCGAACATGATGAAGAGACCATTCGAACCGCTGATTGGATAGTCGATATCGGACCGGGGGCAGGCGAACATGGTGGACGCGTCGTTGTCTCTGGTTCCTATGAAGAGTTAATAGCATCAGAGGAATCCATTACCGGCGCATATCTCTCGGGACGTAAATCGATCGAAATTCCAAAGGAACGACGCCCCGTTGATCCAAAGCGTCAATTAGTTGTTAAGGGCGCTAAAGAGAATAACTTGAAGGATATTGAAGTCTCCATTCCGCTAGGACTCTTTGTCTCTGTCACCGGTGTATCAGGGTCAGGTAAGTCAACGCTGGTAAATGACATTCTCTATACAACCCTTGCCAATAAACTCAACGGTGCCCGACTTGTGCCGGGACGCCATCGCACAGTTACTGGCATCGATCAGCTTGATAAAGTTGTGCACGTAGATCAATCACCAATTGGTCGCACACCGCGTTCTAATCCTGCGACCTACACAGGGGTATTCGATAAGGTCCGCGCGCTCTTTGCTGAAACTACCGAAGCTAAGGTTCGTGGCTATCAACAAGGTCGTTTCTCCTTTAACGTAAAAGGCGGACGCTGCGAGAACTGTTCAGGTGATGGAACTATCACCATCGAGATGAACTTCCTTCCCGATGTTTATGTTCCCTGCGAGGTCTGCCACGGAGCTCGCTACAACCGCGAGACTCTGGAAGTGCATTACAAGGGCAAGACCATCGCTGAAGTCCTTGATATGCCTATCGAGATAGCTCACACATTCTTTGAATCAGTGCCAACAATCGCCCGATATCTCAAGACGCTCTGCGATGTAGGGCTGGGATATGTGCGTCTTGGACAGTCAGCGCCCACACTTTCAGGCGGAGAAGCGCAACGTGTAAAGCTGGCAACTGAACTTCAACGCCGTTCAACTGGTCGCACCATCTACGTTCTGGATGAACCAACAACTGGACTTCACTTTGAAGATGTCAGTAAGTTGCTGGGGGTCCTCAAACGCCTAGTTGAATCAGGAAACACTGTCATCGTCATCGAACATAATCTTGATGTCATCAAATCTTCTGACTGGGTTATCGATATGGGCCCTGAAGGTGGATTCCGAGGTGGCACAGTGGTTGCTGAGGGAACGCCTGAGGAAGTGGCAAAGGTGAAGGGAAGCTACACCGGAGAATTTCTCGCCGAGATGCTTGCCAATAATCGACAGGTTCCTGTCCGAAAGACCGCAAAGCAGAAGTAGCCATGGCGCAACCTGCGAGTTATCGCCCCAAGGAGATTCCTGAAGAGCCAGGTGTTTATCGCTTCTTTAACGCTGACGACAAAGTTATCTATGTCGGGAAGGCGAAGAACCTCAAGAACCGTCTCACAACATACTTCGGATCTAATCTGGCGCAGAAGACCTACCGCATGGTCCACGAGGCAGTGCGAGTGGATTGGACGATTGTTGCCACAGAACTTGAAGCTCTGGCTCTTGAATTCAGTTGGATTAAACAGTTTCATCCAACGTATAACGTGCAATTTAAGGATGATAAGTCTTATCCATATTTAGCAATCTCACTGAACGATGAATTTCCGCGCATCTTTATTACCCGTAAAGAGAAGCGCCCTGGACTTAAATACTTTGGCCCCTATACAAATGCCTGGGCGCTTCGCAATACCTATGAAGTTCTTCTCAAGGTGTACCCAGTTCGTTCATGTAGCGCTGGTAATTTTCAGAGAGCGCAACGCACTAAGCGTCAATGTCTCTTGGGGGATATCGGTAAGTGTGCTGCTCCTTGTGTCGGTTGGGTCAGCCCAGAAGAGCATAAGGAGATTGCCCATAAGTTAGATGCCTTTATGGAGAAGGGGATGGAGAATCTGCTCCCAACTCTACGGAACGAGATGGATCAAGCATCTGAACGTGAAGAGTTTGAACGAGCAGCTCGCCTGCGTGATCAGATTGAATCCTTTGAAAAGGCGCAACGCTCTACCCAAGGCAATCTCTCTGATGATCTAGATGGGGATTTCATCTCCATCCATGAAGAAGGGTTGCACGCTGCCGGTTCCATCTTTGTTGTAAGGCGCGGCTCAATCAAAGGTTCGCGTTCTTGGATTGTCGATCAAGAGCGGGCGCTAGAAGGCGATGATCAGATGGCCTCACTCTTCTTCTCTATCTATAGTCAGAGCGCACCCACAGATATTCCAGCCGAGATTTATCTCAATCAAGCACCACTCGATCAGAGCGCCCTGGAAGAGTGGCTGACCCAATTACGGGGAGCGAAGGTTTCAATCAAAGTTCCACAGCGTGGCGAGAAGGTTGAACTTCTGCAAACTGTCGAGCGCAACGCCCACTATGCCCTGGTTCAATACTTAAGTAAGCGGGCTACCGATGCTGCCGTATCAGGCAAAGCGCTCCTTGAACTGGAGGAGGAGTTGCAACTGGCTCGCACTCCTTTACGTATTGAGTGCTATGACATCTCCAATATTTCAGGGACATCTGTTGTCGCATCCATGGTGGTCTTTGAGGATGGGTTGGCGAAGAAGAGTGAGTACCGCAGATTTATCATTGATACAGATACCGCTCAAGATGACACCCGCGCGATGCACCAAGTGATTACACGTCGCATGAAACGTTTATTAGCCGACCGTCAGGTCAATCCTGCCGAGATTGCAGAGACTGGCGGCAAGGTCAGTAAGTTTGCCTACCCACCACAATTGATTGTTGTTGACGGTGGAGCGCCACAAGTTGCAGCAGCGCAGAGAGCGCTCGATGAACTCGGTATCACCGATGTTGCGCTCTGCGGTTTGGCCAAGCGCCTGGAAGAAGTCTGGATGCCGGGGGATAAGGACCCATTGATTCTTCCGCGCACAAGCGAGGGGATGTATTTACTTCAACGAATTCGCGACGAAGCGCATCGCTTTGCAATTACCTTCCACCGCTCGCGCAGATCTAAGGTAATGCTTGAATCACTTCTCGATGACATCCCACAACTTGGAGAATCACGCAGAGGCGCGCTCTTGGCTCGCTTTGGCTCTGTGACGGCGATGCGCAAGGCTTCCCGTGAAGAACTCGCTGCCACTCCCGGAATCGGCGCAACCATCGCAGGAATTATCTTTGAATATCTACAATCACTCTCAACCACTGCGGATGTGAAGGTAGATATGGCCACCGGCGAGATACTTGACACCTAAGGCAGAATGAGAGCCATGGCCACTAAAGAGCTTCTGATTCTTACCGGGATGTCGGGCGCAGGTCGATCAACCGTTGCGCACGCGTTGGAAGATCTTGGTTGGTATGTGGTCGATAACCTGCCACCTGCGCTACTTCCATCTCTTGCCGAACAGACCCTCGAAACTCACGCAGCGCTAGCTGTGGTTGTAGACGTTCGTGGTGGAAAGTTCTTCGATGAACTTAACAACTCACTCGCAAAGTTAAAGTCAGCTTCGGTTCCATATCGCCTGCTCTTCCTAGATGCATCTGATCAAGCCTTAGTTCAGCGCTTTGAATCAACTCGCCGACCACATCCGCTGCAAGCAAAGGATCGCATCGTCGACGGCATAGCGCGTGAGCGAGCCAAGTTAGAAGAGATTCGCGCCCAAGCGGATGTTGTTATCGACTCTTCCAATCTCAATGTTCATCAGTTAGAAAAGCGCACCTCCGAAATCTTTGCAGCAGGCATGCTGGCATCTCTTCGCATCAACGTTCTCTCATTCGGATACAAATACGGAATCCCAGTAGACTCTGATTTGGTTCTGGATTGCCGCTTCATTCCCAACCCACATTGGATTCCCGAACTACGACCACTCAATGGGCTAGATGCCCCAGTCTCGGCTAAGGTTTTAGGAAGTGAAGGCGTCGCTGACTTCGTAAAGAGTTTTGTCGGCGTTGTGAAACAGATGATTCCTGGATATTTTCGCGAAGGAAAGAAGTACGTCACGATTGCAATTGGTTGCACAGGCGGCAAGCATCGCTCCGTCGCCATAGCTGAAGAAATTGCTAAGCAATTGTCATCCACATCTGCTGACCTAGAAATTTCGGCACACGCAACGCATCGAGATGTAGGACGCGAATAAGTTGAGTAAGAAAGTTGTTGCTCTCGGTGGGGGACATGGGTTGGCTGCAACCTTGACCGCACTACGTAGCCTTACTTCGGATATCACAGCAATTGTGACCGTCGCTGATAACGGTGGTTCTAGTGGTCGGCTACGAGAAGAGTTTCCGATACTTCCGCCAGGTGATTTACGTATGGCTCTTGCAGCTTTATGTAGCGATGATGAATGGGGCCGTAGCTGGGCGCAGATAATGCAATATCGCTTTACGAGCGAAGGCCCACTCAATGGACATGCAGTTGGCAATCTTTTGCTGGCAGCTCTTTGGGATCGCGATGAAGATACCGTGGCAGGCCTTGACCGAGTAGGCGCTCTTCTAAAAGTTGTTGGCAGAGTATTGCCGATGGCTGCCGAACCTCTTGATATTGAAGCCACGTTTGAGAGCTCATCTGGTACGCAGATTGTCCGAGGGCAAGCAGAAGTTGCCACCACAAAAGGAAAGTTAAAAACGTTACGAATAATCCCTGAAGTTCCGGCAGCGCAACCAGAAGCGCTCACTGCAATCAAAGATGCTGAGTGGATCACTATGGGTCCAGGTTCTTGGTTCTCTAGCGTCATCCCACATCTATTGGTTCCATCCCTGAGAGATGCTTTGATTGAAACGGATGCGAAGAAGATTCTGCTTTTGAATCTAGATTCTGCCGATAAATCAGCAGGAGAGTACGCCGGATATTCACCACTTGAACATCTACAGATTCTGCAGCGCTATGCACCAGGGCTGCGCTTTGATTTGGTAATTCTTGATAGCTCTGCAGAGGGCGCAACTGAGCTACATTCATATCTTTCAACCATAGGTTCAGAGTTATTGGTGGCCGATCTACGTAGTTCTGGCGCTCCTTTGCATCATGATGTAAAGAAATTGGGTCACCTTTTCGCACACATTGCTACTGAAAAACTGGTTGGATAACCCCCATGGCGATGACAGCAGCAGTGAAGGATGAGCTCAGTCGTCTTGCAGTGACCAAGCCTTGTTGCCGTAAGGCTGAAGTCTCCTCCTTGCTTCGCTTTGCAGGTGGGCTCCATATCGCAGCCGGCAAGGTCCTTATCGAAGTTGAGCTAGATACTTCACAGAGCGCCCGCCGTCTTAAGAAAGATATCGCTGATATCTATGGCCATGACTCTGATTTAGCAGTTCTTTCATCAAGTGGACTCCGTAAAGGTTCACGGTACGTTGTTCGCGTAGTTGAAGCAGGAGATGCTTTAGCTCGCCAGACAGGTTTAATTGACGCCAATGGTCGACCAGTTCGTGGACTTCCACCGCAAGTAGTTGCAGCAAATGTCTGCGATGCCGAAGCGGCGTGGCGTGGCGCATTTATCGCTCATGGCTCGCTGACCGAGCCAGGCAGATCTTCATCTCTTGAAATTACATGTCCTGGCCCTGAGGCAGCACTTGCTCTCGTTGGAGCTGCGCGTCGACTCAACATTGTTGCTAAAGCGCGTGAAGTACGAGGCGTAGATCGCGTTGTTATTCGCGATGGAGATGCAATAGGAGTTCTCCTCACTCGCTTAGGCGCACATGAGAGTGTTCTTGCATGGGAAGAGCGACGTATGCGCCGCGAAGTTCGCGCTACTGCGAATCGTCTTGCAAACTTTGATGATGCTAATTTGCGCAGATCAGCCCGAGCTGCGGTAGCTGCAGCTGCGCGAGTACAACGCGCCATGGAGATTCTTGGCCCCGAAATTCCTGATCATCTCAAAGAGGCGGGCGAGCTTCGCATCGCACATGGTCAGGCAAGTTTGGAAGAACTTGGATCTCTTGCAACTCCACCGATGACCAAGGATGCAATCGCGGGTCGAATTCGCAGATTGCTCGCGATGGCCGATAAGCGCGCAGGAGAACTTGGGATTCCTGATACTGAGGCGGGGCTCTCGCCAGATTTACTCGGGGATTCCTAACCGGTCGGTAGCCTGCGCGTAACTGATAGACTTCCCGCCAGGCCCCCAATGTTGTGGTGTAACTCTTAGCCACCTTTTATCGGGGCAATTCACTTTCTAGAAGAGGTTTTAACAATGATTAATGTCGGAATTAATGGTTTTGGACGTATTGGCCGCAACTTCTTTCGCGCAGCGCTCACCAACCCAAATATCAATATCGTAGGTATCAACGACCTTACAGATAATGCAACTCTTGCCCACCTTTTGAAGTACGACTCAATCTTGGGTCGCCTCGGCTTGGAAGTCTCACATACCGAAGACACCATCACAGTCGGCGGCAAGACCATCAAGGTCTTTGCAGATCGCGATCCAGCGAACCTTCCTTGGGCTTCAGTCAAAGCTGACATTGTTATTGAATCAACTGGCCACTTCACCAAGGCATCTGATGCCAAGAAGCACATCACAGCAGGTGCCAAGAAGGTCATCATCTCAGCGCCAGCAACTGATGAAGACATCACAATCGTCATGGGTGTTAACCACGAAAAGTATGACGCGGCAAACCACCACGTCATCTCAAATGCTTCATGTACAACTAACTGCCTAGCGCCAATGGCCAAGGTCTTGGATGAAAAGTTTGGAATCGTTCGCGGCTTGATGACAACCATCCACGCGTATACCAACGACCAGGTAATCCTTGACTTCCCACATAAGGATCTTCGCCGCGCACGCGCTGCTGCAACAAATATCATTCCAAGCTCAACTGGCGCTGCCAAGGCAATCTCTTTGGTCTTGCCACAGCTCAAAGGCAAGCTTGATGGCTTTGCGATGCGCGTTCCAGTCCCAACTGGATCAGCAACCGATCTCACTGTAGAACTTGCTAAGGAAGCAACAGCGGCAGAGATCAACGCGGCCATGAAGGAAGCGGCAAATGGCTCACTCAAGGGATTCCTTACCTACACAGAAGACCCAATCGTTTCTTCAGATATCGTGACTGATCCTTCTTCTTGCATCTTTGATGCAGGTCTAACAAAGGCAATCGGAACAACTGTCAAGGTTGTTGGTTGGTATGACAATGAATGGGGTTACTCAAACCGCCTCGTTGATCTCGTTGGCTATGTAGGTAAATCTCTGTAATGACTTCATTGGCTGACCTAGATGTAGCAGGAAAGCGCGTATTTCTTCGTTGCGATCTCAACGTTCCTATTAAGGATGGAAAGATCACAGATGATGGACGTATTCGCGCCTCACTTCCAACAATTAACGCGCTCCTTGCAAAGGGCGCGAGCATTGTTATTGCAGCACATCTAGGTCGACCAAAGGGTGAAGCAAAGCCTGAGCTTTCGCTAGCTCCTGTCTCTATTCGCTTGGCAGAACTTCTTGGAAAGCCTGTCACCTTCGCTGGAGCAATTACTGGCGCAGATGTAACTGCCAAGGCAGATGCTCTGGCTGCTGGTGAAGTACTTCTCCTAGAAAACATTCGCTTTAGCGCAGCTGAAACCTCTAAAGATGAATCTGAGCGCGCATCCCTTGCTACCGAACTAGCCAAGCTCGCAGATCTCTATGTCGGCGATGGATTTGGCGCGGTACATCGCAAGCATGCATCAGTCTTTGATCTACCAAAGTTGCTTCCACATGCAGCCGGAACTCTCGTTGCCGATGAAGTTGAAGTACTGAAGAAGTTGACCATTGATCCAGCCCGTCCTTATGGGGTTGTACTTGGTGGTTCAAAAGTTTCCGACAAGATTGGCGTCATTTCAAATCTACTTGGCAAGGTTGATGTCATGGCTATCGGTGGCGGAATGCTCTTCACCTTCTTAGCTGCCCAAGGAAAAGAGATTGGTTCATCACTCGTCGAACGCGATCTGATCGACACTGTAAAAGAGTTAATTCACCAGGCCGAGACTTCTGGGGTAAAGCTTCTTCTTCCGACCGATATCGTCGTTGCTCCAACCTTTGCAGCCGATGCCACACCAACTTTGGTGAGTACAGATAACATCCCAGCAGATCAGATGGGGCTAGATATTGGACCTGAAAGTGCGCGCGCCTTTGCAGATGCAATCAAGGGTTGCAAAACTGTCTTCTGGAATGGACCGATGGGCGTCTTTGAGTTCCCTAACTTTGCAGCCGGTACAAAGGTTGTTGCTCAAGCCCTGACTGAAGTTTCAGGAATATCTGTTGTTGGTGGAGGAGACTCAGCTGCAGCAGTACGTGCACTTGGCTTTGCAGATTCAGCCTTTGGCTATATCTCAACAGGCGGGGGAGCATCTCTTGAATATCTGGAAGGTAAAGAACTACCTGGTTTGAAAGCGCTCGATCTTTAATCTATTTCATCGTTTATAAGGAGCACGTAATGCGTAAACCGTTAATGGCTGGTAACTGGAAGATGAACCTCAATCACCTTGAGGCTATCGCAGTTGCACAGAAGCTTGTCTACTCACTTGAGGATAAGGATTACGACGCCGTTGATGTTGCAATCATCCCGCCCTTTACAGATATTCGCTCTATCCAGACCATGGTCGATGGTGATCGCCTCCGCTTGCAATATGGAGCTCAAGATCTTTCGCCTGAAAGTTCGGGAGCATTTACCGGCGATATTTCAGGTTCGATGTTGGCAAAGCTTGGCTGCACCTTTGTAGTCATCGGTCACTCTGAGCGACGCGCTATTCATAAGGAAGATGATGCTCTTATCAATCGCAAGATCAAGGCAGCGCTAGCCAATGAGCTGACACCGATTTTCTGCGTAGGCGAAGAGCTTGCCATCCGCGAATCCGGAACACATGTATCTCATGTCATCCGTCAGGTGCGCGCAGGGCTAGAAGGTTTCCATAAACCAGAGTTGAAGAAGATTGTCATCGCCTACGAACCTGTATGGGCGATCGGAACCGGAAAGACTGCAACCCCTGAAGATGCACAAGAAGTCTGCGCTGCTATCCGTGAAGAGGTTGAACAGATTGGATCAGCTGAGATTGCAGCAAATATGCGCATCCTCTATGGCGGTTCCGTGAAATCTGCCAATATCGTTGAAATCATGAAGCAGGCTGATGTCGATGGCGCTCTCATCGGTGGAGCCAGCCTCGACCCAGAAGAGCTTGCGAAGATTGCCAAGTTCTACGCTCAGGTCTAAGTCGGAGTAAGAGCGTCCGCTCAGGTATCCTTTACCCCTATCTCTAGAGGAGTTTTACAGTGGCTTTAGCGTTATCAATCTTTCTCGTAATCTCGAGCATCGTGATGATCCTCCTGGTTCTGCTCCACAAGGGCAAGGGCTCTGGACTCTCCGATCTCTTTGGTGGCGGAGTCTCTTCCAACTACGGCGGTTCTTCAGTTGTAGAACGTAACCTTGATCGACTCACAATCGTGGTCGGTGGACTCTGGTTCGCCGGAGTCGTCGGTCTCTCTCTCGTTTTGAAGGGTTAATTGATGGCAAGTGCAATTCGTGGAAGTCGCGTCGGCGCAGGCCCAATGGGCGAAGCCGAGCGCGGAGATCAGATCGAACGTGCCACAGTTTCATATTGGTGTGCCAATGCCCACGAAGTACGTCCATCATTTGCAGTAGAAGAGACAGTTGTTATTCCAGCTGAATGGGATTGCCCTAAATGTGGTCTTCCAGCAGGTCGCGATCGCAACAATCCACCAAGTGCAGTCGTTAACATTCCTTACAAGACTCACTTGGCCTATGTAAAGGAACGACGTACTGACACTGAGGGTGCGAAGATTCTTGAAGATGCACTTCGCAAACTACGCGGAGACGATCTCGACTAAATTAAAGTTTCTTCGCCGCAGCAATTATTTCGTCAATACCCGCACTTCTACTCTGCAGATGCAGACGAAGGAGCGGGTATTTTCGCATTGCAAGGGCGCGGTTATCGCCAATCGCCTGCGCCATCAGGAGCGTACGGAGCGAAAATGGCTTTCCTTCAATCTGATAGTCGATGCTAGTTTCGCCGGTAATCAGTAAGAAAGAACCGTTCTTCTGTCCACCTTTATGAAATTGGCCAGTGGAGTGTAAGAAGCGCGGACCCCAACCAAAGGAAGTTGGCTTACCTGATTTCTCCGAAAGAATCGCTCGCAGCTCTGAAATTTTGGCATCATTTCGTCTATCGAGATAGGCCATGATTGCGATGTATCCGCCATCTTTAACATCTTCGATAAATGTAGCTAGCGCATCCTGAAGCGACTGCCCATCTCCAAAGATTTCGACAGATTTATCAGAGCATGCAGGTGCAAGAACGGGAAGTTGGTTGTCCCATTCAGCTAAACAGGCAGAAGTCTGTTCTTTCGCTTCCGTAACATTTGGTTGATTGAAGGGATCGATTTTAAGTGCTGCTCCCATCAGAGCGGTCACCCATTCCCAGAAGATGAAGTGAGCGCCAAGTGGGCCTTCGACAATGAGATCGGTACCGGTGCCACCGTAACTCACGGTGAAGGCGCCTCCGATAGCGGCAACTTTTGCGTTCTCGGTCGCAATGGGAAGACGACCTGTTCCATCTTTACCAGTTGATTCAGCGATCAACTGCTCAATCCAATCGGAAAGACCAGGAACTGCAGAACCGGCATCAGTAAAGGCGATGTACTGAGATGCGCGTGCGACTAAGAGATAAGCGGTATCGAGAATTGTCTGCGGATGAGTGAGAAACTCTGACTTCTCGCTCTGCGCATCTTGCAACAGCTGCTCAATAGGAGCCCCTGCGAGAGCTGTCGGTGTTAACCCAAAGGCGCTTAAGACGCTAAAGCGACCACCGACGTTTGGGTCGGCATTGATGACGCTAAATCCCGCATCGCGCACTTCAATATCGAGTGGAGATCCCGGGTCAGTGACAAAGAGAATGTGTTCTATTGGGTTGAGGCCAGCAGCAGTAAATGCGCTTTGAAAGAGAGATCTCTGTGCAGAAGTTTCAATGGTCGAGCCAGATTTAGAGCTGACGACAACGACTGTCTTCTTGAGATCTCCAGTAATCGCATGCTGTGCATAATTTGGATCGGTTGAGTCAAAGATGAAAATATCTTTCTTATAAGTTAGCGCGATAACTTCTGGGCCAAGGGAAGATCCACCCATGCCACAGAGAACTACTCGACTCTGCTCTTTAAAGCGTGCGACAACTTCAGCGATGCGGGGGAGAAGCGCTGCAGATGTTTCGGGTAGGTCGACCCAGTTGAGTCGGATAGCAGCCTCTGTAGCAGCTTTGCTTCCCCACGCTGTTGCATCTTTCACTGCGATACGGCCATGTGCGTGTTCTAGTAAGCGATATAGATCCGATGAGCGATCTACCTGCGCCAGGCTTGGACCAGAGATCTTCATAGGTTAGAGCGCTTTCTTGATATCGCTAACAATTCTTTCAGCGCTAAATCCAAACTCTGCGAAGAGTTTGCCTGCACCAGCGGATGCGCCGAAGTGATCGAGTGAGATAACGATTCCCTTATCTCCTACATATTCGCGCCAACCTTGTGCGATACCAGCTTCAACGCTTACTCGTAGCGCTGTAGTTGGCATAACGGAGGAGCGGTAGCTCTCTGTCTCTTCGTTAAACCATTCCAGGCAAGGGGCGCTCACAACGCGAGTTGCGATGCCATCTGCTTCAAGAGCTGTCTGTGCATCGAGTGCGATTCCAACTTCAGAACCTGTTGCAATGATGACAACTCGGGGAGCAGCTGAACCATCTTTCAAGATATATGCACCCTTATCAACACCACTGGCTGCGCCATGAGTAGAACGATCAACTGTGCGCAGGTTCTGCCTTGATAGCAAGAGACCTGCTGGCTTCTGGCGCTGCAAAATTGATCGCCAAACTTGTACAACTTCATTGGCATCTGCTGGTCGAATAACCGCGAAGTTGGGGATTGCGCGTAGAGCTGCAAAGTGTTCGATCGGTTGGTGCGTTGGACCATCTTCACCGAGACCAATGGAATCGTGGGTCCAGATAAATGTTGATGGAATATCCATCAGCGCTGCCAGGCGAACTGCCGGACGCATGTAATCGCTAAAGACTGCAAATGTTCCACCGAATGTTCGCGTCAATCCATGCAACGTAATCCCGTTGAGAATCGATCCCATTGCGTGCTCACGAATACCGAAGTGAATAATGCGACCGTATGGATCTGCATCTTTCATCTGACTGCTGGCCGGAAGGAAGGATTTACCGCCTTCGATTGTTGTGTTATTGCTCTCGGCCAAATCTGCCGATCCACCCCAGAATTCAGGTAACGCCTTTGCAATGGCGTTGATGACATGGCCAGAGGCGGCGCGAGTAGCTAAATCTTTTCCAGCTTCAAAGACTGGAAGAGATGAATCCCAACCTGCTGGAAGCTCGCGCTTCTGCAAACGAGTGAGCATCTGCGCGCGTTCAGGATTTGCGGCGCTCCATGCATCAAATTTCTTATTCCATGCCGCGTGCGACGCCGCGCCACGGTCTTTGACTGAACGCACATGTGCAAAAACTTCTGCTGGCATTGCAAACTTTTCGTCAGGGTTAAGGCCTAACTCTTTCTTTGTGGCTGCAATCTCTTCATCACCAAGGGCTGACCCATGTGATTTTGCTGTGCCGCGTAACTTAGGCGCAGGCCATGCAATCACTGAGTGCATCCGAATCAACGATGGCTTTGTCGTCTCTGCCTTTGCAGCCAACATCGCAGCATCGAGTGATGCTAAATCAATATTTCCATCAGCGAGGGCCGCAACTTCTTGAACATGCCAACCATAAGCGCGATAGCGCGCGGCGACATCTTCGGTAAATGAAACATGGGTATCGCCCTCGATAGAGATGCGGTTATCGTCGTAGATAAGATTGAGATTACCGAGCTCTTGTGTTCCGGCGAGAGAAGAAGCTTCCCCTGATACACCTTCTTGTAAATCGCCATCAGAGCAGAGCACCCAGATCGAGTGATCAAAGAGTGAAGAACCTGCAGGTGCTTGCGGATCGAGTAGCCCACGTTCGTAGCGAGCTGCCATCGCAAAGCCGACTGCTGTTGCAACGCCTGCACCCAATGGTCCAGTCGTCATCTCAACGCCTGCGGTATGGCCAAACTCAGGATGGCCTGGAGTCAGTGATCCCCAAGTACGGAATGACTGCATATCTTCCATCTCAAGTCCGTAACCGCTGAAGAAGAGTTGTGTATAGAGAGTCAGCGATGAGTGGCCACAGGAGAGAATGAAACGGTCGCGACCGAGCCAATGTGGATCTGCTGGATCATGAACGAGGTGACGCTGAAAGAGGTTGTAGGCAACTGGAGCAAGTGACATTGCAGTTCCAGGATGGCCATTGCCAACCTTCTGTACTGCATCCATCGCGAGTGCACGGGCGATAGCTACCGCCTTATCGTCTAGCTCACTCCAACCGGCGATCTTTGTCATCTCTTCTCCTTAAGCGTGTTTTCTTACAACTGATAGACGGATTCGCCACGCTGCGATCCATACTAAGACTGAACCTAAAAGATGGAAACCTACAAGGAGTTCGGGAACTGCTAACCAGTATTGGATATAGCCGAGTGCACCTTGTGCGATTGCCAGCAAGATAAAGATATTGAGCCATTTCTTCGTTTCAAAACGGAGATCTTTAGAACGATAAAAAATAAAGGTAATAATCAACAAGACCCAGACAGATGAGCTGTGTAATCGTGTAATTGTGGAGATATCAAAGTCGAGTCGGGGAGCATCAACATCACCAGCGTGTGGACCGCTACCGGTTACCAAAGTTCCGATAGCAATTGCTATAAAGGCAACGACAATATGAGCAAGAGATATCCGCGAGATTCTGACTTGTGTAGATGAGGTTCGTACCTGCGGATGATGTCGGCGAGAATGTAACGATGTCGCCGCTGCAATCAAGATAATCGAGAGAAGTAGGTGTGATGCGACAGAGAGTGGATTGAGATGCGTAAGTACGGTGATTCCGCCAAGGACTCCCTGCGCCAAAATTCCAAAGATCTGAGTTGCGGCAAGAAAACGGAGATCGCGACGACCGCTTCGCACAACTGCAATTAATGTGACAACTGCTGCGAAGAAGAGCGCGAAGGTAAGAAGTCGATTTCCAAATTCAATCCACGCATGCAAGGCGCCCTCTGCTTGTCCTTCAACAGGGAGATAGGAACCGGGAACGCACTCTGGCCATGTTGGGCAGCCCATCCCAGATCCGGTAAGGCGAACAGCGCCTCCCGTCAGAACGAGAGCTGCTTGAAGGAAGAGAAGTAGGCCCGCAAGGGGGCCGAGTACTCGGCGTGCAATTGTGCGCGTTTTACTCACGCTCGTAGCCTAGGACCTTTGCCTCTCGCCGCGCCTCTCTTCAACTGGCAGGGGCTAGGGAATTACGACACAATAGTGTTGTGAAAATCGACGACCTGAGCACCCGCGAGGCTATCGCTCGCTCTGTGCTGGAAAATGGTCCGTCGACCGCTGTGACCCTAGGCGAGCGTCTTGGCCTCACGCCGGCAGGTATTCGCCGCCACCTCGATCTCCTTGTTCTCGATGGAATTCTCGAAGCGCGCGAGCCACATCAGGCGCTCAGCCGTGGTCGTGGCCGACCTTCAAAAGTTTTTGTTATGACCGATGGTGGTCGCGAAAAATTTGAACACTCATACGATGACTTAGCGGTGGCCGCTCTGAAATTTATGTCGGCGCAATCAGGCGGCCAACTCGTTCAAGCTTTCGCACAATCTCGCGCAGATGATATTGAGCGCAAGGCAGTTACCTTTATGGCAAAGAAGTCTCAGAAGAATCAGGCGCTTGCCACTTTCCTTACTGAGCAGGGTTATGCCGCCAGCATTGAGAGCAAGCCAACAGGGGATCAGCTCTGTCAACACCATTGTCCGATTGCACACGTTGCAGCTGAGTTTCCACAACTCTGCGAGGCAGAGACCGAGGCCTTCTCAAAGATTCTAGGAACACATGTGCAGCGTCTTGCCACAATTGCACACGGTGATGGCGTCTGCACAACGTACATTCCAAATCTTTCCCGAGTAACAACAAAGACAAAGATCACTCAATCTACAAGAACGATAACCGCTGGAAAGGCGACCAAATGACAACAGCACATCCTGAACTCGATGGCCTCGGCAATTATGAATACGGCTGGTCAGATAGTAATGATGCGGGCTCTAATGCCAAGCGTGGCTTAAGCGAAGAAGTTGTTCGCGATATCTCTTCTAAGAAGAGTGAGCCGCAGTGGATGCTCGACCTTCGCCTCAAAGGGTTAGACCTCTTTTACAAGAAGCCAATGCCATCATGGGGATCTGATCTGTCAGGAATCTTCTTCGACACCATCAAATACTTTGTTCGCTCTACTGAGAAGCAGGCGACAACCTGGGAAGACCTACCAGATGACATTAAGAATACCTACGATCGCCTAGGTATCCCAGAAGCTGAAAAGCAGCGTCTGGTATCAGGAGTTGCAGCCCAATACGAATCAGAGGTTGTCTATCACTCAATCCGTGAAGACCTCGAGAAGCAGGGCGTCATCTTCCTTGATACCGATAGCGCTCTCAAGCAGCACCCGGAGCTCTTCAAAGAGTATTTCGCAACTGTTATTCCAGTTGGCGATAACAAGTTTGCAGCGCTCAATACCTCTGTCTGGTCTGGTGGTTCATTTATCTATGTTCCTAAGGGCGTTCACGTGGATATCCCATTGCAGGCTTACTTCCGTATCAATACCGAAAATATGGGTCAGTTCGAACGTACCTTGATCATCGCCGATGAAGATTCATACATTCACTATGTCGAAGGTTGTACTGCGCCTATCTACAAGTCTGACTCACTGCACTCAGCGGTAGTTGAAATCATTGTTAAGAAGGGTGCGCGCGTTCGTTATACGACTATTCAAAACTGGTCTAACAACGTCTACAACTTGGTAACTAAGCGCGCAACATGCGCCGAAGGTGCAACTATGGAATGGGTCGATGGCAATATCGGTTCAAAGGTCACCATGAAGTATCCAGCTGTCATGTTGATGGGCCCACACGCAAAGGGTGAAACTCTCTCACTCGCATTTGCTGGCCCTGGCCAACATCAGGATTCTGGCGCAAAGATGGTGCACGCAGCTCCTTACACATCATCGTCAGTTATCTCTAAATCTGTAGCTCGTGGTGGAGGTCGTACCTCATACCGCGGACTTGTGCAGGTTCAAGAAGGTGCCCACCATTCAGCAAGTACTGTGAAGTGCGATGCTCTTCTCGTTGACACAATCTCGCGTTCAGATACATATCCGTATGTTGATATCCGTGAAGATGATGTATCTATGGGTCACGAAGCGACCGTCTCTAAGATCTCTGATGATCAGCTCTTCTATCTGATGTCCCGTGGACTCAATGAAGATGAAGCGATGGCGATGATTGTTCGTGGGTTCATTGAACCAATTGCACGCGAACTTCCTATGGAGTACGCGCTAGAGCTCAACCGCCTGATTGAACTCCAAATGGAAGGCGCAGTTGGATAATGTCTTCATTGCAATCGAACGTTCTTGAAAACCACACCCCTACGGGGCGTGAGGAAGCATGGCGCTTTACGCCACTCAAACGCTTGGGTGGAATGCATGATGGTTCTGCCACCGCGGTAGAGCGCAATTCACTTGCGGTAAAGGGCACACTTCCAACTGGTGTGACTTTTTCTCACCAAGAGATTGAAGCCGTAACGCAGACTGATGATGTAATCGTCAATCGTGTTCGTCAGTTCACGACTAAGGGTGCGGTGCTATCAATTGCACCTAACGCAGAGATTGCTGAGCCAATTATGCTCAATCGATCCTCTTTTGGTACTGACTCTGCTGAATTCTCACGAGTTCTCATCAAGGCAGGCAGCCATTCCAAATCAGTCGTAGTCATTGAGAACACAGGCGATACTCACCTTGCAGAAGATTTAGAGATCGTTGTTGAACCAGGTGCTCATCTGACTCTTATCGCTCTGCAAGAGTGGGGAAGCAAGACGATTCATGCTGCGCGCCATCACGCAATTGTTGATCGCGATGCAACATTTAAGTCAATTGTTGTCACCGTCGGGGGAGATGTAGTTCGCCTACTTCCTACCGTCGATTTCATCGCACCAGGTGCATCATGTGATCTATCTGGTGTCTACTTTGCAACTGCCGGCCAGTTCTTCGAACACCGCATGTTTGTCGATCACAAGGTTCCAAATGCAAAGTCCCGCGTGAACTACAAGGGAGCACTTGCTGGAGATAAGGCCCATACAGTCTGGATTGGCGATGTCTTTATTCGCGCTGCAGCTGAGGGCACAGATACATATGAGCTCAACCGTAACTTATTGCTCTCAGATGGGGCGCGAGCTGATTCAGTTCCAAACCTTGAGATCGAAACTGGTGAAATCGTAGGCGCGGGACATGCATCTACGACAGGCCGCTTTGATGATGAGCAACTCTTCTACTTAATGTCGCGTGGAATCAATATGGATGATGCGCGTCGCCTGGTTGTGCGCGGATTCTTTAATGAGATTGTCTCTGAAATTGGTATTGAAGAAATCCAGGAACGCATCATGGCTCGCATTGATGGCGAACTTGCAAAGGCTGGTAAGTAGATGTCTGATCTTGCATTTTCATCACTTCAAGCAGGTAAGCCTGTGCGGATTGAGAAGAACGGCGAATCCATCTGCGTCACCCGTGTGGGCGATCAGGTCTTCGCGGTCAACGATATCTGCAGCCACTCAGATGCCTCTCTTTCAGAAGGTGATGTCACAGATTTCAAGATCGAATGCTGGCTCCATGGAGCTGAGTTTGATCTTCGCACTGGAGAGGCGTTAACGCCTCCAGCAGTAGCACCCATTAAGACCTATTCAGTAACTGTCGACGGAGACTCCGTCACGGTAGAGATGTAACGGAGATAGATATGAGCACTCTAGAAATTCGCGGATTGAAAGTATCTGTCGAGACCGAGCAAGGCGCAGTAGAAATTCTTAAGGGAGTAGATCTGACCATTAAGTCAGGCGAAACTCACGCAATCATGGGCCCAAATGGTTCAGGTAAATCAACTCTGGCTTACTCAATTGCAGGCCATCCTAAATACACCATCACCGAAGGCACAGTCACGCTCGATGGCGAAGATGTTCTTGAAATGTCTGTCGATGAGCGCGCTAAGGCAGGTCTATTCCTAGCGATGCAGTACCCGGTAGAAGTACCTGGCGTATCTGTCTCTAACTTCCTACGTACTGCAGCTACCGCTCTTCGTGGCGAAGCTCCAAAGTTGCGTGAATGGGTAGGCGAAGTAAAGAGCGCAATGGAGTCACTGAAGATGGATCCATCATTTGCTCAGAGAAATGTCAATGAAGGATTCTCTGGCGGCGAGAAGAAGCGCCATGAAATCATGCAGCTCGAACTCCTCAAGCCAAAATTCGCAATCCTCGATGAGACAGATTCAGGTCTAGATGTTGATGCGCTCCGCATCGTTTCTGAAGGAGTAGTTCGCGCCAAGGAAGCCAATAACCATGGCATCCTCTTGATTACTCACTACACAAGAATCTTGAAGTACATCAAGCCTGACTTCGTACATGTCTTCGCAAATGGACGCATTGTTGAAGAAGGCGGACCAGAGCTTGCTGACAAGCTTGAAGCGCAGGGTTACGCGGAGTACGTCACCGCTTAATATGTCATTTAACGCAGGCGCGGTCATCGCGGATTTTCCGATTCTTTCTCGGACAGTTCGCGATGGCAAACGCCTTGTCTATTTAGATTCTGGGGCAACTAGCCAGAAGCCAACTGAAGTTATCGACGCTGAGAGCAATTTCTATCGTATGCATAACGCTGCCGTTCATCGCGGAGCGCATCAATTGGCGGAAGAGGCCACCGATGCCTACGAGGGTGCTCGATCAATAGTTGCGCAATTTCTTGGCGCATCAGTCAACGAAATTATCTTCACCAAGAGCGCGACTGAATCACTCAACCTTGTGGCTTATGCAATGGGTAACGCTCCAGCTGGCAATCGCTTCCAGCTTAAGTCTGGGGATGAAATTGTTATTACCGAGATGGAGCACCACGCAAATCTCATACCGTGGCAGCAATTGGCCGCACGCACCGGAGCGACTCTTAAATGGTTTGAAGTTACTCCCGAAGGGCGTCTAGACCTCAGCAATATTGATTCGATTATCACCTCCAAGACCAAGGTTGTCGCTCTCACGCACCAATCAAATGTCCTGGGCACGATAAATCCGCTTTCTGAAATTGTAAAACGTGCACATGCAGCAGGCGGAGTTGTCGTACTCGATGCCTGTCAATCAGTTCCACATATGCCAATTAACGTTAAAGAACTTGAAGTTGATTTTCTGACTTTCTCAGGACATAAAGCAGTAGGCCCAACGGGCGTTGGCATCTTGTGGGGGAGAGAAGATCTCCTCAGTGAACTGCCTCCCTTTCTCACTGGCGGTTCGATGATTGAGAACGTCACGATGACATCAGCGACCTGGGCAAAGGCGCCGAAGAAGTTTGAAGCTGGTGTGCCAAATATGGCCCAAGCAGTTGGTTTAGGTGCAGCTCTTACATATCTGAATAGAATTGGAATGGATCAGATCTTTTCTCACGAGAAAGCGTTAACGAAGTACGGAATGTCGGCGCTTTTGGAAATTCCCGATCTTTCGATCGTTGGACCGACTGATTTAGAGATGCGTGGTGGAACGCTCTCCTTCACTGTCGGAGATATTCATCCTCATGATTTAGGGCAGTACTTGGATAGCCAAGGAGTAGCAGTTCGCACGGGGCACCATTGCGCATGGCCATTGACGCGCAAGCTAGGCGTTCCAGCAACCACGCGCGCTTCGTTCTATCTATACAACACCAATGCTGATATCGATGCACTTGTCGACGGCATCAGAAACGCACAGAAATACTTCGGATAATGCAGCTAGATAACCTTTATCAAGAGGTGATCCTTGATCACTATAAGAACCCACAACATAAGAAGTTAAGCCCTACCTACGACGCTCAGGTTCATCACATCAATCCAAGCTGCGGCGATGAAATCACTCTCAACGTCACGCTCTCAGGCGACACTGTGGCTAACGTTTCATGGGATGGAGTCGGCTGTTCAATTTCGCAGGCGAGCGTCTCGATTCTCTCTGATTTAGTCCTTGGTAAGACTCTGGCGCAGGCGCAGGAAATTTCAGATTCATTTATGGCGCTCATGCAGAGCAAAGGAACTCAGACGGGGGATGAGAACCTTCTCGAAGATGCGGTCGCTCTTGCAGGAGTCTCTCAATATCCAGCTCGCATTAAATGCGCTCTTCTAGGGTGGATGGCTTTCAAAGACGCGAGCGTGCAAGCGCTGGCGAAGAATCAGTGAATAAGAAAGTAGGATAAGCAGATGGTCGCAAAAATCGAAGATATCAATGAGGCAATGAAGGATGTTGTCGATCCGGAACTTGGTATTAACGTCGTTGATTTAGGTTTGATCTACGACATGATGGTCGATGACAACAACATCGCCGTTCTTAATATGACCCTGACCTCTGCCGCCTGCCCGTTGCAGGATGTTATTGAGGACCAAACTCGACAGGCGCTTGCACCCTTTACGGATGATGTGAAGATTAATTGGGTCTGGATGCCACCTTGGGGGCCAGACAAGATTAGTGACGATGGACGCGAGCAATTGCGCGCTCTCGGCTTCACTGTCTAATTAACCTGAGCCACCTTTAGACTCTTTCTATGTCGCAATATGCAGTGTGGATGACCTTTCGGTCTATGACTGCAGACCCATCTGTTAAATCACAGAAGTTAAAGCCGGGCACCGTCAAACGAATCTTCTCTTACGGAAAGCCATACCAAAGACAGATTTCGATTTTTCTTGTCACTGTCGTCATTGAAGCGCTCCTCATAATCTCAACGCCATTATTGTTGCGAGAGCTGATCGATAAAGGTGTAATTCCTCAAAACGGAAAGCTTGTTACCCAACTTGCTCTCCTTGTGGGGTTGCTTGCAGTCGTTGACGCTGGCTTCAATATCTTCGGTCGTTGGTACTCAGCACGAATCGGTGAGGGTCTTATCTATGATCTTCGCTCTCAAGTATTTGCGCATATTCAACGCCAATCAATCGCCTTCTTTACCCGCACTCAAACTGGTGCGCTGATTTCGCGCATCAACTCAGATGTGATGGGTGCGCAGCAAGCATTCACCGGAACGCTCTCAGGGGTCGTCAGCAACGTTGTATCTCTGATTTTGGTAGTAACTACGATGCTCATTCTCTCTTGGCAGATCACTGTTGTATCGCTCTTGCTACTGCCGGTCTTTCTCCTTCCTACTAAGTGGGTAGGCAAGCGAATCCAAGCTTTGACGCGTGATTCCTTTAATCTCAATGCGACCATGTCGAGCACAATGACTGAGCGCTTCAATGTATCTGGAGCCCTCTTGGTGGCACTTTATGGAAAACCGAAGAAGGAAGAGACCTTCTTTAGAACTCGCGCCCGCAAAGTTGCAGATATCGGTATCCATACAGCGATGCTCAATCGCGTCTTCTTTGTTGGGATAACCAGCGTGGCTGCCATTGCTACCGCCTTCGCATATGGAATCGGTGGGCATTTAGCAATCTCAGGAACTTTGACCGTCGGCACTCTCTTAGCAATCACAGCCTTGTTGGCACGTCTCTATGGTCCGCTGACGGCACTTTCAAATGTGCGCATTGATGTAATGACTGCGCTCGTATCCTTTGAGCGAGTCTTTGAAGTGCTCGATCTGCAACCGATGATTACCGATAAACCAGATGCAATAGAGCTCAAAGATAAGCGCGCAACTGTTGAGTTCAAAAACGTAAGGTTTGCGTATCCAAGAGCCGAAGAGATATCACTCGCATCACTCGAATCTGCTGCAAAACCAGAGACCGTTGATAGCGGTGAAGTGCTTAAAGGAATTTCTTTTATAGCCGAGACCGGAACGATGACAGCCATCGTTGGACCATCGGGTGCAGGCAAGACAACAATGAGCGCTCTTCTTCCCAGGCTCTATGACGTTACTCAAGGCGCAATCGAGATCAATGGAGTTGATATCAGAGATTTCACCGCCCAATCTCTGCGCGACTCAATCGGTGTAGTGATGCAAGACGCTCATCTCTTTCACGAAACCATCGCTGAGAATCTTCGATATGCAAAGGAAGATGCAACTGAGTCAGAGATGATTGAGGCATGTAAAGCAGCTCAAATCTGGAACTTGATCGAGTCACTTCCCAATGGTTTCGACACTATGGTGGGGGAACGTGGCCACCGACTCTCAGGAGGTGAGAAGCAGCGCCTTGCTATCGCCCGTCTTCTACTCAAAGCCCCGGCGATTGTCATACTCGATGAAGCGACAGCGCACCTAGATTCCGAGAATGAATCTCTCGTTCATGAAGCGCTCAAAGTCGCTCTGCGTGGTCGTACCTCAATTGTGATCGCCCACCGTTTGAGTACGGTGATGGAAGCTGATCAGATACTTGTCTTAGAGAAGGGCGAAATTAAAGAGCGAGGAAGACATGAAGAGCTAATCGCTCGTGGTGGACTTTACTCAGAGCTCTTTATCCGACAGGACATCACGACGAATTAGAATTCGTCCGTAGACCACTAATCCTCCGAAGAAGACCCACTGCAAGGCATATGCCATGTGAGGGCCATCAGATAACTCAGGAAGTTCTGCCGCAACAGCAGGTGTGAGCGCTGGATCGTTGCCTCGAAGCAAATCGATGTAGAAATTCTCTGAAACCTGAGATTGTGATTGGGCATTAGCCTGTGAGATCAGACCGCTAGATCCATCGCTGGGAAGAGCAAAGAAAGCACCTTGTGGAAGTGAAGAATCCAACCGCAGGCGTCCTTCGATAGTGACTTGGCTAGAAGGAAGTTCAGGGATAACTGGGGGAGTCAGAGCGTTAGGGCCAGCCTTGATCCATCCGCAATCCACCCAGAAACTCTTGCCATCTTGAGTTTCAAAGCGTGTAAGAAGTTGAAAACCGTAGACGCCTTCAAAGTAACGGTTGCGAAGAAGAATCTGTTGAGTTGTATCAAATGATCCGGAGATAGTTGTGGTTTGCCATTCATGTGCGGCGACATCACTTGCTAGGGCGGCTAGTGGCGCAGCAGGCCTTGCCGTGTTCTCTTCGATTGCGTCATTGCGAGCTTGCCTATCTAGCCCACGATTAAATTGCCATTGCGCTGCCCATAAACATAAGACAATCAGTAGTAGTGCAACCAGACTTTTCAGAAGAGAAAGTTCTTCCTGATTCTTACTCAATTCCTCGCGGCCTCTTCTTCAAAATCGCAGCGCCTGGAATCACTGTCTCGCGACCCGCATTGGCAACAACGACCGCTATATACGGGAGAGTAACCGCGCCAAGGAGAGCAAACCAACGATAAGGGCTAGGAAGAATGACGGTGAGGATAAAGCAGGCGGTGCGAATCATCATGGAGATGAAATAGCGACGCTGGCGAGCTGACTGATCAGTAGATAAACCTGTAGGGGCACTAGTGATGTCGAAAACGTCATCTTCTTTAGCCATGGAGCAACAGTAGGGTAGTTTTCTCTCATGAGCGACTCGACTTCCATCGCGCTAGTAACAGGTGGAAACCGCGGCATCGGTTTAGCGATTGCTCGCTCCTTGCAATCAGAGGGCCATCGGGTCGTCATTACTTATCGCAACGGTACGCCGCCTGAAGGCTTTGATGCCGTTCGGATGGATGTCACAGATGGGCAGAGCGTTGAATCTGCATTCGCCAAAATCGAAAGCGAGATTGGTCAACCAGAGATCATCGTGGCTAACGCAGGAATTACCAAGGACACCCTTGTGATGCGAATGTCTGATGAAGATTTCGAGAGCGTGATTGATGCCAACCTCACCGGAGCTTTCCGCGTAGCAAAACGTGCGACGAAGGGGCTGCTCAAACTAAAGCGTGGCCGTCTGATATTTGTCGGTTCTGTTGTGGGCTCCGTCGGCGCAGCCGGACAAGTTAATTACTCCGCATCTAAATCTGGCCTGGTCGGTATGGCGCGTTCCTTTGCTCGCGAACTGGGCAGCCGTGGGATTACCGCCAATGTGATCGCACCAGGATTTGTTGAGACAGATATGACCTCATCCCTTGATGAGAAGCGTCGTAGCGATATCGCAGCTCAGGTTCCACTTGGACGCTTCTGCTCTGCCGAAGAAATCGCGGAAGTGGTCTCGTTCATTGCATCGAGCAAAGCTAGCTACATCACCGGAGCGATCATTCCGGTCGATGGTGGATTAGGAATGGGGCATTAACTATGGGGATCTTGCAAGGAAAGAATATTCTCGTAACAGGTGTACTGACCGATGGCTCCATTGCCTTCCATATTGCCAAGATTGCACAAGAAGAAGGTGCAACAGTTCTGCTGACCGGCTTCGGTCGCGCTCTTAGTCTGACAACTCGTATCGCCGGCCGACTTCCGCAATCGGCTCCCATCATCGAACTTGATGTCACCAACCAAGAGCATCTCGATGGGTTGGCGAGCGAAGTTACGAAGCACGTTCCTCATCTTGACGGAGTGGTTCATTCAATTGGCTTTGCACCCGAAGCTGCTTTAGGCGGCAATTTTCTCAACACTTCTTGGGAAGATGTTGCTACAGCCGTACATGTATCTGCATACTCTCTGAAATCACTGGCAATGGCTTGTCGACCAACCTTTAAGGGTGGAGCATCTATCGTCGGGCTAGATTTTGATGCACAAGTTGCCTGGCCTAAGTACGACTGGATGGGCGTTGCAAAGGCTGCTCTTGAATCCACATCGCGATATCTGGCACGTGATTTAGGAAGCGAGAATGTACGAATCAACTTAGTTGCAGCAGGTCCGATTAGAACGATGGCCGCTAAATCGATTCCTGGCTTTGATGAATTTGAAAAGGTCTGGAATGACCGTAGCCCTCTTGAATGGGATGTGACCGATCCAGTGCCTGCTGCTAAGGCTGCGGTAGCGCTCCTAAGCGATTGGTTCCCAAAGACCACAGCTGAGATCATCCATGTAGATGGTGGGCTTCATGGAATGGGCGCATAACCTCGCCCGGATTTTTGATTTAACCCCCGCTCAGGTAGCCTTGCCCCAGACCAGTAGCCCCGGCTGCTGCAAGAGGAGCTCACCGCTCCCACCTCTTTCGCTCAGGCGGATTGGTTAGTCGGTAGTAAAACTGATTTGAGTTTTACTCTCTCTATGCGGTGCGCGTTTTTTGTAGCAACTTGGATACTCAAGAACCGAACATAGGAGCAGAAATCACAACAGAACCGCGCATTAACGACCGTATCCGCACACCCCAGATTCGTCTCATCAATTACACCGGTGAACAAGTTGGAGTTGTAGATATCGAAGCAGCGCTAGCAATGGCAGATGAAATCGGACTCGATCTCGTTGAGATCGCACCCGAAGCTAATCCACCAGTGTGCAAGATCATGGACTTCGGCAAGTACAAGTACCAGGAAGCACAGAAAGCTCGCGAAGCACGTCAGAACCAGACCCACATTGTGGTGAAGGAAGTGCGATTGACACCAAAGATCGAAAATCACGACTACGAAACTAAGCGTTCTGCAGTCGAGAAGTTCCTCAAAGGTGGAGACAAGGTGAAGATAACGATGAAGTTCCGCGGCCGTGAACAAACACGTCCAGAGCTCGGGTACAAACTCTTGCAACGTCTTGCAGAAGATGTAAAAGAGATTGCATTCGTGGAGTTCGCTCCTAAGCAAGAAGGTCGACAGATGACGATGGTCCTAGGGCCAACGAAGAAGAAGACCGAAGCGGTAGCAGAGCAGAAGGCAGCGCGAGCTGCCAAAGTGAAGGCTGCTGAAGAAGAAGCAGCCGCACAATAGTTTTAGAGATTTTCACAACGACGAAGTAACAGGAGAAGATAAATGCCAAAGATGAAAACCCACAGTGGTGCGAAGAAGACCTTCCGCGTCACAGGTACCGGAAAGATCATGCACGAGCGTGCAGGCAAGCGCCACCTTTTGGAGCACAAGTCATCACGCGTTACTCGTCGTTTGAGCCAAGAGTCATCA
>CAMDBB010000006.1 GCA_945889195.1 Bifidobacterium breve
AATCTGTCACAAAGGCATCCTCAAATTGGCATAAGTTGACCCAACTTGGCATAATTCAGATGCTTGATTAGTTAAAGATTCAAGCGTGTTACACAGTGGGGCCTATAGCTCAGTCGGTAGAGCAACGGACTTTTAATCCGTGGGTCGACAGTTCGAGCCTGTCTGGGCCCACTTTTATATCCTTGATTCACCTGCAATCTCTACATATGGTGTCGCCATGGCTGACACATTCTTAGGAATCACCAATGCCGTCAATGTTCCAGCTGCACACGAAATAACTGGACATAAATCTGTCCGTGAAGCGCTTCGAAATACAGAGAAGTATTCATCGGATCTACAAGGCGATGCTGATGTCCGTGATTATCGACAGCTACCTCTTGAAGTAGATCCACCGCGACATCATCTCTATCGCACAGCGCTTACGCCTTACTTTGTAAAACCCACGATTGAGAAGAAGTCACCAGAGTTTAGAAAGAACTCTGCTGAACTGATTAGCCAGGTTTTTGGTACTGATTCGGAAATCTCTCGTTCACTTTCGCTTCCACTGGTCATGAAGAATCTGGGAGTTATCTATAACCGCCCGCAAGATGTTGCCGAATGGGTTTCTTGGGGAGAAAGTGTGTGGACTGCCGCAGGTGATGGGCGCAATGGCGATGTATTGCACCGCCACCTGGATGAAATTTATGAAGAGGCAATTACCAATCCAAAACAAGATATCTGGGCCGAGATTGCGCGCCTTGAAATTGGCGGCAAGGTAATCTCGAAAGAGGAGTTCATAGGAATTTCTAGCGTCATGCTCGCTGGCGGACGCGACACAGTCGTGAAGTTAATTACCGGAGCTATCTGGCACTTTGGAAGAGCGCCGGAAGATTTTGAATACCTACGTCAGAATCCAGATCGAATCGATGTAGCAATCCAAGAGTTATTGAGATTTCTTACTCCAAATGCTGCAATGGTGCGAAGCACAGTGCCTGAGTCCACAGCAGAGACTCTGCCGGAAGATCGCTATGTTCAAATCAGTTTTATCTCAGGCAACTTCGATGAGACAGTCTTTGAAAACCCTTACAAGTTAGATATTCGCCGCGAACGTATTCCGCACGTCAGTTTTGGATTTGGGCCGCATACCTGCATAGGCAATCACGTCTCTGAAATCGAAGCGAAAGTCTTTATTGAGACGCTCCTTGAATCTGGTCTTAAGTGGGAAATCACCGAAAGTTCAAAGATCAAGTTTTATCCCGGTGCTATGGCAGAAGTTCCAGAACACTTCGAATCGCTCTATTTGAGATTACGATAACGCCATGAAGATCGTGGTCACGGGTGCAACTGGCTTGCTTGGAAATGCCACGGCTAAACACTTAATTGCTAAGGGCCATGACGTGGTTCCGGTAGATCGCAGAGATGGTGAAGTTGCACCCGGTGTCAAAGTAATTGTTGGTGATTTATCTAGCTTGGAATTTTGCGACAGCGTGATGGTTGGCGCTGAAGCTGTTATTCATCTCGCAGCGATTCCGAACCCAACTGATAAGCGTCAACATGAAGTCTTCTCAAATAACGTGGTCTCATCCTTTGCAGTCTTTAGCGCTGCAGCGCATGCAGGCGTACGTATCGTTGCCTATGCCTCAAGTCTTTCTGCTTATGGTTTTCCATACTCTGAAAGCTGGACTTCTCCGAAGTATGTACCGGTAGATGAAGATCATCCGCTTGAGTATGAAGAAAGCTATGCACTTTCAAAAGAGGTAAATGAGTTATCTGCTCAGATGTGGTTCTCGCGTACTGGAATTAGTTTTGTCGGTATGCGTTTTCCTTGGACAAATCTGCCGGATAAAACATATGAGCTTGCTGCTCGTTCCAAAAATGAAGATACCTTGCCCCCAGATCCACGTTTCCCAAAGGGGATTGTGGCCAAGGTTCTCTGGTGTTACCTGGATCTGCGCGATGCTGCAGCTGCGCTAGAAGCAGTTGTCATGAGCGATTTCAAAGGTTCAGATACCTTTAACTTTGCAGCACCTGACACGATGTCAGATGAGCCAACAGTTGATCTCATGAAGAAGTTTCATCCCAAGAGCGAGATACGGGGTGACTTATCGGCAAATGCCGCCCCGTATTCGAGTGAGCGATTTATCAAGCGATTTGGATACAAGCCCCAATACTTACTTGATCGCGCCGAACTCAAGAAGTTATAGAACTCCAAATTTAGCAAAGGCAGCCGATGGCGCCATGCCCTCTTTGACTGCCATTCTAAAGTTAGTTTCACCTGAATTCTTCTCAATGACGCGATTAACAACCTCATCGATTGCAGCTACGGGCACAATTGTTACGCCATCTACATCGCCGACGATGAGATCCCCTGGATTGATGGTTACGCCATCAATCACGCCAGGAACGTTATGGGCGACGACTTCGTAGCGTCCATTGATATCCACTGGCAGCGAACCAGTTCCAAAAATCTTAAATCCCATCGCGCGGGTGCGCGCTAGATCGCGTGATGGTCCATCACCGAGGGAACCAGCAACGCCTTTGAAGTTGCAGGCAGTAGATAGCAGCTCGCCCCATAAAGATGCCTTACCTGCGCGAGCTGTCGGAGTTACATAAACATGATCTTTTTGAATTGCATCCAGCGCCTTTAGTAGACCAACGTAAGGAACTTCTGGGAACGAATCCACGATTTCGATTTGAACTGGAAATGCATAGCCGAGCATCACGCCTTCACCTGAGAGCATATGGATATCTTCACCAAGTACTTGTTTTCCGTAACCCATAGCATCAAGACAGTCAGATGCTAAGGCTGATGTGAAGATAGTTCTTAGCTGTGCCAGATCGTGTGACATTGATTTTCCATTCTCGGTTGCTGATTTGCTGTTGCGTAAACCTACAATATTTATTCGACATGGCATATACCTCGCCTCGCGTATGATTCCCAGATGAGTGGGACCAGAGGAAAAACTTCAAGCAGCAGCTGGTTCCCTGCCTATTTGATCATTGGATTTGTCTGGGGTTGTTCATTTATCTTTATCAAACTTGGCCTTGAATTCCTGACTCCATTTGGCGTTGCCTTTGTCCGCTGCGCCCTGGGAGCGCTCACGCTTCTACTCATTGCAAAGTGGCGTGGATATTCGCTACCTAAAGATCCGATGGTCCGCTTTCACTTATGGGTTGTCGCAGTGCTGCTCAATGTCATTCCTGGAATTTTCTATGCCTGGGCTGAAACAGTTGTCACCTCAGTACTTGCCGGAATTATCAATGCAGTAACGCCTTTGATGACCTTGCTTGCAATCATGGCTGTTAACCGCCAAGAAAAACCAAAGGCATTTCAGATTATTGGTCTCTTTATTGGTTTTCTGGGCGTGCTCACAGTTCTAGGTGCATGGAATGGCCTTGGCGATAATCCGTTGTGGGCAATTGTTGTTCTGATGAGCGCTGTAACTTGTTACGGAATCTCATTTCCTTACACGCGCCGCTTTGTGATGCCTTATGGACTCAAATCTGAATCAATTGTTTCGATGCAATTGTTGTTGGCCGCTGTAACGCTCTTACCTTTCTTTCTCTTCAACGGCGTTGAAAGATATGAGTACATGCCAGGTCCACTCCTTGCCATGTTGGCGCTCGGAGTCTTTGGAAGCGGGTTGGCCTATCTCTGGAACTTTAAGGTGATGGAGCTAGCTGGTAGCGCAATCGCAAGTAGCGTCACATTCTTAACGCCCGTTGTAGCAATCATTGTGGGCATTATCTTCTTAGGTGAAAAAGTCACCTGGTATGAACCTGTTGGCGGACTTATTGTCTTGCTAGGTGCTGCGATTGCCCAGGAGCGAATCTCGCTACGACAGCGAGAATCCGACGGGTAGTTCTAGGCGATGAGATGCTAATAGCTGCGCATTGCTCAACACATCTCGCGTAGGAGCATCGGCAACGATAATTCCACCCGACAAGATCACAGAACGCTCGCAGAGTTCGAGCGCATATGGCAGATCGTGGGTCACCATCACAATCGTGACATCAAGAGATCGCACAATGTCAGCGAGTTCGCGGCGACTAGCAGGATCTAAGTTTGAAGATGGCTCATCCATCACCAGAATCTCTGGCTTCATCGCCAATACCGTTGCAACAGCTACGCGACGGCGTTGTCCAAATGAAAGGTGATGCGGCGGGCGATCTTTAAATTCAAGCATGCCCACTTGGGTGAGCGCTTCATCAACTACGCGGTTGAGCTCTTCGCCACGAAGCCCCATGTTGTATGGGCCGAAGGCGATATCTTCGCCAACAGTTGGCATAAAGAGTTGATCATCAGGATCTTGAAAGACTATTCCCACCTTTGCACGAATCTGCTTAAGAGTCTCTTTGTTTTTGCTATCAACTACGACGCCAGCGATACGAACTTCACCTTGCATCGTTGGATGGATGCCATTCATATGCATAACGAGCGTTGTCTTGCCCGCTCCATTTGGTCCAAGTAACGCAACGCGTTCGCCTTTGTTGATACTCAGATTGACTCCAAAGAGCGCCTGATTTCCATCGGGATATGCAAAGGCGAGCTCTTTAATCTGCAAGCTAGGTACGTTATTCATCATTACCAACCAATCACGAGGAAGAAGAGAGATAGAGAAAGGGCAAGACCTGGAAGTGAGAGCGCTGTCGCCCACTGGCGTTGTGTTGCCTTGTTGTTATCAAGTGATGGCAGGTTTCCATCAAAGCCGCGTGAAAGCATCGCTAGGTGAACTCGCTCACCGCGTTCATATGATCGGATAAAGAGAGCCGCTGCAGAGGTCGCTAAAACTTTCCAGTGTTTGATGCCGGTTGCAACAAAACCACGTGACTCGCGCGCAACCTTCATGCGCTCCATCTCATCGCTAATCACATTTACATAGCGCAACATAAAGGAGGCAATCTGAACCATGATGGCAGGTAACTTAAGACGTTCTAGGCCGCGCAAAATTTCACGAGCAGTTGTTGTAGTTGAAAGAATCACTGCTGCAAGAACGCCGAGCGTTCCTTTCACAACAATTGAAGTTCCAGCCAGAAGTCCTTCTCGATAGAGCTCGATACCTGCAATTTCAAACTTCTCGCCTGTACCAAAGAAAGGCATCAAGATGGCGAAGAAGATGAAGGGAATTTCAATAAGCGCGCGCTTAAAGAGGAGCAGTAGCGGAATTTTGCTTGCTAGCGCTGCCGCTACCAAGAGAAGAAAGAAGGCTACAAAGGCAGGCCAACGAGTAATCGGCGTTGATACTGAGACAGAGATAAAGGCCAGAACAGTCATGATCTTTACATGCGCAGGAAGTGAGTGCGTAACTGAATGGCGATGGAGATAGAGACGCTCACCTACATCATGGCCGTGGTGGTGGCCATGCGAATGTACGAGGTTTAAATCTTGTGTGTGAGGCTTTATTTTTCAGACCCAGGCTTGCGGCGGACCAGCATAAATAGTCCAGTTGAGATAACTCCTGTGGCAATTACACCGATGACGCCTGCAGCTCCTACGGAAAGGCGTTCGTTATCTACGCCTTTAACGCCGTAGTCAGCAAGAACACCATCGGCATTTGTATTCTCCTTGGCGGTTTCAATAAAGCCAATATCTTCAGCAACCTTCTCCAGCCCATCTGGGTGAGAAGAGGCATAGAAGGAGACAACTCCTGCGAGAAAGAGGGAAGCAATAAAGCCTGAGATAAGAAAAGTTTTCTGCTTCATGCTGCGCTCCTAATTTCTAAAGATGACTTCTGATTCTTGTAACCGTAAACAAGATCTGAGCGGCTAGCTAAGACGGCGCCAACGGCAAAGACTGTGATGAGCGCTTCACCAATTCCAATAAGAATGTGCGTACCAACCATCGCAGCCAATACAGATGAGACTGAGAAAGTTGCATTAGCGCCGATGGCATATTGCAATACAAAGCTAGCGGCAGCCGCTGGTACTGAAATCACTGCAGCAACTCCAGCGGCCGCTGTAACAGAAGATTTAGTCTTTGGAAGAATTTTCTTAACCAGAAGAAAGATTGCGTAACTAACCCAGACGGCGACGATAGACATATTAAATACGCTGAGTCCAAGCGCACTGAGCCCACCATCTGCAAAGAGCAGCGCTTGCAAGAGCAAGACGATGGTGATCGCAAGCGTTGCCGCATATGGTCCGACTAAGACCGTGGCAAGCGCTGCGCCAAGTAAGTGGCCACTTGTTCCTGCAGCAACTGGGAAGTTGAGCATCTGCACTGCAAAGATAAATGTTGCGGTAAGTCCCGCAAGAGGAGCGGTCTTGTCATCGAGTGATGACTTAGCTCCCTTGAGCGAGACGGCGACGGCGCCTGCGGCGATTGCGGCAAAGGCTGCTGAGGTTGGGATATCGATGAACCCATCAGGAATATGCATGGGAAAAGGTTAATGCAAATCGTTTGCATCTGCATCTCGAGGGCAAAAGGCACGAATTCTTCGCCTATTCACACGGAAATATCGGCCTGGGATGGGGCGTTAGGTCTAGAGTGCAGGAATCTTCAAGTGGAGCGGGAGGTCTTTAGATGAGCGATGACGAAGGCCAGGACGAACTAGTAACTGAAGAAATGCTCTGGGATCGAATCCCTGAAGTTCAAGGCGAAGAGCGCGCCAATACATATTACGAGCTAAGCGCTCGCATCTTTGCGCGCGGTCAATATGACGAAGCGCTTGCGCTCGCCGAAACCGCTCGAGATATCTTCTCTGAGTTAGGTGAATCTGCTCCAAAAGAAGGTTTAGCGCAGGCTTACTCTGCAATTGGTTACAACCTCAATCAACTTAAGCGTATGGATGAAGCAGCAACTGCGATGAGCCAAGCTGTTGCAATTCTGCGTGAGAACAAATCACCTATTGCACTTGAACTCGCCTGCACATTAGGTGAATGGTGGTACTCATCAAAGAATTATGAAAAAGTCATCGAGACTATGTATGAATGTTCCCAAGAACATTTAGTCGATGGCAACACAATCGGTGCAGCTAACGATATGCACCTTATTGGTTGTGCCCAACGCGAACTGAAGAATTACAACGAAGCAATTATCTGCTTCACTGAAGCGCGCAAGATGTTTAAATCAGAGAAAGAAGTTATTCATGTCGCACGTTGCGATCAGAAGATTGCTTCTTGCTACATCGAAATCGGCGAAGGCGAGAAAGCTTTAGAAGCTGCGCGCAAAGCGATTGATGTCTTTGAAACTGCACATGATCACCGCCGCGAAACTTTTGCGCTCTTTGAATACGGTAAGGCTGAGATTCTCTTAAATAAGCTCGAAGATGGGCTAGCTTCGCTCGATAATGTACTGCAGATAGTTGCCGATGATGAACCTAAAGACTTTGAGTTCATCATGGATGTCGAGACTCGTATGTCCACGGTGATGCGTCAGCTAGGCCGCATTGATGAAGCTAATGAAGTAGATCGTCGCTTGGCATCTGTTCGCGAGGTAATGGATTAAAGCTGGCGAGGTAGATGTTGCAGCGCCCAGTGATACATCGCGATAGCGCCAGCCGCAGAGGCGTTCATTGATCGGGTAGAGCCATATTGTTCAATGGCATAGAGCACTTCGCAGGCAGCAATACCTTCATCTGACATACCGGCGCCCTCTTGACCAAAGAGCAGCACGCATTCTTCTGGTAGTTGCGCGCCCTCTAAATGCTTTGAAGATGGCACGTTATCGATTCCGATTACTGGAACTTTATGTTCGGCACACCACGTAGAAAAATCTGCAATCGTTGGATGATGAATCACAGTGAGGTATCTATCGGTAACCATTGCGCCACGCTTATTCCAGTCGCGCTTACCGATGATGTGAACCGCTGAGACATTAAATGCATTTGCAGTACGAACAACAGAACCAATATTGAGATCATGCTGCCAATTCTCAATAGCAATCTGTAATTTATGTCTCTTTGAGTTTAAATCTTCAACTATCGCTGCAACGCTCCAGTATCGATAGTGATCGAGGACATTTCGTCGATCTCCATTTTCAAGTAGCTCTGGATCAAATTCAGGACCAGTAGGCCAAGGTTGTGGGTGAGGTCCGACCCCAACTACCGGGAAAAATTCACCTGGCCCAATGACTGCAGGTGTATTGATTTCCATGGATGCACTCTAAACTTAACTCAACGATTTGACCAAGGAGTAACCATGGAAATTATCTATCACATCGCTTTCGGCATTCATATGCTCTGCGTTCTCGCTATTTTGGCTCTGCTTATCCTGCAGATCAATAAGAACCCAAAGAAGCTAAATCCAGGCGTTGTCCATGCAACTCTTACTGCCTTCGTTGCTGCGCTCATCATGGTGGGGCTATGGGATCAAGCCCATGACGAAGAAATCAACCATATAAAGATTGGCGTGAAGACACTTGTACTCGGCGTTATCTTGGCTTTGGGATATAAGAATCTAAAGAAAGATTCAATCAAGAATTCTGTTTGGGCAACCATGTTGAGCCTCACAGTTATCAATGTGCTTCTGGCATACCTCTGGTAATTGACTCTTGCATTCATTGAGAAGGGTAAGTGCTGCACTCTGCGCGGCCCTCATTCTTCCTGCACTTTTGGTACCGAGCGCACAATCACTTGAGCCAAATTCAGTAGCAGGCATATTTGAACGCTACATTTCAAAGAAAGAGTTAGCTAACCCTTCAGCAATCGTTATTGACCAGACAACAGGTGAAGTTGTCTTTGCTAAGAACTCCAATTCGCTACGCAAACCTGCATCTGTTCAAAAGATTCTTGCGGCAGTCTCCGCGCTTACCTATTTTGCGCCAACTGAGACATTTACAACCACCGTCTCATTAGGTCAGCAGACTCGCACCTTGGTCATTGAAGGCTCGCGAGATCCATGGATGAGCTTTAACCATAAAGAAGCGGTGCGCTTAGATAGGACTTCTCTGCCACGCATTGAGTACAACTCGCTCTCATCTTTGATTGAAGCGAATGAGGAACCTGTAACCAAGGCGACCATTTACTACACAAACCTCTACTCGCAAGAAGTCGCTCACATCAAAGCCTTCTATAAGAAGCAAGGAATTACCGCATCCTTAAAGCGGGTAAATGCTCGGCAAGCGCAAGAACTTAAAGGTGAAGAGATTCTTCAATCTAGTTCTCCAGAGTTACAGCGAATGCTGGCATTTTTCCTCACCTGGAGTGACAACGTTCTGACAGAGCGAATAGCACGCCTGGCAGCGCTCAAGGCTGGTGAACCATTTGATGAGGATGGCGTTGCCATTACCTTTGCGGGAATCCTTGAAACGTATGGAATTAACTCTTCATCGCTATTAGTCAAAGATGCCAGTGGTTTATCGCATAACAATCGCATCACAGCAGCTCAAGTTGGTTCGTTATTGGTGAAGATACGCAATGAACCTCAATTCGCACCAGTAGTAAATGGGTTACCTATTGGTGGAATTACCGGAACGCTTAAAGATCGCTTTACAAAGACAGCTCCAGAAGCAATTGGCTTAGTGAAGGCAAAGACAGGAACGCTTAATGGAACCACCAACCTGGCTGGTTACATTGAATCAGGCGATCGCGAATACGTATTTGTGATTATCTCCGATAAGCATCCACGTACTTATTCAGCTGCTAAACGAGCGCGTGCAACTGTCGATCGAATTCTTGGAAAGATTGCAGCACCGTTACTGCCACAGCCAGCGCCACAGATATCACCGGAGCCGGTAGCTACACCGGCAGAGATGGTGGCTAACTCTTAGTCGTCATCATCGTCGTCATCGTCGTCATCGTCGTCATCATCGTGGCCACGACCACCGCGATGGTCGCCATCTTCATCATCATCGTCGTCATCGTCACCGCTAGAAATTCCTACCACCGGTGCAATTGTTGGAACTCCAACTGAGTTCACAGCTGCCGCAGTAATGGAGGCAGTTTTTGACTGCACCGCGATAACGCTCTGAACTGATGGGCTTGAATCTGTAGTTGTATTGGCAGGCACAGTTTCGCCCACAGAGCTCGATGCGATATTTGAATCAGCGCTCTGATCTTGAGCGAATAAAGATCCACCAAAGAGAAGAGCACCCGCAACTAATAGCGCGCCGATAGGAAGTGTTTTATTCACTTTTCTTAACCCAGTGGCAGGTGTATCGCCCTCAGTCATTTCAAACCAATCTGGCTTCTTTGGTGTCATCTGGCATCCCTGCTTCCTGGTTTCTTCCTACTTGTGTGATGAAGGTAATTGCACATGCTTAGAGAGTGCTGAGAACTGACCTGAAGTTAGGTGTTAAAACTGGGTACCCTAAGCGCGTGTCACTCATTCGCGCCTATGTAGATCTCATGAAATTGCGCGTAGTTGAGCTCTTAGTCATTACAACTCTGCCCGCGATGGTTCTTGCAGAGAAAGGCCTTCCTTCATTTGGTTTAGTGGCCGCAACGCTTATTGGTGGCACGCTGGCAGCCGGTTCATCTAATGCTTTTAATATGGTGATTGAAGCTGAGACAGATAAGTTGATGGCGCGAACATCTAAACGCCCGCTCGTTGTCGGAACTGTGTCGCATCGCCAAGCGTTGGTCTTTGCATCTGCAATCGGAGTTCTCTCACTCGCAATCTTCCAGATTTTTACAACTCCACTGGCAACTCTCTTAACCGCGCTCGCAATCTTTTATTACGTAGTCATTTACACAATTCTGCTCAAACCAAATACATCTCAGAACATTGTCTGGGGCGGGGCAGCAGGATGCATGCCAGTACTTATAGGCTGGGCCGCCGTTACAGGTTCACTTACTTGGGTTCCAGTTGCATTCTTTATGGTGATCTTCTTCTGGACCCCACCGCACTTCTGGGCGCTGGCAATTAAATATAAAGATGACTACTCAGCAGCAGGTATTCCGATGTTGCCATCTGTCTCTTCACAATCAGCAGTAATCGGGCAGATGTGGTTTCACACCATCGCCATGGTGATCTCATCAACTGCCCTCATCCAACTCGCAGAACTTCCGGTCTGGGCGCTCTGCGCAACTGTTCTGCTGGGAGCGGTCTTTACCTTCCAGTTATTTGCACTCAAAGAGAGCTCTGAGAATTACGACAGAGTTGCTGCTGGAATATTCCACTGGTCAATTACTTATTTGAGTTTGCTCTCAGTGTTATTGGTAGTTGCTCAGCTATTAAGCGCTTGAGTTATATCTTTTAGCAAGTCATCAATATGTTCTAGACCCACTGAAAGTCTCACTACTGAAGGCGTAATGCCCATCTCTGCCTGGATTGCAGGGGCAAGTCGGCGATGTGTAGTAGATGCAGGATGTGTAATCAGCGACTTGCTATCACCTAAGTTATTTGAGATATCGATAACTTTGAGCGAATCCATAAATTTGAAGGCATCCTTTTGTGAACCGGCAAATTCAATACCAATGGTGGTGCCGCCAGCCTTCATCTGCTTCTTGATGACAGCGCTATCTGGATGAGAGGCAAGACCTGGATAGCGCACGCTCTTGATCTCTTTACGCCCTTCTAGAAATTCTGCAATCGCTTGTGCGTTCTCAGCCATACGCATAACGCGCATCTCCATAGTTTCTAGAGATTTGACGAGAACCCATGCGCTAAACGGACTAATTGTTGGCCCAGTATGGCGAACAAATGGAATCAACTTTTCGTGGATATAAGAGAAAGATCCAAGTAGGGCGCCGGCAACAACGCGACCTTGTCCATCAATATGTTTTGTCGCTGAATACATAACAACATCTGCGCCAAGTTCGAGTGGCTTCTGCAATACAGGTGATGCCATTACGTTATCGACGATAACTGTGGCTCCCACTTTATGGGCCAAATCGCTGACAAATCGAATATCAACAATCTCGAGGAGTGGATTGCTCGGTGTTTCAATAAAGACTGCCTTAGTTGGTCGCGACAACGCTTTCTCCCAAGCAGCTTTATCGTTTGCCTTGACGAGTTCGTAGGTAACGCCCCACTTTGGGAGAATTTCAGTGATGACAACATGGCACGAGCTAAACATCGCCGCCGAGGCCACAATGTGATCTCCAGCTTCGACAAGACAGGCAAGGGATGCGAACATAGCTGACATACCTGAACCAGTTGCAACACAGTGCTCAGCACCTTCGATAGCAGCCAAACGCTTTTCAAACATTGCAACCGTTGGGTTGTGAAAGCGGCTGTACAGAAAGTGATCTGTCTCGTCGGTAAATGAATCTAAAGCTTCTTGAGCGGATGTATATGTAAATCCACTGGTGAGATAAAGCGCCTCAGATGTTTCACCGAAACCGGAGCGAGCAAGGCCTTCACGAACAGCGGCAGTTTGTGGATTGATTTCCCAATCTGGCTCGCCTCTCTTTGGGCGGTCCTGATACCCCCACACCTCTTTACTCATATGAGTATCTTAAGGTTTGCCCGCTATATTGCCCACATGACCTCCTTAGCAATATCGGTAAAAGACCTCAGTAAGAAATATGACTCAGGATTTGCTGTTTCACACGCAAATTTTGAGGTTCCACTCGGAACTATCTGTGGATTTGTTGGTCCAAATGGTGCTGGCAAGACGACAACCATTCGCATGTTACTTGGACTAATTTCACCGACTGGTGGCACTGCAGAAATCTTGGGCGAATCAATTTCGCATCCTGAAAAGTATCTTTCCAGCGTTGGAGCCATGATCGAAGGCCCAGCTTTTTATCCAGCGCTATCCGGTGAAGAAAATCTCAAGGTTTTAGCAACTCTCGGTGGATTCCCAATTGAGCGCGTAAATGAGTTGATTACAACTGTTGGCCTAGCAGGTCGTGGCGGATCTAAGTACAAGACCTACTCACTCGGCATGAAGCAGCGGTTAGGTATTGCAGCAGCGCTCCTGCCAAATCCAAAGATTTTAATTCTCGACGAACCCACAAATGGTTTAGATCCTGAAGGTATTCAAGAGGTCCGTGACCTTCTGAAAAAACTCGCTAGCAGCGGCACAACTGTCTTTGTCTCTTCACACTTACTTTCAGAGCTCGAACTCATCAGCGAATACATCGTGATGCTTCGCAAGGGTGAAGTTGTCTTTGCTGGCGCCATGAAAGAACTTTTACTACAGCAGCAACCAGTAATTTTGGTCAAGACCGAAAATCTCGCTGATCTCAAGAAGATTGTTGAGATAGCCCAGGCAGATGGGCATCACGCAACCATTCGTTCTGAAGTTGCTCATATTGAAGGCCCTGCCGAATGGGCCGGAACTCTCAATCGCAAGGCATTCGATGCGGGAATTACCTTGACGCAGTTAGCGCCGCAACTACCAAACCTCGAAGAGACATTCTTTGAGATGACAGGAGATCGCTCATGATGCGCGTTGTCTTTGCTGAATGGCGCAAACTTCGTCGCCCAACACTCTTCCTCGGAACTCTTGGGGCTGCACTCTTCTTTACTGGATTAACCAACACCTTCCTGTATCTCATGATTGATTCTGAAGACGGTAACGGTGATCGTGGCCGACAGATTGGCCGCGAAGTACTCAATCTTGCAGGTGGATCTGTTTATGGCTTCTCTTCAGTCGGTGGGTTACTTGGAATCATTGCGCTCTGCGTATTTGCAGCACAAACAGCCCAGGAGTACACCTACGGAACTCTTCGTAATCTTTTAGTGCGCCAGCCAGGCAGAGTTCGAATTCTGCTGGGCAAGTTAATTGCTATGAAGATATTTGCTCTCATTCTTGTTGTCATCGCAGCACTTGTCAGTATTGGTATCTCGTACTTCCTCTCAGATCGCGCCAAGGTTTCGACCGAGCTGTGGTTTACATCTGAAGGGTTCCAAGAGATCGGCAAGACGCTACTGAATGTCAGCATCTCTGTTATCTACTTTGGAATTGTTGGTATGGTCCTTGGCTTGCTCTTGAGATCACCGATTTCGGCAATCTCTATCGGAGTTCTCTGGCTTTTAATCATTGAAAATCTAATTGGTGCAGTAAAACCAGTCACACTCGAGTGGATGCCGGGTAATCAGCTCTCAACGATTGCGCAAGGTGGTAGCCCAGAACTTGCATATTCACATGCGCTAATTCTGGGAAGTTCCTATGTATTTGTAGGAGCGATTGTTGCAACTGTGCTTTTCTCCCGAAGAGATGTGGCTAACTAGCGACACTAGCCAGATAGAACTGCAAAGCGCAGTGCACTGATTTATTCTTGAACAGTGCGCATGAAAAGTCGGTTGTTGAGCCTTGCTCTCATTACTGGGTTAACCCTCGGTTCGACTCCTGCCATCGCAGCGCCAAAACCAACGCTCGCTGAAATTGAAGCAGCAAAGAAGGCAGAAGCTGCGCAGAGGAAGGTTGCAGATGCTGCCGCTAAGAAGTTAGCAGCTGCCAACCTAACGCTTCGCCAACTAACTGCTCGTGCAAATGAAGCCCGTGCGCTCTATCTAAAGGCGCAACGCGAACTTTCTGTAGCTACCGTAGCAGCAGTTGCCGCAGCAAAGTACGCAGCAGAAACTGCAGAAGCAGTTTCAGAAGCACATCGCACCATCGGACGGATGGCTGCAAATGCTTATATTCTTGGCGGAAGCATCAGTGATATTCAGCCACTTCTGAGCGCAAATGGCCCGCAGGATTTAATGGATCAATTAAGCACCCTTGATAACTTAGGTACTAAGAACACAGTTGCCTTGCAGAGATATAAGGCAGCTGAAGTTATTGCAAAGGCTGCTAAGGAGAAGGCCGACGAAGCAAAGGCTGTTCAACAAGTTGCAACTGCCAAAGTGGCGCTTGCAAAGAAGATTGCTGATGATGTCCAGGCGTTGCAACAGAAGGAAGTAAATAAACTTCGCGCCGTTCAAGATAAGTTGATTAAGGATTTGGCGAAGTTACGAAATGTCCGCGTGACCCTTGAGCAGCAACGACAACTTGCACTCCTTGAAGAGAGCCAAGCAAATACAGCAACGACCGTTATCAACCAGGCAAAGATCTGGCCAGATCGTGGCTTTAAGGGACGTTCTACATTTCGAACTTCTGAAGCACAACGCCTCACTGCGGTAGCTTTTGCTAAGAAGCAGGTGCAAGCGCGTAAGCCATACATTTGGGGATCTGAGGGCCCTAACTCATTTGACTGTTCTGGACTCGTCTACGCTGCATATCGTTCTGCCGGTCTAGGTTGGCCAAATTGGGATCGCCTCAACTCTGCGCTCTACGCTGGTTATACCTATCACGTTCCACTTACGGCGCTGCAGCCCGGAGATCTCCTCTTCTATTCCTATAAAGGAAATATCTCAACTATCCACCACATCACGATTTATGCAGGCGGCGGCATGATGTGGGAAGCCAATTCAAAGGATAAGGGCCTGCTCTACTCAAGTATCTATAGCGTTAAGGGGCTTATGCCATTTGGTGGTCGGGTCTAACCTTCACCTATGACCCAAGCGCTCGTTGCTCTGCGCAACGCTGTTAAGCCTTCCCTTGCACAACTAGAAGCAGGCGATGTTGTCTTGGTTGCAGTTTCAGGTGGTGCAGATTCATTATCTCTTGCCTATGCGGTGTTAAAGGAAGCGACACCTTTAGCAATCACACCAGTGGCAATTACTATTGATCACCAACTTCAAGAGAATTCTGCAGCGCAAGCAGAAAAAGTATGTAGGCAATTAAAAGAGATGGGTTACGAGAATGTTCTTATTGAAAAAGTTGTGGTCACTACTGAGTCCGGCCTCGAAGCTGGCGCTCGCAGTGCACGCTATCAAGCTCTTGATTCGAGTGCTAAAAAAGAGAGCGCGGTAAAGATTTTTCTCGGCCACACTCGAGATGATCAAGCAGAGACAGTTCTCTTAGGTTTGGCTCGTGGTTCAGGTGCGCGTTCACTTTCTGGAATGGCAGCAGAGAATGGAAAGTATCTTCGCCCTTTCTTAAATGTAACAAGGCAAGAGACAGAGGATGCATGTAAAGAGTTAGCTTTAGAAATTTGGAACGACCCACATAACTTCAACGCTGATTTCACTCGGGTAAAAGTTCGACGTGAAATTCTTCCTTTAATGGAGTCAAAACTTGGACCAGGAATTTCAGCAGCGTTGGCGCGCACAGCTGGCTTACTTCGAGATGATGCAGATGCGCTCGATGGCCTAGCCGCTGCCGAAATTTCTCACCTCAACATGGCGGATATCGATTGCGAATACTTAGCTGCGTTGCCTCGAGCCCTTCGGACTCGCGTCATCAGGGCTGCGATCTACGCCTGCGGAGCCCCTGAAGGCTCAATTACTGCAGATCAAGTGGCAGCAGCCGAGGCGCTGGTCACATCGTGGCGCGGGCAGGGGCCCTTAAGCCTCCCAGGCGGTGTGAAGGTTGAGCGAATTTCAGGCAGACTTTCGCTCTTAGCCCAGCCCACACGACCATGACCGTTTGATCAAGGAGTACACAAGGTGGATCTAGCAACAGTCGGAACCGACGTTGAAAAGGTAATCGCAACAGAAGAGCAACTCAAGAACCGCATTGCAGAGTTAGCTGCTCAAGTAGATGCAGATTACAAGGATAAGAACGTACTTCTTGTTGGCGTACTTAAGGGCGCAATCATGGCCATGGCAGATCTCACCCGCGCAATGCAATCTCATATTGAAATGGATTGGATGGCTGTTTCTTCTTATGGCTCTGGAACAAAATCCAGTGGTGTTGTTCGTATCCTTAAAGATTTAGATCGAGATATAACAGGACGCCATGTTCTCATTGTTGAAGATATCGTCGATACAGGCCTAACACTTTCTTGGCTTACCGCGAATTTACTTTCACGTGGAGCTGCCAGCGTTGAGATTTTAACAATCCTGCGTAAGCCAGAGGCTGCCAAAGTTGAAGTAAAAGTTAGGTATGTGGGCTTTGATATTCCTACAGAATTCGTAGTTGGCTACGGTTTAGATTTTGATGAAAAGTATCGCAACCTCTCATTTATCGGTGTGCTTGCTAAGCACATGTACTCATAAGGAATTAGATGAATTCCCAGACACCAATGCAGAAGCTAAAGAAGTCGGTGAAGCCTGCCAAAGATGGCGCTAAGAAGGCTCCGCAAACTCGTTCGCAGAAAATCTTACGAGGACCACTTTTCTGGATCATCGTTGCAATCATTGCTGTAACGGTCTTTGGCCAGATTACCAATGCTGCAAACCGTTACACCGAGATCAAAACTTCACAGGCGCTCGCTGCAATCTCGCAGTCGCAAGTTGAATCTGCAGTCTTGGTCGATAAGTCGCAGAAGATTCGTCTTATTCTCTCTGGCGGAAATACCATCAAGGGTTCGACAAAAGTTGAATCTTCTTATGTTGCCCGCCAAGAACCAACGTTGGTTGATGCGTTAACGGCAAATCCACCTGCAAAGGGTTGGAGCGTTGAGGTTCCAAAGCAATCGTTCCTGACAACATTCTTCTTTACCTTTGGCCCAATTTTAATTATCGGCTTCCTCTTCTTCCTGATGATGAGCCAAGCGCAAGGTGGCAACCGAGTATTTTCATTCGGAAAATCACGCGCAAAGTTACAGAATAATGATGTTCCACAAAATACCTTCGCTGATGTGGCGGGTGCAGATGAAGCAATCGCTGAGTTAGAAGAGATTAAAGACTTCTTAGCTGACCCAGGTAAGTACGCACTTCTTGGCGCCAAGATTCCTAAGGGCGTTCTTCTCTATGGCCCTCCCGGAACAGGAAAGACACTCTTGGCTCGCGCAGTTGCTGGAGAAGCAAAGGTTCCCTTCTACTCAATCTCAGGCTCTGACTTTGTTGAAATGTTTGTTGGCGTTGGTGCAGCGCGCGTACGCGATCTCTTTACTCAAGCTAAGGCAAATGCACCGGCCATTATCTTTGTTGATGAAATTGATGCAGTGGGTCGCCAACGTGGCGCAGGTATGGGTGGTGGCCACGACGAACGTGAGCAGACACTTAACCAGTTGCTCGTTGAGATGGATGGCTTTGAAGCTAATGGTCAGGTAATTCTGATTGCTGCAACCAACCGTCCAGATGTTTTAGATCCTGCGCTACTGCGTCCAGGTCGCTTTGATCGCCAGATTCCGGTTGAACGACCTGACCTCAAGGGGCGCGAAGATATTCTTAAAGTTCACGCAAAAGATAAGCCAATCTCTAAAGAGATTGAACTCATTGCCTATGCTCGTCGCACACCAGGCTTTACTGGTGCAGATCTTGCAAATGTACTCAATGAAGCAGCGCTCCTTACTGCGCGCGAAGGTTTGAAGACAATTTCTAACTCTCAATTAGATGAAGCAATAGACCGTGTTATGGCTGGCCCACAACGTAAATCAAGGCTGATGTCTGAAGAAGAACGTCGTGTGACTGCGTATCACGAGGCTGGACATGCGCTCGTTGCTCATGCACTTCCACATACTGATCCAGTTCACAAGATCACCATCATGCCGCGCGGTCGCGCCCTTGGTTACACAATGGTCTTGCCTGATGATGATAAGTACTCAACCACTCGTAATCAATTACTTGATCAACTTGCATACTCACTTGGTGGTCGCGCTGCTGAAGAACTCATCTTCCACGATCCATCAACAGGTGCCTCTAATGACATTGAAAAAGCGACTGCTCTTGCGCGCGCAATGGTTACTCAATATGGAATGACTGAAGCGATTGGTGCAATAAAGTTAGGCGCAGATTCCTCTGCACCATTTATGGGCCGTGATTATGGACATCAACGCGATTACTCTGAAAACGTGGCTGCAGTAGTTGATGCAGAGATTCGCAAGCTCATCGAAAAGGCGCACCACGAGGCGTATGAAATCCTCGAAGCTAATCGCACCATTCTCGATGAAATGGTTCTGCAGCTTCTTGAGAAAGAGACTCTCAACAAGGAGGAGATTGCTGAAATCTTTGCAAAGGTAACGCCTTGGCCAAAGCGTCCAGCATGGACAGGATCGGCGATGCGAATTCCATCAACAAAACCTCCAGTTGATATTCCGGAGCGCGTTGTTGTAGAAGATGCGCCAAAGAAGCCACGTCGCGTGAAGAAATCCACTTCGAGTGAGTGAGATTTCCTCAGTCTCAATGGGGCCAGATGATGGGCGAGCATCACACCCATATGATCAAGAGCGCGCTGAAAAGGCTGTCCGCGAACTTCTCTTAGCACTTGGTGAAGATCCAGAACGTGAAGGGCTGCAAGATACGCCAGCGCGAGTAGCGCGTGCATTTAAAGAGAACTTTGAAGGGCTATGGCAACGTCCGCAAGATGTGCTGACCACAACCTTTGATATCGGCCATGAAGAGTTGGTCATTATTCGCGACATCGAAGTCTTTTCACATTGCGAACACCACCTGACGCCATTTCATGGCGTTGCACATGTTGGTTATATCCCAAGTGGAAAAATCACAGGGCTATCAAAAGTTGCTCGCTTAGTTGATCTATTCGCTCGCCGCCCACAAGTGCAAGAGCGCCTTACGACACAGATCGCTGATGCTCTTGTAGAAATCTTGAATCCCATGGGCGTTATCGTAATTATTGATTGCGAACACCTATGTATGTCGATGCGGGGCGTTCGTAAATCGCGAGCTCGCACTACAACTTCAGCAGTTCGCGGCGTACTACGTGATTCTGCAACTCGCGCTGAAGCAATTAGCCTTATTACGAATCGATAGTCGCCATGTTGGTCATGGGAATCCTCAACGTTACGCCTGATTCTTTTGCTGACGGCGGGCTGCACTACGACACTGATCTAGCTACAGCTCGCGGATATGAGATGGTTGAAGAAGGGGTAGACATCATCGATGTCGGCGGTGAATCCACGCGTCCAGGAGCAGATCGAGTATCTGAACAAGAAGAACAAGCTCGTGTACTGCCTGTCATTCGCGCACTTGCTCAAAGTAAAGTGGACATTAGCGTTGACACGATGCGGGCTAGTACTGCTCGGCTAGCTGTCGAAGCTGGTGCAACTATCGTCAATGATGTCAGCGGTGGGGCCGCGGATGCAGATATGTTTGCAACTGTGGCACAGCTTGGCTGCAAATACACATTGATGCATTGGCGCGGACACTCAAAAGATATGAATTCATTGGCAGTTTATGGTGATGTTGTCGCCGATGTGATTGAAGAAGTCACTATCCAACTCGATAAAGCACTCGCCGCAGGAATCAAGCGAGAGAACATCATTCTCGATCCCGGAATCGGATTTGCTAAAGATGCCGAACATAACTGGGAAATCCTTAATCGCATTGAAGAATTTGTTGCGCTCGGCTACCCGGTTCTGATCGGCCATTCACGTAAGCGCTTCTTAGGTGGCGATAACCCTGATGACCGCGAAGCGGCAACAGTCTCTGTAACCCAATCTCTAGTTGGAAAGGGAATCTGGGCAGTGCGAGTACATGGTGTAAAAGCCAACGTTGAGGTGGTGAAGAAATGAGCGATCGCATCAGCCTTAAAGGAATTTGGGGTTTTGGATATCACGGGGTCTTTGATCATGAAGCGAAGAATGGGCAAGATTTCTTTGTAGATCTTGAAATCACCTTGGATTTATCCAAGGCAAGTAGCACCGATGACTTGGCAGATACCATCGACTACGGAGCACTCACTGATTTAGTTGTCGAAGAGATTACCGGCGAGCGAGTTCAATTGATTGAAAGATTGGCGGGCAGAATTGCCGATCGCATCAAGGCGCAACACCCTGAAATAGATTGGATAGAGGTAACTGTTCACAAACCTAAGGCGCCTGTCTCATCAGAGGTTGCAGATATTTCGGTAACAATTACGCGATGAAGGCCGTTGTTGCACTCGGTGCCAATATTGGAAGCCCTCGCGAGCAGATGGATGTGGCGATAGCGCTGCTTCGTGAAGCAACTGAGGTTAAGGCTGTTTCCACTTACTTTGTAACAAAGCCTGTTGGCGGCCCTGAACAACCCGATTATTTAAATGCAGTGTGCATCCTGGAATCTGAATTACCAGCACTTGATTTACTTGCAGTATTGCAAGGTATTGAGAAGAGTTTAGGAAGAGAGCGCGACGTGCGCTGGGGTCCAAGAACAATTGATCTAGACCTTATTCAATATGGCTCACTCTTAAGCGCTGCTGCTGAACTTGAACTTCCACACCCACGTGCTCACGAAAGACGTTTTGTCCTTAAGCCGTGGTGTGAGATTGAGCCAGATGCAATTCTGCTTACACACGGGAAGATTTCTGACCTTTTGGCGCAATTGCCGTAACGCCTTAGAATTAGCGCACTGCCTGCCCGGTACCTGAAAGGACTGGAGCCATGAAAGTAGTAACAAAGGTGCAAGAGCTTCCTTCTGCCTGCGCATTTGTTCCGACTATGGGAGCGCTCCACGCAGGCCACGCATCCTTATTTACCTTAGCGAAGAGCTACTCAGAGAACGTTGTCGCAAGTATCTTTGTTAACCCACTGCAATTTGAGAGCGCACGAGATTTGGCGCTCTATCCGCGTACTCCAGAAGTTGATATTGAGATTGCCGAAGCAGCCGGCGTTACACATCTATGGCTACCGAACTTTCACGATATCTATCCAGAAGGTTTCACAACGTTATCTGCGGGTCCAATCGGTGATATCTATGAAGGCGCATCTCGTCCTGGACACTTTGATGGAGTAGTCACCGTTGTGCGTCGCTTCTTTGATCTACTCAAACCTAAGTATGCAATCTTTGGTGAGAAAGATTTTCAACAGCTATTTCTTATCAAGACTATTGCTGCCGGCGTTGAGATTGTCACCGCTCCAACATTTCGTGAACCAGATGGAATGGCCGCCTCTTCGCGCAACGCTCGTTTGACGCCAGAGGGAAGAGTGGCAGCAGCTGTAATTTTCAGCGCCCTCAATGGTGCAAGCTCAGAAGATCAGTTGCGCCAGATGTTGGCCACAGAGCCGCTCTTTCAACTCGACTATGCCGACTTTATTGATGAAGTTGATTTCACTCACGCTCACGGTGGCACTCAGAACGTTCGAGCCATCGTCGCTGGCTGGATTAATGGAGTCCGTTTGATTGACAATATGCGAATGGAATTACGCGCATGAAGCTTTTAGCTCCTTCACCAGGATGGACTGCGCGCGCTGACGTCATAGTCGTTGGTTCTGGAATTGCAGGTCTTACAACTGCGCTGCAATGTCGTACATATGGTTTATCAGTTCTGCTTGTTACTAAAGCAAGCGTTGATGAAGGTTCCACAAAGTGGGCGCAAGGTGGCATCGCTGCAGCCCTTGGTGATGGAGATTCACCCGAGGCGCACGAGAAAGACACTCTGGTTGCAGGAGCAGGGCTCTGTGATGTTGATGCGGTGCGAGTACTTGTTACTGAAGGTCCTGAGGCAGTTCGCAAACTGATTGAACGAGGCGCAATCTTTGATAAAGAGGCAAGTGGTGAGATTGCACTTACTCGCGAAGGCGGACACTTAAGAAACCGCATTCTCCATGCAGGTGGAGATGCAACTGGCGCTGAGGTTTCACGCGCGCTATTGGCTGCAGTTCAAAATGATCCTGAAATTGAAGTAGTTGAACACGCACTTGTTCTCGATGCTCTTATGAATGATATCGGCGAAGTCTGTGGCGTTACCTTGCACGTAATTGGTGCAGGAAGTCGTGATGGCGTTGGTCGCGCACTTTCTCGCGCCGTTGTCTTAGCAACGGGTGGCTTGGGCCAGGTATTTGCGCAAACTACCAACCCATCTGTTTCTACGGGAGATGGTGTTGCACTTGCACTACGAGCTGGCGCCAAAGTTGCTGATGTGGAGTTCATTCAATTCCACCCAACAGTTCTTTGGTTAGGTGATAACTCTGAAGGCCAACAACCGCTGATTAGCGAAGCAGTTCGTGGTGAAGGCGCCTACTTGCTCGATCATGCTGGTGAGAGATTTATGAAGGATATTCATCCACTTGCAGAGTTAGCTCCACGCGATGTTGTTGCTATCTCAATTATGAGAGTAATGAATAAGACCAAGAAGCATCACGTCTGGCTAGATGTCAGACATTTAGAGGGTTTCCAAGAGCGCTTCCCAACAATTTATGCATCCTGCATCTCACACGGTATTAATCCACTGAAGGAGTTAATTCCTGTTGCGCCAGCTTCGCACTATGCATCAGGTGGCGTTCGCGTTGATCTCAATGGTCGTACAAGTGTGAGCGGGCTCTATGCCTGTGGTGAAACAGCATGTTCTGGAGTGCACGGCGCCAACCGTCTCGCCTCTAACTCACTACTAGAAGGTCTGGTCTTTAGTGCGCGTATCGCTGCAGATATTGCAGCGCACCTGCCAGAGCAGACAGAGCCAGTTGAGAATGTCTCTCCTGCAATTCTGCTCGACCCATCAGTTCGCCACGATATCCAAGTGAGTATGAGCCGAGGTGCTGGAGTATTGCGCTCTTCGGATTCACTTCTTAAAACAAGTTCAGATTTAACGCGTATCGAAGATAGGAAAAGTAACCAACCGTGCGTTGAAGCATGGGAGACGACCAACCTCTTTCAGTTGGCGCAAGCAATTCTTAAAGCAGCGTTGATTCGCCAAGAGACTCGTGGTTCACATTGGCGTGAAGATTTTCCTGAAGCAAGTGATTTATGGAAGAAGCGCATTGTGCAGCAGTTAGATCAGACGGGATATTGGACCAGCGGGTATCAGGAAGTAGGGAAGCCATGATTGATCAAGATTTGATTAAGCGCGCACTGGCTGAAGATCTTCAGGGCGGCGAAGACATCACCTCTGTGGCAACTGTGTCAGGGGCTGAAAAAGTTGTCGCTGATTTTGTGGCGCGCAAAGCTGGCGTTATCGCAGGAATTGAAATGGCCAAGGCGGTGCTGGTTGAAGTTGGTCTCACAGATATATCTGTACTGGTTCAAGATGGCGCACGCGTTGAAGTAGGTGCAGTTCTGCTGACTGTTCGCGGTGATACGCGCGCGATTCTGCTGGCAGAACGTACCGCCCTTAACTTCCTTGGACACTTAAGTGGAATAGCAACTCTGACTCGTCGCTGGGTAGATGAAGTTGCCGGAACTCAATGTTCGGTTCGCGATACCCGTAAGACAACTCCAGGAATGCGACAGCTTGAAAAGTATGCAGTCCGTATGGGCGGCGGAACAAATCACCGAATGTCACTCAGTGATGCAGCGTTGATTAAAGATAATCACATAGCAGCAGCCGGTAGCGTAGTTGCTGCCTTCTCACAAGTGCGCGCAAAGTTTCCAAGTGCACCGATTGAGATTGAGGTCGATACCCTCGAACAGTTAAAGGAAGTTCTGCCTCTTAAACCTGACTTGGTTCTGCTCGACAATATGAGCCCACAGCAGTGTGCAGAAGCCGTGGCAATTGCCGCAGGCAGCTGCAAATTAGAAGCTTCCGGTGGAATTTCGTTAGAGAACGCAAAGTCATATGCGCTCTCTGGCGTTGATTACTTAGCAATTGGCGCGCTGACGCATAGCGCACCTGTACTTGATATTGGTCTAGATCTGAGAGTGGAGTAGCAATGCTGTTAACAATCGATGTCGGAAACACAAATACAGTCCTTGGAATCTTCGAAGGCAAAGATTTGGTGAAGTCATGGCGAGTCAAAACTGACCCTCGTACAACCGCTGATGAGTTGTGGTTGCAATACAGCGCACTCACGAGTGGCTATTCTCTTACTGGACTCTCTATCTGCTCGACAGTTCCGGCAACTCTTCGTGAACTTCGCACAATGATGGCTGAGTATTTTCAACACATTCCAACAACAATTGTTGAACCAGGAACGAAGACTGGCGTGCAATTGCTCGTTGATAATCCAAAGGAGATTGGCGCAGATAGAATCGTCAACACGCTAGCTGCACACACCCTCTTTGGTGGCCCTGCCATCGTGGTCGACTTTGGAACATCCACAAATCTTGATGTGGTCTCACCCAAGGGCGAATTCCTTGGGGGAGCGCTTGCGCCAGGTATTGAGATTTCAGTGGATGCGTTAGCTGCGCGTGCTGCTCAGCTACGTAAAGTTGAATTGGTGCGCCCTAAGAACGTCATTGGTAAGAACACTGTTGAAGCTCTGCAATCTGGAACTATCTTTGGATTTGCTGGCCAAGTTGATGGATTAGTTGAGCGCATCATCGATGAATTAGCGCAGAGCTATGAAGGAACCCCCACAGTGATTGCAACAGGTGGTCTTGCACCGCTGATCATTGGCGTGGCCGAAACTATTGATGAACATGAGCCAGATTTGACGCTAATTGGACTTCGACTGATACACGAAAAGAACATCGCGTAGTCGCACAGGGGTAGACTCAGCGCACTATGACAGCTGAGAACACGCCTGCGCCTGAAGATGACCTACCCGAGCAACTTCGGATTCGTCGCGAGAAGCGCGCCAACCTTATTGAGCGTGGAATTGAGCCATATCCAGTCGCAGTAGCGCGCACTAAATCGCTGAAAGAGATCCGCGATAAGTATGTAAATCTTGAGGTCGATATCGCAACAGGGGATACCGAAAGCCTTACTGGCCGAATCATCTTTAAGCGCGATACCGGCAAACTCTGTTTTGCAACGCTACGTGAAGGCGATGGCACAGAGCTACAAGCGATGTTATCGCTCGACAAGGTAGGACAAGATTCACTCGATGCCTGGAAGTCAGATATTGACTTAGGTGACATCGTCTCTGTAACCGGTGAAATCACTACCTCAAAGCGCGGCGAACTTTCAATTTTGGCAACTTCTTGGGCGCTTGCTTCAAAGTCGCTTCGCCCGCTGCCAAATGATCACAAGCCGATGTCTGAAGAGACTCGTGTTCGCATGCGTTATGTTGATTTGATTGTCCGCCCAGAGGCGCGCAGCGCCGCGCGTATGCGTCCGACTGTGATGCGTTCACTGCGCGATACCTTTAATAACAAAGAGTTTATTGAGGTAGAAACGCCAATGCTGCAGGTGATGCATGGTGGAGCTGCGGCTCGCCCCTTTAAGACATTCAGCAACGCCTATGACATGGATCTGTATATGCGCATCGCGCCAGAGCTCTTCCTTAAGAGATGCGTCGTCGGCGGTATCGAACGAGTATTTGAGATCAACCGTAACTTCCGAAATGAAGGCGCCGATTCATCACACTCACCAGAGTTTGCCATGGTTGAGTCATATATGGCCTATGGCGACTGGCGTTCGATTGCCGATGTCACTCGTTCACTCATTCAAAACGCTGCGCTGGCGGTAGCCGGTTCACATGTTGTGACACATCACGACGGACGTCAGGCAGATCTTGGCGGCACCTGGAAAGAGATGTCGCTGTACGACGCAATTTCTGAGGGCGTTGGAGAGCAAGTAACAGCGCTTACTTCAATAGAAGATCTCAAGAAGATTGCGACAAAGCTCGGCATGAAGATTGACCCAAAGTGGGTAACTGGCAAGCTCGCCGAAGAAATCTTTGAGCACGTTGCTCAAGATAAGTTAATCGAGCCAACCTTTGTCATGGGCTATCCAGTTGATACCTCTCCACTTGTTCGCGCTCATCGCGATATTCCTGGAGTTGTTGAGAAATGGGATCTCTACATTGATGGCTTCGAGCTAGCAACCGGTTACTCAGAATTAGTTGATCCTGTCATTCAACGCGAGCGATTAATTGAACAAGCACAGCTTGGCGCGAAGGGTGATCTGGAGGCGATGCAGGTCGATGAAGATTTCTTACGCGCTATGGAATTTGGAATGCCGCCAATGGGTGGAATGGGAATGGGTGTTGATCGCTTGTTGATGGCCCTTACTGGTTTAGGTATTCGCGAAACAATTCTCTTCCCACTAGTAAAGCCTGAAGCTGATTAACAATGCTGGTTATTCGCCCTGCACGAACTTCTGACGTTAAAGCAATCCGCGAACTTGTAGATTCTTATGCAGCACCTGGACAGATGCTCGCCAAAGAGACAGTCACGCTCTTTGAAGGCGTTCAAGAATTTACAGTCGCTGAACTCGATGGAAAGGTCATCGGTTGCGGAGCGCTCCACATTCTTTGGGAAGATCTCGCTGAAGTTCGTACGGTTGCTGTTGAAAAAAGTTTGCATATGCAAGGAATTGGACATCAGATTTTGCAACGCATCATTGAGCGTGCTCGCGAAATCGGTGTCTCACGAATTTTCTGCCTGACCTTCCAAACAGATTTCTTTGGAAAACATGGATTTGAAGCGATTGAAGGAACTCCAGTTGCACCTGATGTCTATGCCCAGCTCTTGCACTCATATGACGCTGGAACTGCAGAATTCTTGGATCTTGAGTCGGTGAAGCCCAATACCCTCGGCAATACCCGCATGCTCCTCGCCCTGTAGCCCACAATCTGGGCACCTGCGGGAATACCAGCCCCATATCTGGGGTTCTATCTCCTACAAGCCCTTCACCTCGCAACTTCCCTACGCTGGGTTATAGGCTTACGACAGATTCACAGCACGTGCAGATCAAGTAGAAGGAGCTAGCCATGTTTGAGCGCTTTACCGATCGAGCCAGACGAGTCGTTGTCTTAGCTCAAGAAGAAGCACGCATGCTCAATCACAACTACATCGGCACAGAGCACATCCTCCTTGGTCTTATCCATGAAGGTGAAGGCGTTGCCGCTAAAGGCCTTGAATCACTCGGCATCTCTCTTGAAGGCGTTCGCGCACAGGTTGAAGAGATCATCGGACAGGGACAGCAAGCCCCAAGCGGACATATTCCATTTACTCCACGTGCAAAGAAAGTTCTTGAACTCTCACTTCGCGAAGCGTTGCAACTCGGCCACAACTACATCGGTACAGAGCACATCCTTCTTGGACTTATCCGTGAAGGTGAAGGCGTTGCCGCACAAGTTCTCGTTAAGTTAGGCGCCGATCTTAATCGCGTTCGCCAGCAAGTTATTCAACTTCTCTCTGGTTACCAGGGTAAGGAAGCTGTTTCACAAGGTGGACCAGCTGAAGGAACTCCATCAACTTCACTCGTTCTCGATCAATTTGGTCGTAACCTCACACAAGCAGCGCGCGAAGGAAAGCTCGACCCAGTAATTGGTCGCGATCTTGAAATCGAACGCGTGATGCAAATTCTGTCTCGCCGTACCAAGAACAACCCAGTTCTTATCGGTGAACCTGGCGTTGGTAAGACTGCAGTTGTTGAAGGCCTTGCCCAAGCAATTGCTAAGAACGATGTGCCTGAAACTTTGAAGGATAAGCAGCTCTACTCACTTGATCTTGGTGCGCTCGTTGCTGGCTCTCGTTACCGTGGTGACTTTGAAGAGCGCCTGAAGAAAGTTCTCAAAGAGATTAAAACTCGTGGAGACATCATTATCTTCATCGATGAAATTCACACGCTCGTTGGAGCAGGAGCAGCAGAAGGCGCTATCGATGCTGCCAGCATTCTTAAGCCGATGCTGGCACGTGGTGAGCTCCAGACAATTGGTGCAACAACTCTTGATGAGTACCGCAAGCACATTGAAAAGGATGCAGCTCTTGAGCGTCGCTTCCAACCAATCCAGGTGAAAGAGCCATCAGTTGCTCACACCATTGAAATTCTTAAGGGTCTGCGCGATCGCTACGAAACCCACCACCGTGTATCAATTACCGATGGTGCGCTCGCAGCTGCTGCCAATATGGCAGATCGCTATATTTCAGATCGCTTCCTTCCAGATAAGGCGATCGACCTTATTGATGAAGCAGGTTCACGTCTTCGCATCAAGCGCATGACAGCGCCTGCAGAACTTCGCGAATTCGATGACAAAATCGCTGAAGCTCGTAAGGCGAAAGAGTCTGCAATTGATGGACAAGATTTTGAGGGAGCAGCAGCTCTTCGCGATAAAGAGAAGACTCTTATCCTTGAAAAGCAGGAAGCAGAAAAGAATTGGAAGGCAACTGATCTCGATAAGGTCACCGAAGTTGATGAAGAACTCATCGCTCAGGTACTTTCAGCATCAACGGGCATTCCAGTATTTAAGTTGACTGAAGAAGAGACAGCGCGCCTCTTGCGTATGGAAGATGAACTCCATCGCCGCGTTATTGGTCAAGATCAAGCGATTAAGGCGCTTTCGCAAGCAATCCGCCGTACTCGCGCCGGTCTTAAGGATCCAAAGCGCCCTGGTGGTTCATTTATCTTCGCTGGTCCATCCGGTGTTGGTAAGACAGAACTTTCACGCACACTCGCTTCATTCCTCTTCGGTGATGAATCAGCTTTAATTCAACTCGATATGTCTGAATACTCAGAGCGCCACACAGCATCACGTCTCTTTGGATCACCTCCGGGATACGTTGGCTATGACGAAGGTGGACAGCTCACTGAGAAGGTACGTCGTCGTCCGTTCTCAGTTGTTCTCTTCGATGAGATCGAAAAGGCTCACCCAGATATCTTCAACTCACTTCTTCAAGTTCTTGAAGATGGACGCCTTACCGATGCACAAGGTCGCACCGTTGACTTTAAGAACACGGTCATCATCATGACTACCAACCTCGGTACTCGCGATATCTCTAAGTCCCTTGGACTTGGCTTTGCTAACGCAGATGATGACCTCACAAATTACGATCGCATGAAGGGCAAGGTTCAGGACGAACTCAAGAACCACTTCCGCCCTGAATTCCTTAACCGTATCGATGATGTCATCGTCTTCCACCAGCTCACCAGAGAACAGATCATTCACATCGTCGACCTCATGATTGCAAATCTCGATGAGCGCTTGAAGGCAAAAGACATGGGAATCGAACTCACACAGGCTGCAAAGGATCTCTTGGCAGCGCGTGGATACGACCCACTACTTGGTGCTCGTCCACTCCGTCGCGTTATTCAACGTGAAATCGAAGATGCTCTCTCTGAGCGCATTCTCTTCGGTGAGCTCAAGGCTGGCGAAATCATTGTGGTTGATGCAGCAGGCGAAGGCGCAGATGCGACCTTTACCTTTGCAGGATCAGCCAAGGTTTCAACACCAGATTCACCTGAAGATCTTGCTGAGACAGCTCAATAGGTAACTCATGAAGACGGTTTTACTTACAGGTGCCAGTGGTTACATCGGTAAGCACATCGCTCTGCAGTTACTCAATCAGGGATATTCTGTTCGCGCATCCGTAAGAAGCCTTTCGAAATCTGATGAAGTTCGTGGCGCTGTCTTGCCTCATCTAATTGATAAGACAAAGTTAGATTCTCGACTTACCTTTGTTGAGTTAGATCTTGAGAAAGATGCTGGATGGGATGCCGCGCTTAAAGGCGTTGATGTCTTGATGCATACTGCATCACCTTTTCCTATCGCTTCACCCAAAGATGAGAATGAACTTATTCGCCCTGCAGTAGATGGAACTCTCAGAGCTCTTAAGGCAGCCCATAACGCTGGTGTGCATCGAGTAATTCTCACCTCTTCAATGGCAGCGATTTATGGTTGCAATCTTCCTGCAGGAAAAATTGAATACGATGAAACTCTCTGGACCGATGTTAGCCACCCAATTGGACGTGTTCCCTACACAAAATCAAAGACGCTGGCAGAGAAAGCAGCTTGGGATTATGTAAAGAACTCCGCGCCAAAGATTGCGCTCACAACAATCAATCCAGTACTAGTTCTAGGTGCGCCTCTCGATAAGAACTTTGGTTCTTCGATTTCAGTAGTTGAGCGCATTCTTAAGGGTAAAGATCCCATGTTGCCTGACATTAGATTTGCAATCGTCGACGTAAAAGATGTTGCTTTGATGCATGTGGCAGCGATAACAAATGATGCAACTAAGGGTGAGAGATTGCTAGCTAGCTCTGAGACATACTCATTTGTGCAGATTGCGAAGGTTCTCAAGTCGATTTATCCAAAGGGTAAGGTCAAGACTACGCAGGCGCCTTCACCTCTCATTAAATTCCTTTCGCTCTTCGATGCTGAAATCAAGGCTGTCTTGCCGCTACTTGGAAAGCCGATGGCTATCAGTGGCGCCAAGGCCAAGAGAGTGCTTGGAATCTCCTTTATTCCAGTGCAGGTTACGTTGCGCGATTCTGCTGACTATTTAGTTAAGAACGGCTTCATCAAGATCTAAAGATTGGCTCTTTAGCGATTTAGCTTAGGTGTTGCTCCAAAGACTTTAATTTCAGAGTGGAAACTTCTTGCCTGGGTTCAAGATTGAGTTGGGATCAAAGACGGCCTTGATGTTGCGCTGTAAGCCCATGACAGTTGGAGAGATTTCATCTGCAACTAAAGCTGACTTAATTGAGCCAATTCCATGTTCGCCACTTGCAGTACCGCCAAGTGCTTGGGCGATAGCAACTATCTCGCCAAAGACCTTCTGGGCAAGGGCGGCAGCTGCCGTATCGCCATGTTCGTGAACGATTGTGGGATGCATATTGCCATCGCCAGCATGGCCAAAGATGCCAATAGTCAGGCCGCTACTAGCGCTAAGCGCTTCAACTTTTTCTACAAACTCTGCAATCTTGGTTATAGGAAGCGCCACATCATCAAGCAGTGTTGCACCCATTCGTTCGAGAGCCGGATAAGCCATCTTGCGCACGCGAATCAAATCAGCGGTATCGGCAGGATCTTCAGAGAAGACTCCATCAATCAAATCAAAGTTCTTACATGCATCGAGCGCTTCTTGGCAGCGATGTAAGTTCTCATCAAGCTGCATAATCAGAACTGAACCTGCAATTTCAAATCCCAATGGGTGCCAAGCTTCAACAGCCTTTAGCGTTGTCTGATCAACGATCTCGAGCATCGAGGGTTTAAAGCGCAGCAATTGAGCAGATGCTGCAGCAGCCTTGGCAACGCTTGGAAAGGTTGCAATCAGCGTTGCGGGGGATTGTGGGCGAATCTCTAAATTGAGAGTGAGCTCAGTAATGATGCCCAGCGTTCCTTCAGAGCCGATAAAGAGATGGAGTAAGTCATAGGTTGTTACCGACTTCTTTGTAGCTTTTCCGAGTTCAATGATTTCACCGCTAGCTAGAACTACTTGGGCTGCACGCACATGAGATGAGGTGACTCCATACTTAACACAGCACATTCCGCCAGCGTTGGTGGCAGCGTTTCCGCCGAGCGTTGACCAATCGCGGCTTGCAGGATCTGGCAGGTAGGCAAGACCTAAATCTTTTACTTTGGTATCTAAATCAAGATTGATAACACCAGCTTGCACACGAGCAATCTGATTCTCTGCATCAATCGAAATAATCTGGTTCATCTTCTCAAGTGAGATCACTATTGAATCAGCGCTTGAGTTAGCACCTCCCGCTAGGCCGCTACCAGCGCCCCGCGTAACAACGGGAATTTTATGTTCGTTGGCATAGCGCAACGTTGTTGAAATCTGGTCTGCACTTCGGGCAAGTAAGACAGCAAGTGGTGGAGCTGATTGAGCAAAGGGAGCCTGGTCGCGCGAATAAGAGACGGTGATGTCAGGATCTGTAATCAGATGTGCAGCTGCGCCGAGCAGTGATTGCAACGCAGATATGTGGCTCACAACGTTAACTCTATCTCGCTAGCGTGGAAGTGAGAACTTATTCTTGCCACGAGATTCGATGAGGCCATCATCGAGCAAGGTAAGTAGCGCTTTCTCTAGTTGCGATGGCACATCCCACAGCTGGGTTATCTGGCCCTTTGTCAGAACTTCATTTTCTCGAAGTGCTTGAACAATGGTGCCACGGCATTGGCGATCGGTGCCGTGCCAGCTCTGTCGCCGCTTAACTACATCAGACTTTGGATAGTCCAAACTTCGCCAGGTGCAGACCTGTGCAACTGGGCAGGCTCCACATTTAGGCGATTGCGATGTGCAGATAACTGCGCCAAGTTCCATAGTGGCAGCAGCCCACAAATGCGGATCTTTCTTGGGAATCAACTCTTCATAGCGAGATTTTTCAACCTTCGTTGCAGTTTGTGTAGGAGTTTCAACTCCATCAAAGAGCCGTGCGAAGAGTCTGCGAATATTGATATCGAGAACTAGTGAACGTTTCTCAAAGGCAAAGGCTGTAATTGCAGCCGCTGTGTATTCGCCGATGCCAGGAAGTGCGCGAAGTTCGGCCTGACTTTCCGGAATCTTTCCCTTGAAGTTATGAGTAATCTCTTTGGCGCATTCATGCAGCCGTAAAGCACGTCGCGGGTATCCAAGCCGACCCCATGCAGTGATGACCTCCGCAGGAGTTGCCTTTGCAAGGGATGCAGCGGTGGGCCAACGTTTCATCCACGCTTCATAGACAGGCAGAACGCGGTTAACTGGAGTTTGTTGCAACATAAATTCTGAGACTAGAACTCCCCAGGCATCAGTCTTGCGCCAGGGCAGATCACGTTTATTCTTCTTAAACCAGGAGGTGATCTCTTTCTCAAACATTAGTCACCAGTGATTTTGACGCGTTGCAGCGCTTGATCAAGGCGCGAGACTTCAACGATCTCCATGCCTGCGATGGTGACATCTGATCCAGTAGGAACAAGTGCGCGCTTAAATCCAAGTCGATAGGCCTCAGCTAAACGCCTAGATACACCGCTGACTTTACGGATTTCACCGGCAAGACCGACTTCACCAATCGCAACTAAATCTGCAGGTAGCGCCAAGCCTTTTGCAGCAGATGCAACCGCTAGCGCCAAGGCTAAATCTGCAGCAGGTTCTGACATCTTCATTCCACCCACAGTTGCGGCATATACATCGCGACCACCAACGCGCACATGAGCGCGGAGTTCAAGAACTGCAAGCGTCATTGAGGTGCGCGCTGAATCAAGTCCACTGGTAACGCGACGTGCATTTCCGAAGTCATTTTCGCGTCCGGCGCTTACCAGCGCTTGGATTTCAGCAAGAAGTGGGCGACGTCCTTCGAGAGTGACGGTGACACATGTGCCAGGAACAGGTTCAGCATGGCGCGATGTAAATAGCCCAGTGGGATCGAGAACGCTCTCGATACCGGTATCACTTAAATCAAAGCAACCGACCTCATCGCTAGCGCCAAAGCGATTCTTAATTGCGCGGATAAGACGTAGACGCGAATGGCGTTCGCCCTCAAATTGCAGAACAACATCAACGATATGTTCAAGTAAGCGAGGACCTGCAATAGATCCATCTTTAGTGACGTGTCCTACGAGAAGTAAGGTGATATCGCGATCTTTACAGATACGAATGAGTGCACCTGCAACCTCGCGCACCTGGGTAACACCCCCGGGTGAACCATCAGCTGTCGAAGAACCAATTGTCTGTACTGAGTCGATAATAAGAAGTTCTGGCTTTACAGCATCGATATGAGCAATTACTGCACCTAAATCTGTTTCAGAGGCGAGAAAGAGTTGTGGGTCAACGGCCTTGATGCGTTCGGCGCGAAGTCGAACTTGGGATGCAGACTCTTCACCTGAAATGTAGAGTGCAGGAATTCCCTTGGCAGCGCTTTGAGCCGCAACAGATAAGAGAAGCGTTGATTTTCCAACTCCTGGTTCGCCCGCAAGCAAGATGGCAGCGCCAGGAACTAAACCGCCACCAAGTACGCGATCGAGTTCAGAGACCCCAGTTGCACGTGCATGCGCTGCGGAAAGATCAACATCGCCGATTGGAGTTGCTCTGGATGTCACAGAACCTGCAACGAGAGAAAGTTTCTTGGGAGCAGCTAACTCTTCAACAGATCCCCAGGCCTGACATTCGCCACAACGTCCGACCCATTTCTGCGATGTCCATCCGCATTCAGAGCAACGGAAGGGATCCTTCTCAACCTTGGCCATAGACGTAGGTTAGGGGAGGGAACTGACTATTTGCCGGCTGCGAGAGTGGCTGGGTGTTGGATAACAAAGAGTGGAAGTGAGCGCGCCTGCGCATCGCGAATACCTTGAACGCGGCGGTCACAGTGCTCGGCTAAGACAGCGTAGGCGGCCTCGCCCATCAACTTCTGTAGCTCTGCCTTATTGGAGATATAAACAGGTTCGCTACCGACGTGCGCATCAGTATTGCTAGTGCAGTACCAATCAAAGTCATCGCCGCCATCGCCCCAACCAAGTCGTTCGTATTCACCAATAACTGTTACTGAATATTCGCGCTCGCCGACTTCGCGAGTTTCAAAACTTCTGCGAAGTGGAAGCTGCCAACAGACATCTGGCTTTGTATCTACAAAGTGCATACCGCGCTTCTGCGCTAAGTGGTGCAGAACGCAACCAAATGATCCGGTAAAGCCAGGTGCTTCGTGTCCTTTGCGATTAAGGAAGATGCAGGCATCGTTAACGGTGCGAGTCTTACGATCTTTATCTTCATCTAAATCTGTAATACGAAGTTGTCCGCCTGGCTTCTTAGGGCGGGCCTCTTCATAAAATTGCCACATCTCAGGGGTAAGAAATTCAGCTGCCTTACGTACGCGCTCTTCATCGTCCTCATCTGAGTACATCGCACCTTCGGTGCAGCATCCATCGTTAGGGCGATCTTTAAAGACGCCTTTGCAACCATCGCCGTAGATACAGGTCCAGAAAGAGGTGAGCCAGGTCAAATCGCACTTAAAGATTTCTTCTTCATCATTGGGATCTGTGAATTCGACCCAGTCACGCGCGAAACCTGGCTTTATCTCTGACATAGTCGCAGAGCCTACGCGTACTCTTTCGCTATGGCTAATCAGGTAAGCGATATCAAAGTTGGCATCATCGGTGCCGGAACCATGGGAGAAGCATTTATTGCAGCTCTCATCCGATCTGGTATCGCCCCAACATCTATTAGCGTTGTTGTAAGGCGCCCAGAACGCGGCGCTGAACTTGTAGAGCGTTACTCAATCGCTATCGAGCCGCTTGCACAATCCTTGTCAACGAGCGATGTTGTGATTCTAGGTATAAAGCCACAAGGCTTAGCAGAGCTTCTGCCACAAGTAGCACCACATATAAAGCCTGACTCACTCGTCATCTCACTACTTGCCGGAAAGACGATCTCTGCAATCGCAACAGGGCTATCTGGCCATAAAGCCATCGCTCGCGTGATGCCAAATACACCAACTTTGATCGGTAAAGGAATGGCGGGGTATTCACTCAGTAGCGGCGTCACTAATTCTCAGAGAACTTTCATAGAGAAGTTGCTGGCAGCAACCGGTAAAGCGATTGAGATACCTGAAGAATTGCAGAATGCACTTACTGGAACTAGCGGATCTGGACCTGCCTACTTCTTCCGCTTTGTTGAAGCGATGGTAGATGGCGCAGTTGAGATGGGTCTTAGCCGCGAAGATGCGACCACACTTACTATTCAAACCATTGTCGGAGCAGCAGCGCTGCTCGATGGTTCAGAAGATTCCCCAGCTCGCCTGCGTGAGAAGGTCACTAGCTTGAAGGGTGCGACCGCGGAAGCGTTGGCGGTCTTTGATGAAGCAGGAATCTCTGAGATTGTGGCAAAGGCGATGGCAGCATCTGCAAGGCGCGCAGGAGAACTTGCTCAGTAATGAAAAAACTTCTTCTCCTTATTCTTGCAGCATCACTTCTTTCACCATCTGCAAGCGCAGCCCCTAAAGCAGTTGCTGTTAAGAAGTTAGATATCGTCGCATCAGCCGTCAATGCTGAAGGGCTAGTGGCAACTGGAAAGACTCTTGTCACATACTCAAATACTGGCTCAACAAATTCAAATATTGCCTTAACTGGCCTTGATGTAACAGGTGTGCAGCAGTGGGTTCGCACCATTGATTCTGGAGTCGATGAAATCGCTACTGCAGCAACCGTTGATGCTGCTGGCAATATATGGCTAGCTGGTTCATCTGCTGCAGTAACAGTTACTGAAAGTGCAACCGCTGCAATTGCCGCAGAAAATCCCGATGGCGTAGCTGCTGAAGAGCTACCTAAAGTGCGCTCTGATATGAATCAGATAACTATCTGGAAGCTATCTCCAGTAGGTGAGCCGCTCGCAATTTATCTTTCTCCCCAAACTAGCCCAGCCTTAGTTTCAGCGCTCTCTGTAAATTCCTCTGGAATCTCACTCGTTGGAGTTCTCGCTGAGCGACCATTTCTTATCTCGGCAACCCCCACTGGAGTATTTGCAAAGCCTCTCTTTATCGGCACCAATAAGAGCGCGCTGAATGCAGTAGTTCGCAGCCCAGATGGCTCAGTAAATCTCTTTGGCGAAAGTTCAGAAACCTTAGGCGGCAAGAAGCTTGCTGGGACTCGAGATGGAATCTTGGTCAAAGTTAGTAAAGCTGGAGCAGTCACTAGCGTTGTACGTAGCTCAGCTATCAAGGCGCAGCGATCATGGTTGGTAGCTGATTCCACGTTGACTCTAACGGGATACGTAAAATCTGGAAAAGTTCTTGAGAGCGCCTTTACCAAATTTAACTCTTCCTTTGGACCAACATGGACGATGCGAATTCCATCAACTGGAAGCTCGACGGTATTAACAGCTGCTGGAACTACTTATGGTGCGCTCTCTTCAAACTCTGCAATCAAGGGTGTAAAAAGCTGGAAGCCAACTACTCCAACGCTCTTGCTTACTACCTTTACAAGTAAAGGTGTAATGACAGGGGCTTATGCAGATAGCCAACTCAGCGCCCCTATCTCTCTGGTTTACACCAAGGAGTTAGGGCTCTGTGGACTAGCCAAGGGCAGCGGAGAATCTATTTCAATTTTCAGGTTAGCAACAAGATAACGCTGATTAATTCTTGCAATTACTGAAAGCGGAACATTGATAGCTGGCCTTTAACGCCAGCGATTAAGTATTTAACACGATTAACATTAACCCAGGCCGAAGCTATGCCGTCTGGGTTCTGTTCAGAAGTAACTAATTTGATAGTCGGAATTGCGCGAACGCTATCGAGGACACAGAGACGTTGCTGGCAGTTGAATGCGATATGAGATCCATCGGTATTGAGAAACTTACCTGGGGCGCCATAAAGTTCAGTACTCACAGAGTTCTGCAGCGCAGTTGTCTGTAGTGGGCTCCAACGGATTTTGCTTGGCGTAGTTGGTGAAGTTGGCACCGAGGTTAACCAGGTTGCTTGAACTCCCGTGAGCGTCTTGGCGATGGCTACATCAAAGCCCGTCATGGGTACAGCGCTGCCAGATGTATCAATGTTGTAATAACTCCAGGCAGATCCTGAAAGAGTGACGCGGGATGCAACGCGAATTTCTCCAGATGTTGGCTGCTTCTTCTGATTGATGGTGAGCACTGAGTCGTAGACGACGTAAGTTCTCTTGCCATCAAAGAGAGCTTTAAGGTGGAAGCCAACATCTCCCATGGTTCGACCATCAGTCTTGCGATCGCCATCGACTAGTTCATAGCTCCACTTGGTTGCGCCCTTTACCTTTGTTGCACCGAGCAGAATTCCTTGGCTCTCATCACGATAGAAGACTTGTACTCCACCAGCAGTTGCAACGCACGCGCTTGAGATGCTGACATCGCTCCCGGTGCGCACTCGGACAGGATCTTTATAGTCATTTACCTGAGGGCCATTTCCATCAACGACTTCATGGGTGAACTTCTTGCCATCGTATGTGGCATAACGTAGATCGCGATCATCGCTGTCAGAGTAGAAGATATGTAGCAACTGCTTGGTACCCGAACCATTGACGCAGAGCGAGACGGGGCTGGTGATCTTAAATCTTGTACGTTCTCCTGATCCGCCTGCGCCATCTACAGTTGCTTTACGCCAGATTTTGCCATCCCATGATGCAAGCCTCAGAACTCCACTCTTGCTATCGGTATATGCCACAAGTGGCTTTCCATTGAAGTTGGTACTTGAAATACGGCGACCATCTGAATTTTGATCGATGACGAAGCGTTTCCAACCAGCCTGCGGAACCATCGGCGCTGTTATCACCGCATCGGAGGTGCCATTTGTATTGGATGCAACGATGCTAAAACTGTAACTTGTGCCGTTCTTTAACCCAGTAAATATCACAGGAGACTCTGTTGAGCTCTTTACTTGATTGGTAGTCAGGTTACGTACTGAATAACTAGTTACCTGTGCGCTACGTGCATTAGCCGGAGCATCGAAGGTGATAATTGCCGAACTATCTGCAATGAGCGCAGTCGCATTTCTGACTGGAAGTGGAATACCTACTGCCACACCTACAGGTGGCTTACGACGCAAGTCTTCAATCATCGCCAGCAATAACGAACCAGGTTCGCGAAAGACTTCACCCGCATCAAGGTTTGGAGTCATAATCGAATTTGCACCCAGATCTTTATAGGTCTCTTCATCGATATGGCTTACTGAAGAGCCATCTTCATAGCGGGCGGGGGTGTAGAGAATGATTTTCTCGCCGCCATTGGCAGCGTTTCCGAACTGCCCTGTCCAGACCAACGTAGAGGTGAGCGCTTTACCAAGTTCAATAGATGGAGATGGCAGATCTGATAGACGACGACCATCAGGTAACTGCGCGTAGGCGGCATATGGAGTTGGTTGTTCGATGGTTCCGTAACCGAAGAAAGAATCGTAGGAATCTGTTGAGAGAAAACCTAAGCCGTGGGCCATTTCATGTAAGAAGACAGAGGGCAAGTCATATTCAGTAGCGCTGGGAGTTCCATCGTTTCGAGTATTCCAATTGGCTAGCGAGTTAATCTGAATCACCATATCTGGATTATTTGGTTCAAGATCTTTACCTGCGAGTGCATTAGCTAGTGCCGAGGGATACCAGAGGCTCTGATCAGGTGCGCCATCAAAACCTGAGTAATAGTTTCCAGGTCGCGCGCTACCTAAAACTCCCCACGATGGCGCACGTCCCCACGATGCATCAATCGTGACAGGAGCTGCAGATGCAAAATTCGCTGCCCAGATATCGACCGCTGATTGAAAATCTTTCTTGGCCCAATCTGGAAAGTTCTTGTAATTAACTACAAACTTTGATTTCGCTTCAAGATTGAAAACTTTTGGTGGGGTAGTTGTTGGATTTCCAACAGCCTTACCTGCATAGGTATGTCCCCAGACCGTTGAAGGGGCAACTTTGAAATTAGAGAGCGCTTGTGTTGGCGCGGACAGAAGAGTTGTAAAGAGAAGTGAGAGAGCGAGAAAGAGCCCACCTTTTCGCAGCAATGGGCTCCTCATAGCGGGCAACGCTATCAGGGTGAGAGAATGCAGTCATGGTTACCGTTTACTCTCGCCACGGCTGCCATCTCTGCGAAAACGCTGTGAATACTCTTGAAGGAATGCGCGCAGAACTCAACTTCACAATCGACGTGATTTATATCGATGGAAGCCCTGAGTTAGAGAAGTTATATGGCCACGAAGTTCCGGTAATTCATATCAATGGTGAACACCATGACTTCTTTAAGGTAGATCCAGAACGCTTTAGAACTTCCCTTGAAAAACATCGTCGGCATCAATAATCCGATACGAATATCCCTGCTCTGCTAGAAAGCGCTGTCTATTCTGGGCAAAGTCTTGATCGATGGTGTCGCGAGAGACAACAGAGTAAAACTTTGCACCTCGCCCATCTGATTTAGGTCGCAAGATTCGCCCAAGTCGTTGCGCCTCTTCTTGGCGTGATCCAAATGCGCCAGATACCTGAATAGCGATAGTGGCTTCAGGCAGGTCTACAGAGAAGTTAGCAACCTTAGATACAACGAGGCAGGTCACTTCACCGGTTCTAAATGCTGCAAAGAGTCGCTCACGTTCCTTTTGTGGCGTATCGCCCTTAATCAGCGGTACACCTAAAGTTTCAGATAAATCATCTAGTTGATCAATGTATTGACCAATAACAAGTATTTGCTCGCCAGCATGATGAGCAACTAGCTCTTCAACAACATTGCGCTTGGTGCGCGTGGTTGCGCAGTATCTGTAACGTTCTTCTGGCTCAGCAGTTGCGTATGAAAGTCGCTCTGCTTCAGTCAGATTCACGCGAACTTCAATACATTCAGCGGGAGCGATATATCCCTGCGCTTCAATCTCTTTCCAAGGCACATCAAAACGCTTGGGGCCGATAAGTGAAAATACTTCACCTTCCATGCCATCTTCGCGGACCAAAGTGGCGGTTAGCCCTAAGCGACGGCGCGATTGAATATCTGCCGTAAAGCGAAAAATCGGCGCTGGCAATAAATGAACTTCATCGTAAATAATCAAACCCCAGTCGTGGGTATCGAAGAGGTCAAGGTGGGCATAGACGCCATTCTTCTTCTTAGTCATCACCTGATAGGTCGCAATAGTGACTGGGCGAATCTCTTTCTTCGCACCTGAATATTCGCCAATTTCATCTTCATTGAGCGTTGTGCGCTTAAGTAGCTCTTCACGCCATTGGCGCGCTGCAATCGTATTTGTTACCAAAATCAAAGTTGTTGCTTTGACATGAGCCATCGCTGCAGCTCCAACAATTGTCTTACCTGCGCCACATGGAAGAACGACTACACCGGATCCGCCATGCCAAAATCCTTCAGCTGCATGTTCTTGGTATTGACGAATCTTCCAGCCATCTTCTTTAAGCGCAATCTCGTGCGCTTGCCCATCGACGTAGCCAGCGAAATCTTCTGCAGGCCAACCTAAGCGAAGAAGTGATTGCTTAATCTGCCCGCGCTGGCTGGGATGAACAGCAATCGTCTCTTTATCAATGCGCACACCAAGCAGAGGCGCAATCTTCTTAGCGCGAATAACTTCTTCGAGAACTCCGGTATCTGTGGTGACAAGGATGAGGCCATGTACTGGATCTGCTTCAAGGCGCAATCTGCCGTAACGCGACATTGTCTCTGCAACATCAACGAGCAGTGAATGAGGAACTGCATATCGTGAATATTTAATAAGTGTGTCAATAACCTGCTCTGCATCATGTCCGGCAGCGCGGGCATTCCATAAACCGAGGTTGGTAAGGCGGTAGGTATGGATATGTTCAGGTGATCTTTCTAGTTCAGCAAAGGGCGCAATAGCGCGACGGCATTCAGTTGAAAGAACGTGATCAACATCAAGGAGAAGTGTTTTATCGCTTTGGACGATTAGTGGTCCATCGGTCATGAGAGGAGATCCTTAATCAACGCGTGCAGAAAATCGCTGCGTACTTGCATAGAAGAGATACTCACCCATTCGGATGGAGCATGTGCACCGCCACCAACTGCGCCAAGTCCATCGAGTACTTGCGCACCCGCTGCCGCAGCAAAGTTTCCATCGCTTGCTCCACCAACTTCTGCACACCCAAGTGGCTTCATGCCAATTGCTGCAGCAACCTTTTCAGCGCGCTCATATAACGCCTTCGTTGATGAGGGCTGCAGTGGTGGTCGATTGAGACCGCCAGTGATTTCAAGTCGCGCCACAGGATTTACCGCTTTAAGTGCTTTGATTTCGCGATCAATGCGTTCGAGTTCAGCTTGAGAAAATGAGCGAGCATCAATATCTAATACTGCAAGATCAGGAACAGTGTTGGTGGTATTTCCTGAGCGTAGAAGGGTTGGCACAACAGTTGTTCCGTGCTCAGAGTTCTCTAATTTACCGAGCGCCAAAATTGCATGAGCAATCTCTGTTGTGGCGTTGACACCTTTCTCGGGATCAAGGCCGGCATGAGATGCCAGACCAATTACCTTGATTTGGTACATCGCAGTTCCCTTACGACCAGTCTTTACCTTGCCATTAAGTGATGCCTCTAAAACGAGGACTGCCTTTGCACTTGCCGAAAGTTCTTGAATCAGCGCCTTTGATGCGCGGCTACCGGTCTCTTCATCTGTAGTTGCAACGAGTGCAACTGGCCCTTCAATTCCTTTGAGCGCATAGAGAGCTTGAATAAATCCAGCTTTCATATCGAATGTTCCGGGGCCACGGAGAACATCTCCTTGAATATCCCATACTGGTTGAAATGATCCATGCGGCCAGACTGTGTCGAGGTGAGCAAGCACGAGTACTTCTGGTTTTTCAGATCCCCACCAGAAGACCGGGCGACCTTCAATAGTTTTTATCTGCGCAGGAACACCTAAGACGCGAGTTGCGATATCGCTCGCTAATCGAACAACTTCAGTGCAGGCCTCTAAATCTTCACTAGGTGATTCGCAACGAACCAACGCTTCGAGGGCTGCCAACATAGGCTCAAGTCTGCCGTATTCGGTGGATTTCTCGCTCGTCATAACGCTGCCACCCCTGTAATTCGCGCGATTCTAAAGGTCTGCACTTCACCTGTTGCATGGTCGCGCGCAAGGAGTGAACCTGCAGATAACTTCAGCGGATCAATGATGCGATGCGATACCAAGCCATTGTTATCGGCATATCCAATGGATAATGATTTATTCGGCTGATTTTGTAGGTAATCACTGAGCAGCTCGAGAGTCTCATTTGCTGTCGTGCGCGGAAGAGAGCCAAGAGCTTCGGTTGCAATATTGCGCATGGTGCTCTGCTTGCGACTAGATTTTTCACCTGTACGTAGCGCTCGCAGCGCGTTCTGAATCAACAGTTCATCAGGTTTTTCATACTCACCAATAATTCTGGGCGGACGAGCTCTTCCTTGAGCGCGCAGCACGCGCGGACCACTGAGTAAGAGCCCCTTGGCATCTTCGCCAGCTGGAAGATATCCGTAGCTACGAAGAATATGCATCGCCTCTGCTGCATCAAAAGTTGAGATGAGAACTTCTGGTGCGATGCGACGAAGACCCAAGATTTCAAGGCGCTTATCACCGATGATTTGGGCAATCAGCGCCGGATCTTCGCAGCGAATAAAAGATGCGGTATTTCCAACGCGCAATTTGCCATGCTTCTTTGCAACATCTGCAATCAAATATTCCAAAGGTTGTGGCATTGGAGTCTTAGAAGTTTTCGCTAAGAACTTGGCAATCTCATCACCAGTGCGCCCATGATCTAGCCCGCGGCGGATAGAACCTTCAGAGAATCTAAAGACCGTCGCACCACCGCGAGATTCAACATCTGCAATGAGAGCGAGCTCTTGTGCAACTTCATGTTCGAGCGGCCCTGGAGCGATTGCTGTGTTATCACTTTGAATCAAGATGTGATCTACCGCTTTAGGTAGGTCGCTATCGATTGCTGAACAATCTGCACCATCAAGAAAATCAATTCCGTATTGAGAAATTACACCTTGGCCAGTGATTCCTAGCCATTCACATTCACGAATGTTCCAAAGCAGATAATCCTTCTGAAGCCCACCGGAACGCTTACTTGGAGAAAGCCAGAGCGCTGCTTCGTAAAGTGATTGCGCATCTACTGCCACGCCCCTGTTCTCATTGAGCAGGTTAAGTACCAGCCTTCTGGTGCTGGCAGCGCTAGCACGATCGAGTTCAGGGCCCAGTGGTGCGACGTTCTTACTTCCCTCTTTTCCAACTAACCCAGGAAGACGTGAAGAGATTAACCAGGCAGATGTCAGCGCTTGCCAACGAGCAGAGGCGCTCTGCATCAACCAGATATCAAATTGTGTTGTCGGAAGTATCTTGTCATCTGCTTCGATGGTCAGAAGTCCAGCGACATATGCAACTTCTGCAATAAAGGCAGCGCATACTTCATCAACACCTAAATGCAGTGAGAGCTCTTTTAATTCGCGGACACCGAGACCTCCGGAACGAAGAGCGCTGGCTGGCTCTTGCGCCCAGTAGTTAAGAACTTCTTCAGTCCAGCGGAGGAAGGTTGTGATGTTGGCAATTGCTGCTAACTGCACACTTCGTTCATCACGCTTACTAGATGTGATTGCAGGTTGCGCAACTTCGAGTTGGCGATGCACCTTGTTGCCACGCAGATAGATGGCAACTTCACGAGGTAAGACCACAGTCTGTTGATTGAATGGAACAAGGAAACCTTCTTCAAGTAGCCAAGCCACACCCGCTGATGGTTTCTTGATATCTGTAATTGTCCCGCGTGGAGGACCCCAGACCATTGCTTCAAGAACTTTCTTGGCTGCAGCAGGAGCTTCATCTAGCTTCTTTAACTTTAACTTCGCCATAGATGCCGGCCCAAGCCCAGCGATCTCATTTCCTAATACCTCTTTGAGATTTGTGGGAGTGCGCATTCCATCTTTATCTACATATAACAAGCCACGTTCAATCAAGCCAGGAAGAATAAAGAGCGCTGACTTTTCGGTGAGCGCAGTGACTTCTTTTTCGGTAAAGGGTTCATCTAAAATCGCACAGACTTCAAGTATTTGCAGCTGCCACTTGTTGAGCGCATCAACTGCGCGGGCCAAGCTGGGTGCAGACGATGCGCGAACCGCCAAACTGGCGACATCTGGCGGTACGGGGGTTACTAGATCGGGCCTGTGAGTAAACATGGAAATAAGCGCGGCATCATCGAGTGCGCGTAAATAATCTGCATAAGAGCGAATTTCCATAACCTGCCAACGATAGCCGTTAGTTGGGTGTGGGCGCTAATTGAGGTGTAAGAGTTAGCGCTTTCTAGGAGTAAGCCAGGCAGCAATTGCGGCAAAGCGGCTGACCATCGGCCCTAGCAATCGATTGAGAAAACGTGCACGACGGAAGTCGTGAATTGGCCAACCTTCAGCAAGTGCGCGGATTCGCAAGATTGCATCTGGATTAATTGCACAGGGATGCCCAACTGCCTGAAGCAGCGGAATGTCATTATGGCTATCTGAATAGGAGTAGCACTCTTTCAATTCAAATCCATGGGCCTTTGCTAGCTCTTGAATGGCAATTGCCTTTTCAGCGCCGTGAAGAAGTTTTCCATCCAATGAACCGGTGTAAATGCCATTCTCAATTCGTGCTTTGCTGCCAAGTGCGCCTGTGAGCCCTAGACGTTGCGCAATGATATTTGCCATATCTTGTGGAGCGGCAGTTACAAGCCAGACGTCTTCACCTTTATCTAAATGTGACTTTGCAATTTCGAATGTTCCCTGCCAAATTTTAGGTGAGACGAATTCATCGTAGATCTCTTCGCCGATCTTCTTAATATCTTCGACTGCATGGCCGCCAATAAAATCGGTAGCGGCATTTTGAAATTTCTCGATAACCTCTTTTTTCTCTGTGCCTGTCATGCGAAAGCGAATATTGGCTACAACGAATCGAGAGATATCAGCCTTTGTGAAAAATCCACGCTGATACATACCTCGTCCGAGAAAGTAGAGTGTGGACCCTCTCACGAGGGTGTTATCTACATCGAAAAAGGCAGCTCTTTGAGAGGTGAGTGCCATGTCACTACCCTAGCGAAGAGGGCCCTTTATCGACGCTTTATGCTTAGCGCTATGAGTTCCACTGTTTATGTCGTTCGCCATGGCGAGGTAGAGAATCCGCAAAAAATTCTCTATGGACGTCAGCCTGGCTGGAGACTGTCACAGCGTGGACAAGAAATGGCGAAGGCTGTTGGTGAGTGGTCTAAAGAGTTAGATCTTGGCGCGCTCCATGTTTCTCCTTTACAGCGCGCACAAGAAACAGCCGCCCCAATTGCAAGTGCGCACTCGCTCAAGATTCATACTGATGAGCGTCTGATTGAAGCTGCAAATATCTTTGAAGGAAAGTCATTTGAGCTAGGTAGCGGAGTTCTAAAACATCCCTCTTCTTGGCGACACCTATACAACCCATGGAAGCCATCATGGGGTGAACCATATGAAGAGCAGATTTCTCGAATGCTCGCTGCAATCTTTGATGCCAAGAAAGCTGCTGCAGGAAAAGATGCCATCGTAGTTTCGCATCAGCTACCTATCTGGATTCTGCGCAGCGCTGTCGAAGGACGCAAACTTCTACATGATCCACGTAAGCGTGAGTGCACCTTGGCCTCCGTTACCGGAATTCATTTTGATAACGACGGCATGATTTCTGGAACTTCATATCTAGAACCCGCAAAACATTTGTTACCGAATAAATAAGATGAAGAGATATCTGCCCATTCTGATTTCAGCTCTTGTGCTGACTGGATGTGGAACAAGTGGTACTTCACAAGCAGAAGAGAGCTTTATCGCCGGCAGTGGCGCAGTCACAACCATCAAAGAAGGTTCTCGCCAGAAAGCGCCTGCAATTTCAGGTATGACGTTAAGCGGTGAAAACTATTCATTTGCTGGGGGACAGGTCGCAGTTGTCAATGTGTGGGCATCATGGTGTTCACCATGTCGCGCAGAAGAACCAGCTCTTTCTGCGTTAGCTAAGAAGTACACCGATGTTGCTTTCATTGGAATATTGACGCGTGATAACCCCGTCAACGCTGAGGCATTTGCGCGCAACCGTGGAATCCCTTACCCAACGCTCATTGATGATTCAATTCTGGTGGGCTTTAGCAAGTCGCTGCCAGCAAATGCAATTCCAACGACTCTAGTCATTGATCGCAACGGCGGCGTTGCAGCGCGAGTTTCAGGGGCTGTCACCGTTGCCTCGCTCACCAAACTTATTGAGGATGTGAGTGCGGAATGAGAGATTTCGTAGTCAACCATCTTCTAGATGGCTTCTTACTTACCGCCTTCCCCATCGCAGTTCTTGCCGGAGTTATCTCATTTGTATCTCCATGCGTTCTGCCCTTAGTTCCTGGATATCTCTCATTTGCAGCCGGCTTTTCACAAGCGCGTGGAAGAGTCTTCCTTGGCTCGCTTCTCTTCGTTGCAGGATTTAGCGCGCTCTTTATCTCTTATGGCGCGCTCTTCGGTGAACTTGGTTCGCGAATTGCAACCAACGAAGAGAGCATCACACGAGTATTGGGTGCTCTGACAATTTTGATGGGCGTTATCTTCATTGGAGCTTTTCCACTGATGCCAACGATTAAGCCACGGATTTCAACTACTGGTGGGCTCATCGGTGCACCACTGCTTGGTTTCCTCTTTGGAGTTGGTTGGACGCCATGTATTGGACCGGCACTTGCAAGTGTGCAGGCGCTAGCTTTTCAAGAATCCAGTGCAGTGCGCGGATCGATTCTCTCTTTAGGTTATTGCATCGGCTTAGGTGCGCCATTTATTGCGACCGGCCTCTTTCTCGATAAGTCAGAGAAGATTCGCAAGGTCGCGCTGAAGAGCGGCGGCGTAGTTTCTAAAGTCGGTGGAGTCTTCTTGATCATCATTGGAATCTTGCAACTGACTGGTCTCTGGACTGATTTGATGATTGAGATGCGTTCCTGGATTTCAGATTTTGTGCCGGTGATCTAATGAGCCAGAAGGTAGAAGTTCCAGAAATCGGATTTATTGCGCTGCTGCGATATGGCTGGCGTCAATTAACAAGTATGCGCACTGCGCTCATTCTCTTGATGCTCTTAGGAATTGCTGCAATCCCTGGCTCTTTAATCCCACAGAGAATCACCAACCCCATTGCTGTGCGTGATTTCTATATCAACAGTCCCAGCGAGGCTCGCTGGTATGACCGCTTCTATCTCTTTGATGTCTATGGGTCTCCTTGGTTTAGCGCTATCTACATACTTCTCTTTATCTCCTTGGCTGGTTGTGTTCTACCGCGTAGCGTCGAGCATTACAAAGCGATGCGCGCACAACCACCCGCAACTCCACGTAACTTATCTCGCTTGGAATTTCACCAAGAGTTTGCAACTTCTGCTGGCGCCTTAGATCGCGCCGATGCTTGGTTTAGTAAGAATCGCTTCCGCGTCAGGCGAGAAGGCAATTCGCTCTCCGCTGAAAAGGGTTATCTGCGCGAGACGGGAAATCTACTTTTTCACTTATCGCTCATTCTCATTCTGGTCGGCGTTAGCTTTGGCGCGCTCTTTGGTATGCGCGGTGAAGCAATCATCAACGTCGGAGAACGCTTCATCAACGTTCCTACTACCTATGACTCGTTAGCCCTAGGCAAGCTCACCAATGAAAAATCGCTATCCCCATTTGAAATTAAGTTAGATCGCTTTGCTGCGCAGTACGACCCTAGAACAAATCAAGCACTTGATTACACCGCCTGGGTAACAATCACAGAAAATGACAAGAGCGAGAAGAAGGTATTAAAGGTTAATAAGCCGCTGACTTTTGGTAACTCCCGCGTCTACCTACAAGCAAATGGTTACAGCCCAGTTGTTACTGTGCGAGATTTGCAAGGCAACGTTGCGCTACAAGGTCCAGTGCCATTCCTGCCACAAGATGGAAACCTTCGCTCGATTGGCGCAATCAAAGTTCCTGATGCAAATCCTCCAGTTGGATTTGTCGGAAACTTTCTGCCAACAAATCAACGCCTTGAAGGCCAAGGCTCTATCTCAATCTTTCCTGAACTCTTAGACCCTAAGTTGCTCTTCTCTATTTGGAAGGGTGACATGGGGCTCGATTCAGGCGTTCCACAATCTGTCTATCGCTTAGATACGCAAACCCTTGAGAAAATTGGCTTAGGTTCAGTTAAACCTGGTGAGACTTATACCTACCCTGAGGGCTCCATCACACTTGAAACAGTTGTGCCTTGGGTCAATCTGCAGATCGTGAAAGATCCCGGAAAGAACTATGCGCTCCTTGGAGGTATTGTTGCGGTTCTTGGATTACTTTCATCTTTATATGGTCGCCGCAGAAGAATTTGGATTCGCGAGACAAGTACAGGTGTTGAAGTAGCTGGCTTATCAAAAAATGATGCGCCGGGACTTGAAACAGAGATAGATAACTTTATTCAAGCTGTAAAGGAAGGTAAGTAGCAATGACAGAGTGGGCCTATATCTCCAATAACCTGATTTACGCTGCCATGGCTGTCTTTGCTCTCTCCTTTGTAGCTCACGCCTTTGAAACTGCCTTCGCAGTGCGCACTCCTGAATCTAAAGATGCCACCACAGGAAGTAAGTTGGTACAGACCCTTGATTACAAGCGCACTGAGAAAGCTGCGCGCATCGCCACAACTTTGATGGCCCTTGGATTTATCCTCCTTTTCGGAGGAGTCATTGCCCGTGGAATCTCGAATCAGCATGTTCCCTGGAGCAATATGTATGAGTTCTCAATAACTGGAGCTCTCTCATTTACTGGCGCCTATTTAGCTGCGCTTCGTAAATATGATCTACGTTGGCTAGGGCTATTTGTATCTCTTGCTGCGCTTTTGACTCTAGGAACTGCCATCACTTTGCTCTATCGCGATAGCGCCCCACTTGTTCCTGCACTTAAATCAACGTGGTTAGTTATTCATGTTATTGCAGCAATCATCTCCGGTGGCGTCTTCCTCTTTGCAAATATCGTCGCTGGTGCTTATCTCTATCTAGAGCGACTTGAATCTCGCGGTGGTCGCCCAGCATGGCTACAACGCGTGCCAACTATTGAAGTACTTGATCAACTTTCTTATCGCCTCGTGGCATTTGTCTTTCCACTCTGGACTTTCTCAGTCATCGCTGGCGCTATTTGGGCCGAAAGCGCTTGGGGACGTTACTGGGGATGGGATCCAAAAGAGACGTGGGCATTTATCACCTGGGTTGCATACGCTGCTTATCTCCATGCACGTGTAACTGTTGGTTGGCGTGGTCGTCGCGCGGCATGGCTCTGCATATTTGCAGGTTCAACATTCTTATTTAACTATGTATATGTAAATGTCTGGGGAACAGGTAAGCACACCTATTCAGGGCTCTAATTAATTAGATACTGCGTAAGAAATCAGGATCATCATCAGGCGGAAGAATTCTCTTCTTGCCTGGCTTTGGACCTCGTGGACGGCGAACGCGACCAATTACTAGGTAAACGATTCCTCCGATTGGTTGCAGGAAGAGAATTACCAAGAGCCAACCCCACTTAGGAATCTTCTTGATTTGTGAATCATCGCGCATTGCGCACTCAACAAAGGTGTAGAGAGTAAGTGCCAGGGGCAAGAGAATTACTAGCGCACGAACCATAGTGAGATTCTAATACCTTCTACTTAACTTCGCTTACCGACTAGAAGGAGAGCGCAATGGCGAATGTGAGAGAGAAGTGCAGTTGCAATTGACCCGTTCTCCCAAGCAAAGGAATCAAACTTTCACCAGTTGCGCCAGCACGAACTTCGCGAGCAATCGCAAGGGCATGTGGGGCAGAGGCAAGTGTGAGAAAAGCTAGCGGATTTCCTGTGAGTGGGGCGAAGATGTAAGGCAAGGCTAAGAGTGCGATAAAGAAGCGGCGAGCGTTTTCATCTCCCAATCGCACCGCCAAAGTCTTCTTACCAACCTGCGCATCTTGAGCTCGATCTCTAATGTTATTGATCGCTAAGAGCGCACAGGAAAGGGAACCCATTGATACTGATGCCGCAAAAGCTGCAGCTGAGAATTCAAGAGTTTGCACGTAGTAAGTACCTACCGTTGCAACAACTCCAAAGAAGGTAAAGACAGAGAGTTCACCAAAGCCTAAATATCCGTAAGGGGCATGGCCTCCGGTATATCCCCAAGCAGCTAGAACTGAAATCACTCCGACTATCAAGATCCACCAGGAAGAAGTCGCTGCCAGCGCTAGCCCTGCTACACAGGCAACAGCAAATGAGATAAACGCTGCACGCTTTACCGCTTTAGCCGAAGCTAAACCAGATGCAGTGAGGCGAATTGGTCCAACGCGAACATCATCTGTTCCGCGGATTCCATCAGAGTAATCATTGGAGTAATTCACTGCGATTTGCAGAGCAAGAGCGACAATCAACGCAAGGAAGGCTTGCAACGGGCGCCATGCGCTACCTGCCAGAACTGTTGCAACAAGAACAGGTCCAATCGCAGCTGGAAGTGTGCGCGGGCGGGCACCTTGAATCCAAATATTAATTTGGCGCCTCCATTAATAGTTCTTGTAACTTCTTTCGATCTACCTTACCGATACCGATAAGAGGTAGTTCAGGCAGATAAAGGTATCCCTTTGGTTTGGAAGGTGCACCAAATTTCTCAACCAGATAATCGTTTAGCTCGTTCTCTGAAGGGAAGCCATCACCGGCAACTGCCACATGCAGCGCATCGCCCCATTGTGGATCCTTAATCGCAAAAGCTGCAAAAGATTTGTGTGGGAAGTGGGCATGGAGTGAACCTTCAATTGCTGACAGAGAAATGTTTTCGCCGCCAGAGATAATCACATCATCAACCCGACCTTCAACAATCAACTTTTCATTCTCAATACGACCGCTATCGCTTGTAATCAACCAACCGCCTTGGAAACTTGTATCCCAGAGCGTCTGCGCACCTAAATAAGTTGTTGCTAGTACCGCACCTTTCAGAGCAATCTTCTTTTCAGGGGTAATCGAAACTTCTACACCATCAAGTGGCGTTCCGTTGTACACACAGCCGCCAGCAGTTTCAGAGGAGCCGTATGACGTGATGACATTTATCTGCGCCGCCGTTGCCTGCATTTGTACTTCAGGTGCAAGAGCTGCCCCACCTACAAGTACAGCTTTGGCAGCCTGTAAATGGCTGAGCAATCGATCATCGCCATTGAGCGCACGAAATAGTTGCGTAGGAACAATTGCAGTGAAATCTGCGTGTGGATATTCACCGTCGTAATTGCGAAGATCAATTGGTTCAGTGCCTAGCTCAAGAGAACGAATAAGAACATTGATGCCTGCAATATGAGTCAGCGGCAGTAAGAGCGACCAGGTATTTCCAAACTCTGCTCCAAGAAATTTATGTGAGGCCTTCGCTGATGTAAGTAACGCTGCGCTAGATAGCCCAACTTCTTTCGCTACTCCCGAGCTACCTGTGGTCTTGACCACGATGCTGATTCTTGGAGGGACGTTGGTAAATGATGTGGAGGCGAAGGCCAGGGCTGGTCCATCAGAGACCAAGGCCTTAGCGATACGAGCCATCAATTCGCTGAGCGTCCATTCGGGACTGACTTCGCGAAGTTCTCGTTGTGCGTTCTGCTCCATTGCCCGCGTAGGCTATCGCTCGTAGACCAATTGGAGGAATCGTGAGCAAGCCGATAAAGCGTGATTTTGGTGACCGAACCATCCCTACATGGGTGACCGGTCCGGGTGGGCAGTCCTTTACTGACATCAAATATGAAATCGGTGACGGCATTGCAAAGATCACGATTAATCGCCCAGAGGTACGAAATGCATTTCGTCCACAAACAATTATTGAATTAAAAGCTGCCTTTGATTTAGCGCGCGATAACGCAGAAGTTGGCGTCATTATCTTGACTGGCCAAGGCGATGAAGCATTCTGCTCAGGCGGCGATATCAGCGTTCGCGGTGATGATGGTTACCTCGGAGATGACACGCTTTCACAGCAAGGCGTTGGTCGCCTCAATGTTCTAGACCTGCAAGTTCAAATTCGTCGCACACCAAAACCAGTTGTTGCGATGATTGCAGGTTGGGCTATTGGTGGAGGACATGTTCTTCACGTTGTCTGCGATCTTTCGATTGCTGCCGAGAATGCAAAGTTTGGTCAGACCGGACCAATGGTTGGTTCATTTGATGGTGGATATGGTTCAGGACTACTTGCCGCAAGTGTTGGCCAGAAGAAGGCTCGTGAAATCTGGTTCTTAACGCGTCAATATGATGCGCAAGAAGCTCTCTCAATGGGACTTGTTAACACTGTCGTACCTCTTAAAGAGTTAGAGGCAGAGACAGTTTCATGGTGCCGCGAGATGTTGCAGAACTCTCCAATGGCCCTTCGCCTACTCAAGGCTTCTATGAATGCAGCAGATGATGGCCTTGCCGGAATTCAGCAGCTCGCAGGGGATGCCACCCTTCTCTTCTACTTAAGCGAGGAAGGCCAAGAAGGTCGCGATGCTTACAAGGAAAAGCGCAAACCTGATTTCGGAAAGTTTCCGCGACGCCCCTAATTACATGGATCTCTCTCTGCTCGAAAGTATGCGCGTCATTGCGCTGCCTACTAAGACAAATTTTCGTGGCATTACCGTTCGTGAAGTAGCGCTCTTTCAAGGCGAATACGGGTGGGGCGAATTCTCACCATTTCTTGAGTATGACTATCAAGAGTGCGCACCTTGGCTGATGTGCGCAATAGAGGCTGCTACCAAGCCTCGCCCAAAGCTCTATCGCAGCTCTGTAAGAGTAAATGGAACCATTCCAGCAACAAACGATAAGAGCGTTATTAAGTCACTCATAGAGACATATCAAGGCGTCAAAACATTTAAGGTCAAGGTCGGAGATAACTTAGGTGAAGACATTGTGCGTCTGGCACAGATTCGCTCTCTTGGTCGAGAAATCAAAATTCGTATTGATGTCAACGGACTCTGGAGCGTTAAAGATGCCCTCACCAATCTCTACGCCTTCTATGAAGAAGTTGGTCCATTTGAATATGTTGAGCAACCATGTGCAACTCTGGAAGAGCTATGTGAGTTAAAGTCCAGTATCCGTATCCCTCTCAAGATTGCTGTTGATGAAGTTCTTCGCAAAGCAAAAGATCCCTTTGACATTGATCTCAGCGGTGCCGCGGATTTTGTGATGCTTAAGGTTCAACCACTTGGTGGAATTGCACGTGCACATCAATTAGCTGAACACCACAAGCTGCCTGTGGTTGTATCAAGTGCGTTAGAAAGTGCTGTAGGAATCAATTACGGGCTACAACTTGCTGCATCATTTCCAGAGATGAACTTTGATTGTGGCTTAGGCACAGGCTCACTTCTTGGCGCCGATGTCGCATCTCTGCCTATCGTGAATGGTGAAATTGAAATTACTGATGTTGAGCCTGACTTCAACGGATATGAAGTGGCGCCTGAGCGCTACGAATGGTGGAAGAATCGCGTTATGAAGACAGCGGAGCTCCTGTGATTAATCCATCCACTCTGCTTGCTCGCGTCATTGTTCGCCAGATCGTTGAAGCTGGGATTACCGATGTAGTGATTTCACCGGGGTCTCGTAATGCTCCGCTCTCCATCGCTTTTCACCAGGCGAGTGTTAAAGGCCTGATCAAACTTCATGTTCGTATTGATGAACGAACTGCCGCATTCTTTGCACTCGGTATAGCTAAAGCATCAGGACGTCCTGTGCCAATCGTCTGCACCAGCGGAACGGCAGTGGCTAATTACCATCCAGCTGTTCTTGAAGCATCACATACAAACCTTCCACTTCTCGTTCTTACCGCAGACCGCCCAGCATCTCTACGTAAGACAGGTGCCAACCAGACAACCGAACAAGCGCGCATCTTTGGAAAAGCCGTGCGTTACTTTGCGGATGTTTCAGGAAGCGTCTATCCGATGGAGCTTCCCCTTAATTCGCTGCAGAGCGGTCCGGTACATCTCAACATTCAATTTGAAGAGCCACTTATTGGCGATAAGAGCGATAACTGGCTTAACGATTTAACAATTTCTTCGCCCAAAATCTTTGATCGCAAAACTCCCGGAACTTTCTATACAAAATCAACCCGCGGAGTTTTAGTCATCGGACATGACCGGGGAGGCCTTTCTGTAGATGCAGTCAGAGATTTTGCAGACGCGCTTGGCTGGCCGGTAATTGCAGAAGACCCACTGACTTTTGAGAGCGCAATTTCACATGCCAGCGTCTTTCTGACATCTCGCGCGGTTGCAGATGACCTAGCCCCACATACCGTCGTGGTCATTGGTCGCACAACCCTGTCTCGCTCAATTAACGCGCTCATCAAGATGGCACGGAAAGAGATTGTGATTGACCCACGTATGGCAACAGTGGATTCAGATCGCATGGCAAACCAGAAATTCCTACAACTGCCCAAGGTGGAAGTGCAGCCAGCTGACTCTGAGTATGCAGAGAAGTGGCAGAAATATTCACAGCGCGCAGCCAAGATGGTTAGCGACATTTCACAATGGTCTGAAGCCCTGATTGCTCGTGAGATTGGTGCCGCGATTCCGACCGGAACTTCGCTCTTTATTTCATCATCAAGGCCAATCAGAGATCTGGAAGGTTTTGCATCTGCTCGCACCGGCGTTGAAACCTTTGCCAACCGTGGGTTAGCGGGCATTGATGGCAATATCTCTACAGCGCTCGGTATTGCATCCAAGCGTAAAGAGACCATTGCAGTACTTGGTGACCTTGGTTTCTTACATGATCTAACTGGCTTAATTCATAACGAAGATATCAATTTGAAGATACTGGTCATCAATAACGATGGCGGGGGAATCTTCTCAACGCTTTCACAGCGCGGAGTCGCAGGATTTGAAGAGGTCTTTGGAACTCCTCATGGCAAAGATTTAGCAGCCATCGCTAGCGCTATTGGAGTTCCTGCAAAGACCATCTCTACGCAAGCAGAGTTGAAGAGCGAATTAGCGGCGCCAATTAAGGGTGTGAGCGTTGTGGTTATTACAGCTCCAGATCGTGAAGCGAACGCTGATTTCTTAAAGAAGGTTTATTCTCAAGTAGATTCAATGTAGCGCAGACCGCATTGCGATCATCTTGGCGTTACTTTCTTCCAACTCTTTCTCTGGATTAGAGCCGGCAACGATTCCGCAGCCTGCAAAGATTCTGATCTCGCGATCTGTGATCTGACCAGAGCGAAGTGCGATGCCGAGTTCGCCATCTCCGCTGGCATCAATCCAACCCACAGGTCCGGCATAACGTCCACGGTTCATACCTTCCACTTCAGTAATGATGTCGAAGGCGATGTTGCGAGGTGTGCCGCAGACTGCTGCAGATGGGTGAAGACTCTGCAACAACGAGAAGGCATCAACTCGTTGCTTTGATTCAATGAGCGCACCAGTTACATCAGTGGCTAAATGCATAACATTTGCTAAGTGCAGAACAAAAGGAGATTCAGGAACGTTCGTTGATGAACAGAATGGCTCGAGGGCATCTGCCACAGAACGCACTGCGTACTCGTGCTCTTCTAAATCTTTAGAGGAACGAGCAAGGGATGCGGCAAGTGCCAAATCTTTCTCATCATTTCCTGTCTTAGGAATTGTTCCTGCGAGAACTCGGGATGTAACCATTCCGCGAGAAAGTCTTAAGAGAAGTTCAGGGGTTGCTCCAACTAGCCCGTCGACTGCGAATGTCCAGGTTGATGGATATTCAGCAGCTAGCTTCTTTAAAATAGGAATTGTTTGAATACCTGTAGTTGATGTTGCAACGAGATCGCGCGCAAGAACGACCTTGTCTACTTGTGAAGAATCAACGCGCTTAATTGCTTCTGCTACGCGCTCTTTCCAGGCGGAAGTGCTGATGCTTCCGTCACCGAATGCAAATCTGCCTTGTGAATACTGTGCGGGGGATTCAGGAAGAACAGGCTGTGGCGTATCGCAAACCCAGGTAATCCATGATTGCGCACCCTTTTGGCCGACAATCACTTTAGGAATAACAAGGACTGACTCTTCATTGCGATCGAATGAGAAGGAGGTAAAGAGCACTGGGCCTGTGCCACTGCCGTGTACTGAATTAGCAACAGCAAAAGTTTCTAGTTGGTGATGCCACCACTGGCGCGCTTTTTCAAAGCGGTCTTTGCCAGAGACGGTAGTTGTTGCATGAACTCCCCATCCCACAAGGCCTTCACCATTGCGCACCCACGATAAAGGGGCATCGGTATTGAGAAGGTCCAGCAGCGGAAGGTGATCACCAATACGAGTTGTGGTGACGGGGATAAGGGAAGCCATTTATCTTTGAAGAGTTCGAGAAATCCTGCGCCAGACAAGTGGAAGAGATGTTGCAGTAATTGCAATCTTAAGAACTTCACCGAGAATAAAGGGAGTTAGACCAGCAGCAATCGTTGCTGACCATGAAAGGCCAAGGGAGGCTTGTAGCCAGAGAAGTCCGAAGGTAAAGATGATGACATCACCGAGAATGAGCGCAGGAAAAGAGGTAACAAATTTCTGATCAGCTTTTCGATCGGCGAGATATCCGAGTACGAAAGATGCAATCAACATTCCAACCAAATAACCGCCGGTTGCACCGTTTACCTTCTCAATTCCGTGGGTAGATCCAGCAAAGATGGGCGCTCCAGCGATTCCAGCGAGCATGTAGGTAGAGAAGGTAATGAAACCTAGGCGAGCGCCATATGTAGTGCCGATTAAAAGTGCGGCGAGAGTCTGGCCAGTCACAGGAACAGGAGAACCTGGAACTGGAATGGCAATCTGAGCAAGGGCTGCGATAAATCCAACGCCGCCAACAACAAAGAGCGCTTGTGTAAGTGCAGTACTGCGTGGAAAGACTGTGGCACGAAGTGAACTTGAGTGAAGTGACATCGCATCGACCTTTCTGGAGCGCTCTATAAGTTGTGCGCGAAGCCTACCTTCAGGGAGAATAAGCGCATGTCCCGCGCCAATATGGATAAGAATCCTGATGAAGTAGCCGCCATGTTCGATGGCGTGGCAAAGCGCTATGACCTCGTCAACGATTTATTGAGCCTGGGCCGCACCAAAGCGTGGCGTAAGGCGACGACCAAATTGATCCAACCTCGCCCCGGGATGAAGATTCTCGATCTGGCAGCCGGAACCGGCTCAAGCTCAGAGCCCCTGGCTGCAGCTGGCGCAGATGTGATCCCCGCTGATTTCAGCGAGGGGATGCTGGCAGCTGGGCGTAAAGCCCGCCCGCACCTGCCCTTTACCAAGGCCGATGCCCTCAATCTCCCCTTTGCCGATGGCGAATTCGATGTAGCGACCATCTCCTTTGGGCTGCGCAACACCCAGAAGACCGCCAAGGCGCTCGCCGAGATGTATCGAGTGGTCAAGCCTGGGGGCCTCTTGGTGGTCACTGAATTCTCCAGCCCGACCTTCGCCCCCTTTCGCACCATTTATACCAATTACCTCATGAGGGCCCTTCCGGCGATCGCCCGTAAGACCTCATCCAATCCCGATGCCTATATCTACCTCGCTGAATCGATTAGAGCTTGGCCGGACCAGAAGGGTTTAGCCGCTGAAATCAGCGCCGCTGGCTGGGTTGATGTCACTTGGAAGAATCTCACCGGCGGAGTTGTCGCAGTTCACAAGGCCCGCAAGCCATAACGGTTTGAATGACTTGGCTGAACGCTTAGGATTTCGCTCGTGAGCGCGAATCCATATATCCCAATTCTGGTTATTTTTGCCATTGGTCTTGGATTTGCAGTCTTTTCAGTAGCGATTGCATCCGTCACTGGCCCGGCTCGCTACAACCGCGCCAAGCTTGAAGCCTACGAATGCGGAATCGAACCATCACCGCAAGCGCTCGAAGGCGGACGTTTTCCGGTGAAGTACTTCCTCACCGCAATGCTCTTTATTGTTTTTGATATTGAAATCGTTTTCCTTTATCCATGGGCAGTCACCTTTGATCAACTTGGATTATTTGGACTTGTTGAAATGGCAATTTTTATCGGAACAGTCTTCGTCGCATTTGCATATGTGTGGCGTCGCGGTGGCTTGGAATGGGATTAATTGTGATGGAGCTGAAAGCGTTGAAGGGATTTATCTAGTGGGCCTAGAAGATAAGTTACCGAGTGGAGTCCTGCTCTCAACAGTCGAAGGTTTGGCTGGTTACATGCGTAAGAGCTCTGTCTGGCCAGCAACTTTCGGTCTGGCATGTTGCGCAATTGAAATGATGGCGCTCGGTTCTGCGCCAAAGCACGATATTTCCCGTTTCGGAATGGAGCGTTTCTCTGCATCTCCTCGTCAAGCAGATCTCATGATTGTTGCTGGTCGCGTTTCACAGAAGATGGCTCCAGTGCTTCGCCAAATTTATGATCAGATGACAGCACCAAAGTGGGTTATCTCAATGGGCGCATGTGCATCTTCTGGCGGAATGTTTAACAACTACGCAATCGTTCAAGGTGTTGACCACATTGTTCCGGTCGACATCTATCTTCCTGGTTGCCCACCGCGTCCAGAACAGTTGATGGATGCAATCATCAAGCTCCACGTACTTATTAGCGATACCAAGCTCGGTCCAAATCGCGAAGCGATCATCAAAGAAGTTGAACTTGCAGCGTTAAACGCGCTACCTACCCATCAATTAGGCAACTTTGAAACGAAGGGGTTGCTGGCGTAAATGACTCACGATCAGAGCGGTATGTTCGGCGCTGCAGGGACCGGAGATACCTCAGGTTATGGCGGCCTGGTTCGCCAAGCGGTCTCCTTTGGATCAACCGAGCGCCCATATGGCAGCTACTTCGATGAAGTTGCCGATGATCTTGAGCGCGCATATCCAGATTTTTCAGATGCCATCACACGTGTTGTTGTCGATCGCGGCGAACTCACACTTCATATTAAGAAAGAGCGACTTGCAGAAGTCGCTTTGATTTTGCGAGATAAGTTGAAGTTTGAAATGTGCATGGGAGTCTCTGGCGTTCACTACCCAGAACGCACTGGCGCAGAACTTGTTGCTCTCTACCCACTTCTTTCCATGACAAAGAACCAACGCGTTCGCCTGGAAGTTGCAACATCAGAACTTGATCCACATATTCCATCTCTCGTTGAAGTCTGGGCCGGAAATAACTGGCATGAGCGCGAAGTCTTCGACATGTTTGGAGTCATCTTTGATGGCCACCCAGGTCTTACTCGCATCTTGATGCCAGATGACTGGGATGGACATCCACAACGTAAGGATTACCCACTCGGTGGAATCGCAGTTGAATACAAGGGCGCAACAACACCTGCACCTTCTAATCGCAGGAGCTACCAGTGACCACCTTTGATCCATACGCATCTTCACGCGAAACCACCGAAGGCACTGTCTTCTCTGTTACTGGCGGAGACTGGGATTCACTCGTCTCTGAAATTGGTGAATCTAAAGAAGAGCGCATCATCGTCAATATGGGGCCACAGCACCCATCTACCCACGGTGTATTGCGTTTAGTTCTCGAACTCGAAGGTGAAACTGTTACTGAAGTACGTACTGGTATTGGTTATTTGCACACAGGTATTGAGAAGAACATCGAGTTCCGCAACTGGACTCAAGCGGTCACCTTTGTAACCCGCATGGATTACCTAGCGCCAATCTTTAATGAGACCGCATACTGCCTCGCAGTTGAAAAGTTACTTGGAATTACCAACGATGTTCCAGAGCGCGCATCAGTTATTCGCGTCTTGATGATGGAGCTCAATCGCATCTCATCTCACATGGTTGCCCTCGGTACCGGAGCTCTCGAACTAGGCGCAATGGGACCGATGTTCTTCGCCTTCCGTGAGCGCGAAGCAGTCCTTGATGCCTTCGAGGAAATCAGCGGTTTGCGCATGAATATGGCTTATGTGCGCCCAGGTGGAGTTTCACAGGATCTGCCACCAGGAATGAATCTCAAGCTCCGCGAATTGGTCAAGACGCTACGTAAGAACTTTAAAGATAATGCAACGCTTCTTATCGGTAACACAATTTGGATGAAGCGCACTGAAGGAATTGGTTATCTTGATCTTGCTGGTTGCACAACACTTGGAATTACCGGACCAGTTCTACGTTCTACCGGTCTTCCTTGGGACTTGCGCAAGATGCAGCCTTACTGCGGATATGAAAACTACGAATTTGATGTTGTTACAGCTGACACTGCAGATGTTTACGGCCGCTTCTTATGTCGCATGAACGAACTTGAGCAATCACTTCGCATCATCGAACAAGCAATTGATAAGCTCGACAAACTCGAAGGCCAGCCAGTGATGGTTGCAGATAAGAAGATTGCATGGCCGGCGCAGTTGGCACTTGGCGCAGATGGACTTGGAAACTCACTTGATCACATCCGCCAAATCATGGGAACCTCTATGGAATCACTTATTCACCACTTCAAGTTGGTAACAGAAGGTTTCCGCGTTCCAGCAGGTCAGGCATATGCAGCAGTTGAATCCCCACGTGGAGAGCTAGCAGCGCATGTTGTCTCAGACGGTGGCACTCGTCCATACCGCGTTCACTTCCGCGAACCATCCTTTAATAACTTGCAATCAATTTCAGCAATGAGCGAAGGTGGAATGGTGGCTGACATCGTCGGCGCTGTTGCATCTATCGATCCTGTTATGGGAGGAGTGGACCGCTAATGACTCTTGATCGCGAACTTATGCAGACAATTATCAAGCGCTACCCACGTAGCCGCTCTGCCATCATGCCTTTGCTTCATTACGTGCAATCAGTATCTGGCTATGTCACCAATGAAGGAATCGAAACAATCTCAGAAATTCTAGAAATCGAAACTGCTGAAGTTTCTGCAGTCGCAACTTTCTATACCCAATACAAGCGCAAGCCAGTAGGCGAGTACCACGTGGGCGTTTGCACAAATACTTTATGTGCAGTTATGGGTGGAGATGCCATCTTCGCATCCCTGAAAGACCATCTCGGTATTGAAAATGATGGCGTTACAGCCGATGGCAAAGTTTCGCTTGAACATATTGAATGTAACGCAGCTTGCGATTACGCACCTGTAGTGATGGCTAACTGGGAGTTCTACGACAACCAGACAGTTGAATCTGCAAAGGCGCTCGTTGATGGCGCGCGCGCAGGAAATCCACCAGCTCCAACACGTGGACCAAACCGACTTGTTACCTATAAAGAAGCTTCTGCAGTTCTTGCCGGTCTCGATGACGGACTTGCGCGCGAAGGCGTGCAAGCGGGCGAGCCAACTCTGCTTGGTCTCAAGCTCTCAAAGGAAGGTAAGTAATGTCAAAGTTAACTCCTGTCCTTTCTGCACATTGGGACGAGAAAGATTCATTCACTATCGAGGCATATACACGCCATGGTGGTTACGGCGCTTCTAAGAAAGCCCTCGCTATGGATCCTGATGCAGTCATCCAAATGGTGAAAGATTCTGGTCTACGCGGTCGCGGTGGAGCAGGCTTCCCAACAGGAATGAAATGGGGCTTTATCCCACAAGGTGACGATAAAGATCACTATCTCGTTGTTAACGCTGATGAATCAGAACCTGGAACATGTAAAGACACACCACTTTTGATGGCGAACCCACATGTATTAATTGAAGGCTGCATCATCGCCTGTCATGCAATTCGTGCCAAGCGCGCATTTATCTATATTCGTGGCGAAGTAACGCACGTTGTTCGCCGCGTTAATGCCGCTATCGCTGATGCATATAAGGCTGGCCATCTTGGTAATGGAATTGATGTCACTTTGCACATCGGTGCAGGTGCATACATCTGCGGTGAAGAAACAGCGCTCCTAGATTCACTTGAAGGATTCCGTGGGCAACCACGTCTTCGCCCACCGTTCCCAGCAATCGCTGGCCTCTATGCGCGCCCAACTGTTGTTAACAACGTTGAATCAATTTCATCTGTTCCAGCAATCATTGCAAATGGTGCAGAGTGGTACCAATCAATGGGTACTGAAAAGTCAAAGGGAGCAACTCTCTATTCGCTCTCAGGACATGTAAATAACCCGGGACAATTTGAAGCGCCCCTTGGAATTACCTTGCGCGAAATCCTTGAAATCGCAGGCGGAGTTCGCACCGGACATCAGCTCAAGTTCTGGACACCTGGTGGATCTTCAACTCCGCTCTTCACTGATGCGCACCTAGATATTCCACTTGATTACGAAGGCGTTGCAGCTGCCGGCTCAATGCTCGGCACCAAAGCGCTTCAAATCTTTGATGAAACAACTTGCGTTGTTCGCGCAGTTCTTCGTTGGACAGAGTTCTACAAGCATGAATCTTGCGGAAAGTGCACACCGTGCCGTGAAGGAACTTGGTGGTTGGTACAGATCCTTCGTGATCTTGAAAACGGAACTGGTACAGAGGCAGATCTTGAGAAGTTGCTTGATCTCTGCGACAACATCATGGGCCGCTCATTCTGCGCACTCGGTGATGGTGCAACGAGCCCAATTACTTCATCGATCAAGTACTTCCGCGACGAATACATCGCTCACCTCACAAATGGTGCTTGCCCATTCGATCCTGTGAAATCAACTCTCTTTACTGGGGCGGTGAGTTAATGACTACAACACAAGGCTCTGCAGTTGCAGTTGAGTTAATTACCGTCGTCATCGATGGCTTTGAAGTTTCAGTACCAAAGGGAACCTTGGTAATTCGCGCAGCAGAGAAGCTAGGAATTCAGATTCCACGTTTCTGCGACCACCCACTTCTTGATCCAGTTGGCGCTTGCCGCCAATGTTTGGTTGATATCGAAATCAATGGCCGCGCATTTCCAAAGCCACAGGCATCATGCACAATTCCAGTTGAGCCAAATATGATTGTAAAGACTCAATTAACTTCACCTGTTGCTGATAAAGCACAACAAGGTGTCATGGAGCTTCTTCTCGGTAACCACCCACTTGATTGCCCAGTCTGCGATAAGGGTGGCGAATGTCCGCTCCAGAACCAGGCGATGAGCAATGGTCGCGCCGATGCTCGCCTCGATGGCTACAAGCGCGTATTTGAGAAGCCAATTGCAATCTCATCTTCAGTCTTGCTCGATCGCGAACGTTGCGTTCTCTGTGCTCGTTGCACACGCTTCTCTGCGCAGATTGCCTCAGATCCATTTATTACTTTAAATGAACGTGGAGCTCTACAGCAGGTAGGTATCTACGAGAACGATCCATTTAAGTCTTACTTCTCTGGCAATACTGTGCAGATCTGCCCAGTAGGTGCGCTCACTGGTACTTCTTATCGATTCCGCGCACGTCCATTCGATTTAGTTTCAACACCATCTGCCTGCGAACACTGTGCATCAGGTTGCGATATGCGCACCGATGTTCGTCGTGGCAAAACGCTACGACGCCTTGCTGGAGATGACCCATCCGTCAACGAAGAATGGAACTGCGACAAGGGTCGTTGGGCATTTAAGTACGTCACAGCTCTCGATCGCCTTACTCAGCCACTCGTTCGCAATGCAGAGGGTGAACTCGTTGCAGCCTCTTGGCCAGAAGCACTTGCCGCAGCCGCTGCAGGTCTTAAGGGTAAGCGCGCTGCAGTTCTGACTGGTGGCCGCGTTACAACAGAAGATGCCTATGGATATGCAAAGTTTGCACGTATTGCACTCGGTACCAACGATATTGATTACCGCGCTCGAGTTACCTCTGATGAAGAGCGTGATTTCTTAGCAGCACACGTGGCAGGCTCTGCAACAACATATCGCGATATCGATACCGCAGATCATGTTGCACTTATCGCCTTCGAACCAGAAGAAGAATCACCGATTGTCTTCTTACGCATCAATAAGCAATTTAAGAAGCGCGGACTTAAAGTCACCGCTGTCGCAACCAAGAGTTCAATTGCGATGGATAAGTTAAAGGCAGAGTTCATCAAGGTTGCACCAGGTGCTGAAAGCGCAGCCGTTTCTACTCTTTCATTGACACCTAAATCAATCATTCTCGTCGGAGAACGCGCATCTGAAAGTGCAGGGCTCTTCTCAGCAGTTGTAGCCCTTGCTGCCAGGACAGGTGCGAAGGTTGCCTATATTCCACGTCGCGCCGGAGAACGCGGTGCACTTGAAGCTGGCGCACTGGGCAACGTTCTACCTGGTGGTCGACCTGTTGCTGATGCAGCAGCTCGCGTTGATATTGCTGCTGCATGGGGAGTGAGCTCACTTCCTACAGAGCCAGGCCGCACAACTTCTGAAATTCTTGTCGCTCTTGCAGCAGGTTCACTTGATGCTGTTGTTGTTGGCGGAGTCGATGCACACGATCTTCACCACGGATCAGAGGCGATTGCCGCACTTAAGAAAACTTTCGTAGTCTCACTCGAGATCGCACCTAGCTCAGTAACTGCAGTTGCAGATGTTGTTCTTCCAGTTGCTGCAATCACTGAAAAGAGCGGCAGCTTCCTTAACTGGGAAGGCCGCGCCCGCGCCTTTGATTCAGCAGTTGCTGATTCACATAACCGCAGCGATGTTCGTATTCTTTCGATGCTTGCTGATGCACTCGGCAATCCGATTTCACTGGGCACAGTCACAGCTGCAGCTCGCGAATTTAACCAACTTGGCAAGTGGGATGGTGCACGCGTTGCCATGACATCAGTGGCTCCAGCATCAACTCCTTCTGTTTCAGGTAGCGATGCCGTCTTGACTTCATGGCGTCGCTTGTTGGATATGGGAACCTTGCAAAAGGGTGAAGATAATTTGGCTGGAACTCGTCGACCAACTGTTGCCGTTGTATCTCCAAAGCGCGCAGCGGCGATGGGCGTAAATAGTGGTGAGCAAGTGCGAGTATCAAACGGTCATGGCTCAATCACTATCCCAGTGCTTGTTGAAGATATTCATGATGATGCAGTTTGGATTCCACGTAATTCATTTGCATCTCAAGCACTTGTTGCACTCGATGCAGTTCACGGCGAAGTAGTTACGGTGGTGAAGGCATGACAACAGCAGAACTCTTGGCTCAAGATCCAGTCTGGCTGATTGCAGTGAAGGCGCTTATCGTCTTCATTATTTGCGTTATTGCTACCTTGTTAGCCGTCTGGACCGAACGTCGCGTCTTGGCAAAGATGCAGCTACGTACTGGACCAAACCGCGTTGGAAAATTTGGTTTATTGCAATCTTTAGCTGATGGCGTAAAGCTGGCGCTAAAGGAAGACATCATTCCTGCCGCTGCAGATAAAATTGTCTTTATCTTGGCGCCGATTATCGCCACATCAATGTGCTTTATGGCCTTTGCCGTGATCCCAATGACGGGTGAAGTAAGCATCTTTGGGCAGCAGACCGCGCTACAACTGACAGATTTGCCGGTAGGCGTTCTCTACATCCTCGCAGTTACATCTATCGGTGTGTATGGCGTCGTCTTGGCTGGTTGGTCTTCTGGATCTACCTACCCACTACTTGGTGGACTTCGCTCAAGCGCTCAAGTTGTCTCTTACGAAATCGCTATGGGTCTCTCTCTTGTTGCTGTCTTTATCTATGCCGGTTCAATGTCAACATCTGACATCGTCGGTTCTCAGCATGACAATATTTGGAATGCAATCGTTCTCTTCCCATCATTTGTTATCTATGTAATTTCAATGGTCGGCGAAACCAACCGCGCACCATTTGACCTTGCTGAAGCTGAAGGTGAGCTCGTTGGTGGTTTCCACACTGAGTACTCTTCCCTTAAGTTCGCACTCTTCTTCTTAGCTGAATACGTCAACATCATCGCAGTTTCAGCGCTGGCAACAACGCTCTTCCTTGGTGGATATCACGCACTTCCAGGTCTTGGCTTTACTGAAAGCTGGCTTGGTGGCTGGTTCACTCTGGTCTGGTTCTTTGCAAAAGTTATCTTCTTCTTCTTTATCTTTATGTGGTTGCGTGCAACGCTCCCACGTCTTCGCTACGACCAGTTTATGAAGTTCGGCTGGAAGGTATTGATTCCGGTTTCACTGATCTGGATTTTGATTGTGGCAACCCTTCGCGTGCTGCAGCAAGAAGGTGCATCACGCGTTGCCATCATCTCCTTCGCGGCTGGAATCGTTATCTTGGTCATGGCTGCTAGCTCGCTCATGGAGCGCAATAAGCAGAAGGTGCGTGCTCCAAAGGCTGAAGGTGAAGCGCCAGACTTCCCAATTCCATCTCTTCCACAAGTGCAATCAATTAACGTGTCAGGAGAGAAGTAATGACTGACTTCAACGAGAACTCAAAGGTAGAGAAGAAGAGTTCTGGACAAGCTGATATCAACTCAGTTCCATTTACTGAAGTTGAGCAGCCAGGTCCGGCACCTCTTGCAAGCCAAGCAAAGGGCTTCTGGGTCACCTTCTCTTCTATGTTTAAGAAGAATCAGACCGTTCAATACCCTGATGTAAAGGCGCCAACGCAGCCACGTTTTCATGGTCGCCATCAACTTAACCGCCACCCAGATGGACTTGAAAAGTGCATCGGTTGCGAACTCTGCGCTTGGGCATGTCCAGCAGATGCGATCTATGTAGAAGGCGGCAACAACACTCCTGGCAATCAAATGTCTCCTGGAGAACGCCATGGCGCGGTCTACCAAATTAACTATCTTCGCTGCATCTTCTGCGGTCTCTGCGTCGAAGCGTGCCCAACTCGTGCGCTGACAATGACTAATGAATATGAACTTGCAGATGACAAGCGTGAAAAGTTGATCTTCGAAAAGGAAGATCTACTAGCTCCACTTCGCCAAGGAATGTTGGCGCCACCTCATCCCATGTATCCAGGCATGACCGATACCAATTACTACAACGGTGATGTCAAGGAAGCTCATCCTTCACAGGGAGCGAAGTAATGTTGACGATTCAAACTCCTGAAGCGGTGATGTTCTGGGTTCTCGGACCACTCTCTGTCATCGCTGCAATCGGAATGCTGGTAGTAAAGAAGGCAGTTCATTCAGCGCTCCTTCTTGCCTGGATCATGATCACGATTGCACTCTTCTATATTGCACAAGATGCGGTATTCCTTGGAATCGTACAGATTGTTGTCTATACAGGCGCAGTCATGATGCTCTTCCTCTTTATCTTGATGTTGGTCGGAGTCGATGCCTCTGATTCCTTGACTGAGACCATTCCTGGCCTTCGCGCAATTGCAATCACTGCCGCTCTTGGCTTCGGTGGTTTGTTGGTATCCCTTATTAGCCGCGCAGCATTGGGGCGCCCAGCGATTGGACTTGCTGAAGCAAATAAAGATGGAAATGTGCAAGGGCTAGCAAAGCTGCTCTTCTCAGATTACGTCTTCGCCTTCGAAGCAATCTCTGCACTTTTGATTACTGCAGCGCTCGGTGCGATGGTGCTTGCGCATCATCAACGCACAGTTGCGCGACCAACTCAGCGCGAACAAGCGATCGCTCGCTTCCGCACAGGTTCACTGGCATCTGCCGCCGGACTTCCAAACCCGGGTGTGTATGCCCGTCACAACGCAGTCGATGTTCCAGCTCTTCTTCCAGATGGCACACCAGCTCCAAACTCAATCTCTGCAACGCTTAAAGCGCGTGGAGATATGTTGGAATCAAGCCAATTTGAACTCGGCGAAGTTGATAACACAGTGCAGGAGGAGAAGTAGTGAATCCGTATAACTACCTCTATGTAGCTGGCCTACTCTTCACAATCGGCGCCATCGGCGTGATTGTTCGCCGCAACGCAATCGTTGTCTTTATGTGTATCGAGCTGATGCTCAATGCAGCAAACCTGACATTGGTTACCTTCTCAAGAATTAATGGAACCCTTGAAGGACAAGTAACAGCATTCTTTACAATGGTTGTGGCAGCCTGCGAAGTAGTAGTCGGTCTTGCCATCATTATCGCCATCTATCGTTCTCGCCGTTCAGCATCTATCGATGATGCTAGTTTGTTGAAGCGATAAAATGGTTACTTCATCATCTCTGGTCTACCTCATCGCGCTCCCGCTATTTGGAGCCATCACACTTTTGCTCGCTGGTCGTCGCGCCGATAAGTGGGGACACCTACTAGGAACTGCGATGTCAGCTTCATCATTTGGAGTTGGCCTCTATCAGCTTTCGCAGATGCTTTCTCGTCCGACTGAAGAACGCGCTATCGGCCAGAAGTTATTTACCTGGATTGATGTTGCCTCATTCCAAGTAGATGCTGGCCTACTGCTTGATCAACTCTCAATTTGCTTCGTTCTACTTATTACCGGCGTTGGAACTCTGATTCACATCTACTCCATCTCCTATATGTCACACGATGAGAATCGTCGCCGCTTCTTTGCTTATCTCAACCTCTTTATCGCAGCGATGCTCTTACTTGTTCTTGGCGATTCATACTTAACTCTCTATGTCGGTTGGGAAGGCGTTGGTTTAGCTTCATACCTATTGATTGGGTTCTGGAACCAGAAGCCGGCATATGCCACAGCCTCTAAGAAGGCATTTGTCATGAACCGTATTGGTGACATGGGACTCTCCTTCGCCATCATGATTGCATTTGCAACCCTTGGCACTGTCTCCTTTGCAGGCGTGAAAGAGGCATCCGAAGGCGCATCCGAGACAGCGTTGACTGCTATCGGAATTATGTTGCTCGTTGCAGCAGCAGGTAAATCTGCGCAGTTCCCATTGCAAGCTTGGCTCGGCGATGCGATGGCTGGCCCAACCCCAGTTTCAGCGTTGATTCACGCAGCAACGATGGTGACAGCAGGCGTCTACCTCATCGTTCGCTCAAACTTTATCTTCGATGCAGCTCCAACTGCGCAGTTGATTGTCGTCATCGTCGGTGCAATTACCTTGCTCTTCGGCGCTGTGATCGGTACTGCAAAAGATGATATTAAGAAGGCGCTTGCTGCATCGACCATGTCGCAGATTGGTTACATGGTTCTCTGCGCTGGCCTCGGACCTGCCGGATATGCATTTGCGATCATGCACCTGCTGACACACGGATTCTTTAAGGCGGGAATGTTCTTGGGTGCAGGTTCAGTCATGCACGGCATGAATGACAGCGTTGATATGAGACGTTATGGCGGGCTCCGTAAATTTATGCCAATTACCTTTATTACCTTCGGCCTTGGCTACCTTGCAATTATTGGCGTTCCACCATTTGCAGGCTTCTATTCAAAAGATCTGATTATTGAAACTGCATTTAATGCAGGTGGATTCAAGGGAATTCTCTTGGGATCAATCACTCTCCTTGGCGCAGTAATTACCGCGTTCTATATGACTCGCGTAATGATTTTGACCTTCACCAGTCCAAAGCGCTGGGAAGAAGATCAGCACCCACATGAATCACCATTCTTAATGTGGTTCCCAATGGTCATTCTCTCAATCGGCTCTGTTACTTCAGGTCTGCTCTTCTATCGCGGAGATGCCCTGAAAAATTGGCTCAACCCAGTCTTTGGTGATCACGGTAAAGACCATTATGAAGAACACCTCTTTGAACCAATCGTTGTTTCTGCGATGGCGCTGACCGCGGTTGCTATCGGTGTTGGTATCGCAATCATGAAGTATCAGCTCTCTGAAATTGATGCTGTGGCTCCACAGAACGTCTCAATCTTTACCCGAATTGCACGTAAGGATCTCTTGCAGGATTCATTTAACGAATCTGTCTTTATGCGTCCTGGCCAAGTTCTTACTCGCTTACTCGTTAAGGGCGATGAGAACGTTGTTGATGGCGCAGTTCGTGGCATCGGACGTACTGCGCTCGGGGCAGGTGCGACCTTACGGAGAACTCAATCAGGATTTGCACGTAGCTATGCCGCTCTCATCCTTATAGGTGCGGTCGCTCTCATTGCAGGAATTTGGGTGGTCACGCTATGAGCTCGTTAACTCTCCTTGGAATTCTTCCGCTAGTCGGCGCCCTATTGATTGCAGTAATTCCTGCTGAGCAGGTACTTCGCGTCAAGCAGGCAGCCCTTGGCACAACGATTCTTGTAGCTATCTCAGCGATCATGATGTGGCTCAACTTTGATGAATCAAATACCGCCTTCCAATTTGTTCAATCTGCAGAGTGGATTCCATCATTCGGAATCAACTACGCCGTTGGCGTTGATGGCCTATCTCTCGTTCTCATACTTCTTGCAGTACTTCTTACCCCGATTGTTGTCTTAGCGGGCTGGAATGAATCAGAAGGTGGACGTTGGTCTGCCAAAGTCTTCTACATTCTTATCCTCGTTCTTGAGACGATGATGATTGGCGTCTTTGCTGCCACCGATGTCTTCTTGTTCTATGTCTTCTTTGAAGCGATGTTGATTCCGGTCTACTTCCTTATTGGTGGATATGGCAGCGGAGAACGCGCCGCAGCTGCTGTGAAGTTCTTGCTCTTTAGCCTCTTCGGCGGTCTCTTGATGCTCGCCTCAATCATCGGTCTCTATGTCATCTCAAGTAAGAATGGCGGCGCGACCTTCGACATTACTGAGCTATCGCAGATGCATAACTACATGAGCTCGACCACTCAGAATCTGCTCTTCCTTGGATTCTTTATCGCCTTTGCAATTAAGGCACCTCTCTGGCCTTTGCACACATGGTTGCCAGATGCAGCAGCATCAGGAACACCAGGTACATCAGTGCTCTTGCTGGGTGTGCTCGACAAGGTTGGAACATTTGGAATGATCCGCTTCTGTCTCTCGCTCTTCCCAGATGCATCGAAGACATTTACGCCTGTAATTATTGTTCTGGCTGTTATCTCAATTCTCTACGGTGCATTCTTGGCAATCGGAGCGCGCGATATCAAGCGCCTGATTGCCTACACATCTATCTCTCACTTCGGATTTATCACCATGGGAATCTTCGCTATGACCACCCAAGGCCATAGCGGTGCGATTCTCTATATGTTTAACCACGGCTTCTCGACGGCAGCGCTCTTCATTGTTGCTGGTTGGATGATTGCGCGACGTAAATCTTCAACTATCGCTGACTTTGGTGGGCTGCAGAGAGTTACTCCAGTTATGGCGTGGTCATTCTTTATCGCAGGTATGTCATCACTGGCACTTCCTGGGCTATCAAGCTTCGTCAGTGAGTTCTTAGTTCTAGTCGGAACATTTACCCGCTATCCAGTTGCTGCAGTCCTTGCCACCTTCGGAATCGTTCTCGCAGCGCTCTACATCTTGATTCCAGTACAGAAGGCGCTTCATGGGCCGACTACACCTGGAAATGAGAACTTGCCTGATTTGAATCTGCGCGAGAAGTTTGCTGTTGGTCCTGTCTTAGCGATCATCATCGCACTTGGCTTCTATCCCGCTCCTTTGCTCAACGTCATCAACCCGGTGGCAGCGCAGGTCATTGAGTCACAAGGCTTTACGGATCCAGTTCCATCAGAGAGCGCAGGCAAATAAATGACATTTGTAACTCCGGTACTGAATTACGCGCAACTAGCTCCGATTCTGATTGTGTTAGCTGGTGCCGTTATTGGCGTCTTGATTGAAGCCTTTGCTCCTCGCGCAGCTCGTCATAGCTCTCAGCTCTTTATCTCAACATTCTCGCTCGTCACCGCTTTTGCAGCGTTGATGACAGTTCGCAATCAATCATCAGTGGATGCCGCTATGGGTTCAGTTGCATTTGATGGTGCAGCTGTTCTGATTCAGGCCTCGATCTTGGCTATCTCCTTCTTGGCAATCTTCCTCATCGCAGATCAAGAGAACTTCACTGCGATGGCAGCGGCAGTTCCGGGATCTGAAGAAGAGCGTCAATCGCTGCAGAAGGATCTGCGCGTCACTGAGGTCTATCCACTGACCCTCTTTGCAGTTGCCGGAATGTTGATCTTCCCGATTGCTACAGACCTCATCACGCTCTTTGTGGCGCTTGAGATTTTATCTCTGCCTCTTTATTTGATGGCAGGTCTCTCACGTCGTCGCCGTCTGATGTCACAAGAATCAGCGCTGAAATACTTCCTTCTTGGCGCCTTTTCATCAGCCTTCTTCCTCTTTGGAATCGCCTATCTATACGGCTATTCAGGCACAATCACGCTCTCTGGAATTCAAGAGAGCATTGTTGGTGGATCAGGTAACGACATCTTCTTGCTCATGGGAATCGCATTCCTTTCTATAGGACTTCTCTTTAAGGTGGGCGCAGTTCCATTCCACGCGTGGACTCCCGATGTTTATCAAGGAGCACCAACGGCAATTACCGGCTTTATGGCAGCGGCGACAAAGATTGCAGCATTCGGCGCAATCTTACGTATCTTCTATGTCGGTTTTGCAAATGCAGAGTGGCAGTGGAAGCCAGCGCTTGTAGTCATCGCAATTATCACGATGGTATTTGGTTCTGTTGTTGCAATCACACAGCGCGATGTAAAGCGCATGTTGGCTTACTCATCAATCGCACATGCAGGATTCTTACTTGCAGGCGTTATCGCCTTGAGCAAGTCAGGTCTTGATTCTTCAATCTTCTACCTCTTTGCATACGGCATCGCCACACTCGGTGCCTTTGCAGTTGTAACCCTTGTTCGCGATTCAGCGGGAGAAGTCACAGATCTCAATCGTTGGAGCGGCCTTGGCAAGCGTTCTCCATTGCTTGCTTTGGTATTTGCGCTCTATCTACTCACCTTTGCTGGTATTCCGCTCACCTCTGGATTTATCGGAAAGTTCTCGATCTTCTCTGCCGCCTACGAATCAGGCAGCACCGCAATTTTGATTACCGGTGTTCTTGCTTCAGCGATTGCCGCCTTCTTCTATATCCGCGTCATAGTCTTGATGTTCTTTAAGGATCCAGTCGAAGATGGCACCAGCGTTGTCATTCCATCTGCTCTGACTACAATCACAATTGCAGTCTCAGCAACGGTGACAATTCTCCTCGGTGTTTTCCCAGCGCCTCTCTTGAATTTCATTGAAACAACTGCTTTCTTCATCCGCTAATGGCAGCTATCGGAATACCTGGCATCGCCCCTGAGTTAGAGGCTGAATTAGCGCTGGGTATGCAGAAAGTTGAGAGCCTTCTTCTCAGCCATATACAAGGCGACTATCCACTCGTTGAAGAGACCTCGCGCCACTTAGTTGCCGCAGGCGGAAAGCGCTTACGACCGCTACTGACTTTACTGGCATCTCATTACGGAGATAAGAACCGTTTTGGAATTATTGAATCTGCTGTTGTCTGCGAATTAACGCATGTTGCAACGCTCTATCACGATGATGTCATGGATGAAGCGCGCTTGCGACGAAGCGTAGAGAGCGCAAATAGCCGCTGGGGAAATACCGTTGCAATCTTGACCGGTGACTATCTCTTTGCCAAAGTCTCAGCGCTCCTTGCCGATATCGGACCTGAAGCAGTTCGCCTACAAGCATCAACCTTTGAGCGTTTGGTAATCGGGCAGATCATGGAGACGCAAGGCCCACAGAACGGTGAAGATGCGCTCGAGCACTATCTACAAGTTGTTGCAGATAAAACCGGCTCTCTGATTGCAGCAAGTGCGCGCTTTGGCGCGATGGTTTCAGGTGCGCCGGATGAGATTAAAGAGACTCTCACAGTATTTGGAGAGAAGATTGGTATCGCCTTCCAATTAGCTGATGACATTATTGATATCGCTAGTGATTCCCACCAATCAGGAAAGACTCCCGGAACAGATTTGCGCGAAGGCGTGCCAACGCTTGTAACGCTCAACCTCATGAAATCAACGCGTCCTGAAGATAAGAAATTGCAGAAGCTAGTAAGCGCTCCTATTAAAGATGAAGCGGTAGTTGCAAGCGTTCTGAAGGAGTTACGTACACACCCAGCTCTGGTAGAGTCGAAAGATCAGCTACAGCAAGTTGCACGGGAAGCCCGCGTCGCCCTGGGCCCATTGCCAGTAAATGATGTTACTGGTGCGCTCTTTTCATTGTGCGATGCGATTGTCGATCGCTCTGCTTGAGCGCATTAAATCTGTTCCAAGAGTTGCCAGCGCTAACCAGATAACAATAAATCCGATCCAGCGCGCTGTCGGCATCTCTTCATGATTAATCCAGACTCCAATTGAGAACTGAATCGTCGGTGTGATGTATTGCAGCAGGCCGATAGTGCTGTACGGCAGGCGCGTAGTAGAACCATTAAATAAGAGGAGCGGAATAGCTGTCATCGCCCCAGCGCTAATGAGAAGGATGGTCAGAAGTAGCCCATTGCCAAACTGCCCGGTGCCTTGGTTACCGAGGTAGAAGAGGTAGAAGCCATAGGGAAGGAGCGAGATAAGCGTTTCGATAGTTAAGCCTTCTAGCGCTCCTAGATCTAACTTCTTCTTTAAGAGCCCGTAGGTTCCCCAGGAAAGCGCGAGTGAAATTGCAACCCAAGGTAGACGGCCGTAATCAATAGTCAGAATCGTGACACCGATAGCTGCGATACCAACTGCAACCCATTGCAGTGGGCGCATCTTCTCGCGCAAGAGCAGAACACCAAAAGCGATAATTATCAAGGGATTGATGTAGTAACCAAGGGCAGCTTCAACGACGTGGCCATTATTAGTTGCCCAGATATAGGTAAGCCAATTGATGGAGATGAGAACAGTTGTCGCAAATAACCCAACCATCTTCTTGGGGTGTTTCAAGATGGCGAGAGTAGATTTGAGTTGACGCAAGAGCGCCAGGACAATGATGCAGAAAACTAGGGTCCACACTGCGCGGTGCGAAACTATCTCGAGTGGGTTGGCAGGTTTGAGCAGCGGCCAATAAAGCGGAAAGAGCCCCCAGAATACGTAGGCGCCAACTCCAAAGAGAAGTCCGAGCGAGTATTCGCTCCTTGCCTTTACCACTTAGCGGAAGTTAACAAATTGGACAGCAAACTCAAATTTACCGTTCTTAATCTGCTCGATAGCTTCTTGAAGATCATCGCGGCTCTTTGAAGTAACGCGTAGTTCGTCACCTTGAATCTGAGTCTTAATTGATTTTGGGCCCTCATCACGTAAGAATTTTGCAACCTTCTTAGCGTTCTCAGTTGAGATACCTTCTTTGAGAGTGCAGGCAATCTTGTAGATCTTTCCTGAGAGCTGTGGATCGGCAGTCTCGAGGTGCTTGAGCGATACCCCACGCTTAATCATCTTATCTTTGACGACATCGAGGGCGGCCTTTGCGCGCTCTTCAGTGCCTGCTTCGATGGCTAACTTGTCGCCAGTGAGTTCAATTTTGGCGCCGGTATTCTTAAAGTCAAAGCGCGTATCGATTTCGCGGATGGCTTGATTAATCGCGTTATCGAGCTCCATGCGGTCGATCTTTGATACTACGTCGAAACTGCTGTCTGCCACGTTCTGGACCCCTTTGATATTTCAATTCTTATTGACACATTCTAATGTGCGCCATTGTAGGGTAATTTGTACTCATGATTCGGAGCTCTCGAAAACTGCCGAGCCTTCCGTACTTCTGGTCCTTGATTGACTGGACTTTGCCATCGCTCAACCCTTACAAGGGCAAGTTACAACGGGCGCAGAACGTTGCTGACCTGGCTGCAATAGCAAAGAAGCGCACCCCCAAGGTTGTCTTTGATTATGTCGAGGGCAGCGCTGTAGATGAAGTTGCCTATGACCGCACTCGCCAAGCTTTAGCGCGAGTTGAAATCAATTCACGTGTTTTGCGTGATGTTTCAGATATTGATACTTCGACAAAGATTCTTGGAAAGAGCATTGATTTACCAATCTGCTTTGCACCGACTGGCTATACCCGTTTGATGCACCATGTCGGTGAACCAGCGGTAGCAAACGTGGCAGCTGAGAATAATTTGATTTACGCGCTCTCTACGATGGGAACAACATCTCCTGCAGAACTTGCAGCTGCAGTACCGAACGCCCGCAGATGGTTCCAGCTCTATGTCATGAAGAATCGTTCTGACACTCTGGCAGTTATCAAGCAGGCAAAGGACGCTGGCTTTGAAGCGCTCGTGCTCACAGTTGATACTCCTGTTGCAGGCCTTCGTTATCGCGATAATCGCAATGGTCTTACTGTTCCGCCAAAGATTAGGTTAAGCACTGTTCTATCTATTGCACGCAAACCAATCTGGTGGCTCAATCTCTTTACAACGGGCAAGCTTGAGTTTGCCGCCTTCCGCGGCTGGGATAAACCGCTCTCTGAGCTAGCGGCTCTTATCTTTGATCCATCAACTGATTTTGACGATATTAAATGGTTGCGCACAGTCTGGGATGGCCCCATCGTTATCAAGGGCATCCAGAGCGTTGCTGATGCGAAGGCGGTTGCTAAGTGTGGAGTGCAAGGAATCATTCTCTCCAACCACGGCGGGCGCCAATTTGATCGCGGGCCAGTCCCACTTGAGATTCTCCCTGAAGTAGTAGATGCAGTGGGTAAAAAGGTCGAGGTCTATATCGATGGTGGAATGATGTCTGGTCTCGATGCCTTAAGCGCAGTAGCGCTGGGAGCAAAGGCAGTCTTTATTGGTCGCGCCTACCTTTATGGCGCAATGGCTAACGGTGAAAAAGGGGTGCAACAAGTAATCGATTTAATGCGCCGCGAATTTATCAACGGCATGTCACTTTCAGGATCTCGCACAATTGAAGAAGTTCAGAAGAACGGCGCACAGATAAGGAGCAGTTTCCATGAATAAGGTTGCAATCGTTACTGGGGGAGCCAAAGGAATTGGTCTTGGCAGTGCCCAACGCCTGCTTGAAGATGGCGCGACTGTAGTTATCTTCGATGTAGATGAGAAAGCAATTGCTAGCGCCACAGCGGAGTTCGCGAGCTACGGTGATCGCTTCTCAGGCGTCAAGGTAGATATCTCATCGGAGGCTCAAGTCAAAAGCGCTGTCACAGAGGTCGGCAATAAGCATGGACACATAAATTATTTGGTTAATAGCGCAGGCGTTCAGACCTATGGCAATGCTGAAGAAACCACAGATGAGATCTGGGAAAAAACCTTTGGCGTGAATGTGAAGGCTATGTATCTGACAACAAAGTACGCCGTTCCATTTATGCGCAAAGCCAAGGGCGGCTCAATCGTCAATATTTCATCCGTGCAATCACTTTCAAACCAGAAAGGCGTAGTCGCATACGCTGCCTCAAAAGGTGCTGTCAATGCACTCACGCGCGCAATTGCAGTTGATTATGCCGCCGAGCAGATTCGTTGTAACGCTGTTCTTCCGGGATGCGTTGATACTCCGATGCTACGAGCAACTGCACAATCATTTAAAGGCGATCGCAGCGAAGAAGATCTTCTGCATGAATGGGGACTTTCTCATCCCATCGGTCGTATGGCGAGCATCCATGACATAGGCAATCTCGTTGGCTTCTTATGTTCTGATAAGTCTTCATTTGTCACAGGAGCTTCCTATGTCATCGATGGAGGCCTGATTACTCAAGTGCCTGTCATCCTTCCTGAATAGGGCCGATTTCTAGAGATCTAATAAATAAGGTAATCTACGCAAGCCGTAAGACCCTGGCGGGTTGCCCGAGCGGCCAATGGGAGGGGACTGTAAATCCCCCGGCTCTGCCTTCGAAGGTTCAAATCCTTCACCCGCCACCATAACGCCCTTCTTCACGAGGGGCGTTTTGCTTTGCTGGGCTACCTGCAGTTCATTTGCGTGTCGACATCCAGGGCTCTGCTTAATACGCTTCGCCAGTATTCATTTCGCCCAAACCTTAAGGAGCCAACGTGCAAAAACGTTTTGGAATCATCACAGCAGCTGTTATCGCAGCTGCTCTCGCACTCTCAGGATGCGGACTTGGCAATGACGACTCGTCATCAGCTTCTGCATCATGCGAAAAGGGAGATTTAGCAACAATCACTGAAGGCAAGCTCACTATCGCAACTGGTGAACCTGCGTACTACCCATGGGTTATCGATGACAAGCCAGAATCTGGCGAAGGCTTTGAAGGCGCAGTCGCTTATGCAGTTGCTGAGCAGCTCGGCTTTGATGCCGCAGATGTCACCTGGGTCCGCACAACATTTGATTCAGCTGTAACGCCAGGAGAGAAGAAGTTTGACTTCAACTTGCAGCAGTTCTCAATCACTGAGGATCGCAAGAAGGCTGTTGATTTCTCATCACCTTATTACACAGCTCCTCAGGCAATCGTCTCATTCAAGGGAAGCAAGATCGAAGGAAAGACTTCACTTGCAGACCTCAAGAGCGCCAAGCTAGGTGCTGCAGTCGGTACTACCTCTCTTGATGCCATCGAGAGCCAGATTGGCACAAAGCCACAGGTATTTAACGACAACGCAGCAGGTGTATCTGCACTCAAGAACAAGCAGATCGACGGCCTTGTTGTAGATCTACCAACAGCTTTCTACCTATCAGGTGTTGAAGTTCCAAACGGTCTTATCGTTGGTCAACTTCCTTCAACTGGTGCAGGAGATCAGTTTGGGCTCTTGCTTTCAAAGGGAAGCAAGCTCACATCTTGCGTAACTGGCGCTGTTGATGCCATTACTGCAGATGGAACACTCGCAACAATTACAGATAAGTGGCTAGCAACTGATGCTGGCGCTCCTGTATTGAAGCCTTAATAGAAACTGCGCAGTAAACAAGGTAGTTTGGCGACCATGTCAGAGAAGAAAAGCTCTGCTTGGTCGCCAAGCTCCCGTGAACTAGAACGACGTAAATCTCGTCGCAGGATTAGCCGCAAGCAAGCAAGTATTGCTGCGGCTTCTTCTATTTTCGTCCTCGGAACTCTTGCGGTAATTCTTGTTACTTCACCAGGCTGGGAGACCGTCAAGGCGACCTTCTTCGATATTGATTATGGCCGCGAGGTATTTCCAACAGTTGCGCAAGGCCTCTGGATCAATTTGCAGCTTACCTTTATCGGTGGCGCTGCCATTGGCGTGATTGCACTTGGCCTGGCTTTACTGAGAACTACAAAGTCGCCAGCGCTAACTCCGTTTAGATTTTTAGCTACCGCCTACGTCGATATCTTCCGAGGCGCCCCACTGATCTTGATTATCTTGCTCGTTGGCTTTGGGGTTCCAGCATTAGGACTTTCTGGGGTTTCCAGCAATGTCATCTTCCTTGGAACAGTTGCTGTTGTCCTTACTTACTCTGCATATGTTGCTGAAGTTATCCGAAGCGGAATTTTATCTATCCATCCAAGCCAGCGCGCAGCTGCTCGCTCACTCGGCTTAACTTCAGGGCAGACGATGCGCTTTGTTGTTTTGCCACAAGCAATACGCCGCGTGGTTCCACCTCTGCTCAATGACTTTGTCTCACTCCTAAAAGACACAGGTTTGGTCTCAATCTTGGGAGTCACAGATGCCGTGCGCGCTGCCCAAATTAACGCGAGCCGTACCTTTAACTACACGCCATACGTTGTGGCAGCCATCCTCTTTCTCCTCATCACAATTCCAATGACTCGCTATACAGATCGAGCCATCAGACAGCGCACAAGTGCGCAGAACTCTGAGGGTGCCATCTAATGAGCAACGTTCTAGAACTCGTCAACGTACGAAAGTCTTTCGGCCCCGATGTTGTCCTTCACGACCTTTCGCTGCAGGTTCCAGAACACACTGCGACAGTGCTGATTGGCGCCTCTGGCTCAGGCAAGTCCACTCTCTTGCGCTGCATTAACTTGCTGGAATCAATTGCTGATGGGCAGATTTTCTTAGACGGCCAAGAGATTTCAGATCCACTGATCAATGTAGATGAAGTCCGTCGCCGCCTGGGAATGGTCTTTCAATCATTTAACTTATTTCCTCATAAGACAGTGCTTGAGAACATCACGCTCTCGCCCATCAAAGTTCACGGCAAGAGTGAAGATGAGGCCAATGCTCATGCGCTGCACCTTCTTAAGCGCTTTGATTTAGCTGATAAGGCTGATCAATATCCTGACCGCCTTAGCGGGGGACAGCAGCAACGAGTAGCAATTATTCGATCTCTTGCCGTTAGCCCGCGCCTTCTTCTTCTCGATGAAGTTACATCCGCACTCGACCCAGTGCTGGTTAATGAAGTTCTCTCTGCGGTGCGGGATCTTAAGAGCGATGGCATGACGATGGTGCTTGCAACGCATGAAATGGGATTTGCAACGCAGGTAGCTGATGAAGTCTGCTTCCTTGAATCAGGCAATATCGTCGAACGTGGAAGCGCAGAACAGGTATTGCATAACCCGCAGAACCCTAAGACTCAAGAGTTCTTAAAGCGAGTCCACCAGGCAGGTCGTCTGTAGCAAGAAGAAAACCCCCGCACATATGCACGGGGGTTTTCTTGTCACTTAATTGATCAAACGGTTGTGTCACCTGCGCGACGACGACGGAGATTATCTGCAAAGACTGCAAAGAGGATAACTGCGCCAACAACCACGTACTGCCACTCTTGCTGGAGTTCGAGGATACGAAGTCCATTGATAAGAACTGACATGATTAGCGCACCAATAATGGTTCCACCGATAGTTCCCTTACCGCCGAAGAGCGAAGTTCCACCGATGATGACCGCTGCGATTGCTTCTAGCTCGTATCCAAGACCAAGGTCTGGCTGAGCAGAGCCAAGGCGTGAGGTGATAACGACTGCAGCTAGACCGACGTAAACACCGCAGAGAGCGTAGATAGCAACTAACCAGCGATTGACCTTTACGCCAGAGAGCTTTGTCGCCTCTAGGTTAGAGCCGATAGCGAAGTTGTAACGACCAAGTACTGTCTTGTTAAGAATTAGTGAGCCGATAATCGCTGCAACAAAGAGGATGAGAACGGCATTTGGAAAGTTAGGGATGATATTTCCACGAGCGATTTGATCCCAACCTTCAACATCTGTTGCGAAGAGAATTGGCTTCATATCGGAAATGATCAGAGCCAAGCCTTGCGCACCCTTCATGGTTGCAAGAGTTGCGATAAAGGCTGGCAATTTCAGCACCGTAATCAACAATCCATTGATGGCGCCTAAGAGCCCTCCCACCACCATTCCAAGAAGAATTCCAGTCCAGACATTGAGGTCGTAGGCCATCACACTTTTTCCGGTAATCACTGCAACGAGCGCCATCGATGTACCAACAGAGAGGTCGATACCTCCGGTGATAATCACGAAGGTAACTCCGATAGCGAGCAGACCAATCACTGTGGTCGACATCAAGATACCGCCGGAGACATTTGCCCAAGAGGCAAATACCGGGCGCATGATGGTGAAGAAGGCGAAGATGATGACAAGGCTAGCTAAGGCTGCAACTCGTCCAATCTCGCGACGGACAAAGGCTGAAACCTTATTTCCGCCCTCTGACTGAGTAGTTGTTAGGTCTTCTGACATGTTTCTCTTCTCCCTCTTAGTGAACTGCCGGTAGTTCGTCGCTAAATTTTGTTGCATATTCGATGATTACTTCTTGGTTGGCATCTTTATTGTCGATGATGCCGGTGAGGCGACCTGCACACATGACCGCTACGCGATCGGACATGCGCAAGATTTCAGGAAGCTCAGATGAAATCATGATGATTGACTTTCCTTCTTCAGCTAGCTTTGTCAGCAGTTTGTAGATTTCATCCTTTGCGCCCACATCGATTCCACGAGTTGGTTCATCGAAGATCAAGATGTCGCAGTTACGGGTCAGCCACTTACCGATGACGACTTTCTGCTGATTTCCACCAGAGAGGTTCTTAACGAACTGGTTCTCAGAAGGTGTGCGCACGCGCAGTTGAGAGATGACATCGCGAGTTACGCCTGCTGCAGGCTTGATACGGAGCCATCCAAATTTAGAGAAACGTGGAATCGAGGAGAGAATCACGTTAAAAGTCAGATTCTGAATCAAGAGAAGACCAAAGCGCTTACGATCTTCAGAGAGATAACCGATTCCAGCAGCAACTGCATCAGATGGTTGCTTAATCTTTACCTCTTTACCGTGAAGTGTGACAGTGCCTGCAGTCTTTGGATCAGCACCGATGATGGCGCGAGCAAGTTCTGTGCGCCCTGCACCCATAAGACCAGCAAAGCCAAGAATTTCGCCTTTGCGAAGTTCAAAGGAGACATCGCGAAGCAAGTGGCGATCTGAGATGCCTTCAACCTTCATGACGATTTCAGAGCTGATATTGCGGTTGGTAGGGCGCTGATCTTGATCAACCTTACGTCCGACCATCAGCGAGATAACTTCAGGAATTGAAGTCTCGGTGGTCTTCAAAGTCTTTACATACTGGCCATCACGAATAACGGTGATGCGGTCTGTAATTTTCGCTAGCTCTTCCAGGCGGTGCGAGATATAGACAACGCCTTTACCGGCAGCCTTAAGGGTGCGAATAATCTTAAAGAGCGCATCAGTCTCGGCTGGAGTCAGAGATGAGGTTGGCTCATCCATGATGATTACTGAGCCGCGATAAGAGACCGCCTTTGCGATTTCTACCATCTGCTGCTTTGCAATTGTTAGCTCGCCAACAATTGCCTTTGGATCAAGGTTGAGTTCAAGCTCTGCCAGCAATTTTGCCGCTTCATCATTGAGCTTTGGGTTGTCGAGAAATACCCCACCTGGGCGGCGATTTTCACGGCCAATATAAATGTTCTGCGCAACCGTAAGGTGGGGCATCAAGTTAAGTTCTTGGTGGATGATGCTGATACCTAGGCGCTGTGCTTCGTAAGGGCTAGGAATTTCTACAGATTCGCCGCGGTATTTAACGTCGCCGGCATCCTTTTTATAGATTCCAGAGAGAATCTTCATGAGAGTTGATTTGCCAGCTCCATTTTCACCAACGATGGCATGTACTTCGCCTTCGTTGAGATCGAACTGGACGTTATCGAGGGCCTTTACTCCTGGAAACACTTTACTTACGCCAGTAAGCGATAAGAGTTGAGCTGTTGCCATTATTTCCCCACAAACTTTGAGAGCTGAAAGTAATCGAATAGTAAAGCATGATGGCCGAGATTGCTCCCGGCCATCATGACTTTAACTACTTACAAAAGAGTCGAGTTTCGACTTATTCGTAGAGGTTTCCAGCAACTGTTGGGTCGCTGATGTTCTTCTTATCGTAGTAGTAGAAGCCAGTGTCAATAAGTGGCTTTGGAACTGTCTTGTTACGTACGTAGTTAACAAGCGCTTCTACAGTCTTAGCACCGATACCCATTGGGCTCTGTGTGATTGCACCAGTCTGAAGTCCAGACTTGATGTTTGCAATCTGCTGCTTTCCTGAGTCGAAGCCGATCAACTTAACTGCGCCGTTCTTCAACTTAGCTGCCTTGAATGCCTGGCCAGCTCCGATTGAAACGCCTTCGTTAGTTCCGTAGATACCCTTGAGGTCCTTGTTAGCAACAAGTGCTGCGCTAATGATTTCCTGTGCCTTAAGAGCGTCTCCACCCTCAGCGTACTGAGTCTTGAGGAGCTTGATGCCCTTGTGCTTCTTCTTGATCTGGTTGATAAAGCCGTTTGCACGGTCGATACCGGTCTGGTTTGTCTGTGAGTGACCGACAACTAGAACCTTGCCCTTACCCTTAAGAAGTGCTGACATCTTGTCTGCAGCTAGTGCACCAGCTGCTGTGCTGTTTGTGTAAGCAACTCCAAGTGCACAATCTGATGCAACGCCAAGCTTGCCTGGGCAGCTTGCTGCTGTATCGAACATGTAAACAGGAATGCCTGCATCATTTGCAGCCTTCAAGTTTGGAACAGACTGTGTTGTTCCGAGAGCTGCGTAACCGATTGCATCTGGCTTAACTGCAATTGCTGCATCAAGCATTTCAAGTTGCTTATCGATCATTGTTTCAGCTGCTGGACCCTGGAAGACGATTTCTGCGTTCATCTTCTTAGCTTGTGTCTCAGCGCCTAACTTAACTGCTTGCCAGAACTGGTGTGTTTCGCCCTTTGAGATTAAATAGATCTTGAGGGTCTTGTCTGCTGCTGTTACTGGAGCAGCTGTTCCAGTTACCAATGCGAGTGCTGCTACTGCAGCTACTGCCATTAGACCTTTCTTCATGTGTTTCCCTTCAAAAGCAGCGGAATTGCTGTGTTGGAATCCTATGCGCGGGGTAGGGCTGATTCAAGGAAAAATCGGGATTTGCAGTAATAACAGGCTGATTGTTACAGGTTCGTTATCTTGTAACTGCGGGCTACGTTCAGCGCCCAGAACGCCTCTTTCTCGCTATCCGAGAACCCAACTGTGACTTTTTCGGCGAGGCCAACTACCTGTGAGTAGCTATTGGCGGCAAGTAGAGCCACTGGCCAATCCGAGCCAAACATTATTCGCGATGTCGAAAAACTATCGATGATGTGATCTGTATATGGAGTGAAATCTGAAACTTCCCAATCTTTCCAATTCGCTTCCGTAACTAACCCTGAAATTTTGCAGGAGACATTTTCGAATGATGCTAACTCTGTGATGAGAGATTTCCATGGTTCTAACTCTTGGCGAGATATGTATGGCTTGGAAATATGGTCAAGTACAAAGCGAGTGTCAGGACAAGCGCGCACTAATTCGATAGCTGCTTTAAGTTCAGGTGTCTTGGTCAAGATGTCATAAGTGATATCTAACTTTCCAAGTCCTTGCACCGTCTTAATGACTTGAGGTCTTGCTAAGTAATTGGAGTCTGGATGATCTTGGGCAATATCGCGGATACCTTTGAGATAACTTCCGCCCTTGGCTGCTAAGTATTTTTCGCACTCTGCCAAAGAGGCAGGTGAATCAACATCGAGCCATCCCACAACCGCAACGATTGTTGGTGATTGCTCAGCTAGAACGAGGGCTTCATAGGTTTCTTCATGAGTCATGCTCGCTTGAACAAAGACTGTGCGCTCTATGCCGGTTCCGGCTATCGCAGATTCAAGGTCTGCGATAGCAAAGTTACGGCGGATGGGAGCCATCTGATCGCCGGCCATCCAGTCATAATCACGCGCAGATAAATCCCAGAGGTGATGGTGGGAGTCAATTCTCATCTGCGGAATTTAACCTTGGGCAACGACGTGTTCAAGAGGGAGGCCTGCGGCAAGTAACTTCAACTGCGATTCAATGAGGGCTCGTCCACGCGGTTCAAAGGCCTCTGAATTTCCACCAACATGTGGAACCACAATCAGATTGGGAGCGCTCCAGAGAGGATGTCCTTGAGGTAACGGTTCAGGATCTGTGACATCGAGGGCTGCATAGATGCGACGTGAATTAAGTTCCTTAAGGAGCGCTTCAGTATCGATGATTGGTCCGCGCGCAACATTAACGATGAGCGCACCATCTTTCATGGTAGCTAAGCGCTGGGCGTTAAACATGTGGCGAGATGAATCAGTCAGAGGCAAGATCAAAACTACGATATCTAGTTGGGGCAGATGCTTATCTAAATCATCAATCTTTACTGTGCCATCGCGGCCAGATTGAGTGAATGCGGTGATTGAAACATCAAAGCCAGATAGCTTGCGGGCAACTTCTTTTCCGATAGAACCAAATCCAATAATGCCAACCTTGCTATCGGAAAGTGATGGAAAGCGACGATGGTTCCAGGTACCGACGCCTTGTTCGCGGATAAATTCAGCAAAGCCGCGGCGGGATGCGATTGCAAGTCCCACTGCCAGCTCTGCAGTTGATGCATCATGAACTCCACGTGCGTTGCAGAGAGTGAGCCCAGGGCGAAGATAGGCCAAGGCATCGTCGTAGCCCGCGTTGAGCATCTGCAGAATCTTAAGGTTGGACATCTTGGCCGCATATGAAAGGGCCTTAGCGCCACCCATATAAGAAGGTACATACATATCTATCTGCGATAAATCAGCGCTATCAAGTGGAAAGTTATCGGGGGATAGCAGCGTGATTCCATCGGGCGCAGATAGATCTGACCACTGGGTCCAGACGCGCATGCGTTACTTCACCCGTTCTGGAATAACTTCAACAGTATTTGAAAGGGTTCCGACTCCCGCCACGTTGATTTCAACAATGTCGCCGGCGGCAAGTGAAATATCCATCGGTGGAACAATTCCAGTGCCGGTAGAGAGAATGAGGCCATGAGGGAAGTCTTGGCATCTAAATACGTAATTGACTAAATCTTCGAGGGTGCGATTGAGATTGCCTAGAGAAGTTTCGGCCTCCCACTCGATATTCGAACCACGCACAATCTTGGCCTTAATTGCCATCTGATCCGCGCTTGGTGCAAGCCACGATGGAGTGATATCTGGGCCAAGGGATGTTGAGCCGATATAGATCTTGGCTTGTGAAAGGTAGAGAGGATTTTCGCCCTCAATAGAACGCGCAGTGACATCGTTGCAGATGGCATAGCCAATGATTTCGCGATGCTTATTTATATAGATAGCAACTTCTGGTTCTGGAACTGATGCTTCGCTGTCGTAGCGAATACCAATAAGGGCGTTGGTACCGCGCGCTCGCACCGCAGTGGATTTAAAGAAGAGTTCAGGGCGGTCTGCTTCATAGACGAGCTGATAAACATCAGGCACACCGCTCTCTTCTTTACGCGCATCGCGAGAGCGAAGGTAGGTAACTCCTGCGCCCCATAGCTCAATCTCAGGAGCGATAGGAGCTGCCAGTGTTCCGGTTATTTCAGTACTTGCTTGAGTAAGAGCTGCTTTGAGCTCGGCCAAAGTCAGATGCATCGCTTCTGTCAGAGTTGGAAGAGATGCGACAGTGCGGTGCACTCCATCGACCGTTACAGCAAAGCGATACTGCTCATCTTTGGTGTGAAGTACTGAAAGTTTCATTGCAATCCAAACTAGTCGACGTGGAAGTTTTCAGGAATGACGTGCCACCACTCGCCTGAGCGAGCTTCTGGAACTTGGCTCTGCATAGGATCGGTGATCTTCCACCAACGCTGAGTTTCAGGGTCAGCGGCGATGGTCGCCATATCCTTTTCGTAATCTGTACCTGTGTATTCCATGTAGGCAAAGAGCAGGTGCTCATAACGAAAAATTGAGTAGTTCTGGATATTTGCCTTCTTGATTGTGGCAAGCACTGTTGGCCATACATCGGCATGGATACGTTCATACTCTTCGATGTCATCTGGCTTTACACCAATTACTTGTGCAATACGTCGAACACTCATGCAGGGGTCCTTTCGATGAGGTTGGCATCTTCGAGCTCTGCCCAGATATCGGCTGGTAACTCTAAGTTAAAGGCGTCGACATTCTCGAGGAGTTCAGCTGCAGTACGTGGACCTGTCAGTACTGAAGTAACTGCTGGATGGCGAAGCGGGAATTGCAGCGCTGCTGCAAGTAACGAAATATTACGAGCCTTTAGGAACTCACCAATCTTGGCAGCGCGAGCGATGATTTCATCTGATGCTGGAAGATAGTTATATGTAGCACCAGCGACTGGATTAGCGAGAACGCCTGAGTTAAGAACTCCGCCCATTGAGATATCAATATTGTGAGCAAGTGCGTAGGGAAAGAGTTCGTGGTGAGATATCTGGTCAAGGAGTGAATATCTGCCGGCAATGAGTGCGATATCTAAATCAGTACCCTTCATAATTTGAAGCGCTTCCTTAGCTTGATTGATACCAATACCTACTGCCTTGATGAGTCCTTGCGAACGATATTCAGCAAGAACAGGGAAGGCGTTTTCAATCGCTTCTTTCACATGATCTTCTGCATCGTGCATCAAGACGATATCGAGATGATCAAGACCCATTCGTTCTAAGCTCTCATCAAATGCGCGACGAATTCCATCTGGTGAATAGTCGAAGACCGGCACTAAATCGCGAGGCGCATCTGGAAACCAAGGAAAGATTTCGGCGTTAGGGTCATGGCGAAGAACGCGTCCAACTTTGGTCTCAACGACAAAGGGAACCTTTGCACCGCGTAGCGCTTTTCCTAATCGGATTTCAGCAACGCCATGGCCGTACTGAGGTGCGGTGTCAAAGTAATTGATGCCCACGTCAAGGGCGGTATTGAGCAGTTCATCTCCATCTGCATCGGTGACAGACTTAAAAAGACCGCCGAGAGGGGCAGTTCCGAGACTTAATCGAGTTACTTCAAGATCGGAACGCTTTAACTTTACTTTCTGATTGTGTCGCGCCATTTAATCATCATATATGATTTTTCACGTCTAGCGAAGAGTCAGTTTTAAATAATTTAGCAAAGGAATCTCATGCCTAAGGTCACTGGATTTAAAACAATAGATGTTCGCTTCCCAACTTCGCGGGGACTCGATGGTTCTGATGCAATGAATAAGGAACCTGACTATTCAGCAGCGTTGGTAATTCTAGAAACAGATGACCCACAAATACAAGGGCATGGCTTTGTCTTTACCTGCGGACGCGGTAACGATTTACAGTGCGATGCTATTTCTCTTCTTGCGCCGTATGCAGTTGGCCGCGATGTTGCAGATTTAGCAACGAGCATGGGCGACTTTGCGCGCAGCTTGGTACGTGATTCACAGATTCGTTGGTTAGGACCAGAAAAGGGCGTAACGCAGATGGCTGCAGGTGCAGTCATCAATGCGGCATGGGATCTTGTTACCAAACATGCAAAGAAGCCGCTCTGGAAATTCCTTTCAGATTTAACGCCAGAAGAGATTGTTGATCTCGTTGACTTTAGATACATCAGCGATGCGCTGACTCCTGAAGAAGCGCTAGAGATTTTGCGCAAAGCAGTGCCACAACGAGCTGCAAATGAAGCAAAGTTAATTGCCGAAGGTTTACCTGCTTACACAACTACTCCTGGGTGGTTGGGTTATAGCGATGAGAAGATGGTCCGTCTTGCCAAAGAGGCAGTTGCAGATGGTTACACCCTCATCAAATTAAAGTGTGGCGGCTCTCTCGAAGATGACAAGCGACGTCTGCGCTTAGCGCGCGAAGCTGTTGGACCAAATATCAAGATTTCTATCGATGCCAACCAGGTATGGGATGTTAACCAAGCGATTGAATGGATTAAGGGGATTGGCGATGTCAACCTTCATTGGGTTGAAGAACCAACCAACCCAGATGATGTTTTGGGACATGCAGCCATCGCAAAGGCGATTGCACCAGTAAGAGTTGCAACCGGTGAGCACGGCATGAACCGCATCATTTTTAAGCAGATGTTGCAGGCGAAATCCTTCTCATTTATGCAGATTGATGCAACGCGTGTAGCTGGCGTTAATGAAAACCTTGCAAATATCTTGATGGCAGCGAAGTTTGGTGTTCCGGTATGCCCTCATGCTGGCGGCGTTGGCCTCTGCGAACTCGTGCAGCACCTAGCTATGTTTGATGCCGTGGCAGTTTCTGGACATCATGCCGAACGAGTTGTTGAATTCGTTGATCACTTGCACGAGCACTTTGTCGTTCCAACTAATATCCAAAATGCACATTACATGCCACCATCAGAGCCAGGTGCTGGTGGTGAGATGTATGCGCAATCAATCGCAGACTTCACATTCCCTACAGGAAAAGAATGGGTAAACGCATGAGTACAGAGTTCGCAGGACTTACAGCAGCCGTTACTGGAGCAGGTTCCGGAATTGGCCTCGCTACCGCAAAGATTCTCGCTGATGGTGGCGCCAAGGTTTATGGGCTCGACATTGCAGAAGGTGGGCTAGTCGGCGTTGGTGAATGGCTGCAATGCGATGTCGGGGACGATGCATCTGTCGCCGCAGCATTTTCAAAGATTTCTTCTCTTGACATTCTTATCAATAGCGCAGCAATTAGCGCAGTAGGTAACGTTGAAGCTAACCCATCTGATGAGTGGCATAAAGTCATGAATATCAACATCGTTGGAATCGCACGCACTGCACGTGGTGCGCTGCCGCTACTTCGCAAGAGTAAGTCGGCATCAATTACAAATGTCTGCTCAGTTGCAGCAACAGCTGGAATTCCTAAGCGTGCGCTCTATAGCGCAACAAAGGGCGCAGTTCTTTCACTTACTTTAGCGATGGCGAACGATCACATCGCCGAAGGTATTCGCGTCAACTGCGTCAATCCCGGAACTGCGGATACTCCTTGGGTACAACGTCTACTTGCGCAAGCAGCTGACCCTGCTGCCGAACGTAAAGCTCTTGAAGCACGTCAACCAATGGGAAGACTTGTTAGCGCCGAAGAAGTTGCTCGCGCGCTCTGTTTCTTGGCAAGTCCACTGCAAGGTTCTACAACCGGAACATCACTTTCAGTCGATGGCGGAATGCAAGGTCTGCGAATTCCTAAATGAGTTCTATAAATGAGGAAGAACTTCGCGCAAAGTTAGATCCTCTTTCCTATGCAGTTCTCCGTGAAGGAGCAACCGAGAGACCATTTACCGGCGAATACACCGACACTGAAACTGTTGGCAGTTATCGATGCAAAGCATGCGGCAGCGAACTCTTTCGCTCTGAAACAAAGTTTCATTCAGGCTGCGGTTGGCCTTCATTCTATGCACCAACTTCAAACGATGCTGTGACCTTGATTGAAGATCGCTCTCTGGCGCCCCGCATCAGAACCGAGGTCCGCTGCGCCACATGCGATTCACACCTGGGCCATGTCTTTGAGGGTGAGGGGTTCGACGTACCCACCGATCAGCGCTGGTGTATCAACTCGGTCTCGCTCATCCTTGAAGAAAAGGCCTAATCTGGCCCCCTTTTGTAATGCTTTCGTTATCTAATTTCTGTGGGTTTTGAGCCCTTTTCGGCATAGGTTTACCGCCACATGCGGCAACCAGGCCCCTCCAGGTACCTCATGACTTCGAAGTCACACATTAAGAGAATAGGAAAAACATGTCAGAAGATACGAATTCGGTTTCTCGCCGTTCGTTGCTCAAGGGCGCTGCAGTTGGTGGACTAGGCCTAGTCGCCGGCAGCACACTTGCAGCTGGCTCAGCGGATGCTGCAACACGTTTGAAGGGCAGCACTGTTCGTTGGACTACTCGCGGCGGTGGAGCAACAGGAGACAAGATTGCTAAGGCAGTCAACGATGCGTTTACAAAGAAGACAGGCGCAAAAGTTGTTGCACAGCAAGTTAACTCAGATGACTTCCAGAACAACTTTGCACAAATCATGCAGGGTTCACCTGATGATGCATTCGGTTGGATGGCTGGATACCGCTCAAACCACTTCGGTGAATTGGGACTTCTAGCAGATCTCACTCGCGAAATTAACCGCCTCAAGGGAACACTTCCTACAGCGGCAATCAAGGGTGCAACAAGCCCAGTATCTAAGAAGCCATACATCCTTCCAACAACCTACTACCCATGGGCTCTGCACTACCGCAAGTCAATGGTTAAGGAAATTGGAATGAACCCAGAGAAGATTGATACCTGGGATGACTTCATTAAGTTGATGACTCTTACACAAAAGAAGGGTCTTGTTGGATACTCACTCGGCGCTAAAGGCGGCTGGGAAGCAATGGGTACATTCGACATCCTTAACGCACGTATCAATGGTTACAAGTACCACATCGACCTTCTTAACGGTCGCGCAAAGTGGACTGATGCCAAGACTAAGGAAACCTTCAAGTACTTCGCACAGCTCATCCCATTCATGAACGAAAACGTCTTGGATATTTCATGGGACGGCATGCGCGACCTTCTTCTCCAGAAGAAGACCGGTGCAATGATGATGGGTTCATGGTTTGCTAACGACTTCAAGGCGAAGTCACAGGAAGATTACGACGATCTATGGGTCGTTCCATTCCCAGAAATCAATCCAAAGTGGGGTATCGACACAATTGATGCGCCTCTCGATGGAATTTCAGTCGCTGCGAACGGTAAGAACGTTGCAGGCGGAAAGGCGCTCGCGCAATTCTGGGCATCTCCAGAAGGAATCACTGAAGCAATCAAGGCTGGCGATACAAATATCTACGTATCACGTTCATTTGATACTTCTTCATACGATTCCTTCAACAAGCAGAAGCTTGCAGTTCTTGGTTCAGCGAAGAACATCATGTTCTTCTTGGATCGCGATGCTCGTGGAGACTTTGCAGGTCCAGTCGTTGGTCCAGCTATCCAGAGCTTCATTAAGAAGCCTTCTGATATCAACAAGATCCTCGAAAGCGTACAATCTCAGTGGGATGCACTTCCTAAGAACTAATTAACTGACATTTACTTTGTCAAATAATTAGAATCATAGTAAGTTAAAGGTATGAAGACGGCGGCTACGGGCAAAAAAACTCGTAGCCGCCGTACTCTTTCCAAAACAGATCGCTTTACCCTCTCGGCATTTGTTGGTATTCCAACGCTCCTTCAGATACTTCTGCTCTGGGTTCCTGCCTTAGTAACAATTATTCTCTCGTTCACTTATTGGAACGGAATTCGCCTCTCTGATATTCGGTGGGCTGGTATCCAAAATTACAAGACCATCTTCTTCAATGAGCCTCTTTTCTACGAAGCGCTCAAGAACAATGGAGTTTGGCTCGCTTTCTTCATATTAGTTGCTACACCTCTTGGAATTTTGCTTGCCTATCAGGTTGATCGTGGCATTAAAGGCCATGCCTTCTATGAATCCATCTTCTATCTCCCTGTTGTGCTCTCTCTCGCAGTCATCGGAATTATCTGGAACTTTATGCTCCAGCCTGGTGGATTTGTTCAGGGGTTGATGGGTCTAGATATTGGCAATGCCATATCTATCTGGGGTAACCCGGATATCAATACCTGGGTAATTTTGGGCGTCGCCTCGTGGCGACATATTGGTTACATCATGCTGCTCTATTTATCTGGCCTTAAATCAGTTGATCCAGCTCTTAAGGAAGCAGCAGCTATTGATGGGGCTACTGAGTGGCAGATTTTCCGCAAGATTATTTTGCCGACGATGCAACCGGTAAACATCATCATCGTGGTTATTACGTTGATTGAGTCCCTGCGCGCCTTCGACTTGGTTTACATCATCTACGGCAGCCCAACAATTTTCCCACTGCTTAACCTTCTGGTCTTCCAGAATTTTGCAGGCCAAGGCCTCTCAATGAAGGGCGCTGCCTACGCAGTAATCCTGCTTGTGCTCTGCATCGTGCCAATCATCACCTACCTCCGTATTGTCTTTAAGGAGGACCTCAAGTGAGCGATGAAATGGTAAGTAACAAGAAGTATCGCGATAAGCAGAAGCGCAAAGATGGATTCATTTCGCTCTTCATCGGATTCTTTGCCTTTGTCTGGATCTTCCCAATCCTCTGGACGGTATGGACATCACTTCGCCCCTATAACGAAATCATCTCTTATGGAATTTTCTCTTGGCCAAGAAAGCTAACCTTTGATAATTATGTAAATGCAGTGGAAGAGATGCAGATTGTTGGATATCTGATCAATTCCGCAATAGTTACAATTCCATCCGTAATCCTCACTCTCTTCTTTGGCTCCTTGATTGCATTCGTTGTTACTCGCTATAAATTTAGATTCAATCTCACCATCTTGTTGCTCTTCACAGCTGGAAATATGTTGCCGATTGTTCTTACCTATATCCCAGTCTTCTGGATGTTTATCTGGGTGGGCGAGCTATTCGGCAACCGTAATATGTTCTATAACAACTACGCGGGTCTGATCCTTGTTCACGTGGCATTCCAGGTGGGCTTTGCAGCCTTCGTGCTCTCTTCTTATATGAAGACGATTCCGAAGGAAATCTCCGAATCTGCCACTATCGATGGCGCCAATGTATTCCGCCACTACTGGAACGTCATTCTTCCGCTCTTGCGTCCAGCACTTGCCGCCCTCAGCGTCTTGATGACGACCTGGATCTATAACGAATTCTTCTGGGCTCTGGTCTTGATGTCAGATGACTCAAAGCGCCCAATTACATCTGCTTTACGACGTCTGCAAGGACAGTATGTAACCGACTTTAACCTTTTGGCAGCAGGCGCAATCATTGCAGCGCTTCCAACAGTGATTCTCTTCTTTGTTTTGCGCAAGCAATTTATTGCAGGTCTTACCCTCGGTTCAACAAAAGGCTAGAGAAGGTTCTGAGAGCGTAGACTCTCCAGCAATGTTAAAGCGCGCAATCAAACTCTTCACTGATCGAAAACTCTGGGTCAGGCAGATACTTATCGCAGGACTATCTGGGGGCGTTGCCTGGTTCTTAGGGGACCTGCTTGTCGATGGCGGAGGCGTTGTCGCTGCCATTGTTTCAACTTTGAGCATCCGTATATCGCTCCATAAATCAATCCGAGAAGGCTTTGGGCAGATTGTTGGTACGGCCATTGGAGCAAGTACCGCCCTGTTAGCTGTTTCAATCTTCGACTTTGGCTTTATTGCAATAGCCATCACCATCATTCTCTGCGCCGTCGTTGCACGCGCCCTTCACCTAGGCGAAGTTGCTTCAGTAAATGTTCCTGTGACCGCGCTGATTGTTATCGGCCCAGGCATTTCTCAGACCACTGCAGGACACAGACTTGGCTCGACACTTATAGGTGCGGCTGTTGCAATTATCTTCTCTTACTTCTCTCATCCAAAAACTCCTGCTGATAGAGCGCAGGAGCAGATTAAGCGTGTAAGTACAAAGGCTGCAGAACTTCTTGCTCTCATGTCTGAGGGAGTAGCAGCTGGCTATACACAGAAAGATGCTGGGCATTGGTTGGCAAGTGCTCGACTTCTGGTCGAGGAGATTCCAGCCATTAGATCTCAATCTGTTGAAGCCCGCAGCCATGCGCGTTGGTTTCCAACAGCGGAGAAAGATGTAGCAGAAGAGATTTACATCGAAGGTATTGCCGTCGAGCACACACTTGTTCAGGTGCGCACTATCGCTCGCACGCTCTTTGATTCTGCAGTTGAAGGTGGAATCGCAGATTCAACGAAGAAGCAGATAGCAGTTGCACTTTCTGCGGCAAGCTACGCAATCTCGGCTCACATAGAAACTCCTGATGACATTTCAGATTTTGGTTCTACGCCAACGGATGATGCTCGTGAGGCAGGCTCAGCGCTGGCTGAAACTCTGATTGAAGATGGCAAAGATGTAGATCAAGAACAGATTGTGCGCGGCCTATCCATCGTCGCCAATATCGACAGAATTGCTGATTCCTTGGATCAGAACTCACCTGCGTTAAAAGATGTAATCACGCCTGATGAGCCAGCCAAAGATAAGGTTCTGCAGGTTTCACCGATTGAGCAGACTTCTTCACTCTGGAATCGCTTTAAGAAATTCTGGCGCAAGTATCTTTAGCCCTATAAACGACCTCTTGAGGAGATTTGCCTATACCCCTAGGGGTATGCTAGCCTGCGGTATCAAAGCAAGGGTTAGCCTCAAGAAAGGTCAGAAAAATGTGTTCAAAAGTTCTTTGTAATCAGTGCAAGAAGTACACCTGGTCCGGATGCGGCCAGCACATCGATGAAGCCCTCGATGGCGTTCCGCAAGATCAAATCTGTAAGTGCGCCTAAACCATGGCCGCTAAGAAAATTGCTCACGTTCTATCGGATGAAGAGCAGGTAATTGCAATTGCGAAGCGCATTAAGCGGGCCCAGGGCCAGCTTGGTGCGGTCGCTCGCATGTTAGAAGAAGGCAGAAATTGCGATGAAATCGTTATGCAGATGTCTGCAGTCTCAAAGGCGGTCAATACCGCAGCCTTCACACTTATTTCTGCAAGCCTCAAGGAGTGCATTGTTGAAGGTAAGAACAATTCAGATCAAGTAACAGAACAACTCCAGAAACTCTTCTTGAGTCTGGCATAGGGGAAAAATGAAAAAACTATTCGCAGCTTTAGCCGCTTCAGCCTTCTTTCTCACAGGATGTGGGACTGAGGCAAACACAAACTTAGGTGCACAGGACTTCCAGGCCAAGACTCAAGAGGCTGGCGTTGTCACTCTTGATGTTCGCACTCCCGGTGAGTTCGTCAGTGGCCACCTCGTAAATGCTCTGAACATTGATGTCGAAGGTTCACAATTTGATACTGAAATTGGCAAGCTAGATAAGGAAGCAACTTACGCTGTGTACTGTCGCAGTGGCCGTAGATCGCAGGTGGCAATTGATCGTATGAAGGATGCCGGCTTTATAAACCTGGTTAACCTCAACGCCGGTGTGCAGGAATGGGCAGATGCAGGTCTTCCTTTGGTAACAAACTAATGAAAATTGTCATCATTGGGGGAGTTGCAGGTGGGATGTCTGCGGCGACTCGTATGCGCCGACTTGATGCGGATGCAGAGATTGTTGTCATCGAAAAGAGTGGCCACGTTTCTTACGCAAACTGCGGTCTTCCGTATTACGTAGGCGGAGTTATTGAGGAAGAAGAAGCGTTATTACTTCAAACTCCATCTAGTTTGTATGCGCGTTTTCGCCTCGATGTACGCATAGCTTCAGAAGTTACCGCGATAGATCCTTTAAGGAAGACTGTTCAGGTTCTCAATGAACTTACGGGCGAAAGTTATGAACTTAACTACGACAAGCTTGTCCTGAGCCCAGGAGCATCACCGGTCGTTCCACCAATTCCTGGTATCGAGCGTGCTCTGACGCTTCGCACAGTCGAAGATGTTGAAAAGATCTTTGCTCGTGTGGAGCAGAAGCCAGCATCAGCTGTAGTTATCGGTGGTGGATTCATCGGAGTAGAGATTGCAGAAAACCTAATTCACAAGGGCATTGCAACGACTGTTGTTGAAGCGTCCCCTCAGCTCTTAGCTCCACTTGATCCTGAGATGGCAACCCTGGTTGCCAAGGAGATGGAGCGCAATGGGGTAAATCTCTATCTTGGTGCGGCCGCAACAAATATTTCAGAGAACTCAGTCCAACTGAATAATGGAGTAGATATTCCTGCAGAGCTGATCATCCTCGCTATTGGAGTTCGCCCTGATACCAAGTTGGCCAAAGATGCTGGTCTCACAATTGGTACTCGCGGTGGCATTTCTGTTGATGAGTTCAACCGCACAAGTAACCACGATATTTATGCAGTGGGAGATGTTGCTGAAAAGACAGATGCAATTGATGGCAGCTCTACGCTGGTCCCGCTCGCAAACCTGGCTAATCGCCACGGTCGCGTAGTTGCAGACCACATAGCAGGACGAGCGACTCGACCAGTAAAGACAATCGGTACTGCGATTGTGAAGGTATTCGATTTGATGATTGCAGCGACTGGTTGGAATGAAAAGCGTCTGGCAAATTCGGATCGCAAATATCAAGTGATCCACTCGCATCCAAATTCACATGCTGGTTACTACCCAGGCGCCCAACAGATGTCACTTAAGTTGATCTTCGATAGCAAAACTGGCGAGATTCTTGGCGCACAAGGCATTGGTATTGAAGGCGTTGATAAGAGAATCGATGTCATCGCAACTGCCATTCGTGGCGGAATCACTGCCCCTGAATTAGCGGATCTCGAGTTGGCCTATGCGCCTCCTTTTGGTTCTGCTAAAGATGCCATCAATATGCTCGGGTATATCTCTGAAAATATCTTAAGTGGACTTCTTGAAACCGCCCAGTGGAGTCAGATCGAGCAATTTCAGAATAAGGGCTTCGAACTTCTTGATGTTCGAACCTCTTCTGAGTTTACAGCTGGCTCAATTCCAGGAGCAAAGTCGATGCCGGTAGATGAAATCCGAGGTCGAGTTTCAGAACTGACCAATAAGAACATTCTGGTTAATTGCCAAGTTGGACAACGTGGCCATACCGCAAGCATGTTGCTCAAAGAGCTTGGTTACAACGCAGTAAATCTTGATGGTGGTTATCTCACCTGGAGTAATTCACCCGCTTCAACGACAAAGAAAGAGAAGGAATATGTGTCATAAGACGACTTGCCGCAAGTGCGGTAAACCAACGTGGGCAGGATGTGGCAATCACGTTGAGATTGCCCTCAAGGGAGTTAAGAAAGCTGATCGCTGCCAAGGACATCAAAATGATCCGAAAGAGCCAGGAATATTCAGCAAGCTCTTTGGCGGGAAAAAATCTTAATCAAGGCACGCATCTTGGTGGGGTTACAGTTTTTACTCTTAGGTGCACTTTTCTTATCTCCCCAAGGGGGAGATTTTCTTGGTGATGGGTGGTCGGCTGCATTAGTTGCAATAATCTACCTACTAGCTACAACCGTACTTTTGTTTGCTGGCGTAGCACTCCGGCCATCGTTGCGCGTTTCACCAATTCCTCTTGAAGGAGCCCCACTCATTAAACATGGAATCTATCGTTGGTTTAGACACCCAATGTATTTATCCGTGGCTCTATACGGCATAGGAATGACGTTAGATAGAGCGAATGCACTGAGTCTAATTCTCTTGATCGGACTGGTTGCAACCTTAGTCACAAAGGCGAGGTTTGAAGATCAGTTACTAAGGGAACGACACGCGGATGCCCTCATTTACCAATCGGAAGTTCCAGGAATTTTTGGAAGGTCAAGTAAGAATGCCTAACTGCTTCATTACATTGATGGAATGGCCGATTAAGAGATGGATTGTGGCACTCGCGACCTCGATTATCACAGGAATAGTTATTGGCGTTTCTACCGCAGTTATTCCGAACCCAATCTTTAACAGAGAGATTGCCGCAACGGGCTGGTCTCTGCCGGTGCTGGTAGCAACCTCCTTCTTCACTGGAATGCTCGTGGCCACGTACGTTCGAACAGACAGTGCGAACCAAGAGAGTTTTAATCTCAAGATTGGCAGCACTGGTGCCTTCCTCACCTGGTTTGCAGTGGGATGTCCCGTTTGCAACAAACTTGCTCTAATGGCCTTTGGCTATACAGGCGCTATCGCATATTTTGCTCCGATACAGCCTTATCTAGGAGTAGCTGGAGTAGCCCTTCTTTTCTACTCCTTTAGAACTCGAATGATAAACGAATCGAAATGCAGAATTCCAAAAGTAAAGATCAACTAAGAAGAACGGATAATTCCATTATGGCAAGCGTTAATGTAAAAAGCGCAGAGTTTGATGCACTAATCACCAAGGGCGGAATCGTCCTCGTAGATTTTTGGGCAGAGTGGTGCGGACCATGTCGCGCATTCGGTCCTGTGTATGAAAAGCTCTCTGAAAAGTATCCAGAGATCACCTTTGCGAAAATTGACACAGAAGCAGAGCGCGAAATTGCAGGAGCTGCAGGAATTACATCCATTCCAACACTTATGGCCTTTCGGGATGGAATTCTTCTCTATCGCGAAGCGGGTGCACTTCCTGAAGGACCACTAGAGAAACTAATTGAACAAGTGCAGGCAGTCGATATGGATGAAGTTCGCGCCGAGATTGCGAAAGAGACTGCTGGCGAAAAAGTTGAATAAGTCAGCGATTGATAAGTGGCGCAGTGACTTAGAGTCTTGGGCAATTCCGCAGGAGATTTTGGCGCAAGCTGAAGTTCCACCGTGGTTTCATCCAACGGCTCTCTTTGCTCTACCTGAAAAAATCTGGGACTCACCATCGCATCAACGTGCCAGAGAAGCGATGCCAGTGGGCGGAACAGTCTTGGATATTGGATGTGGTGGAGGAATCGCAGCCTTCGCGATAGCGCCACCTGCATCTCATGTAATTGGCGTTGACCATCAGAGCGAGATGCTCGCCATGTTTGCAGCAAATGCAGCCGAACGTGGTTTGCAGTGCGATGTCATCGAAGGTTTTTGGCCAGCGGTAGCGGATAAGGTTCCAGTGGCTGATGTGGTTACGGTTCACCACGTTGTTTACAACGTTGGAGATATCAAGCCTTTTATCGAAGCCCTCAATTCTCATGCGACAAAGAGAGTAGTTATTGAACTTCCCTTGGTTCATCCAATGACTCCACGATCTAACGGCTGGAAACACTTTTGGAATCTAGATAGACCAACCTCACCAACTGCAGATGACTTCTTCAAGGTGCTGCAAGAAATGGGCATTCAGGCGAAGATGGAGAAATTCGAGGGACGAATTCTTTTAGATGAGGGAGAAGATGACCGCGTGGAATACACCCGTATGCGTCTATGCCTTCCTGAATCTCGCAGAGATGAGGTAGTGGAATTCCTCAAGACCGACCCAAGCCCGACTTCACGCCAACTCTCTGTGATTTGGTGGGATATCGTTTAGAGATGAAAGCTATTCAGATAACTGTCTTTGGTGGCCCAGAAGTAATGCAATATACAGATCTGCCTGATCCTGTTGCAGGTGAGTCAGAGATTGTTCTCGATGTCACTGCTGTGGGAATCAATTACGCAGATACCCACCAAACAGAAAATAGTTACCTCTCGCCACAAACGTTGCCGATGGTTCCTGGCATTGAAGTAACTGGAACTCATGCCGGCAAGCGATATCTAGCGAGCGTATCTTCTGGCGGATATGCCCAGAAGGCGATTGCTCATGAAGCAGCCCTTATTCCAATTCCTGATGCAGTAACTGATCAACAAGCTCTCTGCATGTTGGTGCAAGGTTCAACTGCTTGGCACTTGCTCAAAACAATGGGCTGTGTAAAGGCAGGTCAGACTGTGGTAATTCATGCTGCAGCTGGTGGTGTCGGAACAATTGCAATTCAACTTGCAAAGATGTGGGGCGCAAAGGTTATTGCTGTGACATCGTCACAAGAGAAGGTTGATCTTGCTAAATCTCTCGGCGCAGATGAAGTCGTTGATGCACGCGATTCTGATTTAGGTAAAGCACTTCGCGCCGCAAACGGTGGACGCGGAGTAGATCTAGTCCTTGAAATGGTTGGCGGAACAACTTTTGATCAGAGCCTTGTGGCGCTAGGTAACTTTGGCAAGCTCATCACCTTTGGAATGGCATCTCGTACTGCGCCAACCCCAATTCATCCAGGTTCACTTATGCATGGATCAAAGACTGTTGCCGGCTTCTGGCTTGCTAATTGCTTTGGAAAGAAAGAGTTGATGAATGATGTGATTACAGAACTATTTGCACTTGTTGCATCTGGAAAGTTGCGACCAGTCATTGGTTCTACATATCCATTAAGTAAGGCAGCCGATGCCCATCGAGCCATGCTTGCGAGAGAGACAACTGGAAAGGTTGCCCTCGATCCTGCGCTGTAAAAGTGGGCTAATTTTCAACTTTTGCAGGTAAGCCCTAGACTCCTCTCTCTACCCCTGCCCCCCTAGCTCAGTCGGTAGAGTGTTTCCATGGTAAGGAAAAGGTCACCGGTTCGATTCCGGTGGGGGGCTCGCAGTAAAAAAACTTAATAAGTACCAAGACATGTATTTGTCTAAGGCGGGGTAGCTCAGCTTGGTAGAGCAAGCGGCTCATAATCGCTGTGTCGTGGGTTCAAATCCCGCCTCCGCTACGCACGAATTTCACCTATGAAGGTGGCTCAGGTAACCTGAGCCCCTCAATCACGAAGGAGTAACACCATGGCAAGCAAGAGCGCGGACGTACGTCCAAAGATCACCATGGCATGCGTTGATTGCAAAGAGCGCAACTACATCACCAAGAAGAACCGCCGCAACGATCCAGACCGCATGGAACTTAAGAAGTTCTGTCCACGTTGCAAGTCTTCAACTCTTCATCGCGAAACTCGCTAATGCTGAACCCCGATTCGGTCGGGAGTACCTTCGCTGGTACAGATTCAATTACCGTTTCACAATCTGAAGTAGATTCCTTCTGCGCCGCTATCGGCGAGAGCGATACAACCATCGCGCCACCAACATTTACCATTCGAATCACTCTTACCCAATTTGAAGAGATTCTCACCCGCCCTGAGATTGGACTTGATTGGTCCCGCCTTGTACATGGCGATCAGAAGTTTGAAATCTTTGCACCTGTTAAGCCAGGTGATGAATTGAAGTGCAACGCAACAATTGAAAGCTATCGCGTTGCCGCCGGCAATGAAATTGTCACAGTTCGCTCTGACCTCCATCGCGATAACAAGCTAGTTGTTTCAGCTTGGTCAACTCTGGTGGTGCGCGCATGATTGAAGTCGGAGCCAACTTACCTGAGAAGGTTTTCTACCTCGATCGCGATTTGCTCAAGCGTTACGCCGATGCATCCGGAGACCAGAACCCAATCCACCAGAACGAAGAGTTTGCGGTATCTGTGGGGCTTCCCAATGTGATTGCGCATGGCATGCTGACTATGGCGCTCGTTGGTAAATATGTTTCAGATTTTGCTGGGGGTTCTGCCAAAGTTGTTGAATTCGGCGCTCGCTTTACCAAACCTGTAATTGTTCCGGCTGGTGAAAAAGTTGACCTGACAGTTACTGCAACAGTTTCTGAAATTGCAGATGGCAAGATTTCTCTTACTTTGAGCGCTACTTCTGCCGGCGTCAAGGTTCTTGGCATGGCTAAAGCGGTAGTTCTGCAGTGAGCGCACCTGAATCAGTTCACGAGCTAGCGCGCGCACGGCAAGCCGCACGTGCAGAGAAGAACTTCGCCCTCTCTGATCAACTACGCGATGAGATTGCAGCACAGGGATTCGAAGTCGTTGATGTCGCTGGGGGATATGAACTACGTCCCAAGAAGCGCTTTCCAAGCTATGAATCAACAAGAGATGTACGCCCAATTAACTCAGGTAAGTATGAGATTACGGTAGCCATGATTGTCGATGGCTTCCACGAAGATGCTGTCACGACCATCAAATCGATTAAAGAACATAGCCAGTGCGCTATCGCAGTCCTAGTTATTGGTGATCCTGGAATTTTGGTTGATCAACTCGATGCACGAACATCGTTAGTCCATCTAACTGAAAGCTTGGGCTGGGGCGAATGCGCCAATGCTCTTCTGCGAAATATCACTAGCGAATTCGTCGTGATTATGGATCCTTCCACTCGATTTACTGGGGATGCAATTACCCCTGTGCTGGCAGAACTGAAGAAGCGCGAATACGTAGCTGTTGGCTGGCGTGGAGGTCTAGTCAATCTGGAAGATGACTGGCGCAGCATTGACGATAAGGGCGCAGGCGAAGTTGATGTCTTGTTCAGTTACTTCTTTGCAGTTCACCGCGAAGATGCTCTGGGCGCTAAAGGATTTAGTAATCGCGCTATCTACTATCGCAACGCTGATATTGAATTCTCACTTAACCTGCGCCACGGACAAGGCCGCCTTTTACAGATGGATCTTCCGCTGGAACAAGATCGCCATCATGGTTACTACGACACCGAAGAAGAGTTTCGCGAGCTGCAATCTAAGAAGAATTACGACCGAATCCTGGAACGCTTTAGGGGCAAGACTGCAATATTGAGTCCGCGCAGGTAGCCTTAGAACATGGCTGAACTGCGCGACTACACCTCTTTGCGTGTAGGTGGGCCTGCGCAGAAATTTGTAGAAGTTGGAACTGAAAGCCAAATCATTGCGGCGATTGAAGCTGCAGGAGATGCCCCAATCTTGATCATGGGTGGCGGCACAAATCTTTTAATCGCAGATAGCGGATTCGCCGGAGTTGTTATCCGAATTACCAATCACTCACTTCAGGCAGAAATTGATGCCTGCAGTGGAGCAACGCTCACGATTGGCGCTGGCGAAGATTGGGATGAGTTTGTCGCAACAACTATCGACCGCGGCTTTGCCGGACTTGAAACTTTGAGTGGAATTCCCGGAACTGTGGGAGCTGCACCGATTCAAAATATCGGCGCCTATGGCCACGAAGTAGCGGAGTTCATTACCCGCGTGCGTACCTATGACCGCCAGAAGAAGGCAATCAAGACATTTACTAACCAGGAGTGCGAATTTGAATATCGCAATTCGCACTTTAAATCCCACCCTGGTCGTTATGTGGTCCTGGATGTGCAATTCAACTTACGTGAAGGCGAATTCACTACCCCCATTACTTACTCTGAACTTGCTGCCAAGTTAGGAATTTCAGTTGGCGAGAAGGCAAGCGTTACCGCCACTCGCAAAGCAGTCCTTGAGTTACGTGGTCAGAAAGGTATGTTGCTCAACCCTGATGATAAGGATTCGTGGTCAGCGGGATCTTTCTTTACCAATCCAATTATTTCTACAGAGGTAGCAGCACAGTTACCTCAAGATGCACCATGTTGGCCAACCGCTGATGGTCGCGTAAAAACCAGCGCTGCTTGGCTCATTGAAAACTCTGGAATCCATAAAGGAGATGCACATGGTGGCGCGCGCGTATCTTCAAAGCATGTCTTGGCGCTCACAAACTCAGGAGATGCAACCGCATCAGATATTGCAGAGCTGGCAAAGAGCGCACAGCGCGCGGTCTACGAGAAGTTTGGAATTACTTTAGAGGCAGAGGTAAATCTGATTGGTATTACTCTGTAAGTAACTTTTTGATGCGGCCGATACCTTCGACGATATCTTCATCGCTAGTTGCATATGAAAAGCGTAGATAACCTGAAGGGCCAAAGGCTTCACCTGGTACAGCAGCAACTTCAACTTCTTCAAGGATCAAAGTCGCAAGTTCGGCAGAAGTCTGTGGAGTCTTACCGCGGATTGTCTTGCCAAGTACACCCTTGACTGATGGGTAGACATAGAAAGCACCTTGCGGGGTAGGACATTCAAATCCTGGAATCTGATTGAGCAAACCGACGATTAACTTACGGCGTCGGTTAAAAGCTTCACCCATCTTGTGGACTGCATCAAGATTTCCGGTCAACGCGGCAATTGCTGCGCGCTGTGAAACGTTTGAAACATTTGATGTCAGGTGTGACTGTAAGTTTGTCGCAGCCTTGATGACATCCTTCGGCCCGATCATCCAGCCCACGCGCCACCCTGTCATTGCATATGTCTTGGCTACTCCATTAATGATGATGCAGGTATCTGCAAGGCCAGGAACTAGAACTGGAAGAGATGGGGCAGTAGCGCCGTCATAGAGAAGGTGCTCATAGATTTCATCGCAGATTACCCAGATGTTGTTCTTGAGCGCCCATTCAGCAATCGCCTTCGATTGTTCAGAGGTGTAGACAGAACCAGTTGGGTTCGATGGTGAACAGAAGAGCAACGCCTTTGTCTTTGGTGTACGCGCTGCCTCAAGTTGTTCGACAGTGACTAGATAATTCTGGGTTTCATCAGCAAATACTTCTACGCTCTTTCCGCCAGCGAGTTTGATTGCTTCAGGATAGGTAGTCCAAAATGGTGAAGGAAGAAGAACTTCATCACCTGGATCAATAATGGATGCAAATGCTTGATAGACAGCTTGCTTGCCACCGTTGGTAACAAGAACTTGATCTACTGCAATCTCGTAATTGGAATCGCGCTTTGTCTTAGCAACGATTGCTTCACGCAACTCAGGTAGTCCAGCTGCTGGTGTGTAGCGATGATTTGCAACAACTTTGGAGGCAGCAACTGCTGCATCAACGATGTAATCAGGCGTTGGGAAATCTGGCTCTCCGGCGCCGAAGCCAATAACTGGACGTCCAGCTGCTTTGAGCGCCTTTGCCTTTGCATCGACTGCCAAAGTGGCTGATTCTGCGATTGCTGCGATTCGTGCGGAGATTCTGCTCATGGGGGAAGTCTGCACTATCGATGGGTGGGGCTGCGCGCTCAGAGTGAGTGGTCCGCAGCACCCAGTTTTACTCCGTGAGCCCCCTGCCCTTACACTTCGACGCTCACGAAGAGATTTTGGTTCGCCTTGGCGCGCCCGAAAATTTTCGCGAAGGGCAGTAGCTCAATTGGCTAGAGTTGCCGTCTCCAAAGCGGCCGGTTGGGGGTTCGAGTCCCTCCTGCCCTGCAAGACCGAATGAACGACGAAAGAGAAGGAACGCAACATGACTGATGCAGTTGAAGTTACCGAGGAGAAGCTCGGGATTTTCGCGCGCGTTGGACTTTTCTATCGCCAAGTATTGAGCGAACTCAAGAAAGTTGTATGGCCAACACGAAATATGTTGACCACATATACAGCTGTAGTTCTCGTCTTCGTAACCTTCGTCATCGCCGTTGTTTCAGTTATTGACTTGGTACTTACCAAAGTCGTCTTCTGGGTATTTGGTTAATGGATATGACTGAAGAGACCACGCCAAAGCCAGATGCGTTCGAAGCAGCCCTTGCTGCCAACGCAGAAGAAATTTCATCACCTACGCCAGAAGTTTTGGAGACTCCTGTCGTAGAAGTTGCTGTCGATGATCTCGCTCTAGCCAGCGATGAAGATGGCGATATCGAATCTGATGAGAATGACCCAAACGCTGAGTTCCGTCGCACCCTTCGCGCTGCAATCGGAGATTGGTTTGTAGTCCACTCTTATGCAGGTTACGAGAAGAAGGTTAAGGGCAACCTGGCCAACCGAATTCAGTCACTCAACATGGAAGATTACATTTTCCAGATTGAAGTTCCTGAAGAAGAAGTTATGGAAATCAAGAACGGCGCTCGCAAGATGGTCAAGCGCAATATCTACCCAGGTTACGTTCTCGTTCGCATGGATCTCACCGATGAATCTTGGTCTGTTGTCCGCAATACTCCAGGAGTTACAGGCTTCGTTGGAAACGCACACAACCCAAGTCCACTCAGCATGGATGATGTAGAGAAGATTCTTGCTCCACGTCCACAGAAGAAGGCTGATAAGGCCGATATTAAGTTTGTTGATTTCGAAGTTGGCGAATCAGTCACCGTTATGGATGGCCCATTTGCAACGCTTCCTGCATCAATTTCAGAGATCATGCCAGAGCAGGCAAAGCTCAAGGTATTGGTCTCTATCTTCGGCCGCGAAACTCCGGTCGAGCTTTCATTTAACCAAGTTCAGAAGCTTTAAGAACGAAACCAAGAAAAGAGAAGAGAAATGGCACCAAAGAAGAAGGTCACCGGATTCATTAAGTTGCAGATCCAGGCTGGAGCAGCAACACCTGCGCCACCAGTAGGTCCAGCGCTTGGTCAGCATGGTGTCAACATCATGGAATTCGTCAAGGCATATAACGCTGCGACCGAATCACAAAAGGGCCAGATCATCCCTGTGGAGATCACTGTTTATGAAGATCGTTCATTCGACTTCATCACAAAGACTCCTCCAGCATCACGTCTTATCTTGAAGGCTGCTGGAATCGAAAAGGGCTCTGCTATCCCTCACAAAAATAAGGTTGCCAACATTTCAATGGCTCAGGTCAAGGAAATCGCAACAACAAAGATGTCTGACCTCAATGCAAACGATATCGATGCAGCAGCAAAGATCATCGCCGGTACAGCTCGCTCAATGGGAATCACAGTCTCATAGGTAAATTTCTTGGCGTCACGGTGACGTCAAGATGTGGGAGAACCGCGCTGGTTCGCTAACCACAACCCCAAGCTCTACTTCGGTAGAGGAAGAAGGAAGAAATGAAGCGCTCAAAGAAGTACACAGAAGTAGCAGCGAAGGTCATTAAGGACCACCTCTACACACCTCTTCAGGCAGTAACACTTGCCAAAGAGACAACAACAACTAAGTACGACTCAACTATTGAAGTTGCTCTCGTTCTTGGCGTTGATCCAAAGAAGGCAGACCAAGCAATCCGTTCAACAGTGAACTTGCCACACGGAACAGGTAAGACTGCTCGCGTATTGGTATTTGCTAACGGAGAGCGCGCTGATGAAGCTCGCGCAGCTGGCGCAGATATCGTTGGTGGAGATGAACTCATCGACGAAGTTTCAAAGGGCCGCCTCGACTTCGATGCAGTTGTTGCAACACCAGATTTGATGGCCAAGGTTGGTCGTCTCGGTAAGGTCCTCGGAACACGTGGATTGATGCCAAACCCAAAGACTGGAACAGTGACAACAGATGTCACTAAGGCAGTTAATGAAATCAAGGGCGGAAAGATTGAATTCCGCGTTGATAAGAACTCAAACCTTCACTTCATCATCGGCAAGGCATCATTTACTGCAGATCAACTCGCAGATAACTATGCAGCAGCAGTTGAAGAAGTTCTTCGTGTGAAGCCAAACTCTTCAAAGGGTCGCTACATTCAGAAGGCTGTCGTCTCATCATCAATGGGACCTGGAATCGCTGTAGATCCAAACCTCACACGCGAACCAGCAGCAAACTAACCTTTTTAAGCAGGGGATTTGACCAGTTCAGCTCCCCTGCTTAAGATTTAGCCATAACCAAAGACCGCAGGTCTGATCTCGCAAGAGTGAAGATAATTGAGGAATCTCAGCCCGCGTAGGTGTTCACATTAATCCGTGCGCATTTACGCGTTACGGATTTTTTATTTCCTGCGGTTGCCCAGTGGCAATAGAGCGAAAGCATCCATTGCTAATCAAACTAGAGGAAAGGTGAACCGAATGGCTCGCCCAGATAAAGCAGCAGCAGTTGCTGAACTGACAGAAGATTTCAAGTCAGCTACTGCTACATACCTCACCGAATATCGCGGTCTTACCGTGACATCGATGAAGCAGCTACGTCGCAGCCTTGGTGCAGATACCAAGTACAGCGTCGTAAAGAACACTCTTACAAAGATTGCAGCGAAGAACGCTGGCGTTGATCTCTCAGATGATCTTCTTGCCGGTCCATCAGCTGTTGCATTCATTAAGGGCGATGCAATCGATGCTGCTCGTAACCTCAAGAACTTCCAGAAGGAGAACCCACTTCTTATCATCAAGGGTGGAATCTACGAAGGAAAGTTCGTTACAACAGCAGAAATCATGAAGCTCGCAGACCTCGAGTCACGCGAAGTACTTCTTGCAAAGCTTGCTGGCGCAATGAAGGGATCGCTTGCTAAGGCAGCGCGTACCTTCGATGCACTTCGCATCAAGATGGAAGCAGGAGCACCAGCTCCCGTCGCAGCAGCTGTGGTTGAAACCCCAGCAGTAGTTGAACCAGCAGCTGAAGTTGCTGTGTCCGAGCCAGAAGCTCTCGCCGAGGTGGCAGAGGTTCCAGCTCAAGTTGAAACCACAGAAGAAGTGGTTGCAACAGAAACACCAGCAGAAACTCCAGCGGAATAAAGAAAAGGAAAATATAAAATGGCAAAGCTCTCACAAGCAGATTTGATGACACAGTTCAAGGAAATGTCACTTGTTGAACTCTCAGAGTTCGTCAAGGCATTTGAAACTGAGTTCGATGTAACAGCTGCAGCACCAGTTGCAGCAGCAGGTGGCGCAGCAGCAGCAGGCGGCGGCGCAGCCGAAGCACAGGATGAATTCACAGTTATCCTCGAAGATGCAGGTTCACAGAAGATTGCGGTTATCAAGGAAGTACGTAACCTCAACTCTGCACTTGGTCTTAAGGAAGCTAAGGATCTTGTTGATGCGACTCCAGCTACCCTTCTTGAGAAGGTCAACAAGGAGACAGCAGATAAGGCAAAGGCAGCCCTCGAAGCAGCTGGCGCAAAGGTCACGCTCAAGTAAGTTTGAGAAGAAAAGGCCCGGCCCCCGCGTGGGACCGGGCCTTTTTTATCCCCAATTGGCAGACAAAGTGCCATCGATGGGGGTATAAGAGGTCGGTTTGCCCCTAGAGGGGGTGAGCCGATACTCTTCCCCTTCGCATATTTTCAACTGAGGGTCTTTGCATATAGCGGCGGCGACCTTCTAGATGTGCGTGTCCACATAAATGTGAACTTGTCTGAAAGGACATCTCTTGGCCGCGAAAAAGAGTTCAACTGCCCCACGCCGTATTTCATTCGCAAAGATCCGTGAACCCCTAGAAGTTCCTAACCTGCTCGCGCTGCAAGTTGAAAGCGTTGACTGGTTGTTAGGTAACGACGCATGGCGATCACGTCTAGCGGAGACAACCAACACAAATCGAGGAGAACTTCCTTCGAAGTCTGGTTTGGAAGAAATCTTTGAAGAGATTTCACCAATCGAAGATTTCCAGGGAACGATGTCACTTTCATTCCGTGACCACCGCTTTGAGCCACCTAAGTATTCAATCGCAGATTGCAAAGAGCGCGACATGACTTACGCGCAGCCACTCTTCGTAACTGCTGAATTCACCAATAACGAGACTGGCGAAATTAAATCGCAGACAGTCTTCATGGGTGACTTCCCAGTAATGACACCACGCGGAACCTTCGTAATCAACGGAACAGAACGCGTTGTTGTTTCTCAGATTGTTCGTTCACCTGGTGTCTACTTCGAACGCCAGATTGAAAAGACTTCAGATAAAGATGTATTCACTTCAAAGATCATCCCAAGCCGCGGCGCTTGGCTTGAGTTCGAAGTTGATAAGAAGGATCTCGTTGGCGTTCGCATCGACCGCAAGCGTAAGCAATCAGTAACAGTATTCCTCAAGGCACTTGGTTGGACCGATGAACAGATTCGTGAAGAATTTGGTGACTTCGCTTCAATGATGGCTACTCTTGATAAAGATACAGTCAAGACACAAGATGAAGCGCTTCTCGATATCTATCGCAAGATGCGTCCCGGCGAACCTCCTACAAAGGAAGCAGCCCAGAACCTCATTGAAAACCTTTACTTCAATGGAAAGCGTTATGACTTGGCCAAGGTCGGTCGCTTTAAGGTTAATAAGAAGCTCGGTCTTGATCTTGAGCTCTCACAGAGCATGCTCACAATTTCAGATATCGTCGCAACGCTTCGCTACCTCGTAGCGCTTCACCGCGGCGATCTCACGATGGAATACGGCCGCGAAGTTCGCGTTGAAAAGGACGATATCGATCACCTCGGTAACCGTCGCTTGCGTACCGTTGGTGAATTGATTCAAAACCAGGTTCGTATCGGTCTCTCACGTATGGAACGTGTAGTCCGCGAACGTATGACAACACAGGATGTAGAAGCGATTACTCCTCAGACACTGATCAACATCCGTCCGGTTGTTGCATCAATCAAGGAGTTCTTCGGAACATCTCAGTTGTCACAGTTCATGGATCAGACAAACCCACTTTCTGGACTCACACACAAGCGTCGTCTATCAGCGCTCGGACCTGGAGGTCTCTCACGTGACCGCGCAGGCTTCGAAGTTCGTGACGTTCACCCATCTCACTACGGACGTATGTGCCCAATTGAAACTCCTGAAGGACCAAACATCGGTCTTATCGGTTCACTTGCAACATATGGTCGCGTAACTGCATTTGGTTTTATCGAAACTCCTTATCGCAAAGTTGTAAAGGGTAAGGTCACCGATCAGGTTGATTATCTAACAGCTGATGAAGAAGACGAACACATCATTGCTCAGGCAAATGCTCCACTTACAGATGACAATCACTTCGCAGAAGCGCGCGTACTCGTACGTCGTCGTGGTGGCGAAGTTGAATACATCATCGCTGATGAAGTGGATTACATGGACGTTTCACCACGTCAGATGGTTTCTGTCGCAACAGCGATGATTCCATTCCTCGAGCACGATGATGCAAACCGCGCACTCATGGGTTCTAACATGATGCGTCAGTCAGTTCCTTTGATGCGCGCTGAAGCGCCATTTATCGGAACAGGTATGGAATTCCGCGCAGCAGTCGATGCTGGCGATGTTCTTACTGCGACTAAGGCTGGCGTAGTTACTGAAGTATCTGCTGACGAAGTTAAGGTCATGGCAGATGACAGCACCTACCAAACTTATTCACTCGCTAAGTTCACTCGTTCAAACCAAGGAACGTCTTACAACCAGAAGGTTGTTGTCACCGAAGGTCAGAAGCTTGAAGTTGGCTCAGTAATCGCAGATGGTCCATGTACACAGAACGGCGAAATGGCTCTTGGTAAGAACCTCCTCGTGGCATTTATGTCATGGGAAGGCCACAACTACGAAGATGCGATCATCCTTTCGCAGCGTCTTGTACAAGACGATGTACTCACATCAATTCACATTGAAGAGTACGAAGTTGATGCTCGCGACACCAAGCTTGGTGCCGAAGAGATCACTCGCGATATCCCGAACGTTTCTGAAGAAGTTCTTGCCGACCTCGACGAGCGCGGAATCATCCGCGTTGGCGCCGATGTTGTGCCAGGCGACATCTTGGTTGGAAAGGTAACTCCTAAGGGAGAAACTGAACTCACACCAGAAGAGCGTCTGCTCCGTGCAATCTTCGGCGAGAAGGCTCGCGAAGTTCGCGATACATCACTCAAGGTTCCACACGGTGAATCAGGAAAAGTAATCGGCGTAAAGATCTTCGAATCTGAAGAAGGCTTCGAGCTTCCAGCAGGCGTTAACCAGTTGGTTCGCGTCTATGTTGCACAGAAGCGCAAGATCCAAGATGGTGACAAGCTCGCTGGTCGCCACGGTAACAAGGGTGTTATCTCAAAGATTCTTCCAGTTGAAGATATGCCATTCCTTGAAGATGGAACTCCAGTCGATGTTGTCTTGAACCCACTTGGTGTTCCAGGACGTATGAACGTCGGACAGGTTCTTGAAATGCACCTCGGTTGGGTTGCAAAGAC
>CAMDBB010000007.1 GCA_945889195.1 Bifidobacterium breve
AAGAAGAGTCGCCCTATAAGCCGGATCCTGTAATTCTTGTTAATCTGAAGAGTGACAGATATGTGACAGATGCATGCCTTGATTGGCAATTGAATTTCAAGAAGACGAATTTTACGCTCAAAATAAAGTGGGCCCTGTCGGGCTCGAACCGACGACCCACGGATTAAAAGTCCGTTGCTCTACCGACTGAGCTATAGGCCCCAACACTGGGTTTGTGCCCAGTGAGAGCGGACTTTAGCACTCTACTGGCCAGGCGGTTAAATCCAGGTCCTGGCTGAGTGTGGAATCTCTATTTCTACTAATGCAAGAACTTCTGATTCACTCCACTCTTCACTAAAGGTCACCCGCAGTGAAGAAATCAGAAAAGTCGTTCTCAACTTATTTCTAGTTTACTTTGCTGGATCTGCATATAAAAATTTGTTGACTGTTAAGCGTGGCACGGACTTGATTGCCCCAATGGTTGACCCATCTAACAATAACTTGACTGTTAGGGACTGTAGATATCTTGCTACAGCGCCTGCCACGTGCGGCGCAGCCATAGAAGTTCCACTAATTGAGTTTGTGCCTGATCCCAACCAAGTCGAAGTTATCGAAACGCCCGGCGCAATGATGTCAACGCATGGCCCACGGTTAGAAAACGAAGCGAATGTATCTGTGGAATCACTCGCTGCCACTGTTATAGCGCCTGGGACTCTGGCGGGCGAAGTTTTGCAAGCATCTGCTCGAGAGTTTCCTGCCGCCACAACAACTGTAACGCCTTTACCAATTAAATTATTTATTGCCGTATCAAGAGCGGTACTCGCACCTCCACCTAAACTCAAATTTGCCACTGCTTTACTGCTATTTGCTTTTGTTGTGACATCGCCAGCAACCCAATTTACGCCTGCTATTACACCTGAGTTGGTTCCTGAACCGCCACAATCTAATACTCGAACCGATATCAGCGTGACTGCTTTTGCAACTCCGTAAGTTTTTGAACCAATTGTTCCTGCAACATGCGTTCCATGGCCATTGCAATCCTGAGTTCCGAGACTGTCAGATATCGCATTAAACCCGGGCGCAACTCGACCTTCGAAGTCGGGATGGTTTTGATTTATCCCTGAATCAATCACGTATGCACTCACGCCAACACCTGTCGATGAGTAACTATATTTTTTGTCAAGAGGAGCTGGAGATTTTCCAATATCGATTCGATCCAATCCCCAGGTTGCAAGAGATTGATCTGTTTCTATGGAGAAAATTTGGTCAAGTTCAAGAGATTCAATATTTGGGCGGCGTTCAAAGGCACAAGCCTGTTCGGATGTGAGCTGGGCGGCGAAGCCATTGAGTACATTTCTGTAAGAAAACTTCGGTGATATTAGTCGACCTGGCGCTGATTTAATCTCTCGTTCAACCGATACCTCTTTTGCAAAGGTAACAATGTAATCTCCATCTGGCTTGGTGCAATTTGGATTTCCTGCAGCACCTGCTGTCGGTGCATATCCCAGAATTAACGTTACAAAGACAGTAATAGAAATGAATATGGAGGAACTTCGCAGAGATTTCATAGAGCAACTCTAACTAGCGCCCCATTCTCAAGTCTCCCGGGGCGTAGGTGCTAGCCCTAACACTCAAAGATAAATCTGCAACCAAATTAACCCAAATCATCCCCAGATTTCGTTGATCTTCGCCTTGAGAAAGTTAGCGCTTTCAATCATCTGGCCCATTCCGTCCACACCATCTTCAATGGAGACCCAGCCAGTAAATCCAACGCTCTTAAGAGTTGTGAAGATGGCATCGTAATCATTGAGCCCTTTGCCAATAACACCATGTTTGAAGAAGGAGACATAGCCCGCGGATCCACCTTCTTGTGCACGTAGATCTGCAATTGTTCCACTAGCTAGATAACGATCAGATGCACCCACTGAAATCACACGGTGCTTAATCTTTTCAAGTAGCTCAAGTGGTTCCTCGCCTGCAGCAATTGCATTTGATGGATCAAATTGCACGCCAAAGATTGGTGAGTCAATACGTCCGACAAGATCAACGAAGACATCCATCATCTGCGCAAACTCTGGTTCAGTCCAGAAATCATCTTTATAGTGGTTTTCGATAACGAGAGTGACGCCCACTTTCTCGGCTTCCACTAAACACTTTTCAATGGAGCCAACGACATAACCCATTCCCTCTTCGCGAGTAATGTCTTTGCGACGCTGTCCCGATAGTACGCGGCAGAGCTTTGCTCCGAGTTCTGCAGACATACGAATGGAGTGAATCTCGTGATCCACCTGTTGCTTGCGAAGTTCAGGGTCTGGAATGGTGAAGTCTGGTGAACAGCACATCATAGGAATTGTCATTCCAGCTGCTTCAACATACTTACGGATCTTGGGCCAGTTAGCAGGATCCTTAAAGTCGTGGAAGTTGTTATACATCTCAAGTCCAGGGATCTCCATGGCACCTGCCATATCAATCCACTCGTAGATTGATAACTTATCTGGAGCAACTAAATCTTTAATCCAACCTTTAGGAAAGGCTGCTATCTGTGGCTTTGTGCTCATCTATAACTTTTCTGGATTTCGCCCGATGATGGAGAACTGCTCTAACTCAACAACTGCGCCAGTGAAGGGCTTTGATTCATCGCCTATCCAGTAGATGGCTGCCTCTGCTACTTGTTCAGGCGTTGTCATCTTTCCAAAAGGAATCTCAGTTCTCGTTAAACGTTCTGGCCAACCAGGTTCCATACCTCCAGCAATCTTGTGCTTCTCCTCGCGTTCAGTCAGAACCCAACCAGGGTTAATCTGATTCACGCGGATTCCGTGAACACCGTTGGCATTTGCAAGATTGCGCGTCATGACCTGCATGCCACCTTTAGAAATACTGTAAGCAAGAAGACTTGATTCACCCGCATATGCATTGATTGAACCGATATTGAGAACTGATCCTGCGCTTTTCTTGAGCTCTTCAAAGGCGCTCTGAAATAAGAAGAGGCCCGAGGTGAGATTAACCTGCATAATCTCTTGATACTCAGCGAAGGTAAGTTGAGAGATGTTGGCATTCTTAATGACGGCAGCGTTATTCACGATGCCATCGATTTTGCCGAAGTGATCAAGGCAGGCCTTCACAATTGTCTGTGGCGCGCTCTCTTGCCGTAAATCAGCAATACAGAGATGTGCGCTAGCACCGAGTGCCTTTACTACCGCTTCGCCTTCACTTTGATTGATGCCATGAACAAGTACGCTGCCGCCTTCGCGCACAACAGCGCGTGCGATTGCTGCGCCAATACCGGAAGTTCCTCCAGTGACAATGATGGTTTTATCTTTTAGACGCATATCAGGCCGGCTTAATCACTGACTTAATAAATTCGCCAGAGTGCATCATTTCAAATGCGGTCTGCCACTGCTCAACAGGAAATGTGCCGCCAAGAATGGGAGTCAGATCTAGCTGCTTAGTGCCAAGCATGCGTAGCGCACGTTCCCACATCGGCCAGTTATGGCTGAAAGAACCTTCTAAGCGAACGTTCTTCTGCACAAGTGGATCAAGTGAGAAGTTAACTGGTTGTGGTCCCCAGCCAACTTTCGAAATCCATCCATTAGGTCTGATGACATCGAGTGCAATCTTTAACGTGGCAGATACTCCCGCTGCATCAACAACTCCATCAACGCCAAGGCCATCAACGGTCATTGCCCATTCTTTTGGATCACCGATGATGACATCACATCCATACTTCTTAGCAACTTCCAAGCGCGCCTTATCTCGCTCTAAACCAACGATGGCAACTTCTGCTCCACCGATGCGCGCCATAGCGGCGGCAAGAATTCCAATTGGCCCAGGTCCTAAAACCAGAATGCGATCGCCAGGGCGCAGATGTCCTGGCGCGATTGTTGCTGAGTATGCAACAGAGCAAGGTTCAGTCATCGATGCGTGATCAAAAGAGACTGAATCTGGAATCTTATGTAGCAGGCGAGAAGCAACTTTTGTATAGCGAGTCATCGCTCCATTAACACCATAGCCAAAGCCTTTCCGGCTGGGGTCTAAGTTATAGAGTCCTTGGCGCGACATCACGCCATGCATATTTACCTCTGCCGCTGTTTCAGAAACGACGCGATCGCCAACTTTCCAACCAGTAACACGGTCACCTACTTCATCAATAACTCCAGCAAACTCATGTCCCAAAATCACTGGGTAGTTAACTGGCCAAGAGTTGGTGCCTTCCCATTGGTGCAAATCAGAGCCACAGACAGAGGCTGCTTCGACCTTAAGAATCACATCTTCTGGACCTGCGATGGGGCGTTCGACTTCACGTACTTCAACTGAATGTGGTTCAGATGAGAAATTTACAACGGCAAGTGATTTCATAACTATCTCTCGTTCTTCACGGCGACATCGCCAAAGCCATGAACAGCTTCGCAGATCTTGCGTAGAACTTCTTCCACATTACCCGCACCACGGCTAAAGGAATCAGCATCGATAGCAAGTGGTGCGCCAATTACCACAAGTGGTGCACCATATGAAGGACAGGCAATTGCTTGCTCGAGCGATAACCCACCTACTGCTTGCACTGGTATTGAAACAGCATCGACAACTTCTCTCAGCTGATCAAGTGGATTCGGCATCCGATGACCGGCAGCCGCAATCCCGCGGCGCTCGTCATAACCGATGTGATGAATCACCATGTCACAGCCAAGTTCTTCAAGTTCACGCGCACCTTGCACCATATCGGGACAACCCAAGTTATCCCCCATGACCTTTGCACCAAAATCTTTTCCTGCCTGCACAACACACTTAATGGTTTCAGGATGTGATCTAGCCATAACAACTACATGAGTTGCACCCGCTTTAGCCATCATCTCTGCTTCGAGATAACCACCATCCATCGTCTTTAAGTCAGCAACAATCGGGTGGTTTGGAAACTCTGCACGTAAAGCTTTTACTCCGTGTAAACCTTCAGCAAGAATGAGTGGGGTACCGGCTTCGAGCCAATCAACACCAGCACGTACTGCGGTGTGTGCCATCTCCATCGCTTCTTTGATATCAGTCAGATCGAGCGAGACTTGCACAATTGGCTTCATGGTCTGCAGTTTAATCTCAATTACTTGAAATAGACCATACCTAAATCAGCGACCATGGCTGGCACGGAGCAATCTGTCACGGATAGCAACCGCAATATCGTCACCAAGCGGTTGATGGACAACCACTCTGGCTAATTTCTGTTGGTCTGCGCTACGAAGAGATGAATACAAGATTCGTGCAAATACTTCGTGAGTAAGTGGAGCTGCGAGCCTGATGACGCCAGCAGGCGTTTGCGTTGCAGCTAGCGCAATAAATCCATCACCTGGCTGCGGTGGAATATCGAGAACGACCTTTGCTTCAGGTGCATAGTGGTTCTCAAGTGATCCACTTACTCTAATTTCGTTTCCAGCTTGCGAAAGTGCAGAACCAGATGCTGCAACGATCATCTCTTCGGTAATCGCACCTGGGCGCAGAATGCGTGGCGAATCTGAGGTACAGTCAATAATGGTTGACTCAACACCCACTAGCGATGGCCCGCCATCAAGAACAACATCATCTGCGGCCAGATATGCGCTCAACTCTTCACTGACTGCCTGCGCGGTTGTGGGCGAAACATGACCGAAGCGATTGGCGCTAGGAGCGGCAATGCCTTTACCGCCAACGCTTTCAAACGCATTAAGCAGAGCTTGTGCAATCGCATGATCAGGAATGCGCAAGCCCACAGTGTCTTGTCCGCCTGTGACAAAATCTTCAGCCAATTCGCTACGTTTAAAAATCAAAGTCATTGGTCCCGGCCAATAAGCCCGCGCTAACGCGATTGCATAATCAGGAATATCGCCAGCCCAATCGGCTATCCCTTGCATCGAAGAAATGTGCACAATCAGCGGATGATCAGCTGGTCTTCCCTTCACTGAATAGATGCGGGCTACCGCAGCAGCGTTGGTGGCATCTGCTCCTAAGCCATAGACAGTCTCAGTTGGAAAAGCTACGAGAGAACCAGATTTCAATTTTTCGGCAGCCGCAACCATGGCATCTGCTGTGCAATGGGAGATAAATTGCCCGGCAGCGTTATTTAGCTGGCTCATAAGTTCAATTATCCAGCCTTTTTGCGAGAAGATAACCACATGGCTGAGCGCATCAAAGTTATGCAGATTATCGCCCGCATGAATGTGGGTGGCCCTGCCGTAATTGTTGCCGAATTGATGCGCGGCCTGGATAAAGGCCAATTCGAGCAGGTATTGATTACCGGATATTGCGATGAAACTGAAGCCGATTATCTAAATGAAGTCGCTACCGATATTTCAGCAACTCGTATTGCCGGTCTTGGCAGATCGGTTTCTCCGCTCGCAGATTTAAAAGCATTCTTCGGATTAATCAAAACAATCAAAACTTTTAAACCAGATGTCATTCACACACATACCGCTAAGGCTGGCGTGCTGGGACGTTTAGCATCCATCATCGCAGGACGCGGTGCAACCCGCATTCACACCTTTCATGGCCACTTATTACACGGCTACTTTTCAGGCTGGAAGACATCGCTAGTAATTGCTATCGAAAAGTTCTTAGCTAAGCGCACACATTTCTTGGTAGCTATTGGCAATGAAGTAAAGGAAGATTTGATAAGCGCCGGCATTGGGTCGCCAGCGCAATACAAGGTCTTCTTTCCTGGCCTTCCTACCCCGCACACTGCAGGTAAGGCAGAGCTGCGCCAGAAGCTTGGGCTAGATGCGGCAAAGATTTATTGCACCTTTGTTGGGCGCCTTACCCAGATTAAGCGCCCTGACCGTCTTCTTGATATCGCATCTGCCATGCAGGCACGTGGCGTTGCTCTTGAATTCCTTGTAGCAGGAGAAGGTGAACTCTTTGCAGAGTCACAAATACGTGCCATGGCAGAAAAGTTGCCGGTAACTTTCTTAGGGTGGCGTAAAGATATTGATGATCTCTTTGCAGCTAGTGATATCGCAATATTAACGAGCGATAATGAAGGAATTCCTCTTACTTTGATTCAAGCAGCGCAGGCAGCTTTACCGATTATCGCTCCAAAAGTTGGATCAATCTCAGATATCGTTGAAAACGATGTCACTGGTTTTCTTACATCGCCTGCGCCCGGAGCTATGGCTAGCGCCCTGAGCGCACTTGCTACCGATGAGAAATTGCGAATTCAACTTGGTGGCGCTGGAAAGAAACGCGCCTCTGAACTCTTTTCACTAGAGCGAATGCTCCGAGATCACACAGAGATTTATCACCTCGCGCACAGGTAATAAGAGATAATAGTTCTATGAAAAAACGTATCTCCATCATTGCTGCCCTTTCCCTTGCAACCATCGCTCTTGTCGCACCTGCATCTCAGGCTGCTGCTAATAGATATATCACCGTGAAGGCACAAGGCACCGTTCAAGTAACGCCAGATGCAGTACGTATCAACGCAACCGCTACCAATATTGCCGCCACAAGCAAAGAGGCGCTTGCTGCCACTTCAAAGAGTTCAGCGAGCATTCGTGCTGCACTCAAGAGCGCCAAGATCGATAGCAAAGATATTGCAACCCAGAACATCTCTGTCTTTCCTGAGTACAGATACTCAAGCGATGGCGCATCAACTCTTGTTGGCTATCGCGCATCACAAGGATTCACAATCACAGTCCGCGCAGCGACAACTGCAGGCGCTGTTGTAGATTCGATCGTTGCTGCTGCTGGCGATAGCGCGCAGATCAACGGCGTCTCTCCCTTTGTCTTAGATTCAACTAAGTCATCTGAGGCAGCTCGCGGTGTTGCAGTCAAGAACGCGAAAGCGCGCGCGATTTCATATGCAAAATTGCTTGGAGTAAAACTTGGCAAGATCAACAATCTTGTTGAAGAGTCAGCACCTAATTCGATTGCTCCAGTATTTGCTTCTGCAAAAGCTGAATCTGATGCAACTGTTGTTGATTTAGGCCAGCAAGATGTGACTGTTTCAATCACAGTCCAGTGGGCTCTGCTCTAAAAAGCGCCTATTTCTCGCGAAATCAATCGAGTTTGGTTGTGCCCGCCTAAGCGGGTACGATTTGCGAGCCTCAAACGTCCCCATCGTCTAGGGGCCTAGGACATCGCCCTTTCACGGCGGTAACACGGGTTCGAATCCCGTTGGGGGCACTCGAGGTAACAAGTAGTACGGCTTTGATTTATCAAGGCCCGGTAGCGCAGTTGGTTAGCGCGCCGCCCTGTCACGGCGGAGGTCGCGGGTTCAAGTCCCGTCCGGGTCGCAAAAAGAAGTGAGTGTCCACACGCTCACTTCTTTTTATACAACTACATATTGGCTCGGTAGCTCAGTTGGTACGAGCGCGCGACTGAAAATCGTGAGGTCGACAGTTCGATCCTGTCCCGAGCCACAAGTGATTTTTTATTGAAGGCTATTTAGCCAGCAGAGCCAGAACCAGATGGTCCTGCTTTGCGCTGTACCTGCGGAGCACCGCCACTGCGCTGTCCACCACGAATCTTTGAGCCGGTTTCAGAATGAGTCTGTGTGCCAGGAGCGCCCTTCTTATTTTTCTTTGCTTCAAGGGCGGCAAGCATTCTTGCCTTTACATCATCATTTTTATCGGACATGGTTTAAGTCTACCCCTCAGATGGAATTCGCAAGAAGAAAACTAGCTTTGCAAGCCACATGGCAGCGCCGACGATAATGAGTTGAGTACCCCATGTATCTGGCCATATATAGATACCGAGTGCGGTTGCTCCATAAAGCGCTGCTAACCCCCAGAGAGTGAAGGCGGTGATTCGGCGATTAAGGCCCTTGCGCATCAAACGGTGCGAGAGATGATCACGCCCTCCTTGGAATGGTGAAATTCCGCGAGCAATACGAGAGATAACAGCGACTGTTGTATCGAGAATCGGAGTTGCCATCAGAAAGAGTGGGATAGCAAGAGATTTGTAAGTTGGAACAACACCTGGACTTAAGCGAATGGTGAGTACCGAGATGATGATGCCAAGAAAGAGCGAGCCAGCATCACCCATATAGATCTTGGCTGGGTGGCGGTTCCAGAGAAGAAATCCTGCAGTAGCCCCAGCGGTGACTATCGCCAAAGCACTAACCAGTACTTGTTGGCGGTCATAGGCGATAAAAAAGAGGAAGAAGGTAATGACAGTTACTGTGCCGGCTGCTCCGCCATCGTGATTATCAAAGAAGTTAATTGAGTTACAGACACCAACAATCCAGAGCACGGTGATTGCATAGTTCAATACCTGGCTGTCAAAGGCAAAGCCCATGGTGTCTGTGGCGGTCAAAATGACAGCGACGATAATTCCGGTAACCGTCTGCGCAACTAAGCGCGGCCATGGTTCTAACCCCTTTAAGTCATCCCAGAGCCCCATCGCAGAGATTGCAATCGCGGGTATCAAAACAAAGCTGGCTAGCTCAAAATTTTCGAGAGTGAAGTCAACGGCAAGGAGTGAGCCGTAGGACGCTCCCACAATTCCAACAGCGATTGCAACGCCACCTAAATATGGAATTGGCTCCTTCTGGGTTTTACGGGCGAGAGTTGGAGCATCAACTGCGCCAACGCGAAGTGCCAACGTTCTAATTGGTGCAGTAATGAGACCCACAAAGATCATCGTTAAAGCGCCGAGTAAGAAAAATTGCGCGATGGAATAAGTCATGGTGCCAATAAAGGGTTAGTTCTGCGCCTTGAAATAATTTTGACGAAGTTCTTCAACTTCAGATTTGCGATAGCGGCGATGTCCACCAAGTGTGCGAATCGAAGTCAGCTTTCCAGCCTTCGCCCAACGTGTGACAGTCTTTGGATCAACTCCAAAAAGGTCTGCAACTTCGCGAGGCGTTAAGAGCACCTCAGCATCTGGCAGACGATTCATGAACTTCTCCTTCGATAACGAAACCTAACTAGGTGTCCGTTTTGCGCCGTAATGTCGGGAAGTATTCACCACACTCACGCTTGGCGCAATAGCAAGGTTGAAGAATTCATCTACTTAGATAGCAGATTCGAAGGCCTGAACCGATCTCCAACGAGTCACAAGCCGTTCATATCCCTGCCCAGCAATCGCGCCATCGCCTGCCGCCAATCCAGCGAGGCTATCTGCAACATCTTCGATAGATGAGTCCTCATTAATTCCATCAAGGCCCTGTGTGCGCAGCGCTGCATCGAGATAGCCGGCTAGCCCGCCGTAATCGAGTTCTACTAGAGATTCTGGATGGAAGAGCTCGAGCCAATCGAGCAAATTTTCAATCTCTTCTTCAACAGAGCCTTGGCCAAATGCACCTAAAACAATCTCATGTGATTTCTCAGCTCGCTCGCGCGCCTTCGCCATCGTGGTCCGCGCAAATGAATAGGCGCCGTCATCGCCTTCGCCACGTACGCGTTCTTCAGGAGTAAAGAGTGAGAACCAGCGCGGCGGAATAATCCAAGTCTCGGTGATGATGTGTGGCACGCGATCTTCCAGCAGATCAACTCCGGTTGTAATGACTTCTTCTAGCGAAGGTGGGATAAAGAAAGGAGTAATGGAAGATGGCAGCGAATCTTTAAAATCATCGAGGGCTGCCCAACAACGAGTCGCTGTCGACCAAGGCGAGACATAGCGAGCGCCATTGATATCGAGAACGTGTGCACCATCTGGCCGCACTGCAGGAGGTTCAGGAAAAACTAATCGACGTAGCGCTAGCTCTTGCTCTTCTTTTCGAGAATCAAGGGATGCATCAATACTCTGCCAACGTAATCGATCTGCGGGTTCAAAGGCAGAGAGTGGCTCGTAGATACGAAGAGATGCAACGTACGGAGTAGGTCTCACGTAGATGAGTCTAGATAAGAAGCGCGGTTAAGCGCGAGGAATGTAATTGCCTTCAGCAAAAGGATCGTCATCATCCTGATTTTGCTGGTTAGGTACATCTCCGTGCAGCTCCTTGGTAAGGCGATCGAGGTCCATCTCCTGAGAGTTGTACTTCAAGTCGCGAGCAACCTTGGTCTGCTTAGCTTTTGCACGGCCGCGGCCCATGGGCGACCTCCTTACGAATAGCTGATGTGTCAGGCGCGTAGGTTATCGCGCCTTGGCGTTTGTCTCCAAAGCAACGGCAAATGAGCGGGTTTTCGCCTTATGGCGCAGGGCGTAGAGGCCTATAACCTGCAGGAAGACGCTCAGGGTCATCGTAGGGATGCGGAAGCGGTGGTCTCCGATAGTTCCCATGGATACGAGCCAGGAAATGACGACAGGGGCAAAGCTGGCGTAGGCCAGATGCGCATAGATGCCCTTCATCGATCGCAACCAGAAGAATCCAATAAAGAAGAGTGAGATACAACCAACGGTCCAGAAGAATGAAATCCCCTTACCGATTGACTTGTAGACAAGATCATTTCCAGATTGGCTGCCCTTAGCAATATCAACAATTGGATTTATCTTGAGCCAAGGATTGCGCGCCATGGTGCCGTTACCAAGTGGGCCTGACCATGGAGACCAGTAGTACCAACCTTTATAAATAAATAGGCGAATCGCATCTACTGGATTACTGATGTACCACTTGAGCACGCACTTAACGACATCATTATCTGTCACAGCCGTTGCAGGCGGAACAGGTTCGCATGGAACGCTTTCCCCAGTCTTGGCATAACCGCCTTTAGTGTCAGGGCCGGCGCCAATATTCATCGTGACGCCCAAGTTAGTTGAGATAACTGCCTTATCAATGGAACGAACGTTGCGATCAATCATGATGGCAGGGGCTATCGCCATGATGCCAACAACGCCAACGAGAATAAGTGCTTGGGCTTTACGTCCTTTAGTAATGAGCGCCCAGATAAGTGCAATAACAAGAGTGGTCAGAATCCAGCGAGGCTGCATCAAAGTTGCCAGCGCTGAGAAGAAACCTGCTGCAACAACGCGAGAGATGAAGCCACGATCATGTGGGCTCTGCAAAGATTTCATAATGAGTCCAACAACCATCAACATGCAGGCGGCGATCGGACTTTCATATCCGACGGCGAGTGAACTCAGAGAAAGAGTTGGATTAAAGGCGATCGCAATTGCAATCCAGAACATATATGGCTGCAAACGAGTGCCACGAAGCTGCTTGACGAAGTAATAGCTAGCGTAGGCGTAGAAAATCGTCTGAGTAAATGAGATAAGCGCGATGACATAGGTCAGAGAAATCTTGGTCAATAACCAGATCAAGATTGGGTAACCAGCTGGCCAATAAGAAAGGATGCTCTTATCGCTTAAGTAACCCTGAGCTAGAAGGCCATCAACGCCGCTGAGATAGTTCTCGCCATCTGCGCCCAGCCATCCACCCAAGAATCCACCATCAACATTTCGTATGTTGGCCATGGTGATTAACTTGATGACAAAGGCTAAAACAGGAATGGCGATGAGATAGAAGTTGATCTTGCTCTCTGCCTTCGATTGTTTTGCTTGGGCAGCTTTTGACTTACTCGCCATTGAATTTATCCTTTATACGCAGAGGTTAAGTATGAACGAGGAGCTTGCGAATCTGAAGCAGGCTCAACGACTCCAGCAATCCAAGCTTTCATGCCGCGCGCAGCTAGTGAACGGATAACTAAATCCCCCACCGCTGGATCCACAATCGCTGACATTCCGATGCCACAGTTCCAGGTTCGCTCCATATCGGCCTGCGGCACTGCGGCAACTTCAGATAAGAACTTCACTTCAGCAGGAAGTGCCCAGGTAGAGCGGTCATAGATAGCAGTCAGCCCTGCCGGAATCACACGCGCGGTGTTATCGGCAAGTCCGCCACCAGTGATGTGGCTAAAGGTTCGCAATTTTTCACCTTGCGCCTTGATAAGCGCTAAACAATCAAGAGCGTAGATCTCTGTTGGCGTCAACAAAATTTCACCAAGAGTTGCTGATAGACCTTCATATCTCTTTGATAAATCCAACTTCTGTGTCGCCAAAATATGGCGAATAAGTGAGAAACCATTTGCATGAAAACCACTAGCTGGCATCGCGATGATGAGATCTCCGCGCTTTACGCGATCGGCACCCAGTTGAAGTGGTGCATCAACTACACCTGTTGCAGCTCCTGCAATATCAAATTCATCTTCTGCCAAAAGCCCTGGGTGTTCTGCAGTTTCACCACCAACCAGCGCTGTTCCTGCCTTTTCACAACCGCGTGCGATTCCTGAAACAATATCGGCGATCCGTTCTGGAATGACTTTTCCTACTGCAATGTAATCAGTCATAAAGAGCGGCTCGGCGCCACAGACAACCAAGTCATCTACAACCATCGCCACTAGATCTTCGCCGATGGTGTCGTACTTACCCATCTGGCGAGCAATCTCGGTCTTTGTGCCAACGCCATCGGTTGATGTAGCAAGTAGCGGTTGCTTCATGGATTTCAGCGCAGATGCATCGAAGAGTCCTGCGAAGCCACCAATGCCACCCATTACTTCTGGGCGAGATGCCTTAGCAATCGATGCCTTCATCAATTCAACGGCGCGATCACCGGCATCGATATCTACGCCTGAATCTTTATATGTTGCCACTACTTATGAACCTTCTCGGTATGCACATCAGTGACTTCAAGGCGCATCTTGCCCTCTGACATATCTGTTGGAATGGCGATTGGATATTTGCCTGAAAAACATGCGGTGCAGAGCTTCTCTGCCTGCACGTTCGTTGCCTCAATGAGTCCTTCTTCAGAGACATAAGCCAGCGAATCTGCACCGATTGAACGGCGGATTTCTTCAACTTCTAGACCGCTAGCAATCAGTTCAGCGCGCGTTGCAAAGTCAATACCGTAGAAGCAAGGCCACTTCACCGGAGGAGATGAGATGCGCACATGAATTTCAAGTGCGCCCGCTTCACGCAACATACGAACTAAGGCGCGCTGGGTATTTCCGCGGACGATTGAATCATCGACAACGATGATGCGCTTTCCTTCAATGATTTCGCGAAGTGGATTGAGCTTAAGGCGAATACCAAGTTGGCGAATGGTCTGTGATGGCTGAATAAATGTACGCCCCACATATGAGTTCTTCACAAGTCCTAGGCCATATGGAATCCCTGATTGCTTGGCATAACCAATTGCGGCAGGAGTTCCTGATTCAGGGACTGGAATCACCAAATCCGCATCGACCGGTGCTTCGATTGCTAAACGTTGTCCGATGCGCCCGCGCACTGCATGAATACTCTGCCCGGCAATGGTTGTATCAGGGCGAGCTAAGTACACATATTCAAAGATGCAGCCCTTTGGATCGGGCGTAGCCCACATCTGTGAACGAATACCATCTTCATTAATTGCTAGGAATTCACCTGGTTCAACTTCACGAACAAAGGCTGCTCCGACAATATCCAGTGCTGCTGATTCAGAGGCGACGACCCAACCACGATCGAGCTTTCCGATAACAAGTGGGCGAACTCCGTGGCGATCGCGTGCTGCATAGAGAGTGCGCTCATCCATAAAGACCAATGAGAATGCACCTTCCAGCTTAGGTAGAACTGCAAGCGCGCTGGCTTCTACATTCTTCTCATCTTGTAGCCCAATGAGCGCTGTCATGATTTCAGTATCCGTAGTTGCACCGCGTGCATTTTTTGGAGCATCTGCATCTAACTTCTGAACCAGCTCTGCTAAATCACCGGTATTAGTCAGGTTGCCATTATGTGCAAGCGCCAGAGTTCCGTACTTAGTCGGACGCAGAGTTGGTTGCGCATTTACCCAAGTACTCGATCCTGTAGTGCTGTAACGGCAATGGCCAATTGCCAAATTGCCAATTAGTGATGCTAAATCTGTCTCAGTAAACACCTGTGAAACAAGGCCCATATCTTTGTAAACGAGAATTCGTTCGCCATCAGATGTTGCGATTCCGGCAGATTCTTGTCCGCGATGTTGCAGCGCATAGAGACCATAGAAAGAGAGTTTTGCTACTTCTTCACCCGGCGCCCACACACCAAAAACACCACACGCATCTTGCGGACCTTTATCTGCATCGAGCACATTGTGGTTTAACAAACCATCGGGGCGGCGGCTCATTGGCTCATCCTAAGCGGTAGAAGTGGCGATAAATCGGCGCGAACTCCCGATGCCACAATGAGTCCGGCGCTCATCGCTTCGCTCCAGGTAGTTTCACCACGTGCTAACGCCAGCCATGTATCTGCCTGCATCTCGATGACATTCGGTGGAGTGCCACGAGTATGCGTTGGTCCTTCACCACATTGCACCGCTGCATACGGTGGGATACGGACTTCAATTGCACGCCCTGGTGCTCGCTCAGTAAGAAGTGCCAGCGTTGCCTTTACCTCTTCCAAAACAAGTGGATCGCGCATAGATAATTACCCAAACAACTTCGGGATAGTTTCGGTATGTGCTTTACGAAGTTCTGTCAATGAAATCTTGGCACCATTAATCACCAATGAATCTCCACCAGTTGTTCCGATTTTAGTCAGTGTGATTTTCTGCGCAGCAGCTTCTTGAGTAAGAGCGGCCGTCTGTGCTGGATCAATTGCGACAACCACACGTCCTGGAGTTTCACTCACTAACGCGATGCCTACATTCTCTAAAGTAATAGTCGCACCTACGTTATGGCGCAGAACCATTTCAGTAAGAGTCGCACTCAAACCTCCTTGGCTTAAATCATGTGCTGCGCTAAAGATCTTCTTGGTGCGTCCTGCAACCAATAGTTCAATCAATCGCATCTCGCGTTGTAGATCTGCTGTGGGTGCAATACCGCCGCGCTGGTTATGCATGTATGCCCATTCACTACCAGCAAGGTCTTCGTGGGTATCTCCAAGAAGATAGAGATCTAGACCAGCGCAATCAAATGACATAGGTGTGCGTGTGCGCACATCATCAATCACGCCGAGCACGCCAATTACAGGCGTTGGCAGAATAGCTACAGCGCCTGTTTGGTTATAGAACGAGACGTTGCCGCCAGTCACGGGAAGCCCCATTTCAAGACATCCATCAGCTAAACCGCGTACCGATTCAGCAAATTGCCACATCACGCCAGGATCTTCTGGAGAGCCAAAATTAAGGCAATTTGTTACCGCAAGCGGAATAGCGCCAGCTGTTGCAATATTTCGCGCAGCCTCTGCCAGCGCTAACTTCGCACCTTCATAAGGATTTAAGTATGACCAATTTGCATTGGCATCAGTTGCAACTGCAACGCCCAGATGAGTGTTCTCGTCAATACGAATCATTCCAGAGTCATCTGGTTGCGATTGAATGGTATTTCCCTGAACATAGCGATCGTATTGATCGGTAATCCATGACTTGTCGGCCAAGTTAGGTGTTGCAGCGAGCTTTAGAACAGTCTCTTTAATCTCTGCATCCGACTTTGCCAGCGGAACGTTAATGGTTTCTTTTGCAACCTGATCAATGTATGCAGGTTGGGCAAATGGACGCTGATAGACAGGACCATCGTGTGCCACGGTACGAGGTGGAACATCAACGATGAGCTCGCCATTCCACGTAATCTCAAGGTGTTTGCCATCGGTGACTTCGCCAATCACAGTGACTGTGACATCCCACTTTTCGCATATTTCTAAGAAGCGAGCAATCTTGCTTGGTTCAACAATTGCGCACATACGCTCTTGTGATTCAGACATGAGGATTTCTTCAGGTGAAAGAGAAGGATCACGAAGTGGAACTTTGTCGAGCTGTACCTTCATGCCGCCAGAGCCACCGGATGCAAGTTCAGAAGTTGCACAAGAAAGTCCTGCGCCGCCTAAATCTTGAATACCTACAACTAAATCTTCAGCGAAGATTTCAAGAGAACATTCGATGAGAACCTTCTCAACGAAAGGATCTCCGACTTGTACTGCAGGTCGCTTTGCTGGCCCCTTTGATTCAAAGGTTTCTGATGCCAGAACTGAAACTCCACCGATTCCATCTCCACCTGTCTTTGCGCCATAGAGAACAACCAGGTTTCCGGCGCCAGCAGCCTTTGCCAGCTTGATATCGCTATGTTTCATAACCCCTACGCAAAGAGCGTTAACAAGTGGGTTTCCGAGGTAGCTCTGATCAAAGACAACTTCACCGCCGATATTTGGTAGCCCTAAACAATTTCCATAACCGCCAACGCCTGCCACGATTCCAGGAAGAACGCGACGCGTATCTGGTGCATCTGCGGGCCCAAAGCGAAGTGGATCCATAACAGCGATAGGACGAGCGCCCATCGTCAAAATATCGCGAACGATTCCACCAACGCCAGTTGCAGCGCCTTGATATGGCTCAATAAATGATGGGTGGTTGTGCGATTCAATTTTGAAAGTTACTGCATAGCCTTGTCCGACATCTACAACGCCCGCGTTTTCGCCGATACCGACAAGAAGTGCATCAGTCTTTACTGCCTTTTCGCCAAATTGCTTGAGGTGAACCTTGGAAGATTTATAGGAGCAATGCTCAGACCACATCACTGAATACATCGCTAGTTCTGATGAAGTTGGGCGGCGTCCCAGGATTTCCTTGATGCGCGCATATTCATCGGGCTTTAAGCCGAGTTCGGCAAACGGTTGTGTAGTCTCTGGATTTGCTTGCGCTTGTGCAACGGTATCGAGCGCCATTACTTCACCAACGCTTTCAAGACTGAGGTAAAGAAACCTAATCCATCGGCAGATGGACCAGTTAAAGAGTCAATCGCATGTTCTGGGTGCGGCATAAGACCGACGATATTTCCGCGCTCGTTTGTGATTCCTGCAATTAAGTTGCGAGATCCATTTGGGTTTTCACCGACATAGCGAGCGATGATGCGACCTTCGCCTTCGAGCATCGCCAGAGTTTCATCGTCGCACATATATGCGCCTTCACCGTTCTTCAGTGGAATAACAATCTCTTCACCTTGCTTATATGAAGATGTCCAGGCGGTGTTTGTATTCTCAATCGTTATCTTCTGATCGCGGCATAAGAAGTGCAGCTCGTGGTTGCGAGTAAGTGCTCCTGGAATCAGATGCGCCTCGGCCAGGACCTGAAAGCCGTTACAGATACCTAGTAGCGGCATGCCACCTTGGGCTGCCTTAATGATCGGCTCCATTACTGGTGAGAAACGTGAGATTGCACCGCAGCGAAGGTAATCACCATATGAAAAACCGCCAGGAAGAATCACTGCATCAACGCCATGTAAATCGGCATCGTTATGCCAGAGCGCAACCGCTTCACCGCCTGCGTGGCGAACTGCGCGAGCTGCATCTCGATCATCGAGAGTGCCCGGAAAGGTAACTACACCGATTTTCATATCTATTACTTCTCCACTCGCACTGTGAAGTTTTCAATAACAGGGTTTGAAAGAAGTACTTCGGCAGCCTTTTCGACATCAGCTAGCTGCGCAGCAGTTGGTTCGCCATCGACTTCAATCTCAAAGCGCTTACCTTGGCGCACATCTTTAGCAAAGGCAAAGCCAAGGCGTGGCAAGGCCGCAGCAACAGCTTTACCTTGTGGGTCGAGAATTTCAGGCTTTAACATCACATCGACCACAATCTTTGCCATTTCTATCCCCTTTTGTTTGTCTTAGAACTTGCTGCCGGTTATACGTTCAAATGCTGCTTCATATCGCGCCGCAGTTTTCTCTACGATTTCTGCAGGCAATTCTGGAGGTGTGGATTTCTTATCCCATCCACTTGAGGTGAGCCAATCGCGTACAAATTGTTTATCAAATGATGGTTGTGACTTACCGGGCTCCCAGCCATCAGATTCCCAGAAACGTGATGAATCTGGAGTCAGAGCCTCATCACCTAAAGTGATTTCGTTAGATGCGTTTAAGCCAAATTCAAATTTGGTATCTGCCAGAATTATTCCGCGCTCTGCAGCAAATCCACTGGCTGTGTCATATAGCTTTAAAGTCAGTTCACGAAGTTCGGCCGCGTAATCTGCGCCGACAATTTTGGCAGCGCTCTCAAAATCTATATTGATGTCGTGATCGCCGATTTCTGCCTTTGTAGCTGGTGTAAAGATGCTCGCTGGCAGCTTTGAGCCATCTAATAACCCTGCTGGGAGTGGGTTTGCACATACTGATTGGCTTTCTTTGTATTCAACAAGGCCGCTACCTGTGAGATAGCCGCGGGCTACACATTCAATGGCAAACATTTCAAGAGGTTGCACAATTACTGCGCGATCGGCGACAACATCCGGCACATCATCAGAAACTATGTGGTTGGGGACGATATCTGCCAATAGTTCAAACCAGAAGAGCGAAAGCTGGGTCAAGATTGCGCCCTTATTGGGAATTGTTGTTGGTAAGACCCAATCAAAGGCAGAGATGCGATCAGATGCAACTAAGAGAATTTCGCCAGCTTCATTTTTGTATAAGTCGCGTACTTTGCCGGTGCGCAGGTGTTGCCAACCGCTAATAGTTGGTGCTGGCGGTGCGCCAGCTGCGCCGAAGCCGCTCACCGAATCTCCAATCTCATCTAATAGATTGGGGTTTGTACCGCGCTGCGGCAGGATGCGCGGAAGTAATCGCGTCGATGCGAGTTACAACTCGAGCTACTTGTTGGCGAGCATCGCCAGTAAATTCAATGGGGTTACCGATTAGGGCATCTAACTCTGCGCGCTTAAATGGAATGCGATCATCTGCATCGAGGGCGGCTAGGAAATTATTGGGCTTACCTTCGCGCATACCGAGGGCTGCAGCGACAGCGTGCTCTTTGATCACTTCATGTGCTACTTCGCGACCGACTCCAGCTTTAACTGATGCCATCAGGATCTTGGTTGTTGCAAGAAATGGCAGATAGCGCTCGAGCTCTGCTGAAATCACTGCAGGGAATGCGCCAAATTCATTGAGCACTGTAAGCATTGTTTCAAGCAAGCCATCGATTGCGTAGAAAGCATCAGGTACAGCAACGCGACGTACAACGCTGCAAGAGACATCTCCTTCATTCCATTGGTTGCCAGCAAGTTCAGAGACCATAGATGCGTAACCACGCAGAATGACTGTAAGGCCATTTACGCGCTCACAGGAACGGGTATTCATCTTGTGTGGCATTGCAGAGGATCCAACTTGTCCTGACTTAAATCCTTCAGTAACAAGTTCGGCGCCTGCCATCAAGCGGATAGAGGTGGCAAGTGATGAAGGAGCGGTAGCGAGCTGAACCAGAGTTGTGACAACTTCATAATCGAGTGAACGCGGATAGACCTGTCCAGTTGAATCAAGGGTGCGGTTAAATCCAAGTTCGGTGGCAATCGCAGCTTCTAATTTCTGGTGCGCCTCAGTTGAACCTAGTAAATCTATGGAATCTTGCGCAGTTCCGACGGGGCCTTTGATGCCGCGCATTGGATAGCGGCTCTGTAGCGAAGTCAGCCGTTCATATCCGTAGAGCAGCTCTTCAGCAGCAGAGGCAAAACGTTTTCCGAGAGTTGTTATCTGTGCTGGCACATTATGTGAGCGTCCAGCGATTGCCAGATCAGAGTATTCGGCAGCCTTTGTAGCAAGGGCTGCAAGGAGCGCAACAGTCTTGTCGTGAACGATTGCAAGCCCATCGCGAATTTGTAGCGCTTCAATATTTTCCGTGAGGTCACGGCTTGTCATTCCAGCATGGATCGCTTCATGGCCCGCGAGTGCGTTAAATTCTTCGATACGTGCTTTCACATCATGGCGAGTTACTTTTTCGCGGGCATCAATAGAGGCAAGATCTACTTTGGTAACAACCTTCTCGTAATCTGCGATTACTGCATCTGAGATGGCATGCCCTAGCTTTGCTTGTGCGCGCGCAACAGCGAGCCATAACTTTCTTTCAGCGATGATCTTTTCTTCTGGCGCAAAAACTTGGCGCATCGCAGTGGATGCATAACGTTCAGCTAATACGCTCACTGGTGCATTCTCTCTCATTTAATTGCCCTTCTCTGCGATAGACGCATTAAATGCGATATCTGATCGATAGAAAGAGCCAGCCAGTTCAATCTGAGAGATTGCCCGATAAGCCACATTGCGCGCTTCGGTCAGGTCAGAACCAATCCCTGTCACTGTCAGGACTCGACCTCCACTTGAGAGCAGGGAACCTTCCTCTTCCGATGTTCCTGCATGGAAAATCTGAGCCCCTGAAATTTCAGGAATTCCCGAAACTGCTCCACCTGTCTGAGGAGATTCTGGATATCCCTGTGCTGCTAATACAACTGTTACCGCGCTGTCATCGCGCCATTGCAAGAATTCATCATCGAGTGAATCTGTCGCGGCCTTATAGAGAATAGAAGCAAGTGGTGTAACTAGCCGCGGAATCAATACTTGAGTTTCAGGATCTCCAAAGCGGGCGTTAAATTCAATCACGCGAATTCCATCATCTGTCAGAGCAAGTCCGGCATAGAGCAGACCAACGAAGGGAGTTCCACGCGCAGCCATTTCAGCGATGATGGGTGCAAGAACTTCTGTGTATGTTTCTTCAACGATGTCATCAGGTGCCCACGGCAGCGGTGAATATGCACCCATACCGCCAGTGTTGGGACCTTCATCGCCATCAAAGGCGCGTTTGAAATCTTGGGCTGGTTGCATCGGCAGAATATTGCGACCATCTGAAATACCAAAGAGAGAAATTTCAGGGCCGCTCAAGTATTCCTCAATAACAACGCGCGAGCATGAGAGCGCATGGTCAAGAGCTACCTGGCGATCGTTGGTAACGACAACACCTTTACCCGCTGCCAACCCATCATCTTTCACAACATAGGGCGCACCGAAGGTATCAAGCGCCTTTTCAAATTCACTCTTTTCGGTACAGGTAAAGCTGCGCGCAGTTGGAACGCCAGCATCGCGCATTACACCTTTAGCAAAATCTTTTGAGCCTTCTAGTTGCGCAGCCGCCTTTGATGGGCCGAAAACTGGAAAGCCCGCAGCGCGCAAGACATCAGCTGCGCCATTTACAAGTGGGACTTCAGGTCCAATAACTACAAGATCTACACCCAGTTGTTGTGCCAGCGCGCAGATTGCGCCGTTATCAGTGATGACTAAAGGATGAATCTGAGCAATCGCTGCAATACCTGGATTACCAGGTGCAACATGGAGTTCGGTACAACTTTTATCTGCTTTGAGTCCTAGTGCGAGTGCGTGTTCACGACCGCCGCTTCCAACTAGGAGGATTTTCATGGCTTAGATGAAATCCTTCACGACAATTGTTTGGTCGCGCCCGGGCCCGACTCCGATTGCGCTCATCGGAGCTCCAGAAATCTTTTCTAGGAAGTTGATGTACTCCTGTGCATTCTTTGGAAGATCAGAGATCTTCTTTGCCTTCGTAATATCTTCTGTCCAGCCTGGTAGATATTCATAGATTGGCTTGGCGTGATGGAAATCAGATTGTGAAGCAGGAAGTTCTTCAACGCGCTTACCATCGATTTCATACGCCACGCAGACTGGAATCTGTTCCCAGCCGGTAAGGACATCGAGCTTGGTCAAGAAGAAATCAGTAAGTCCGTTGACGCGAACTGCGTAACGCGCAATCGGTGCGTCATACCAACCACAGCGACGAGCACGGCCTGTAGTGACACCAACTTCCCCGCCGATAGTGCGAAGCTTCTCACCATCTTCATCGAAGAGTTCGGTTGGGAATGGACCAGAACCAACGCGAGTTGTGTAGGCCTTAACAATTCCAATAACGCGATCAATCTTTGTTGGTCCAATTCCAGAACCGGTGCAAGCACCGCCTGCAGTTGGGTTAGATGATGTAACGAATGGGTATGTGCCGTGATCGACATCGAGCAGAGTTCCTTGTGAACCCTCAAGAAGCACACGCTTTCCAGCCTTCAGTGCGTTATCAAGTAGAAGCACGGTATCTGCAACATATGGACGCAAGATTTCAGCGTAGCGAAGGTACTCTTCAAGGACTTCTTCTACCTCAATGTTCTTGCGGTTAAAGACCTTGATAAGTACTTGGTTCTTATCGCGAAGTGCGCCTTCAATCTTCTGGCGCAAGATAGATGGATCAAAGAGATCCTGCACGCGGATACCGATGCGGTTGATCTTGTCAGCATAAGCAGGTCCGATACCACGTCCTGTTGTACCAATCTTTGATTTACCTAAGAAGCGCTCTGAAACTTTATCGATGGTGCGGTGATACGGAGTAATGAGATGCGCATTTGTTGAGATAACCAACTTACTGCAATCAATACCGCGCTCTGTTAAACCCTTGATTTCTTCAAGAAGTACACCTGGATCAATAACAACGCCATTAGCGATTACTGGGACAACGCTGGGAGAGAGAATTCCAGATGGCAGCAGGTGAAGTGCATACTTTTGATCTCCGATAACAACTGTGTGTCCTGCGTTGTTTCCACCTTGATAGCGAACTACATAATCGACGCGATCGCCCAGCAAATCGGTAGCTTTACCCTTGCCCTCATCGCCCCACTGAGCTCCCAGCAGTACTAATGCAGGCATGGATAAAGCCTCTCCGACTCGTTGTTGTTAAATTACTTAAGGGCTGATGTACCAGTTGAACGAAGGTCTTCGCATGCATGTGCAACGCGTGCAGCCATTCCTGCTTCTGCTGCCTTGCCCCACGCACGTGGATCGTAAGCCTTCTTATTTCCGACTTCGCCATCAATCTTGAGGACGCCGTCGTAATTCTTAAACATATGCTCAACTACCGGACGAGTAAATGCGTATTGAGTATCAGTATCGATATTCATCTTGATAACACCGTAATCGAGTGATTCACGAATCTCTGAAAGTAGCGAACCAGAACCACCGTGGAAGACGAGGTCCATTGGCTTGCTTCCTGCAGGAAGACCGAGCTTGGCAGAGACTGCATCTTGCAGAGTCTTCAAAATCTTTGGCTGCAAGACAACGTTTCCTGGCTTGTATACGCCGTGAACGTTTCCGAAAGTTGCTGCAACCATGTAACGAGCCTTGGCATCTGTGCCCAGTGTTTCGATAGTCATAAGAGCATCTTCAGGCGTTGAGTAGAGCTTGGCATCGTGCTTTGCTTCAACTCCATCTTCTTCGCCACCGACGACGCCGATTTCGATTTCAAGGATTGTGTTTGCAGCAACTGACTTATCGAGAAGCTCGCGCGCAACCTTCATATTCTCTGGCATGTCTACTGCTGAGCCGTCCCACATATGTGAGTTAAAGAGTGGCTGCTTTCCTTCTTTGATGCGCTGTGCGCCAATTTCAAGAAGTGGCCGCATGAAGCCGTCGAGCTTCTCTTTTGGACAGTGGTCGGTGTGAATTCCAATATTGACGTTGTAGTTCTTTGCCACAACGTGTGCAAACTCTGCGAGCGCAATTGCGCCATCAACCATGTTTTTCACAGTTGATCCTGATGCGTATTCAGCCCCACCCCATGAAAATTGGATGATTCCATCTGACTCAGCTTCGGCGAATCCACGAATAGCTGCGATGACGGTCTGTGATGATGAAACGTTAATTGCCGGGTATGCGAATGATCCGGCTTTAGCGCGGTCTAACATCGCTGCATAAACTTCAGGGGTTGCTATAGGCATCTCGTGCTCCCAATCAAAGAGTGGTTAGAACTGGTGTAAACGCTCTGACGCACCATTGGGTCTTAAGGGCTTACGCCTAATCCAACCACCTACCCCCGCGTATGAAAAATCGGCGCACTCAATACGCGAGGGCAACTGGCCTCCCCCGCTAGAGCTGGAGGTATTTCTGTAGGAAGGCGATTAGTCCGGCTATGAGGGCTGGGCTATTGAGGACCTTGAGCAAGAGTGCAAGCAGTGCAGTTATTGTCATTTTTACTCCTTTCATCGATGAAGGTGCGCAGTATCAGTGAAAGAGAAAAGTGAGAAATATTCATATATGTGAAACTGTTGATAAATCCCGACACTTCACGGAAAGTCTTTCGAGGGGTAGCCTCATACACATGACATCAGATTCCATTGAGAACTTGTCGAGTGAGAATCGCACCTTTGCGCCGAGCGCTGACTTTGCAGCACTAGCCAATGGCAAAGCTGATCTTTATGCACAGGCGGATGCAGATCGCTTGAAATTTTGGGAAGAACAAGCTGGCGCACTCACCTGGCAAAAGAAGTGGGAGACGGTTCTAGATTGGCAGTCACCATTTGCGAAGTGGTTTGTTGGCGGAAAACTTAACGCCACTGTCTCAGCTCTTGATCGCCACATTGCCGATGGAAATGGCGAACGGATTGCCTTTCACTTTGAAGGTGAACCGGGTGACACTCGCACAATAACTTTTGCACAACTTTTACAAGATGTTTCACAAGCTGCCAATGCGCTGACTGAAATTGGAATTACTGCTGAAGATAGAGTCGCGATTTACATGCCGCTTATTCCCGAAGCTGTTGTTGCGATGCTGGCATGTGCCCGCATTGGCGCAGTGCATTCAGTTGTCTTCGGTGGATTCTCTGCAGATGCGCTCTTGTCTCGTATCCAAGATGCTGATGCCAAGTTGGTCATCACTGCCGATGGTGGATTTAGAAAAGGGAGCGCTTTTGCGCTCAAACCTGCTGTTGATGAAGCGTTGAAAGGTCTGACCAACGTAAAGAACGTTCTTGTTGTAAAACGCACAGGACAAGAGACAGCTTGGGTTGAAGGCCGCGATATCTGGTGGCACGATCTAGTAGATCGACAGAGCACATCGCATACTCCTGAATCTTTCGATAGCGAGCACCCACTCTTTATCTTGTACACCTCTGGGACTACTGCGAAACCAAAGGGAATCTTTCACACCTCTGGTGGTTATCTCACCCAAGTCGCATATACACATCGCGTTGTCTTCGATATCAAGCCAAAGACTGATATCTACTGGTGCACTGCCGATGTTGGTTGGATTACCGGCCACTCATACATGGTCTATGGCCCGCTGATTAATGGTGCTACTCAAGTTATTTATGAAGGCACTCCTGATACTCCCCATAAAGGACGGATGTTTGAAATCATCGAAAAGTACGGCGTCACTATTTTGTATACAGCTCCAACTTTGATCCGTACCTGGATGAAATGGGGAGATGAATTTCCAAACAATTGCAATCTCACATCACTTCGATTGCTGGGATCTGTCGGCGAACCAATTAACCCTGAAGCATGGATGTGGTACCGCGAAGTAATTGGTGGCAATAGATGTCCGATCGTCGACACCTGGTGGCAGACTGAAACAGGAGCAATCATGATTTCACCGCTGCCCGGTGTCACGGTAACTAAACCTGGTTCAGCAATGCGACCACTACCTGGCATTAGCGCCAAAGTTGTTGATGATAAAGGTGTTGCAGTTGGTAATGGCCATGGTGGTTTTCTTATTCTCGATCAACCTTGGCCATCTATGTTGCGCGGAGTATGGGGCGAAACTGAGCGCTATAAAGAGACTTACTGGTCGCGCTTTCCTGGCATCTACTTCGCAGGCGATGGCGCAAAACTCGATGACGATGGCGCAATCTGGTTAATGGGACGCGTCGATGATGTGATGAATGTTTCTGGACATCGCATCTCAACAACAGAAGTCGAATCTGCACTTGTCTCGCATGAAGCAGTGGCTGAAGCGGCGGTTGTAGGAGCGGCTGATGCGATTACCGGTCAAGGAATTGTCGCCTTCGTTATTTTGCGTGGAGGTATAGACCATGCCAATGGTGAAACCTTGGTGAAAGAGTTGCGTGATCACGTCGCAAAAGAGATTGGCGCTATCGCAAAACCACGTCAGATCATGGTCGTGAACGAGCTACCGAAGACGCGCAGCGGAAAGATTATGCGCCGCTTACTTAAAGATGTTGCTGAAAATCGCGCTGTCGGAGATGCCACCACACTGGCAGATCCCAACGTCATGAAGTTAATTGCAGAAGGGCTACAGAGCGCTACGAGCGAAGATTAACTTCGAGCGCTTCTTCTACCTGCTTGCGAATCTCTGAAAAGAGCGCTGGCGCTCCTTTATTGAGTTTGGCATAGACCTTGCTCTCAGCAACTTGGCTTTTACCTGTCTGCCAAGGCGTATAAACCAGAATTGTTCCGATGATGAAGAAGAGCAGTACATATTTGCTCACTTCAAGTGCTGCGCCAAAAAGTGAATCAGCTAAGCGAAGTGGTCCTCGCACAATTGTGAGGCGAAGGGATTTTGCCACAAGCGTTCCAACAAAAGCTCCCGCATATGCACCAGCGATAATTGCAACGATTAACCAGCCGCTCTGATTGCTTTCAACGACAAAATACATCGCAGCAATACCACCTGCAATAAAGAGCGCACCTCGCAGGATTGTTTTTATTAGACCGTTCTTGTAGCCGGTGACAAGCGCTCCGATAGCAAAGAGGGCAAAGAGCGCGTCAAAGATCATTACTTGCCCAGATACTTTGCAACTGCGAGCTGAACTTCTTTTGTTGAGTTAAATGGTCCGTACTTCTTATGCACCACTTTTCCAGTCTCATCGATAAACCAGGTCACCGGTACGCCCATCCCAAAGGTTGCACGAGTAGAACCGCTCTTGTCATAAAGCACTGGCCACGTCATTCCATGGCTTTCGATGAACTTTTTCACTACTGCCTGGCTCTTCTCTTCTACTGCAATTCCAATAACCTGCACGCTGCCGTCACTCTTTTGCAGGAAGTGCGCAAAATGCAGCAGCTCTCTCTTACAAGGCGCACACCACGTTCCCCACACGTTAACCAAGGCAGGGCCAACAATCGCATCAGCTGCAATTGGCGCACCTCCGCCAAGACATTCAAGCGCCTCTGTTTTACCGCTCTTTACCTTGATCGTCTCGCAGCTCACTACTTCGCCTTTAATGGGAATCGGCTCAGTGAGTGAACATGAAGAGAGCAGTACAAGTAAGGCAGCGCCAATAAAGATTCGCTTCATCGGAAGTCCGCATCAGTCTTCAGCAATAACTTTGCCTTTGCTTTATCCATCTCGCCAATTCCTACCGATGGACAGATCTTTGCTAGCGGACATGCACCACATGCTGGTTTACGAGAATGGCAGATTCTTCTGCCATGCCAGATCATTCGCTGCGACAAGTTGGTCCACTCTTTCTCTGGGATAAGTAAACCAACTTCGTGTTCTACTTTTACTGGATCCATCGAAGAGCTCCACTCGAAGCGACGTGACAGACGTCCGAAATGGGTATCGACTGTGATTCCAGGTATTCCAAATGCATGGCCCAAAACCACATTCGCTGTCTTGCGACCAACTCCCGGTAGCGTCACCAACTCCTCAATTGTTGCTGGTACTTCGCCACCGAACTCTTCTACGATCTTGCGACCCAAGCCTTTGAGATGTCGCGCCTTTGCGTGATAAAAACCAGCAGAGTAAATGAACTGCTCAATTTCAGGTAGCGGAGCTTTCGCATAATCTTTTGCAGACTTATATTTCTTAAAGAGCGCTGGGGTTATTGCATTCACACGCTTATCGGTGCATTGCGCAGAGAGAACTACTGCCACGAGTAATTGCAAAGGGTTCTTAAAATCGAGTTCACAGCGAACTTCTGGGTAGGTTTTCGTCAGAATTCGGTAGATAGCCCGAGCGTTCTTTCGGGTTTCGCTATCTACGGCCATGCGAGTAAACTACCCACGTGCCACAAGAAGATGAAGTCGTAAGACGAGCCCCGCTCTTTACCGCCCTCGACGATGCTCAAGCAGCATCTCTTCGCGCCTCAATGGATTCAGTGAAGATTGCTAAGGGTGGAATCCTCTTTAAAGAGGGCGACGAGGGCGAGCATGTCTACGTCATCGTCGATGGAAAGTTAAAGCTCGGTACCTCAAGTGGCGATGGGCGCGAAAACTTGCTCTCAATCCTTGGCCCCGGCGAAATGTTTGGCGAGCTATCTCTCTTTGATCCAGGCCCACGCACATCAACTGCCACAGCAGTCACAGATGCCAAACTCTTATCGCTTAGCCACGAGAAATTGATTCCGTGGCTTAAGGGAAATCCAGAAGTTTCACTCCACCTACTTGCTCGTCTTGCGCAGCGCCTACGCCGTACCAACGAAGCGGTAGGAGATCTCGTCTTCTCTGATGTTCCAGGTCGCGTTGCAAAAGCGCTGATGGATCTCGGTGCGCGCTTTGGTAAGAAGACTGATGAAGGTCTCTATGTTCACCACGATCTGACTCAAGAAGAGCTTGCTCAACTCGTTGGCGCATCACGCGAAACTGTAAATAAAGCTCTCGCTGATTTTGCCGGTCGCGGCTGGCTCAAGCTTGATGGTCGCGCAGTGTTAATTACTGACCTCGTACGTCTTGAGAAGCGCGGGAAGTGACGGGACACAACTTCTTCATCAAGTTGTGAGAGGTTCCTCGTTAAGTTTTGACTTCAGTTATTAGTGTGAGTCTTAAGCAACTTCTACAGTTAACTCAACCTCAACAGGTGCGTTAAGAGGAAGTTCTGCAACACCTAGCGCGCTACGGGCCGCAATCCCAGCATCGCCCCAGATATGCATAAAGAGCTCTGATGCTCCATTTGCAACTGCAGGTTGTGCGATAAATCCTGGTGCACCGTTTACATAACAAACCACGCGGACAACTTTTACAATCGAATCGATTGGCGCAACTAGCTCGACAGCTGCCAGCGCATTAAGTGCACAAATTTCAGCAAGTGCCTTTGCCTCTTCGACTGTCAGATCAGCTCCCACTTTGCCTTCTTTTACGATCTTGCCATCAACCATCGGCAATTGACCCGCAGTAAAGACAAGGTTTCCGGTGCGAGTTGCTGGAACGTAGGCTGCAATTGGCTTGGAAGTAATTGGAAGAGTTAAGCCCTTTTCAGCGAGCTTGGCGCGGACGTCGACTGACATTACTTAATCTCACGCTTCATATATGCAACCAACTGTTCTCCACCAGGTGCTGGAATAACTGTGACGAGGTCCCAACCATCAGAGCCCCAAGTGTCGAGTATCTGCTTTGTGGCATGTGAAAGAAGTGGGACCGTTGCATATTCAAACTTCATTATTTCCTCCGGGCTTATCGATTAGTTGGCTAACGCTGCTTTAACGAGTGATGAAACAAGTGCTCCATCTGCTTTTCCTGCAATCTGTGGCTTGATAGCGCCCATGACTTTGCCCATGTCGCCAGGTCCTGCAGCGCCTGTTGATGCAACAGCGGCAGCAATCATCTTCTTAATGTCATCTTCAGAAAGTTGTGCAGGAAGATACTTGGCAATTACTTCGCCCTCTGCCTTTTCTTCTGCTGCCTTGTCGGGGCGATTAGCCTTGGCAAATTCTTCAGCTGCTTCGCGGCGCTTCTTGGCTTCGCGTGAGAGCACGGTGATGATCTCGTCATCAGATAGAACACGCGCCTCTTTACCTGAAACTTCTTCATTGGTAATCGCAGTCAAAACCATGCGAATGGTGCCTGAAACCACTTTGTCACTGGAGCGAATCGCTTCAGTCAGGTCACTTTTGAGTGTCTCTTTTAAACCCACAGGTATTGCTCCAATTCTTTGAATTGTTCGGGTGTATCTTCTCATACCTATGACATACGTTCTCCGCGAGGCAGAGATGCCCATCTTGCCGGCAGGCCATGACGATATTCGCATCCTGCATTTTTCAGACCTGCATCTGACCCCCGCGCGCAAGAAAGAGATCGCCGACATCAAATCATTTATCTCTCTCAAGCCTGATTTAGTTATCAGTACAGGAGATTTCTTAGCCCATAAGAACGCAATCCCCGTTGTCCTCGATGCCCTCGATGATTTATTGGATATTCCAGGTCTCTATGTCTTTGGTTCAAATGATTACTACGAACCAGTTCCAAAGAACCCTTTGAAGTATCTATTACCCAATCACGGCAAACGAGTTCATGGCCCAGAACTGCCATGGCAAGATCTTGATAAAGGTTTGCAAGCACGTGGATGGAAGAACATCAATACGTCACGAACAACTCTGACAATCAATAAGACTGTTATTGAAGCGCGCGGAACAGATGATGCACACCTTGAATTCGATGATTACTCACTCGTTGCAGGAGAAGCAGGCAAGTGCCACACTGCAATTGGCGTTACTCATGCGCCATACCTTCGAATCCTTGATGGTATGAAGAAAGATAACCTCGACGCCATCTTTGCGGGCCACACACATGGTGGACAAGTTCGCCTGCCTTGGCCTGGTGGTTCTAAAGCGCTCACGACAAATTGCGATCTCCCTAATTGGAGAGCGCGTGGATTAACTGTTGTGAAAGGCGAACCGTTGCTCAATGTCTCAGCCGGTATGGGAACAGGCCCATTCTCAAGAATTAGAGTTGCTAGTCCGCCAGAAGTTTCACTGATAACGCTTACTGCAGCTTTTTAACTTACTTCTTCAACGCCTCAATATCGGCATCAACCATAAGTTCAGCAAGCTCTTTCCAATGCGTCTTTGCCTTCCAACCTAAAGCTTTCTCAGCCTTTGATGGATCACCGATGAGTGCATCAACTTCTGTTGGACGGATGTACTTCTTATCTGTCTCAATATGGTCTTGCCAGTTGAGTCCAGCGCGCGTAAACGCTGCTTCTGCAAAGTCTTTAACTGTGGCACCAACACCTGTGGCCACTACGTAATCAGATGGCTTATCTTGCTGGAGCATGAGCCACATTGATTCAACATATTCTTTGGCATAGCCCCAGTCGCGAACAGCATCAAGGTTTCCAAGGAAGAGCTTGTCTTGCTTGCCAGCTTTAATGGCAGCAACTGCGCGAGTAATTTTGCGAGTAACGAATGTTTCCCCACGACGAGGTGATTCGTGGTTAAACAAAATTCCATTGGTTGCATGCAGTCCATAACCATCGCGGTAATTGACTGTGCACCAGTAGGCCATCAACTTTGCTGCTGCATATGGTGACTGAGGGCGGAAAACTGAAGTCTCGTTCTGTGGTGGTGGAGTTGAACCATAGAGCTCAGAAGTTGATGCCTGGTAGAAACGAATATCAAGATCTGCTGAGCGAATCGCTTCGAGCAAGCCAACTGCACCCACAGCATCAACCTGACCTGTGTACTGCGGCATGGTGAAAGAGACCTGAACGTGTGACTGCGCACCGAGGTTGTAGACCTCAGTTGGCTTAATTTCGCGGATGAGGTTGGTAAGACCTACGCCATCAATGAGATCGCCGTAGTGCAAGAAGAGCTTTGGGTTCTTATCGTGTGGATCCTGGTAAATATGGTCGATACGAGAAGTATTAAAGGTGGAAGAGCGACGAATCAAGCCATGTACTTCATAACCTTTGGCGAGCAAGAACTCTGCAAGGTATGAACCATCTTGGCCTGTGACACCGGTAATCAGTGCGACTTTTCTACTCATCGTCTCGCTACTCCCTTTGCAGATGCATCTCTATACCAAGCGATGGTTGATGCAATTCCATCGCGAAGAGAAATCTTTGGTGCCCAACCTAGCGATTTAGCCTTCGTAACATCAAGAACCTTACGCGGGGTTCCATCGGGTTTTGTTGAATCCCAAGCAATTTCGCCCTCATATCCGGCTAATTCAGCAACAAGTTCTGCCAGCGCCTTGATTGTGAGATCTTCACCGGTTCCGATATTCAAATGAAGCGGTGAGTCATAGGTCGAACCAAGATGAACCACGGCTGCAGCTAAATCATCAACATGGAGGAATTCGCGCCTCGGTGATCCTGTCCCCCACAACGTTTCAGTAGCAACATTATTTTGAGCAGCTTCAACAAAGCGACGAATAAATGCGGGCAAGACATGTGAGCCTTGTAGTTCGAAATTATCGTTAGGCCCGTAAAGATTGGTCGGCATCAATGAAATCCAAGTACGTCCATACTCTTTGCGGAAAGATTTAATTAGTTCGATACCTGCAATCTTGGCAATGGCATACGCAGAGTTTGTTTCTTCAAGCGGACCAGTCAGTAAATACTCTTCTTTGATTGGCTGTGCGCAATCACGTGGATAGATACAGCTAGAACCTAAGAAGATGAACTTTTCAACATCGGCTGCGTGCGCGGCCTCCATGAGATTGCTCTGGATACGCACATTGTCGGAGAGAAATTCGACTGGAAAAGCGTTATTTGCTCCGATGCCGCCTACCTTTGCTGCAGCATCAACAACGAGCGAAGGCTTGGTCTTCTTAAGGAAAGCAGTAGTTGCATCACGATCAAGGAGATCAACAACAGACCTGTTGACTGCGATGACCTCAGCGCCCGTGGCTTGATAGGCGCGCACGATGGCAGAGCCCGCGAGGCCAGTACCGCCCGCGACCACGATTGTCATGGTTGCAGTCTAGTTGGTGAATTCAGCTGCAACGAGTTCTGCGATTTGTGCAGTATTTAAGGCCGCACCTTTACGCAAATTATCGCCGCAGACAAAGAGGTCAATCGCCTTTGGATTATCCAAAGATTGACGCACTCGACCAACCCAAGTTGGGTCTGTTCCCACAACATCAGCAGGTGTTGGAAATTCCTTCTTCTCAGGGTTGTCATAGAGAAGAACGCCTTCCGCCTTCTTCAACGCGCTCTGTGCTGCTTTTCGTGTAACAACCTTTGAGAATGTTGCATGGACAGTAAGTGAGTGAGTTGTAATCACTGGAACGCGAACACATGTTGCTGAAACTTTAAGTTTTGGCATACCAAGGATCTTGCGTGATTCATTACGAACCTTAAGTTCTTCAGATGAGTAACCAGCTTCTTTAAGTGAACCCGCCCATGGGACAACATTCATGGCAAGAGGCGCTGGGAATGGACCGAGATCTGTAATGACTCCACGAACATCCTTAGCCACTGAACCAAGGTTTTTGCCTGCCACCTTTGAAATCTGATCATGAAGAGCATCGATGCCAGGTTGTCCGGCACCTGATGCAGCTTGGTAAGAAGAGACAACGAGCTCTTTCAAACCGAACTTCTTATCGAGCGCGCCCATGGCAACAATCATGGAGAGCGTTGTGCAATTTGGGTTTGAGATAATTCCCTTGGGACGCTTCTTAATATCCTTTGGATTAACTTCTGGAACAACGAGTGGAACTTTCTTATCCATGCGGAATGCACCGGAGTTATCAACAACGACTGCCCCGCGCTTTGCAGCGATTGGTGCCCACTCAGCTGAAATCTCATCTGGAACATCGAACATTGCGATATCGATACCGTCGAAGGCTTCCGGCGATAGCGCGACTACGGTGAGTTCTTCACCGCGGCACATCAACTTCTTGCCAGCACTTCGTGCAGATGCAATCAAGCGGATTTCTCCGTAAACATTCTTACGTGTGCTCAGGATGTCGAGCATCACTGTTCCAACAGCGCCAGTTGCGCCCACTACTGCAAGGGAGGGAAGTTTCTTGGCGGCTTTAACTTTCTTTACGCCTTTGGCTTTCTTCTGTGTCATCGTCCTGAACCTCCATAAACAACTGCTTCGATTTGATCTGCATCAAGGCCAAAGGCGGTGTGGGCAGCCTTCGCTGCACGTTCAACATCAGCCTCGCGAACGATGACAGAGATGCGGATTTCAGAGGTTGAAATCATTTCAATATTGACGCCTGCATCAGCCATAGCTGCAAAGAATGTTGCAGTCACGCCTGGGTGTGAACGCATTCCTGCGCCAATAAGTGAAAGCTTTCCGATGGTGTCATCGTAGAGAATCGATGCAAACCCAACTTCGCCTTGAATGCGCTGCAGTACTTGGGTCGCCTTCTGGCCTTCTGCCTTTGGAAGAGTAAATGAAATATCGGTAAGGCCAGTAGCTGCGGCAGATACGTTCTGCACAATCATGTCGATATTGATGTCGTTATCTGCAATCGCCTGGAAGATGCGCGCTGCAATACCCGTGCGGTCTGGGACACCAACGATGGTGATCTTTGCCTCTGACTTGTCGTGTGCCACGCCAGAGATGATTGCTTGCTCCATGGTGCCTCCTTCAGGATGGTTTTCAACCACCCAGGTTCCTTCGTTAGGTGAAAAAGATGAACGGACGTGAATTGGTAGATTGAATCGGCGTGCGTATTCAACGCAACGCAAGTGAAGAACTTTCGCACCCGCAGCTGCGAGTTCAAGCATCTCTTCATAAGTTACTGTCTTTAATTTGCGTGCAGCTGGGACAACGCGAGGATCAGCGCTAAAGACACCATCAACATCTGTGTAGATTTCACAGACATCGGCTTCAAGAGCTGCAGCGAGCGCCACCGCAGTTGTGTCAGATCCACCGCGACCTAAAGTTGTAATGTCTTTTGTATCTTGCGAAATTCCTTGGAAGCCGGCAACGATTGCAATCGCGCCAGAATCAATCGCTTCACGGATGCGACCAGGTGTCACATCGATAATGCGCGCCTTGCCATGAACTGAATCTGTAATCACGCCAGCTTGAGATCCAGTAAAGGAGAGAGCCTCAAAACCAAGATTGTTGATGGCCATTGCAAGCAGCGCCATAGAAATTCGCTCACCGGCTGTTAGCAACATATCGAGTTCGCGACCCTGCGGAATCGGGGTCACAGCATTTGCTAGATCAATCAATTCATCGGTGGTATCGCCCATTGCGCTCACAACGACGACGACCTGATGGCCAGCCTTCTTGGTGGCAACGATGCGGGCGGCAACGCGCTTCATGCCCTCGGCATCAGCGACGGAGGAGCCACCAAACTTCTGAACGATAAGACCCATGGCGTAAGTGTGAAGGAGGGGAAAAGATGGCGCTACCCAATAATGGGAAATTCTTAATATGTGAGACGGAGCCCCGTCCATATAGCGAGACTAAAGGGTGGTGCGACCCTCGAAGGCTCGACCGAGCGTGACTTCATCGGCATATTCAAGATCCCCGCCTACAGGCAAGCCCGATGCAAGGCGCGAGACGTTGAGCCCCATCGGCTTAATCAAACGAGCTAGGTAGGTCGCAGTCGCTTCGCCTTCAAGGTTGGGATCGGTAGCCAAGATGATTTCAGTAATCGATGAATCTGAAAGGCGCTGCATTAATTCGCGGATGCGTAGCTGATCTGGGCCGATGCCATCGATAGGGCTGATTGCTCCACCGAGCACGTGGTACTTGCCGCGAAATTCGCGAGTGCGCTCGATAGCGATGACATCTTTACTCTCTTCAACAACACAAATCTTTGTGCCATCTCGACGCGGATCGCGACAGATACGGCATTCAGTTTCTTCAGAGACGTTGCCACATTGCGTGCAGAACTTAACGCGCTCCTTTACGGTGCGCACTGCCTCAACTAAGTTAGCTGCGATTTCAGAATCTGATTGCAGAATATGAAAAGCAATGCGTTGCGCAGACTTTGGTCCGATACCGGGCAAGCGACCAAGTGCATCAATCAGGTCTTGAATTGCGCCTTCATACATTCCTGTTGACATTAGTCGTGGCTCGTTTCGCTAATGACAGTTGCGCCAAGTTCAGCGGCAAGAAGCGCTGCCCCCGATAACTGTGTTGCATCCGTTGGTGCCTCAGAGGTACGAACCGCTCGCGCCTCAGGAGTAGAAGTTGTATCGATGCTTGGATCGACGGTGCATTCAATCTTGCGATCAAGACCAACGACTTCGATAAACGCTTGGCGCAAGATTTCATCAGATTCACTTCGAATAAATGAATCGCGCGCACCTGCATTAACAATGCCAATGGTGATGTTCTTGTCATCCACGCCCAGAATCTGTGCGCTAGCGCTGAGAAGCGACCACGTTAAACGGCGTCGCTTCTTCACATTTTCAATCACATCAGGCCAGAGTCTGCGCAGACCAGCAACATCCATGGTTCGCTCAACTGGCTGACTCATCACACTACTCGCTTCGGGCGCAGCCTCGACTACGTCACCAGTTTTCGCTTCCTTAACTGCTGCTTTTTTAGCGGGTGAAGGATTTTGATTAAGCAAAGGCTGTGAGCGCAGCGAGGGGCTTTGCGTATCAGAAATCCGAGCCGGCGAAGCGATACTTTCAACGCGCTCAAGTCGTTCGATACGAGCAAGCATCCCAGCTTCGCTGGTGTCGCCCATCGGCAACAAGATGCGGCCACAGATGAGTTCGAGCATGAGGCGAGGCGCAGTTGCTCCACGCATCTGAGTAAGGCCTTCCGCTGCAATATCTGCAGCGCGTGAAAGCGATGCTTGGCCAATCTTCTGTGCCTGTGTTCGCATCCGTTCTAGTTGATCATCTGGAAGCTCGCGCAGAATGCTCTTGGCATTTGTAGCATCGAGTGCATCAACAATCATCAAGTCGCGCAAACGTTCAAGCAAATCTTGAGTAAAGCGTCGTGGGTCATGGCCAGATTCGATAACGCGATCTACAGTCTTAAAGAGAGTTGCTCCGTCACGTGCGGCAATCGCATCCATCGCATCATCAAGGAGTGCGCCATCGGTAAAGCCCAATAGCTGGATCGCAATTTCGTAACTGACGCCATCTTTATCAGCGCCAGCAAGCAGCTGCCCTAGCACTGAAAGAGCATCACGAACTGAACCGCCTGATGCGCGAACTACAAGTGGAATAACGCCTTTAGCTACTTTGACGCCTTCTGCAGCACAGACCTTTTCTAGGTGTTCGCCCAATGTTCCGGGTGGTACTAAACGGAATGGGTAGTGATGAGTACGTGAACGAATAGTTGAAATCAACTTTTCAGGTTCAGTTGTTGCAAAGATAAAGATGACGTGTGCAGGTGGTTCTTCTACAACTTTAAGGAGTGCATTGGCAGCCCCCGGCCCAAGCTGGTGAGCCTCGTCGATGATGTAAATCTTGTACTTGCTCTGCACTGGTGCAAAGAATGCTTTATCGCGCAGATCGCGCGCATCATCAACTAATCCATGTGTTGCCGCATCGAGTTCGATAACATCGATGGAGCCAGGTCCATTCGCAACTAAATCTGTGCATGACTGGCATGTTCCACAAGGAGTAGGTGTTGGGCCTTTTTCGCAGTTAAGAGAACGCGCCATGATGCGAGCGCTTGAAGTCTTTCCACATCCGCGAGGACCACTAAAGAGATAGGCATGATGAGTTTTGCCAGATTCAAGCGCGTTAGATAAAGGAACAGTGACATGTTCTTGCCCGATGACATCTGCAAATACAGAGGGGCGATACTTTCGATATAACGCTAGCGACATTTCATCTGCTCTCTAGTAGTCGCGATTCAATTCACTTCTAATTGGCCGCGAGTATCTAATTATTAATTTTTCGGGACCTCCGGTGCACCCGCCAGAGCGCACCTACCCTTGCTGTATTCCTACCCTGGGGGAGTTCAGCACGATGTCGTCGCACCGGAGATCTGCTCCAATCTTATGTGTCGAAGGGCCACCGCAGCACCGCTACCCTTGGGCAGTTGGTTGCTCGTATGAGCGCCCAGCGCTGGAGGATTCGCATAGCGGCCGAGTGCGCACGCTTGGAAAGCGTGTATAGGGAAACCTATCGAGGGTTCAAATCCCTCATCCTCCGCTCGTTTCACTCGCTTCAGATGATTCACAAATCAACGCTTTCACGTATTTCCCTGGAACCGCTGCCTGATATAGAAACCACAAGTACGACCATCCTCCGCCAAAAATCCTGTAACTGAGGGTAACCAGAACTACTGCGGGTAACTGGGGTTTCTAACTAAATTTACGTTATGAGTGTCAGTGATGAATTTGAGTTGACTCCCGATCAAACACGTCGGGAGCATGCTGTTCTTGCCAATTTTTCACACTTGATTAAAACCGAAAGATCTCGATATGGAAATCAGGCGATTCAACTTTTAGAAAAAAAGTATTTTGAATCAGAAGTTAATGGTTTTAAGCTCATTTGTCTGGTCAAACCCAATACTTATCTGTGTCGGATTCAAAATCAGGATATCTCCGGAGATAGTTATGAGATTGAATTTCCCATTCCAGAATCCAAAGAAGAAATGCTAGAGACTCTTGTTGAGTTATTCGCACAGAGTGAAGCAAAATGCTTGATAGGAGCACACTAGGGACGTGAGTTATTTTGAAAAGTGCTTAACATCTGATGGGCTTTTTTTCCAAAAAGAAAAAAGAGCGCTTTATAAGTACTTGCTAGAAATAAACAAGTGCTTTTATGTTAATCAGGCAAACCAGCTGCTGGACAAAGGCATCATAACTCGAATTATCGCGAATGGTGAAGCTACTTATTTTCTTAAAGATAGGAAAGTGAATTACTCCGCAAGAAAGTTAAATTCTGATGAGATTTACCTTAATCTTCGAGATGTCAAATTAAATCGTAATAGAAGATACAGCATTCGGAAACTCGAAAAGTTCTTTGCACAATGTGATGTCGACGTAGTCTCCAACTTTCCTATCCCTGGACGATTTCCGAAAGAAGAGTCAGGATATGGCTTTAATGCATACCCATTTTACACTCTTGCTTACTACGCCAACGGAAGGAACTACCTAAAAGGAATAGTCAAAAAACTTCGTACTAAAGACAAAGAAATGCTTACAAAACTTCGAAATCTATAACACCTCTCTTGGTCACGCGTGCACGAAAGTTTCAAGGGTTCAAATCCATCATCTTCCGTAAGGAACTCTGTGGATAACCCTATCCAGAAAGTGGGCGGTTGAGATTAATTTGGGTTCATGTCAATATCGCTACCACTAAAACAAGTCTTTAAATTCAAGGTTCCCGGAGTGCTTGCCTTGGCTATCTTTGCTGGACAATTTTTAGTAAATGAACTTCCCAAAGTGAAGGAGCCACTTTGCAAGATTGATGTTGAGCGGCCACATACTTCGACATATTTAAAACAACGCAAAAATCTTGAGATTCTCAAATTGAATGTCACAACGGAATGCACGGTGCCTCAGGAATTCACAATTCTCAATGCAGACATTCAAGCAATAGTCGATAACGTTCAAATTTCGGTACAACGTTTCGACAATGAATTGCGAGTACCTGATGAGAAAGGCAGATTCAAAGCGAAATATCGGGATCTTCAGGTTGATTGTGACTCCCTTGAGCCAACCATGTACTTTGGGCAAGCTCAGGCAGAAATACATCTCAAAAATGGTGAGGTGGAGAAGCTGTCCGGCGATTCACAATATTTCGTTAGCCAAGATTGCAAAATTGATGCAAAATAGGAAAGTGACCTTCTACGAAGAATGTTTAACTCTCGGACGATTCCTGAGCCGTGCCGAAAAAGAGGCACTTTACAAGTATCTTTTAGAAACTAAGCGAAATACATATAGAGCTGGGGCTAAAACCCTACTTCAAGATGATTTCCTAACAGTTTATGTTGCAAATGGTGAGATTCAATATGGAATTGAAGATAAGCATGTTCACTATGTTGCAAGAGAAATTAACTCAGCAGAATTCTGTCCTGCTATCCGAAAGTTGAGTTTACATGTGCCAAAATTTTTGAAAGTTATTAGATTAGAGCGATTCTTTGCACAAGCTGAAGTCGATATTTTGAGTAATTTCCCCTTACCTGGAGATAATCAACAACCTGAAGGTGGTTTTGGGATAAATGCGATTCCTTTCTATGATTTAAAGTACTACTCGAATGGGCGCGGAATGTTGCGCGGGTTTTTGAAGAAATTTGAAAATTCAAATTCAGAAATTCTTACAAAACTGAGGACTCTTTAGGTTAAATCTCGACGCCGATGTACTTAGTCTGCAAGAACTCGTGAACACCGTCGAATCCGCCTTCGCGACCAAGGCCTGATTGCTTCACGCCACCAAAAGGCGCTGCAGGATCTGAGAGCAAGCCGCGATTGATTCCCACCATGCCTGCTTCAAGTCCTTCCGCAAATCGAATAGCGCGCTTGAGATCTTCTGAATACACATAACTAATAAGTCCGTATTCAGTGTCGTTAGCGAGCTTGAGAGCTTCTTCATCTGTATCAAAGAGAACAATCGGCGCAACTGGTCCAAAGACTTCATTGGCCAAGATTTCATCATCTTTAGAGACTTCAAGAACTGTTGCTGGATAGAAAGCACCAGCGCCATCTGGAGTAGTTCCACCAAGATGAACCTTTGCTCCGCGGGCCTTTGATGCATCTACTAACTCTGCAATCTTGTTACGTTCTTTCACAGAAACGCTTGCACCTAACTGAGTTCCTGCTTCGCGGCCAACGCCCATCTTGAGAGCTGCCATAGCTTTTGCAAATTCAGCGATGAACTTGTCGCCAACAGAGCGAGCGACATAGATGCGATTTGCTGCTGTGCAGGCCGCTCCACCGTTGCGCATCTTTGCCATCATCAAGCCCTTTACCGCTTCTTCAACGTTTGCATCATCGAGAACAACAAATGGTGCATTGCCACCAAGTTCCATAGAACAACGGATAACTTGATCAGCAGCTTCTTTGAGAAGAATCTTTCCGACTTGAGTAGAGCCAGTAAAAGATAAATTCTTAACTCGTGAATCATGCAAAACTTTGCTAATTGCTGGACCTGACTGTGGTGGCAGAATGACATTGAGAACGCCTTTAGGAAGACCGCAGCGTTCGAGGATGTCGACGATGGCGAGCGCTGTCAGTGGAGTTTCACCTGCTGGCTTCAAAATCATTGTGCAGCCAGCTGCAACTGCTGGGCCAATCTTGCGCGTTGCCATTCCTGCAGGAAAGTTCCAGGGAGTAATGAGAAGAGATACACCGATTGGTTGATGAGTAACCAAGATGCGCTTGTCACCAGCGGGTGCCATGCGGAAGTCGCCAGAGATGCGAACTGTTTCTTCAGCAAACCAACGGAAGAATTCGGCGGCGTAATTTACTTCTGCGCGAGCATCGGGAAGCGCCTTGCCATTCTCTTTTGAGATTAGCTCTGCCAAATAATCCGCTTCAGCAATCATCATTTCAAAGGCTTTACGTAAGATTTCGCTGCGGGCTCGTGGCGCAGTCTTTGCCCAACTTGTTGCGGCGCGGTCCGCGGCATCTACGGCAGCGAGGTTCTGTTCATCACTTGAAGTGGCGACTTTGGCGATTACCGAGCCATCGCTTGGATCGATGACATCTACAGTCCCAGAACCATCTACCCACTGGCCATCGATATATAACTGAGTACGCATAAGATAAGCATACTTACGGGCAGGGGGTGGTTGTGGCTAAGTCTTGGACTGATGATGCACCTCAACCTGTGGCGCTCAAAGATACGACGCATGTAAAAGATTCTTTTTCATACCGAGTAAAGCGCTTCTTCTTGGGCGGCGCACTTAACCGCCACACCTTGAGCCATCAGCGCCTAAGCAAGCGATATGCCCTCGGAATTCTTTCATCTGACTGCATCTCATCTTCTGCTTATGGTTCAGAACAGATTTTGATTGCCCTCCTTCCAGCATTCGGATTAGCAGCATTCACCATCTTGATGCCGATGACGGGTGTTGTTCTGATTATCTTAATCATCATCACTCTTTCTTATCGCCATGTGATTCAGGTGTATACCAAAACTGGTGGCGCCTATATCGTCTCGCGCGATAACTTCGGCCCAGTAGTTGCACAAATCGCAGCTGTTGCCTTGATGCTTGATTACATCGTTACTCTTGCAATTCAATCTGCAGCAGGCGTTGCTGCAATCATCTCCACTTTCCCGTCTCTTGAGCCATACAAGATGCCGATGATCTTTTCTGTCATCGTTCTCTTAACCTACGGAAACCTGCGCGGAGTTAAAGAGGCAGGAAAGGCTTTTGCATTCCCTACCTACTTCTTCGTGGGCTGCATGTTCATCGTCTTCGGAATGGGCCTATGGCGTCTTGCAAATGACACCTTGCCACTTCTTGAGACAGATCTGCCTGGAGCGATTCCACTCGGTGAAGAACAAGGCTTACTAACATTTGCGGCGGTCTTTATTCTCTTGCGCGCATTTGCAAATGGTGGCTCTTCCCTTACAGGTCTTGAGGCAATCTCTGATGGCGTTGCTCTCTTCAAGGCGCCTGAACACGTTAATGCCAAGCGCACCTTGGTCATCATGAGCACCTTGCTCGGAACATTGGTTCTTGGTGTTTCTTACTTCGCGCACCACATTCACGCAATGCCGTATGAAAATGGCGTGCCAACAGTTATCTCGCAGATTGCTAAAGCGACCGTGGGCGATAGCGGTTTCGGCACCTTTATGTTCATCATGGTTCAGCTAGCAACGATGCTTATCTTGTTTGCTGGCGCCAACACCACCTACAGCGCATTCCCACTACTTGTTAACTTTGTGGCAGCCGATGGCTATCTTCCACGCCAGCTCACAAAGCGTGGCCACCGTTTAGCTTTCTCTAACGGAATTCTCCTTCTTGCAGGTGGCGGCGCCTTCCTTGTATTGATTACACGAGGATCCGTTGAACACCTTGTTGCCTTCTATGCGCTTGGCGTATTTACCGGATTCACCTTGGCTGGATTTGGAATGACCAAATACTTCTTGCGCACCAAGCCAGAGAAGTGGAAGGTAAAGGTATTTGTAAACGGTCTTGCTGGAAGCGTTTCACTTCTCATAGTTCTTATTTTCTCTGTCGTGAAATTTACACAAGGTGCTTGGTTAGTTCTTGTGACTGCGCCGATTATGGTCTTTTCTCTCCTGCGTCTGCGCCGCCAATACTCCCGTGAACAAGGCGCCCTCTCTGTTAAATCACATCAAGAGCGAGCAACTTCGATGTCACGCCACAACGTCACAATCTTTATTGACAGCGTTGATATTGCAACTGTGGGTGCGGTTCGTTATGCAAGAAGTTTGAAGCCACACAAGTTAAAGGCTGTTCACTTTGTTATCGATGACCGTCGCGCTGAAGAGATTCAAAAGGCTTGGGCTGAATCAGAAGCTCTTGAAGATGTTCAATTAGATTTGATTGACTGCCCAGATCGCCGAATCGCTAATTCAGCGCTCGACTACGCAATACGTAAGACTGAGAAGCCAGATGTTGAGCTAACGATTCTCTTGCCGCGACGTTCATATTCTCGCTTCTTAGGAAGATTGCTCCACGATCAAACTGCTGAAGAGATTGCAGCGCCAATTTCTCAGCTTGAACGTGTAGTTGCAACGATTGTTCCTTTTGATGTCAACAGAATTACTTCTGGAAAGAACCAGCTCGTTAGTCGTCCGGTAGCGAGTTCACCTGTTGCAAAACCTGAGGTTGCTAAGCCAGTACAGATCGCTCCTAAAGAGTTTGCACCAGTGACTCACCACGCTGACGATGTAACCCCAATCGGTTCTATCGAATGGCGTAAGCGCTCAAAGGTGCATGGACGAGTGACCTCTATTTCAACTGCTCCACGTGGTTCTGCACCGATGCTGCAGGTCGAAGTCTGGGATGAGACCGGTGGAATCACTCTTAACTTCCTCGGACGTCGTGAAATAGCTGGCCTAGAAGTTGGCCTAGAAATGCGCGCTGAAGGTATGGTCGGAGAAGAAGAGGGTCAATTGACTATCTTGAATCCATCGTACGAGCTACTTATCTGAGAAGAAATCTTTCAGTAGCGCAGCGCATTCTTTCTCGAGTACTCCAGCTGTTACCTCCACCTTAAATATCGATCGTGGGTCCCGTAGAACATCCCAGATTGAACCAACAGCGCCAGCCTTTTCATCCCATGCCCCAAAGATCACTCGTGAGATGCGAGATTGAGCAATCGCACCAGCACACATGGCGCAGGGCTCTAGAGTCACAATCAGCGTGCAACCGTCGAGCCGAGAATTTTGTAATCTGCTGGCAGCGTTGCGAATCGCCACAATCTCAGCGTGCGCAGTCGGATCGTTATTTGCTTCACGTTCGTTGGAACCTTTACCGATGACAATTCCATCTTTATTGATAACTAGCGCACCGACAGGGACATCGCCGCTTGAAGTTGCAGATGAGGCGATTGCAATTGCATCTCGCATCAGTTCTTCGGGTGTGCGTAGAGAAATTTTATGACTCCAAGACTTCGGTGAGTTGATCCCCAAACCCTAACCGGACAGCGATTGCTTCGATAAATTCATCGGGATATAAATCTGCATCATCACAGAGCGTTGAAAGTTCCATGCCGTTAAGTCCAAGGTCTGCAAAAATATCTAAATCGCCAGCTGGTAGCGGTTCGTCATCTTCTTCTGGTCCATCAATATCGGCGAGCTCTAGAAATTCTGCAGCAACTTCATAATCCATTGCGCATGTAACATCGCTAATAAAATATTTAATGTGAGTTCCAAGAACGCGGATTGCAAGAAGAAATTCATCATCAATTGCAACCAGCGCGATGGCGCCACCATTTGTCTGTTGCTTCTTAAGTCGGTCGATGATGTGAGTTAGGTCATCTGGCTCAGGAAGGCGCGCAACGGTCCAGCGGCCATCTTCATGCCACGCCTCAATCGCAAAGTCTTGGGTTACATCTGACACATCTCCCATATTGGCACTCATTGAGTGGGATTGAAAGCCCTGTAAGGTAGGTGACATGAAAGTTCACGTTGCTAATCACCCGCTGATCTCTCACAAATTGACTGTTCTGCGCGACGAAAGAACCGATTCTCCGACTTTCCGCCTACTTGTCTCTGAGCTAGTAACTCTTCTTGCATATGAAGCCACTCGCGATGTGCGCACCAAGACAGTTTCAATCAAAACTCCAGTTACCGAAACAACTGGACTTGTCATGGCGGATCCGCGCCCAGTTGTAGTCCCAATCCTGCGCGCAGGTCTTGGAATGCTCGACGGCATGACGAAACTTCTTCCAACGGCGCAAGTTGGATTCCTTGGCATGGTTCGCGATGAAGAAACTTTGCAGGCAAGCACATATGCCAATCGACTTCCTGAAGATTTATCAGGTCGCCAGGTATTTGTCCTAGATCCAATGTTGGCAACTGGTGGCACGTTAGTTGCAGCATTTGAATATCTGATTGAACGCGGCGCCAACGAGATCACTGCCATCTGTTTGCTGGCAGCACCTGAAGGCATCAAAGTATTAGAAGATGCATTTAAGAACTCTGGTGTTCCAATTACTCTCGTTACAGGTTCTTTAGATGAGAAGCTCAATGAAAAGGGCTACATCGTTCCAGGTCTAGGAGATGCTGGCGATCGACTTTACGGTGTCGTATAAATGGCATCAACATCCCCCGGATACGGAATCACGATTCGCGTTGAAGGATCCCCTGAACTTCAGCCTGTAGCTCTGATTACAACAACAATTACAAATGCTGGTGCAACAATTACCGCCCTCGACGTTGTTGAATCTCTATTAGAGAAAGTTGTTATCGACGTAACCTGCGACACCATTGATGCTGAGCATGCTCAGAACATCCATAACGCGCTCTCTGCACATGATGGGCTGACAGTTCGCAAGGTCAGTGATCGAACATTCTTGCTTCACCTCGGTGGAAAGATTGAAGTTACTTCAAAGGTTCCGCTTAAAACTCGTGATGATTTATCTCGTGCCTACACACCTGGCGTTGCTCGTATCTCACAAGCGATCGTTGATGATCCATCTGACGTTCGCCGCCTGACGATGAAGCGCAATACCGTCGCTGTAGTCACCGATGGTTCAGCGGTACTGGGGCTTGGAAATATCGGGCCATCGGCAGCTCTGCCCGTGATGGAAGGTAAGGCTGCGCTCTTTAAGAGATTCGCCAACGTTGATGCATGGCCGGTCTGCCTTGATACCCAAGATGTAGATGAAATCGTTCGCACAGTGCAGTTGATTGCACCTGTATACGGCGGAATCAATTTAGAAGATATCTCAGCTCCGCGCTGCTTTGAAGTAGAACGACGACTACGCGAACTTTTGGATATTCCTGTCTTTCATGACGATCAACATGGAACTGCAATTGTGGTTCTGGCAGCGTTACGCAACGCGCTGAAGTTGGTCAAGAAAGATATTTCTAAGGTGAAGATCATTATGAGCGGTGCGGGCGCTGCTGGAACTGCGATAGCTCGTCTACTAGTTTTAAGTGGTGCGACCAACATCATCGCCTTCGATATAGATGGCGTGATTAGCAAAGATTCACCTTCTGAAGATTCCATGCGTGACTGGTTTATTGAGAACTCAAATAAGGAGAACTTCAAGGGCGATATCCATCAGGCGATGAACGGTGCAGATATCTTCATCGGCGTAAGCGCCCCTAAGGTCCTTAATGAAGCTGATGTGAAATCAATGGCTGCTGGTTCTATTGTCTTTGCCTTAGCTAACCCAGACCCAGAGATTGACCCTGTCATTGCACGTAAATATGCAGCTGTAGTTGCAACAGGGCGAAGCGATCACCCAAATCAGATTAATAACGTACTGGCATTTCCTGGAATCTTCCGCGGATTACTTGATGCACACGCGCATAAGATCACAGATAAGTTACTTGTTGCCGCCGCAGAGGCAATTGCTGATTGTGTGAGTGAAGCGCAACTCAACACATCATTTATCGTTCCCAGCGTCTTCGATCCAAATGTGGTGACAAAGGTTGCTGCTGCAGTCAAGAAGTCGGTGTAATGGAACTCTTCACTTCGATTGATTCGCAATTTGCAGATATCGGGCCGCTTCTTCTCTACTTAATTGTTGGCGCTATCGTCTTCTTCGAATCTGCAGTGCTCATTGGCATATTTCTACCTGGCAGCTCAATCCTCTTTAGCGCAGGCTTAGTTGCGGCCTCTGAAGATAATGTCAGTATTTCAGCGCTTCTCACCCTGATTTTTATAGCTGCCTTCTTCGGCAATCAGGTGGGCTTTGTTCTAGGACGCACATTTGGTCGCTCCTACCTCAATAAGAGAAAGTCGCCCAAACTTCAGAAAGTTATCCTTAAGTGCGAACGTTTCTATGAAAAATCAGGTTGGTGGTCAGTTGTTGCAGCTCGCTTTATTCCTTGGGTGAGAACTCTTGTGCCACCGATTGCAGGTGCATCCAAGATGCCTTACTACGAATTTCTCGCCGCTAATGTTGTTGGGGCGCTAGCTTGGGGCGTTGGTATTACCTTAGCCGGTTACTACACAGCTTCAATTCCAGGAGTTAAAACATTTACCTACGCAATTGCAGGCTTCTTTATTCTTGGCTCAATCGTCTCCGCGATTGTTGATTATTTACGCCGCCGACGATCACCCCAAGATAAGTCATAGCAATTCCAGTAACAAGATAAGCGCTTACTTGTACGCCTTGAGTTGGTGAATAGATATCAATTAAGAGTGAGCCCACTAATTGGCCTCCAACGCTATAAAGCGTAAATGTCAGAACTCCTAGGTGCTGCACAATCAATGAAGTAAATGCAATGTAGATAACGCCGATAACTCCACCTGTGTAGATCCACCAAGGTCCAGCGGGTAGAGGTGCAATTTCGGTGTTACCTAGAGCAACAGCAATCGCTAAAAAGATGACAAGGAAAGAAGTTCCCATGATGAAGTTAAGAAATGAGGTAGTAAAGCTCTGATGTGAATGTTCATTAATTTGACCATTAAGAGCGCGCTGCACGCCAACAATTGCTCCAGCCACACAACCCATGAAAACGGCAAAGAGTGAGAGGTTGCTGGCATCGATACGGTCGACGACAGAGATAAAGACTGCAAAGACTGTAAAGAAGGCAGCAGCAATACGTCGTGGGGTGATGTGCTTCTTTCCCCCGCCAGTAAGTCCTATGCGATCGACAATCAGAGATGCTGCTGTCTGGCCCGCAATTGATGCAACCGAATAGATAGCAACACCAATGAGTGGAACGATATGAGTCTGTACCGCTACAAAACTGCCGCCGAGCGCTCCGGCAAAGAGAGTCCAGGTAGGGATTTCTTTTCGGGCTACTGCACCGCGTAAATTGCGCGCACCTTCTTTAATGGCAGGGCTAAAGGCTGCGATAACCGCGATGATGATGAGGCCTGAACCAAAGGAGACAAGGGCAGCTTGCACGCCATTGCCGAGTAGATGTGAAAGTTCGCCATTAGCGCGCGCTTGTACAGCAATCATCAGCCCTGAGAGAGCGGCGAGAAAATCTAGGCGCTGCGTCTTTCTCAACATCGAGCCATTCTATTAACTTTCGAGAGCCAGCGTTATCTCTAGCCACTCTTCTTCTCGTGCGACTAGGTCACTCTCAACGGTGGCAATCTCTGCACTTAGTTCAAGTAACTTATCAGGGCTAAAGGCTGCTGCCTCAAGTTCAGATTTCAACTGCGCCAAACGTTCTTTACCTTTTGCTACTTGACGCTCCACTCGCGTTAAATCCTTCTTAAGCTGACGTTGTTGTGCAGCGTTTGAGACCGAACCTTCCTTTGAAGAGGAATCTGTCGAAGGTGCACTGCTTGCTGCTCTCTGTTCTAGGTACTGATCTACTCCGCGAGGTAAGTCACGCAAGACTTTATCGCCGAGCAATCCATAGAAGCGATCGCAGACTCGTTCCAGGAAGTATCTATCGTGCGAAATAACAATCAAAGTTCCGCCATAACTATCCAGCAGATCTTCTAGTTCAGTCAGGGTTTCGATATCGAAATCATTCGTTGGCTCATCAAGAAGCAAGACATTTGGTGAATCCATCAAGAGTCGCGTTAACTGCAGACGGCGGCGTTCTCCACCGGATAGATCGCCTACAGGCGTCCACTGTGCATCGCGATCAAAGCCAAGTCGTTCACAGAGCTGAGAAGCCGAAAGCGTCTTACCTTTGCCAATTTCAACATGTGTTGCCACTTTCTCAACTGCTTCAAGCAGGCGCCACTTCGGGTCCAACTCATCCAAGTGCTGGGTAAGAAATGCAATCTTTACAGTAATTCCAGTAACGAGCTTTCCGGAAGTTGGCTTAAGTTGGCCAGCTAAAGTGCGCATCAGAGTTGTCTTTCCGGCGCCGTTAATGCCGACAATTCCTATGCGATCTCCTGGACCTACATTCCACGTGAGGTCGTGAATTAACTCTTTTTCACCAGCTTGAATCTGCGCGTGATGGAGTTCAAAGACTGTGTTTCCAAGTCGGTTAAGTGCAAACTTCAAGAGTTCAGTTGAATCACGTGGGGCTGGCTCTGCCGAAATCAATTCATTGGCAGCATCAACACGGAACTTCGGCTTTGTAGTACGCGCAGGTGCGCCACGACGTAACCAAGCCAGCTCTTTACGAATCAGATTATTACGTCTGGCATCCATCGCATTTGCTTGTCTGGCACGTTCAGCTTTTGCAAGCACAAATGCAGAGTAGCCACCGTCATACTCTTCAACTTTTCCGAGCACAACTTCCCAGGTGCGATCTGTAACTGCATCGAGAAACCAACGATCGTGCGTAACAACTAAGACTGCTAAATCTTTACGTGCATTGAGATGCTCAGCCAACCAAGCCACACCTTCGACATCAAGATGGTTTGTTGGCTCATCAAGAAGGATGAGATCTAGTTCATCAATAAGTAGTTTTGCCAAACCTACGCGACGTTTTTCTCCACCGGATAAAGATGCAAAAGTTCTTTCAAAGAGGTGATCATCAAAGCCACCAAAGAGGCCGGTAAATATCTCGCGGATTCGTGCATCACTTGCCCATTCATGTTTCTCGCGATTTCCAATGACAACATCCCCAACGGTTGCATCTTTGGAAGCAGTATCTACTTGAGAGAGAATTCCAATACGCGAACTATTGGATTTTGTGACTCTTCCTGCATCAGGGTCTTCAACTCCTGCAATGATCTTCATCAAAGTGCTCTTGCCAGAGCCGTTTCGACCCACAATTCCAATGCGATCGCCCTCAGAAACACCTAAGGAAACTTGATCCAATAATGGGCGAATATCAAAGGCTTTAGAGACCTCTTCGATATTCACAACGTTGCGCGCCACGGTAGGAGAGCGTACCTTTGAACTATGAAGGTCACTGACCGCGAATACGCGCTAGAGCTAGATCAGAACGATCCATTGGCGGGATATAGAAGTAAATTTGTTATTACCGACCCCAATCTCTGTTACCTCGATGGCAATTCATTGGGTCGTCTCCCCCATGCAACCGTCAAGGCTGTGAGTGATTTCCTTTCGCAGGAATGGGGCAATGAGGTTGTCACCGGCTGGTCTCACTGGATTGATGAGGCGCAGGTTGCTGGCGATTTATTGGGGCGTGCCGTCTTAGGTGCAGCTCCTGGGCAAGTTCTGGTCTGCGATACAACATCGGTAAATTTCTATCAGCTCTGTGTGGCTGCAATCAAAGCGCGTCCAGGGCGCAAGACGGTTATTACCGATGCTGCCAACTTTCCAACAGATAGATACATACTTAAAGGAATTGCAGAGCAATTTGGTCTCAACTTGGTCATCATCGATAACGAAGATCCCGCTATCGCTGAAAATGAATTGATTACTGCAGAACTTCTCGAGAAATACATGTCTGAAGATGTAGCGATGGTTACTTTTGAGGTTATCCAATACCGCTCTGGTGCAAGAACTGATATTCAATCTGTAACAGATTTGGCACGTTCTTACGGTGCTCTTGTCGTATGGGATGCCAGCCATGCAGCCGGTGCCATTGAAATGAACTTTGATGCATGTGGTGTAGATCTGGCAGTTGGTTGCACCTACAAGTACGGCAACTCTGGCCCCGGTTCACCTGCCTGGCTCTATGTAAATAAGAAGATTCAGAAAGAGCTACAGGTCCCAATTCTTGGATGGTTCGGAAATGAAGATCAATTCGGGATGGGCCCTGACTTTGTGAAGGCAGAAGGCATTCGTGGTTTCCAGATTGCCAGCCCCTCGATTATTGGAATTCGTGGAGTACAAGTTGCCTTTGCCATGATTGAAGAAGCTGGCATCGATGTCATTGCTAGCAAGGCGGCAATTGGTACTCAGATGATGATTGATCTCTACGATGAATGGTTGGCACCGCTTGGCTACACACTCTTAACTTCACGAAATCCAAAAGAGCGCGGTGGGCATATCTCAATCGGGCATCCAGATGCTGCGCGCATCTGTGTAGCGCTTCGTAAATTTGCCAACGTGATTCCTGATTACCGCACTCCCAATGCAATTCGCTTAGCGATAGCACCGCTGCCGACTTCATACGTTGAAATCTGGGATGGCTTCCAACGTATTCGCGACCTTACGCAAACCCGTCAATATGAGAAGGTAGAAGGATCGGATTCCCGAGTCACATGAGCGAAAACTTTGATTCAGCCCTCACCTACACCTCTTACCTTGCAGTTGATGAGCTACTCAAGCTGCAGAAGCCACTTTCTGATGGCCCCGAACATGATGAGATGCTCTTCATCATTATTCACCAGACCTATGAGCTCTGGTTTAAGCAGTTAATTCACGAGTTCACACAAGCTCAGCGCGCACTTGAATCAGGCGACACCCATTACGCGCTCTCGATTCTTGGTCGTATTCGCACCATCATGAAGGTCTGCGTAGCTCAGGTCGATATCCTCGAAACGATGACGCCGCTGCAATTTAACGCCTTCCGTGGATACCTCGCATCATCGAGTGGCTTCCAATCAGCGCAATTTAGAAAGGTAGAAGCCATTCTTGGACGTCGCGATAGCCGTATGGCTGGCCACCTACCGCCTGATGTACAAAGCGAGATAGCTGCAATCACTTCACAGAATTCGATCTGGGATTCATTCCTTGAATACCTTGGCAAGCGCGGGCATGTACTCCCTAGTGAAGTTATCAACCGAGATAAATCAATTGCATACGTTTCTAGCGCACAAGTACAAGATGTACTTTTAGCAGTTCATAAGACTGACCCAGAGAGCGCGATGGTGTCAGAGCGATTAGTGGATATTGATGAAGGTATTCAAGAGTGGCGCTATCGCCATGTAAAGATGGTTGAACGCACTATCGGACACAAGATGGGATCTGGTGGTTCAAGCGGTGTTGATTACCTTGCGAGCACCTTATTTAACCCAGTCTTTAAAGATCTCTGGGAGATCCGCTCAAGGTTCTAACTCTGCTTCTTGGTGTTGATAACTTTCTTCTGGCGAATATAGGCTACTTCAGCAATTGCTTCACGTCGCTTGCGATAGTTATCAGATGCTCCAGTAATCATATGTTCAAAGCGATGTTCGCCCTTAATCAGCGGGTGTAGCTCATGTGCAGTTGTCTGCGATCCCCAGATTGGCGCATCCTGAATTACTTCTTGCGTCACGATATGTGGATTGATTAATCTATAGACAAGTGCAAGGCGGCGCAGAGCTAGATATGCAACATGTCGCATGCCACGATTGACGTGATCTTGTACGCGTAGTTGGTAGTAACGAATTGTTGACGGGCGAATTACTTCATCTTTCACAGCTAAATCAAAGAGAATACGTGCGATTTCAGCGCCCCCTGTAGGTTCAGGAAGTTCTGCACATTTACGTGAAAGTCGCTCAAGTGTTTTGGGCTCTTGTAACTTACGAACCGTTGCGGTGATATCTGCTAAATCTGCTTGGTTGGCACGGAGCGCAAAGCCCATGTCGTGGCTCCACTGCGCGCGTGCTTCTTGGTCATCTGTGCCGCGAATATTTGAGACAAAGACAGTCGGGATTGACGCTGGCAAGAGTTCGTGAGCTCCGTTGTATCCAGTGGCGCAGACGCTGGCATCGAAGGCGTGGAGAACTTCAGCAAGCGGGAAGTGGCGCTTGATGCGGATATCGAGCCCAGCAGGCGCCAATGAGTTGCCATTCTTATCAAGGGGTTGCTTGGTCAATATGACTTGGAGATCCTTCCAACCAAGCAAACCTGAGAGAGCAGCGGTCATCTTCTCGTTGACATCGCTATCGCCTGTGCCGAGTTGAACAAGTACAGCAGGCTTATCAAGGTCGAGTCCCAGCACCTTGCGGGCTTCTTCACGGCTGAGTGCGCGCTCTCTCTGAAAGAGTGAGACCGCTGAAGTAAGTCGCGCATCATTTCGTTCTGCAGTTGGACCAAAGTCATAAGCGCGGGCAAAGTCACCTGGTTCGATAATCAGGTCCATCATCTTTGATTGCAGACCAAGTACAAATCGCTGTGGCTTCTTCTGCCACAAACCACGGCGAACCCACACTAATGAAAGTTTTGGATGTGAAAACTTGGCAGCGATAACACCAGGGTATGGAACAACGCCATCAAAGGAGAGAACTTGCGCATTTGTTTCATCAACAAGTGCAAGCAATCTATCGCGCAGGTAAACATCCCAATTTTCGCGAGTCATCCACATGCGATCGCGGCCTGGAATGTATTCACAACGAATACCTAAGTGATCTGGAATTTCAGCAATTCCACCGGCCATAGAAACAATAATTGGATTGGCATACTCTTTTAGCGCAGTTGCGATAGCCGTTGCGCGGACAAGGTGCCCCATCCCTACGCCATTGCTGGTCGCAAGAATTATTGTTGGTTTTTCCATAAGGCTCAAAGGCTATCAACGTTTTATGCGTAAACCACGCGGGAAAAACCTATCTCTTGCAAACTTTTTTACTATCGGAGATACTTGGGGGGCGTTAATTCGCAAACAACAAAGGAGAGTACTTCTCAAACCGTTTCTAAATCAGAAACATTTGCCGTACAGCTTTACAATGAACACAAAAACCGCGATCCAATCGCAACACGCAGCAACACATCGTTATGTACCAACATCATCTAAGCCGATATCGCCTGAGAAAGTAGCTTCAGTACTTTCTGCCGAATGGGAACTCTTTTCAAAGAACACCAAGGGATCAGCCTCTGAGAGCGCTCGTGCCCACCAATCACTCCCTCTAGGCGTGACTTCAAGCTTCCAGCACTGGGATCCATACCCAATCTCGATTGTCTCCGCCAAGGGCGCCTACATGACAGATGTTGATGGTCGCCAACTCCTCGATCTCTCGATGGGCTTCGGCGCAATGCTTGCTGGCCACCTCAACCCAGTCGTCATCGAAGAGGTTCAGGCACAGATGCAACAAGGAATGCTTTTTGTAACTCCTTCTCCAACTTCTACCGATGCTGCAGAACGAATCTGTAAGCGCTTCGGAATTGATCAGGTTCGCTTCACCAACTCAGGTACAGAGTCAACAATGTACGCAGTTCGCGTTGCTCGTTCTGCCACTGAGAAGATGGGCATCCTCAAGATTGAAGGCGGTTACCACGGTAGCTACGATCCATTTGTTGTCTCTGCCAAGCCTCCTCTGAATAAGGCAGGCAAAGCTGATAAGCCGATTCCATATATCGAACCAAACTTGGTTCCAGGAGATATTTATGTTGTTCCCTATAACAACATCCCTGCTCTTGAAAAAATGTTTAAGAAGAACGCAAAGAAGATTGCTTGCTTTATCGTTGAACCAGTCCTAGAAAACATTGCGATTGTTCTTCCTGATGCAGGCTACCTCGAGCGCGTTCGTGAACTTTGTGATCAGTACAACGTCGTCCTTATCTTTGACGAGGTAAAGACCGGTCTTACAGCCGGTGCACATGGAGCTGCTATGCGTCTTGGTGTGAAGCCAGACCTTATTACCCTTGCAAAATCAATTGGTGGTGGACTTCCACTTGCTGCCTTCGGCGGTAAGAAGAAGTACATGGACTTCGTTACCAACGGCAAGATGGCCCACTTCGGTACCTTTAACGGTAATCCCCTTGCAATGGCGGGCGTTCGCGCAATCGATCGCATCTGTTCAGATGAAGCACTTGCAACGGCTGAAGATTTCAACTTGCAGGCTCTTATTCGCATCGGTGACATCATCGATGAGTATGAGCTGCCTGCACACACAGTTGGATTTGGCGTAAAGGGCTGTGTTACATGGTCAACAAAGCCTGTTCGCAACTATCGCGATTACAAGGCGACTGATTTCGGTGTTGCAGAAGCCCATTGGCTCTTTGCAATTAACCGCGGAATCATTACGCCGCCAGGACTTGATGAGCAGTGGTTAATCTCCTTGGCACATGGCCAAACTGAGATTGATATCTTGGTTGAAGACTTCCGCGATTTCGCGCAAGCAATCAGAAGCTAACTACAGCTGCCACGCTCTTACTCCGCCGGCAACGCCTGCAGAGTTAGGGACAATCACAACATCGTCACCCATCAACGCTAAGTCGCGTTGCTGGATGCTGTGTGAATTTCCACCACCAATGTAGAGACGATCCCACAAAAATACTGGGCGAAGCTCTGAGACCATCAAACGCACGCGACGTGACCAGAAGGTATTTCCCATACGGCCTCGTTCGCGATCGCCAATCCATGTGTCATAGGTTGTATTACGACGTACTGTGGCATGAGACATTTCAAAGTGTGGAGAGAGCTTTCCGCCGTGGAAGACAGAGAAGCCAAGTCCGGTACCCAAGGTAATAACAATCTCTAAGCCCGAACCAGTTACTACTCCAGCGCCGTGTACTTCAGCATCATTAAGAACTTTCGCGGGAATACCTAAACGCTCTGCAATGGCAGCTTCAGCATCAAAACCCCACCACTGTTCTTTAAGTTCTGGGTTCATGCGAGTGTGAGGGCCGGCATCATTGATGTAATGAGGCGTTGCAACAACTACACCGTTACGGATCATTCCTGGAAGACCAACAGTGACGCGCTGTGCTTTAGGGAGTGATTTGGCAATCTTTTCAACGGTATCGAGAAAACGCTTGGTTGTCAGCGGATACGGAGTCTCAACACGTGTGGGCGCTGCATGCATAGTTCCGGATTCATCAAGAACACAGCTTTTAATAAAGAGACCACCGCAATCGATGGAGAGCGTCATTGAACTCATGAAAGGGCATCCATAACTGTAATTGTTTCGCCGAAGACCAAGTCAGAGGCAACTGATTGCCACTTCTTGCTGTTCTCATTGACCATATGAGCATCCCACGAAGGACGATCAGTCCAGATTTCCCAGACGTTAACGACGTTCTCTTTCTGGGTATCGCGGTAAATCTCTAGGAACTCGCATCCAGCTTCGGTACGGATTACTGCTGCGTGCTGGCTGAGTTTCGACACGAATTCGTCGAACTTACCTGGCTGCACATCAATAGCCACGAAGAGGAAGACTTTGCTCACTGGATAAAGATACCTGCTTATCCAAGCACTGGTAAATGCACGTCTGGAACTCTATGTTCACGATGCGCGACAACTGATGCGCTGTGATATTTCTCAATCTCTGCCAAGAAATTAGGATCGAGATATGGACGGCCGTCAACGATTGAGCCTTGAACTCCTTCGATGACCGCAGCAACATCTTCTCCAGACATTGTTTTATAGGTCTCTAGAGCATGCGCTAATGCGAGTACTTGGTTCCGGTTTTCGCGCAAGATTTCTTCAGCTTGAATAAGCAATTTGCCTAAGTTCTCTTCGATACGATCGCTGAGAGCCATTCTCATCTGCTTCTCTGTATCGTCTTTTCCTTTTGGACCACCAGGTGCGCCCATTTCAAAGCGACGATTGCTGACATGTGAAGAGATAGTTGAACCCATTCCCCAATGGCCTTCCATCAAGGATGCAATGGTGGTTGCACTCTCAAGGTCACCTGAAACACCAGATGAGTTATCTCCTTCAAAGAACATTCTTTCACCTGCAAGGGATGCAAGAGATACCAAAATATCTGATTGGTATTCGCTCTTCCAACGAGTGAATTGATCATCTGGCGGAATACTTGCCACCATACCTAAGTAATCTGAACCCTTTTCAATCGTAGCTAAATCAATAGACATATGTTGGCGAGTGCGATGCGCCATTACTGCGTGGCACGCTTCGTGAACTGCAACAGCATGGCGTTCGCGCTCAATGTATTCAACATCCTCAGATGGTCCAAGCTCTTTCTGTTGCTTAGCTTTGATGATGTCAGACCATTCAATAGAGGTACGACCATTACGAATCGCCATAATCAACGCTTCGTTGATGGTGTCTTTAATTGTCGCACCCGTTGCATACGGAGTAATCGTTGCAATCTTGTCGATCTCTTCTGCAGAAAGTGAGTGTGATACCTTTGATAGATAGCCTTCATAGGTGCGAATACGTCCAGCCTTGCTTGGGTAACCAACGCGATACATACGATCAATACGTCCAGGACGAAGGAGCGCTTCGTCGAGAGATTCCGGCATATTGGTAGCCATTACAACAAGGATTCGATACTTTGGTGGATTCTTTGGGCGCATACCTAAGGTGCGTCGCACAATACGATTGAAGAAGCCGCGCGGCTTCTTAAGCCCAGAAAGTTCAGTCAGTAACGCTTGTAGAGTTCCCATTCCGCCGCCACCACCTGCAGCGCCACCCATAACAAACTTTTCGCGGGTAATAGCCGAGACTGCAGATTCAGACAAGTAAGTGCCGCCATGGCAGTTACTTTCAAAGATCTGTGACTTGTTCATAGTGGAAGTCCGCTGTGGCCCACCTTGAGTAATAATCCCGCGATTGCCAAGTGCATCTGCTTCGTCAAAGAAGACAACAACGCCACCGTAGCGCAGCGCTAACTTACGCAACTTACGGAAGAGGCTCTTTACTTTGAGCACACCGATGCCAAGGAACATATTTGTAAATGCACCTGGATCAACAAAGACGAATGGCTTTCCGGTTTCGCCCGCCATTGATTCAGCCATCAAAGTCTTACCTGTACCAGGAGGGCCCCACAAAAGAATTCCGCCTGGCACATATCCACCATGCTTTTCGATCTCTTCTGGAGTCTCGAGGAAGAGCAAGTTTTCGCGGATGCGATTGAGAACATGGTCTTGTCCCCACACATCGCTAAAGCGGGTGCGAATGTCATCGGGGAAATATGTATCAATTCCGCCACGACTTAAGAACCAAAAAAGCGCTGCAAATTGAATAACGATAAAGACGACAGCAAACATGAGCTGTGCCAAAAATGGCAGAGCAGAGAGGAAAGCCTTCGGCGCTAAGAAGAGCGCCTTGATCGGTGGTTCGTCATAAATTGCACCGAGAATGATTGCAAGGAGGAAGATAACCAGTGCCCATTTAATGGCACGGGAAAGGCGAAAACGAGTCCAATCACTTAAGCGATGGATCTGGCGATCAACAAAGTCAAAGTAGCGCTTCCAAATTCCGTGATACGGCGCTAAAACTTCGGCCAAAATAAAGTGAACCTGTCGGATGACTTCAATAACGGCTAGAACAATCAGCCAAGACTTTGAACTAGCAGTGTTTCTCAGCCCATCTTCAACGCTGAGAATCGGATTTTCAGCTAGGCTCGACCAGGTAAGTACGAGAAAGGTGATTGCAAAGAGGAGTAAGAACTTGATGCGGTCATAGAAAGAGAGATGAATACGTGTCTTTCTATCGGTATCGCGTGGCCTGCTCGGGCGGTTCTCTAATTGGCTAACCTGGCTCATCGCGCTCCTTCTACTGTGAATGAAGAAACAATCTCTTCAATTTTCTTCGTATTCTTGGCATAACACTCGGTGGTGCATCGAACAACGAAGATATACATCGTTGTTCGGTCAGTAGACATCAGCGATGTCTGGTTGATGGTCTGCTCTCTATCGTCAATCGAGAAGCTATAGACAGTTTGAACTCCGCGAGCGCCTTTCTGCACAACTTCCTGATCTACCAATATTTGAAAATCTGGAGCGCTAGGGTCATCGCCATTAATAATGCTGGTAACTGGAACAATCACATCTCTTAAGGTGTTATATGAGACAGAATTAATCTCAGAGCTTTCCAAATCACGTACTCGCGCAAAAACTAGTGGTTGTGAAGGCGCTGTTAAGTTAAATACCTCAGAGACCTTTAACTTCTTATTAGTTGTATATGCAATCTGCCATTTGACCAGAGCTTGGCGTGCTGCACCTTCAGGCTCGGTCGATTCTTTCTCATACTTATTCAGCGAAGCAGTTGATAACGCTTTCCAACTAGTCGGAACAGAGAAGAAGACTCCTTCACTCTTGGACGCTGGATATAACTTTGAACTTTCGCCACATCCTGTGAGCCCAAGCACTAGAGCTATACCCAGAAGGGCAACCATGGGGCGTCTCATCTAGAAATTCTCCCCGATTTTAGGAAAGTCCGCTAGATGAAGGTCACTTACGGGTTGGGTTGGTGTATCGACCAGAGCGTCCAGATATGGGTGCGCACAGTTCTAGGTTGGCGCAATATCTGAACTATTTGGAATGCCACATCATCTGGGCGAAGAAAAGTAGCCTGACGCGGCTCTCCTGCGATACGTCCTACATTGAGAGCGAACTCGGTCTCTGTAGCAGCTGGGCACACTAACGCGACTCGAACGCCCTTCTCTCGAAGCTCTCGATCTAAAGATCCAGCAAAACCAACTTGGGCATGTTTTGTTCCGGCATAGACAGCTTCAGTGGGGCCTCCTCGAAAGCCCGCTGCAGATGCAACGATAATGATGTCGCCTGCCTCTTTTTCAAGCATAGCTGGAAGTGTGGCGCGAACAATGTGCACAGTGCCTTCATAGTTAGTTCGCATCATTCGAGTTATCTCGTCATCGCTGTAATCTAAAACAGATCCATACATACCTACGCCAGCATTTGGAACAACACAATCGATTGTTCCAAAAGTATCAATTGCCTTCTTTGCCACTGCTCTCGAAACATCAGGGATAGATGAATCACCCGCAACGTAGGTGGCATTTTCAGCTCCGAGTTCAGCGACCATCTCTTGAAGTCTGCTCTCGTTGCGCGCATTCAAGACAACCTTGCAACCTAGTTCAACAAGTTGCCTTGCAGCTGCAGCACCAATTCCAGAAGTTGCACCAGTAATTACTACTACGGAATCCTTGAGATCTCTTAGTTGATAAGTCATTGCACGAGAGTAAATCCATGGGTCTACTTTGACAATACATTTCTATTGGTTATGAGCCAAGTCTCTAGAAAAAGAAAAGCCCCCGGTGTGAAAGGCACCGAGAGCTTAACTTGTGCGCGCGAAGGGATTCGAACCCCTAACCTTCTGATCCGTAGTCAGATGCTCTATCCGTTGAGCTACGCACGCTTATTGAATTTTGTATTGCGAATGCGAATACTACAGGCTTTTCAAGAGGGTGAAAAACTCACTATTTCAAGCCTATTTTCTTCTTAGCCTCGCCAAGAAGTGTTGAGTGGACGGCCTTCTGCATAACCAGATGCAGATTGAATGCCGACCACAGCGCGGTCTGCGAATTCTGCAAGGTTATGAGCTCCTGCATATGTGCATGATGAGCGAAGTCCAGAAATGATTTCATCAATTAAATCTTCAACGCCCGGACGGTTTGGATCTAGAAACATTCGAGAAGATGAAATACCTTCTTCAAAGAGCGCCTTACGTGCGCGATCAAATGCATCTTCTTGCGAAGTGCGTGCGCTGACTGCGCGCTTTGAGGCCATTCCAAATGATTCCTTATATGCACGTCCTGAACTATCGCGCATCAGATCCCCTGGAGATTCATATGTGCCAGCAAACCAAGAACCAATCATTACTTGTGAAGCACCTGCGGCGAGCGCCAGTGCAACATCGCGAGGATGACGTACTCCGCCATCGGCCCAGACATGTGCACCTAACTTCTTGGCCTCTGCTGCACATTCAAGGACAGCAGAAAATTGTGGGCGACCAACGCCTGTCTGCATTCGTGTTGTACACATCGCACCAGGACCAACGCCAACCTTAATAATGTCTGCACCTGCTGCAACTAAATCGCGAACTCCATCTGCTGTCACAACGTTGCCAGCAACAATAGGAACATTCAGGCCTAACTTCTTAATTGCCTGCAAGGCTTCAATCATCTTCTTCTGATGGCCGTGCGCAGTATCTACAACAAGGACATCAGCGCCAGCGGCAACTAGCTTGGCCGCTTTATCGGCTACATCGCCATTGATTCCAACTGCTGCTGCGATGCGGAGTTTGCCGCTGGTATCAGTTGCTGGTGTGTAGAGAGTGGCACGCAGAGCTCCAACGCGAGTAATGATTCCAACGAGGTCTCCGTTAGCCGATACAACTGGAGCCACTGTGCGAAGACGTTCGTTGAGGAATTCAAAGGCTTGGCGTGGATCAAGGGTGTCCGGCATCATCGTTAGCTCTTGGGTCATGACCTGGCTCAACTGTGTGAAGCGATCTACGCCCGCTAAATCATCTTCAGTAACGATTCCGACTGGCTTCTTTCCATCAACAATAACGATGGCGCCATGTGAGCGCTTATGAATCAGAGATGCTGCATCGGCAACAGTCTCTTTTAAGGTCAGAGTGATGGGTGTTTCAAAGAATGTGTGTCGGGCCTTTACGGATGCGATGACTTCAGCAACTACTGGAATCGGAATATCCTGTGGAATCACGACTAGTCCGCCGCGACGGGCAACTGTTTCGGCCATACGGCGACCGGCGATTGCAGTCATATTTGCAACTACGAGAGGGATTGTTGTTCCGCTGCCATCGTTTGTCGAAAGATCAACATCCATGCGGCTAGTGAGCTCCGATTTGCTGGGAGCCATAAAGACATCGTCGTAGGTGAGGTCAAAGACCGGTTCATTTAGGAAACGCACGTACTAAAGCCTACCTCGCGAAGCGGCCCTACCTCATCGGGGCAAAGCAAAGGCGCCTAGTTGCCCAGGCGCCTCTGCTCTTGATTCCCCTCGAATCAACGATCTATGCCACCTTCTTGATGCGCCCATCTGGTGCTGGAACTTGGGTGACTTTCCCAGCAGCCAAATCAGCCTTCAGCGCATCAACAAAGAGATCAAGGAGTGCACCTTGAACCTTGGCACGATCAGGTGAGAAAACATTCACATAACCATCTCCGCCATAGATAACGAAGTCGAGAGTTGTGATTGTGTATTGAGTTCCATCCTCTGGAATTGCAGTTCCATCTAGCTTTGTTACTTCAACAATGCGGCTACCAACCGGCTTTGTTGAGTCAAAGCTAAATTTGAAACCAGAGATTTGTGGGAAACGACCATCGCCTGGATAGTTTCCGCCAACTCCATTTTCAAGTGCTTTCCATAGGTTTTCACCAGTTACTACAGAGGTAGCAATCTGATTTCCAAATGGGAAGACGCTGAATGCATCTCCTAGCGTCACATCGAGCGCCCCTGTCCCAGAACGTACGAGTGAACTATTTGCAGGAAGGTAGGTCTTTGCAGGGAAGGTATCGCGGATTCCCCCACCATTTTGAACCGCGAAATCTGTCTTGTATTTAGCGCGCATGAGATCTGCAATGTAATTACCCATTGGAGTTTCGCCAGAACGCTCTACTGCAGGTGATCCGCCTCGAGGAAATACTCCTGAGACAGTTCCAATCTTGACATCAAGCTTTGCAGTGAGTTGATCCTTATAGGTCTTCACCATTGCAGCTGCTGCAGCATCTTGTGTTGTTACTGTGCTGACTACACCAGTAGTGATTGTTGGAGCAGCTGACTTCAATACATGTTGAATCGACTGTCCCACAACTTTTCCACGCTTGATGCAGATCTGAGTACGCGTGTACTCAACTCCTGAGTTTCTTGTCTGACCAAGTACGACAGGGTTTGTACGGATCGTTCCTGGAATGAGTGATGCAAAAGTCTGGTGGCTATGTCCACCGTAGATTGCGACAGCGCCTTTAATATCTGCAGCTAACTCATTGAGTTGGCCCTTGGCGGTTCCATCTGCATTCTGCAACCAACCTTGGTGAAGAAGTGCAATAACAATCTCAGCTCCTGCAGCCTTAGCTTCAGTGATTGCCTTGTTTACGCCTTCGACTCCTGGGTTAATGGTGATGGTCTTCTTTGCACCTGTTGCACTCTTGTAATCAAGGTTGCCAGGAAAGACCTGCTCGATAGTTTCTGGTGTATTTGAGCCTACAACGCCGATTTTGACTCCACCACGATCGATAATCGTGAAGTTCTTCATCTGCTTCTCGCCAGACTTAAGCACCGCAAGTGACTCTGCATCGTAGTTTGAGACAACCCACTGGAAATTAGAAAGACCAATCATCTTATTGAGGTGATCAAGGTTGCGGTCATGCTCGTGATTTCCGGGAATTGAGACATCGAGCTTTGCAGAGTTAAGTGTTTCAATAGTTGGAATTTCTTCAAATTCAGTAGAGATTGGAGGCGCTGCACCAAAGTTATCTCCAGAGGAGAGAGCTACGGTTGCAGTATTTGCTTTACGGTCTGCATCCCAGTTGCTTGCCAATAAAGCGGCGCCAAAGGAGTTTCCTACTTCTACAGCACCATGCAAGTCACTCAGTTGTAAAACCTGAACGGCCTTGTTAACACTTGAAGAGACTGTTGCTAGTTGTGCTGCTGTGTATGACTTCGTCGAAGCTTTTGGCTGTGAAAATCCATATTCATTTACTGCCTGAACAACTGGTGTTCCAGCTGGTTGGCCAACTACGACTGGAAGAGTGACTACGTTGCTGTTCTTCACTGGTACAAAGATTGGGCATGAACCCGCGCCAGCTGAGACAACATATCCAGTAACTCCAGGGCTAACGTCTGCGCCAGGAACCCAGCGCACTACAACTCCACCGGATCCTAAGTAAGAGGTCACGCTTGTCGGCGCATTAGGAAGTGAGTATGTATTGGCGGTCGCAACTGGCGACATGACAGAGATGAGTAGCGCGGATGCTAATCCGAGCGCTCCACCTAAAGATTTAATTTTTGAAGTTTTCTGAGTTTTCATGGCGGCACTCAATCAGTGAAGTGCAAAAGTGGAGTGACGCCAAGATGAATGTAGTGCGACCTAACGGTTAAGCCTTGCTATAGCCCCGCATGCTTGAAGAGCTCTTCGCGAGTTACCGCCTTGCGGCGAGGTTTGCCGACAGGCTCACCTGCAGCAATCTCAGCCTCATTAATGGCCTGCCAATGCATCTGAGTAACAACCTTATTGTGGGCGATGATCTCTGCGACATCGCCGGCGTTCTTAGGGGCCTTTAGATCTTCAACCAGCAACTTCATCACATCTGCAGCATCTGATTTATTGGTGCCAATAACTCCAGATGGTCCGCGCTTTGCCCAGCCAACAACATAGATGTTCTCTTTAACGCGACCTTCGACGTTAACAACTTTGCCCTTTTCATAGGGAATACCTTCAAGAGGCGCTGCCTCATAACCAATGGCAGTAATGACTAGGCCACACTTGATGGAAAAAGTCTCGTCGGTGCCAGTCTTCTTAAAGACCACTTCTTCAACGCGGTTGGCGCCCTTGATTTCTACTGGGGTTGCGAGGAATTGAAACTTCATGGTGCGGGCGTGGTTGGTTGGCTCTTGCTCGGCAATCAACAACATGGCATCTAAGTTGCTCTTCACATCTTTTTCAGGTGCATCGCCAACGCGAGATAGAGCAGCTGCAATATCTGACTTCTCGATAATGACAATTGTATGTTCAAGTTTTGGCAGCTCGCGCAATTCAGGAGAAGTAAAGGCGGCATGTTCTGGCCCACGGCGAGCGCTGATGACTACATTGCGAATTGCGCTCTCTTTAAAGGCGTCAATCGCATGGTCTGCGGTATCTGTTGGATCTAGCTCACTTGGTTCAAGTGCCAACATGCGAGCCACATCCATCGCCACATTTCCGGCGCCGATAACTACGGCTGTATCGCAACTTAAATCTATCTCTTCATCTTTAAAGTCTGGGTGTGAGTTGTACCAAGGAACGAATGCGGCAGCCGACATAGAGCCAGGCATATCTTCGCCAGGGATACCAAGTCGCTTGCCTAAAGCTGATCCGGTAGCAATAACAACGGCGTCATACATATCTTTCAGCTGCTCAATTGTTAAATCAGAGCCGAGTTCAACGTTGGCAAAAAGTCTGAAGTTTGGCTCATTTGCAACCTTCTCAAAAACCTTTGCCACAGTTTTAATCTTGGGATGATCCGGTGCAACGCCACTTCTTACCAAGCCCCATGGTGTTGGCAGACGCTCAATCATGTCGATAGAGAACTTCAACTCCTCTGTCTGCAGGTTATTGAGTGCGAGGGTGGCAAAGTAGCCGGCAGGACCAGCACCGACGATTGCTACTTTGTATTGAGGCACTGCCCAAGGTTACCGCGCTTAATCGAGGGTAATCACGGCGTGAGCGCGCGACCTGCCTGCAGCGATGGTGTGGGCATTTACTTCATCGCTGCCACGAGACCAGCTTTCGGCAGCTTCTGGGCTTTTGCCATAAGCGATGTGTCTAGCGATGAGGCGTTCTAACCGTTTCTCATCATCGACATCAATGAACCAGATTTCATCAAGTAAATCCGCGATTGCTTCCCATCCGCCTGTGTCATGAAGTAAGTAATTGCCTTCAACGATAACTACTTTGGTCTCTTGTGTGACAACCCCTTGAGCTGCAATAGATTCTTCAATAGAGCGATCAAAGACTGGAAAGTAAATATCAACTGATTTTTCAGCGCGGATTCGTTGTAATAGAGATGCAAAACCAGCAACATCGAAGGTATCTGGGGCTCCCTTACGATCTGCACGGTCGATTTCTTGTAGAACAGCGTTGCTGAGGTGGTAGCCATCCATAGGAACGACCGTTACTTCAGAGCTCTGCAACTCTTGCAGCAGATACGCCGACAAGGTCGATTTACCGGCGCCTGGTTTTCCAACTATTCCGACAAGAGCGCGATCAGTTGAGCGATTCAATAACTCTCTGATTCGCAGCAGGGCTCCTTCTTTGCCGCTGATTACACCTGTCATTGTGAAATATTAACGGCTATTCTTTTGCTATGTCACAGAGTTCAGCAGTCCCAGCGAAGTTACCTTCTAATCAATTCGATCACTTTTACCGTGGAGGCAATCGCATCGGCGCACTGCGCCATGGCCCTGGTGGACCTATGCGTCCCGAAGAGTGGATTGGTTCAGTCACGACTCGATTTGGCGAAGCAGAACAAGGGCTATCAAAGCTCAGCGATGGAACGTTACTTAAAGATGCCATCAAGAACGACTCTGATGCGTGGTTGGGTGCAGACCATGTAAAGAACTTTGGTTTGAGTACCGAGATTCTTATCAAGCTACTCGATCCTGATCAGCGCCTTCCAGTTCACTATCACCCAAATAAAGCTTTCGCTAAGCAACACTTAGGGTTAGATCACGGCAAGACAGAAGCGTGGATCATCCTCGAAGCACCTGCTGGAAGTGGCGTAGGGCTTGGCTTTAAAGAGATTCAGAATAAAGAAGATTTATTGAAGTTAGTTCGTAGCCAAGATTCTGCAGCGCTGCTCGCATCCCTGCGTCGCTCTGAAGTTTCTGTTGGAGATGCGATCTTGGTTCCAGCTGGTGTTGCGCATGCCATCGATGCCGGAATCTTTTTACTTGAGTTGCAGGAGCCAACAGATTTATCTGCCCTTCTTGAATGGGAAGGCTTTGCAGTTGATGGAATTAAAGATGGCCACCTAGGCCTTGGCTTTGAGACTGTGACAGATGCTCTCAAGCTTGATCCGCTGACAGATAGCGAATTCGAATCGTTGATCACACGTAACGCCTTAACCGGTGGTGCGCTTCGTTCGATTCTGCCGCTTAAGGCAGATGGTTACTTTAGAGCGCATTTAGCGCCACAGGCCGGTGACTTTGAGGCGGGCTTTGCTATCGCCCTTGTGCTCAACGGTTCTGGTTCTGTGACATTTGCAAACGCACCTGCCATGGAGATTACCCAGGGTGATGCCCTTGTGATTCCACATGCAGCAGGTAACTACTCAATAAGTGGCGCAAATGTGATTGTCTGCCGTCCACCATTGGCAGAGCTAGCGCGCGTTGCTATTTAGTTGAACCTGGTTGTCCATAAACATTTTGGTAGCGATCAAATAACTTATCGATATCAGCTGGGCTAATTATCTGCAGAGTTCCCATTGTTTTGGCAATCCAGGTTGTCTTAGCAACGTCTTCACACATCACCGCTGATTTAACCGCAGCCGTTGCGCTTTTCCCGATGGTAAAGACCCCGTGGTTCTTCATCAGTACTGCAGTTGAGCGATGACCGGTAAGGGATTCAACAACTCCTTTACCAATTTCATCATTGCCAATGAGCGCAAATGGACCTAGCGGAATCTCTCCACCAAATTCATCTGCCATTGCAGTAAGTGCACAAGGAATAGCGCTATGGATAGCTGCCCAAGCAGCTGCGTAATTAGAGTGGGTATGAACCACGCCATTGACGTGGCTCATGTGGCGATAGATATAAGCATGCGTTTGAGTGTCACTTGATGGTGCAAGTTCTCCCTCAAGAACATTTCCATCAAGGTCACAGATAATCATCTGTGACGGCTTAAGTTCTTCATACATCACACCGCTTGGCTTGATCATAAAGCTCTTGCCATCTTCCATGCGTTCAGAGACGTTGCCGGAGGTCCATGCGACTAAGCCATAGCGTTGTAGATCAATATTGAGTTTGCAGATCTTCTCTCGAAGTTGGCTATGGGTTGTCATTACGCTCCCCCTAAGAGTGCACGATCGCGAATAGCGCGCAGTGAATGCATTGCGCCGTTATGTCCAAAATCTTCATAGAGCTCGTTGTAGTGGCGATAGAGCTGGTCATAGACCTTGGCGTTGGCAGCGTTTGGTTGATATGACTCTTGCGCAACGCCTCCCATAGCAGCACCTGCTGTCACAACATCTGGGTAAGCACCTGCGGCAACAGCCGCGTGAATCGCAGAACCGAGCGCTGGACCTTGGGCAGAGGCGATGATGGTGATGGGCATATTGAGAACATCGGCATAGATCTGCATAACAAAACTATTCTTAATTAACCCACCTGCTGCAATGAATTCCTTAACTGGAACACCTGATTCATTAAAGGTCTGAACAATCTTGCGAGCACCGTAAGCAGTTGATTCAACAATTGCGCGATAGATCTCTTCTGGTTTTGTTGCAAGAGTCATTCCTACAATCAGCCCAGATAGTTGGTGATCAACCAAGGTAGAACGATTGCCACTCTGCCAATCGAGTGCAACTAGACCGTGTGCACCTACAGGTTGCTTGCTTGCGAGCTGCGACAAGTAGGTGTGAATATCAACGCCAACACTTTGTGCTGCAGCTGTATATGTAGCTGGCGCATAGTTATTGGCAAACCAACCGAAGATGTCGCCAACGCCTGATTGGCCTGCTTCATAACCAAGTTTTCCGCTGATAATTCCGCCATCAACGACTCCACACATTCCAGGAACTTCAGCAAATTTTTCAGAGACCATCACGTGGCAGGTTGATGTGCCCATGATTGCAACCATCTGTCCTGGATTCACAGCGTTGGCGGCAGCGGATGTGACATGTGCATCGACATTGCCAACAGCAACTGCTATTCCTTCAGGTAGACCGGTCCAGCTGGCAGCTTCTGCCGTTAGCGTTCCAGCGAGCGCACCTAACTGCCCAATCTCGTGTTCTAGCTTTTCAGAGATGAAGTTTTCAAACTTTGGATTAAGCGCAGCTAAATACTCGCGGCTGGGATAGGCGCCATCTTGCAACATACCTTTGTAACCTGCTGTGCAGATATTGCGAACATACTTGCCACAGAGCTGCCAGATAATCCAGTCAGCAGCTTCTACCCATTTATCCATGGCGCTATAAATTTCAGGCGCTTCTTCTAGAAGTTGTAGCGCTTTGGCGAACTCCCATTCAGATGAAATCTTTCCGCCATAACGTGCAATCCATGGCTCTTTCCGTGAGTGAGCTAAATCTGTAATGCGATCTGCATGTGGTTGCGCCGCATGGTGCTTCCATAACTTCACAAAGGCATGTGGGTTCTTGGAAAATTCAGCGAGCTCTGAAAGTGGAGTTCCATCTTCTTTCACTGGCAAGACAGTGCAGGCGGTGAAATCTGTGGCGATGCCGATTACTTGTGCTGGATTGATGCCTGATGTCTTAAGAACTTCTGGGACAGTTTTCTTGAGAACATCGACAAAATCAGATGGAACTTGTAGCGCCCAATCGGGTGGCAGTTTGGCGCCTGATGTTGGAAGAACTTCTTCAATAACTGCATGTGGATATTCAAAGACTGCAGTTGCGATTTCTGCGCCATCGGAGACTCGCACGAGCAACGCGCGCCCGGAAAGGGTTCCGTAATCAACGCCAATGACATATATTTCATCAGAAGATGGCATACGCGAAAGCCTATCTTTAATCTGCGGAGACGAGGAGATTTGAACTCCTGAAGGCTTTAACACCTTACCTCGTTAGCAGTGAGGACTGCAGGGTTATCCCATCTCTCATCTACGCTTATTTAACCAGTTTACAGTGCAATTATTTAGTTCAAATATGCCTATCTGAACCTAATTCCTGGGCAAAACATGGGCAAAAAAGAAGAGTCGCCCTATAAGCCGGATTAGATATCTTGCTCACGCCACGCCAAGACCATGGATGGCATAGAGGCAAAAGCGAATATGACTGCAATTGCCATATAGCTTCCGTCGTTTCCTTCAGGTTCAAGCTTCATCTTCATGTCGAGCTGCCACGCAACAGAACATCGGGCTCAGATTGCAGGCATCTTTGCTAATCACGGGTTAAAGGTAATTGACCTAGATGCGATCGATATGTGGGAATTTGCTAACTACGAAGGACTTGGGGATTAATTAAAGAATTGCTTGCAAGAATTATCTAGAAAGTTGAGCAATCGATAACAAAGCGGTATCTAACATCACTTGCAACGGTTCTATCGTAAGCCTCATTGATATAATCAGCGCTGATCACCTCTACTTCGCTGACTATGTTGTTAGCCCCACAGAAATCAAGCATCTCTTGTGTTTCAGGGATTCCACCAATCAAAGAGCCTGAAACAGAGCGCCGGCCATCCAGCAGAGATCCTGCGCCCATGCTGAAGGGCTCGCTAGGAACGCCAATCACTATTAGCGAGCCATCTGTTGCAAGTGTTGATAGATAGGGCTCTAGGTCTAAATGGGCGGATACGGTATTTAAAATGAGATCAAAACTTTTTTGGTATCCAAGATGCCAATCAGCTTTTCCAGTGTCAATGAAATCAATTGCACCGAAAGCTCTTGCATCCTTTTCTTTAGCATCAGAGTGGGATAAAACAGTTACGTTGGCACCAAGGGCTATGGCAAATTTAACTGCCATATGTCCCAAACCGCCGAGTCCGGCAACTGCAACGTTGCTCCCTGGGCCGACCTTCCATTTCTTTAGCGGGGAGTAGGTAGTGATTCCAGCGCAGAGTAAGGGAGCCATCGCTGCCATATCAAGATTTGCCGGAAGTTTATAAGCATAACTCTCTGGAATTACGAAGTAATTTGAATAACCACCATAGGCAATCTGCTTGGTATTTCTCTCATAGGCGTTGTAAGTGTCGGTATATCCTTCTAAACAATACTGCTGCAAACCATTTAAACAGTTCTTACAATTTCTGCAGGAATCAATAAATACTCCTACGCCAATCCGATCGCCAGTTTTAAATTTTGATACGCCGCTTCCAACTGAAGTTACAGTGCCAACAAACTCGTGGCCCGGAACCATAGGGAAATTTGCTTCTCCCCATTCTTCTCTGGCCTGATGGATATCAGTGTGGCAGATACCAGAAAAGTCAATGCGGAATCCAACGTCATCACTTCTGAGATCTCGTCTTTCAAAGGTGTATGGTTCTAATTTACCCTTTGCCGACATAGCTGCGAAGGCTTTAGTTGCAGTCATTATTTTCCCCTCTAGTTTGATGGTTTAGTTAAATGGTTTGGCATTGCATTAAATTGTAAGTGGGTTGTAGGGAACATGCAATCAAATCTTGATAAGAACTCGCCAATGTTTGCGATAAGGGAAAAGGGAAAGAACTGATATTAGAAGTGCAATTACTGGAACGATGAAAGATTTACCTGCACCATAGTTATCGATGATGTATCCCGAAATTGGACCCGGAAGTGCGTTTCCGATCTGCAGACCTGCGAGTATCCAGGCGAAAGTTTCCGTAATCTTTGCGGGAGAAACGGATTTTTCAACGATTGCATAACCAGAAATGAGTATTGGTGCGACACCGAGGCCGCTAAAGAAAAGCACTATGCCAAGGAGTAATATGGATTTTACGAAAAGAAGTGGAATTGTTAAGAAAAACATCGCAATCATCAAATAGATAAATTTCTGACCATTGGTTATCTTGAGTCTAATTGCCCCATTTATGAGTGCGGCAACAGCACTACCAGCTGACCAAATTGCTAAAAGTATTCCAGTCGAACCCTTAGCATCGAGTTGATCTGCAAACGCAATTGTGCTTAATGTTGCGGATGCGAAGAATACTCCAAGGAAAATGTAGGGTAAGAAAACCGCCTGAACATAGGGAATCGCAAGAACTGCGGTCCTCTTCTCGCTTTTAACTTTTGGATGAGGTGGTGGTTCGCTTCTCTTCTGCAAAATGTATAGCCCGGTACCTACGCTCATAAATGAAAACGCAAAATACATTCCAGCTTGTGGTGCAATTGAAATTGCTGCAGCAGATGCTATTAAGGGACCAATAATAAACACTATTTCATCAACAAGTGCTTCAAAGGAGTACGCAGTGTTGATGAGTTGACGACCATCTTCTTTGTCTTCCAGTGTATGCAGCCAACGTCGCCGTACCAGTCCACCGATATTGGGCAAGAATGCCTCGGCAATGAAAATGCAGCCCATCCAAATTATTATGGGGAAGTTGTGAGTGATTGTATATATAAAAAGTAGACCGAAAATTATGTATGGAGGAATTGTGAAACGTAAAACCTTAGCTTGGCCAAGCTGATCAGCTTTTCGGGACCAGACTGGGGAAAAAGCGGCGTTAGTTAACGCTGCCCCAGTCGAGATTACCCCCGCCAATGTATATGAGTCCGTTTCGTAAAGCACAATAAAAGTGACTGATAAGAAAGTCATGGAGATAGGTAAACGTGCCACTAATCCAGGAATCGAGAATGCGAGTCCGCCTGGCGTTGCAAAAAGTTCACGATACGGAGTCAGCATGGGGAAACTGTAATGGTATTGGAGTCATAAAAGGTTTAATTCTCTGAACAATTAGTCTAAAATCAAATATGACTGAGTTACTCCGATTTTTTGTAAACACTGATCCCGTTCAGGAAAGAGCATGATGCAAAGTACTAAGCAAGACGTTAAATTGTATTTACTAGTTGACGGTGGAAAAACTAAGACCGAAGCAGTAATTGTCGATTCAAATGGATCAGAAATTGCGAAAAGTCGTGGGCCTGGTTTAGAAATAATTGGAAGCGTCGATGGCTACGAGCGTGTTGTTGATAGTTTGCGCACAACATTTGACCAACTTCCACAAACCACACGATTTGCTGGGGTTGCATTTGGCTTAAACGGTGCTCAGGCAGCACCGTCTTATCATCTTGCCGCTAAAGCAATCTCATCATTGGTAAAAGCTGATCAATTTACGATTGCCAGTGATGTCGTAATGAATTATCTAGGCGCACTTGGAAATCAACCTGGCGTAGTCGTTGCGGCAGGAACTGGCGCTGTGGTGATGGCAATTTCAAGAGAAGGCGTTGCGTATCGAATTGATGGCGATGGCCCACTAATTGCAGATCGTGGAAGCGGACACGACATTGGTCGACAAGGGTTAAAGATCGCAGCAATGGTTGATGATGGGCTACCCGGGTCAGCTGCACTTCATAAAGCGATGATTGAACGTTTCGGCACGCTGGAAAACACTGCAGCTAGCGTTTATGGAGCACCAAACCCCATCGAGGTAGTTGCCTCTTTCAGTAAGAGTGTTGTAGATGCCGCACAAGAGGGCGATGAAATGTCTATCGAGATTCTGCGCTGTGCCGCTCAAGATCTAGCCATGAATGTGCAAGCTGCCGCTCGACGTTCCAAGCTGGCAGGAGCGCCATTTTCCTATTCTACGGCCGGCGGAGTCTTTAACATCGGGCCACTTATAGAAAAACCGTTCCACGATTTTGTAGCTCAATTTCTTCCCGAGGCCAAGTTTCAAAAACCTATAGGTGGGGCTATTGCAGGTGCCCAAATCATGGCTATGAATCAAGCGCCAGGGTTAGAGCAGGTAACCACTCGAATTGGCGCAAACTAGTTAGGTATACCAGTTTCATATATGGTCTAGAAAAACGTTAGTGCTTTGTAACTATAAATGATTGACTTTAGTGAAGCCCAATGGAAGATTTCATTTTGCAAAAGTTTTGGAAGTTCCGACAAACTACTGTGATTGGGTGAAAATGAAAATTAGAAGTAAAAGTTTAGTTTTTGCACTGAGTGTTTCTTTACTTGTTCCTGCATCACTGATTACAACATCAGCTATGGCAGCAACAACAACTCTAACAATTGATTCATGGCGTACGGATGATGCGAAGATTTGGAAAGATGTTTTGATTCCAATTTACGAAAAAGCTAATCCAAACGTAAAACTTGTATTCGCACCAACCCCTTCAAACGAATATGACTCTGCGCTTTCTTTGCGGATGAAGAGCAAGACTGCGGCCGATGTAGTTATGTGCCGTCCATATGGTTTGACTAAGGCTCTCATAAAGGACAAGCATTTAACTCCTATAACTGGCTTACCTGGGCTACAAAATTTCACAAAGCAATCGCAGCAATCTTGGGCAGACGCTAAGGGTGTTCCATATTGCATGCCAGTAGCCTCAGTAGGTGCAGGCTTCTACTACAATAAAAATATCTTTAAGGAATTGAATTTAACTGTTCCTAAGACGCAGAAAGAATTTATTGCAGTACTTAAGAAGATCAAGAAAAATGGAAAGTACACACCGCTTGTGGCGACTGGTTTATCAGCAGATTCTTGGGCACTGGATCAATTGGGTCTTCAATTAGTGGGACCTTATTACTGGAAAGGTGATGCCGGTGGAGTTGCTCTTGACAACGGCACAAGAAAAGTTACTGATCCAGAGTACGTTGCTGCATTTGAAGCACTAGCTTCATGGAAGCCATATCTCCCTAAAGCATTCTCATCTGTTTCCTACTCAGATGCTGAGCAGCTATTCATTCTTGGTCGTGCTGCAGTTGCAGTTGACGGCTCATGGAGTGTAAAAGAAATGGCCCCACCAGGATCAAATGTTGGCGTGTTTGGTGCTCCAGTAGCTAAAGCCGGTGACAAGCCATATGTTCAGGTTCTTGCCGACTTCGGCTTTGGAATCAACTCTGCAAGCCCACATCAAGTCGAAGCTAAAAAACTTCTAACTTGGTTTTCAACTAAGGAGTTTGGACAGGCACTTGCCAATAACTTACCTGGATTCTTCCCATTGAGTAAGGAGAAGATTTCAATTGACAACAAAACAGCACAGGCCTGGCTTAACTTGCGTGATGGAGCGATCGTTACAGCTCCAATCGGCATGGATAAGATGAATACCGGTACACCTAACTGGTTCTCAGTCACAACTAATCTTTTGAATGTGATGATGACTACGAAGATGACCGGAAAACAGGCAGCGGCTGAACTACAAAAGTCGTTGGAATCCTGGTATCCACCACAGAAAAAGAAGTAAGTGATGTCGGTGCTCAGACCCATAGTGGGTCTGAGCACCTTCACCTTTCGATTTATTGCTAATTTAACTGGGGGAGTACTTGAAATCTAAAACATTAGTGCGTAGGCGCCGCCGGCAACTGTTGCTGTTTACTGCCCCGGCCCTTGCCTTTTTTCTGCTTTTTGCAGTTTTTCCATTACTCTCAACGATCTACATCAGTTTCTACCAAGAAGATGTATTTGTTGGTCTAAAAAACTTTGTTTTCCTGTTTACGGATGATGAAGCAAGCGAAAGACTCCTTTTCGCATTTCTGCATAACTGTCAATTTTTCTTGATTGCCGCATCGGTACAACTTCCAACGGCTCTATTAATGGCAGCCCTCTTGACCTCGGGTCGAGTTAGGCGAATGACCAGTTTTTATCGCACATTGCTATTTATCCCAACGACCCTGTCTGTTGTAATTGTTGGTTTCATTTGGCGAATAATCATTAGCCCACTGTGGGGGATAGTTGACTATCCATTGTTGGGTGAAAAACTTACTGCACTTCCGACAATCACCCTGATGTCGGTCTGGCAATATCTTGGAATCCCGATGGTTTTTCTATACAGCGCGCTACTTTCAATTCCAAGCAATATCATCGAAGCTGCTCAAGTGGATGGTGCATCAGATATCAGAATTTTCTTTCGAATTAAAATGCCACTAATTGCTCCACAAATTGGGATTATTACAATTTTAACTTTTATCTGGGTCTTTAATGCTTTTGACATCATTTATGCCTTAAATGGTGGAATGCCTGGTCCGGACTATGCAACTGATGTCCTGGGCACAATGTTCTACCGGACTTTCTTTGGCTGGGGTGCTGACCTAGGAAACCAGAATCTAGGCGCTGCAACAGCGACTGTTATATTCTTCATTATTCTGTTGGGCACAGCAGCATATTTTGCGGTTGTGCAACGCCGTTTGAAAGTGAGTCAGTTATGATGAACAAAGATGGCAGAGTTCAAACTCAATCAAAAAATCTCGTAGTCCATGTATCTTTGCTATTTTTTGTGTTACTTGCAATTGGTCCAATATTTGTAATGGTCATAAATTCATTTAAAACTATGGAAGGTATTTTTACTGGACCACTAAAGCTTCCGAGTTCTGAGACCTTGACCTTAGATGGATTTAAACGTGCGATCACACAAGGAAACTTTCTTAGAAATTATGCAAATAGCACTATTGTCACCTTAGGAGCTACGTTATTAACGGTTATTTGCTCCTGCTTGGCCGCTTATGGAATAACTGAATACACCACAAAACTTTCAAAAATGATTGCTGGTCTATTTACCATAGGCATCATGTTGCCAGTTTCGCTAGGAACTATTGTAATTATTAAGATGATGGTATGGCTTAATATTTTAAATACTCATATATCACTCATTCTTGTTTATGTAGGAATCTTTGTACCGCTAGGTGTAATTTTAATGGTTACCAATTTTCGAACAGTTTCTAATGATCTAAAGGAAGCAGCACGCATTGATGGCGCAAATGAGTTCAAGACCTTCCTGATAGTTGTTCCACTGGTTATGCCAGGTGTTGCTGCGGTGGCTGCGATCACAATGCTGCCTGTTTGGAATGACTTATGGTTCCCACTAGTCCTCACTGCGGGACCAAAAACTCAGACATTAACGTTGGGCATCCAGCAATTTGTTGGTACTTACAACAATGATTGGCAGGCGCTGATTGCCTCCTTAGTGCTTGGCGCAATTCCGCTGATTCTGTTATTTACTCTTTTCTCAAAGCAATTTATAAAAGGTCTTTCAGATGGGTACGGCAAGTAAGGATTTCGGGTTACCAATCTAATAAGGGAGTACACATGAAGGTCGATAGAGTTGAAGATATTGATTCAGTTTTGATAGCTGAATTAATTGCCCATCTTGGATTAGATGCCGTGAATCGACAAGTCCCCGAGATTAAAATGGCAGCGAAGCTGATTTTTGATGCCGTTAACGGTGGCGGAAATGTTTTTACTTTTGGCGCCGGCCATGCACAAGCTCTGGCAATGGAGTTTTCAAGTCGAGCGGGTGGTTTGGCTATATTTCAATCAATGCATCTACAGGATATCCGCCAAGAGCCCCGAGATGCATTCTGGGACCTTCGTGATTCACAACCCGAAAGAATTCCTGAAAATGGTCCAAAGGTTTTGGATCACCATAAAGTCAAAGCACATGACGTAGTAATAATTGCCTCGCAATCCGGTCGCAATGGCGCGATTGTAGAAATGGCACTTGAGTGCAAGAAACGTGGAATCAAAACTATTGCCTTGAGTTCGAACAAACATAGTGAATCAGTTGACTCCAGACATCCATCTGGTTTGATGCTTAGTGAAGTTGTTGATCTATCACTGGATAACGGATCAGTAATTGGTGACGCCGTTGCCGAATTACCTGATGGTAAGAGCATTTGTTCAGCTTCGACTGTTTGTTTTGTGCTTATGGCACAAGCAATAAACGCCGAAGTCACCAAGTTATTCCTGCTTAATTCTTTGCCTGCGCCACTACTGGTGAGTGCGAATTTAGACCATGGGGATACAGCAAATTCACCGCTGAAGTTTCCAGCGATCAGTGTTTAACAATTAGGCCTTTAACGTGCAATTAGGTACTTGTGTAATCAGAAATGCACGGATTGCTCTGCCTGAACATGTGATTTCCAACGGTTTTTTGGAAATAACTGACGGCAGGATTGTAAAAGTTGCAGAAGGAGAGCCTTCTTCCACCAGCAATGAATTAGTTTTTGACGCGAAGAAAGCAACGTTGACACCTGGTTTTATTGATCTGCATGTTCATGGTGGCAATGGTGGAGCTTTCACATCAGTTGATTCAGCCGAGCACAACTTAGCCCGGGAATACCATTTGAAAAATGGAACAACATCAATGTTGGCATCTACGCACACTATGGAATTCGAAAGTTTATTAGCGATACTAAAAGCCTTATCGGATAGTTCTAAATCAAACAAAAATGGTTCCAAAGTTTTAGGTATTCATACTGAAGGTCCATTTATTTCAGAACACAAGCCTGGCGCACATGTTGTTGCACAGTTAAAAGCTGGCGATTTGTCAGCGATTCAGGCGATTATTTCAGCAGCAGATGATTTTGTTTCAATGATGACAATAGCTCCCGAAATTCCTGGTGGATTAGACGCCATTAGATATTTAGTGGACAAAAATATAATTTCATCAATTGGTCACACAAATGCTACCTATGCGCAAGCCGTTGAGGGCATCAAAGCAGGAGCGCGTTCTACTACTCACTTGTTCAACGCGATGTCGCCACTTGCTCACCGTGATCCAGGAGCGGTTGGAGCTGTTTTGGATAGCCAGGATATTTTTGCTGAATTGATTTTAGATGGGATTCATATTCATGAAGCAATCTTTAGAATTGCATTGAAATCCAAAGGTGTTGATCGAATCAATTTGATTACAGATGCAACCTCTTTAGCGGGACTTCCTGATGGGGAATATGGTGCGCTACCAGACAGAGCGGTGACAAAGATTGGCGGAAAGATCGTTCTGGCAGGTACGGACACACTTGCCGGAAGCGCACTTTCAATGAACATGGTCTATCAAAATGCAGCTAAATTTGCTCCGTTAACTCTTTCGGAATTAAGCAAGATATCTTCACTAAATGCAGCCAAAATTTTGGGCAAAGATGCTGATATCGGCTCTCTTGAAGTCGGAAAATTGGCTGACTTAGTACTTTTGGACACAGAATCCACAGTTTGTGCCACCATGATTGAAGGTGAGTGGAAATACGTTAATGATGAGTTAAAGGAGTCACTAAGCCGTTAGTGACCAGCGGATCTCGTCCGCTAACTCAGCCAGTGTCATATCTAGACCACTGCCAAACAAGCGAGTTGGATCTGAGTTCAGGGAAGCCCGAATTGCAGTGATCTGATCTAGATCCACCTTTGATCCGCTTAGATTTGCATTCTTGGAGACACCGCAATTGCCCACAATTCTGGCTATCTCAAGAAGTGCTTTCCCAACAGCCTCATATTTTGTCAGCCATTTCAAAGACTCTTCGCGCCATTGTGGTCTAGAAAATTCAGCTGACTTGATTGTCGCAACATCACGCATCATTTGATTGGCATGGTTCTCAATTAGTTGTGCTGCCTGAGCAGGCTTGCCTGTTTTCCAGGAAAATGATGCCGCCTCTAACATAGCGCTGAAATCTGGTGCTGGGTTTACTCGCAAGCACGATTCAAAGCACCCTCGCAACAGATTTCGGATCGCGGCGCGATCGGCAGAGTTGTCTGCTAATTGAGTAAGTGAATACTCCCAAGAAAGTTGTGGATCATAGCTCTGGGTATCCCACAAGTAATCACCGATAGTGCTTAATGAAATAAGTGATAGCTCAAATCGATCCATAGGGTTAGCAAAGTATCCCAATGAATAATTCTCTAGACCTTTTTCACGCCCTTCGATTGGGCCAACATGTAATTCGTGCAGCATAGCTACATCATTGACGGGGTAATTATCCCAATACAAAGGAGTGTGATTAGTGTTCGCTTGAAATATTTTGGCATCAGAAACATCGAGATATTCAGAGCAAATCTCGCGTCCTGTCCAAATTAGGGCTAGTTCAGGATCAAGGGCGTTACCAAATTCAGTGATGTATTCCTCTGTAGCTTTGCCGTGATACTGCAAAGGACATATTGCCAATGAATTTTCAGAATCTAGTTTCTTTAACTCTGCCCAGACTGCATTGCAGTAAAAACTATGTGCCTGCATGATGGAATTGAACTTCGCACCATCTTTCTCGCTTTGCAAACGAGCTGGAATATCGTCAAGAAAGAGCCCAAATTCACGCACGCCGATGCTATGCAGTTGCTTGAAACGAACCATTATCGCCTGTACGTCGCTGGCATCTGAGTACTCAACTGTCAGGCCCGGCGAAATTGCAACAGCAACGGTGATGGCATTTTTTCTACCCTGGGCCATCAAATCTGACACCCGGCTTAAAAAATCAGCACTGAGCTCTGAGCGCCAGTCGTATCTGTGCCATGGATCATCCTTTGGTGCTAACAGGTAACGATTAAATCCAAAATCTGAAAAGTGGGCTAGTCCGCGCAGCCTTTGTTCATGCGTCCAAGGAGTTCCGTAGAAGCCCTCGATGACACCCCTAACTTTAAAATCTGGAGAATGCTGATGATTAGTAACAACAACATTGGTTAATAGAGATTTGAGTAAGACATTAAGTGCGTAGCGAAATCCTGCATAGGATGATCTTTCAATTGTAGCTTTCTTGTCTCCAGACAGCGAAGTAGTGACAATTGATTCTTCTGGTCCAAGTTTTGAATTTTCAGTGACATGAATTTCACCAAATCCAGAGTCTGCAAATACTTGGTGTCGCTCAACGAAACTAGCGAATAAGGCATTTTCTTCGGAGGTAGCTCCCAGTAAGTTATTCATGACACGTCCTTTTCTCTGGTATCTATTTCTAAAGTATCTTTATTGGGCGATAAATTTAATTTGTATTGATCGCCGATATAAACACATATTGCAAGCATAATTTTTCGGCCGTTTTGATCTAAATCAGTCATTTCAAGTTCTAAGCATGCTCTATTTTTTTGAATATCCAGCTGATCAGCCACTTCTTGACTCGGAATAGAT
>CAMDBB010000008.1 GCA_945889195.1 Bifidobacterium breve
GGATTGAGCTTCGCGCCTTGTTCTTTAACTCTTTCAAGAGTGCGCTGTGCCCAGGCAAATTCAAGGCCAAGAACGAGCAACCCGAGAATCACCAACGGAATGGTGAATGGTCCAGGAAGAACTGAGAGCAGCAAACCAATAACAATAAGCGTCGATCCGATGACCGAAACTATTGTTTTACGGAGAGCAGATGGAAGTAACTTCCAGCCTTTAGCTATCTCTCTCTTCATCGCCCTTGCTTCCTGTAATGCGACCGACATGTGCCTTAGCTGATGGATCAGACTTAGTCTTCACCAAGCTGGCTACTGTCGCTACAAGAAGAATCATACCGATTACACCCAGGCTGATTGAGGTAGGAATCTTAGGAATTGAGGCGAATTCTTCGTGAAGATAAGTCATGATCAACTTCACTCCGATAAACATCAAGATGATTGATAGCCCAAGAGATAGGTAAACCAAGCGGTCCAAGAGCCCCTTAACGAGGAAGTAAAGGGCGCGCAGACCAAGAAGTGCGAAGGCGTTAGCTGAGAAGACCAAGAAGGTCTCCGAAGTCACACCGAACGTTGCCGGAATTGAGTCAAGGGCGAAGAGTAAATCTGTTGAAGCAATGGCAACCATGACCATAAACATCGGGGTCGCATAGCGCTTACCGTTTTGGCGGATAAAGAGCTTCGTTCCGTGGAATTCATCGACCATAGCGATGCGCTTACGCATAATCTTGACCAACTTATTATCTCCTGGTGTTGGATCTTCATCCCAGTGCTTAAAGAGTCCAACGCCGGTCCAGATCAGAATTGCACCGAAGATGACAAAGGTGAAGGCAAAGGCTGCGAGCGCTGCTGCACCCACTGCAATAAAGATTGTGCGCAAGACAAGGGCCAAGATAACTCCGAAGAGCAAGATGCGCTGGTGGTAGATGCTGGGAACTGCAAATTGCGCCAAGATAATGACGAAGACGAAGAGATTATCTACAGAGAGAGATTTCTCAACTAAGTAGGCGGCAAAGAACTCTGTTCCCTTTTGATTGCCATATTGCGCCCATACCCAGATACCAAAGGCGATGGCAAGGCCGATATAGAAAATTGACCAGCTCGCTGCCTCTTTGAATTTAACCTCGTGGGGCTTTGCGCTAACAGTTAAGAGATCGACCACGACGAGCAGAAGAATTGCTCCGACAGTAAGTGACCAGACTAGTAATGAAACATCCATGAATAAGCTCCTTGACTCGCGTAATGAGAAACGTGGTCAAGGTCTTCCTAACCGAAATCGTATTTCGGCCAGCGCCCCGGGTTTTTACACCGTATTGACGAGGTAGCTGTATCTAGGTACTCCCCTTAAACATCACGGAGTCTAAATGCGACTTACGGGTATCGCAACTTGACCTCTATTATCAGGGTCTTAAGCCAAGGGGGAAAAATGAGCACAATCGTCAATCACTGGATCAATGGTGCTGAATTTGTCAGTAAATCTGGAAGAACTTCTCCGGTCTATGACCCAGCACTTGGAACAGAGACAAAGCGAGTTGCTCTAGCCGATCAAGCTGAAATTAACGCTGCCATCAAGGCCGCTAAAGATGCATTCCCAAAGTGGCGGGATGAATCACTAGCAAAGCGCCAACAGATTGTCTTTAAGTTCCGCGAACTTCTCAATGAGAAAAAGCCAGAGCTTGCTGAAATCATTACCAGCGAACACGGCAAGGTGCTCTCAGATGCGCTCGGTGAAATCACCCGTGGCCAAGAAGTTGTTGAATTTGCAACAGGAATTCCTCACCTGCTTAAGGGTTTCTATTCAGAAAATGTCTCAACTGGCGTAGATGTCTATTCAACTCGTCAGCCACTTGGCGTCGTCGGAATCATCAGCCCATTTAACTTCCCAGCCATGGTGCCAATGTGGTTCTACCCAATCGCAATCGCTGCTGGAAATACAGTTGTACTTAAGCCATCTGAGAAAGATCCAACCGCTTCTATGTGGATCGCCAAGCTCTGGAAAGAAGCTGGCTTGCCTGATGGTGTCTTTAACGTGCTCAATGGCGATAAAGAATCTGTAGACGGACTGCTTAACAGCCCAGATGTCGAATCAATTTCATTCGTTGGCTCTACTCCAATCGCGCAATACATTTACGAGAACGCTTCCCGTAACGGCAAGCGCGTGCAGGCACTTGGTGGAGCAAAGAACCACATGCTCGTGCTTCCCGATGCAGATCTTGAACTTGTTGCCGACTCAGCCATTAATGCAGGCTTCGGCAGCGCCGGTGAGCGCTGTATGGCAATCTCAGTAGTGGTTGCAGTTGAGCCTGTTGCAGATAAGTTGATTCCAAAGATTGTTGAACGTATGAGCAAGTTGCGCACAGGTGATGGACGTCGCGGCTGCGATATGGGTCCACTTGTTACCAAGGAACACCGCGACAAGGTTGCTTCTTATATCGAAATCGCTGAAAAAGATGGCGCATCAGTTGTCGTTGACGGTCGTAATCCAACAGTTGATGGTGAGCCAAATGGTTTCTGGCTTGGGCCAACTCTCGTTGATAAGGTGCCAACTACCTCTAAGGTCTACACCGAAGAAATCTTCGGACCAGTACTTTCTATCGTGCGCGTAAAGAGCTACGACGATGGCGTAAAGCTGATCAATAGCGGTGCTTTCGGTAACGGCACAGCAATCTTCACCAACGATGGTGGCGCAGCTCGTCGCTTCCAGAATGAGATTGAAGTAGGAATGGTCGGAATCAACGTTCCTATCCCTGTTCCTGTTGCTTACTACTCATTCGGCGGTTGGAAGCAATCACTCTTCGGCGATACCAAAGCGCACGGCGTTGAAGGCGTTCACTTCTTCACACGTGGCAAGGCGATTACATCTCGTTGGCTAGATCCAAGCCACGGCGGAATCAACCTCGGCTTCCCACAGAACTAATTCGATAGATGCCGTCTCAATCGCAGAAGTGGTTCTTCCGTTCATCGGAACTCGCCCACGGTGATTGGGATGTGCATATCGATGCTGCCAGCCCACCTGCAGAAGGTTGGAAATACACCGGCTTGCGCATTGGCACGCTCAATAAGCCACTGACGCTTCCAGCTGATGCCAATGAACGAATCATCTTTCTCCTTGAAGGAACCAGCGCCGTTGTTGAATATGTAGTTGCTGGTGGCGCACCTGCGAGCCAAGTCCTTGCTGGTCGCGCATCCGTCTTTCATGGACCAACAGATCAGCTCTATCTGCCAATCAATACCTCAGCAACAATCACAGGCACAGGTCGCATTGCAGTGGGTGAAACTCCAGCAACTGTTGCAAAGCCTGTTCAATTTACTCCCAAGGATAAAGTGCAAGTTGCTATCCGTGGCGCAGGTCGTGAATCCAGACAAGTACACAACCTGGGAATGCCTGACACCCTTGATGCCGATCGCATGGTTGTCTGCGAAGTCATTGTCCCTGCAGGAAATTGGTCGGGTTCTCCTTCTCATAAACATGATTGTTATGTGCCAGGAAAAGAATCAACTCTGGAAGAGATCTATTACTTTGAAAGCGCTGTCACTCGCGGTGCAACGACTTCGGCATCTTCACCATTTGGTTACTTTCGCGGAACATCAGCCGATAGCCGTCCCTATGATGTTGCAGAAGAGATTCACTCAGGCGATGTTGCTCTCGTTCCTTACGGTTGGCATGGCCCAGCTGCTGCCGGTCCCGGTTACGACCTTTACTTCTTCAATGTGATGGCCGGGCCTGACCCAGAGCGCGCATGGAATGCCACCGATCATCCTGATCAAGTGTGGATTCGACAGACTTGGCAATCACAGCAAACAGACCCAAGATTGCCCTACGGAGCATAGAAAGGAATTGATATGGCGATGCGAAAGATGACTGTTAGCCAGGCGATTGTTGAATTCCTGGCCCACCAGTACACAGTCGATGGCAATCATCGCGAACGCACAATTCCGGGAATCTTTGGAATCTTCGGCCACGGAAATGTTGCTGGTATCGGACAAGCGCTCAAACAATTCTCTGTCGATAGCCCATCTCTGATGCCTTATTACCAAGCGCGTAATGAACAAGCGATGGTGCATGAATCATCTGCTTTTGCACGGATCAAGCGCCGTCGCGCTACCTTTGCATGCGCGGCCTCTGTGGGTCCAGGGGCCACCAACATGCTGACCGGTGCTGCAGTTGCAACAACAAATCGCTTGCCGGTGCTGTTGCTGCCATCTGACACCTTTGCAAATCGCTCATCTGATCCAGTCTTGCAACAACTAGAAGTTCCACATGATGCATCTATCTCGGTCAACGATGCCTTTAAACCTCTTTCACGATTCTTCGATCGTGTGCAGCGACTAGAACAAGTCTTCTCTGCGCTCCTTGGTGCAATGCGCGTGCTGACAGATCCTGTCGAAACCGGCGCTGTCACAATCTGCCTTCCTGAAGATGTGCAGGCAGAAATCATTGAAGTCCCTGAAGAGTTCTTGGCAGATCGTGAGTGGCATATTCGTCGTCCCCGGGCAGAAAGCTCGGTTCTTGCCGAAGCAGCTCGCGTGATTGCATCTGCCAAAGCTCCACTCATCATCGCTGGTGGCGGAGTTATCTACTCTGATGCGCACCAAGCGCTCCAGAAGTTTGTTGAACAGACAAAGATTCCTGTCAGCGCATCACAAGCTGGCGTTGGTTCACTTAACTGGGATCACCCTCAGTATTTAGGCTCCGTTGGCGCCACTGGTACAACGGCCTCAAATCGATTAGCAAAAGATGCTGATGTCGTCATCGGAATCGGCACTCGCTACAGCGACTTCACAACATCGAGCCGTACCGCCTTCCAAAACCCAGATGTGCGCTTTATCAATATCAATATCGCCTCATTTGATGCCTTTAAGCACGGCAGCGCGCTGCCAGTTGTCGCAGATGCACGTGAAACGCTGACAGAGCTCACATCTCTTCTCGCTACATTCCAAGTTTCTGCTGACTATGCAGCGCGCGCCACTAAAGAGAAGCGTGAATGGGATGCGCTACTTGATGCAGCCTTTGTCGATCAGAAGCGTGCGCTACCAAGCCAGACAGAAATCATTCATGCTGTGCAATCTGCATCTGATGCAAATGACACAGTAATTTGTGCGGCTGGTTCGCTGCCGGGAGATCTGCATAAGTTATGGCGCGTGCGTTCTCCTCTTGGCTATCACGTTGAATATGCCTTCTCTTGTATGGGATATGAAATCGCTGCTGGTTTAGGCGCAGCTCGCGCCGGCGCGATGCCAATCGTGATGGTCGGCGATGGTTCATATCTGATGATGCACACTGAAATTGTTTCAGCTGTTGCTGAAGGACTTAAATTTGTCATCGTTCTGATTCAGAACCATGGCTATGCCTCAATCGGCCATCTCTCCGAAAGTATTGGTTCACAACGTTTCGGTACCAAATACCGATTCCACGATGCACAAGGCAATAACTTTGAAGGTAGCCAGAAGTTGCCAGTTGATTTAGCTGCGAATGCTGCAAGCCTTGGAATTGATGTCATCAGCATCAACGAATCTCCTTCTGCAATTGCCGATCTGCATGCAGCGGTAAGGAAGGCAAAGTCTTCAAAGACAGCTACCTTGATTCACATCAATAGCGACCCACTTCTCTATTCACCTTCCGGAGAAGGTTGGTGGGATGTTCCGATTGCGCCGATCTCAACCTTAAAGAGCACCCAAGATGCCTATGCAAAGTACTCAGTGGATATTAAGAAGCAACGCCCGTTGCTCGGCAATGGCATAAAAGATAAGAAATAGGAGCCCACTCATGACACAGCAAATCCGCGTAGGTACCGCACCCGATTCATGGGGTGTCTGGTTTCCCAGCGAACCTCATCAAGTGCCATGGGATCGCTTCCTTGATGAAGTTGTAGAAGCTGGTTACCACTGGATTGAACTCGGGCCATATGGATATCTGCCAACAGATCCAAAGCAGCTAGAAGATGAACTTGGTAAGCGCAATCTCAAGATGACTGCTGGAACAGTCTTTACTGGATTCCATAAAGAGGATGAGAGCCAATGGCAGCGCGCATGGGATCAAGCACTCGCTGTTGCAACGCTTGTTTCAAAGCTTGGCGTTGAACACCTCGTTGTTATCCCTGATCTATGGCGCGATGACAAGACCGGCCAAGCCCGCGAATCTCGCACCCTTACTAATGAACAGTGGAAGCGACTTGCTGCAGGACATAACAAGCTAGGTAAGGCGCTCCTTGAAGAGTTCGGTATTCATCAGCAATTCCACTCTCATGCAGATAGCCATATTGGTACCTATCAAGAAGTAGAGCGTTACTTGCAAGAGACTGATGCAAAGTATTCAAACCTCTGCCTCGATACCGGACACTTTGCGTACTACTTAGGTGACAACATCAAGATGATGAACGCCTATCCAGAGCGCATCGGTTACCTGCACTTGAAGCAGGTACACCCAGATATCTTGGCTGAGACTCTTAAGAATGATATTCCGTTTGGCGATGCTGTTGCCAAGGGAGTAATGACAGAGCCAGGCTTTGAAGGAGTACCAAAGTTTGCACCCATCATTGAGCGCGCACTTGAAATCAATCCAGATATCTTCGCCATCATTGAACAAGATATGTACGGCTGCCCTGTCGATATGCCATTCCCGATTGCACAACGCACTCGCGAACATATCTTGGCTGCCACCCGCGCTGCACGCGTGAAGTAGGCGTCCATGGCTAAGAAGACCCTCGGCTACGGCCTCATCAGCGTTGGCTGGATGGGTCGCGTACATAGCCGCGGGCTTTCACAGGTTCCAGAGCGTTACCCTGAACTTGGCGTTGTCATTCGTAAAGTGATTGCTGCTGACACTCTGGAATCTGCGCGCGATAACGCAGTAAACCTGATGGGGTTTGAGCAAGCAACCGAAAATTATCTCGATGTCATCAACCATCCCGATGTCGATATCGTCTCAATCTGTTCTCCAAACTTTCTCCACCACGAAATCGCAATGGCTGCTATCAAGGCAGGCAAAGATTTCTGGATTGAAAAGCCGATGGGCCGTAGCGAAGTTGAATCTCGTGAAATTGCAGAAGGCGCAATCGCCAAAGGCCTGATAACTGCAGTGGGATTTAATTATCGCCAATCCCCTGCCATCGCTCATGCGCGCGAACTGGTACGTGGCGGCAAACTTGGAAAGATCTATAACGTCGAAGTCAAGATGATTGCCGACTACGTCAACGATCCTGAAGGTGCCTTTACCTGGCGCTATGTCAATGAATTTGCCGGCTCCGGAGTTTTGGGTGACTTAATGTCACATGGCTTTGATCTAGCCCAGTATGTAGTTGATGACATCACCGAAATCAACGCGCAATCTGAGATCTTTATCAAGGAACGTCGCGAGGCAGCTCCTGGCACTTCACACTTTGCCAAGAATGCATCGGGTGAACTTCGCACAGTTGAAAATGAAGATTGGACTTCAGGCATGATGCGCTTTGCCAATGGCGCAAGCGGCACCTTTGAAAGTTCACGAATCAGCGTTGGTCCATCATGCGAATACAGCATTGAAGTCCGTGGCTCATTGGGCACAATCCGTTGGAACTTTGAACGTCTGACTGAACTAGAAGTCGCCTACCGTGATGCCCCTGAATATGGCTTTACTCGTGCGCTTTCAGCCCCTGGCGATGGCCACTATGGCAACTTCCAACCTGGACGTGGAATAGCGATGAGCTTTGATGACCTAAAGACTATTGAGGCATCACTTTTCATAAAGTCAGTACTAGAACGTAAGCAGCATGCACCATCGGCATCTGATTGCTACTCAGCAGCTGAATGTGTTGCAGCCGCAAAGCGCTCCATTGCAACAGGATCTTGGCAGAAGGTAAACCCAGTCACCACCAATCGCACCACGAAGGGCCTCACATGAGCGAGTCACCATTTCTCTACATGAAGAAGAATTCCAAGACTGTTCTGTGGAATGACTCGGCAGATCCAAAAGAGCTCAAAGATGCGCTTACCTGGGGAATCGTTGGGGCAACATGTAATCCAGTAATCGCTCTTACCGCACTGAAGGCTGATCAAGAACATTGGGTTGGCCGTATCAAGGATTATGCCAAGGCACATCCAACTGCCACAGATGATGCAATCGGCTGGGCGATGGTCAAGGAACTTTCTATCAGCGCTGCGAAGTTATTTGAGCCAGAGTTTGAGAAACAGAACGGCCGCAATGGACGTCTTTCCATTCAAACAGATCCACGGAACTTCAGAGATGCAAAGGCGCTTGCTGACCAGGCGGTTGAGTTCTCTCAACTTGCTAAGAATATGATTGTAAAAATTCCAGTTACCTCTGAGGCAATTGCCGCCTTTGAAGAAGCTACCTATCAAGGCGTCAGCATTAATGCCACTGTCTCATTCTCAGTTGCTCAAACAATCGCGGTAGCTGAAGCAATCGAGCGCGGACTTAAGCGCCGTGAAGCAGAAGGAAAAGATATTTCTCAGATGGGGCCTGTCTGCACCATCATGGTTGGTCGCGTTGATGACTGGGTAAAGGTTGGTGCAGAGAAGATGGGTGCGAAGGTAGACCCTGAGATTCTTGAATGGGCTGGTGTTGCTGTCTTTAGACATGCTCACAAGGTCTATACCGAGCGCGGCTATCGCACACGTTTATTGTCGGCTGCATTCCGTAATCACATGCACTGGTCTGAAATCATCGGTGGCGACTCTGTAATTTCACCTCCATACGCATGGCAGGTAAAGATCAACGAAATGGGTATTACCCCGAACCTCAGTAGCGTTAATGAGCCAATAGAGGCGCGCATCCTTGATCCACTCCTTGAAAACTTCCCAGAGTTTAGAAAGATGTATGACGTTGATGGCTTAAAGGTAGAAGAGTTCACCCACTTTGGTGCAACTCTGCGTACCTTGCGCGGCTTTTTGCAATCAGTCAATGATCTCGAATCATTTGTTCGTGATGTCACCGTCCCAAATCCAGATAAGTAAAGGAAAGCCATGAGAACTCTGCCAAAGCCACATATCTTTATAGCTGCAGAATCCAAGCCGCTTCGCTGGGGAATCTTTGGCGCTGGCTGGATTAGTGAAGCGATGATAAAGACCGCTCAACTCAACTCCAACCAAGAGTTTGTGGCAATCGCATCACGTACGCCGGGCAAGGCTGAAGGCTTTGCACAGAAGTGGAACCTTCCTTCATTCCACAACTCTTATGAAGAGCTCGTTGCACGCGATGATATTGATGCGGTTTATCTAGGAACGTTGCCATCAGATCGCCTCGAAGTTGCCTTGATTGCCATCAACGCTGGCAAACATGTCTTAATTGAAAAGCCGATCACGATGGATCTCGCTGAAGCTGAGCAGATCTACGCAGCTGCCAAGGCGAAGAAGGTTTTGGCCCTGGAGGCGATGTGGACTCGCTTCTTGCCACAAATGGATATTGCCCGTCAGTTAGTTGCTGATGGAACTCTTGGTGAAGTAGAACTTGTTATTTCTAACTTCTGCCAAGCCAACTTAGCTGTTCCACGCTTATTTACCATCGGTGGCGGTAACCCAATTATCGATATGGGTATCTATCCAATCGCTTTTACACAACAGTTCTTAGGTGAACCAACAGAGATTCACTCATTCGGAAAGCTTCATCACAATCAAATCGATGAAGAGACCCATACCTTTATGCGTTATGCCGATGGCTCACGCGCAAACTTCGTTCTCTCAGCTCGCACAACTCTGCCCCATTGGGCCGGCGTATCTGGCAGCAAGGGTGCGCTCACCTTCGGTACCCCATTCTTTACGCCCACATCAATCACTCTGCATGGACCTGAGTTCAACGGTGAGCAGACCACATGGGTTGATGACCTCGGGCTACCTGAACATTTGGGCCTGATTCACCAAGTTCATGCCTTTGCGCAGTACGTCGAACAAGGCCTCTTGGAATCACCTCTCTACACCCATCAAGAATCTCTCAACAACATCAAGACTGCACTGACCATCGGAAACCAGATCGGAACCCGCTTTAAGTAAGTTCCACTACAACACAGTTAGGAATAGGCTCGGACAATGACTCAGAAGCTAAGAATCGCAATTATCGGTGCTGGACGAATTGGGTATGTCCACGCCGGAAGCGTAAACGACACCCCTAACCTCGAACTTATCTACGTGGTCGATCCCTTTGAAGAATCTGCAAGAAAGGTCATCGCTGACTTCGGCGGCAAGTATTCATCAGACCCTGTGGCAGTCATTAATTCTGGTGAGATAGATGCAGTCATTATTGGTTCACCTACGCCAACTCATATCCCACTTCTCCGTGAAGCGATCAACGCAGGTGTTCACGCACTCTGCGAGAAGCCACTTGATTTAGATATTAAGAAAGTTGATGAGCTGCGTACACTTGCGAGCTCTGCAAAGATAAATATCACCCTCGGCTTTAACCGCCGCCAAGATCCACAATTTAAAGCTGTAAAGCGCAAGGTAGAAGAAGGTCAAATCGGAACGATTGAGCAAGTCATCATGACAAGCCGTGATCCAGGACCTGCCCCACAGTCCTACATCGCTGTCTCGGGTGGAATCTTCCGCGATATGACAATTCACGACTTTGATATGGCTCGTAACTTTGTGCCTAACATTGTTGAAGTATCAGCATTTGGCGCCAATAGCTTCTGCGACTACATCAAAGAAGAAGGCGACTTCGACAACGTTAGCGTTGTCATGAAGGGTGCCAACAACGAAATTATCACCATCATTAACTCACGCCACTCTGCCTACGGATATGACCAGCGCATTGAAGTATTTGGTGACAAGGGCATGTTGCAGATCAGCAACCTTGGCCATTCAACTGTTCAGCTCTCTAATAAGGATGCAACCGCAAGCGGTGAGCCGTATATGGACTTCTTCCTTGAGCGTTATGCCGCTTCATATCGCAATGAACTCAAGCTCTTTATCGAGGGAATCAAGCAAGGCAAAGTCCTTGGCTCTACCTACGATGATGGCCGTGCGGCGCTTATCTTGGCTGATGCTGCACATGAATCTGCTCGAACAGGTAAAGCAGTCAAAGTTAACCTTAACTAAAGTAAGTCAAGAGTTAGTGCAGAGGGCGTAGTTCTACTTTTCTATTACACGCCTTTGATGCTTCAAACGCTAATTTTTTAGCTACATCAGCATCAGGAGCTTCAATGAGCCATAGACCGCTGTAGTGCTCCTTGGTAGCAAATAGCGGTTTCCCAGTCTCTATATTTGCACCATATCGATTGTCTATAACTGTTGCCGTCTCAGGTGCCTGAAGTCCCCAGGCAAATATCCAATGTCCGTTTTCTCTTAAAGAATCGTTAAATGCATTGATCATTACCATTTCTTCTGGCGTTCCCGAGTTCGAGAGATCATCAATAACTGAAATTAGAAATCTCATACTTCCTATTTCTTCCTATCCTTGATTGCACTTGCGATTCTGAAAAGTGAATACAGCACGATAATGAGCCCTATTCCTTGTAGCCCTGGGGAATCATCTGCCTCTCCCGCAACGATTGCAAAAGCTCCAACGGCAATCGATAACATTCGCAAAATTAAAGTCTTCATTTCTAACCGTTCTCTGAAACGTGCTTAAGTCTGACAAGGCTCTTAGCTACTGCCATCTGGGTCCATGGGTAGGCTTTGCGAAAGTTGAGCCAGCTTTGCGCAATTGCCGGTGCGAAACTTCCATCAAAGCTCTCAGTTACCTGCGTTGAGCCATTTCCCATATCTACGAGCTCGTAGCGCCATCTCCATTGGCCAAAGTGTCGCCAGGCGATTACTTCGTTCTTCTTATACTCAACGACAGTATTGCTGATCCAGTATGTGATGCCCAACCGCATCTTCATTCCAAATTTAGAACCCAGGACCAAAGTTTCTGGGCCACTGATATTGGCAGTTATTGTTGCGCTGCCATCAATATCTTTATGGCGCTTTGGATTACTTATGATTGAAAATATCGTGGACGGACTTGCCTGAATAAGGATTCGCGCAGATTTAATCTTTGGATTGCCAGTTTCTAGAATCTCAGCGCGCACCTTGTCGGTAGTCATAGATTTAGAGTAACGAAGAGTCACCCTTTTTCCATACAATTGGAAAGGGCCCCGATCTCTCGAGGCCCTCCCATGCATATCTGCTGCAGCTCTTTTGACCATTACCAATAGATCGAGCCGAAACAGTTAAGACTATGGTGGAGGCGACGGGATTTGAACCCGCTCCGATGACTTGGTAAACCAACAGGCTGCCAATTACAACACGCCCCCAACACGCGAGCGAAGTTACGGCTTTCTCGACCCCAAAAATTTATTTTCGGTGGCATCTGTGGATAAGAATGCAAGTGATGAAAAGCAAAAAGGACTTGGCAATAAACCAAGTCCTAATTACTACCAAGCCACCGTACTCAATTATTGCATAAGTACTTGGTTACTCGCAGTAACTATTATGTGAAGAAGAGTCGCCCTATAGGCCAGATCCAAGATTGCCCAGTTGAATGTTGTTTCCCGACATTTTGACAGAAAGTCCCTCACTGCTGAGTGAGACAGATTTAACTTTAAGCCCCTTAGGGGGCGTCAAACTCCTTTGGCTCCTACTCTTAATTTGATTTTGAAGATCGGCCGGCAATGATGAAGCAGGGATTTGATTGCCAAAGATTGAAACACTCTGAAGTTCAAAATAAAGCTGGCTATTTGAGTGCTTTGGAATCAGGATTGCTGTGCCCATTCCACCTGCTCCGGCAGAAACTTGCAATGTGTTTCCCACAATTTGCGCATCATTAAATTCGGATGACTTTGTAAGAGTCAGCGCAGGAATAGTGGCAGTTACTTCCAAAGAGCCAATAAGGGTCGGTTTTGCTTTACTGATTCTTGATGCAGATATGTCTAGCGAAGTCTTTGTGCCGCTCTCTTTTAGAGCAAAGCTCTTGATGTTTATGTCGGCAGATTTTATTGAATCAGAGGTGAGATTGCTCGGTACATCTGCCAGTGGAACAGAGGCGCTAATGCCTGAAGCATTGGGAATCTCTCGCTGAACCTTAGTAGTGATCTGCGATGAAATGTATTGCTGCACCCCAAGTACCCCACCTAAGACAACTGATGCAGTTGCCGAGATTGCAATAGTTTTGATTCTCATTCGCGGAAATTAATTGCCCAAGCAGAACAGGGCCTTAACCATTGGTGTGAATACCCTGTGAAACTAGAGTTGAAAATGGAGAAGCCCCCCGCCTAATTCAGCGAGGGGCTCCATGGTGTTATATGAGTCGCCCTATAAGCCGGATCCTGTCGTTCTTGCGAACGGATCACCATCCATCTAGATCTGTAATTACTTACAGATTCAAGCGACCTACCCGATAGCTTGAGCGCGAGCAACGCACTATCTTCTTGGTCTTGCTTCAGGTGGGGTTTACATAGCTACGTATATTGCTACACGTACTGGTGGTCTCTTACACCGCCGTTTCACCCTTACCAATCTCTAGCAAGCTAGATATTGGCGGTTTGCTTTCTGTTGCACTTATCCCGTGGATTGCTCCAGGTGGGCGTTACCCACCACCTTGCTCTGTGAAGTCCGGACTTTCCTCGGTGCCTTGCGACAACGCGGTGATCCGGGCGACTCTTCGTGCTGATTGTAGTCCAAGAATAAAGCCTTACGATTAGCAAATGATGAGCGCAAATCTGCCGCATGATCCAAAGTGGAAGCGCGCCAATACTTTATTTGCCTCCCCTGATCAAAGTGCTGACATCGCATTAGTCGGAGTACCAGCACATAAAGGTTCAATTTCTCCGACTAACGCAGATCAAACTCCAGATGCAATCAGAAGTGCGTTGGCGCGTTATTCAACTTATTCAACTTCGCAGGGCGTTGATTTAAGCGGTCAATCATTTATCGATTTGGGAAATATTGAATCACCTGATGGTCCTGAAGGCATCGTACGAGTTGGTGCTTTTGTGAGTGGATTATTGGCAAAACACAAGTTAGTAATTGCACTTGGTGGTGATAACTCAATTACCTACTCAGTTGCATCTGGTTTATGGCCAGACTTATCAAAGATCGGATTGATCACTTTCGATGCACACCATGATCTTCGTGATGGCCAATCAAATGGTTCACCTGTTTGGCAATTGATTCAGGCTGGTTTACCAGGAAAAAACATTGTGCAGATTGGAATTGCCGACTTTGCCAACAGCGCGGAGTACGGCCAGCGCGCAAAAGAAAATGGCATCACAGTGTTTTCACGTGCGCAGTTGCGTGAGATGACGATTGCTAAAGTATTAAAGAAGGCGTTGGAAATTGCCGGTGCTGATGGTCATGAGATTTATGTTGATCTAGATGTAGATGTATGTGATCGCAGCGTTGTTCCGGCATGCCCAGCAGCAATGCCAGGTGGAATTTCTGCAGATGAACTGCGTCAAGCAGCGCTTCTACTGGGTGCTGATAAGCGAGTTCGTGCCATCGACATTACCGAGATAGATGCTGCAGCTGATTCAGATGATCAACGCACTGTGCGCTTAGCTGCTCTCTTGGTTCTTGAAGCAGCCGCAGGCTTTGCAACTAGATAAGTTCTTTAACGACTTCTCTTGCAGCAGAAACAATTGATCCTGAATTAACCAAAGTTGTCGCCGCTTCAAGTTCTGGAGATAAGAAACGATCTGGCCCAACTCCCGGAACAACTTTTCTCAACTCTTTAACAACTCGACCTGTTGCAGGTGATGGGTTCAAACCTTCGCGGAGTTCAATGGCACGCGCTGCGGGTGAACAATATCGGGCGTACGGGAAATGGATAGGGGCTGCTAACCCTTAAGAGCCGCCTCAATATTGCGCATAGAAACCCCTGATTTTTCTTCAGCCGGCTCACGCGCTTTATCTTGTTCGCTCATCATCCAATCCGAGAAACCAAACTTTTCAAGTTCTGCAAATAGCCCAACTAGGTCAAGTGCGCCTTCGCCAGCTGGCACAAAGAGAAAGTGATCTTCAACAGCTACGTGCATACGTTCGTATTCACCAGCTATAAGTTTTTTCAGAATCTCTGGATCAACATCTTTAATGTGAACATGTGTAACACGTTTTCCGTATTCGACTACGCCAGCAACGGGATCTCCCCCACCAACCAGCCAATGTCCAACATCAAGACACATGCCAACCAAATCGAAATCAAGAAGGGCCATTAGCTTTCTGGTCTCTTCAGGAGTTTCAATATAAGTGGCTGCGTGTGGATGGAATGAAGAACGAATTCCGGCGGCTTTCGCTAACTGCGCGAATTTAGCGATGTGATCAGCTAAGCGCTGATATCCAGTTTCATTTAGGTGCGGACCTAGATGAGCGCGACCTGCATAAATATCTCGTTCTGAAGTTCCATCAACGGCAAATACCAACATTTCAACTTTGGCACGAATAGCCGCGTCAACGATCTCTTGCGAATGAGCATCGGCAGTTGGAAGTGGGCCGTTCTCATCGCAGGCAATATCCAGGTACTGCTCGGCAGTAGCCAAGTTGTTCTTCTTCATTTGGTCTAAGAACTTATCCGAATTTGCCTGCTCAACTGAGATCTGGATTCCTTTGAAACCATAAGCCGCAATGCGACTCAAGAAATCTTCGGACTTTGCCATCTCAAATTTCCAGTTGAGGGCAACGATTCCGACTTTAGCTTTTGCCAAGCCTTGACTCATTTCTATTTCACCTCATGCAGCAAGTCGATAAGAATTGTTGACCAACTGAAGTCAGGTGCGCCACGTCCAAATGCGGTTTGTGGGTTGTAGTACTCGCGGAAGCCGCTCTTTTGCACCATTGCAATGCTTTGGTTTGCAATGTGACGGGCTAGATCGTTGCGACCATGGCGAGTTAAACCGCGAGCGATATACCAATTGCTATTCATCCACGAAGGACCGCGCCAAACAAGTGTTCCTCCCACTGTATCTGGGCGATAAGTCGGATGGTTCATAGCAGTGCTTGGGATTGGATAGTCAGCCCAATACTCTTCAGGATTTAAGATTCGTGCGATCAGTAAATCTGCCTTGCGCTTATCTAGATCAGGCAAGAGCAGTGGCATCAAACTCATAAAGGTGTTTACGCGCAGTTGCTTATTCTCTTTACCGTTTACGCCGTAATAAAGACCATCTTCTTCATTCCAGCAAAGTTCATCGAGTGATTTGCGAGCCTTGGCTGCTCGAGCTTTGTATTCGTCGTGTCCGGCTTGATCTCCAACTTGCTTGCAGAGATCGGCAAGTACATGGAGATTTTCAATGTAAATTGTATTGGTCATTACATCGGCAACGACAAAGTGATTTAGCTCAATCATCTTCTTTGGATCACGATCAAACTTGTCATATGGATCGCAGATTGAATGCCAGCCACGATCCCAAGACTCGTGTTCTTCATCCTGGATATTCATGATTTCATCCCAGACTGGAGAATGATCAATACCGGTCTCATCTGGTTGAACTACACGAACCAATCCATCACCATATGGATTGCGCACGGTATGAAGCCATTCGTAGAACCGCTTCACAGCTGGCAAAACTTCGTTGATGAATTCAACTCCACGACCACGCTTTGCAACAGCGCTTACCGCTTCAGCCAAGAGTGGTGGTTGCATCTCATCAGAAAGGTATCGACTGCGGAATGCGATCGCATAGGTTGAAACCATCTCTTCATAGGCATCGCGCTGCCAAAATGTTACGTGTGAGACAAAGCCATCCGAGTGCTGGTTCTTTAGCAAGCTCTTCAGCTCTGCCTCAGCTTTTTGAAGGTCTACATGGCTAAGTGCGATTGCGTGGAAGCAAGAATCCCAGAACCACTGAAATGGGTAGGTAACAGAAGAAGGACAGGTGAAATCAAAGTCATGACCGCACCAGTCGGCGTGGCCGCGTTGGCGATTACGTTCATGTATCGCTGCGACTTCATCCTTTACCCACTTAATATCCGCCTCAGTTGGAGAGTGGTCCTTGAGTGTCATCTTGCGCTCCATTCATCTTTCCTCGTTGTTTTCTTATCTTTATTTGGTATCTATTTGGTATCTATTTGGTCTTTTATTTGATCTTCATCGTTGATTTTCGTAAAACCAACTCTGAAGGGATTACCCGTTTCTTTCTAGCCTTTGAACCTTTTATCAAATCATCGAGTATCGCCATCGCCTCAACGCCGAGGTCATATTGATTCTGATTAATAGTGGTTAGCCCCGGAGTCACATAGCCACTCAAGGCAATATCGTCGTAACCCACAATTCCAACCTCTTGCGGGATTTTGATCTTCATCTCAATCAGCGCATGCATTGCGCCAATGGCGGTCAAGTCGTTGTGCGCAACGATTCCAAATGGCGGCTTGAACTTCTTGGCAATTTCTTCGGCAACTCTGGCGCCGGCTTCAAGTGTGTCGTCACTAAACAAAATCTCTAACTTGGTTTTTCCAGCACCGCGTTTTACGCCTTCTAAACGTAGTGATCCAAATCCTTTTTCGAGTGAATTGCCGATGTAAATAATCTTGGGATATCCACACTTAACTAAATGAGCGGCAGCGATTTCACCGCCCTCAAAGTCTTGGCTAGATACCGTTGGTAAATCGGTATCCTCTTTTTGAACGTTAACCAGAATAATTTTCGCTCTCTGAGATAAGAGTTTCTCACGATGGCGCTTTAAGACTCCATCGGCACAGACGATTATTCCGGCAGCTCTATGGCTTGCCAGGAAGTCTAGGTATGAAATTTCGCGTTCTGAATCTTCAGCCGAATTGCACAAAATCAGGGAATATCCTCTTCGCTGAACTTCATCTTCAATACCGCGCACCATTTCTGGATAGAAAGGGTTTTGGATATCGGTAAGAATCAAGCCAATCATTGTTGAACTTTGGCGCCGTAACGACTGAGCAATCGATGATGGCTGGTATTGAAGTTCAGTTATGCTCTTATTAACTTTTGCTCTCGTCTTGGCGGCTACGTAGCCAACTCCAGCTATTACTCGGCTCACAGTGGCAGTACTAACGCCGGCATGGGAGGCGACATCGGAAATTGTTGCCTCTGTAATTCGCTTCTGACTACCCATGAAAATCACCCGCCTGCGCTAAAGATTTGCCTCAAAAACCCTAGATTTACGCTGTATGAATTCGATACCATACCACTCTGCAACTAGGAATTCACTAGCAATCGCAAGATGCTTTTGCCGATGAATTTCAATAATCGAAGGAATTTATGAATCGCGTACGTGTGGGTTTAGTCGGCGCAGGTGCAGTGGCATCTTCGGTACATCTACCAATTTTGACTCGCCGTAGCGATCTCTTTGAAGTCGTAGCGTTAGCTGATTTAAATTTAAAGGCCACACACGTGCTCGCCGATCGATTCGGGATCTCGCGCGAGAATTGTTTTGATTCACCAATGAAGTTGATTGCTTCAGGTTCAATCGATGCCATTATGGTTTTGAATTCCGGCTCACATGCTGAAGTAGTTGTAAGCGCACTTAACGCTGGCCTCAATGTTTTCTGTGAAAAGCCACTTGCATATGCCAAGCGCGAGATGAAGGAAATAGAGGCGGCTCTTAAATCATCAGGTAAGTCGCTGATGATCGGCTATATGAAGACTTTTGATTCTGCGGTAATTGCAGCTAGAAAAGCAATCACGAGCCGTCCTCGCACAGTTGATGTCCTTGTCTTGCACCCAAGTGGAGATAGCCAATTGGTTACCTCTGAACTTTCAGTAGATCTCCCACAATCTCCAGCAGGGCTTAATGAAATTTTCTCCAAGGTAAAGAACGAAATTCAGGTTGAAGCCCTCGGTGAAGCTGCTGCAAAATCTTTTGGAGATTTGTACACCGACATTATCCTTGGCAGTGTCATCCACGAGTTCTCAGTGCTCCGTGCCTTAGATGTTCATATAACTGAAGTTGACTTTGTAGATCGCTGGCCAAATCCAGGTCATAGCGAATCAATTATTATTCACGCCCGAACCGCAGATGGCGTTCGAGTTACTATTCGCTGGTTCTACCTTGATCAATACCCTGCCTATCAAGAAGAAATCCGCTGGGTAAATGAGGAGGAAGGCCATCACATAATCTTCCCTAGCCCTTATATCTTGCGTATTCCTACCCAGTTGATAACTACTCGCCGCAGAGGCATTGATCACGAAATGGTTCGAACTAATTCATATACCGCCTCATTTGAAAATGAATTAGTTGCCTTCCATCACTTAGTCATGACTGGCAAGCAGGATGCTGATCCAATTGCGGATGGGTTAGAGGATTTAGAGATCGCTCAAATGATTGCAAGGAAGATCGCTGAGCGAGAAGGTACGCCGGTCAAAGGCGATATTGCCTAGCTTTACTTCTTAAATCCGATGGCGTGATACATGCCGTTGGAATCAGTCAGTGAGTAAAGTCCACTTTCTCCACTGACGGTTGTGAAATCTTTGGTAATCAGAGTTTTCTTTCCAGATGGGGCAAGCAAGGTCATTCCATCTCCCCCATCAACGACCATCTCATCCTCTAGTGGAAACACGACAGGTGCTTTTGGATCGGCCGATATCGCCACTCGTCCATCACTTAGCGCAGCTAAAACTTGGCTCTGAGTAACTTCATTATCCTCAGTATCGATCTCAACCCAAGTAGTTGGTTCGCCAGGCAGACCATCTGATGTGTAACGATGGAAATCACTTCCGCCAATTGGAATCTTTGAACCGTTATCGCGCCACCATTCAAATGGCTCAGTTGTCTTGCGGTCCCAGGATGAGTGCCAAAGTTCAGTTAGATCTATTCCACTTGGCGTATCTCTGCGCCAGTGGCAAGGAGCTGAGAGCGGATGATTAATTGAGAGAAGCCCACCTTGGTTCTTGGTCTGACTTAGCCAGCGATCCGTTGCTTCGCGATAATCAACCCAATCGCTATGTCCAAAAGAATTTGCATGTCCGCTATCGGTTGTTACTTCTTGTCCGGCCAATAGGTTGATACCGCTAAATTTTGAAACTTCAGGCAAGAATCTATGGTGGCTAGTTGTGTTGTGATCTGTGATCGCTAGAAGTTCTAGCCCTCGTTCTGCCGCCAGGGATGCCAATTCATTTAAAGTTAGATCTCCATCAGAATGAACAGAGTGAGTATGGAAATCTGCAGGAAACCAGCGATAACCTGATCTCGACTTTAACTTTCGTCGTGGTGGGAGAATCGGTTTAGCAGAAGCAAGATTCGCATCTGGGAATACCGGCTTTCCTAAGGTAACTTCAACTTCGATCTTTACTCCATCTGGATCGACGCGATGTAAACCAAGTGAAACAAACCAAGTGCCGGCACGTATCGGACCCGGAAGATAACCAGGAGTTGAATCGACTTCACTTACTGCAACGTGGTCGCGTTCGCTGCCGGAGAAGCCACGGAAACCAACTGGATCAAAGAGGCCAAGGTCGATTACCGATAGAAAACTATTGTGGCGCATGCTTACCGTTACGCCTTCGACACCTGCTGGCACATCAAATGGAACATACTGATAAATAGAATCAGCGCGATCCTGGGGCGTATATACCTTTGAGTAAAGCATGAGTTAAGCGAATTAGTACAAATCTTCGCTTGTCTTATTGTAAAGAAGCGATCGGCCAGGTTCTGGCTTTAAGTGCACAGTGTCTCCCATTGCAGGTTCTGAACCATCTGGCGCAGTTCCGCGAACCAAAATTCCATTGCAGTCTGCGGTTACCAGATAGTGAGTGCCAAGGTTTTCGGTAACTTTCACAACGCCAGATGCGATCCCAGATCCTGGACCTGATACCAATGAAACATATTCGGGGCGCACACCAAAGACGACCTGATCACCAGTACGAGCGGTAGAAGCATGTTCTGGAATGTCGAAGGTCATTGAGCCAATAACAACCTTGCCATCATTAACCAATCCATCAAGCAAATTCATTGGAGTAGATCCAATAAAACTGGCAACAAATATATTTGCTGGTTTATGGAAGAACTCGGCAGGGCTTCCTACCTGTTTAATGCGGCCCTTATCCATAACAGCCATGCGGTCTGCTAAGGCCAGAGCTTCTGATTGATCATGTGTAACCAAAATAGTTGTAACGCCGAGTTCGCGCTGTAACTGCTTTAGGAATGTTCTGGCCTCAAGGCGCAGACGTGCATCTAGGTTTGATAGTGGCTCATCGAAGAGATAAAGGCTTGGTGTACAAGCCATTGCACGCGCAACTGCAACGCGCTGTTGTTGACCACCTGAAATCTGCCCCGGTTTGCGATCTAACAACATCTGAATAGAAAGAGCTTCGGATGCTTGTGTAACTCGTTTATTGATCTCTTCCTTCGAAAACTTTCTAACCTTCAGAGGATAAGAGATGTTCTCCAAAACGTTCATGTGTGGATATAGCGCATAGTCCTGAAAGACCATCGCAATATTGCGCGCACCTGGAGTCAAGAAGGTTACATCTTTGCCTTCAAATGAAATTGTGCCGCTAGTGGAGGATTCAAGACCGCCCAAAGTGCGAAGCAAGGTGGTCTTTCCGCAGCCCGAAGGACCTAGCAGGGCGAAGAATTCGCCATCCTTGATCTCAAGGTCGAGCTCATCAAGGGCGCGTACGCCACCAGGAAATACCTTGGTGATCTTTTCAATTGATACGAAGCTCATTAGCCCTTAATCCCTCCATAGAAACGGAAACCATATTTTTTATTTACATAGAAGTACATAGCAAGAACCGGAATTGTGTAGATCAAAGAAAAGGCAGCCACGGTACGGAATACCGCTTGTCCACCATCGTTATAGAAGCTATACATCATCACAGCCGCTGGTTGTTTATTTATATCTCTTATCAAGATAAATGGGGCGAGGAAGTTGCCCCATGCCTGAACAAACGACCAGACGAAGATAACTGCTAGGCCTGGTCGAATAATTGGGGTAACCACATCCTTAAGGATGCGGAAAGAGCTTGCTCCGAATATCTGTGCTGACTCTTCATAGCTCTTTGGAATTGAGTCCGTGAAATCCTTCAAGATAAATATCGCTGCAGGTATGAGGCCGCCTGTTAAAACCAGAACAACACCTTGATATGTATCAATAAGGTTTAATCGCAATGAGAGCAAGAAAAGCGGAACCATCGCTGCGCTGCCGGTAACAATTGATGAGAAGAGAAGAAGTATGTATAGGAAAGCATCTCTACCCGCGAATTTGATTCGGCTCAGCACATAAGAAGCTGGAGCACCAACAAGAATTACTGCAAGGCCGCTTCCTGCTGAGAAAATTGCCGAGTTCATCAATGAGCGATAGGCATAAGGATTCTCTGCCATCTCAGAGAAGTTTCCTAGCCCCCAATTAGGCCATTTGATTCGGAAGGTTGGATCTGAATCAAAAGGCGCTAGGACTAACCACATCAAAGGGATCGCGAAGAAACTTACTGCCAATAGTACGAAGGCTAAGGTCGAAACCTTTTCAACTTTTGTGCGTTCATCGATGCGACGCTTATCTTGCAGTTGGATTTGCTTACCGAAGAGTCTCATTACTTCTTACCCTTCCGAGACATGCGCAGAACTATCAATGAGATAACTAAGTTCAGGAAAAGCATGATCGCTGCAATCGCTGATCCATAACCAAAATCTAGATAACGAAGTGCGCTGTCATAGATAAAGATGGGCAGAATCTGGGTCTCGCCTCCTGGGCCGCCACCTGTGAGCAAATAAGGCCCAAAGTCATTGAAGGTCCAAAGGGTGATCAAAAGAAGGTTTGTAAGAATGTATGAGCGCGCAGAGGGAAGAACGATATTTCGCAGTTGCTGCATCTTTGAAGCTCCTGCAACGCGCGCAACCTCAATATGTGATTTTGGAATCGATGCGATTGCGGCGCTAAAGAGCAGCATCGAAAAGGCGGTACCACGCCAGATGTTAAAGATAATGATCGAGAGCATTGGATAATCAAGTAACCAGTCGATATTTACACCCAAGATTGCATTGAGCGTGCCCTCCTCATTATTAAAGAAGGCAAACCATAAGAATGCAACGACTGAACCAGGAACGATCCAAGCAAAGATAACTATTAACTCAACGATGTTACGAATTCTTGGAGAAAGTTCATTTAATACCCAAGCAAGAATGAAGCCAAGTAACGCTTGGCCGAAGATGGCAGAGCCCAATACATAAATGATAGTTAACTTGAGTGAACTTAAAAATTGTGGGTCGTTTAGCGCCTTAGTGAAGTTATCAATTCCAACGAAACTGGGATTTAGCGCTTCGATACCTACGAGTTTGTAATCAGTTAAACCTAGGTAGAGCGTCCAGAAAGCCGGAATGAGGAGAAAGATTCCAATAAAGATAAGCGACGGAGAGAGGAAAGCGGTCGCAGCGCCTTTACCAAGAACAGAGTTCCCGGGCCTTGCGGCCCGGGAACCCTTCATCGTCTTAGACTTCATGCAGCCTTAGTTGCTGGCTACGTTTGCTGCTCCAACAAGATCCTTCAATGCGGTCTCATAAGCTGCTGCAGTTTCTGCAACTGACTTACCTTGAACGATTGAGGTTGTTGCCTTCTGTAGCAATACAGAAACAGCGTTGTAGTTAACACTTGCTGGACGGAAGAAGGTATTTGGAATTGCTTTCTCAAATACGAACTTCAAGCAAGGGTCAGACTTGAGAACAGCTGTGTTCACATCTTGACGTTGTGAAATACGAACTGCTCCACCGATAGCCATGAATGAAGAAACAGGCTCTTTAGCGTTGATGAACTGTAGAAGCTCCCAAGCAGTTGACTTGTTAGCTGAATTTGGATTAAGTGCGTATCCACTTCCGCCTGACATGCTCATAAAGCTTTGGCCATTAACGCCTGACTTTGCTGTTTGTGCAGGGATCATCGCGAAGCCGACATTGGTATTGCGATCGGCCATCTTGAAGTTACCTGAAACAGGGTTGATAACACCTCTCCAGAGGTAGTCACCTTCGATGATCATTGCAAGCTTTCCTTCAGCGAAAGCCTTAAATGATTCGTTGCGACCATTTTCTCCAGCAAGGAGCTGCCAGTCAGAGTTTCCGACCTTGTCCTTGTTGTACACAGAATCGTAGAAGCCAAGCATGTCGCGAACAGCCTTTGTATTTCCTGTCCACTTCTTGGTCTTACCGTCGTAGATCAAGCTACCTGCTCCGCCAAGAAGGTTGAGGAAGCCCTGCATAGCAGTTGCTTCGCCCATTCCATCTCCAGCATTTAGCTGTAGAGGCATTACAGAAGGAGTTTTGGTCTTGATTGTATTGGCAGCAGTTAGAAGTTCTGCCCATGACTTAGGTTGCCAGTTTGTTGGAAGTCCAGCATCAGCAAATAACTTCTTATTGAAGTAGATGATGCGTCCGTCTGTTCCTTGTGGAACTCCGTAATTCTTTCCGCCGTAGCTCATTACACCTTGGACAGATGCTGGAATTTGCTTCCAACCTTCCCATGCGTTAACTGCCTTAGCTCCAACAACTGATTCAAGAGGCTTGATGTATCCGGCTTCAGCAAATTCTGCCACCCAGAAACCATCAAGTGCCATTACATCTGGACCACGCTTTGAAGCAAGGTCGAGAGCTAGCTGAGTCTTAAATTGATTGTCATCGATCCCTGCTGGTGTGAAGGAAACGTTTACTTGCTTTCCTTTTTCAGCATTTGAAAGTTCGAATTGTGGAATTACATAGTTTTGAATCCATGTTGCGGTTTGGTTGTTCTTTCCACCAAGGATTGCGTTTGCGCTAATTGAGACGTTGTAAACCTTTGTATCTGTCCAGATCTTCTTTCCTGATACTGATTTACATTCGACTTTGATCTTTCCGACCTTTGCCTTAGCGCCAACCTTTACACATGTGCCGCCAACGCTTCCGGTTGCAGCAGATGCAGATGGAACAACAGATACAAGGAGTGCGCCAGCAAGGCTTGCCCCCAGTACTGCCTTAAATGTGCGACTTGATGTTCGCACCGAGAGTGTGTTTCGCATATCTATTTCAGCTTTCTACTAGGGATAGAAATGGAACTGCTAGCGGGCCTCTCAACGCCTATACTCGGGAAATGTGGTAACGATGACAGGTTTGCTTAGCGCTGAGTTTACGCATGGGAAGGTGGGGTAGGTCAATGGATTAGCGTAACAATTTGGTGAAGTCGGAGAAAACTCTTGGGGCGCTGGGCGAGAACTGAGGATGAGTTTTACTCTTTGCCCGACTTTTCCAGATCTCGGGTCGCATAGAGACTTGTCAGCGCTGTTATAGCCAAGGCGGAGACAATTACAGTCAGGCTCACCTCGAGCGAGATATCCGGAACCTTGACGCCATTTTCATGCAGCGCATGCATGATCATCTTGACGCCGATAAATGCCAAGATAAATGAAAGGCCCCGTCCAAGGTGAATCAGGCGATCCATTGCACCTTGCAGCAAGAAGTAGAGCTGACGAAGCCCCATCAGAGCAAAGATATTTGCAGTAATTACAACGTAAGTACTTGTTGTTAGACCGAGGATTGCTGGAATTGAATCAAGGGCGAAGACTAGATCGGTTACTCCTAAAGCAATTAGCGCAATAGCAAAAGTGCTTAGCCCACGGTTGCGAAGGAAGCTAATTAACTTACCTTCATCCTCTTCTACTTCTTCTTTTTCATTGATTAGTTTCCAGGCGGTGAAGATTAAGAATGCACCAAAGACATAGAAGGCTGAGGTAAAGCGAGTTACAAGTGCGACTCCAGCAAAGATCAAAATCACGCGTAGAACAATTGCGATAAGGATTCCGAAGAGAAGAACAAGTTGCTGGGATTCTTTCTTTACCTTGAGCGTTGAAATCAAAATGATAAATACAAAGATGTTGTCGACAGAGAGTGCGTATTCAGTCAGCCAACCTGCAAAGAATTCAGTCCGCAGTTGATCTGATGTCCAACGTGGCATTAGCAAACCAAAAGTTATAGCCGCCGCAACATAAAAGAGCGTCCAACCGAGCGCCTCTTTTGTGCTGGTCTCCTTGTTGCGATGAGCAACAGCAAGAGCTAAATCAAAGATGATTACTGCGGCAAGACCACCGATAGTTAATAGCTACTCGGTTGAACTAATCATGGGCGGAAGTGTCCTGTCTCGTTAAGGCTACGCAGGGCGCGCAAGCCATCTGATGGCCAGATTGAAATAGAGGAAATTGAGCATGGTGTGGCATCCATATGGAAGACCGCATCTGCTGGAGCGCCGACCGCTAGCTTTGCAGCTGTCTTAATGACTCCATTGTGGGTAACAACAATAACTTTCTTGCCGGGATATTCAGCAACTAACTTTTCTAAAGCTTCTTCAATACGTAAAGATGCTTCGTCATAAGACTCTCCGCCTCCTGGTGCATAGGCAGTTGAGTTAAGCCACGCTTGATATTGATCTGGCTCTTCTGTGCGAACTTCATCTGTAGAACGTCCATCCCAAGTACCGAATGAGAGTTCATACCAAGTTTCATCAAAAATAATCTCAAGCCCTGTGGTGCGTGCTATAGCTTCAGCTGTCTGTTTGGTGCGCTTCAGCGGAGATGCAATCAATACTTCAGCGCCTAACTTAGCAGCCTCTGCTGCAACTAAATCTGCTTGCTCTAGACCATCTTGCATTAGCTCCGGGTCAATTGATCCTGTTCCAGAGAATCTACGTTCTGGGGTCAAAACTGTTTCACCATGTCGGATAAAGTAGATAAAGGTCGGAACCTCAGCGCTACGCAAGCGATCTGTCAGAAAGTTTTGTTGGATAACAGCTATCGGTTTATGTGCGCTCCCGCCATCAAGTGCCTTATTGGCTAGGCGATCGGCATGTGAATTTTCATCACGTGGAATCCATGAATAAGTCACTAAAGAAGGGTCATGCGCTGCTCTGCATTGCTTGGCAAGATCGCGCATATCCGCATGCTTAATCTGCCAGCGCCCTGACATCTGCTCAACAACTAACTTCGAGTCCATAGCTACTTCAACAGTTGCCTGCGCATCCAATTGATGGATGTGAGAAAGCCCTGCCAACAATCCGCTGTATTCAGCGACATTGTTCGTTGCTACTCCGATGACATCAAAGAGTTCGGCAACAATCTTGCCGCCTTCAGTGACAACGGCGCCATAACCTGCTGGCCCTGGATTTCCTCGAGAGCCACCATCTGCAGTTAGGCGAAAGCTACGTGCCATTAGCGCTCACGCACCAAGATGCAGCGACATTCTTCGCATCTAACAACTTCATCTTCGGCAAGGCCTGCGATGCGCTGCAGTTCAATTGTGTTGAGAGTCAGGTTGCAGCCTTTGCATTGGTTACCAGCAAGGGCGGCAGCACCGATTCCATTATTGGCTTCACGGATCTTCTCGTAGAGAGCGAGAAAGTCAGCGCTTACCGACTGGGTGGTCGACTTTCGGTCAGCTTCAATTCCTTCAAGTTCTGTGTGAATGGCAGCGAGTGCATTCTCTTTACGGATATTCAGGTCCGCGATTTCAAGAGCGAGTTGGTTCTCTTGCCCCGATAAATCTGCAATTCGCTCTTTGATAGCATCCACGCGCATCATGATTTCAAGCTCAACTTCTTCAAGTTCAGCTCTACGGGCTCCAAGAGTTACAAGCTCGTGCTGTGTTTGTTCAAGTTCTTTTGGTGTGCCGGTGCCTGATGAGAGTCTCTTCTCATCACGTTCAATGCGAGTGACAATCTGTTCAACATCGCCCTCAGCACGGGTAAGTTCACGCTTCACATCGCTGAGTTCTGTCTCGGCGGCAATACGAAGATCACGGGCATTGTTCTGCCTAATGGTCAGGCTATAAATCTCTGCGAGTTCAGGAAGATTGGCAGCCTTGTTGCGAAGTGCGGCTGATTGAAAATCGAACTTTTGAATATCCAAGATGGAACGCTGGTCGCTGGCGCTTGCTTTCACGGCGTTCTCCTCTAGAGGTAAGTGGACTTCAATATTTAGTTCTGTGCGTACCTTACTTGATAAATCTCGCTATCCGTTATCGCTCTGATTTGCTCGCTCGACCGCCGTTGAATACTTGTATTTCCAGACGCTTTCAGCCCCAGAATGTCCCACAACATATGTCAGCGCAATACTGGTAATTGCAAGAGCAAGAAGGGCGAAGGAAGTTATCTTGGCCAAGACCTTCTTGCGCTTATAAATAGTAACGAGAACATGCAGGATAAGAGTTACTAACAAAGCAACAGAGACTGCAGCCAGCCTTTCGCCCCATTCAGCATGTTCTTTTGGCAGGAATGTAACCTTCGAAAGTTCTTCACCTGAAGACTTTGCGATGACGGCAAAGATAGTTGTAGCGGCTGTGGCAGGAATTAGGTAGAGGTGAAACTTGGTAATGAATCTCTTCTTATAGATTCCAAAGATCAGCAATAGCGATACCAGTGGCAGTAAGATGATAACCGCGTGAATAACTAGTGAGTGTGCGGGAAGTCCATCGATATCTGCCCATGTGCTATCTGGTAAGAGTGAGAGCCCGAGAAGCGCACCAATCGAAAGCGCTGAGACTAGTAAAAACTTACCCATCGCAGATCTCATTTCGCTAGAGCTACTTTTTGTGGGCGGTGAGGGTTTCGAACCCCCGACATCCTCGGTGTAAACGAGGCGCTCTACCACTGAGCTAACCACCCGGCGTGCTTGCGAATACTACTTTATATATCCGAAAGAACGAAAATCGTGCGTAATAAACGGTGAGTTAGAGGGCTGCGATAGCGCTCTTGTAATCACCATTATTGCGAGCATCTCCAAGGCCGTTGACAACGCTCCAGCGAATGACGCCCTGCTTATCGATTACAAATGTTCCGCGAAGTGCGCAACCAAGATCCGCATTGAAGATTCCATATGCCTGCGCTACTGCGCCATGTGGCCAAAAATCTGAGAGAACTGGGAACTTGTAGCCCTCTTGCTCAGCAAAAATCTTCTGAGTAAATGGTGAATCGCAAGAGATAGCAATTACCTGTACATCATCATTCTGGAATGCAGCAAGGTCATCGCGGATTGCGCAGAGTTCGCCTGTGCAAGTTCCGGTAAATGAGAATGGGATGAAGAGAACGACGACGTTCTTCTCACCCTTAAATGATGAGAGCTTTACCTTCGCGCCATGCTGATCCTTAAGATCAAAATCAGGTGCTAGTTCTCCGACGCTAATTCCTGCAGGTAGTTGAGTCATGGCGCGAATCTATCGCTTGCCACCCTTACGTGCCACTAGACGTGTGGCGGTCCAGTCTTTTGCAACGGCAATGTTTGATGTCTGGCTCAAACCGCATGTGGGAGCCGCATCTTGAATATCGCTCGGTTCGACATGGCCATCTCGTCCCATCTTTGGGGTGAGCACCCAGATTGGGCCAGTCTCGGAAAGGTAGGTCATTGCATCCATTAACTCATCAACGAGATCGCCATCATCTTCGCGGAACCAGAGAAGGACTGCATCGACTACATCGGTTGTGGCACCTTCAAGAAACTCAGTGCCGACAATGCCTTTAATCTGTGTGCGCAATTCATCGTCACAGTCAGGTCCATATCCGACTTCGAGGACGACTTCTCCTTTAGCAAAACCCATGCGTATTGCCACGGGATAAGTCCAACGGATGAGACGGATATTTACAAGGGTTTTTCCTGCCTCAGAGCGTATTTTTTTGCTCTCACACCCATTTGGCGCGAGAATACGCCTATGACCGAATTCGCTGGACATCCAGATCAGATAATCGACCAGTTAGTAGATACCGATCCCAGCGAGACAGCTGAATGGCAGGCATCCTTCGATGCCGCGCTACAGGCTGCCGGTCCAGTCCGTGCCCGTTACTTGATGTTGTCACTTCTCAAGCGAGCGCACGAGAGAAATATCGGACTTCCGTCACTTCGTACAACTGATTACATCAACACAATTTCTCCTGAGAACGAACCAGCGTTCCCAGGCGATGAAGATATCGAGCGTCGTATCCGTTCCTACGTTCGCTGGAACGCGGCAATGTTGGTGCACCGTGCGCAGCGTCCCGGAGTCGGAGTCGGCGGACACATCTCTACTTATGCTTCCTCTGCTGCGTTATATGAAGTTGGCTTTAACCACTTCTTCCGTGGACAAGATCACCCAGGTGGCGGAGACCAGATTTTCTTCCAAGGACATGCCAGCCCAGGAATGTATTCGCGTGCATTTCTTGAAGGTCGCTTCACTGAAGATCAGTTAGATGGATTCCGTCAGGAACTTTCACATACTGCGGGTGGTCTATCTTCATATCCACATCCACGTTTGATGCCTGACTTCTGGCAATTCCCAACTGTGTCTATGGGTATTGGTCCAATCAACGCGATCTATCAGGCGCGCTTTAATCGTTACTTACATAACCGCAACATCAAGGACACCAGCGATCAGAACGTCTGGGCGTTCTTGGGCGATGGTGAAATAGATGAAGTCGATACCTTGGGTGCAATCGGTCTTGCCTCTCGCGAGAAGCTAGATAACCTCACCTTCGTTGTTAACTGCAACTTGCAGCGCCTTGATGGTCCGGTGCGCGGAAACGGCAAGATTATTCAAGAGCTCGAATCAATCTTCGGTGGCGCAGGATGGAATGTCATCAAGGTTGTATGGGGCCGCGGTTGGGATCCACTGCTTGCGCAAGATCGCGAGGGTGCGCTCGTTAACATCATGAATACAACTCTTGATGGCGATTACCAGACATTTAAGGCTGAAAACGGCGCCTTTGTTCGCGAACACTTCTTTGCTCGCGATCCACGTACTGCTGCAATGGTTGCTAATTGGTCTGATGATCAGATTTGGAACCTCAAGCGCGGTGGGCATGATTACCGTAAGTTGTTTGCAGCCTATACAGCAGCAACAGAGAAGAACGGTCGCCCAACAGTTATCTTGGCAAAGACAGTCAAGGGATGGACTCTCGGTTCGCACTTCGAAGGTCGTAACTCAACGCACCAGATGAAGAAGATGACTCTCGAAGACATTATTGAATTCCGCGATCGCCTTGAGATTCCTTTGGCCGATGACAAGCTTGATAAATACACACCTTCATACTTCAAGCCAGCGCCAGATTCACCTGAGATGAAGTATCTCGAAGACCGTCGCCGCGAACTTGGTGGAACTATTCCTCGTCGTCGCGCAGTTTCACGTCCGCTAGCGCAACCAGCTGATGATGCTTATGAATCAGTGCGTCGCGGTTCAGGTACTCAAGAAGTTGCAACAACTATGGCCTTTGTTCGCATGCTCAAGGATGTCGTGAAGGATCCAGGACTGGGCCACCGTTTGGTACCAATCATTCCTGATGAGGCGCGTACCTTCGGTATGGATTCACTCTTCCCAACGCTCAAGATTTACTCACCGCATGGTCAGCAATACCTTGCGGTAGACCGTGAATTGATGTTGTCATACAAGGAATCAACATCAGGTGTCATCCTTCACGAAGGTATCAATGAAGCAGGATCCGTTGCATCCTTTACTGCAGTGGGCTCTTCATACTCAACACATGATGAACCGATGATTCCTATCTACATCTTCTACTCAATGTTCGGTTTCCAGCGCACAGGTGATGCCTTCTGGGCAGCAGCTGACCAATTGGTTCGTGGCTTCGTTATGGGAGCAACTGCTGGACGCACAACTCTCAACGGTGAAGGTCTGCAGCATGAAGATGGCCATTCACACTTGTTAGCAGCTACCAACCCTGCTGTTGTTGCCTATGACCCAGCCTTTGCTTACGAAGTAGGACATATCTTTAAAGATGGTCTTCGTCGTATGTACGGAGAAAATAGCGAGAACATCTTCTACTACCTCACTATTTATAACGAGCCATATGTACAGCCAGCAGAACCAGAGAACTTAGATCTCGATGGTCTGCTCAGGGGAATTTATCTCTACTCACCTGCTGCCAAGCAGCGTAAGAAGAATGCGCAGATCTTGGCATCTGGCGTTGGAGTTAACTGGGCTGTGAAGGCCCAGAAGTTGCTCGCAGAAGATTGGGGCGTTGCTGCCGCTGTCTGGTCTGTGACTTCATGGAATGAACTTCGTCGCGATGGACTTGCTGTCGATCGCCACAACATGCTAAATCCAAAAGATAAGAAGACTGCCTACGTTTACGACAAGCTCAAGGGCACAGAGGGTCCAGTCGTTGCTGTCTCTGACTTTATGCGCGCAGTTCAAGATCAAATCTCTCCTTGGGTTCCAAATCAATTCCACTCATTAGGTACAGATGGATTTGGACTTTCCGATACTCGTGGCGCACTTCGCCGCCACTTCAAGGTCGATGCTGAATCAATCGTTGTAGCAACTTTGGCAGAGCTAGCAAAAGCTGGCGAAGTGAAGGAAGCAGTAGTTCAAGAAGCTATTGATAAGTACCGTATTTTCGATGTACGTTCAGCAGATGCTGGAAATACCGAAGGTTCAGGTTGATTAATCGAATTCCCGTCACCGACATCTCCCCTGTAGTTCTCTTCGGGGGAGATTTCGTTCCTGTAAAGGCAATCGCCGGTGAAGTAATTCCAGTCAGTGCAACCATATTCCGTGAAGGCCACGACGCTCTTGGCGCCGATGTAGTTCTCTATGACAGCGCTCAAAAAGAGATAGCCCGCGCAGTTATGACCGAGAAGTGGCACGGCGGGAATGTCTATGAAGGCGCTGTAACTATTCCGGCGCGAGGAGATTTCACCTTCACAATCGATTCTTACGATCATCCCTTTGCTACCTGGCTCCATGATGCCGAGATAAAGATTCCAGCTGATATCGATGCTGAACTCATGTGTGCAATGGGCAAGAGGATATTTGAAGAGAAGTTAAGCCAAGATCCTTCTGCTAAAGCTCTACTTACACCTGCCATCAAAGCGCTCGGTGATTCCACGCTCTCTGCCATGAATCGTTTCTCGCAGACTTCAACAGAAGTCATTCGCTCATACTTCGCGACCAACCCCCTACGCAGACTTGTTTCATCGACAGAACACTTTCCTATCCGCGCAGATCACGAGCGGGCGCTAGTTGGTTCTTGGTATGAGTTCTTTCCACGTAGCGAAGGTGCAAAAGTTGGCGCAGATGGCGCAGTAATTTCTGGCACCTTTAAGACTGCAGAGCTCCGTCTACCTGCAGTTGCGGCTATGGGCTTCGATATCTTGTATCTGCCTCCTGTGCATCCGATTGGTACAAATTTTCGCAAGGGTAAGAACAACACCCTGACGCCATCGGCGACAGATCCTGGAGTTCCTTGGGCGATTGGCAATAAAGAAGGTGGCCACGATGCCATCAACCCAGAACTGGGAACCCTCGCTGACTTTGAAAGCTTTGTGAAGAGTGCAAAGAAGAACGGCCTTGAAGTAGCGATGGACTTTGCGCTCCAGGCATCTCCTGATCATCCGTGGGTGAAAGAGCACCCTGAATTCTTCACAACTCGTGCAGATGGCTCAATTGCATACGCTGAGAATCCACCAAAGAAGTATCAAGATATCTATCCCATTAACTTCGATAATGACTACGACGCAATCCTCAAAGAGTCACTTCGCATCTTACATTTCTGGATCTCTAAAGGAATCTCAATCTTCCGTGTAGATAATCCACATACCAAGCCAGTGCATTTCTGGGCTGATGTCATGAAGACCGTTCGCCTTGAGCATCCAGATGTCATCTTCTTAGCTGAAGCCTTCACTAAGCCTGCGATGATGCATGCGCTCGGCAAAGCTGGTTTTCATCAGTCCTATACATATTTCACCTGGCGCACCAGCAAGCAAGAGTTAACTGAATATGCCACCGAAGTTTCGCAACAGACCAGCGCCTTCTTTAGACCTAACTTCTGGGTTAATACTCCAGATATCTTGCCCTTCCATCTGCAATCTGGAAATCCCGCCATCTTTGCAATTCGCGCAGCCCTCGCCGCCACGTTAAGCCCATCATGGGGAATGTATGCAGGCTATGAACTGTATGAACACCGTCGCTTTAAAGAGGGTGGCGAGGAATATATCGACTCTGAAAAGTATGAGATCAAGGTGCGTGATTGGGAAGGTGCAACCAAGAAGAAGCTGACCTTGGCGCCATTTATTACTCAACTCAATGCCATTCGCAAGAAGAATGTGGCGCTGCAGCGCCTTCGCAACCTACGTTTTCACACAACCGATAATGATGCCATCCTCGCTTATTCCAAGCGCGAAGGAGATAACTTAATTTTAGTTGTCATCAATCTCGACCCAACTTTTGCACAAGAAACTGTTGTGCACTGGAATATGGCAGAACTAGGACTGCAAATAGATAACTTTGCGGTAACGGATTTGATTGATGGCGCTAAATATGACTGGTCTGCGCACACATATGTCCGACTAGATCCAACAAGGTTGTCTGGGAAAGTTGTTCACATTGCGCAGGTAAAGCTTTAAGATTGCTCATGTCTTTCTTCTCCCGCCTCTTTGGCGGCGCAAAACCCAGCGGAGAAAACACCTTTATTGGCCATGGCAGCTATCTCAATCCCTATTCAACTTTAGGCGAACTCGATTTTCATCTCATCTCTGAAGGTCGCCACGAAAGACTCTGGGAAGTCCTAGGCGCACACGTAAAACGCGAAAGCGATGGCGCTCTTATCGGAACTGCATTCTCGGTTTGGGCTCCGAACGCTCAAGCAGTCAGCCTTGTTGGTGACCATAACTTCTGGGATCGCAATACCCATCCGATGGTGCGCGCTGGTTCTACTGGAATCTGGGAAATATTCATTGCTGATGTTGGACCAAATACTTGTTACAAGTTTGCTATCTGCACCAGCAGTGGCGCCTGGGTAGATCATGCCGATCCCATGGCGCGTGCAACCGAGCATCCACCACGTACCGCATCAGTTGTTACTGAAAGTAGCTACACCTGGAGCGATACCGATTGGATGAATAAACGTGCTCAGTATCAACCTTGGCGCTCACCTGTCTCTGTCTATGAAGTCCATGCCGGTTCTTGGCGTCCCGGGCTTTCTTATATTCAGATGGCGCAAGAGTTAGTTACATATGTACAGGAACAGAACTTCACACATGTGGAATTTCTGCCGATTACCGAACATCCATATTCACCATCTTGGGGATATCAAGTCACCTCTTTCTTTGCACCTACTTCACGCTTTGGTTCACCTGATGAATTTAGATTCCTCGTTGATGCGCTCCACCAGGCAGGAATCGGCGTCATCCTTGATTGGGTACCAGCTCACTTTCCAAAAGATGAATGGGCGCTAGCTAATTTCGATGGCACGGCTCTCTACGAGCATGCCGATCCACGTCTGGGTGAACATCCCGACTGGGGCACGCTCATCTTCAACTTTGGTCGTAATGAAGTACGCAACTTCCTTGTCGCTAGCGCGCTCTACTGGTTAGAGGAGTTCCATATCGATGGCCTGCGCGTGGATGCTGTGGCGTCAATGCTCTACCTCGATTATTCGCGCAAAGAGGGCGAATGGCTGCCTAATAAGTTTGGTGGGCGTGAAAACCTCGAGGCAGTTCAACTGCTGCAAGAAGCCACATCTACTGCATACAAGCACTACCCCGGCATCATGATGATTGCTGAAGAATCAACTGCATGGGGTGGAGTCACAAAAGATACCTCTGGAGGCGGCCTTGGCTTCGGCTTTAAGTGGAATATGGGTTGGATGCACGACACCCTTGAATACCTGCAACATGAGCCAATCCATCGCGTGTATCACCACAACGAAATCACATTCTCAATTCTTTATGCCTGGTCTGAAAACTTCATGCTTCCACTTTCACATGACGAGGTTGTGCACGGTAAAGGTTCTCTCGTCAATAAGTTCCCGGGCGATCGCTGGCAGAAACTTGCAACGCTTCGTGCGCTCTATGGCTTTATGTGGGCTCACCCTGGAAAGAAGTTGCTCTTTATGGGGCAAGAGTTTGCACAAAATGATGAGTGGAGCCAAGAAGCTGGCTTACAGTGGCATCTGACTGAATTTGCTGAACACCAAGGTGTGCAGAAGGTTGTCAGCGATATCAACGCTAACTACAAGCGCATTCCTGCTCTGTGGGAGAAAGATATCGTTGCAGACGGTTTCCAATGGATTATTGGCGATGATGGAGCCGGAAATACTCTGGCATTCACCCGTTGGTCAGATAAGGGAGCTCCACTTGTCGCAGTAACAAACTTTTCACCGGTCCCCCACGAGCAATATCAACTCAGGCTTCCAGTCTCAGGAATCTGGCACGAAGCGCTTAACACCGATGATCTGAAATATGGCGGCAGTGGCGTTACAAATAAAGACTTTACTGTGGATGTAGATACCAACCTCTATGCCACGGTGCGCATTCCGCCGCTTGCTACAGTCTGGTTTGAAAGAGTTTAGCTCTTAGCTTGCGAGTCATCTTTTAGCGTGTTTGCAAAGAATATAACTGATAACAACATGGCAGTTGGAATCATCATCGCCAATGCAATCGAACCTGTGAGCTGAATGGTCCAAGCGACAATCCACTTAATGACAAATGTCAGAACGTTATTTACTACGCCAAATTGCCCCACAACAATTGCGCTAGGCAAACTTGAACGGCGAGTTGCAGCTCTAAAGAAGGCAGGTGCAACAAAGGATGAACCAAGCCCGCCAAGTGCAAAGCCCAGTACGAAGAGCCAATAAGACCACCATTTCATCTCTATCGGCAGATGCGTGGCAACGATAATGCAAGATCCAAATCCAATAGCGCCCAAAACAGCTGCGCGCTTTGCCCATGACTCAATAGGGGCATATGGCAAGAGTTTATGGAATAAGAGTCGACCAAAGATCATCGTGGCAGTAAAGACAATGTAAGGCACTGTGCTTGCACCGGCTGATACTTCAAGACGATCCTTGGTAAAAATTGCTCCCCAGTCACCAACTGCAAATTCCAGATAGACCGCACATGCCCAGCCCAGACTTACTGGCCAATCGATGCGAAAGGAGCTGAAGACTTGCTTAATTGAATAATCAGTTTCGACATCTGTATTTGCAGTAAGTAGCACTGGATGAAGAGAGAGAACAATTCCGAGCATGGCAACTGTGAGAATCAAGGAGAGCGTCGTTACATGAGTAGCGAGGCTGACTCTATCTACCAAGAGACCTGAAGCTATCGCTGTAACAAGTGCACCGGAACTCCAATATCCAGCGCTACTAATCATGATGTTTTTGCCACTGCGATCGTCGAAGTGGAATACCTGACTAGTAAGACCCACATGAATTGAAGTGATACCGAATCCAAAGGCGATACTAAAGATTAAGAATGGGATGGTAGAACTTAAGTGAACTAAGGCAATGAGCGATGCAAAGAGAACTACGATTGAAACGACAATTACCTTCTTGGCGCCAATTCGATGAGTGATATGGCCAGCTACAAGTAATCCGAAGAATGCTCCGATAGAGCCGGTACTCATCAACGAGCCAAAAGCGCCATTTTCTAGCCCTAGATTCTCACGTACCTCAGGAAAACGGGGAACCCAAGCCATGATGCCAAAGCCAAAGAGAAAGAAGAGTAGATGGATCAGCTTCTGTTCGCGGCCATGGCCAATATCTATTTGTGACATCGCTTAGAAGAGTGCGTTCGCTAGTTGTGCGCGAGCTTTGATGACAAGTGGATCAGCAGGATCTACCAAGGTAAAGAGTTCGAGGAGATGATTCTTTACGCGATTCTGTTCATCTCCGACAAGAACGACAAGCAAGCGAAGTAATCTGTCGAAGGCAGAGTCCAAGTAGCCACTCATGACTTCAATATCTGCACATTGCAGTTGTAAATCAATATCTTCTGGGCGCTCGATTGCCTCTTCCATAATCTTTGCACCATCAAGATCGATAGTGCGAATCAGCAATTGCACTTGGGCAAGGCCTAACTTGGCATATTGATCGTTTGGCTTACGTGCAACCAAGCGCTTATAGGCAGCCTCTGCGGTTGGATAGTCGCCTTGATCAAGAGCTGCTAGCGCCGCTTCTTCTTCAGGTTCTGCTTGCTCAACTGGCTCTTCGCCAATTCCTTGTTGCGCAGCGAGTGACAAAATCTTGGCAATTACCTCTCGCAATTGCGCTTCAGTGAGAGGTTGCTCAAGGAAAGGAATTGCTTTGCCACCGATAAAGACGATTCCAAATGGGATTGTTCGTACTTGCAGCGCCTGCGCTACAGGTGCTTGTTCTTCAACGTTGACGTGAGCCAATACCCACTTACCTTTATCGTCGCTCTCAATTGTTCCAAGTGCGCGCAGCATCGTGACTGAATCTGCAGAACGTGGGCTCCAACAGAGAATAACTACAGGTTTTCCTTCAGATAATGGAAGAACTTCTGTCTGCAAATTCTGAGGAGTGATTTCAAGGCCCGGCATCGGAGTCGATGTATCAGCAGGAGGCTTTCCAAGTGAACTTAAATCAACGGCTTGTGAGAAGTTTGGCGGTAGCGTCATCTTGATGTCCTCACTGCTGAATCATGCCATCTTTACGTACATCTACGCCAGAATCGCGGCGATAGGGCAATACTTCCGCAACATAGGATTTAGCAGCAAATTCAAGGCCCACATCATGGCCAGCCTTCTCACTTAAGTACCAACGATGCTCAAGCACCTCATGGAAAAATTGAGCAAGTTCAATTCTGCCCTCTAGTTCAGATGGAATTTGATTGACTGTTGGTCGGAATACTTCATCAAGCCAACGTTTTGCAGATTCTGCAATCGGTGGCTTCGGTGCTTTCTCGCGGCCGCGATAACGATCAAAGGATGCTAATAAGCGCTTTGCCTGTAACTCTTCTGTATCTAACCCCATCAATTCACGAAGTCTGTTCTTGTGATAACCAGCTGCGACAAGTTTTGGTTGGAAGATCAGTTTTTCAGCGCCATCACTTTCTTGCACAACAACTGAAACTTCTTCAACTGCAAAACCAAGGTCATGTAACTGGCGCATGGCGCGTTCGACTGCATGGCGATCTTTAGGGTCAAGCACTTGTCTATCTTTAAGCGCTCCCCACAAACGGTGATATCTCTTAATCAGCGCCGAGCTTGCGCGTATCGGATCGAGGCCAGGATAGAGAACTCCTGATAGCTGTAGATCTTCTAGCTCTGCTGCAACGTTGAAGTGCGCAATCTCTAAATCGTGTTCGCGTTGACCATCACTTAAAGACTTTTGAAACTCGCCAGTTTCAGCATCAACAAGATAGGCGGCATAACCTTCTGCATCACGGCGAAAGAGAGTATTGGAAAGTGAACAATCGCCCCACCAGAAACCTAGGAGATGAAGGCGCACCAGCAACAAGGCCAGCGCATTAGCCATCAAGGTGACATCTTCAGCGGTGACGGTCTTATCGCTTAGGACAACGCGATACGGAAGTGAGTAAGGAAGGAAGCGGGTAACAAGTGCGCAGGGAAGCTCTTCTCCACCATTATTTGTGCGGCCCTCAATAACAGCGATGGATTGCACATTTGGAGCATCTAGGTGGGTGAGCTCGCGCAGAATTTTGTACTCGCGATTGGCGAATTCCGAGACTGTTTCCTTGACTGCATAGACCTCTGAGTCAGGATCATCGGTAGAGCGGACCAAGCGCACGATGTGGCGGGAGATACCGCGCTTTTCGGCCAAGAGCGGATCTTCAGGCCATTCCTCAAGTGAGACGTTCCAGGGTAGGCCAGTGACAGCTGCGATTTCCTCACCGAGTCCTGTAATCCGTAGCGCCATAGGTCATATTCTCTCGTACGCTTTACAATAAATCATGGCCATTTCAGACCGCATCAAGAAAAAAACAAAGGAATCCGTCACAGTCTCTGATTTTGGGGCTGCAGGTGCTCCAATCGACCGCGGTAACCCCTTTTACTTTGGATTTGTTGCAACAATCGGTGCTTTAACAGCTTTTGTATTAATGCGCGCACTCGCTAGCGCGAGTCAGGTATTTGTCTTGATTTTGGTAGCACTCTTCTTAGCAACCGGTCTTAATCCAGCTGTCGAAGCAATTCGTCGCCGTGGTCTTTCACGTACTGGTGCGGTCACAATTATCTTCTCTGGCGTTCTATTTATGGTCATTCTCTTTGGTGCACTTGTTGTTCCACCTCTTGTTACACAAGGGACAGAGCTCATTGAAAGCGCCCCAGCGCTTCTTGATAACCTAAAAAACAATGCGACTATCGCATCTATCAATGATCAATACGGAATCATCGATACGCTTCAGAAGAAGTTAAATTCTGTAACATCAGATGGAACGTTATTAATTACTGCATTTGGTGGAGTCATCGGTGTAGGCAAGAGCGTCTTATCTGGAACATTTACCGCGCTCACCATCTTGGTCTTAACGCTCTATTTCATTACATCTTTGCCACAGGCGACTGAGCTTGGCTTGAAGTTAGTACCAGCAAGCCGCAGACCACGGGTTGCATCTCTTACCGAAGCCATCATCGCTCGAGTCGGCGCCTTTGTTGGCAGCCAGATTCTGATCTCATTTCTAGCTGCGCTCTTCATGACCTTATTTGGGTTGGCGCTAGGACTGCCATCGCCTATCGCAATCGGAATCATCATCTTTATCTGTGGCCTTGTTCCGCTGATTGGACATTTCATCGGCGCTGCCATCTTCACCTTAATTGCGCTGACTGAGACTGTGGCAATAGGTGTCATCGCATTTATTGGTTATGTGGTCTACGTCCAGATTGAAAATTACTTGCTAACTCCCAAGGTGATGAAGCGAAACCTGAATGTTCCAGGCGCAGTCACAATTGTCTCGGCGCTAATCGGAACTTCGCTCTTAGGACTTGTCGGAGGGCTGCTAGCAGTACCAGTTGCTGCATCAATTATTTTGATTCTTGAAGAAGTTGTCTTTCCGCGCTCAGAACGTACTTAAATTTCAGTAGGAAGTGGCAATCTTGCTGGTGCAACAATCTGAGTGATCTCAGTTAAGACTCGATGCACCATCGGTTCTCCAACCCAGAGGTGCTTAGCACCAGTAACTGGAATCAATTTGATTTGTGGAATAACGGCAAAGCGCTCTGCTGCTTGAGCTGGCTTGAGGTAATCATCATGTTCAGGAATTAACGCAGTAATGGCTCGGCCATCGTGCGCCCAAAATTCCAGATCGCCATCGACAATATCGAGTAGCGTTGGGCTTAAGAGAATTAGACCCTTTATGCGTGGGTCGCGCGCATGGCTAATTGCAATACTTGTTCCAAATGACCAGCCAACTACCCATAACTCTTTGAGTTGTAAGACATCGAAGCAGTAACGAAGCATTGCTTCCACATCGTACTTTTCTGCTCGGCCATTGTCGTAACTGCCGGTACTGGTTCCTGCTTCGCTCGTGGTCCCACGTGTATTAAAGCGAACGACTGTTATGCCGGCCATCGCAGGAAGTCGATTGGCAGCCTTCTTATAGATATGGCTATCCATCATTCCCCCACCTGTGGGATTGGGATGGCAACAAAGAATGGCTGCAGTTGGGTTATCAAGTGGGGCGCTGACTTCAGCGATGAGAGTCTGTCCATCTTCGGTGGTGACTGTAAATGGCGTGCGCAGAGCAGGAAGCACGGTGCTGGGGCGGATTGGTTCCGACATAGTTGCAGTCTAGTCTTTGCCTATGAGCCTCTCCAAAGCGCAGACATTTGATTCGCTCAACCCTGTGACCGATGAAGTAATTGCATCGCACCCGATCACAGATGAAGCAGAAGTGCGTGCAGCAGTTGCCACAGCGCGCGCTGCATCAGTGCAATGGCGAGAAATCGGATTTAGCGGACGTAAGAAGGTGCTGCTTAAGTGGAGTACCTATCTCATGGCTAACGTTGATGAACTTGCTGATCTCGTCTCACTTGAAACTGGAAAGCCAACGAGCGATGCCAAATTAGAGGCAGCGCTTGCTGCAGGACATATTGCATGGGCTGCTCGCCATGCAGAGTCTGTAATGCGTACTTCCTATCGCTCTCCAGGTCTATTGATGGCAAATATGTCAGCAACCGTTGAAAGATCTCCTGTCGGAGTTGTCGGCGTGATTGGCCCTTGGAATTATCCAGTCTTTACTCCCCTTGGCTCGATCGCCTATGCACTTGCCGCCGGAAACACCGTTGTCTTTAAACCAAGTGAATACACACCAGGGGTCGGCCAATACTTGGCACGCACATTTCTCGATGCGACTTTATTTGCAGATGTCTTCATCTGCGTTACAGGCCTTGGTGAAACCGGAAAGTTTCTCTGCGAAAGCGGCGTCGATAAGTTGGCTTTCACTGGTTCAACTCGAACAGCAAAGATTGTTGCGGCAACCTGTGCAGCTCAGATGACTCCAGTAGTTCTTGAATGTGGCGGTAAAGATCCAGTAATCGTGGCCCACGATGCCGATATCGCGCGCGCCGCAGATGCCACCGTCTGGTCAGCTTTTTCCAATGCCGGTCAGACATGTATCGGCGCTGAACGCGTGTATGTCGATGAGCGAGTAGCTGATAAATTCATTGAGAAAGTTCTTGAGATTGCCAAGACCATTAAGCCAGGCGCTCCTGGGGACGGTAAATACGGTCCAACCACAATGCCGAAGCAGATTCCCATTATCCAGAGCCATATTGATGATGCCATCGCCCGTGGTGCCACAGTATTAATGGGTGGATCAAATTCAGTAAAAGCCCCCTTTGTTGAACCAGTGATCTTCTGCGACGTTCCAGAGGATTCGATTGCCATGACTGAAGAGACTTTTGGACCAACAATTGCAATCAACCGCGTGCAATCAATGGCTGAAGCGATCAAACTATCGAATGACACTCGCTATGGGCTAGGTGCATCAGTCTGGTCTAAGCGACGCGGTAAGCAGATTGCATCACAGCTACATACAGGAATGGTGGCAATCAATTCCACTATCTCTTTTGCTGCCGTTGACTCAGTACCTTTTGGTGGCGTGAAAGATAGCGGATACGGAAGAATTCATGGACCAGAAGGTTTGCTTGAATTTACCTATCCTCGCACTGTTGTGCGTGCTCGTTTTCAGCTACCGATTGCATTTACAAGTTTTAGCAGAACTGCAGGAAGCGATAAGTTAATTGTTGCGGTGACGAAGTTTCTTAAGGGTCGCTTTAGTTAAAGACTTCTAATAGCGAGGCGCGTTGCGAGTACGTTCAGTACGAGGGCCGCGGTTATTGCGTTTAGTCCAACAGGCGTTATGCCAATGCCTACGGTTATCTTCGTCACCATCGAGCCATGCAACAGTGTGAGGTGTTGCCATAGGAATTAATTGATCGCATCCAGGGCAGCGATAAGGTTTATTTGCAGCTGACCCTGTTAACTTTCTTACAATCCATAAGCCATTCTCATCTTCTTCAAAACTTTGATTGGAAGGATTGAGCGGGCGATCTTCATCGTTATCTTTCGGCCTGCGATTTTTGGGATAATTCTTACGCGGGCTCATGGGACCATTTTCTCGCACTTTTACCCAGTCAATGACAAGATAGCCATATGAGCACAGTCATCAGCGTCGCCGGCTTGAAGAAGAGCTACGGCGCGAATCAGGCGGTCAACGGGGTCGACCTGCAGATATCTCAAGGTGAAATCTTTGCGCTCCTCGGGCCCAATGGGGCCGGCAAAACCACCACCGTAGAGATCCTCGAAGGCTTTCGCGATCGAGATTCAGGTGAGGTGAAGGTCTTAGGTTTTGACCCAGCGACTAAGGGGTCTGCAGCACAAGCATGGCGCGATCGCATCGGCATCGTTCTGCAATCAACTGAAGATGCTGGCGATCTGACTGTCTATGAATCAGTCTCGCACTTTGCCAAGTACTACAAAAATCCTAAAGACCCACGTGAAGTAATTGATCTTGTTGGATTAGGCGAAAAAGTAGATGCTTTGGGTCGTACCTTGTCAGGTGGACAGCGTCGCAGACTCGATGTCGCTCTCGGCATTATTGGTAGCCCGGAGGTGATTTTTCTTGATGAACCGACAACTGGTTTTGACCCAGAAGCGCGTCGCGCCTTCTGGTCTCTGATTCGAAACTTACGTGATGAAGGCGCCACAATTTTGCTGACCACTCACTACCTCGATGAAGCAGAAGCTCTCGCTGATCGAGTCGCTGTCATTAACCATGGACAGATTATTGAAGTCTCCACACCTGAACTTCTTGGCGGGCGAGCCACCTCTCTCGCCACAGTCACTTGGCGCGAAGATGGATTGACAAAATCTGAGAAGAGCGAGAACCCCACTGCACTTGTTTCACAGCTTTCTTCTCGATTTAAGGGAGAAGTTCCTGAGCTCAGCGTCAAGCGCGCATCGCTCGAAGATATATATCTTGAGATGATTGGAGGCGCGAATGAGTAAACCAACTGCGCTCTCAATCGGTATTCAACGTGGTGGCCTTGAGATTAGACAATTTATGCGTCAACGTGAATCAGTTGTCTTCACAATGCTCTTTCCACTTATTCTCTTGGCAATCTTTGGATCTGTCTTTTCAAATCAGATTGCTGAAGGCGTAACTTTTAGCCAATACTTCGTCGCTGGCATGATTGCTTCCGGGCTGGTTAATACCGGCTTCCAACAATTAGCCATCATGATTCCTATGGAACGTGACTTCGGAACGTTAAAACGCTTACGTGGTACTCCTATGCCGGCCAGCAGCTACTTCATTGGTAAATCCATATTGGTAATGCTAAGCATGCTGGTTCAAGTCTTCTTATTGCTAACCGCAGGCGTTGCCTTCTTTGGCGTTAATCTGCCAACGAGCGCTGATAAGTGGCTCATTCTCTTAGCTCTCCTTGTCATCGGCAGCGCCTGTTCAACAATTCTCGGTATTGCATTCTCTAACGTTCCAAAGACTGGCCGTGGTGCATCTGCTGTTGTCTCACCTGTTGTGATTGTGCTGCAATTCTTTAGCGGCGTCTTCTTTATCTTTACCGATCTGCCACAGTGGATGCAACAAGTTGCCGCAATCTTTCCTTTGAAATGGATGACCCAAGGTGCACGTTCGGTCTTCTTGCCGGATTCTTTTGCGGCACAGGAAGTTGCCGGCTCTTGGGAGACTGGCCGTACCTTTGCCATTATCGGCGCCTGGTTGGTCGTAGGAATTATCTGGGCAATTCGTAGCTTTAAGTGGGAGCGCCAGTGAAGAAACTAGCCCTCCTCATTTCTGTAGCCCTAATCGCTTCATCAAGCAGCGCACTTGCAGCAACCAAGAAGCCGACGCCTACTCCAACTGTTAAGAGCACAGCAAAGGCAACCGCTAAACCCACCGTGAGCGCATCACCTACGGCAACTACTACTGCAAAGGCGACCGTCAAACCTAAGCCAAAGCCAAAACCGAAGAAGACTGCGCGCAAGACCCCGTCGCCAAAACCAAAGTGGCCTCCTGCTGGTTTTGCGATTGAATCAGGTGTCTATGCCAAGGTACCTAGTAGCAAAGAGTTGATTGGAATTCTCTCTGCTCGCAACGTTCTGGCTTCGCAAGTAGAAGCATGCACAAAGTTTGTCTGTGGCGCAGTCCTCGTTGCATCTGAACCAGGATGTCGTTGGTGGGAAGTTAACTCACGAGTTTATGGCCAGGATAAGAGCGTCATTGGCTCACTTCAGACTATCTCTGGAGCATCAAAACCTAAAGAGATAAAGACAATTCTTTTGATCTCACCCGAGCCTTTGGCATCTCTGGAGTACATCACTGGTATCGAAGTGGTCTGCCATCAAGAAGAGAAGCCTTCTGGTTATCCATCCGTCACCTTTACGAGGGTGCCGAGCTAATGCTGGGCGGTACCAACAACTACCTCTTCTTTATGAGCTTGGCCGGTTTTCCTGTTGTTCTCTTTCTCATCCTGATTCTCAAGTGGGCGACCAAGCCAGGTAAATCTCTGATTGCTCGTCGAGCAGTGCAGGGCGGCGAAGGTGATTATGGATCTCTAGTGGCAGTTGCCAGCCCAAGTAATCATATTGAAGGCGAAATGCTGCGACAGAAGTTACTAGCGGTAAAAATCAGAGCAACGCTGACTCAGACCAATGATGGTCCTCGCATCTTTGTCTTTCCTGAAGAAGAGAGCGCAGCTCGCGCGCATCTTAAGAGTTTCTCTTAGCGGTTAGCTCCCGGAACCCACAACTGATCGCCGATGCTTTTATTGGCATGGCGAGCAAGTACAAAGAGTAGGTCAGAGCAACGGTTGAGATACTTTGCAGTTAAAGGATTAACTCCTCCGCCAAATGCGTGGATCGCAGCCCAGGTACGACGCTCTGCGCGACGCACAACAGTGCGAGCAACATGTAAGTGAGCTGCTGCAGGTGTGCCTGAAGGAAGCACAAATGAACGTAGCGCTTCTAAATCTTTGTTGTAGTGATCTATCTGAGCTTCTAGATATGTCACCTGAGATTCCAAGACGCGAAGTGGTTCAAATGCCGGTGCATCTACGACCGGTGTACATAGATCTGCGCCTACATCGAAGAGATCATTTTGAATGCGCACCAAGAGCGCGCGAACATCATCGGTTAGCTCATCAGTTGCCAAGACAACTCCGATAGTGGAGTTTGCTTCATCAACTGTTGCATACGCTTCAAGACGAGGATCGTTCTTAGAGGTGCGGCTCATATCTCCGAGAGAGGTAGTGCCGTCATCGCCTGTCTTAGTGTAAATACGCGTTAAATTAACCATGTCCGTAGCCTATAAGTAGTATTCAGATATGGCATCATCGAAAGCGGCAGAGCTAGACCGCTTCAGAATCACCGGTGGATGCCGCCTCCAAGGCGAAGTCAGCGTTACTGGGGCGAAGAATTCAGTCCTTAAGTTAATGGCTGCATCCCTGCTTGCAGTCGGTACAACGACTATTCGTAACGTTCCCGATATCGCTGATGTGGACATCATGGCTGACCTTCTTACTCGCCTTGGCTGCACCGTCAAACATGAAGGCTCTGTCGTCACTATCGACGTTCCTGCTGCTCCCCTGCACCGCGCTGATTACGATCTGGTTCGCAAGATGCGCGCATCAATTAACGTACTTGGCCCACTCGTTGCTCGCGTTGGAAAAGCAGAAGTTGCACTCCCTGGTGGAGATGCCATCGGCTCACGAGGATTAGATTTTCATATTAAGGGTTTGGAATCTCTCGGTGCTAAAGCACATGTCGAACATGGATATGTCATTGCCGAAGCGCCGAAGGGACTTACCGGAACTTCTATTGAGTTGGATTTCCCATCAGTAGGTGCAACTGAAAACCTCATGACTGCCGCAGTTCTTGCTAAGGGCACGACTATTATCGATAACGCAGCACGCGAACCTGACTTAGTTGATCTCGGTGAATTCCTTATTGGGATGGGTGCAAAAATTGAAGGGCTCGGAACTCCTACAATCACCATTTACGGTGTGAAGGAACTTTATCCGACTGATCACACAACAGTCACCGATCGCATCATCGCCGGCACATGGGCATTTGCAGCTGCCATGACACAAGGTGATATCACCATTCATGGTGGACGCGCGGATTACATGGAGGTAATGCTTGAGAAGTTAACCTCTGCAGGCGCAATCATTACTTCAATACATAACGGCATCCGCGTGCAGATGAACCAGCGCCCTAAGGCAATTGATGTTGCAACACTTCCCTATCCAGGTTTCGCCACCGACCTGCTGCCATTCATCATCGGTATGAATGCAATCGCCGAAGGCCACTCAATCGTTACTGAAAATGTCTTTGAATCACGCTTTATGTTCGTCAATGAACTGATGCGATTAGGCGCTCAAATCACTGTAGATGGCCACCACGCCTCTATCGACGGCATTCCACAGCTATCTGGCGCCCCAGTCGAAGCTACCGATATCCGTGCTGGTGCCGGTCTTGTATTAGCAGCGCTCGTATCTGACGGTGAAACAACCGTCGATGGCGCATTCCATATCGATCGCGGATATCCAAACTTCGCCGAGCAATTGGTAAGCCTCGGCGCAAAGGTAGTTAGAGAATAATTCTTGGGTAAATTGAAATAGAGCTGAGGCAATTTGCCCTAGCTCTATTTCACTGGATGCTTTCTAAGCGCCTATTGCCATAAACTGGAAGTACCAAAGTGCGATGACTCCAACTGCTGTGATCGCCATGAAAATCTGAGGGGGTGCTTGGCGAGCATTTCGATTCCACTGAGAATCTTCGTTCTTTGGAATGTCCTTAACATATGCTGCGATATCCCCAAAGACTCCCATTGCAAACACTAAGAAGAATGCTTCAATAATGCTCACGATGATTTTCCAGCTAGTTTGGCCATCAGAAGAAAGTTCTGCAAATGCGGTAATTGCGAAAATGCCTACATTGGAAAAAAGTCCAATGAGCATGACCATTGACGCCTGGCCTGCTGCAATTTCGTAACGCTTTTCATTGATTTCACGTAGGTCCATAGTCTTGCCTATCTGGGAAGAACCAATTTGGTTGAACGTAAAGTACTCCGGCAGATACTGACCCTCAAGCACCTGTGAATGAATTTGAGGTGAATTGCCAAATCAGAGGTGTCCGATTTGGCTATTTATCCGTTTAGCCTACGGATTCAGTAAGAATTGATACGCGGTCGTTAGAGACTGATAAGAAGCCTCCGCTGACGTTAAATTCCTTAATTGATCCATCAGAGCTTTTAATGCTGACGGCTCCATCGACTAGTACGCCAAACAAAGGTGTGTGGCCTGGAAGAACTCCAAGCTCACCTTCTGTGGTGCGAGCTGAGACAAAAGTTGCCTCGCCTGTCCACACCTGTTGTGTTGGCGATACTAGTGCGACGTGAAGTGCCATGGTTTAGTTCTTTGCCAATTCTGCGGCCTTGCGCTCGACATCGTCGAGACCACCGCACATAAAGAAAGCCTGTTCTGGAACATGGTCATACTTTCCATCAGCGAGTGCTTCAAAGGCTGAGATAGTTTCAGTCAGAGGAACAAAGGAACCATCAAGGCCAGTAAAGACCTTTGCTACGAATGTGTTCTGTGACAAGAAGCGCTGAATACGACGTGCGCGACCCACGAGAACGCGGTCATCTTCAGACAATTCATCGATACCGAGAATTGCGATGATGTCCTGGAGATCCTTGTAGCGCTGCAAGATCTGCTTAATGCGGTTAGCAACACGGAAGTGGTGCTCGCCGATGTAGCGAGGATCGAGGATACGAGATGATGAATCGAGCGGATCCACAGCTGGGTAGATACCAAGCTCTGAAATCGGACGAGACAACACTGTGGTTGCATCCAAGTGGGCGAATGTTGTGTGTGGAGCAGGGTCAGTGATGTCATCTGCAGGAACGTAAATTGCCTGCATAGATGTAATCGAGTGACCACGCGTTGAAGTAATGCGCTCCTGAAGCTGACCCATTTCATCTGCAAGTGTTGGCTGATAGCCCACTGCAGATGGCATACGGCCGAGAAGCGTTGATACTTCAGAACCTGCCTGAGTAAAGCGGAAGATGTTATCGATGAAGAGGAGAACGTCCTGCTTCTGTACATCGCGGAAGTACTCAGCCATTGTGAGCGCTGAAAGAGCAACGCGTAGACGCGTGCCAGGTGGCTCATCCATCTGACCGAAGACCAAGGCGGTCTTATTGATTACGCCCGTCTCGGTCATTTCGAGGAACAAGTCGTTACCTTCACGTGTACGTTCTCCAACGCCGGCGAATACAGATACACCACCGAAGTTTTCAGCTACGCGATAAATCATTTCCTGGATAAGAACAGTCTTACCTACACCTGCACCACCGAAGAGACCGATCTTTCCACCCTTTACATAAGGTGTAAGTAGGTCGATAACTTTGATACCTGTTTCGAACATTTCAGTCTTTGACTCTAGCTGATCGAATGCAGGTGCGTTACGGTGAATTGACCAACGCTCCTTGATATCAAGAGATGAAGTTGGAACGTCGAGGGATTCTCCGAGAGTGTTGAAGACGTGGCCCTTTGTGACGTCACCGACTGGAACAGAGATGGCTGAACCGGTATCTGTTACTTCAGCACCGCGCACCATTCCATCCGTTGGTTGCATCGAGATTGCGCGCACGAGGTTGTCACCAATGTGCTGCGCTACTTCGAGGGTCAAGGTACGAGTAGTGCCACTCATGGTGGTCTCTACGTGAAGCGCGTTAAAGATCGAAGGCATTGAATCTGCGGGGAATTCAATATCCACCACCGGTCCAATAACTCGGGCTACGCGGCCTTTACCTGTTGCTGACATCATTCACTCCCTGCACTAGCTGAGGCCAACGCATCTGCGCCGCCAACAATTTCACTGATTTCCTGGGTAATTTCTGCTTGACGGGCAGCGTTCGCAAGTCGGGTAAGCGACTTGATTAACTCATCAGCATTGTCAGTTGCTGACTTCATAGCGCGACGACGAGCAGCATGCTCAGAGGCAGCTGATTGCAACATCGCGTTGAAGATTCGGGCTTCGATATATCGAGGTAGCAGAGCGTTGAGAACCTCTGCTGGATTAGGTTCAAATTCATATTCTGGGAGGATTCCAGATACTGGTGCTTGATCAGATTCAACAACTTCAAGCGGAATCATGCGCTTTGCTGTTGCTTCTTGAGTAAGCATTGAACGGAACTTTGTGAAGATGATATGGATTTCATCGACTCCACTATCACCATCTGATCCATCAACGAAAGCTTTAAGGAGAGCTTCTGACACTTCCTTAGCATTTTCATATGTTGGATTATCTGAGAATCCTGTCCATGATGCAGCAATCGCACGATCACGGAACTTGTAATAGTTATAAGCCTTGCGACCGACGAGGTAGCTGGCAACAGAGAGTCCGCGTTCACGCAGAAGAGCGCCAAGCTGCTCGCCTTCCTTAATCGCATTAGTTGAGTAAGCACCAGCCATACCGCGGTCTGCAGTGATGATGAGTACTGCTGCGCGACGTGGGTTTGAACGAGGTGTAGTCAACGGGTGGACCACTGTTGAGTATGAGGCCACAGCAGATACCGCACGAGTTAACTCATTTGCATATGGGGTCGATGCAGATACGCGTTGTTGCGCCTTGACGATACGAGAGGCGGAGATGAGCTCCATAGCCTTCGTAATCTTCTTAGTCGCTTTAACGGAACGCATCCGTCGGCGATATATGCGGAGTTGAGCACCCATGGGTTACTTCTTCACCGCCACGATCTGCTCTTGGAGTTCACCCTCGAGTGGATCTTCCTCATTACCAGGGACAGCTGCTGCAGATGATTTAAAGATCTTCTTAAAGTCATCGATTGCAGCCTGGAGCTTTGCAACGGTTTCATCTTCGAGAACCTTGGTCTCAGAGATTGTTGTCATGATTTCCTTACGCTCGCGAGAGAGGAAGTCGATGAATTCAGCTTCGAAGCGACGGATATCTGCAACTGGAACAGAGTCAAGGTTGCCCGTTGTTCCTGCCCAAATTGAAGCGATCTGCTTCTCAAGTGAGAATGGTGAGTACTGACCTTGCTTCAAGAGCTCGACCATACGCGCACCACGCTCTAGCTGAGCCTTTGATGCTGCATCGAGATCTGAACCAAAAGCTGCGAATGCTTCGAGCTCTCGGAACTGTGCAAGGTCAAGACGAAGACGACCAGCAATCTTCTTCATCGCCTTAGTCTGCGCAGAACCACCAACGCGAGAAACTGAGATACCTACGTTAATCGCTGGGCGAACGCCTGCGTTAAAGAGGTCTGTTTCAAGGAAGCACTGTCCGTCAGTAATCGAAATAACGTTTGTAGGAATAAAGGCTGAAACGTCATTTCCCTTAGTTTCAATGATTGGAAGACCAGTCATTGAGCCGCCACCGAGTTCATCTGAGAGCTTTGCACAACGCTCTAGCAAACGTGAGTGTAAGTAGAAGACGTCTCCTGGGTACGCTTCGCGACCTGGTGGACGGCGAAGAAGAAGTGAGACTGAACGATATGCCTCAGCCTGCTTCGAAAGATCATCAAAGCCGCTAAGAACGTGCTCGCCGTTATACATCCAGTGCTGGCCAATTGCAGAACCGGTGTAAGGAGCGAGGTACTTAAAGCCTGCTGGATCTGATGCAGGGGATGCGACGATTGTTGTGTATTCCATTGCGCCGGCTTCTTCAAGTGCACCTCTTACAGATGCGATTGTTGAACCCTTCTGACCAATAGCGACGTAGATGCACTTAACCTGCTTCTTCTTATCGCCGGTGAGCCAGTTTTCGCGCTGGTTAATAATTGTGTCGATTGCAACCGCAGTCTTACCTGTCTGACGGTCACCGATGATGAGCTGGCGCTGTCCGCGACCAATAGCTGTCATTGCATCGATTGCCTTGATACCTGTTGCCATTGGCTCTTTAACAGGTTGGCGCTGAACTACTGAAGGGGCCTGAAGTTCTAGGGCACGACGTGCATCTGGCTTAATTTCGCCCTTGCCATCAATTGGTCGACCGAGTGGGTCAACAACGCGACCGAGGAATCCATCTCCGACTGGAACAGAGAGAACTTCACCTGTACGACGTACAGAGGTTCCTTCTTCAATTCCTGCGTAGTCACCCAAGATAACAACACCAATTTCGCGCACGTCGAGGTTAAGTGCCAGACCTAACGTTCCGTTCTCGAACTGAAGTAGTTCGTTAGCCATTGTTGAAGGAAGTCCTTCAACGCGAGCGATTCCATCGCCTGCCTGGCTAACTGTTCCGACCTCGTCACGAGCCGCGGTGCCTGGATCGTATGACTTAACGAAATTCGCTAAGGCATCCCGAATTTCATTCGGTTGGATCTTGAGCTCTGCCATGAGTTTCCCCTTTATTTGTTTCCAGCAAGTGCACGTCCGGCACCTGCAAGTCGATTTGAAACGCTTCCATCTACAAGTTCGTCTGCAAACTTCACAGATGCTCCACCAATAATTGATGGATCAACCTGAATGTTGACGCGGATTGGTTGCCCAACCAGCGATTCAATGGCCGATGCCAGACGAGTTTTCTGTGAATCTGAGATTGCAGTTGCAACACGCACATTTGCAATAAGGCGATTACGTCGGTTTGCAAGACCGAAGAGATAATCGTTAAAGCCAGCTTCGATACTGCGACCCCGAAGGTGTGAAATTAACGCCACAGCCAACTTAATAGTTGATGCCGCAGCCTTCTTTGAGAGAACTTCTGCAATAAGAGCTGATTTAGCATCAGTATTTCCAGTACCGACAAGCGCTTTTCGGAGCTCAAAGTTTTCGGCGATGACGCGTGAAGTTTCGAATAGCTCATCTTCAACGCGATCTAGTTCGCCTGCAATATTGGCAGATGATGCCTCGGCTTCAATGGCTAGCTGCTCGAGGACATGAACAATGTCGCCTCCGGCAGACCAACGAAGCGTTGAAACATCAGTAAGTAGGGCAACAGTTGCAGCGCCAACGCTCTTGCCAAATAGCTCCTTGACGAGAGCGCCTTTGGCGGATGCATCGCGGGATGGATCTGCAAAGGCGCGGCGAAGAGAAGTGTTTTTAGCAAATACATCTGCTGCGAAGAAGAGTTCAGAGGAAAGTTCGGAGGCGCTGGCAGCGCTTGCGCCCTTTACGGCAGCGTCAAGCTTTGCGCGTGCAGCCACAAGTGACTGACGACTGCTTCCTCCGAGATGGACTCTCAACTGATTCTCCTACTTACTTTTCTAGTTCTTCTGGGACTTCTCGAGGTCTTCGATGAAGCGGTCCACAATCCGTGATTGACGGGCCTGGTCTTCTAGAGCTTCCCCGACAATCTTTGAAGCGAGTTCAACAGCAAGTGCGCCAACTTCATTGCGAAGAGATGTCACTGCTTGTTGGCGCTCTGCCTCAATGGATGCGTGTGCTGCAGCAGTAATGCGATTGGCCTCCTCTTGCGCCTTAGCGCGAAGTTCTTCGAGGATTGCAGCACCTTGAATACGTGCATCATCACGAAGTTTTGCAGCCTCACCCTGTGCAGATGAAAGTTGTTCGTTGTATTGAACGAGCGCGCGCTGCGCCTCGAGCTGTGCCTTTTCGGCGCGCTCGATGCCACCTTCGATTGCTTGTGTTCGTTCGGTAAATGCCTTTTCAAACTTAGGCACAACCGCCTTACGCAAGACCAGAAAGAGGAGGGTGAAGGCGATTGCTCCCACAATAAGTTCAGCAGTGTGCGGAACCAGTGGGTTGAGCTCTTCTCCCCCAGCGAGCAAATTAATTGAGCGCATTGTTGTCTCTATTTAATCTGAACTAATTAGAGGACGAATGCGAGAACGAGACCGAAGAGTGCAAGAGCTTCAGCGAGCGCGAATCCTAGGAACGCGATTGGCTGGAGCACGCTACGCGCTTCTGGCTGACGAGCTACGCCGTTGATATACGCAGCGAAGATCATTCCTGTTGCAATTGCTGGACCAATTGCTGATAGGCCAAAACCGACCAGGTTGAGTGTGCCTGTCATTTTTTATTACCCTTTCATTAGGTTATTGCGTTATTTTCTTGCTAGTGCTCGTCGGCAAGGGCGCCGGCGATGTAGAGAGCTGTGAGCAGGGTAAATATGTACGCCTGCAGGCATTGCACCATAAATTCGAAGAATGTAAGGGCAATACCAAAAGTAAATGAGAAGGGGCTAAAGAGCTTCATGATCAAATGTTCATCGCGAAGCATGTAGTCGCCACCCATGATAAAGACCAGCAATAACAAGTGGCCAGCGAACATATTTGCAAATAAACGTAATGAGAGCGTTAGCGGGCGAACCAAGAAGAAAGTTGCAATCTCAATGGGGGTGAGCAAGATATAAACCGGCTTGGGAACCCCAGGCATAAAGGCAATCTCTTTCAGGTACTTACCGAGCCCCTTCTTGCGAATACCCACGTAGTGGAATACGCAGAAGGTAAAGATGGCAAGTACATACGGGAATGCCACGTGTGACATCGCAGGAAATTGTAGGAACGGAACAATTCCGAAGATGTTATTGGTTAATACAAAGGTAAAGAGAGTGAATAGATATGGAACAAAGCGCATGAATTCGTGGCCAATGACGTCACGAGCAAGGTCATTACGAACGAAGGCGTACACGCTCTCACCCGCAAATTGCAGTTTTGAAGGAACGACTGCAGCTTTACGTGCAGAGAGGATGAAGAAGACTGAAACGAGAATTACTGAGAGAAAAACGAGGAGAACTGGCTTGGTTAGCCATTCGATTGATTCAAAAATTGGTGGGAGATTAAAGTCATTTGTGCTTGGTGGGACGAAGCCATCACCTTCAGCGTAAAAACGACCAGACGCGGGCACGCATACTCCTTGAATTGAGAGGGTCTACCAGAATGAGCGCTTCGGGGAGAAAGCAGGGCAACCTTATGGGCAAAACCCACTCTCTGTGAAATCGAGTCGGCCTCCCCACGGGTGGGGCTCATCACTTCCTTTATGCGGGCGAAAGTAGCCCAGCTAGCTCGCTTTCAGGCTGGCGGATGGTGAAGATCCAGCGCTCAAAGGGGCCACTGGCAAAGGTCAGAACGCAGCCCTGGCCACGCCCCTTCATCGCCACGAAATCCTTATATCTACGACCTCGCAAGGTGCCCAAGAGCACCACATAAGGAAAGGCAGTACCTGGGGCTCTTATTCCACGTAGGACATCAGATCGCCAGAGCTGTTCTACGGATTCAACGCTAGTGAGTGCAGAACGCGCAGCCCGTGGTGATGAGTGCAGGGCCCCCATCTTCTCCCAGAATGAGAGTTGGAGAATGAGCTCGTCACCTTCAATTACAACCTTTGCCATGTGCCAACTCTATCTGACAAAAAAGAGCCCGTCTGCGAATTAACGCGGACGGGCTCTTCTCTATAACTTAAGTTATCGAGGAATCTCGACTTCATCGAGACGAACAGCTTCACCTGAACCCTGTTGATCAAATGGAGTGAAGTCATATTCATCGTAGGCTGCGTAGACCGCTGCCTTCGCTTCTTCCGTTGGCTCAACTCGGATATTGCGGTAACGGGCAAGGCCTGTACCTGCAGGAATCAACTTACCGATGATGACGTTCTCCTTAAGACCGAGAAGTGGATCTGACTTCTCAGAGAGCGCAGCGTCTGTAAGTACGCGAGTTGTTTCTTGGAATGAAGCCGCTGACAACCATGATTCGGTCGCAAGAGATGCCTTGGTGATACCCAGAAGTTCTGGGCGACCAGATGCAGCCTTGCCACCGGTTGTCACAACGCGACGGTTTTCAGCTTCGAAGCGTCCACGTTCTACGAGTTCACCTGGAAGCATTTCAGTATCGCCAGCTTCAAGAACTGTGATGCGCTTGAGCATCTGGCGAACAATTACTTCGATGTGCTTATCGTGAATGCCTACGCCCTGTGAGCGGTAAACAGATTGAATCTCGTTAACCAAGTGAACCTGAGTTGCACGTGGTCCGAGAATACGAAGTACCTGCTTTGGATCAATAGCGCCGACGACCATCTTCTGGCCTACTTCAACGCGAGTTCCTTCTTCTACAAGTAGCTTCTGACGGCGTGTGATTGGGTAAGCAACTTCTTCGCCACCATCATCTGGGGTAACGATGATCTTCTTACCCTTTGCATCTTCGCGGAATGACACAACGCCTGCAGCTTCTGCGATTGGCGCAACACCCTTAGGTGTACGCGCTTCGAAGAGCTCGACGATACGTGGAAGACCGTGAGTGATGTCATCACCTGCAACGCCACCGGTGTGGAAGGTACGCATTGTGAGCTGTGTACCTGGTTCACCGATTGACTGCGCTGCGATAATTCCGACTGCTTCACCAACTGCAACGAGTTGACCTGCAGCAAGTGAGCGACCGTAGCAAGCTGCGCACTGTCCGACCTTGCTATCGCAAGTGAGAACTGAGCGAATCTTTACTTCGTCAACGCCTGCAGCAATAAGTGCATCGATAACTCGGTCTCCAAGATCTGAGCCAGCCTTAGCAAGTACTTCGCCATTGATTTCAATGTCATCAGCCAAAGTACGGCCGTAAACAGATGTTTCAACGTGATCGTGCTTAACAAGGTTGCCAGCTTGCTGACGTAGTGCGATTGGAAGTACGAGACCACGATCGGTTCCGCAATCTTCTTCGCGAATGATTACATCCTGTGCAACGTCGCAGAGACGACGTGTGAGGTAACCAGAGTCAGCGGTACGAAGCGCTGTATCTGCAAGACCCTTACGTGCACCGTGTGTAGAGATGAAGTACTCAAGAACTGACAAGCCTTCACGGAAATTGGACTTAATTGGGCGAGGAATAATTTCACCCTTTGGGTTAGCCACGAGTCCGCGCATACCTGCAATCTGACGAATCTGCATCATATTTCCGCGAGCACCTGAATAAACCATCATCCATACTGGGTTGACGCGTGGGAAGTTATCTTCCATCGCCTTACCAACTTCAGCTGTTGCCTTAGTCCAGATTTCGATGAGCTCTTGGCGACGCTCGTCATCTGTGATGAGACCCTTTTCGTACTGTGATTGAACCTTGTCAGCCTGTGTTTCGTAGCCGTCGAGGATTTCACGCTTACGTGGTGGGGTTACAACATCTTCGATACCGATTGTTGCGCCTGCACGTGTTGCCCAGTGGAAACCAAGTGACTTCAACGCATCAAGCGTTGCAGCAACGGTGACCTTTGGATAGAACTCAGCGAGCTTGTCGACGATTGCACCGAGAGCCTTCTTGGTGACATCGTGATCAATGAATGGGAAATCAGCAGGGAGGGCTTCATTGAAGAGTGCGCGACCGATTGTTGTCTCAAGAGTTTCTCCCTTGACGCGAATCTTGATCTTTGCCTGGAGTGAAACAGAGTGCTGATCATGAGCCATGATCGCTTCTGCAACAGATCCAAATGCGCGGCCTTCGCCGAGTTCACCGATGCGTTCCATGGTCAAGTAATAGAGACCAAGAACCATGTCCTGTGTAGGAGATGTGATTGGACGACCGTTAGCTGGTGACAAGATGTTATTTGAAGACAACATCAAGATACGAGCTTCAGCTTGTGCTTCAGCAGAGAGTGGAAGGTGGACAGCCATCTGGTCACCGTCGAAGTCAGCGTTAAATGCTGTACATACGAGAGGGTGAATCTGAATTGCCTTACCTTCAACCAGCTGTGGTTCGAATGCTTGGATACCTAAACGGTGAAGTGTAGGAGCGCGGTTCAGTAGTACTGGATGCTCGGCGATAACTTCTTCGAGGACATCCCATACAACTGGACGAGCACGTTCAACCATGCGCTTTGCAGATTTAATGTTCTGCGCGTGGTTAAGATCTACAAGACGCTTCATTACGAATGGCTTGAAGAGTTCGAGCGCCATCTGCTTAGGCAGACCGCACTGGTGCAACTTCAACTGTGGACCAACAACGATTACTGAACGACCTGAGTAGTCAACGCGCTTTCCGAGCAAGTTCTGACGGAAACGTCCCTGCTTACCCTTGAGCATGTCTGAAAGTGACTTCAGTGCACGGTTTCCTGGGCCAGTTACTGGGCGACCACGACGACCGTTGTCGAACAACGCATCTACAGCTTCCTGCAACATACGCTTTTCGTTGTTAACGATAATTTCTGGAGCACCGAGATCAGCAAGACGCTTCAAACGATTGTTACGGTTGATAACGCGGCGATAGAGATCGTTGAGATCTGATGTCGCAAAGCGTCCACCATCGAGCTGAACCATTGGGCGCAGATCAGGTGGGATAACCGGTACGCAATCGAGAACCATGGATGCTGGGTGGTTGCTCGTTGTCATGAATGCATTGACGACCTTGAGGCGCTTGATAGCACGAGTCTTCTTTGCACCCTTTCCATTTTCTGAAAGGTCAGTAAGCATTGCATGTTCAGTTTCGAGATCGAAAGTTTCGAGGCGACGCTTAATTGCAGCAGCGCCCATATCTCCCTTGAAGTACATGCCGTAACGGTCACGCATTTCACGGTAAAGGTTCTCATCACCTTCGAGATCTTGAACCTTGAGGTTCTTAAAGCGTGACCAGACATCTTCGAGACGTGTGAGTTCGCGCTCTGAACGCTCGCGGATTGACTTGAGCTCGCGCTCTGCAGATTCACGAACCTTGCGCTTTACATCTGACTTCGCATCATCGGCTTCGAGTTCAGCAATATCTGCCTCGAGCTTCTTGGTGCGTGCATCAAGATCAACATCGCGCTTTGTTTCGATCTTCTTGCGATCATTTGCGAGCTTCTTCTCGAGCTGTGGCATATCTTCTTCGCGAGCTTCAGCATCAACTTCTGTGATCATGTAAGCGGCGAAATAGATAACCTTCTCAAGATCCTTAGGAGCAAGGTCGAGTAGGTAGCCAAGGCGTGAAGGAACTCCCTTGAAGTACCAGATGTGGGTTACAGGAGCTGCAAGCTCGATGTGTCCCATACGTTCGCGACGAACCTTTGCACGTGTTACTTCAACACCGCAACGCTCGCAGATGATTCCCTTGAATCGAACGCGCTTGTACTTACCGCAATAACATTCCCAGTCACGAGTTGGTCCGAAGATCTTCTCGTCGAAGAGTCCGTCCTTCTCTGGCTTGAGTGTGCGGTAGTTGATTGTCTCTGGCTTCTTTACTTCGCC
>CAMDBB010000009.1 GCA_945889195.1 Bifidobacterium breve
TTAGAGGATTAGCTCAAAGGATTAATCAGCTGAGGAATATTTTCAAGCAATAAAAAACCCCGCCAGTTGCCTGGCGGGGTTTTTTATAAGTAATGAATTACTTAGCTGCTGCCTTCTTGCGACGGAGGCGCTTTGGAGCAGCTGCTGGAGCTGCTGCCTTCTTCTTGCGGCGCTTTGGAGCAGCCTTCTTAGCTGCTGCCTTCTTACGACGCTTTGGAGCTGCCTTCTTTGCAGCTGCCTTCTTACGACGCTTTGGAGCAGCCTTCTTAGCAGCTGCCTTCTTGCGACGCTTCTTTGGAGCAGCTGCTGGTGCAGCAGCCTTCTTGCGACGCTTCTTAGGTGCTGCTGGTGCAGCAGCCTTCTTGCGCTTCTTTGGAGCAGATTTCTTAGCTGCAGCCATGTGTTTATCTCCTAATCGGAAGGGTTCGGATCCGTCACCCAAACCTGTTTCGTGGATAAGTGTGACTGAATATGTAAAAAAATGCCACTACATTGTGAGAAAAATTGCAGTGCGTGTCGCTAATTATTTTTGCAAATTTTCTATGCTGTTAAGGGAATTTTCGATGTAAAAATTACTTCTGCACCCGCATTTTGGCGAAAAAATCACGAGAGCTCCCGATTTTTTCGAATTTCCCGCTCTCGAACGGCAAATTCGTTGGTTTGGACGTCGTATTTCCACATTTTCGGGAGAAAAAGCGCCAGAAATGCGACGACAACGACGCACATCAGCCCTCCAGAAGTTACCGAAAAGGACAAAGTGGTAGCAGAGGCCACAGATGCGGCGCGAAGTTGTCCAAGTAAGGGCCCGACCGAATATGAAAGTAGTTCGATGCCAGCAAGGCGGCCCCGAAGTTCATCGGGGATGGTCTGATTCCAAATTGCTCCGCGAAAGAGGGCGCTGACCATGTCCGATGCCCCAGCAACTGTCAGACAGAACAAGACGATGATCAGCGAGTTACTCAGACCGGATGCTGCGATCGCTAGCCCCCATCCCATCGCCGCCAAAATTACGGCGCGGCCATGAAAGCGGTAGGTGCGAATCCATCCGGAGGTCAGAGTGACGACAACAGATCCGACAGTGATGGCGGCATAGAACATTCCAAGCGCCCAAGGGGCCTGCAGTTCATCTGCCCAGAATGGATAGAGCGCCATCGGCATCGCGAGTGTCATTGCAGCGAGATCAATGATGTACGTACCTAATAAATCTTTGCGACGGAAGGCGTATTTCACACCATCGAATAACGCTGCCAGAGATGGCTTTTCGGCCTCCTTTATAGGAGGTATTGCACGCACTCTTGCTAAGAATGCAAGTGATACTAAATATGTTGCGATATCTAAACCGAAACCAACAGTGATTGAAAATGTTGCGAAGATGATTCCGCCAATAGTGGGTCCGACGATGACACCTAACTGCCAACGCAGACTTAAGAGGGCGCTAGCTGCCGGAAGATCTTCATGGCTGACCAGCCGCGGCAACATCGCATCCATGCTGGGGCGTTGCAGACCGTTGACCACGGCAAAGAGGGCGGCCACGATGTAGATAACTGCGATGGATGGGTTTGGAAGAAGTGAGTTTCCAAGAAGTATCGCCACCAGGATGAGGGCGCCGGCTTCGGTTGCCCAGACCATCTTCTTGCGATCAACGGAATCGGCAAGTACTCCGCCATAGAGTCCAAAGGCGATCAACGGAATCACTTCGACGGCGCCCAACAACCCAACTGCCAAGTACGAACCGGTCAACTCTTTGAGTTGAAAGGGGAGTGCGACGAAGGTAATCATCGAACCGAAGTAGGAAATCAGCCCTGCGGTCCATAAATTTCGGAAATCGGGGTACTTTTTAAGCGGAGTGAGGTCAATCGCAAATTTCGCCACGGCTTAAAACTAGTGGAAGGTCTGACTCTCCGTGGGGAACTTTCCGGAGCGAACTTCTTCTGCAAATTCTTGGGCAGCGCCCATGAGTTCTTTTCGAAGATTGCGATAGGCCTTGGCCAACTTGGGTGGATTGGCAGTAAGGCCTGCCATATCTGTCCAGACAAGTACCTGCGCATCGCAGTCGGTTCCGGCGCCAATGCCAATGGTTGGAACAGTCAAAACTTTCGAAATTCGTGAAGCTAGATCGGCGGGAACCAGTTCAAGAACAATGGCAAAGGCCCCCGCTTTTTCAAGGGCAATCGCTGCTTCCACAATCGCATCGCCATCGGTACGACCCTGCACTCGATAGCCGCCCAATTGATGAAGTGATTGTGGGGTAAGGCCGAGATGGCCCATCACCGGAATTCCGGCGGCGGTTAGTTTCTCTACCGTTGCCAAATGTGCGCCCTCGAGTTTGACCGCCATGGCACCGGCCTCTTTAAAGAAGCGAGAAGATGTAGCAAGTGCTTGTTCGGGGGAGGATTCATAAGAACCAAAGGGAAGGTCGGCCACAACAAGTGCGCGCTTGGAACCGCGCACAACTGCGCGAGTCAGCGGAATCAATTCATCGACGGTGACGGGGATGGTGTTCTCTTCGCCCAAGAAATTATTGCCGGCGCTATCGCCGACTAGAAGTACGGGGATGCCGGCTTCATCGAAGATCGCCGCAGTCATCTGTTCGTAGCTAGTGAGCATCGCCCATTTCTCGCCGCGCTCTTTAGCAGCGCGCAGATCGAGGATGGTGACGCGACGGTGCACAGCCCCGCCATAAAGGGTGGTTGAAGTACTCATATTTCTCCTGCCTCGAAGCCATGCGGTCCCCGGGTCGACACCAATGCTACTCCCGATACTCTTGAACTATGAAGTTGCGAGTAGCACTTGCTCAGGTCAATCCCACTGTGGGCGACCTGGTTGGTAACGCTGCCTTAATTAAGGACGGCGTTGCTGCCGCCGCGGCGCAAGGTGCGCAGATTGCAATCTTTCCTGAGATGGTGCTGACCGGTTATCCCGTTGAAGATTTAGCGCTACGCCCATCATTCCAACAGGCTAGCCGTGCGGCGCTGGCACAGCTTGCTACCGAGATAGATCCCAGCATCGTTGCCATCGTCGGATACCTCGATCAAGTTGTGACAACTGATGGCGCCGGAAAGCCACAGAACAAGGTTGCTGTTATCTATGGTGGCGCGGTCAAAGCAAGCTATGCCAAGTGCCACCTGCCTAACTACGGAGTCTTTGACGAATACCGAAATTTTGCACCAGGAAGCGAAACCTTGGTCGTGCGCATCCATGGCGTCGATGTCGGAATCGCCATCTGTGAAGATCTCTGGATAGATGGTGGAATCACAGCGCAGTTAGCCGCCCGCAAGCCTGGGCTAGTCATTGTGCCTAATGGATCTCCCTATGAACGCAATAAAGATGACATCAGACTTTCACTTGTTACCGGGCGCGCTCGCCAGGCAGCAGCGCCACTTGTCTACGTCAATATGACGGGTGGCCAAGATGACTTGGTCTTTGATGGCGACAGCATCGTCGTGAATGCCGCAGGCGATGTCATTGCACGTGCTCCGCAATTTGAAGATGGAATTATGTTGGTGGATATTGATGTGACAACTCGCACCTCAACGCCAGATGTGGTCATCTCTGAGGATGAAGTTTCTCTCGAGCGAAGCTTGGTGCCCGGAATTGCACATCGCCTCGGTGATGAAGAAGAAATCTGGAACGCCATCGTTGTGGGCTTGCGCGATTACGTTGCCAAGAATGGATTTACCTCTGTACTAGTTGGCCTCTCTGGCGGTATTGATTCAGCGCTAGTTGCAGCTCTTGCAGTCGATGCGCTCGGCCCAGATCGAGTCCACGGGGTTGGAATGCCAAGTAAGTATTCATCTGAGCATTCACTTGCCGATGCTCGCCAGATGGCAGCCAACACTGGCCTGGGATTTAGGGTCGTTGAGATTCATAAGATGGTCGATGCCTACATCAAGGAACTTTCACTGACTGGTTTAGCAGAAGAGAATGTGCAGGCACGCGTTCGCGGCACAACCTTGATGGGCCTTTCTAATCAAGAGGGCCACCTGGTCTTGGCAACAGGTAATAAATCAGAGCTCGCCTGCGGCTATTCAACTTTGTATGGCGATGCTGTCGGTGGCTATGCGCCCATTAAAGATATTTACAAGACCGATGTCTGGGCGCTCTCTCGTTGGCGCAACCAAGTCGCACGTGACGCGGGTGAGACTCCACCTATTCCAGAGAATTCAATTACCAAAGAACCATCTGCTGAGCTGCGCCCAGATCAAAAAGATTCAGATTCACTTCCAGAATATGAAATTCTTGATCAAGTCCTTAAGGCCTATGTCGATGACGATTTGGGGCGCGATGCCTTGATTGCAGCTGGCTTTGATAAAGAGTTGGTCATGCGCGTTATTGGCCTAGTCGACCGCGCCGAATACAAGCGCCGGCAGTACCCGCCTGGCACCAAGGTTTCTCAGCGGGCTTTTGGCAAGGATCGCAGGCTTCCGATGACTAGTAAGTGGCGCGAACTCTAATTCTGTAACACTACCGTAACTTCACTTTGGCACGATGGGGCACATGTCCCCACAGAACGAGCAGATCAGCAAGCAAGAAGAGTTTGTCCTTCGCACCATTGAAGAACGCGATATCCGCTTTATCCGACTTTGGTTTACCGACATTCTCGGCACTCTAAAATCTGTAGCTATTGCACCGGCAGAGCTTGATAACGCTTTTGCTGAAGGCATTGGTTTTGATGGATCTGCCATTGAAGGTTTCGCCCGCGAACTTGAATCAGATATGTTGGCAAAGCCAGATCCTGCAACCTTCACAATCTTGCCGTGGCGCGCAGAAGCGCAAGGCGCAGCTCGTATGTTCTGCGACATCACTTTGCCTAACGGTGAACCTTCACCTGCTGACCCGCGCAATGTTCTGCGGCGCACCTTAGATAAGGCCGCCAAGATGGGTTACACCTGTTACACCCATCCAGAGATTGAATTCTTCCTCTTTAAATCACAACCCGAAAAAGGTGTAGCGCCAGTACCTGTTGATCAAGGCGGCTACTTTGATCACACTCCTGCAGTTGTAGGACATGACTTCCGCCGCCAAGCAATTACCTTGCTGGAAGCGATGGGCGTATCCGTTGAATTTAGCCATCACGAAGGCGCACCTGGCCAACAAGAGATTGATCTGCGCTATGCAGATGCTTTGAGCACTGCAGATAACATCATGACCTTTAGACATGTCATTAAAGAGGTTGCGCTTAACCAAGGGTTCTTCGCATCCTTTATGCCTAAGCCATTTACCGAACATCCTGGCTCAGGAATGCACACACACGTATCGCTCTTTGCTGGTGAAAAGAATGCCTTCTATGACGATAAGGCCGAACTCAATCTCTCTGTTATCGGTCGCCAATTTATTGCCGGCATCTTGAAGCACGCTGCTGAAATCACCGCCGTCACAAATCAATGGGTGAATTCATATAAGCGCTTGCAGGGCGGGGGAGAAGCCCCATCCATTATCAACTGGGGACATAACGATCGCGGAGCGCTAGTGCGTATTCCTATGTACAAGCCGCAGAAAGAGAACTCGACCCGTATCGAACTCCGTTCTCCAGATTCTGCCTGCAACCCATATCTTTCATTTGCAGTGATGTTAGCCGCTGGCCTTAAGGGCATCGAAGAGAAGTACGTTCTTGAACCATCGACCGATAAGCAGCTGCTGCCATCTAATTTAGAAGAGGCGATCACCGTTATGGAGAAGAGCGAACTTGTGCGCCAGACCTTAGGCGAGCATGTCTTTGAATACTTCTTGCGCAATAAGCGCTCTGAGTGGCAGGACTACCGCCGCCAGGTCAGCGCTTATGAATTAGATCGGTACTTGCCGGTCCTCTAACCGATGTTTCTCGAGTATCACTTGTAGCCTTTATCCATGGCAAAAGAGATTAACACTAAGAAGATTCGTAATTACAACCTCATCGCTGGCTTCTTCCACCTTGTTCAAATGGTGGTGGTACTTATCCTCTCCAGCGACTTCACATTGCCCATCGTTGCCCGTTACGCGGCAGGACCTCCGGGAAGTGATTTTGCGGAACCTGTCACTCTGCTTGATGCGCCCATCGGAATCACTGTTGCCATATTCCTGGGCCTCTCTGCCTTCTTCCACTTCTTAGTTGCTAGCCCACAGTTCTTTGGTCGCTATAGCGCAGGCCTTGCTGCGCAACGCAACTACTTCCGCTGGGTTGAATACTCAATTAGCTCATCAGTGATGATTGTTCTGATTGCGCTCATCACTGGAGTTTCTGATGTCGTCGCCATCATCTCTCTCTTTGGCGTTAACGCTTCGATGATTCTCTTCGGTTGGTTGCAAGAGAAGTATGAGCAACCAGGTAATGGTGGCTGGCTACCATTTATCTTCGGATGTATTGCAGGCGCGGTTCCTTGGATTGCGCTCGTCTTCTATGTTCTTGCAATCGGTGGCCCAGGAGATACCAAAGCTCCTGCATTTGTTTACGGCATCGTCTTCTCAATATTTCTTCTCTTCAATACCTTCGCCGTTGTTCAATACCTTCAATATAAGAAGGTTGGAAAATGGTCAGATTATTTGCGCGGCGAGAAGACTTATATAACGCTCTCACTCGTTGCTAAATCCGCTCTTGCTTGGCAGATCTTCTCGGGGACCTTGATTCCACCTCAATAAGCCACCTTGATTAGGTAAGCAGAGTCGGGCTATCCTGTAGCCACTATGAAGCTCCGCGGACTCCTCCTTATCCGCCGTAGCGAGGCCTAAAGACCGGTCTCCTCGCTGCGGAGTTTGGTGTTGCCGGTTAACACTCTCGGCCAACCAAACACTTTAGGAGAATTGAAATGAACTTCCCGAAACAGAAGCCTTCACCGATGCCAGTGCATCGTTACTCGCCATTTATCCCTGTCGAACTTCCTGATCGCACCTGGCCAAGTAAGAAGATGGTCAAGGCGCCACAGTGGTGCTCAGTTGATCTGCGCGATGGCAATCAAGCCCTCATTGATCCAATGGATACCCCTCGCAAACTAGCGATGTTTAAGTTGCTCGTTGCTATGGGTTACAAAGAGATTGAAGTTGGCTTCCCATCTGCATCTCAAACCGACTTTGATTTTGTCCGCAAGATTATTGATGAAGATTTAATCCCAGAAGATGTAGTAATCCAGGTGCTTACCCAAGCGCGCGAACCGCTGATCCGTCGTACCTATGAAGCGATTAAGGGTTCTAAGCAGGCGATTGTTCACCTCTATAACTCAACATCCACCTTGCAGCGCCGAGTCGTCTTTGGACTTGATAAAGATGGCATTAAGAAGATTGCTACCGATGGCGCTCAGCTCTGTCTAGATTTAGTAGCGACAGTTCCTGAAACCAAGGTCTCTTTTGAATACTCACCTGAGTCATACACAGGCACAGAGCTCGAATTCGCTGTTGAAGTTTGCAACGCAGTCAACGATATTTGGAAGCCAACTCCGCAGTGGAAGACGATCATGAACTTGCCTGCAACAGTTGAGATGGCAACACCTAATGTGTATGCCGATTCCATCGAGTGGATGTGTCGCAACCTCAATAACCGCGAAAACGTGATTGTCTCTCTTCACCCACATAACGATCGCGGTACAGGTGTAGCTGCCGCAGAGCTTGGTTATTTAGCTGGAGCAGATCGCATTGAAGGAACTCTCTTCGGAAATGGTGAGCGCACCGGAAATGTCTGTCTAGTAACCCTTGGTATGAACCTGGTTTCTCATGGAATTGATCCCCATATTGATTTCAGCGATATCGATGAGATTCGCCGCACCGTTGAATACGGTAATCAACTACGTGTTCCTGAGCGCCACCCATACGGAGGAGACCTTGTCTTCACTGCATTCTCGGGCTCGCACCAAGATGCCATTAAGAAGGGCTTCGAACATCTAGAGCGCGATGCCAAAGCTGCTGGAAAAGAAGTCGATGACCACACCTGGGCTGTTCCATATTTGCCGATTGATCCAAAAGATATTGGTCGCAGCTATGAAGCTGTTATTCGCGTTAATTCGCAATCCGGTAAGGGTGGCGTTGCCTACTTGATGAAGAATGAACATCATCTAGACCTTCCACGTCGCCACCAGATTGAATTCTCAAAGATTGTGCAGGCAAAGACAGATAACGAGGGTGGCGAAGTAACACCGGAAGCTCTCTGGGAGATCTTCGAAGATGAGTATCTGCCAACGGATTCAGCACCGTGGGGAAGATTCAGACTTAAGGGAATGTCACAGACATCTGTCATGGGTGAAGATGTTCAGTTAACTGTAAAGATGACAGATCGCGGCGAAGCTATTGAGTTAGCGGGAACCGGTAATGGACCAATCGCTGCCTTCTGCCACGTATTGCAGAACTACGGCGTTGATGTGCGCGTTCTTGATTTCCACGAGCATGCACTCTCTTCAGGTGGAGATGCATCTGCTGCTGCCTACCTCGAGTGTGCAATTGCCGGAGATGTCTTCTGGGGAGTCGGAATCGACCCAAATACAACGACTGCTTCTCTTAAAGCGGTCGTGTCTGCAATCAATCGCGCTATTCGCTAACTATCGTACGCAGTATGTCTGCGCCTCGTTCATCGCTCTATCGCGATGAGGCCATCATCCTGCGCACACAAAAGCTAGGCGAAGCCGATCGCATCATCACTCTGCTTACCAAAGATCATGGGCGTATCCGTGGTGTGGCAAAAGGAGTTCGTCGCACCATGTCTAAATTTGGTGCGCGCCTTGAACCAGGTAGCCACGTCGATATTCAGATGCATGTTGGCAAGACTTTCGACACCATCACACAGGTTGAAGCCATTATGAATTATGGCGAAGCACTTACTGATGATTACCAACGTTGGACGATTGCCCACGCAATTCTGGAAACAGCAGAGCGCTTTACGCAGCAAGAGGAAGAGCCAGCGCCGCAAGAGTTTCAATTAGTTGTTGGTGGTATGCGCGCACTTGCCGAAAACCGTTACGACTCAAGTTTAATTCTGGATGCATTCTTGCTCCGCTCACTTTCCATTGGTGGCTATGAACCATCAATGACTGCATGTTCACGATGTGAAAAGCCGGGGCCGCATCGCTACTTCTCATTGGTTGGCGGAGGATCTGTCTGTATGGATTGCCGGCCATCTGCTTCGGCAACTGCAACACCTGAAGCCCTGGCCTTGATGCAGGCGCTGCTATCTGGTGATTGGGATTTTGCGCAAAATAGCGAATTACGTCATCGCCGAGAGGCTAGTGGTTTGGTTACCGCTTACCTACAATGGCACCTTGAGCGCGGACTGCGAAGTTTGCCGATGGTCGAGAGGGCTTAGTTAGATACCGATGGCTAAGAAGATTGAGATTCCCCAACACATCGCGATAGTGATGGATGGGAATGGACGTTGGGCGAAAGAGCGTGGACTTCCTCGCACCGCAGGGCATGAAGCAGGCGAGAAGGTCCTCTTCGATATCGTTGAAGCAGCTATCGAATTCGGTGTGAAAGAGATAAGTGCTTACGCATTCTCAACTGAAAATTGGAAGCGTAGCCCCGAAGAAGTCCGATTCTTGATGGGTTACAGCCGTGAAATGTTACGTACGCGTCGTGATCGCCTCAATGAGATGGGCGTAAAGATCAATTGGTTAGGCCGCCCACAACGTCTCTGGAGGTCTGTGATTGCTGAGTTAGAAGAGGCAGAAGAGCTAACTAAGAAAAATAAGAAGCTCACCTTAAATATGTGCGTGAACTATGGCGGTCGTGCAGAGATTGTTGATGCAGCGACAGAGCTAGCTCGCGATGTGAAGCGCGGTAAAGTCAAAGCAGATTCCATCAATGAGAAGACTCTAGAAAAGTACCTCTACTCACCAAAGATGCGCGATGTCGATATGTTCCTGCGTTCATCTGGTGAACAGCGCACCAGCAACTTCTTGCCATGGCAATCTTCTTATGCAGAGTTTGTCTTTATGGATGTCTTGTGGCCAGATATGACGCCCAAGATGTTGTGGAAGGCGATTGAGATTTATTCAGCGAGAGAGCGACGTTTCGGAAGCGCTTAATTGTTGCTGGCGTAGTTCGCATTGAGAGCAGCGGCTGTAAAGATCCAGATTTGGTAGGGGATAAGTGCGATTCCAACCTTGATGGATTGTGAGAATGTAATTGCCAGAAATGGAATCGTCAGAATGGCTGTTGTGAAGAGCGAGATAGTTGCGCCCCTTAAATCATGGACTTCATAAAAAAGGTATGACCAGCGCAGCGCAACGATGACGCTAATAGCAAAGAGACCAACTGCGGCTGCAACGAGCGCAGGAGATGCCTTGCTAGCGATAACCCAGAGCGCGATTCCAATAACGATGAAGTTGTAGGGCCAGATCAGACCAAAGACAAAGCCAGGCGGTTGCCACGAAGGTTGGTTAAGTGATTGGTACCAACCATCTTGCTTATTCCAGTAGTTAGCACCGCCTGCATAAAGAAGAACGAAGGCGATTCCGATTACGGCGCTGACCGTTCTCCAGATTGTCATGTGGCTAGTGTGCCAGTGTTAACACTTGCTGCAGAGGCCAAAGACTTCCGCGGTGTGGCCCACTTCGCGAAAACCATGTTCCTCAGCCATGGATTTAGCCCATTTTTCAATTGCTCCACCTTCAATCTCGACAGTATCGCCGCAACCTTTACAGACTAAGTGATGATGATGTGCTTCTCCGCAGAGACGATAGATAGCTTCCCCATCATCGCGGCGCAGTACATCAACAATCTTGTCGTTCACCAGACTCTGTAGAGCGCGATACACGGTTGTAAGGCCGATGCTTTCGCCTTCGCGTTGCATCAGGCGATACACCTCTTGCGCGCTAGCAAATCCGCCAGCGCGTTCTAGAGTGCTTAAGACACGAGGATTAGAGCGGGACATTATTCAGTATGAACTTCCTCATCGTGGTGTTCACCTTCGTGTGCGTGATCTTCTTCATCAGCATGAACTTCTTCGTCATGGTGCTCTTCGTGAATCTCTGTGCTTGAGCCATGGCTATGGGCATCTCCGCTATGGAGATAACTAACCAATCCCCACATAACGAGTACACCCAGAATTGTTGCCAAGATAGTCAGGCGTGATGAGTGGCGTGAATGTGCCTCAGGAAGAATATGTGAAGTCGCAAGATAGATAACAATTCCAGAGAAGACCGCCAAGTAGATTGCTATCAAGTTATCTCCAAGAACAAGAGTTGTTCCAAGGGCTGCACCGCTTACGCGAGCGATGGCATCGACTCCCAGCAGCCAAATACCTTTCTTGCCCCACTTACCGCTCTTGATAAGAAATGAAACGGTATTAAGGCCATCGCTAAATGCGTGCACGAGAAGTGCGATGAAGACTGCGATCCCTAAATCTGAACTGACTTTAAATGCCACACCAAGAGCTAGACCATCAAGGAATACATGCCCACCCATCGCAAGTGCGCCGAGTGAACCGGCAACGCTTGATGAGTGTTTGTGCTCGTGTCCGTAATCTGACTCTGCTGGTTCGTGCGAACCAAAGAGTTGCTCATAGAAGTGCAAGAGTAAGAATCCAGCAATGAGAGCTACTGAGACAGCAGGTGCATGGAAGATTTCTTGAGTACCGAGTTCAAAGACTTCAGGGAGAAGGTCGAATGCAACCAACCCAAGAAGTAGACCTGCAGAGAGGCCAAGTACTAAGTGGAGGCGATCCTTTGATTTAATTGCAAGGAATCCGCCTGCAGTTGTAGCAAGGGCGGTGATGGCGGCGAGGACGATGGCTATATTCATGGGGAGAAGGTAGCACAAATGAAAATGATTTTCATTTCCATGCCTTAGCCCCCTAGGCTGGCGCCATGCTCGCAATCGCTCGTTTTCAGGTTCCGCTACAGGGCGCGGTGAATTTTCGCGCTGAACTTGAAGCGGTCAAGGCGGTTCTGGCAGAGGCGGCTGGATTTAAATCAGGCTCTGTCGGCCAGAATCTCGATGAACCAACTCTCTGGGTGCTGACCACCGAGTGGGAGAACGTGGGTTCTTATCGCAGAGCTTTAAGTTCTACGCGGGCAAAGTTAGAAGCGATTCCAGTTCTTGCTCGCGCGATCGATGAGCCTGGGGCCTACGAGTAAACTTATCCTTCGTGAGCAACGCCCGTTGCTCTTCGCCGACAGCCAGCCGGATGGAGCAAAGTAATGGCCGTAGACCGTCTAGAAAATATCGTTTCGCTATCAAAGCGTCGTGGATTTGTATTCCCTTCCTCTGAAATTTATGGAGGCCTGCGCGCTTCTTGGGATTACGGTCCCCTCGGAGTTGAACTTAAGAACAATGTAAAGCGCCAGTGGTGGAAGTCCATGGTCATGGGTCGCGAAGATATTGTCGGTATTGATACATCGGTCATCTTGGCGCGTGAAGTCTGGGAAGCATCCGGACACGTTGCAACATTTAGCGATCCGCTTACTGAATGTACTGCGTGTAATAAGCGTTACCGCGCAGATCATTTAGAGGAAGCTTATCAAGCAAAGCATGGCAAGAAGTTGGCATCCCTTGCCGATATGAACTGCCCTGCCTGCGGCAACAAGGGTCAATTTACAACTCCTAAGCAATTCTCTGGCCTACTTAAGACATTCCTTGGACCAGTCGAAGATGAATCAGGGCTTGCCTATCTTCGCCCAGAAACTGCACAAGGAATCTTTATCAACTTTGATCAGGTACTTACAACCTCACGTAAAAAACCACCATTTGGTATCGGCCAGATTGGTAAATCATTCCGTAATGAAATTACGCCAGGAAACTTTATCTTCCGTACTCGTGAATTTGAGCAGATGGAGATGGAGTTCTTCGTAGTGCCTGGCACTGATGAAGAGTGGCATCAATACTGGATCGATACACGTCTTGCCTGGTATATCGATTTGGGTATCAATCCAGATCGTCTCCGTATTTATGATCATCCGAAAGAGAAGCTCTCGCACTATTCAAAGCGCACAGCAGATATCGAATACAAGTTTGAATTTGCCGGAACCGAATGGGGCGAGCTCGAAGGTATCGCTAACCGCACAGACTTTGACCTCAAGGCTCACTCGGCTGCTTCAGGTAAGGACCTTTCTTACTTTGATCAAGAGAAGAACGAACGCTGGACGCCATTTGTTATCGAACCTGCAGCCGGCGTTGACCGTTGCACGCTGACATTTATGATGGATGCATACACAGAAGATGAAGCGCCAAATGCCAAGGGCGAGATGGAAAAGCGCGCAGTGATGAAGCTTGATCACCGCCTGGCACCCGTCAAGGCTGCAGTTCTTCCACTTTCTCGTAACGCAGACCTTTCACCAAAGGCCCGTGATTTGGCAGCCCAGCTCCGAAAGAATTGGAATATTGATTTCGATGATTCAGGTGCAATCGGACGTCGCTATCGTCGCCAAGATGAAATCGGTACTCCGTACTGCATCACCGTCGACTTTGAATCCCTCGAAGATCAAGCAGTCACTATTCGTGATCGCGACACAATGGCGCAAGAGCGAATTGCACTTGATCAAGTAGAAGCATGGTTAGCACCACGTCTACTCGGCTGCTAGATCCACTTTCACTCCCGCTTAAAGATGGAGTGCATTTAGTAGATCCGCCAGTTGTCCTCGCACCAATGGCTGGAATCACCAACTCTGCCTTTCGCATGCTCTGCCGCGAACAAGGAGCTGGACTCTTTGTCTCTGAAATGGTCACTGCGCGCGCTCTGCTAGAACGTATCCCTGAAACGTTGCGCATGATTGAACCAGGCGAAGGCGAATGGCCGCGCTCTGTGCAGTTATATAGCGTGGATCCGCATCACATGGGAGAAGCGGCCAAGATGATCGGCCGCGAAAATTTGGCAGACCATATCGATATGAACTTTGGTTGTCCTGTACCAAAAGTAACTCGCAAGGGTGGAGGCGCCGCCCTTCCTTTTAAGCGCAACTTATTCCGCGAAATTGTTAAAGCGGCAGTTGATAACGCTAAGCCTTACGGAATTCCTGTCACAGTAAAGATGCGCATTGGTATTGATACCGATCACCACACATATTTAGAAGCTGCTAAATCCGCTGCTGATTTAGGCGTTGCCTGGGTTGCGCTGCATGCGCGCACAGCGCAGCAGATGTATGAAGGCCAAGCTGATTGGTCTGCCATTAAGAACTTAGTGGAACATCTAAAGCCAACGGGCGTTCCTGTGTTGGGCAATGGCGATATCTGGTCAGGCGCAGATGGTGTGCGCATGGTCAAAGAGACAGGTTGCGCCGGCGTTGTTGTGGGTCGTGGTTGCCTTGGTAGACCTTGGTTATTTGCTGATTTAGTTGAATCTTTTAATGGGGGCCAGAAGAAAGTTCTGCCTTCTTTGCACCAAGTGAGTGAAGTGATGTATCGCCATGGCGAACTCATCGTTGACTACTTTGAATCTGAAGATCGCGGTTGCCGTGATTTACGAAAACATATGGCTTGGTATCTCAAAGGCTTCCGCGTGCATTCAGAGCTGCGCCGCCAATTTGGAATGGTGGGATCTCTCAACGAACTACGTTTGCTGCTCAACCAATTAGATGATCAGCCTTACCCAGTTGATGTCGCTGAAAAGCCTCGTGGCAGAACAAGTAGCGGCCGTCCGCCAACTCTGCCTGATGGTTGGCTCAATGATCCTGATGAGATGATTCATCTGGACGCTGAAGATATGTTCTCGGGCGGATAATGTTTAAACTCATTCGTCGCGTGATTTCGCTGATTTTAGCTATCGTCATTATCGTTCCAGGGTATGCCCTTTTTATTACCTGGAAGAGCGCGCATCATCCACCATTTCGAAACTCTGCTGATGTCATTGTTGTTCCAGGGGCAGCGCAACTCAATGGCACACCGGGTGAAGTTCTCTTGGCACGGTTAGAGGAAGCTAAGCAGTTACGCGATAAGGGCTATGCGCCTCTCATAATTACTGTTGGCGCCGGCGCGCCAGGAGATCGAACAACTGAAGCAGCCGCCGGAAAGTTTTGGCTATCACGTCACGGTGTTCCAAAGGCCAAGATTATTTCGCTACCCGTAGGGCGCGATACCTTTACGCAAACTAAGGCTTACATCGCCGAGATGAAGAAGCGCAATGTTTATAACGTCATCATCGCAACAGATGCGTATCACTGTGGTCGTTCGATGAGAATGGCCAATGATTTAGGCGCTATCGCAACGTGTTCGCCGGCAAAGACAGGCCCCAATACTCTTGAAAAATCTCGTACTCGCTACTTAATTCGTGAATCTGGCGCATACCTTGCCTACATCACCTTAGGTAGACGAGGCATTCATATCAGCGACCATCTGACTAATGGCGGGCTTGTAAGGTATGTGTATGACCGAGTTAGTTAAGGGATATAGCGCGCAAGATCAAGAGCGCTTTCTTGACGAACCGGCAAAACGCCCCGGACGCACAGAGTTTGTGCGAGATCGCGCCCGCGTTATTCACTCTGCAGCTCTTCGTCGCTTGGCAGCAAAGACTCAAGTCGCAGTTCCTTGGGAGAATGATTTTCAACGTACACGTCTATCGCATTCACTGGAATGTGCGCAGATTGGTCGCGAGCTAGGTGAATCACTTGGCGCAGATCCTGATCTATTGGAAACCGCTTGCCTATCGCACGATATGGGCCACCCTCCTTTTGGGCATAATGGTGAAGAAGCACTCGCCATTGTTGCCGAACCGTGTGGCGGCTTTGAAGGCAATGCGCAATCTTTCCGTTTACTTACTCGCATTGAGGCAAAGACAGTTGATGCAGATGGGCGCAGCCTTGGCCTTAACTTAACGCGCGCATCTCTTGATGCGGCAACAAAATATCCTTGGCCGCGCTCAGAAAATCCTCGCAAATTCGGCGTTTATGACGATGACGTTGAGATCTTCAACTGGGTTCGCGTTGGTGCACCTGCTGGACGTAAATGCATTGAGGCCCAGATTATGGATTGGTCTGATGACTGCGCTTACTCAGTTCATGATTTAGAAGATGCCATCTTTGCTGGCCAAATAACAGTCAAGAGCTTCGATACTGATTTCGATGTGCTCTATGCCGAAATGGTCAGTGGCTATGGCTCTGATGCCACTAAAGATGAGGTTGCCGCAGCGTTAACGCGCTTGCAACAACTTTCATGTTGGCCTAGCAACTTTGATCGCACCCACCGTTCACTGGCTCGCCTCAAAGATTCCACTTCGCAGCTCATTGGCCGTTTTGTTTTGGCTGCAGAGATCGAAACTCGCAAGGTGCATGGCGATGGACCGCTTACTCGTTACAACGCAAATCTTGAGATTCCACGCGAGCAGAAGATTGAAGTTGATTTCCTCAAGTCAGTTGCAGGGCATTACCTCATCAACGCCGCTGCATCACAAGAGCGTTATGCCAAGCAGCAGACCGTTATTCATGAACTAGTCGAGATGCTCTACAGCGCAGCCCCAGCAGAGCTTGATCCCATCTTTGAAGATGATTGGAAGCTTGCCACTACTGACTCTGAGAAGTTGCGCGTAGTGATTGACCAAATTGCCAGCCTGACAGACCCTGGTGCATATGCGCTCCATGCGCACCTTTCGAAGCGTCGCTAAGGTAGGAGCATGAGCGGTCGCATTAAGGCAGATGACATTGTCTATGTCCGCGAGCATGCCCATATCGATGAAGTAGTTACTGCAGCAGGCGTTGCTCTAAAGAATGCAGGTGGGGGTCAGAAGAAGGGCCTATGTCCTTTCCACGATGAGAAATCTCCTTCATTTCATGTGACCCCATCAAAGAATTACTACCACTGCTTTGGTTGTGGCGTTGGCGGCGACGTCATCGACTTTATGATGAAGACTGATCACTTGAGTTTTACCGAAACTATTGAACGTTTAGCCTCACAGATTGGCTACACGTTACGTTATGAAGAAGGTGGCCCAACTCAGCCAACATCACAACGTTCTCGTTTATATGCAGCCCATGTAGAAGCTGCTAAGTTCTATCGCGAACTCCTCAATACATCTCCTGATGCAGCCCATGCGCGCGATTTACTGACTAAGCGCGGTTTCGATAAGGCAGCATGTGACACCTTTGCAGTTGGCTATGCACCTAATTCTTGGGATGGCCTGACAAAACATTTACGGGCCGCCGGATTTACTATTGAAGAGTTAGAAGAGGCAGGGCTTTCAAAGATGGGCGATCGTGGCCCCATCGATAAGTTCCGCAATCGCATTATGTGGCCAATCAAAGATATCTCTGGAGATATCGTCGGCTTCGGCGCCAGAAAGCTTGCCAGCGATGAAGAAGATCAGGGCCCTAAGTATTTAAATACCTCTGAAACGCCTATCTATAAGAAGTCACAGGTGCTCTACGGCCTTGATATGGCGAAGAAAGACATTGCCAAGAATCGACAGGTTGTAGTTGTCGAGGGCTATACCGATGTAATGGCATGTCATTTAGCTGGCATTACAACTGCCGTTGCAACATGTGGAACCGCTTTTGGTGATGATCACATCCGCATTATTCGTAGATTGCTGATGGATGCCGATACCTTCCGCGGAGAAGTGATCTTCACCTTCGATGGCGATGCAGCCGGTCAAAAGGCTGCGATGAAGGCCTTCGGTGATGACCAGAAGTTTGTTACACAGACATTTGTCGCCGTTGAACCTGATGGTCTTGATCCCTGCGACTTGCGTCAACATAAGGGCGATCTTGCGCTTCGCGATCTGATTGCAAAGCGCGTTCCACTCTTTGAATTTGCGATTCGCACAGAGCTTAAGAAACATAATTTAGATACCGCTGAAGGACGCGTGAATGCGCTCAATACCGCAGCGCCACTTGTTGCAGCTATTCGAGATAAATCGCTACGCCCTGAATATATAAAGTCTCTTGCTGGTTGGCTGGGCACAGAGATGGAGGTTGTTACAGCAGCCGTTAATGTTGCGCTAAAGAAGGTAACAACACAACAACCTGCCGCGGTGCAATCAGGTAGTGATGATTCGTGGCGTCCAAACCCAACTGAGCCAACCTTGATGCTTGAGCGAGAAGTCCTCAAGGCAAAGCTACAAATGCCAGGACTCATGACCGAGTGGAAGACCATTGAAGATGAGGCCTTTACTCATCCGGCATATCGCGAACTACGTCGCATCATTGACTCCTTTGGAACAGGACCAATTCAACTTGAGAATGTGACCGATGAAAGAATGCGCCAACTCTTTACCGAACTTTCCGTAGAACCAGTGCGCACAGATGGCGCCGTCTCTGAGAAGTATGTTTCTAGTATCGTCGCACGTGTTCGTGAGGTTTTGGTAAGTCGCAAGATTGCAGATTTGAAGTCGAGTCTGCAGCGGTTAAATCCCGTTGAAAACGAGGCTCAATACAATGAAGCGTTTGCGCAATTGGTAGCCCTTGAAACGCAGAAGCGCGGCCTTCATGAACTCTCGATCGGCTCGCTGTAATCGGCAGTAAATTCCTTGATTTTGGCAGGCGTTAGCCCCTGCGGTAGAGTTCGTCTCTCATTCCCTGATAGCTCAACGGCAGAGCAGTCGACTGTTAATCGACAGGTTCTTGGTTCGAATCCAAGTCAGGGAGCCACCGAATAGGCTCAACTAAGAAGTTAAGACTCCTCTGAAGTATCCAACAGGAAATACTCAGGAAAGTTAGGCATTATCACCCTTATGAAAATGACTTTTTCACTCCGTAGCAAGGTCGCCGCAGCATTCATCGCAGGAGCAGTTGCAGCAGGATCAATTGCAACCGCCGCCATTACACAACCGACAGGTGCGGTAAAGGCATGCGCGGATAACCGCACAGGAGCGCTCTTTCTCTCTAGCACCGGCACTTGCTCAAGTGGACGCACGCTGATTGAAATTGGCGGAAACGCCATGAATACAAAGGCGATTTCTTCTCTAGTTACACCTTCAGTTGTCTCTATCGCAGTGACAAACTCGAGCGGCGGCGGTACCGGCTCTGGTTCTGTCTATAGATCTAATTCTTCATCTAGTTTTATTATCACCAATAATCATGTGATTGAGTCTGCAGCTACATCCGGCACAATCATCGTTGAACTTACAAATGGTGATCAATTACCTGCAAAGATTGTTGGTCGCGATCCTGGCTACGACATCGCAGTTCTTCAGGTACAAAAAGGAAATCTTCCCGTTATCGCCCTCGGTGATTCATCTAAGGTCAGCGTTGGAGATCCAGTTCTGGCCATCGGTTCACCTCTTGGTTTAGCTAGTACCGTGACAAGTGGAATCATCTCAGCGCTCAACCGACCAGTCTCGACAGGCACAGATGTCGCACAATCGTATGTAAATGCAATTCAGACAGATGCTGCTATTAACCCTGGTAACTCAGGTGGTGCGCTGGTTGATGCACAAGGTCGCATCATTGGAGTTAACTCTGCAATTGCCACACTTTCATCAGGTGGCGTCGGTGGAAGTATCGGACTTGGATTCTCAATCCCTATCAATGAAGCAAAGCGCGTGATTGATGAAATCATTGCTACCGGTAAATCAACTCGTCCAGTTCTTGGCGTCTTCTTCGACAATACCTATACCGGAATCGGCGCCCGTATTACTCGTTTGAGTCCCAATGAGGGAGCCGACAACGCTGGTATTCCGGCAGGATCTGTCATTAAGAGCATTGATGGAGTCAAAGTCGTGAACGCCGATGCTGCCATCGTGAGAATTCGTTCTTATGTACCAGGTGCGAGCGTTTCGGTAGTTGTTGAACTTCCCACCGGAGGAAATCGCACATTCCGAGTAGTTCTAGGTTCAGCTCCTTCGCTCTAACGAGAGCGCAAGAAGCGGGTATCTTTCACCCATGGCACTTTTCACAATGCAGGTATCCCTTCCTGACCGTCCCGGTTCACTCGGCATGCTCGCATCCGCAATTGGATCAGCAGGCGCAGATATTCGTGGAGTTGAAGTTCTAAAAACTGTTGATGGCGTGGGATATGACCAGATTATTGTGGCTGTGCCGGGCACAGATGCATCAGATTTAGTAGAGATTCTGAATTCAATCGGGGGAGTAGAAGTTCTCTCGATTGAAGCACTTAACAACGGCTAGCGCTAGCTCCGGCACTTGGAAGCGATGTAAAAAATCTCGGCTTCTTAAAGCGTTTAGCTTCAAAGGCAGATGTCACTGCACTCTTCACCTTTTCAATATCCTCTTGCTTTACAAGCGCGATAGCGCTGCCACCGAAACCACCACCGACCATACGAGAACCAAGTGCTCCTGCAGCTAGCGATGCATCAACTGCAACGTCGAGCTCAGGGCAAGAGACTGCATAATCATCACGGAGTGAGTTATGAGATTCGTTGATGAGCTTTCCAAGAGTGACGAAATCAGAGGTGCGGAGCGCCTTTACCGCATCCATCACGCGAGCGATTTCAGTAACTGCATGTCGAGCACGGATAAATTCTGTTTCGGAAATTTGGCTTCGCGCAGCTTCGAGGGCCTCCAGAGTTAAGTGGCGCATGGAAGGAATCTGAAGTTTGGCAACAACAGAGTCGCAATCAGCGCGACGTTCGGCATAACCACCATCAACCAAGGCGTGATGTGCTTGGGTATCGATGATCAGAAGTTCAAGGCCACTTGAGGCCACATCAAAGGGAATGGATTCAGTTGTGAGATCGCGGCAATCAAGCAATAGCGCAGAACCTACTTGTCCCATCAACGAAACTGATTGATCCATGATGCCGCAGGGCATACCTACATAATCATTTTCTGCCTTCTGTGTTGCGCGCGCTAAATCAGGTAGCGAGATATCGAGCCAGAAGAGTTCATTGAGTGCGACTGCGACGGAACATTCGAGCGCTGCAGAGGAAGAAAGACCTGCCCCGGCTGGAACTGTGCCATCGACCAAGATATCTACTCCTTGAGTAACGCCTAAGGACCAGATAACGCCAAGTACATACTTTTCCCAGTCGCCTTTGCTGCCAGGCTTTACATCGTTGATATCGATAGTAAAGATGCGCTCTCGTCTCTGGTGAGATGCAATGCGCACAAGTCCATCGGCTCGCGCCGCAATCGCCGCATAGGTTCTATCTGCAATGGCAAAGGGAAGTACAAAACCTTCGCTGTAATCAATATGTTCACCGATGAGATTTACTCGCCCAGGTGCTTCAGCAATTACCTCTGGTTTACGACCGTATAAATCCTCGAAATGACGTGCAATTGTTGCCATTAACTTAAATCTTTACATCTTTTAACTGTTGAGCTGATTGCTCTGGCTTCATATCCATAATGAAGGCGCCCATCGCTGATTCGGAACCAGCCAAATACTTAAGCTTTCCCGGTGCGCGCCGCACTGAAGTGATCTGCCAATGAAGACGGAGCAAATCGCGGCCTTCGCGTACAGGTGCTTGATGCCATGCTGCGATGTAGGCCATATCAATTCCAAATACACCGTCGAGGCGCTGCATCACTTCGATAGCAATGGAAGGGAAGGAATCACAGGCAGCGGGTGCTAGTTCAGTTAAATCTGCAACTGGCACAAGTGGTGTTACGTGAATTTCAAAGGGATAGCGTGAGGCATACGGCGTATATGCAATCCAATGTTCATTACGCGCGATGATGCGTACCTGATCACGTAGCTCGCGAGCTACAACATCATCGAAGAGCACGCGGCCAGTCTTCTGGTGGTGCGCGCGAGCAACCTCAAGCATCTTGGCAACGCGTGGCGGCAGATATGAGTAGGCATAAATCTGTCCATGCGGATGTGCCAGCGTTACGCCAATCTCTTCTCCACGATTTTCAAAGGGAGCAATATGTGCGATGTATGGCAAGGTCGAAAGTTCAGCGGTGCGATCGCGCCAGGCTTCTAAAAGTGTGCGAACTCGTTGAGGGGATAAGAGCTTAAAGGAGCCGCCATGGTCGGCGGTAAAGCAGATTACTTCGCACTTACCGGCAGCTGCGCCTTCATCGGTATCTGCGCCAACCAAATCAGGAAGTGCAAAGTCCCCTGCCGGTGGACGAAGCGATGGTGAACGGTTATCAAAGACAACAACTTCAAAGTCACCTTCAGGAATTTCGGTAAGAAGTTCGCCTGTCGTTGGACAGAGCGGACAGAGTTCCTTCGGTGGAAGAAAGATGCGACCTTGGCGATGAGCTGCCATAGCAACCCATTCATTTACCAAAGGATCTAGGCGAAGTTCACCAATACCTGGCTGATCTTCTTCAGGACGTTGATCTTTCGCTGTGCGAGTCTGGCCAGCTGTATCGTAATAACGGATGGTGCGACCGTCGTTCATGGTGCGGCTTGTGCGCACTACTCCTGCTGTAAGTTCGAGGATTTCATCCATGATGTGCGTACTCTATCGTGCGCCTACATATATCTCGTTAGGCCCAGTTAAGGGTACGTTCGATCGCCTTCTTCCATCCTGCATATCCCGCTTGGCGTTCTGCTGCAGTTGATGTGGGGTTCCAGCGTCGCGATTGTTGCCACTGTTTCTTGAGCTCATCGGTATCTTTCCAGAAACCAATAGCGAGGCCTGCTGCATAGGCAGCCCCTAGCGCAGTTGTTTCGGTGATGAGTGGTCGAGTGATATCAATTCCCATAATGTCTGCCTGCATCTGCATGCAGAGCGAGTTGGCAGTAATCCCGCCATCAACGCGCATCTCTGTCATCGGCACACCGCTATCGGCAACCATTGCATCCATGACATCACGAGTTTGATAACAGATTGCTTCAAGGGCTGCTCGCGCTAAGTGCGCTTTCGTGGCGGCGCGAGTAAGTCCAACGATGACACCGCGCGCATCACTTCGCCAGTACGGTGCAAAGAGCCCTGAAAAGGCAGGCACAAAGTAAATTCCTGCAGTATCTGCCACCGATGATGCCAGCGCTTCTGTCTCTGCTGCATGGTTAATGATTCCCAGTTGATCACGTAACCATTGAATCGCAGAGCCTGTGACAGCAACAGATCCTTCAAGTGCATACATCGCTGGCTGGTCGCCAAATTTGTAGCAGACCGTTGTGAGCAAGCCATTTTTGGATCTAACAATCTCGGTGCCGGTGTTCAATAAGGCAAAGTTTCCAGTGCCATAGGTTGTCTTAGATTCACCACGAGCGAAGCAGACTTGGCCCACCATCGCTGCATGTTGATCTCCCAAGATGCCAGCAATCGGAACAGCGCTTCCAAGTGGTCCATGCGGATCTGTTGCGCCATAAATTTCAGAGGACGATTTGATTTCGGGAAGCACAGATCGCGGAATCTCAAATTGTTCTAGTAACTGCTCATCCCACTGCAACGTCTCAAGGTTCATCAGAAGTGTTCGGCTGGCATTGGTGACATCAGTAAAGTGCACTCCAGAACGAACGCCACCAGATAAATTCCAGAGCAACCAAGTATCGATAGTGCCAAAGCGGGCAGTTCCTGCAGCAATTGCGCCTTGCACGGCAGGTGAATTCTTAATAAGCCAGCGCATCTTGCTGCCGGCAAAGTATGGAGCGATTGCGAGCCCAGTCTTATGGGTGATCTCATCGCGAAGTTGTTGAGAAAAGGTAGCTAAGTAATCAGCGGTACGTGTGTCTTGCCAGACGATTGCGTTATGGAGCGGTCTTCCGGTTGTGACATCCCACGCAACAGTGGTTTCACGTTGGTTGGTAATCCCAATTGCAGATAGGTCAGAGCCCAAGATATTGGCCTGCTTGAGAGCGCCAGTAATTACTTCCTGCGTACGTTCCCAAATTTCAGCGGCATCATGTTCGACATAGCCTGCCTGCGGAAGTATCTGACGATGTTCCATCTGATGCTGTCCGACGACTTTTCCAGCAGCATCAAAGATCATGAAGCGCGTGCTGCTGGTTCCCTGGTCCAAACTTCCGATGTATGCCATATAGTTAAGACTACTCAAAACCGATAAATCTAGAAACTAAGCGCAATGAGGAATTGGTAGCTTTCACAATGTTTACATCAGCACTCAACCCAGAGCAACGCGCTGCTGCGCTCTCGGCCCTAGCCACCGAGGAGTTCGACATCCTCGTGATTGGCGGGGGAGTAAATGGTGTTGGCGTTGCACTCGATGCGGTTACGCGCGGACTTAAAGTGGCTTTAGTTGAATCTCAAGATATTGCAGCAGGAACTTCTAGCCGTTCCAGCAAGCTCATTCATGGCGGCCTGCGCTATCTAGAACAATATGACTTTAAATTGGTACGCGAAGCGCTCCACGAACGTGAGCTGATGGTTTCAACTCAATGTCCTCATCTTGTAAAGCCGGTAAGTTTTCTCTACCCACTGACTGAGAAAGTTAAAGAACGCACCTATGTCGGTGCCGGCCTTGCTCTCTACGATGCGCTCCGTGGCTTTAAGCGCGCGCTTCCTTCACATAAGCACCTCACCGGAAAGACGATTGCCAATATTTCTCCATCGCTACGACAGGACATCATCACCGGCGCTATTCGCTACTTTGATGCACAAGTAGATGATGCGCGCCACACCATGATGATTGCTCGTACAGCAGCACGTCATGGAGCGGTAATGGCCACCAACGTTCGCGTTGATAATCTGACACGAAATGGCAAGAAAGTTACCGGCGTCGTTGCAACTGATCTCAAATCAGGCAAGACGCTCACCATTGCGGCAAAGGCGACAATCATGTGCGCAGGAGTCTGGAGCGATGAGCTGCACCAGCAGTTTGGTTTAACTCCCGGATATTCAGTTGCCATGTCTAAGGGCGTTCATATCGTCGTTCCACAGAGCGCTATTCATTCAAAAGATGGCATCATTTTAAAGACGGCAGTCTCAGTTCTCTTCTTGATTCCTTGGGGAGATAAGTGGATTGTTGGTACAACGGATACTCCATACGAGGGCGATCGCGCCAAGCCACTAGCGACTCAAGAAGATGTGCAGTACATCCTTGATCAAGCCAATCGTGTTTTAGAACCAAAACTGAAGACTGAAGACATCATTGGTGTCTTTGCTGGGCTTCGTCCATTGGTTGCCAACAATGCAGCATCAGCTACAACAAAGCTTTCACGTGAACATACCGTTGATCGCCCAGCGCCAGGCTTTGTCAGCTTAGCTGGCGGTAAATACACCACTTATCGCGTGATGGCTAAAGATGCCGTTGATCTCGCTGTCCTTGATCTGCGTCGTATCGTCAGCGATTCTGTCACTGAAAAACTTCCACTCATCGGTGCAGATGGTTACTTTGCCCTGCAACAACAAGTTCTCAAGATTGCAGACGATTACAACATCAGCGAAGCAACTGTCACACATCTTTTGGATCGCTACGGCTCGCTGATTTCAGAGATTCTTGAAATCATCACGGCAGATCCTTCAATGGCGCAGCGCCTTATCCCTGATCTTCCCTACCTCAAGGCTGAAGTACTTCACGCTGCCTCACATGAAGGTGCGCTCTCAGTCGAAGATGTCTTGTTACGACGCACACGTATCTCTTTTGAAGCTAGCGATAGCGGGCTATCGGCCGCCGATACTGTCGCTGAGATCATCGGCGAAACCCTGGGCTGGAAGTCAGCAGATCGCAAGAACTCTGTTCAATCATTTGCAAAGGTTATTAGCGAAGAGGAATCTGCTCTCAAAGCCCTCGTTAACTCTTAATTACTTAATTCTTAATCTGATTGCGACAGCTATCGGTTGATGGCTTCTTTGTTGGTTTCTTACTTGGCTTAGGCGCCGGAGTTGGTCCCTGCACAATATCTAAGCTGAGCGGTGTCTTAACCTCAGCATGTGTTCCGGTCTCATCGGTAAAGCCCACATGACCAACCCAAGAGCCGGCAGGCATTCCCGAGATAGATAACTTCCAAATTCCGCTTGTCTCACGCTCTACATTTTGAATGACGGCAGGAATCGTCACATTTTCATCTGCAAAGTAATAGCGCACAGTTCCGGTAACTACCGGGGTGCTATCTGGACGTTTTACCTCAACATTAATGATGACGTTCTTATTGGTCGTCGAGGCGCTAAAGGAGGAGATAACAATTGTCGATGTCTCATTCTTAGGCATGACATCCATTGGATCTGGTTGCCACGTGCCGGTCAGGAGTGCGAGGAATTTCTCGCGTCCACCGCTAAAAACATTGAGGTCTAAGCGATTACCAGGGACTCCATATTTAGGTGCGATTCCACAAGAGGTGTACTGCCACATCGTCCAATTTGCTGAGCACTCTTTTGTGGTCCATGAGTGGACGAAACATCCGCCAGGTTTCACATTTGGTTTTGCATCAGGTTCTGCTGGGTCAATTGCATAGTGGGCAATCCAGAGAGGGTAAGAGTTAAGTTCCTTATCGCGATTTAGCGCAGTCTCAAGAAATGATGGTGAAGAGTAGAGAATTGGAGTACGCCCAGTTTTCTCTTTCAGCGTCTTTAAAAATGTCTTTGCCCATAACGTTGCAGCGCTGCGAGTGGCATTCTTCTTGCAAGCGCCAGAGCTGCTCCACTGAATACATCGCGTCTCAAGGTCTAGCGCATATGGCAGATCCTGATCGTTGTAACCACCAAGATCTGAGAGACGCCACAAGACTTTCTGCGCTTGAGCTCGCGCATCCTTTGCGATTGCTGCTGGCGTGCTGACATTCGGCAAGATTGCATAGTGATAAAAACCTGTGTAGATCCCGGCATCTTGCGCTGCGTTACGATCCATCTTCACATATTTCAAAGCTAAACGATCGGCGTCGTAGCGAGTATCAGATGCTTTGATCATGACAAAGCTCAGACCTGCATCATGCATCTTCTTAAAGTTAATTGGTTTGTCATTAGGGTGTTGCCAGCGACTGACATCTGCGCCATGAAGTCGATCCCCTGGACCAACAAGGCTTAAGTCATCGGCTGCAACTGGAACAATTGTGAAAGCTGTCAGAGCTAGCGAAAGACCGAGAGCGAGAACTTTTCTCATTTCTCAACCACCACGACGGTAACTCCAAAGACATCGTAGATTGCACCTTGTAGCGCTGCGCGATGGCGAATACGTGCATCTGCATAATTGTGGCCAGTAGCCAACTTGTTAGCATCGCTGAAATCGAGCGTGAGTCGCCCATTTTCAAAGGATTCAAGGCGGGCATCGAAGTAGGCAATCCAGACGATGCGGTCGCGGCTCTCGACGAGGTCGAGGACTTCATTCCATCGCTTACGGATATCGCTGAGCGTTACTCCTGAAGGCATGCAGTGACTTTACCGCAAAGGCTCTTAATGACGAGGTGCGCCAAGCCACTTGAAGTATTCACCGGTCAATATCACACGTAGGTTTTTGCTGCGATCAGGAGATATCGATAGATGCTGCGCAATACGGGCCACGATTTGTTCCACTGATTTCTCTGAAACAAATCTCACTCGCGCGATTTCAGAGTTGCTTAGCCCCTGTGCCACTAATCGTAGCGTTTCGATTTGAATATCAGTGAACTCATTGAGAATTGTCAGGAAAGAATTTGCATGAATAGTTGAGTGAAGGCTTATCCACTTCATGGCAGAGCCATCTTGGGCTGAGCCAAGACATTCAGCAAGAGCGAAGGTGATAATCGAAAGATCCGAGACTGACCGTTTCAGGATAATTCTGCTGCCTTTAGGGATGTTACGTTCTAGTAAACCAAAGAGGCGAAGGTCTGGACAGGAAGTGGTAATCACGATTCCTAGTTTTGGGTCCATCTTGCGAAAACGTTGTAGTAAGCCAACTGCTTCTTCGCCAGAGAACTGTAAATCAATCAGTACTACTTCAGGTTGCAGAGAGCGAAATAGGTTTTCAGCAATCAACATATTGTTTGCTTCTCCAACAATATTTGTGCTGTGCAATCTCAGGGAGGCAGACATCGTGGCAAGTTCAAAAGCATCATCATTGATGATGAGAACTCGCGCAGGATTTACCTGAGTTTTAACCATGCACAAGAGTAAGTCGGATAAACGAAAATGTTGATGAAGGGATATCCCTAGATGCTTACTTAAGAATTTTCTTTATTGCACTTGGTATTTCATCAATCACTTTCGTTGCAGAGATAGGCGCTCCATCAGATGCAAGTAGCGCGGCTTGGTTATGAATATATGCACCAGTTGCTGCAACTTCAGCAAGACGATTAGGGTTATTGAGAATTTCAATGTAGTTGGTAGCAACGAGTGCGCCAATGATTCCAGCCAGAACATCGCCGGTGATGACACCAAGCACTCCACGTGAATATTTATGGTCTAAATCGCTGGGAACGATGATGCAATTGCGAGCATCTCGGGAAGTAAAGGTTTTCTTCTTTTTCTCAGGCATAAGGCTGAGTCTACGCCTCGAATTTGTACCCTAATCCACGAATAGTTTGGATAAGTACTGGGTTAGCAGGATCTGCTTCAATCTTTGAGCGTAAGCGCTTAATGTGAACATCAAGAGTCTTTGTATCTCCGTAATAGTCACCGCCCCAGACGCGATCAATGAGTTGTCCACGAGTAAGTACACGTCCGGCATTACGAAGTAAGAATTCAAGTAGTTCAAACTCTTTGAGTGGTAGCGCTATGTTGGCTCCATTCACGCTTACCTGGTGGCGCTCAACATCCATTCTGATTCCAGCGATTTCATGAACGCCAGTTGATTCTGGACTATTGGCTTCATCAAGTGAGCCGCGACGTAGAACTGCTTTGATGCGCGCCACTAGCTCGCGTGATGAATAGGGCTTTGTTACATAATCATCTGCCCCAAGTTCGAGTCCAACGACCTTATCTATCTCAGAATCTTTCGCAGTTAACATGATGATTGGTACCTGAGAAGTTGCGCGAATAGTGCGGCAGACATCTATTCCAGAGACTTCAGGAATCATCAGATCCAGCAGAATGAGATCAAAGCTCTCTGATTTGAATGCATCAAGTCCAGCTTTACCTGTTTCAGCAATATGTGTGGAGTAACCCTCTTTTTCGAGAAGGAAGCTAAGGGCCTCTGAGAAAGAGATTTCATCTTCGATGATTAAGATCTTGGTCATGAGTTTGTTTCCCCTGTGTTGGAATAGATGGGTAGTCGAAGTGCAAATGTTGAGCCAACTGCTGGAGCGCTCCAGACGCTGACATCCCCACCGTGCTTGGTTGCTACATGCTTCACAATTGAAAGACCAAGACCTGTGCCACCAGTTTCGCGAGAACGGGCAGGATCGACGCGATAGAAGCGTTCAAAGATTCGCGCCTGGTCAGATTCGGGAATGCCAATTCCTTGGTCTGTCACAGAGATCTGCACAATTCCATCTTCGATTTCGGTTGTGACTGAGACCTTTGTATTTTCAGGTGAATAGTTGATGGCATTTTCAATTAAGTTATGAACTGCCATTGTTATCTGCTCGCCATCGCCAAGAACGATGGCATCTGGTGCCCTGGTAAAGGCAACTTCAATCTTTCTTGCCTGAGCAATTGTCTGGCATTGATCTACCGCCACTTGAATAATGTCATCGATACTTACTTCGTCAGCAACCGATAGTGGATCAGAGTCCTGCAGTCTGCTCAAATTGATAATCTCTTGAACCAAATCTGTTAAACGTTTAGCTTCATGTTGCATTCGACTCGCAAATTTTGTGACAGATTCCGGGTCTTCTTTTGCGGAGAGTACAGCCTCGCTAAGTAGCGAGAGCGCACCAATCGGCGTCTTTAGCTCATGAGAAATGTTTGCAACGAAATCGCGTCGTACTTCATGCACACGCTGCGCCTCAGATTCATCGCTGATGAGAATAAGAATGAGATCCTCATCTTCGAGAGCAACAACCTTCAGTGTGAGCTCTCTCGTTCCTTCGCCTATTGGGCCTCGTGCAATTTCAAGTTTTCCATTATGGGGATTGCGTGTGCGACGCACTGCTCTGACAATCGCTGAAAGTTCTGGAGTTAATACTCGCCCGTCACGCAAAACATTGAGACTTTCAATTCCGTTGGAGGAGAAGATTGGTTTATCTCCGGGTCCAATAAGTAGAACATCTTCATCTAGATGATTGACTAGATCGAAGATAAAATCTGGGACAGGGCTATTGTGAGTTTCGGAAACCTCTTTGCGAAACCACATGTGTTAAGCCTAATGCTCGGGTGCCCGAGTTAACCGTCCGTTCATGCGGATGATTTCCATTATTCACCAAAGGCGCGTACTTTTGCCCAATGGCTCTCATCCGTTCGGTATTCCAAGAAGAACTCGATGGCGTCTCACAGTCCCTTGTTGACCTCACAAACATGGTGAGCGATTCCATCCACAAGGCCACCCAAGCCCTCATTAGCGCTGACCTCAAGCTTGCCGAAGAAGTCATCACTTTTGACGAAAGAGTTGATTACTACCAGCATGATCTAGATAGCCGCATTATTGACATCATTGCCCGTCAACAACCTGTTGCAACTGATTTACGTGCGCTAGTAACTGCGCTACGTATGAGCGCTGATTTAGAACGTATGGGCGACCTGGCACACCACGTTGCCAAGGTTGCACGACTTCGTCATCCAAACTCTGCAGTTCCAAATGAACTCCATGCAACATTTACTCAGATGGGCTCTGTTGCTGAAAAAATCGCCCGCAAAGTTGGAACTGTGATTGAAACCCGTAACACTCTCTTGGCGCTAGAAGTTGAGAAAGATGATGACGAGATGGATTCACTTCACCGCGAGGTTATCGGAGCCCTCACAAGCTCTTCATGGAATAAGGGAGTTGACTCTGCCATCGACTTGACTCTGCTGGGTCGTTATTACGAGCGTTATGCAGATCATGCAGTCTCAGTTGCTCGCCGCGTCTACTTCTTAGTTACCGGCGAATACTCACCCGCTTAATTCTTGTCACACTCTCTTTTCTCAGCGCCTATATATAGGTAGAGTCGCGGGCATGACATACAACCCAACTCCTGCAGATAAGTTCACCTTCGGTCTCTGGACTGTCGGCTGGCAAGCGCGCGATCCATTTGGTGATCCAACTCGCGATGCGCTCGATCCAGTGCGCACAGTCAATGAACTCGCAGCACGCGGTGCGTATGGCGTTACCTTCCATGATGATGATCTCTTCCCATTTGGGTCAAGTGATTCAGTACGTCAAGGACATATCGATCGCTTTAAGAAAGCACTCGCTGAAACCGGAATGAAAGTTCCGATGGCGACAACTAACCTCTTTAGCCATCCCGTCTTTAAAGATGGTGCGTTAACTAGCAATGATCGCGATATCCGTCGCTTTGCCCTACGTAAAGCGATGCGCAATATTGATTTAGCCGCCGATCTTGGCGCAAAGATCTATGTCTGCTGGGGCGGTCGCGAAGGCGCAGAATCTGAGAGCTCAAAGGATGCTTACGTGGCGCTCGAGCGTTATGCAGAGGGCTTTAACGTTCTAGGTCAGTACGTCCTTGATAAGGGCTATGACATTAAGTTTGCAATCGAACCTAAGCCAAATGAGCCACGCGGCGATATCTTCTTACCAACTATCGGCCATGCGCTCGGATTTATTCAGATGCTGGATCATCCAGAGCTTGTGGGACTCAACCCTGAAGTTGGCCATGAACAGATGGCAAACCTCAACTTCGTTCACGGTATTGCCCAAGCTCTCTGGCAGAAGAAGTTATTCCACATCGATCTCAACGGACAACGTGGACCTAAATATGACCAAGACTTTGTCTTTGGCCATGGCGATGTGAAGAGCGCCTTCTTCCTTGTTGATCTCCTTGAGCGCTATCAATATTCAGGTCCGAAGCACTTCGACTACAAGCCGGTACGCACAGATGACGATTCTGGTGTGTGGGCCTCAGCAACATCAAATATGCGTATGTATCTTGTTCTTAAAGAGCGTGCAGCAGCGTTCCGTAGCGACCCACGCGTTGTTGAAGCGATGAAGGCATCCAATATCCCTGGACTTTCAGAGCCAACTCTTGCAGCAGGTGAGACATGGAAGGATCTTGAGAAAGATTCATTTGATGCCGATGATGCAGGTAAGCGCGGTTACGGTTATGAAGTTCTCGACCAACTCGCGATGGAGCACCTCATGGGGGTTAAGGCTTAACCTCGTTAGAATGCTCAAATGCGATTGGGTGTTTTAGATGTTGGTTCAAACACCATTCATCTTCAGGTAGTTGATGCCCACCTCGGTGGACCACCAATTCCTAACTCATCTCACAAATCAATCATCAAGTTAACTGAGTTTCTTGATGAAGCAGGTGCCATCACTGATATCGGAATCGAAAAGATTACCGATGCCATTCAGAAGAATATGGCCAATGCACAACATCTCAATATTGATGAGCTGCTTGCTTTTGCCACCTCTGCAATTCGTGAAGCAGTCAACTCTGATGAAGTAATTGCGCACGTGAACAAAACTTGTTCTATAGACCTTCAGGTACTTTCCGGAGAAGAAGAAGCGCGCTTTACCTTTCTGGCAGCGCGACGTTGGTTAGGTTGGTCTGCAGGAGATTTATTGGTACTAGATATCGGGGGAGGATCTCTTGAAATTGCGCGCGGCGCTGAAGAGAATCCAACTTTTAAAACATCCATGCAACTGGGTGCAGGACGATTAACCAGAAGTCATTTAAAGGGCGATCCATTCACTGCGAAATCGCTTAAGGGCCTTGAAGAGTACATTGAAGATCAGATTGAACCGCTGGCACGATCGCTTGCAACATTTGAAAAGGATGTCGCAGCAGGCACGAGCAAGACCTTTAGAACGTTGGCAAAACTTGCACAAAATTTACATCCAAAGTTAGGCGCACATCTGACTCTCGATGCCCTTGATCAACTTGTCCCAGAGATTCAAGGCTTAGATCTAGATAAGCGGATAGAACTACCTGGCGTATCGATGGAACGCGCACACCAACTTGTTGCAGGATCTATGGTGGCAAGGCAGTTGATGCGCACACTTAATTTGAAAGAGATTCGTATCTGTCCCTGGGCGCTACGCGAAGGAATTGTTCTGCATAGGCTTGACTGGATTGAGCGTTAGAAGCTAATTGATAGGTAGTCAAGGGCCACAATCTCACCTTTAACTCTATGTACTAACCAAGCATCGCCCGGCTCAAGTTTGATTAAATCCTTATTCTTTAACTTTGTATTAAGAATTCCGCGTAACATCGTTGGAATTACAGGGTTATGGCTGCAGATCAGAATATTTCGCTCATCTTGCTTGAGCGCATTGGCAAAAGTTATGGAACGTTCTGGGTCAGATTCGAATGTGGCTTCATTCAGGCTAGGTACTTTGCTGACAGCCAAACCACGTGATTCACCCAGTGGAGTAACAGTCTGCACACAACGCGTGAAGTCAGAGGTGTAAATCTCATCGATTGCAAAGGGCGCTAGGTGGCTAATCAGTGATTGTGCTTGAGCTAAACCATTTTCATTTAAGGTTCGTAGAGAATCATCGCCATCCCAGTCGCCTCGCTCGAGCGCTTTGGTGTGGCGCAGAATAATGAGCGTATCTGTGGGCTCTTCAATCTCAAGAAAGCGCTCCACCATCTCTTTATCTGACTCGTGGGTCGCGGTGGAGATTGCATCTTGGGGCCTAAACCACTGAAGCTGATCAACCTCTTCATTTGGTTGAAAATTAGATGCGCCCAGAGCCTGTGCGACCCAGTACTTAACTCGCTTTAAAGCGCCGTTATCTTCATATTCAACAGAACCTAATTGACGGGTAAATCTTGCTTTGATGCCAGTTTCTTCAAAGACTTCTCGGTAAGCGCAGGCGAGTGGAGTCTCGTCTCCATCAATTTTTCCCTTTGGTAGCGACCAATCGTCATAACGAGGCCTATGCACCAGCGCCACTTCAATTTCACCTGCAGAGCTCTCTCTCCACAGCAAAGCCCCGGTTGCTCTAATCACGCGCGGTTATGTTTTTCTACAAAGTGATCTTGGAAATTGACCAAGAGATTTCCTTCAAAGTCTCGCACCTTACGTTGCCATTGATTATCTTCAACCAGAGACCATGTCGAGTAGTTCTCAGAGACAGAGTCATCCAAGATGCGTCGAAGGCGATCCTTATGCTTTTCAGCATCAATTCGAACCAACGCTTCTACGCGACGATCTAAATTACGGTGCATCATGTCTGCGCTGCCTATGAAATACTCTTCGTCGCCATCATTCTTAAAGTAATAGATGCGTGAATGCTCTAGGAATCGGCCAAGTATCGAACGAACTTTGATGTTATCCAGTTGGGCCTGGGTTGAAAATTGCAGAGCGCAGATGCCTCGAACGATGATTTCAATTTTTACTCCCGCATCAGCTGCTTCGTAGAGGGCCCCAATAATCTCCTCATCGAGGAGCGAATTGAGCTTCAGACGAATCCAAGCGGTCTTTCCATCGAGATGATTCTTAGTCTCACGATGAATTCGAGAGAGCAGACCTTTACGGAGACTGTGCGGTGCCACCAAGATTCTTGAGTAATCGTGCTTGGCAGAATGTCCAGAGAGTTCATTAAACAACCTTGATAGATCTTCACCCAACTCTGGTTCGGAGCTAAGAATTCCTAGATCGTCATAGAAGCGAGCAGTCTTCGGGTTGTAATTACCTGTTCCAACGTGACAGTAGCGACGCAGGACATCGCCCTCTTCACGAACAACAAGAGATAACTTTGCGTGTGTCTTAAGGCCCATCAGGCCATAGACGACGTGCACACCAACTTCTTCCAGCTTTCTCGCCCAACGCACATTTGCCATCTCATCGAAGCGAGCACGAATTTCAATTACTGCAAGAACTTGTTTGCCAGCTTCAGCAGCCTCAATCAACGCTTCTACGATTGGCGAGTCTCCTGATGTGCGATACAGAGTCTGTTTAATCGCGAGAACTTGTGGGTCTCGGGCAGCGTTCTCTAGAAATTTTACGACCGATGAAGTAAATGATTGATATGGGTGGTGGAGCAGGATTTCACCTTTGCGTAGGGCTGCGAAGTAGGAATCTGGAGTTTCAGGGTCTACATCGCGAAGTTCTGGCGCTGTCTCGCTTCTAAATGGCTTGAACTTCAGCTGCGGGAAATCCAAGTCGGCAATCTGATTGAGAGAGACTAAATCAAGAGGTGAGTCATATTTGATGACATCACTCGGTTCAATTTCGAGCTCATCCATAAGTTCATTGAGAACTTCATGCGCAATGACCTTATCTACCTCTAAGCGAACAGGTGGCCCAAACCTACGGCGTGTGAGTTCCTTCTCCATGGATTCAAGGAGATCTTCGCTCTCATCTT
>CAMDBB010000010.1 GCA_945889195.1 Bifidobacterium breve
GTCATGCGAACTCCACTAAAACAAATAAGAGAGACTGGCCGAGACACCTTAGGTGTTAGGCTGGTTAACCTAGATGCTGGAATCTCAGTAGTATCTGTCACTCGCTTAGTTGATGATCTTGATTAAGCACACAAAGAGAAGATTGAAGAGGTAATAAAGAACCGCTTTTGGTTGCGCAGTACTTTCTCAGGTAGCCTTCACCAGCAATATGGGCCTATAGCTCAGCCTGGTTAGAGCGCTTCCCTGATAAGGAAGAGGTCTGTGGTTCAAGTCCACATAGGCCCACCCTGCACACAACGCGGGGACCTAGCTCAATTGGTAGAGCACCGCCTTTGCAAGGCGGGGGTTAGGGGTTCGATTCCCCTGGTCTCCACTGAAATCCGCTGGCAATAGCCGGCGGATTTTTTAATTCTCGCTCTTAGTTCCGATACTCAACCAGATAAGAGCAGCGCTCACGATTGCAAGGCCAATAAATGAGACCGTAGTAAGTGATTCATTCAAGAGTGTAATTCCAAGAACTGTTGCAGTCAGTGGTTCAGCAAGTGCCAAAGTTCCAGCAGAGCTCGGACTCATCTTACGTAATCCGTAAAGCTGGAAAATATTGGCAACAGCCATTCCTACAGAACCTAGATAGAGCACCACAAGCACTCCACGAATAGATCCGAGCCAACTTAAATCTTCTGAAATTAATAATGGGGTGAGGAAAAGTGAGCCAATTAGATATGCAGTTGCTGCTAATTCGGTCGGGTTTGCATGGTTGCGCATAGCAACCTTGGTGGCGTTGACATAGATTGCTACCGATAATCCGGCGCCAAATGCCATGAATACTCCAAGGGTGCTCTCCACTTTAATTTCACCCGAGAATCGAAGAGCTAGACCGAAAATTGCCAGCGATGTCGCACCAAACCAGAGAGCTGAGAACCTCTCGTGGAAGATAATCGCGCTCAATATTCCAGTAAAAATTGGAATACAGCCAACCGCTAATAGCGTGCTGAGCGCCACCCCATTGCTTGTAGTGGCTGAGAAGAAGAAGGGTTGAAAGGCGGCTGCACCAACTGCCATAAAGAAGACAGATTTCTTCTTCGCATGCACGAAGACGTTGGTGCGTTTGCCACCAAAGACTGGCATAAAGATCAGAAGTAGTACCGCGCCAATAGCAAGACGTCCGATACCGAGAGCGGATCCACCAGCGTTTTCAGGTGCATAGGCAATTGCGGTGCCAACAGTTCCAAAGAGGATTGCGCTCGTTAAGACTTTAAATGCAGGGGCGTGGCTACTCATAGACCCACCCGCGAAATCGACACAGTTGATTGTAAAGGTATGGGCTAATCTTCGCGTATGACTAATACAGCGACATTACACACATCCCTTGGCGATATCGTCATTGAACTTTTTCCAAACCACGCTCCAAAGACGGTAGAAAACTTTGTAGGGCTTGCAACAGGCGCAAAAGAGTGGACCGATCCACGCACAGGCAAGAAATCAACTGAAAAACTCTACGATGGAACAATATTCCACCGCGTTATCAGCGGTTTCATGATTCAAGGTGGAGATCCACTCGGACAAGGTTTTGGTGGACCGGGATATCAATTCGCAGATGAATTCCATGGTGAACTTCAATTCGATCGCCCATACATCTTGGCGATGGCGAATTCAGGTCCTGGAACAAATGGTTCGCAGTTCTTTATTACCGTTGCCGCAACTGCTTGGCTCAACCGCAAGCACACCATTTTTGGCGAGGTAAAGGATGCAGCTTCACAAGCTGTCGTTGACAAGATTGGTGCAACAGCAACAGGTGCGCAAGATAAGCCTGTAACGCCAGTTGTAATCAATAGCGTCACTATCGCCTAATCGCTGTAAGCGCATGAAGCAGCGTTCCACAGTACTTACAATCATCACAGTCATCTGTGGTTTTTATCTGTACGAACTCTTTGATTCAGGGATTATCGGAACGTTTGCGCTCATCAGCACTGAATATCTACAGCAATCAAATCAGTGGTATCGCCTTGTCACTGTCGCGCTTGTGCACGACAACTCGAACTCGATTCCGATTCACCTAACTTTCAATATGTTGGCGCTTCATTCACTTGGCTCGCCTATTGAAAAGCTTCTGGGTCGCGCACGATTCTTGGTGATCTTCTTTGGATCGCTGATTTTCGCCTCTCTCTTTTCGGCGCTCAACTTGGGCTATAACGGTTATTCAATCGGTGTATCTGGCGCAGTCTTTGGTCTCTTCGGTGCGTGGATAGCAATCGGTCGCAAAATTGGCGGTGATATCCGCAGCACCTTGGTCATTATTGCAATCAACTTTGCTCTGGGCTTCACCATTGGTGGAGTCGATTGGCGCGCACATTTAGGCGGCCTCATTGCAGGCGTTGTAATTACGAAATTACTGCTGCTTAACGCTTCTAAGAAGAATCTGGGCGACGTCGAGAACTTCGACATCTGATTGACGCGCGACCATTCCGTCGCCAACCATCACGCGGCAGAATGGGCAAGCAACTGCAACTTCTTCTGCGCCAGTATCAATAGCTTCATCGACGCGGTTGAGATTGATACGAGTACCAATCTTCTCTTCCATCCACATGCGTCCGCCACCGCCACCGCAGCAGAATGAGCGCTCTTTATTGCGGGGCATCTCTTCAACGTCGCAACCACTTGCTTCTAGAAGTTCGCGAGGTGGTGCATAAATTTGATTGTGGCGACCGAGATAACAAGGATCGTGATAGGTCAACTTCTTATCTGACTTATGTGGGCTTGGCTTCAGGCGGCCTTCTTTAATCAGAGTGTTAAGAAGTTGTGTGTGATGCAACATCTCAAGTTCAAAGCCGCTCTGTGCGTAGTCGCGACCAATAGTTGTAAAGCAATGTGGGCAGGTAACAACAACTTTCTTCTTGCCCTTAGGGCGACCAGCAAAGGTCTCGTTAAACGTTGCGATATTTTCTTGGGAGAGGATTTGATATAAAAATTCATTTCCAGAACGACGCGCTGGATCTCCGGTACAAGTTTCACGCTTACCAAGGACTGCGAAGTTAACGCCTGCCATATGTAAAAGTTCTGCGACAGCTTTAGTTGTCTTCTTTGCACGCTCTTCATATGCGCCAGCGCAACCAACCCAGAAGAGATACTCAACATCTTCGGGAAGTTCGCCACTGACAACTTTGACTGGGAATTCACACTCTGCAATCCAACCCTCGCGATCTTGCTTATTTGCCCCCCAAGGATTTCCAGCTTTTTCTAGATTCCTAAATGTTCCACCGAGCTCTGCTGGAAACTCTGATTCAACCAATACTTGGAAGCGTCGCATATTGACGATGTGATCGACATGCTCGATATCAACAGGGCACTCTTCTACGCAAGCGCCACATGATGTACATGACCATAGAACATCAAGTTCGATAGGAGCATTTTCACCAACGAGGTTCTCTGTTTCAACAACCTTTGCCATTGCGTGATCGCGCATCGCCATGATCAAAAGCTTTGGCGAAAGTGGCTTATCTGTATGCCAGGCAGGACATTGTGATTGGCAGCGACCGCATTCGGTACAGCTGGTCATATCCAGCAAGCCCTTCCAAGAAATATCGCCGCGTGTTCCGAGGCCAAAGACATCATCTTCTGCAGGGTCTTCGAAGTTAACGGGCTTTCCTTTAGAGAGCATTTCCGGAAGTGCGCCGAGCGCGGGCTGATCGATATTGCGCTTGTAATAGATATTGAAGAATGCCAAGAAGCGGTGCCAAGCAATTCCCATGGTGAGGTTTGCTGCGATGACGATAAACCAAGTCATCGATGTAACAATTTTGAGAGTTGCAACGATAACTATTGCGTTCTCAATAGCTGTCTGTGACCAGGAATCAAAGAAGAGAACTGCAGGCCAAGAGATTGCGTAGTGCCAGTTCCACGATTCTTTACCAGCGAGTGCGCCTTCTAACCCGCGAAGTGCGAAGACGCAGAAGACGATTGCAAGGATGGTTGCTTCAACGTAATACGCCTTGCCCATTCCAGATCCGCTAAAGCGATTAAGCATCCGAAGGCGAGTTACTTGGCGAATACCGATCAGCGCAACGATGCTGATTCCGGTAAGAGCGGCGATTACTTCTGAGAAGAGTTCGTAAAGAACGAAGTGGCCAATGATAGGAAGCGCAAAGTCAGGTTTAATTACTTGACCGTATGCAGTAACTAAAGTTCCAAAGAGCGCACCGAAGCCAATCATGACAAACCAGTGAGCAATTCCAGTTCCGGTGAAGTTGAGCATCTTGGTGTGGCCCAAAACTTCTTTCAGCATATTTTTCACACGCGCGGATTTATCTCCGCTGCGAGTTGGATCGGGTTGCTGCTTCTTATATAAAGAGATGAGATGGCGAACGCGAATGGCAAGAAAAACGACAGCGATAGCTGTAATGAGATAAGAGATGCTTGCTAGCGCTAAGTTCATAAGCGCTAGGGTAGAACTATCGCCACTTAGTTGCTAGTGAGAAACCAACTGCGATGAAGCTAAATCCGATAATCATGTTCCATGCACCAATTCCTGGAATTGGATAAGAAGTCTGGCTGATGTAGAAAATTACGATCCAGAACAAGCCGATAAGGAAATTGGCAACCATTACAGGAGCAAGCCATGAAGGGCTCTCGAGGAGCGGTGACTCTTCCTCAATATGGTGCTGTTCTTCGTGAGCGTGCTGCTCTTGAACCTTCTTACGCAATTTCGACTTTGGCATGGGGCCTAGGTTACAGCACAATTACGGCATGGCTCGAATCCTCGTCATCGATAACTATGACTCCTTCGTCTTCAACTTGGTGCAATACCTTGCGCAGTTGGGCTCTGAGTGCACGGTTGTTCGCAATGATGAAGTTGAGGCGAGCGAGGCGGCAAAGTACGACGGAGTCCTGATCTCACCAGGACCGGGAACGCCCGATAAGGCTGGCGTCAGTATCGCCATGATTAAGTTCTGCGCTGAAAATTCAATTCCACTATTTGGCGTTTGTTTAGGACATCAAGCAATCGGTGAAGCATTTGGCGCAACTGTTTCTCGCGCACCAGAGTTATTACACGGAAAGACATCGCAAGTCATTCACAATGCACATGGTGTTCTCGCCAATCTTCCATCACCATTTACTGCAACTCGCTATCACTCACTGGCCGTTGAACGCGAAACTGTTCCTGACGTTCTTGAGATTACCGGTGCAACTGAATCGGGTGTTGTGATGTCGATGCGCCATAAAACTTTGCCAATCGAGGGCGTGCAATTTCACCCAGAGTCAGTGCTGACTGAGCACGGACATCAGATGTTGGCTAATTGGTTAGTTACTTGTGGCGATGCAGATGCGCCGCGTCGCGCAGTTGGGCTCTCGCCAGTTGTGGGTAGCGCTAAATAACTTTTGGTTGTTGAGTTAAGGCTTGCGATTGATAGTAATCGTTACTGAGTTACCAATTGTCTGCGCCATTCCTGAATCTGGCGCCTGTCGAATAACAACACCTTCTGGTTGCGCTGCGTCATAGTCGTAGAACTCTTTAATCAAGAAGCCAGCCTGAATCAAAATTGTCTTCGCTTGAATTGCTTCAATACCAATCAGATTTGGCACGGTAACTTCACCGCTAGCGATAGTCAGAATTACTGAACTACCAGCTTCGGTAACGGATCCAACTGGTGGAAGTACTTCTAGAACTGTTCCTTGTGGTTGATCTGATGGCATCGCCACAGTCTGCGATACCAATAAGCCAACTGCAGTAAGGGCAGAACGAGCATCAATTAGAGACATACCAATTAAGTTATCGGGAACGATTGCATCTCCTGGTCCATCTGAAACAGTGAGGGTTACAGTAGAACCTGAACTCAAACGGGTCGTTGCCAGTGGATTTTGACTAGCCACGCGATCGCGCGGAATAACGCCATCGTGAGCTCGCTTGATGATGATTGTGTAATCAGAGAGCAGCGCTCGCGACATCTCTTCACTTAAGCCCACAACGTTGGGCAACATAGGGGCTGAGTTATTTGGATTTCCACTCATTGCTAACCCGGTGATTGCGATAGCAATCGCTGCAAAGAATGAACCTCCCCACGCAATTGCAGCGCGACGAGACATAAAAGGCTTCTTAGGAAGTTGTGTGGTGATCTCTTGACCTGCGCGCACCTTGGCGATGTCATCGAGCATCTCTTGCGCGCTCTGATAACGATCTTCTGGTTTCTTGGCTAGCGCAACCGCGAGAATGATCTCAATACCTTCTGGCAAAGTCTTATCAATCGAACGGGCAAGCGGTGCAGTACTTGATGCGTGCTGAAAGGCGATGGATACCGGAGTTTCCCCAGTAAATGGTGGAGTGCCAGTAAGTAATTCAAAGAGCAAGCAACCGGTTGAGTAAATATCGCTTCGTGAATCTGCTGGTTCGCCCACTGCTTGTTCAGGTGAAAGATATTGCGCAGTACCAACGACGTTCCAGGTACTCGTGAGCGTTGCACCTAAATCATCCATGGCGCGGGCGATACCAAAATCCATCACCTTGACGTCACCGTTATTTGTAATCATGACATTCGCTGGTTTGATATCGCGATGGACAATCTGTTGGCGATGAGAGTATTCAAGTCCTGCAAGAATTCCTTCAGCGATTTCTAAAGCGCGCGCTAAAGGTAACTTTTCGCCTTGATGGATAAGTTCGCGCAAAGTATGGCCAGAAACTAACTCCATCACTATGTAAGGAGCTGGCTCTTCTCCAGAGTCATAGACAGCAACAATTGCTGGGTGGTTAAGGCCCGCTGCAGCCTTTGCCTCTTTGCGAAAGCGCGCAACGAAGTTTGGATCTTTAGCTAAATCACTACGCAGAATTTTGACCGCTACTTCGCGTGAAAGTCTCTGATCTTGGGCGATATAGACATCGGCCATTCCACCAGTGCCAATCATCTGACCCAATTGGTAGCGCCCGCCAAGTAATGAATTCATCATCCGGCTGCTCCAATCGTTTCAAATTTATCTGGTTGGTTCTCTTCGACTATATCGGCAATAACGAGAGTGACGTTATCCGGTGCACCATTTATATAGGTGGCATCAACTAGAGCAGCCACGGCTGCATCTCGATCCTTGCCCTTAAGGAGTGATTTAATCTCTTTCTCAGTCAATACTGATGAGAGCCCATCGCTACAGACTAAGAAGCGATCTCCCAGCTTTACTTCGATTACTGGAAGCGGAACCTCGATATTTCCTTCACCCATCAGCACTTGAGTAAGAACAGATCTCTGCGGGTGAGTTGCGATATCTGACTCTGAAATTGCACCCTGGTTGAGTAGCTCTTGGATTACGGTGTGGTCAACGCTCAATTGCTCAAAAGAGCTGCCACGCAAGCGATAGGCGCGAGAATCTCCAATATGCAAGAGCGCAACGGATTCGCCGCGCAGAAGTAAAGAGGTAAGAGTTGTTCCCATACCTGACAGAGCTGGATTCTCTTCGACTGCGTTCTTTAGCGATTGATCTGCCTCTTGAATCGCCTGCAAGTAAAGATCATCAGCTGATTCTTCATCAATCTCTGGATGGGTAAAGACTTGGGCAGATTGCACAAGAGTTTTAATGGCAAGGGATGAGGCAACTTCGCCAGCGGCATGTCCGCCCATTCCATCGGCTACAGCAATTAAATTCTTGGCAGCAAGGGCGCTATCTTCATTGCCACTTCGCACCAGGCCAACAGCTGAACGCGCAGATGTTGCGAAGTAGAAGGCGGCCATGTGGGTAAGCCTAATCTCTTTGCTACTCTCGGTCGCATGCAGATCTATGCTCATCGCGGCGCCAGCGCCGACTTCCCAGAGCTGACTTTGGCTGCCTACGAAGGCGCGGTGGCGCAGGGGGCCGATGGCTTTGAATGCGATCTGCGATTAACAAAGGATGAAGTGCCGGTGCTCTGGCATAACGCATCAATGCTCGAACGCGCTGGCAACCCTGGCCTGATTGCGGAGATGACCTTTGCCGAAGTTTCGCGGGCCTACCCACAGATTCTTACCCTGGCTGAATTTTTAGATTTTGCAGTGAGCAAGAAGAAAGGTGTGCTCCTAGAAACAAAGCACCCCGTCATTTCCGGAAATCGCATCGAAGAGGTAATTGCAAAAACTCTCGCGACAACTTCTGGAATTGCATCCATCGATGTTTCGGTAATGTCATTTAGTTGGTTTGCGATAGAAAAGATGAAGCGCGTAGATCCATCTATTCACACAACTTTTCTGATGCACAAACACACTAGCTGGCTACAAGCAAAGCTATCTTCAGCTGCTGCGATTGGACCCGGAATTAATGAGTTACGCGAAGAGCCCATCAGGGCCAAGCGCATCAAGGATTTAGGGCGCTCGCTCAATGTCTGGACCGTCAATGAAGATAGCGATATCAAACTTTGCGAGAAGGTCGGCGTCGATATTCTCATCACAAATAAGCCGGCACATGCACGAGAGGTACTCAGGTATCCTTAACCAGTGAGCAACCCGGAAAGCCATACATTCGCCTATTTGGGCCCTGTTGGCACATTTACTGAAGCCGCGCTCAAGAAGATTACTTGCGATACCGATAAGAAAATTCCTTACGCAAATGTCACCGCTGCACTCGATGCAGTGCGCAAGGGCGAAGCAGATTACGCGCTCGTTCCAATTGAAAATTCAGTGGAAGGCGTTGTTGCACGCACGCTCGATGAGCTAGCAAGTGGTGATCAGCTAACTATCTGCGCTGAGGTAACCCTGCCTGTCACTTTCGCCTTTATGACAAAGCCAGGCGCCACTGCAATCAAGCGAATCGGCACACATCCACATGCAGAATCTCAATGCCGCGACTACATCGCTAAGAACTACCCCCATGCAGAAGTTGTTCCAACAGCATCAACATCTGCGGCCGCAGAAGCCGTAGCTAAGGGCGAACTTGATGCAGCGATTGCTTCAAGTACTGCAGCAGAACATTTCGGACTAGAAATTCACGAAGAAGATATTGGTGATAACTCAGGCGCAGTCACTCGATTTATCTGTGCCCAGAAGCCAGGTTGGATTCCAGATCCGACCGGCGACGATCGCACATCGATGGCGGTTTTTATCGATATCGACCACGCCGGTGCGCTCCTTGAAATCTTGCAGGTATTTGCCAAAAATGACGTCAACCTGACATTTATTCAGTCACGTCCAACAGGACGCGAGCTTGGTCACTACCATTTCATTATTGATGTTGAGGGCCACATCAACGACAGTCCTGTAGGAAAGTCTGTTGAAGAGCTCCGCGAAATCTGCGACGACATTAGATTCCTAGGTTCTTATCCCAGAGAGGTGCGCTCATGATTGATATCAAGTTTCTTCGCGATCATCCTGATGTAGTCCGCGCTTCTCAAAAGGGACGTGGCGAGAACGCTGAAATTGTTGATCAAATAATTGCTGCCGACGAACGCAAGCGCGCCGCCCTTACTGAATTTGAAACCCTGCGCCAAGAACAGAATGTTCTCTCTAAATCAGTGGGAGCCGCAAAAGGCGATGAAAAGACAGCGTTATTGGCTAACGCTAAAGAACTTGCCGACAAGGTAAAGGCTGCCGATGCAAAGCGTGCAGAACTTGAAGAAGAAGCCAAGAAGTTGTTACTCCAACTTTCAAACCTTCTCGATGCTGAGGCACCAATCGGCGGAGAAGAAGATTTCGTTACCCTCGAACATATCGGTACGCCTCGTGACTTTGCGAAAGATGGATTCGAACCACGTGATCACGTTGAACTCGGCAAGCTTTTGGGTGCAATCGACACTGAACGCGGCGCGAAGGTGGCCGGATCACGCTCGTACTACTTAACTGGTGTCGGTGCGCTTCTTGAATTTGCCCTTGTCAATTATGCGATTCAAAGCGCGCTTAAGAATGGATTCTCACCAGTTATCCCACCTGTGCTGGTTAACCCAGCGGCGATGGAAGGAACTGGTTTTCTAGGACAAGCTGCCGAGAACGTATATCGCATTGAAAAAGATGATGTCTATCTAGTTGGCACATCTGAAGTTCCATTGGCAGCGATGCATATGGATGAGATCCTTCCTGCTGAAAAACTTCCGCTTCGCTATGCCGGATATTCAACTTGTTTCCGTCGTGAAGCTGGCACCTACGGAAAAGATACTCGCGGAATCATTCGCGTTCATCAATTTGATAAAGTCGAAATGTTCTCATTCTGCAAACCAGAAGAAGCTAAAGAAGAACATCAGCGCCTGCTGCAATGGGAGAAAGAGTTCCTTACCGCCATGGAAATCCCATTCCGAGTTATCGATGTAGCTTCAGGAGATCTGGGCTCATCGGCTGTTCGAAAGTTTGATATCGAAGCGTGGATTCCAACTCAGGGCGCCTATCGCGAAGTAACCAGTACCTCTAACTGCACCGAGTTCCAAGCTCGCCGCCTCAACATTAGATATAAAGATGCAGATGGCACTAAAGCGATTGCAACTCTCAATGGAACCCTCGTCGCTATTCCTCGCATGATTGTGGCAATTCTCGAGAACCACCAGAACGCAGATGGCACAGTAAATGTTCCAGCAGCCCTACAACCATTCCTTGGAATGAAGAAATTTGAGTTGGTGTGAGCGAAAAATTAGCGCGTCGCCCAAAACTCATCGCATCAGATCTCGATGGCACCATCGTTGCTCATTATGGATCGATCACCCAGCGCACCATTGATGCATTTCGTAAGGCGCACTCTTTAGGCGTTGAAATCTATTTTGTTACTGGCCGCCCACCTCGCTGGATGCCTGAAATCAAAGAGGCGTTCGGTATCGGTAACGCCATTTGTGGCAACGGTGCGATGTTGTATGACCTACATAACGATAAAGTTCTTGAAGAATGGCTCCTGCCAGTAGATGCTCAACTAGAAGCAGTGCGCAGATTGCGTGAAGCAATTCCGCCGATCTCATTTGCAGTTGAATCACATAATTACTTCCACCGCGAAAAGATTTATATTCCACGCTGGGATGTTGGTCTCGACAATATTGGTGTAGATCTAATCGAAGAAGTGGTGACATCTCCTGCACTTAAATTGCTAGCGCGTTGTTCGCAGCAAGAGTTCTCTTCCGATGAGATGTTGGCAATTGCTAAGAAAGAACTTGAAGGCCTTGTCACTGTGACGCACTCCAACCCGGCAGATTCGCTCCTTGAAATTTCTGCTATCGGAGTTTCAAAAGGTGCAACGCTTTCAAAGATGGCAGCGCGCCACGGACTAGACGCTGATGATTGCGTTTCATTCGGCGATAACCCAAATGACTTCTCAATGCTTGAATGGTGTGGGCGATCATTTGCAATGGCTGATGGACATCCAGATGGATCAAAGTATGCAAAGGGCGTAGCCGGTCCATGCGAAGAAGATGGCGTTGCAATAGTTATTGAGCAGTTGCTCGAACTTCCTGCTTAGTAAGCAGTAGTTTTTCTTGAATTTTTCCCATGAGCCCTTTTCGGGTAACCTCTCCCACGGAGGACTCGCATAGCGGCCGAGTGCACCGGTCTTGAAAACCGGCAAGGGAAACCTTCGTGGGTTCAAATCCCACGTCCTCCGCGCTAAGAAGCAAAACCCACCTCACGTTTAGCGAGGTGGGTTTTCTCTTCCCTCAAATCTGTGGCTGACTTCATAAGCCTTATGCGGGTTACCGCCTAGCGACTTCAGGCGCGTAAGCGCACACTTCTCTCATTAGCAAAGTCCCGCTCGGGGATTTCTAGGGGAGTACATATGTCCGGAGTCTTTTCTCCATCGCGTGCGAAGATTAAAGAGCGCACGCTTCGCACAGATAAATGGTGGCTAGAACCCGCAATCACTTTCGGAGTTCTCTTCTCATTCGTTATCTATGCAACCTTCAGAGCTTTTGAAGGTGCGAACTACTACGCGCAACATTTGATCTCTCCTTTCTATTCACCATGTTTATCTGAAGCATGCGTTCCCGAAGCAACGATGTTTGGTTGGACTCCAGTAAGTGCAGAAATTTTCAACTTTGCACTTTCACCAGCTCTGATTATTTTGATCTTCCCACTTGGTTTCCGAATGACTTGCTATTACTACCGCAAGGCTTACTACCGTTCATTCTGGATGTCACCACCTGCATGTGCAGTTGCTGAACCACATAAGACTTATACAGGCGAGACACGTGCACCACTTATTCTGCAGAATGCACACCGTTGGTTCTTCTACTTCGGCTTAATCTTCAACGTAATCCTTACCTATGACGCAATCATCTCTTTCAAAAATCCTGAAGGAGAATGGGGCCACATGAGCGTTGGCTCTTTGGTGCTTGTCGTCAGCTCAACGCTTCTCTGGTTCTACTCATTGTCATGTCACTCATGCCGCCACACAATCGGAGGCCGTCTCAAGCATTTCTCTAAGCACCCTGTGCGATACAAGATCTGGTCTTGGGTATCAGTTCTCAATCATTCACACCAGAAGTTCGCTTGGTACTCACTCTTAGCTGTGGCATTTGCCGATATCTACGTTCGCCAAGTTGCAACTGGCGCCTGGACCAACTTCTACTTCTTCTAAAGGATGCCGACAACAATGACTCTCGAACGACATAAGTACGACGTCTTAGTAATTGGTGCAGGTGGAGCTGGACTTCGCGCTGCTGTTGAAGCGCGCGAGGCCGGCTTGAGCGTTGCCATCATCTGTAAGTCACTCTTCGGCAAGGCCCACACTGTTATGGCAGAAGGTGGCGCCGCCGCGTCAATGGGTAACGTCAATGACAATGACAGCTGGATGGTCCACTTCCGCGACACAATGCGCGGAGGAAAGTTCCTTAACCACTATCGCATGGCAGAACTTCACGCCAAGGAAGCGCCAGATCGCATCTGGGAACTTGAAACTTGGGGCGCGCTCTTTGATCGCACTAAAGAAGGAAAGATTTCACAACGCAACTTTGGTGGGCACGAGTATCCACGCCTTGCTCACGTTGGTGACCGCACAGGTCTTGAAATCATCCGCACCATGCAGCAGAAGATTGTTGCGCTGCAACAGGCAGATGGTCGCGAATTCGGTGACATGGAAGCAAAGATTAAAGTCTTTGCAGAGTGCACCATTACAGAAATTTTGAAAGAGAACGGCAAGATTGCAGGTGCCTACGGTTACTGGCGTGAATCTGGCGAAGAAGTTCTCTTTGAAGCACCGGCAGTAATCATTGCAACTGGCGGAGTCGGCAAGACTTTCAAGATTACATCTAACTCCTGGGAAGGCACCGGAGATGGACATGCGCTCGCTCTTAAGGCAGGCGCAAACTTGGTTGATATGGAGTTCTTGCAATTCCACCCAACGGGAATGGTCTGGCCACCATCAGTGCGCGGAATTCTTGTAACTGAATCTGTTCGTGGCGAAGGTGGAATCCTTACCAACTCAGAGGGCGAACGCTTTATGTTTAAGTACATCCCAGATGTATTTAAGGATAAGTACGCAGATAACGAAGCAGAAGCCGATCGCTGGTATGAAGATCAGGACAACAACCGCCGTCCACCAGAGCTTCTTCCACGTGATGAGGTTGCTCGCGCGATTAACTCTGAAGTTAAAGCAGGTCGCGGTACTGAACATGGCGGAGTATTCCTCGATGTTTCAAAGCGAATCCCAGCTGAAGTTATCAAGAAGCGCCTTCCATCTATGTGGCATCAGTTCTATGAACTTGCCGGCGTAGATATCACCAAGGAAGCTATGGAAGTTGGCCCAACATGTCACTACGTCATGGGCGGCGTTGAAGTTGAAGCAGATACAGCTGCAGCAGTTGGAGTTCCAGGACTCTATGCCGCAGGTGAAGTAGCAGGTGGAATGCACGGTTCAAACCGTCTCGGCGGAAACTCGCTGACAGACCTTTTGGTATTCGGTCGTCGCGCAGGTGCAGGGGCTGCTGAATATGTGAAGAGCGCCGGTGCAAACCCTGTCTCTGATGCACATATCAAGGCCGCAGCTGCTCGCATTGAGGCTCCATTTAGCCGTCAAGGTGGAGAGAATTCATATTCACTTCACGCAGAACTACAAGAAGTTACACATAACTTGGTCGGAATCATCCGCACACGTACTGAGATCGAAGAAGCAATCGCAAAGATTGCCGATATCCGCGCTCGCAGTAAGAACGTTGCGGTCGCTGGTGGACGTAAGTTCAACCCAGGGTTCCACTTGGCATTTGACCTCGACAATATGTTGTTGGTCGCTGAATCGACTGCAAAGTCTGCGCTACTTCGTGAAGAGTCACGTGGTGGCCATACGCGTGATGATTTCCCAGGAATGAATCCAGATTGGCGCCAGATCAATCAGATTGCGTCTTTCGATGGCGAGAAGGTCAATATCAAGTCACAGACTTTGCCAGTAATTCCTAAAGAGCTCTTCGATCTCTTTGATGTACACGAACTCGAGAAGTACATGACACCGGCAGAAATTGCGAAAGGCGGTTCCAACTAATGGCACGCAAACTTAATCTTCGCATCTGGCGAGGAGACGCAACTGACGGTGGTCTTAAAGATGTTCAGGTTGATGTCAACGAAGGCGAAGTAGTCCTCGATGTCATTCACCGCGTACAAGCAACACAGATGGGCGATCTCGCTGTCCGTTGGAACTGCAAGGCCGGTAAGTGCGGTTCTTGTTCCATGGAAATCAACGGAAAGCCACGTCTTGCCTGCATGACGCAGGTTGCTTCATTTGATGAGAACGAGACCATTACTGTGACGCCACTTCGCGCATTCCCAGTAATTAAAGATCTCGTCGCCGACGTATCTTTCAATTATAAAAAGGCTATGGAAGTCCCTGCCTACGAGCATCCAAAAGAGCTTGCACCAGGTGAAGCTCGCATGGAGCAGATCGATGTTGAGCGCAGCCAAGAATTCCGTAAGTGCATTGAGTGCTTCTTATGCCAGGATGTCTGTCACGTAATCCGCGATCATGAAGAGAATAAGAAGTCATTTGCAGGCCCACGATTCTTTATCCGCATTGCAGAACTTGATATGCACCCACTTGATACCTTGAAGAACCGTAAGCGCAAAGCACAAGAAGAGCACGGTCTTGGAATGTGTAACATTACAAAGTGCTGTACCGAAGTGTGCCCAGAGCACATCAAGATCACCGATAATGCAATCATTCCTATGAAGGAGCGCGTTGTTGATATCAAGTACGATCCAGCGCGCATGTTTGCTGGAATCTTGAAGCGAGAAAAGCGCAACTAATGAGTTTGCTTATCCGCTGGGCGGTCCTCGCCTTCTCAATGTGGATTGCAACGCTGGTGGTTCCTGGAATCACTGTTGCTGGTGGCGTAACGACTTATTTGTGGGTGGCGCTTCTCTTTGGTCTGATTAACAGCTTCTTCGGGTCAATCATCAAAGTGCTCACCTTCCCAGTTTCAATCGTCACCTTTGGACTCTTTCTCCTTGTAGTAAATGCTGCGATGTTGTCGCTGACTGCGCGCTGGAGTGAAAAGCTTGAAGTCAATGGATTCTGGTCCGCTCTCTTTGCATCTCTGATCATTAGCGTGATTACAACAATCTTTAAATCCAGCAAGAAGTTGGTTTAACTCTGAAAGCGGTAGCGCTAGTTGCCGTCGGTGGCGTACTGGGTACTCTGACTAGATATGCACTTGCCCTTGTAATTCCATCGACTGGTTTCGGCACCCTGGCGGCGAATCTCATCGCTGTGGCTCTGGCGATGGTCTTGATGGTCTTTATGGAGCGCCGCGGAATTACTGAACTGCGCTACCTACTCCTTCCTGGATATTGCGGAGGACTTTCAACCTTCTCAGCTGTTACTTATGAAGCGGTAGCGCCAGGGGAAGCAGGCCTTGTTTTCCTCTTTCTCAACTTATTCTTATCGCTAATCACGGTTGTTCTTGCGCTGAAGTTTGCACGAAGGTTCATCAAGGTGCGTGGATGAATACCTTCCTCATCATAATTGGGGCCGCCATCGGTGCGCCGGCAAGATTTATCATCGATCAATACTTCAGGAAATTTACTGATAAGCCTTTCGGAACCTTCGTTGTAAATGTGGCAGGCTCGTTTCTAATAGGTTTGAGTTATAGCTCTACCGAGAAATGGCATGATTTCGTTGCAATTGGCTTTGCGGGTGCATTTACAACATGGTCAACATTCATCATTGATATCTTCTTAGGTTACGAGCTAAAACATTACAAAGTAGTTGCTATCAATGTGGTTGCATCTCTTGCTGTTGGTCTGTTGGCAGCCTACGGCGGCTATCTACTAGCGTCCTAAGATTCGTTTCATCCACTTTTCAATATCATCCGGATGGCGTGGAATATCTTCACTTAAATTACGGCAACCATCAGCAGTGACGACAACGTCATCTTCAATACGAATTCCAATGCCACGGTATTCAGGAGCAAAGAGTTCGTCGTCAGGTTGGATATAGAGACCAGGTTCAACAGTCAGAACCATTCCTTCACGAAGAGGTGAATCGAGATACATCTCTTTACGCGCTTGTGCACAGTCATGAACGTCAAGGCCTAAATGGTGGCTGACCCCATGAAGTGTCCAACGGCGATGCAGACCAACTTCCGGCTTCAGTGATTCTTCGGCTGAAACAGTAAGAACGCCCATGTCAGCTAGGCCCCTAGCGAGTACTTCTTGGCAAGCCTTGTTGATCTCTGAGAAGAGCACGCCCGGCTTAATCGCTGCAAAGCCAGCGAGTTGTGATTCATAGACCAACATATAGAGCGCGCGCTGCGCAGGTGAGAACTTGCCATCTACCGGCAGAGTGCGAGTGATATCTGCTGTGTAGAAAGATTGCATTTCAACGCCTGCATCAACGAGAACAAGTTCTCCGCGATGAACATCGCCATCGTTGCGAATCCAGTGCAGCACGCAGGCATGAGATCCCGCTCCCACAATGGTGTTGTAACCAAGATCGTTACCAAGAATTCGGGCGCGGCCATAGAAGGCAGCATCCAATACACGTTCACCTCGGGGAGTTTCTACCGCTGCAGGAATTGCAGCGATAACATCGTTAAAGCCCAGCGCCGATGCATCAACAGCTGCCTGTAACTGGTCAATTTCATAAACATCTTTGCAGAGTCTCTGCTCTGAAACAAAGGTGGCGAACTCTTCTTCACGAGCATGAGACTTTACGCTCTTATCAACTAATTGATCAACAGAACGAAGTGTCAGTGTTTCTTTGCTATCTGAAAGAAGTGGTTTCAGTTCTGAAAGGTGACGAGTCTCAATTTGGTAGCGCGCCTTAGCTTCATCGAGTGTGAAGCGACGGCCAACCCAGAGTTCTCCGTATTTGGCATCGCGATAGAAAGCGTCTGTGTCTCGGGTTGAACGGGGATTCATGTATAGATAAGTAATGTGTGAATCTCCGGATGGTTCAAGAACTAATACTGCTTCGGCCGTTGCATCGGCGCCTTGTACTCCGCTGTAGTACACGTAAGCGCTATGTGGTCGATAGTTGTAATCAGTATCGTTGGCGCGGACTTTGTAGCCACCAGCAGGCAAAACAAGTCTGATCCCCTTAAACGCTTCGGACAAGACTTGGCGACGAGTGAATGCATAGGTTACAACTTCAAGTGGTGGCAAATCCCCGAGGTTTGAAGGAGTCCACCCTGACTTCATAAAATTAGCAAATAAGTCGGACGGCGCTTCATCGTGGATGCGCTTTGGCTTCTCAGTTGTCACATCTGCATTCTCGTTATTCATATTTCAATCCTACGCTTATCAATCTCACATTTATAGGGTCTGCGGAGGGCAATATCCATTGGTAACCTTGCGAAATGCCCTCAATCTTTGAGACTGATGCTGCGCTAGACACGCTTGCAGCTACCGCCATTACGCAGACTAAAGAGTTGATGGCTCAATCTGAGAAGTTACGCGATCGCCGCGAAAGGGCGAGCCGCAAGCGCGTTGCTCGACTCTTTAAAGACCCAAAGGCAATTGAAGCGACAATCACACTCACTGATGAAGTGATGCGTATTAGCTCTGTGCAATCTTCTTCTCGCATTTTCCGTCGCGCAGCTAAAAAAGCAAGTCTCGTTGGTTTCGGTGCCGTCAATGCCTTCGGACTTCACTTTATTGGCGTGTTATCACGAGTTGTGCCAGGACCGATTGTTGGAGTTGTACACCAAAGAGTACGTGCACTATCTAAAGATTTAATCCTCGCCTCCGAAAGCGAGAAGCTCGCAAAACATTTAGCAAAGCGTGCCACCAAGGGAATATCGCTCAACATCAACGTATTGGGTGAAGCGGTTCTTGGTGATCACGAGGCAGAGCAGCGTTTTCAATCAATCCTAGAAATGATGCGCCGTCCAGAAGTTAATTACATTTCAGTCAAACTCTCTTCCATTGTTGCCCAGCTCATCATCATTGATGTTGATGGATCCATTGATCGCGTCTCTGAAAAGATGCGGATTCTTTACCGCCAGGCGCAAGAGCATGGCGTCTTTGTAAACCTGGATATGGAGGAGTACCGAGATCTTCCAATGACGGTTGCTGCCTTTATGCGCGTGCTTGATGAAGATGAATTCGCTGCCATGAAGGCAGGAATTGTTCTACAGGCCTACCTTCCTGAATCACACCACTTCTTCGGTGAGCTCGTTAAGTGGGCAAAGGCTCGCTACGAAAAGTCTGGCGGAACAATCAAGGTGCGTTTGGTAAAGGGTGCAAACCTTGCAATGGAGCGGGCAGAAGCTGAACTCCATGGCTGGAGCGCTGCTCCGTATCGCACCAAATCAGATGTTGATGCCTCATACGTGCGCTTAGTTGATGCTGCACTTCGCCCTGAGCATGCAAAGGCTGTTCGTATTGGAATTGCATCTCACAATCTCTTCCACATGACATGGGCGATTGAAGTCGCTAAATCACGTGGTGTTCTAGAACAGATTGATATTGAAATGCTGGAAGGAATGGCAAATGCTGAAGCGCTTGCCGTAACGCGCGCGGGCCAGCCAGTTCTACTCTATGCACCAGTAACTCGTAAGGATGATTTTGCAGCAGCGGTTGCTTACCTGGTCCGTCGTCTTGATGAAAATACATCTGATGAGAACTATTTGAAGGCTGCCTTCGACATTGCCAAAAATCCTGCGAAGTTCGCCGATCAGGAGCAGCGATTCTTAAAATCCATTGCTGAACGCCACACAATTACTACCGAAACTCTGCGCCATGTAGAACACGGGCAATTAACGGGACTTACCTTTCAAAATGAAGCTAACGCTGACCCAACAGAGCCTCGCTTTATTGCCTCCGTTGAAAAGGCGATTAAGAAGGTTCGTGGAATCAAAGATCAAGAGATTCCGCTTGTCATTAACGGAAAAGAGATATTCACCAAAGAGCAAGAAGAAGGCAGTGACCCTTCCGATAATGGAAAAGTTTGGTATCACTACTCAGTTGGTTCAGCTAAAGATGTAGATAACGCAGTTGCAACGGCAAAGAAAGCACAAGAAAAGTGGAGCGCCCTCACCATTGAAGAACGCGCTGAAATCCTCTTTGCTTCAGCCACTGTGATGCAGAAAGCAACTACTGAAACGATTGCGGTGATGTCGCGCGATGCTGGAAAGACAGTTGCAGAGGCAGATCCAGAAGTTGCCGAAGCAATCGACTTTGCCCGCTTCTATGCAACGACTGCACAGAACTTTGGTGAATCAACTCCATTAGGAACTATCTTGGTTGTTCCACCTTGGAACTTCCCGTATGCAATTCCGATTGGCGGAGTATGCGCAGCGTTGACTGCTGGAAATACCGTCATTCTTAAGCCTGCCCCTGAAACCGTTGCTACAGCTTGGGAAATCGTGAGCCATCTATGGGCTGGCGGAGTTCCGAAGGATGTTCTGCAGTTCTTGCCGATGCGCGATGATGAGAACGGTAAGTACCTCATCACACATCCAGATATTGACGGGCTCATTCTTACTGGGTCATTTGATACTGCATCCTTATTTACATCATGGCGTCCTGAGATTAACTTGATGGCAGAGACCAGCGGAAAGAATGCAGTCCTCATTACATCCTGTGCAGATATAGATGCAGCAGTAAAAGACTTGGTGCAATCAGCCTTTGGCCATGCCGGACAGAAATGCTCTGCTGCATCCCTTGCCATCGTTGATACACATATCTATAACGATCCGGCATTTGTGCGCCAACTTAAAGATGCAGTCGAATCTCTGAGCGTTGGCGCTGGATGGAACTTTTCAACAACGGTTGGCCCAATTATTCGATCGGCCGAAAGTGCACTTAATCGCGCACTCACTCAACTTGATGCGGGTGAGAGCTGGTTAGTTGAACCAAAGCAGTTAGATAGCGCCGGTTTGATGTGGCGCCCTGGCGTAAAGCTTGGCGTTAAGGCAGGTTCATGGTCACACCGCAATGAATGGTTTGGTCCAGTCCTTGCAGTGATTGAAGCGCCAAACTTTGATACCGCGATTAATTGGCAGAATGAAACTGAGTTTGGTTTGACTGCCGGCATTCAATCTCTTGATGAGAAAGAGTGCGAAAAGTGGATCAATCGCGTTGAGGCAGGCAATCTTTATGTCAACCGCGGAATCACTGGAGCGATTGTTAATCGCCAACCATTTGGTGGCTGGAAGAAATCTGCTGTCGGTCCAAATGCCAAAGCTGGCGGTCTGAACTATGTAAATACTCTTCGCAATTGGCCGAGAGTTACCAACCTAGAAGCGGCCATTTATGGCGTGAACACCTGGTGGAGCAAGGTTGGTTCACAAGCAATCGATCGATCAGGTCTAATTGTTGAAAAGAATTTCCAACGCTACCGCCACTATTTGGCTCCGATTGTCGTGGTGGTTGATGAATCAACAACTCAGGCTGAGAAGTCACTTATTCACTACATCTGCGAAAAGACAGGTGCTAAGACCATCTTCACAACTGATTTAAACGATGTGAAAGAGAAGTTTGCGCGCGTTCGCTGGCTGGCTTCAAGCAAGCCACCAGTTCTTGAGATGTTGCAGCAAGGAATCTCTGTAGACCATAGACCTGTTGCACAACGCGGAGATATCGAAGCTCCTCGTTGGTTAATCGAGCAATCTGTCGCAATTACCTACCATCGCTATGGAAATCCAAATGGAGGCCCAAAACCCGCTTGCAGCGGGCTTACCTCTTAACTTCTTAAGGGATAGGATACGAAAATGCGCAGCGCTGATTGGTACGGCGGTAATTCGAAAGACGCTTACATTCACCGCGCTTGGATGCGCCGTGGCAATCCTGATTCAGCTCTAAACGGTAAGCGCCCGCAGATTGCAATTCTCAACACCGCATCTGATCTATCTCCATGCAATATGCACCTCGATGAAGTTGCCCAAAGCGTAAAGAATGGAATCTGGGAAGCCGGCGGAGTTCCTTACAACCTGCCAATGGTTTCACTCGGTGAATCAAATGTTCGCCCAACTGCTGCGTTGTGGCGCAATATGGTTGCGATGTCTACCGAAGAGATGATTCGCGCCAACCCAGTTGATGGCGTCGTTCTCCTTGGCGGATGCGATAAAACTATTCCAGCCCTTCTCATGGGAGCTGCATCAGTAAACCTTCCAGCAATTGTTATCTCTGGCGGACCGATGCTTAACGGAACCTTCAAAGGAAAACTTCTTGGCTGCGGCACCGGCGTCTGGAAATTTAGCGAAGAAGTGCGCGCGGGCAAGATGTCACAAGAAGATTTCTATAACTCAGAGAAATCAATGATTCGCAGTAAGGGCCATTGCAACACAATGGGAACAGCGTCAACCATGAGCAGCATGGCAGAGCTACTTGGCATGAGCTTGCCGGGCCTTGCTGGAGTACCTGCGCCCGATAGCCGTTTGTATCAAGGTGCACACGAATCAGGTGTTCGCATTGTGAAGATGGTTGAAGAGGATCTCAAGCCAAGTGACATTATGACAATGGCTGCATTTAGCAATGCGATTGTTGCCCTCGGCGCCATTGGCGGTTCCACCAATGCTGTTGTTCACTTGCTCGCTATTGCAGGACGTCTCGGCGTTGATCTTAAACTCGATGATTTTGATCGTATTGGTTCACGTATTCCACTTCTAGTAAATCTGCAACCAGCCGGAGAATTCCTCATGGAAGATCTCTTCCGTGCAGGTGGACTTACTGCGGTGATGAAAGAGGTTGAAAGACACCTAGACCGAACAGCAGTAACTGTGACCGGCAAGCCTTATGTAGATTCAATTAAGAACGCTGAGATTTTCGACGAGACAGTCATTAAAAAGTACGACGCGCCACTTCAACCAGAAGCAGGAATTGCAGTATTGCGCGGAAACATTGCACCTGATGGCGCAGTTATAAAGCCAGCAGCTGCAAGCCAGGAACTATTGGTGCATACAGGTAAAGCGGTAATCTTTGAGAGCATTGAAGATTTCCATGCGCGTATCGATGATCCCAATTTAGATGTTGATGAAGATAGCGTCTTAGTGTTGCGTGGTTGCGGACCTAGGGGTTATCCAGGAATGCCAGAAGTTTCCAACATGGCGCTTCCCAAGAAGTTACTTGAAAAAGGAATTGTTGACTTAGTACGCATCTGTGATGGTCGTATGAGTGGAACAGCATTTGGAACAGTTGTTCTCCATGTATCTCCTGAAGGCGCAGTTGGCGGACCGCTCTCTAAGTTGCAGAATGGCGATGTCATCGAACTCAACGTTCCTGCGCGTACTCTCAATGTGAAGATCTCTGATGAAGAGCTAGCTGCGCGCCAACCATCGGCTGCGATGATGAACGCTCTTGCGAAACCACTTCGTGGCTGGGAACGCCTCTTTGTAGACCATGTTGAACAGTCGCACTTAGGTGCAGACCTTGATTTCTTACGTGGAGCTAGCGGTTCTAAGACTCCACGCGAATCACATTAAGCTCCAGCAAATAGCGTTGTTGCTGTACCCGTAAAGCCTGGTTCGCAAATGAAGGTCTGTCCATCATTTGCAGTACTGGTTGGGTTATTTCGCTCTGCACTAGTGATGATTAATTGATCAAGGTTCTTGCCTGCAAATGCACATGATGTGGTGCGAGTAGCTGGAACTTTGATTTCATGGGTCATCGCAAAGTTATTGCGAGTATCGAATCTACGGATAGCAGCGCCGTTATAAAAGGCGATCCAGAGACCATCTTCAGTGTCGATACACATGCCATCTGGATATCCAAGGTCTTGGCTAAATGGTGCGATTAATCGACGATTGGTAATTCCTTCAGGTGAATAGTCGAAGGCATCTACTCCAAAATTTAGAGTATCGATATAGAAGAAAGTCTTACGGTCTGCACTCCATGCCAGGCCATTACTAATGCTTGTTCCTGGAACAAACTTCTTGAGCTCTTTGCTCTTGCCTTTTAGGCGATAGAGAGCGCCATGGCCACCATCTTCGGTATATGACATTGATCCAAGCCATAGGTCACCTGCAGGATCTACCTTGGCATCGTTCCATCGCATCGGAATCGCACCTGGCTCGCTACGTGCAACAAATGGTGTGAAATCTTTTCCGTCATACAAGACAGGTCCGCTGACAGTTCCCAAGAGATCTTTTCCAGATTCTGTTGGAATAACGAAGCCAATGTGCTCTGAGACTGAATATTCACTTGCGTGGCCTGTCTCTAGACTGCGTGAGAGAACTTTCATTCCCTCGATATCAACCCATTGCACCTCTGAATGGGTGGGACCGGTAGAAACTGGACCCTCGCCCAAGATGCATTGACGTTCATCAAAGATTTCGACTTTTATCTGCGCAGCGCTCATTTCGGAATAGTAGCGTGAGTAAACTAAAAGCGTGAGAGCCAATTTAGAATTTATCCAGCCAATCGATACGCAGCTATGAAAAAAGTATCGCTGCTGCTCTCGGCCATCCTGATAGCCGCGCCAATTGCGCCCGCCCATGCGGATGAAGAGTCATTTACCGTCATGTCCCGAAACATTTACTTGGGGGCCGATGTTGGCGTGGCTCTTGAGCTGATCCCAAATCTGCCTGCTGCCGCCCAATTTATGTGGGAGCAAGTACAAGAAACTAACTTTGCAGAACGTAAAGCGATTCTTGCCAAAGAGATTACTGATGAATCTCCTGATGTGGTCGGGCTGCAAGAAGCCACTATTTGGTACTGCAAAGCAAAGCCCTGGAGTGCAAAAACTGAGGTCTATAACTTCACAACAGAGCTGCTAGCAGCACTTGGTGGCACCTATGTCATTGCTGAAAAAGATGGAGAGCAGGCTTTCAATCCTGGCTATTCCATAGGGCCAATTCCATTTCTTACCAAAGTAACTGATGCCAAGACCTTCCAACCGCTCTTCGGCCAAGACTCTGCCGCCTGCGGATTTCAAATTGGTGATGCTCTTCTGATTAAGGAAGAGCTCAAGCAGTATGTCAATCAAGTGGGCAATTCAGAGTATGACGCTGTCTATAAAGTCGTTCCAACAATTATGGAAATCTATCGTGGCTACACCTGGGCAGATATTACGATGCAAGGAAGCAACGTTCGCTTTGTGAGTACCCACCTTGAATCTCTGTGGGATGGCAATAAAGTGCCGAAAGCTGCTGATCAAGCGCGACAGTTAGTTGCTGATTTAACCAAGACCAAATCGCCCATTGTTGTCATTGGTGATTTCAACTCTGATCCACGCGATCCTCGTGCAGAAGGTTTTGCCAACCCAGGAGAGCAACCGCAAGCCAGTGAAAAATGCCCAACGGAATCTTCGCTCTGCAACGCCTATAAAGTCATGCGCGAAGCTAACTTCACAGATGCTGGACCTGATGCCAGTGACCCAGCAACTTTCACCTGGGGAATGAACGCGTTGCTCACTGGCGCAGATTCTGCACGGAGAGCGGCAGCGAAAGAGATGGGCAATGACTTTGGCTTTACCGATCGCCTCGATTACATCTTTGTAAAGAACGGGATAGATGTTCTGACTTCAAAGATCATCGGGCAAGGGCCACCTTATGGAAGCGACCATGCTGGAGTCGTTTCGCAATTGCGCATTACCGCTGAGGGTTCAGTCGTCAGCGAAGCTCTCGATGCGCACTCACGATTACCTATTTCATTCTGGGAGGGCGTTGGCGTTCTCTTGCTCGCCCTAATAATCTGGCGAATTGTGCGGAGAATTCGCCGTCGCTAGGGCGGTAGACTTGCCCCACACTTGGAGACGTCGCATAGCCCGGTCGAGTGCGCCTCACTGCTAACGAGGTAAGGTGTTAAAGCCTTCAGGAGTTCAAATCTCCTCGTCTCCGCCAGTATTTCTTGAACAAAGGATTCGTGTGCCTCAATACAAAGTAGCAATCGTCGGTGCAGGACCTGCCGGTTGTATCGGCCTTTGGAGTAGGCGCAGTGGTAGTTGCGATAACGTTGAAATCAGAGTCGACAAGAGCGCTCTTGATCTCGGTTCCGCCTACATCTACTGCGACTACATAGCTCACAGAGATGAGTGTAATTACTTATCGAGAATGATGGAGCGTGCTAGACCGCGTGGATTATCAGCATCTACGCCACGCTTCTTCGCGATAGCGATTGCTACGCGCTGAGCACGGATCAGATGAGCCATTGGGTCGAGAGTGCTTGATTCAAAGAGAGCGCCCGTTGATTTGATATCGCGGACTAAGTCAGCAGGGATATCGCCAAATGCCCAGACTGCGCGCCCTGGCTGTGAGATAGAAAGAGGACCGTGGCGGTAATCAAGTGCCGGATATGCCTCAGCCCAGAACTGTGATGACTCGCGAGTCTTCAGTGCAGCCTCATGTGCAAGGCCGATTGTCCAACCGCGTCCAAGGAAGCTGATCTGTTCTACTTCAACGAGATCCGAGATATCACTTGCAAGTGCTGCCTCAGCATCTTTGACAATGGAGTTGAGATCAAAGCCAAGGTGGGCGCGGAGCAGACCAAGGGCTGCAGTTGCCCAACGAGTTTGTAGTACTGATTGCTCATCTGCAAAATCCATGATGATGGTTTCAGTTGCACGATCTTCAACAGGGGAGTTATGAATCGCTGTAAGGATAACTGACGGTGTCTTGATTTTGCCAAGAAGTTCTACGATTTCAGATGTTGTTCCAGAGCGAGAGATGGAGACAACACGGTCATATTTACGGTCATAGTTAAATTCAGATCCGGCGTAGACATCGGTCTCGCCATGGCCGGCAGCTTCACGTAGTGAGGCATATGCCATCGACATAAACCAGGAGCTTCCGCAGCCGACGACGGCAACGCGCTCGCCCTTCTGGGGGAGCTTGCCAAAGACGCTAGGGGCGAAGTCAGCTACCTGGCGCCAGATCTGGGGCTGGGAGGCGATTTCGGCATCTGCGTGGAGGACGGTTGTCATGGCGCAACCGTAGGCGTAGGGCGATGCTAAAGTCAAGAATTTTGCACATTTTTGTCAGAGCAGTGTCTTTGGGAGTTTTGTCCAAAGATGATTCCGACAACTTTTTCATTTCCTAAAGCATCTTGACCATTCTGCATGGCATAAGTACTTGGAGATAAAATGAGTGAACTTAGAAGAAGCAATAGCGCAATAAGAAACGGTTTGGAAAGACACCGCTTGATTTGCATTCCAAAAATGTAATGGTAAATCTTCAATATATCAATACTGTAATTTCAAATTAGAGTGCTAAGCCCATGGTCCATTCTTGATCATTCTTGTCAAGAAGCGTAAAACCCAATTTGGTATAAAAAGTAAAGGCTCTGGAATTTTTCGCTCCCATTCCAAGATGCACTCCCTTTGAACCTTGCTCCCTCAGTGTCTCAAGTACAAGAAGCATCATTGCTTTACCAATTCCGCGACCCTGAGCCTTTTCCAGTAAATCTATATGAAGATGACTTGGATATTGATTAACAAATTTTTTAGGCCTAAGTGGTGGATTCTGAATATAGCTATACAAATTCTTTTCACGATCGTTGAAATTTTCTGGTGAGCGACTACTGTATTTTTCGAGAATTAGTGGCCACCACTCTTTACTTAATGTAGTCTCAAATGAAGAGGTATCAAGTGCAGCAAGAGCATAGCCAGCCACCCCATCTTGAATTAAAGTGAAAGATAATTCGGGTTGAAAGGTTAAGTACGGGCCAACATAAATTTCACCAAGCATGTCTTTTTGATCATATAAGTGGACGGCGTCGGCTCCACTATCGCCAGTTGCTAAACAGACATGGTACAAATCTGGCCGATCTTGTTCTTGATATTTGCGGACAATCTCACCCGAATCAAAAGTAATGAGGTCCACGCAATAATAGTACTGAAAAAGCCTTGAATATGGGGTGAGTTTCTGAAAGCCTTTACCAAGTTAATCGGAGAGGGTTGGCATGAATTCAGAGTTCGTGGAGATTCCTTCCTTGATGCCTGTTCCAGATATTTTTTCATGCAAGAGAGTTCTTGCCATTCAGGCTCATTATGACGATACAGACATTGCTGTTGGCGGATTAATTGCCCAGTTAGTAAAAAACGGTGCTGAAGTATTTTACGTAACAGTCACAGATGATTTAGCTGGTGTAACTGATCTAACACTTTCAAAAGAGACCGCTGCTTCACGCCTTCGGAATGAAGCCGAAAAAGCCGCGCAAATTCTTGGAGTCCTTGGCATTTACTATCTGAATTACCCAGATGCAGGTGACTGGAGTGTCTACCAAGCACGTCGTGACTTAATTACCGTTGTGCGCCAATTCCAGCCAGATGGTGTTATCGCATTAGATCCATGGTTAAACACTGAAGCACATGCCGACCACTACAAGTCAGGTTTTGCGGCAGTTGAGGCAGCAATCTTGGCGGATGTTTTAGGTGTTGAAGGTACTGATCTTCAGATTCCACAAGAATTTCACGCTAAGCAGAAGCAAGAAATCAAAGCAGTTGGTCTTTTCAACTCATCTCACGCAAATGTTTTTGTCGATATCGATCAGGTTTTGGAGACAAAATTAGCTGCTGTCTCACAATACGTTAGTCAATTCTCAGATGAATCCATGGCCGGAATGTTGCAAGCGCTACCAAAAAGATCTCAGTACTTTGCAGGTATTGGTCACGCTTCAAATAAATTAAGTAAAGACGTTACATATGCTGAATGCCTAAAAGTTCTAAGTACGGATGCCCTTCATGCCGCTCGCTAATAATGTAACTGCATCCCAAAAAGCTCGACTACATCTACTTAACTTAATAGTCTCGTCACCTCAAGGATCACGTTTGCCAGGTGAACGTGAGTTAGCTCTGGATTGCAAAGTTGCACGAATGACCGTTCGTCGCGCGATCGATCAGTTAATACAGGAACAAAAGCTAGAAAGACGAGCCGGATCCGGTACTTTCATCACTTATGCGCCTATCACGCATGAATTCCGCTTAAAGTCTTTTACTGAAGAGATGATCAGCTTAGGACTGAAACCCAGCTCAAAAATTCTCGCATTTAAGTATGTAAAGGCAGATTCAATAAAATCTTCAATTCTTAACGTGCCAATAGGTTCGGTACTTCTCAAATGTACGCGCCTGCGACTTGCTGATGGAGTTGCACTCGGTGTTGAGACTGTATTCCTGCCAACAGCCTATTTTCCTGGTATCAAGGAAGCGGATCTAAGTGGCTCGCTTTACGAACTTTTGAATCAGAGATACGGAATCCAGATTATCAATGCCAACACTAGTTTTTCAGCCTCAATTCCAAGTCAAGAAATAGCTGATCAGTTAGATATTCAAAAGAATAGAGCATGCCTAGAGCTTGAAATGAGTGACTTAGATCAAAATGGTCGAGTTATTATGCTTGCAAATTGTGTTTATATCGGCGATCAGTACAAGTTAAATCTTTCCCCCAATAAAGATAAATCAGAAATGGAAATCAGAGAAAAGGATGTCTCGTGAATAACTTATTAGGAGCAACTGCCGAAGAGAATGCCTTATTCGCTAGTTTTATCGAGCGACACCAGGTGTTTTCAGACTCTGGATTCAGTGAAATTGTTGTCACTGATGATTCGAAACTTGGAGCAGAAGAGTCAATAGTTACCACTTCGCTATCAGGAGATAAGAAGGCATCAATCGAAAGATCGACATATGCGGGATTTCGCTACGCGCTTAATGTCTTACTAAAATCTTTGCTATCTAATGTCGCATTTACTGGACATAGACATTCCCCAGGGTTTAAAACTAGAGGTGTCATCGAAGGCTTCTACGGAACACCGTGGAGCCACGAACAAAGATTGCGTGGACTAGCCCATTTTTCAGATTTCGGTTTTAATCGTTACCTGTTAGCGCCTAAAGATGACCCATGGCATAGATACGACTGGCGCTCGGCCCTCAGTGAAGATTTTTTAAGCCGAGTATCAGATTTGATTGCCCAGGGTAGAAAAAATGCCATTACCGTCGCTGTCGCCATTTCACCAGGTCTGACAGTTGAATACTCTGATGCGAACGACGTACAGGCAATAATGGTTCGTTTTAAACAACTGCATAGCATCGGCGTGCGTGAATTTGGACTTTTCCTTGATGATATTCCAGCTCGTTTACAAAGCGAGAATGATAGTGCGAAGTTTAATTCCATCATGCAGGCTCATAGTTATTATTGCAACGCGGTATGGACAGAGCTAAAGAAACTAGATTCTGACAACACTTTGGCAATATGTCCTTTGCAGTATAACGGCAAAGCTACAGAGGAATACATCACTGAATTTGGCAAGGCTCTTGATCCTGAGCTTTCCCTAATTTGGACAGGACGCGAGATTTGTTCTGAATATCTAGATGTTTTTGATGCCAAGGTATTTAAAGCTAACACTAATCACACACCTTTGTATTGGGATAACTACCCTGTCAACGATGTAGCAATGCTTCACGAATTACATGTTGGCCCAATTGAAGGACGCGAAAAAGGTTTAGAGGATCACTCACTTGGGTACTTTGCTAATCCAATGGATCGATTTGAACTTTCTCTAATCTCATTAAGCACCATTGGGGATTATTTGTGGGATACGCATGGCTACAATCCAGAAAATTCTTGGGAATATTCTCTGACTCTTTTGGCAGATAATACTGGCGATCGCGCTGCAATTAGAAATCTGTTTCGTGCATGTTTTGAATCGTGTCTACGAGTAAATCCAGCGCCAGATTTTAGTGCCATGCTAGAGGCTGCTTCATTTTCTTGGAAAACGGGCAAGCCTGCTCAGGCAGCACAACTAATTGAGGCTCATGCCAGTCAAATGTTGCGAGATGTTTCAACAATCAAGTCACCACAATTTTCAAAACCACATTGGCGCGAAGAATCAATGAAGTGGCTTACAAAGTATGAAGCAGTTGGAATCGCACTTCTAGAGATTGCCAGAATTGTAGGTAGTTGTGGAGTCTCCAAGAATTCAAATCTCAGCGGATCAAAGGCAGATTTAGATCAAATCACTTCAATTCGGGCTTCCCTGAATTCAGATCCAACTCGTTTATTTGGCAATGGTCTGGACATGACATTGGCCGAACTAGGTGATGAAATCCGCTGGTCACTAACGGCTTAGCGCTTCTTTCCACTCATCATTGACGTACTTCCACTCACCTTCAATCATGGTCGCACAAACTGTGGATTCTGTGTCCAGTAGTACTAAGTCAGCCAATTTTCCAACTTCTAAAGAACCAATATCTGCTTCTTTACCCAATATCTTGGCTGCATTTAGTGACGATATCTTGCTTAATTCCGAAAGAGTTAACGGAGCAAATTTAGCTGCATTCTGGTAAACCATGTTCATAGAAAGTGCGCTTCCGGCAAGGGTGTCTGTGCCCGCCAGAACGATCTTTCCGCCAATCTTTGTTACCGCTCTGTCTGGTAAGGCACCATATTCTCCATCAGGCAGTCCGGCCAAAGAGGTTGCATCTGTAATCAAATTGATTCGATCAACACCTTTGGATTTAAGTGCGATTCTAAATATAGCCTCATGAATATGAATGCCATCTAATATCAATTCAGCAAAAATATCATCATTGTCCAAAATGGCCCCAACCACTCCTGGATCGCGGTGCGCTAGTGGTGACATGGCGTTGAATAAGTGAGTAGTAGATCGTGCTCCGGCTTGTATTCCCTCGACCGCTTGGGCATACGTTGCATTTGTGTGACCAATTGATGAAATTATATTTTTGTCTAACAAATATTTAATAGCCTCTAATCCACCAGGAATTTCGGGAGCTATCGTCACCATTGAAACAAAATCATCTGTAGCCGAAATGACTGCCTGAATTGCTAACAAATCGCCAGCTTTTAACTGCGAAACTACATGTGCACCTGGCTTATGTTCTGAGATAAATGGACCTTCAGTATGAATACCTAAAACTTTTGAACCATTTTTATTTGTTCTAGAACTATCCGATAAGGCTTTCAGTATCGCTAATAGACTTTCGAATTCCATAGTGTGTGTAGATGCCAACATTGATGTTGTTCCATTTTTTAAATGGAATTCTCGGGCTAAGTTGTGCTCGGCCGAATCAACAGATGTGAAAGCTCCTCCATTGCCGCCATGTACATGAAGATCAATAAAACCAGGTGTCAACGTTGCTTTCTTAGCGTCAAAAACTAATGCATGGCTCGTGGAAGAAAGCTCACCTTCTGCAACTTTTACAATCCTGCCGTTGGAGATCTCCAAATAACCATTGGAAATCACATGTTCAGGCAGAGCAATCCGTGCATTTCTGATTACACAAGTACCTAATTGCACGTTAAAGGCCTAATTGTTAAACAGTGATCGCTGGAAACTTCAGCGGTGAATTTGCTGTATCGCCATGGTCTAAATTCGCACTCACCAGTAGTGGCGCAGGCAAAGAATTAAGCAGGAATAACTTGGTGACTTCGGCGTTTATTGCTTGTGCAATAAGCACAAAACAAACAGTCGAAGCTGAACAAATGCTCTTACCATCAGGTAATTCGGCAACGGCGTCACCAATTACTGATCCGTTATCCAGTGATAGATCAACAACTT
>CAMDBB010000011.1 GCA_945889195.1 Bifidobacterium breve
AAAACACCTCCTCTAGGGTGAACGAAGGGCCGGCACATTTGTGCCGGCCCTTCGTCTTTCCAAAACTCTTACGAAGTTATTGCTAATGAACTATTTGCGCGCCTGGCAGGAATCGAACCTGCGACAACCCGCTTAGAAGGCGGGTGCTCTATCCGACTGAGCTACAGGCGCATTTAATCTCACTAATTACCTGTCAAAGTCTACCGAAGTTAAACGGTAGGGTTTCGTCTTATGGCTGAGTTCATTTATACGATGAAAAAGGCGCGTAAAGCGCATGGTGAGAAGGTAATTCTCGACGACGTAACTTTGATGTTTCTGCCTGGAGCAAAGATCGGCGTTGTAGGTCCAAACGGTGCAGGTAAGTCAACTGTTCTTCAGATCATGGCCGGCCTGCAACAACCGTCAAATGGCGAGGCCTATCTATCACCTGGTTACACAGTCGGAATTCTTCTCCAAGAGCCACATCTGAATGAAGAGAAGACAGTTCTTGAGAATGTGCAAGAAGGCGTCGCTGAAACCATGGAGATGGTTCGCCGCTTCAATGAAATCTCTGAAGAGATGGCCAATCCAGATGCAGATTACGACAAGCTATTGGCTGAAATGGGAGAACTGCAAGAACAACTGGACCACCGAAACGCTTGGGAACTCGATTCACAGCTTGAGCAGGCAATGGATGCGCTGCGTTGTCCGCCACCTGATGCTGATGTCAAAGTTTTATCTGGTGGAGAAAAGCGCCGCGTAGCGCTCTGTAAGTTGCTCCTTGAAGCACCTGATCTTCTCTTGCTCGATGAACCTACCAACCACCTCGATGCTGAATCAGTTCTCTGGTTGGAGCAACACTTAAGTAAGTACCCAGGCACAGTCGTTGCGATTACCCACGATAGATACTTCTTGGACAACGTTGCACAGTGGATTCTCGAACTCGATCGCGGTCGCGCATATCCATATGAAGGCAATTACTCCACATATCTTGAAACTAAATCTGCTCGCCTTAAGGTTGAAGGTCAGAAAGATGCCAAGCGCGCTAAGCGACTTACTGAAGAACTTGAATGGGTTCGCCAGAATGCAAAGGGTCGCCAAGCTAAGTCAAAGGCCCGTCTTGCTCGCTATGAAGAGATGGCAGCTGAAGCCGACAAGATGCGTAAGTTGGACTTTGAAGAGATTCAGATTCCACCTGGTCCACGCCTTGGAAATATTGTTGTAGAAGTTTCTCATCTGACAAAGGGCTTTGGCGATCGAGTACTGATCGATGATCTCTCATTCTCACTTCCACGTAACGGAATCGTTGGTGTTATCGGGCCCAACGGTGCCGGTAAGACCACGCTCTTTAAGACGATTCTCGGCATGGAACAACCTGATTCAGGTGAGGTCAAGATTGGTGAAACTGTAAAGATTTCATATGTCGATCAGTCACGTGGTGGAATCGATCCTAAGAAGACGCTCTTTGAAGTTGTCTCTGATGGTTTGGATTTTATGAAGGTGGGCCAAGTTGAAATGCCTTCACGTGCCTACGTTGCGGCCTTTGGATTTAAAGGCCCTGATCAACAGAAGCCTGCTGGAGTTCTTTCAGGTGGAGAACGTAACCGACTTAACTTGGCGCTGACGCTCAAGCAAGGCGGAAACTTACTTCTCCTCGATGAACCAACGAACGACCTCGATGTTGAAACACTGGGTTCACTCGAAAATGCGCTCCTGGAATTTCCTGGTTGCGCAGTAGTGATTTCCCATGATCGTTGGTTCCTTGACCGCGTAGCCACACATATCTTGGCCTACGAAGGCGAATCTAAGTGGTTCTGGTTTGAAGGTAACTTTGAATCCTACGAAGAGAACAAAATCGCACGTTTGGGTGCAGATGCAGCTCGCCCACATCGTGTCACGTATAGAAAGCTCACCCGCTAATGATTTATACCAATCAACAATTCGTTCGCTGGGATGACATTGATGCATTTGGACATGTCAACAACGCCAAGTATCTGACCTATATCCAAGAGGCTCGTTTTCTCTGGTCTCCGCTTCTAGAAATGGTCGTTGCTAAAGCCGAAGTTGATTACCTCGTGCCAATTTATGTGGGTGGACGTTTCTATGACATTACTTTGTGGGTTGAGCAGATTGGTAATTCATCATTTACCTTGGGCTATGAAGTTATCGGCGATAACGGAGTGGTTCATGCCAAGGTCAAGACAGTGCAGGTCGCTGTCTCTATGGAGACCAAGAAGTCGCGCCCACTGACTGATTCAGAACGTGAATTCTTGAAGCAGTATCTCAAGGCGTAATTGATGCCAAAGAAAATCCACCCAGGTTGGATTGCAGCAACAGTTACCTTCTTTACCTTGATGGCAACTGCCGGATTTAGATCGGCGCCCTCTGTACTCATCGTTCCTCTTGAAGAAGCCTTTGGCTGGTCACGTTCTCAAGTCGCCTTCGCTGTTTCAATCAACGTACTGCTCTTTGGTTTAGTAGCCCCATTTGCGGCAGCGCTGATGGAGCGATTTACGGTTCGCAAAGTTGTGATGTCGGCGCTCATGGTTGTTGCAATCAGTTCATCTTCGACAATCTTTATGACACAGCCGTGGCACTTATGGGCGCTCTGGGGTATCGGAGTCGGAACTGGCGCAGGATCTATGGCGCTGGTCTTTGCCGCAACTATTGCCAATCGCTGGTTTGTTGCTAAAAAAGGAATTGTTGTTGGTGCACTAACTGCCGCAACTGCAACTGGGCAGCTCATCTTTCTGCCGCTGCTTTCACATTTTGCCGTTACTTACGGTTGGAAGAGCGTCTCACTGACTGTTGGCGGTGCATCAGCGCTCGTTGTTCCCTTTATCTACTTCTTCTTGAAAGAGAAACCAGAATCACTCGGAATCACTCCTTATGGAGCACCTGATGACTGGCAACCAACTGCGCCACACGACATGTCGGCTGGGAAACTTGCCATTGATACTGCAGTGCAATCGAGTAAGTCACGAGATTTTTGGATTCTCTTCGGAACATTCTTTGTATGTGGGCTTTCAACGAATGGCCTTATAGGTACCCACTTTATTCCTGCAGCCCATGATCACGGCATGCCGACAACTGTCGCCGCTAGCCTGCTTGCACTTATTGGCGTCTTTGATGTTATCGGCACAATTTTTTCGGGTTATCTCACCGATCGCATTGATCCGCGCAAATTACTCTTCTTCTACTACGGGCTTCGAGGCTTATCGCTCTTCTTACTTCCCTCGATTCTCTACAGCACCCTGCACCCTTCTACTCTGGTCTTTGTCATCTTCTACGGCCTCGATTGGGTAGCAACCGTTCCGCCCACAATCGTTCTCTGCCGCCATGTACTGGGCCCACAGCGCGCAACAGTGGTCTATGGCTGGGTATTTGTTGGCCACCAGATCGGCGCATCCGTTGCAGCAATAGGAGCTGCAGTCTTGCGCGTGAAGTTAGGTGACTATGCCATCTCGTTCTACATTTCAGCAACGATGTGTCTGGTTGCAGCTTTAGCCGTCTTGCAGATTGCAAAGACCAAGACCTCTGCAGAGTTACGAGGTTAACGTGGAGCGCGATACCACCAACTACTACGAAGAATTCGGGGGAGAACCCTTCTTCGCTGACTTGGTCTCGCAGTTCTATGCGCACGTTGCTACCAATGAAATCTTGCGCCCGATGTACCCAGAATCAGATATGAAGGGTGCAGCCCACAGGTTGCAGATCTTTCTTGAGCAGTACTGGGGTGGGCCAACCACTTACCAAGAAGAGCGCGGACACCCCAGGCTACGAATGCGCCATGCGGGCTTTCATATCAATCCAGCAGCGCAGGATGCATGGCTTGATTGCATGCGCAAAGCTGTCGATGGCATGGAGATGAAAACTGAACTGCGTGAAAAGTTATGGCGTTACCTTGAAGGAGCCGCCCACCATATGGTGAATGCTCTAGATTAAAGAGTTACTTCTTAGATTTATTGCCAACGGTCAGAATTTCACCGTTGCGGATATACCAGAGCACGCCCTTCTTATCGCGTACTTGAGTGATACGTAAACCTACTCGCTCAACTTTTCCTTCAACATCTTGTACGTGGACTTCATCGCCAACACCGTATTGATCTTCAATCAACATAAAGATTCCGGACAACACATCGCGTACGAGTGTTTGTGCACCAAGACCAAGGGCAACACCGATAACACCGGCGGATGCGATGACGGGGCCGAGGTTAAATCCGAATTCACCAAGAGCCATACCGGCTGCGATGATCCAAATGGCTGCATTAAATGTTGAACTAAATACTGTTCCGATTGTGCGCGCACGTTCTGCTTGGCGCTTTGCTGTTCCGGGACCCGGTTTGAGATCTGCTTGCGCCAGACGACCAATGGCGCGATTGATGGCGCGATGGCCGGCCATATGGCTGATGACGGCGATGAGGAGGATGACCAGAACGCGGAGCGGGGCGCCATTGAACCAATCCCATATGGCCTGCGTACGCTCGTTCATAGCGGTAAGGGTAGTGAAATCTTTATCAAAACTTCACCATTAAATGCCCCGCATCGGTGCCCTTTTGAGGCAATATAACCCAATCAACGCGAGCCACGCGTTGGAAATAGAGGTCATCATGAACCGCACATTGGTGCTCAACGCCACCTACGAACCGCTGGGTGTTGTCACTGATAGGCGTGCGCTCATTCTCGTGCTGAACAATCGCGCGACTATGGTTGAAGCTTCCGGAACCGTTCTTCACTTTTCATCTGGTCAATTAGATCTTCCATCTGTTATTCGACTCAACAAATTTGTAAAGATTCCTTATCGCCATGCAGTTCCACTTTCACGTCGCGCAATCTTTGCTCGCGATGGAGGTCGTTGTGTCTACTGTCACGCGGCTGCAACTTCAATCGATCACGTTATTCCACGTTCTCGTGGCGGCGGTCACAACTGGGAGAACGTTGTCAGCGCTTGCCACAAGTGCAACCATCTCAAAGCCGATAAGCCGCTGAAAGAACTTGGCTGGAGATTGCGCTCGCTGCCACGCGAACCTGTGGGAGCTGCGTGGAGAATTCTTGGTACGGGTCGAACCGAATCGCGTTGGTTGCCATACCTTGAACCATTTGGCGTCACTGCAGCCACTGCATAGACTGCGCACATGATGAAGCAACTTACTGACATCGCTTTAGCTGCGCCACGAATCAACCAAGAGCCAGGCGCAATGCCAGGTGAAGGACTTACCGCGCTGCAGACATTTTCTTACTTCGTCGCAGCACCGACAGTGCTCTTCGTTGTGATTTCAGCGCTTGTGTGGGCGCTAGACGGTGGAAGAAAGAAGAACCGCGCTTCCGCTTCTGTCATTACTCACATCGAATAGTTACTTGTCGGCCATTCTGGCCTTGAGCGCACGAGACATCGCATCGCGACCTTCAGTCACAGCTCTGCGAAGAGCATTTGATGCATCTTTGCCTGTGACATCGAGCCAGTGCTGCGCCTTCTTTACGGTCTCATCGCTAATGACCCAAGATGGGAATAACAAGGTTGCAGTAGTTTCTGCGATTTCAAAGCCTTTGGTCTCCCAGACTTTCAAGATTGCATCAAAGTACTGATCAACAAAACCAGCAAGAAGCTCATGATGGATATTCTCGTTAAATCCACGGCACATATATGAGTGGATTGTGTTGGAGAGATTATCTGTCGTGACTGATGTGAAGGCAGCAGCCTTTGCCTCCTTGGTAGGAATCGCAGCATAGGCATAGGCGGTGTACTGCTTACCGTGGGCTGTGTTGTCCTTTGCAGATTCAGCTTCAATCTCAGTTGGACCAAATACTCCGCGCTTTACGCCGCAGATAAAGATGTACCAGCGGATTTCAGCATCAATGACGAGACCCTTCTCTGAACCTTTGAGAATCTCCTTGAGCTTCTCAAAGTGTGCTGGAGTGATTGCATTATTGGCAAAAGCGCGCGCAAACTGCATCTGGTGGTCGCTGCCAACTGCTGCATTGGCAAGCATTGCAGCAGTTGCATCCGCTACTTGAGTGCGCAGTGCATCTCGCTTTGCAGGATTGGCATAAGCCCAGATCGCTGTCTCGAACTGAAGGTATGTCGCTGAAACAATCGAGATATCTGATTCAGTCTTGAGTGCGTTAAGTGCGATAGCGACGTAATCGGATGTTGATAGCTCGCCATCTCGGCATGAATCCCAGAGGGATGCCCAGATAAGTCCGCGAGCGAGCGAATCATCGAGCTTTCCTAGGTGGCTCTTCATCGTGGCGATAGAGCGATCATCAAAGCGCAACTTTGCGTAGGTCTGATCCTTATCGTTAATGAGTACTAGGTCGGCAACTTTCTGGCCAGCAAGTGCTGTTACCTCAGTGAGTGCGCCAGCAACATCGAGTTCAACGCTGGTACGACGAGATAACTTCTCACCTTGAATATCAAATAGGCCAACATGAAGGCGGTGTGGGCGAAGTTCCTTAGAGCCCACCGGCATTGTTGGAGCTTCTTGCTGAATCGAAATCGACTTGTATGAATCTCCATCGACTGCAATTACTGGGCGCAAAGTGTTAACGCCAGCGGTTCGTAGCCAAGTTGATACCCATGGAGTCAGATCGCGACCTGATGCTGCCTCTAATTGATCAATGAGATCTTTCAGAGTGGTATTTCCATAGGCATGCTTGGCAAAGTACAGGCGCAGACCCTTAATGAAGTTATCGCGACCGACGTGTGCAACGAGTTGCTGCAGAACTGATGCGCCCTTTGCATACGAGATTCCATCGAAGTTGGTGCGAACTGCATCGAGGTCTTCCATCTCTGTCGCAATTGGGTGAGTAGTAGTCAGCTGATCAACGCGATAAGCCCAGTTCTTGCGGAGCGAGTTGAACTCTGTCCACGCCTCTTTGTACTTAGTTGACTCTGACACTGATTGATAAGAAGCCCATTCAGCAAATGATTCATTGAGCCAGAGGTCTTCCCACCACTTCATAGTGACCAAATCTCCAAACCACATATGCGCCATCTCGTGGTGGATAGTGGTTGCACGGCTGACGTAATTGCGCTCAGTTACTTTAGAGCGGAAGATCAGAACATCTTCGTGGAAAGTCACACAGCCAACGTTCTCCATAGCGCCCCAGTTGTATTCAGCAACTGCAATCTGGTCGTACTTACCAAATGGATATGCCAAGCCGAAGGTCTTTTCGAAGTAGGCAAAGCCTTGCTTGGTTACTTCGAAGACGTTCTCAGCATCGACATATTTAAAGAATGATTTACGGGCATAGATGCCAAGCGGAATTGTCTTCTCGCCCTTGTACTCGTCATGAACTGACATATATGCGCCAGCAACGATTGCAGTGACATATGTCGAAATAACTTGAGACTGAGCAAATTGAATGAACTTGCGATCTGCGTCGACATCCTTGGTGGATTCGATTCCGTAGTTGGAGATAACTTCCCAATGCTTTGGGGTAATGGTGCTAATTGTGAATGTTGCCTTCTGGTCAGGCTGGTCAAAGCAGGCATACATGCGGCGGGCATCGCCAGTTTCAAACTGGGTATAGAGATAGACCTCGTTATCAGCAGGATCAACGAAGCGATGCAGACCTTCGCCCGAGTTTGAGTAGACGCCATCATGTTCAATTTCAAGGATGTTCTCTGCGGCAATTGCCGGAAGATAAATAGTTTCGCCATCAAACTTGGGATCAAAGTCCACGCCGTTGAGTTTGGCGCTAATTACCTTGCTACCAACGCAGTCGATATATGTAGTAGCCCCTGGCTTGAGTCCGGCAAACTTCACAGTTGTCTTCACGCGGAAGTTTTCAGCGCCCGTGGTCAGATCTAAGTCGATGCGATAGCTCTCAGTCTTAACAATCGTCGAACGTTCTGCCGCTTCAACTTGCTTGATATTTGTGCCTGGCACGGTTACTCCTTCAATCGGGTGGCTTACTGACTTGCTTGCCTTATCCAACCATTAACTCATCTATTCGTCACACGTTAGGATTGCGTAATGGAACAGAGCTCGATTCGTACGTATCGCCTGCGTGGATCGCGCATCACTGGCCCGCAACAGAGCGCTTTGGACAAGTATTGGGACGCTTACGGGATCGAATACTCCACCGAGTTCTTGAATATCTCCTCACTATTTCCCACGGCAGAAGACGTAGTTCTAGAGATTGGATTCGGCATGGGCGAAGCCACCGCCCTGATTGCGCGAGATTTTCCTAATACGGGCTTTTTAGCAGTCGAAGTTCATAAGCCAGGAATCGGTAAATTGATGGCTCGGGTTGAAGAGTTGGCTCTCTCCAACATTCGCATCATCGAAGGCGATGCCCACCCGATTATTACAACGATGATTCCTGATAAATCAGTAGATGGAGTCCATCTCTTCTTCCCAGATCCATGGCCCAAGAAGCGACATAACAAACGTCGCATCGTTAACGCTGAGTTCTTAGCGCTGATTCATCCCAAGATTAAAGATGGTGGCTTCTTTCATATTGCAACGGATTGGGTTCCATACGCCGAATATATCGAAGAGGTTTTTGCGGCGAGCCCGTTGTTTACTGGGGGAGTAGTCGAACGCCCTGAGTGGAGACCCGTCACACGCTTTGAAGGCCAAGGAATTACTAAAGATCATCAAGTCACAGACTTGCGTTACACCAAGAACTAATTGCTTAAAGGTCGCCCATTATCTCGTAGTTGCTGACCTTCTTAATGCGGCGCTGGTGGCGCTCATCGCCAGGAAATGGCGTTGCAATAAATGTATCAATCAGTTGCTTTACAAAATCAGCTTCGTGCATTCGCCCACCAACGGCGATGACATTTGCATTGTTATGTTCGCGCGCTAACTTGGCTGTTTCGATACTCCAGACCAGTGCAGCACGAACGCCCTTGACCTTATTTGCTGCCATCTGTTCGCCATTGCCTGAACCGCCCAGGACGATTCCAAGGGACTCAGGGTTCTTAGCAACAGCTTCGGCGCAGGGAATGCAGAAATCTGGATAGTCATCGAGAGCGTCATATTCATATGGACCGTGGTCGGTAACGTCGTGGCCATTCATCACTAAGTGGGTGATGAGCTCGTTCTTAAAATCAAGGCCGGCATGATCGCTGCCGATATGAATGCGCATGCGCAATTTAAGCACTAACTGTTATGGCAACGAAAAACCCGCCACGCGTTTAACGTGACGGGTTTTTCTACCCAAGGAGGAACTACATTCTGATTGATTAAGCCCGAGTCAAAGAGGCCGTTGTGGCTGTTGGAGCGGGTTTGACCCCACCCTTCATGCCATGATCACCGCGTTGTCCCTTACCAAATCCCTTGCCGCCCCACTTGTGGGTTGAATTCACGTGTTCAGTGATTCGTTCGGTGAGGTTTGATTTCATTGCTGTTGCTTGAGCAGAAGTGAGCTTTCCAGCTGTGACCGCAGCATCGATGCGCTTTGTCTCATCTGCAACCAGCGCTGCGATAAGTGCATCTTTCTTGGTACCTGCAATTGCAGCAAGGGTTTCGCCTGCTGCAAGTCTTGTTTGAACGGTTGCAGTGTCAACGCCAATTGTTGTTGCAATGAGCGCTAAGCGAGCTGCGTGATCAGGCTTTGCTGGACGCATTGCATCTGCAGCGGCTCTAGCAGCGTTTGCTGCGGCGAGAACTGCATCTGCCTGCGCCTGTGTAATTGTTCCCTTTGCAACCATGGCTGCAAGAGTTGCTGCAAGATCAAATCCACGCGGCCCCTTTACTGCTGATCCTGCGATTGACTGACGATTTGTCTTTGACTTTGAATCAGCAGAAGCGATTCCAACTGTTCCAGATGAAATTGCCACAGTCGTAATCAGTATTGCCGCGACTCTCTTCTTTGTTGACATTGATATGTCTCCTGTTCCGTTCGTTTTGTCGAAACCTCGATTTCCGACTTGTGGGTACTTAATCCTGCGATGCTGAAAAAGATACTCAGATAGCCTGTGAGCATCTTGCGAATCGGAAAGCCTTTTCTGAGAACGCCCCACGGGAAACCCTATCTTTCCTGAGAGAAAACTGAGGGGTTGCCCGATTTCACTACAAGGAAGCCCTCTTCACACTGGGTACATCAGCCATCCTTGGAGGTCACCAGTGAAGACTCGTTCCTTATCAATCCTTTTCGCGATTGCCATTTCTGCATCAGCTCTTTCAGCGCTACCAGCCAGCGCTGCAGGTAGAAGCGCCACATCAATTCCCAACACAATTCTTAATGGAAAAGGTGCGCCGACTCTCTCTGTTGGGATAAATGGTGATTTCTATATCGATACTCGCTCGCTATTGATTTATGGTCCAAAGAAAAACGGTAAGTGGCCAACACCAAAAAATCTACAGGGACCTACCGGTGCAACAGGTATAAATGGCGTAGATGGAAAAAACGGAAACGATGGTAAGAATGGAAGTGATGGAAAGACAGTAGCTAACGCTTCAACTACAAGTGGTCCAACAGGCCCGGTTGGTCCGCAAGGAGAGAAAGGTGCAACGGGAGCTGCAGGTCCTGCTGGCCCAACTGGACCACAAGGCGCAACTGGTGCAACGGGAGCTGCAGGATCTTCTGGAAGTGGAAGCGGCACACCTGGACCACAAGGTGCAACGGGTGCAACTGGTCCGGCAGGAGCAACGGGAGCTACAGGTCCAGCGGGAGCAGCTGGTGCGATAGGCGCTGCAGGAGCAACAGGATCCGCAGGTGCAACGGGTGCAACCGGTGCGACTGGTGCGACTGGTCCTGCTGGAGTATCAAATGTCGCAGTTGTTCAAATAGGCAATTTTGCAATTAACACGGAGACCCCAAATGGGGGAGTGGACTCACCAAACTTTGGAGTCCTAGAACCAAATTCTTCGTACTGGTTTCAAGTCTTTGTTCAAGGGGCTAATACGAATATCGGTTTGAAATTAGGCGCAACAATTTCATCTACTGGGACTGCGCCATCATTCAATGTATTTAGAGGAGATTTCACAAGGGTTACATCATCTGCTGTAACGAACATGTATGGATTTCAAATCATGGGCACAATTACAACAACTACCAGCGAGTTAAGCCTCGTAGTTCGAATCATTGATTCAACAGGAGAATCTGGAGGTTCCGGAATTACTTTTTCAGGGACTGCATATATAGCCAAGGTCGGCTCAATAAGTTAATACTGGAGCGGGTGACCGGGATCGAACCGGCATGGCCAGCTTGGAAGGCTGGGGCTCTACCATTGAGCTACACCCGCAAGTGGTGCGAGAGGCTGAGCGTACAGGGTGTGTAACCGAGAGTAAAAAATTACTCTAGACTCCGTGATTGCGCCTCGGGGCGTAGCGTAGTGGCTAGCGCGCCTGCTTTGGGAGCAGGAGATCGGGAGTTCGAATCTCCCCGCCCCGACCAGTTTCACTTATCTAGATGTGTAGCTGCATTTACCAATTAGGAGCACTTCGTGAAAAGCACGGTCGAGACACTTTCTTCAACTCGCATTCGTTTAGATGTCGAAGTTCCCTATGTCGAGCTCGGTAAGTATGTCGATGCTGCATATAAGAAGGTAGCTGCAACTGTAAATATCCCAGGATTCCGTAAGGGCAAAGTTCCAAATGCCATGATCGACCAGCGCGTAGGCCGAGGCGCAGTTTTGGATCAAGCAATCAATGAAGCTATTCAAGATTTCTATGTTGCCGCAGCTCGCGAGAATGAGGTTCTTGTAGTTGGTCGCCCAACCGTCGATGTCAAGGAATTCGTTGATAACGAGAAGCTCAACTTCTCCGTTGAGGTAAGCGTTCGCCCTGATGTAACGCTGCCAGATTTTTCAAAGATCACCATCACCGTTGAAGATGTTGTTGTAAATGATGCAGATATCGATGAGCAGATTGACGAGCTCCGCGCTCGCTTCGGAACTCTCAATACTGTCGAGCGCACAACCAAGTCTGGTGACTTTGTCACTATCGACTTGACCGCACGTATTGATGGCCAAGAAGTTGATGGCGGAAAGGCCAATGAAATTTCTTACGAGGTTGGCTCAAACCGCATGATTGATGGCCTTGACGAAGCGCTCGTTGGAATGAATACGGGAGATACCAAGACTTTCACAACACAGCTCGTTGGCCAGAAAGATGGCGAAACCGGCGATGTTGAAATCGTTGTTAAGGCAGTTAAGGAACGCGAGCTTCCAACACTCGATGATTCATTTGCAAAGCTTGCCTCTGAATTCGACACAGTTGCTGAACTCCGCGCTGACTTTGCCGATCGCCTCAAGCGCATTAAGAGCATGGAACAAGGAACACAGGCGCGCGATCTTCTTGTTGAGAAGTTACTTGCTGATCTTGATATTCCAGTCCCAGACGAGATTGTTCTTGATGAGGTCAATGATCACCTCGAGGGCGAAGGACGTCAGGATGATGCAGAGCACCGCGCTGAAGTAGATGGCCAGGTTCGTGCATCCATTAAGTCAGATTTCCTCTTTGATTCGATTATTAAGGCAGAAGAGATTCAAGTTAATGAGATCGAGTTAACGGAATACCTCATCCGCATGTCACAGCGTTACGGCATGGGTCCAGAGCAATTCGCGCAAGAACTTCAGAAGGCTGGCCAAATTAGCCAGGTAGTTGCTGAAGTAACTCGCGCAAAGGCCCTCGCATCTGTCTTGGCTCGAGTCTCTGTTGTCGATAAATCAGGCAACAAGATTGACCTCGAAGCGCTTCGCCCAGCACAGCCTGCAGAAGTTCAGGCCGCTGACGAAGCAGTGCAAGCCAACGAGCAGTAACCCTTTAGCCGTAAGCGAACATCGCCTCTTTTAGGGGCAATCTCCCCAATTTGGGAAGCATTTTGCTGCTCAGATTGTTAAGGTCACTACTGAAGAAAACGATCGGAAGGATGACACGTGGATTTTATTAACCCACTGGACAACACACCTGTTGCCCGCTCAGCTGGAACAGAGCTCATGGGGCTCGGTGACCAGATTTATAGCCGTTTGCTACGCGAACGCATCATCTTTCTTGCCGGCGAAGTACGCGATGAGATGGCTAACTCCATTTGCGCGCAGATGCTTCTCCTTGCCGCCGAAGATCCTGAAAAAGATATTTACCTTTACATCAACTCACCAGGTGGCTCTATCACAGCAGGTATGGCGATCTACGACACCATGCATTACATCAAGAACGATGTAGCAACAGTTGCAATGGGAATGGCAGCATCAATGGGCCAGTTCTTGCTCACTGCCGGTCACCCAGGAAAGCGTTACGCAACTCCACATGCTCGTATCTTGATGCACCAGCCACTTGGCGGCATTGGTGGAACAGCGACAGATATTCGAATCCAGGCAGAGCAGATGGCAATTACAAAGCAGACAATGTCTGAACTCAACGCCAAGCACACAGGCCAGCCACTTGAAAAGATCATTGCAGATTCTGATCGCGACAACTGGTTTAACGCCAAGGATGCACTTGCTTACGGATTTATTGATCACATTGCAACTAACGATGGCCAGATTGCGGGAGGTAAGAAGTAATGAAGCAGATTCAAGAAATTACAAACCGCTACATTCTTCCAACAATTGAAGAGAAGACCGCCTACGGTTACAAGCGCCTTGATCCATATACAAAGCTCTTCGAAGAGCGCATCATCTTCTTGGGCCAGGCAATCGATGACACAGTTGCAAACGATGTTATGGCACAGCTCCTTACCCTCGAGTCAATGGATCCAGATCGCGATATCTCGATCTATATCAACTCACCAGGTGGTTCCTTCACTGCGCTGACTGCGATTTATGACACCATGCAATTTGTTCGCCCAGACATCACCACAATCTGTCTTGGCCAAGCAGCATCAGCTGCTGCGATCATCCTTGCTGGTGGCACAAAAGGTAAGCGTTATGGACTCGAACATTCACGTATCTTGATTCACCAACCATCATCTGAAGGTGGCGGTCAGGCATCAGATATTGAAATCCAAGCGCGAGAAATCATGCGTATGCGTGGACTTCTCGAGACCATGCTGGCAAAGCACTCCAATAAGACTGTCGAAGAAATCGAGAAAGATATCGAGCGCGATAAAATCCTTACCGCTGCAGAAGCAGTTGAGTACGGAATTATCGATAAGGTTATGGCTTCACGAAAGGCCAAGCCTTAATCGTAAAGAATTAGAAAGCGAGCCCGGCGAGAAATGTTGAAGAAATATTTCGAACCGGGCTCTCTCTTTGCCAATCGCTCCTACAGGAATCTCTGGCTTTCAACTGTCCTGACTATTGTGGCGATGACTGCATTCCCTATCGCTCTTGCTATCTCTGTTCTTGATGCGGGTGGAAGTGCCACAGTTCTCGGCCTAATCCTTGGTGTTCGTATCGTCGCTGGCGTTCTCTTTGCGCCAGTTGGCGGCGTATGGGCAGATCGCTTACCGCGCAAAACAGTATTGATTGTGGCCGATGGTTTTCGTGCAGTGATTGGCAGCATCGTTATCTTTGCCGAACCTGAATCCATCTCCTTCTGGGTACTCGGCGGAATCATTTTTCTGATGGGTGTCAGCGATGCCTTTGGTGGCCCTGCAGTCGGCGCAATCATGCCGAGCATCTTGCCTGATCATCAGCTACCAGCTGGAAATGTTCTTCGGGGGATTGCGACAAAGGGTGGAACTATTGCAGGCCCAGGTATCGCCGGAGTCCTCATCGTTTCATTCGGCACACATGTCACGTATATAGCTACATCATGCTTCTTCTTACTGGGCGCTGCGATGCTATTTCGCGTCACCGAGAATCGAAATGAAGACGATAATCGCGAGCCAGAAAAATTCCTGCACGAGGTTAAAGAAGGCCTTGGCGTTGTCTGGTACTACAAGTGGATTGCAGCGATGATTGTGATGGCTACCTTCCAGTTGCTGATGGTTGTAGGTGTTGAGAATGTCTTGCTTCCGGTAATCACCAAGCGAGATTTTGGAACTGCTGCAGTCTATGCAACAGCTGCTGCGCTCTTTAGCGCAGGTGGTCTGATCTCGGCAATCATCAGTATCAAGTTAAAGATTAAGAATCCTGGAACAGTTGCCGTTGTTGTGTGGGGGCTCTTTATCTTTGCGCCTCTTGCGCTGGCATTTCCCACGTCGCGTGAATTTATCTTCTTGGCTTACTTCTTAGCTGGTTTCTCGGTTGGCCCCTGGGAAGCGTTCTGGTTCACAACTGTGCAGCGAGAAGTTCCGACTGAGTATCAAGCTCGCGTTTTCAGTATTGATTACATGGGAACAGTTGGCTTACTTCCACTTGGAATGGCCCTTGCTGGTCCGATGGCCGATTGGCTCGGCGAACGACCGCTCTTAATTGGAATTTCTATATTCCATCTCGCTATCTGTGCTGCGGTGCTCTTTGTACCTGGGGTGCGCCAAATGAAATCTGGGCTACCTCCGTACACACCGAAAGTGCGCAATTCTTCTATGGGCGAACAGAAATAGGGCGGATTTAGGGCACATTTCTAGGGTGCGAAAACTATTCTTTACCCATGTCTACACGTATCGGTGAAGCGAATGACCTTCTCAAATGTTCTTTCTGCGGCAAGACCCAGAAGCAAGTCAAGAAACTTATTGCCGGTCCCGGCGTTTATATCTGCGACGAATGTATCGAGCTCTGTAACGAGATCATCGTTGAAGAACTCTCTGAAGCCGCATCCCTTGGCTTAAGTGAACTTCCTAAGCCACAAGCTATCTTTGAATTTCTAGATCAATATGTCATCGGACAAGACCGCGCTAAGAAGTCACTCTCTGTTGCCGTCTACAATCATTACAAGCGCGTGCAATCTGGTGACTCACGTAGCGATGATGGAATCGAACTCGCGAAGTCAAACATTCTTCTTCTCGGACCAACCGGTTGCGGCAAGACCCTCATGGCGCAGACTCTGGCGCGCATGCTCAATGTCCCATTTGCTATCGCTGATGCAACAGCGCTTACCGAGGCAGGTTATGTCGGTGAAGATGTTGAAAACATTCTTCTCAAGCTTTTGCAGGCAGCAGATTACGATGTCAAAAAAGCTGAAACAGGAATTATCTATATCGATGAGATCGATAAGGTGGCACGTAAATCTGAGAACCCATCCATCACCCGCGATGTTTCAGGTGAGGGCGTTCAGCAAGCGCTCCTGAAGATTATTGAAGGAACTGTCGCCTCTGTTCCACCACAGGGCGGACGCAAGCACCCACACCAAGAATTTATTCAGATTGATACAACCAATGTTCTCTTTATCGTAGGTGGCGCATTTGCTGGTCTCGATAAAATCATTGAAGCGCGTAGCGGTTCATCGGGAGTCGGCTTCGGTGCAGAACTTCAAACTGCTGAAGATAAGAACCGTAGAGATATCTTCGCTGACGTCATGCCTGAAGATCTCCTTAAGTTCGGCATGATTCCTGAATTCATTGGCCGCTTGCCAGTTCTCACAAGCGTTGAGCAACTAGATAAGCCAGCCTTGATGCAGATTCTGACCGAACCAAAGAATGCCCTCGTGAAGCAGTACCAGAAGCTCTTTGATCTCGATGATGTTGAACTTGAATTTTCGCCAGAATCCCTTGATGCAATCGCAGAGCTCGCTCTCAAGCGCGAAACTGGTGCACGTGGATTGCGCGCCATCATGGAATCAGTGCTGCTTAGCGTGATGTATGACGTACCTAGCCGTACCGATATTGCAAAGGTAGTAATCGAGAAGGCATGCATCGAAGATGGTGCAGCGCCAACCTTGGTCAATCGAACTGGTGATATTCCTAAGCGCGCTTCTCGTCGCGAGAAGTCCTCTGAGGAGAAAAGCGCTTAAAAAGTAAACTAGAATCGCCTCTATGTCTTCCGGCCAGCGCGAACTAGCATCGTCATTTGTTCCTGGCGATATTGAAGCTCCGCTCTATAAAAAATGGATTGACGCTGGATATTTCACAGCAGATGCAAACTCTTCTAAAGAACCATTCACAATCGTTATTCCGCCACCGAATGTCACGGGCAACCTTCACATTGGCCATGCTTTAGATCAGACGCTGCAAGATTGTTTAACTCGCCTCAAGCGCATGCAGGGCTTTGAAGCTCTCTGGCTACCTGGAATGGACCACGCGGGAATCGCAACACAGAACGTTGTCGAAAAGCAGTTAGCAGCAAAAGGTTTATCTCGCCATGATTTAGGGCGCGAAGATTTTGTAAAGAAAGTCTGGGAATGGAAAGCCGAATCAGGCGGACAGATTCTTGGCCAGATGAAGCGCCTCGGAGATTCTGTTGATTGGTCTCGCGAAGCGTTCACGATGGATGAGAATCTATCTAAGGCAGTCTTAACAATCTTCAAGAAGCTCTTTGATCAAGGGCTTATCTATCGCGCCGAACGCATCATCAACTGGTGCCCACGCTGCCTTACTGCGCTCTCGGATATTGAAGTCGAGCACCAGGATGACGAAGGTGAATTCGTTCAAGTTCGCTACGGCGATGGCGAACAGAGCATCGTTGTTGCAACCACTCGCGCTGAAACCATGATGGGCGATGGCGCTGTCGCGGTCCACCCTGATGATCCACGTTACAAGCACATGATTGGTACAGAAGTTCTCCTGCCTTTGGTCAACCGCATGATTCCAATCATCGCCGATGAACTAGTTGACCCAGACTTCGGAACTGGTGCTGTAAAGGTAACTGCCGCTCATGATCCAAATGACTTTGAGATGGCTATGCGACATAACGTGCCTTTCGTTGTCATCATGAACGAACACGGAGTCATGGACGGCACAGGCACAGAATTTGATGGCATGGATCGTTTTGAAGCGCGCGTTGCAGTTGTCGCTAAGCTGAAAGAGATGGGTCGTATCGTTGCTGAGAAGCGCCCTTACATCCACGCAGTCGGCCACTGTTCACGTTGCGATACAACTGTTGAACCGCGTTTATCTAAGCAATGGTTTGTAAAGGTTGCACCACTTGCAAAGGCTGCCGGAGATGCTGTGCGCGATGGTCGCGTGAAGATTGAACCTGCAGAGTTAGCGCCACGTTACTTTGAGTGGGTAGATAACATGCATGACTGGTGTATCTCTCGCCAACTCTGGTGGGGACACCGCATTCCAGTTTGGTATGGACCAAACGATGAAGTCATCGTTGTTGGTCCTGGCGAAAGCGCGCCAGCTGGTTACACGCAAGATCCAGATGTTCTCGATACTTGGTTCTCATCTGCCCTCTGGCCATTTTCGACTTTAGGTTGGCCTAACGAAAGCGCTGATGTAAAGAAGTTCTATCCAACTAGCGTTCTGGTTACAGGCTACGACATCTTGTTCTTCTGGGTAGCGCGCATGATGCTCTTTGGGCTCTTTGCTATGGATGGCGTTCCACCATTCCACACCATCGTTCTTCACGGACTTGTGCGCGATCAATTCGGCAGGAAGATGTCTAAATCTCGTGGCAACGTCGTTGACCCACTTGAATTTATAGATAAGTACGGAGCAGATGCGCTTCGCTTCACTCTGGCGCGCGGCTCTAACCCAGGTAAAGATCAAGCACTCGCTGAAGATTGGATTGCAGGTTCTCGTAATTTTGCGACCAAACTCTGGAACGCAACTCGTTTTGCCATGATGAATGGCGCAACGACCGAAGGCCCACTTCCGGCGCAGAGCTCACTTTCAGCAATCGATGCCTGGATTCTTTCGCGCCTGAGCGAGACAACTACCGAATACACAGCGCTTTTAGAGAGCTATGAATTCGCTCGCGCCTGCGAAACCATCTATCACTTCGCTTGGGATGATCTCTGCGACTGGTACCTAGAACTTTCTAAAGAAGCTTTCGCATCAGGTAACGCCGCAGATTCACAACGAGTGCTCGGCCATGTTCTAGACACTCTCTTCCGCTTGCTTCATCCTGTGATGCCATTTATTACTGAGACTCTCTGGACAACGCTCACAGGCAAAGAAACGCTTGTCACTGCGGCTTGGCCAGTTGCCGATGCAGCACATATCGATAAGAAGTCAGAGACTTTGATTGGCGAACTACAGAAGATCATTACCGAAGTTCGTCGCTTCCGTAATGATCAAGGTGTTAAGCCAAGCCAGAAGATTCCAGGGCGCATTATTGCTCCAGCTGATGTGACTGCTTATTCATCAGCGATGGCTTTCTTGCTCAAGTTAGAGCTCACAGATTTCACACCGAGCGCTTCTGTAGAAATCGGCGCCATGAAGGTTGAACTAGATTTATCTGGAACAGTTGATGTGGTTGCAGAGCGTGCACGATTGGAAAAAGATTTAGCGACAGCGCAGAAAGATCTCAAGACTGCTGAAGTGAAGTTAGGTAATGAAGGATTTATGGCAAAGGCGCCAGCTGCAGTTGTTGTTGAAATCAAAGAACGCTTAGCTGCAACAACTGCCGATATCGAGCGCATCACTGCGCAACTTGCAGCGCTTAAGTAAATGGCACATATTTCAGCAGAGGATCAAGCGCGCATCGACGCGATTGAAGCGGCGCTGCTCAAGCGGTGGCCAGAGACTCGCATCGAACCAACTCTTGAAAGAATTGCAGCGCTGGTCGATATCTTGGGCTCGCCTCAACTGACCTACCCAACAATTCATATCGGTGGCACCAACGGTAAGACATCAACATCGCGCATGGTTGATTCACTTTTGTTTGAGATGGGGCTGCGTACCGGCAGATTTACCAGCCCACACTTAGAAAGCTTCTTAGAACGCATCGCCATCAATGGCGAACCCATTCCAGCAGCTGATGCAATCTTCGCCTACAACGATATCGCCGCCTACCTAGATTTAATGGATTCAAAGTTTGAACATCCCATCTCATTCTTTGAAGCAATCACCGCGCTTGCCTTTGTGGCTTTCGCAGAGCATCCAATTGATGTGGGAGTCATTGAAGTAGGCATGGGTGGCCAGTGGGATGCCACCAATGTAGTTGCCGCAGATGTGTCAATGATTATGCCTATCGGCTTAGATCACACCGAATATTTAGGTGAGACCCTGACTGAAATTGCACAAACTAAGGCAGGCATCATTAAAGAAGGTGGCTTCGTTGTGATGGCGCACCAAGAACCAGAGAGCGCTGTTGAGTTACTCAAGCAAGCCGCTGCAGTTGGTGCTGATATCGCCCGCGAAGGCGTTGAGTACTCAGTGCTCTCTCGCGCAGTTGCTGTCGGTGGACAGTTAGTAACAATTCAAGGAGTCAAAGAAATCTATCCAGATATCTTTATTCCGCTACACGGAAAGCACCAAGCATCCAATGCAGCGGCAGCGCTTGTGGCCGTAGAGGCGTTCTTTGGCGATCAGGATTTAGATATTGAAGCGGTGCGGGCAGGCTTTGCAGGCGTCACATCACCAGGTCGCTGCGAAGTACTGCATCGCGACCCAACAATCATCATTGATGCAGCCCACAACCCTCATGGGGCAGCGGCTATCGCTGAAACGATTCAGAGCGAGTTCACCTTCGATGAAGTCATCGGAATCTTCGCTCCTATGGGGGATAAGGATGTCCGGGGGATTCTCCTTGAGCTAGAACAAGTGATGGATTCAGTAATCGTCTCGGCAAACTCCTCGCCACGGGCGATGAAGGTGACTGTGCTAGAGAAGATGGCCGCCGAAATTTTCGGAAGCGATCGCACCTTCTCGACTCCGACGCTGACCGAAGCAATCGATAAAGCGGTCAAAGACTGCGTTAGACCCTTAAGTGATGAAACCATCGGAATTTTAATTTCCGGCTCAGTTGTTTCGGTGGGAGAATCGCGCACGATAATTCGTAAGAAGTTTGCAAAGGAGACCAACTAATGCGCATGTTGGCATCGGCTGTACTCATCATGGAAGTTTTCATTATGGGCTTTGCCATGTTGCTTGCAAAAGATAACCACGGTTCCGCAACGATTATCGCCGGAGTGGTGATTGCACTTTTGATGCTTCTCACCCCTGGACTTCTCAAGAAGCGCACAGGTTGGTTTTTGGGATCGCTTCTGCAAATTGCGATGATTGGGTATGCCGTTGTCGTGCCTTCCATGGCCATTGTGGGGCTGCTTTTTGGGGGACTCTGGATTGCAGCCATCGTGGTGGGTCGTAAGGGTGAGGCGGCTCGGGCAGCGCTCATGGCTTCGCAGACTCCAAACCCCTAATAGACTGCACCGGTGAGCATAGAAAAGACACTCGTCCTAGTGAAGCCAGATGGCGTTGCACGCGGTTTGGTTGGCGAAGTCATTGCTCGTATTGAGGCAAAGGGTTACAAAATTTCTGCGCTTCGTATGTTGCAAGCAGATCGTGCGCTCCTTGAAAAGCATTACGCAGAACATCAGGGCAAGCCATTCTTTGAACCACTCCTTGAGTTCATGATGTCTGGTCCCATCGTTGCGATTGTTGCTGAAGGTAATCGAGTAATTGAAGGCTTCCGTTCACTTGCAGGAGTTACAGATCCAACAGTTGCTGCCCCTGGCACCATCCGCGGAGACCTTGCTCGCGATCAAGGAACCAAAGTTGTACAAAATATTGTTCACGGCTCTGATTCACCAGAATCTGCAGCTCGTGAAATAGCAATCTTCTTCGAAGGGAAATAAATGTCTAACAGAATGTCCTTCATTGGTCGCGATATGGCCGTGGATCTAGGTACTGCAAATACGCTCGTCTATGTACGAGGTCGTGGCATCGTTCTGAATGAGCCATCTGTAGTTGCAGTCAACCAAGACACTGGTGGAATTCTCGCTGTTGGACTTGAAGCCAAGAAGATGATTGGCCGTACTCCAGGCAACATCGTTGCTATCCGTCCACTTAAAGATGGTGTGATCGCAGACTTCGACACCACTGAGCGCATGCTCCGTTACTTTATTCAGAAAGTTCACCGCCGTAGCTATCTAGCAAAGCCACGTATCGTCGTCTGCGTTCCATCCGGTATTACTGGCGTTGAACAGCGCGCGGTTAAGGATGCTGGGTACGCCGCAGGTGCCCGCAAGGTTTACATCATTGAAGAGCCAATGGCTGCAGCAATCGGTGCAGGCCTACCAATCCACGAACCAACTGGAAATATGGTGGTTGATATCGGTGGCGGTACTACTGAAGTAGCTGTGATTTCACTCGGTGGAATCGTTACAGCGCTCTCAATCCGTATTGGTGGCGATGAGTTAGATCAATCAATTATTAACTGGACCAAGCGCGAATACTCATTGCTTCTCGGAGAACGTACCGCTGAAGAAATCAAGATGGCTATTGGTTCTGCCTACCCACTGCAAGGCGAAAATGACGCTGAAATTCGTGGTCGCGACTTGGCTACAGGTCTGCCAAAGACGATCGTTGTTACAGCTGCTGAAATTCGCAAAGCACTTGAAGAGCCTGTCAATCAGATTGTTAACGCAGTCAAGGCAACTCTTGATAAGTGCCCACCAGAACTCTCTTCAGATCTTATGGATCGTGGAATCGTTCTTACTGGTGGAGGAGCCCTGCTTAAGGGGCTCGACGAAAGACTTCGCAAAGAGACAGGTATGCCAATTCATATTGCAGACCGTCCACTCGATGCAGTTGTTGAAGGCTCCGGTAAGTGCATTGAAGAGTTTGAAGCCCTTGAAAAGGTTTTGATCTCCGAGCCTCGTCGATAGGTAATCTAAAGTGCGCTACGGCGGCGACAACCGCGGTCGCTTACTTATCATCGTATTAATTGTTACCTCGCTATTTTTGATCACTCTTGATCTACGCGGTGTGCAAGTAATCGATGGACTGCGCACAGGAACTCAGACGGCGCTCACACCCGTTCAAAAAGCAGGTTCATGGGCAATTTCTCCACTTCGTAATTTTCTCTCCGATGTCACAAGCCTCGGCCGCACGCGTAACAAGATTGAAAGGCTGCAAGCCGAAAATGATAAATTGCGCCTTTCGCTGCAGAACCGCAAAAACGCTGATGCTCTCTTAAAACAGTTACAGGGCGTTCTTGATCTTGCCGGAACCGCTGGCTATAAAGTTGTGGGTGCGAAGGTAATTTCTCAAGGGTCGACAACGTCCTTTACCCAATCAATCACTATTGATGTGGGCTCTAACTCTGGTGTACGTAGCAATATGACAGTTCTCTCCAACTACGGGATAGTTGGCGTCGTTAAGTATGTATATCCAAATAGCGCACTTGTGCAGTTGGCATCAGACCCAGCATTTCGTATCGGTGTGCGTATCGCTGGTTCGCAGCAAATCGGAATCATGAGCGGACAAGGTACTCGCCGTGGGGTTCTACAACTTCTCGATAATCGCACACGGATTAAGGAGGGCGATGTCCTTCTTGCTCGCGGGAGCCAGGGAGGCAGACCATTTGTTCCAGGTGCGCCAATCGGTTCTGTCACAGATGTTGATAACTCACCAGGTGCAGTTACTCAGACAGCTGAAGTGAAGTTCTATACCAACTTCTCAACCCTTGGAGTAGTCGCAGTTGTTGTTTCGGGCGAAGGCACAGATCCGCGGGATGCTCTTGTCCCACCCAAGCCAATTCCAACTCCAATTCCTACTGTGACTGTATTTGTGACGCCGTCACCGAGCCCAACTAATTAAGCGACCGTAGCGATGTCACTGCGCAGTTTTCTCTATTCGACTCCAGTCTTTCTCACCATCTTTCTCTTGCAAGAAGCCGTTGTCACTCAATTGCGCCTTCCGCTTGGCGGATTTAATCTTCTTTTAATCGTTGCACTAATTTGGGCAGCGCTGAGCACACCTGAAATCGGTGCGCTCACAGGTTTCGGTGCTGGAATTGCAATGGATTTATCACAAAGTTCATCTGGCCCTATGGGGCAGTGGACTTTAGTCATGATTATTGCTTGCTACGTAGTCGCATTTCTTGGATACGGTGATGACAATATTCGCGCTAATCCCATCAATATTGTCTTGCTTACAACGGTTGGAGTTGTGGCAGCACGTATTTTCTATCTCGTATTAGGGATTCTCTTAGGCGAGCAAGCAGGAAATCTGCAGAGTATTTTCTGGAGCCTTGCGGGAACAGCTTTCTGGACAGCAATTATCTCGCCGCTAGTGCTGAAGGTTATTTCATTTATTCACGCAAACGTCTTTGGGTTGAGCTCGCGAATATGAATCAACGTTCCCGCCTGAGCTTGCTCGTTACTCAAATCTTCTTCGCAAGCCTGATGTTGGCGCTCTTTGGTCGACTCTTCTATCTGCAAGTTGCTGCAGGTCCGATCTATCGCGATGCTGCGTTGAGCATTCAGAGCCGTGATGTTGTAACACCTGCTAATCGCGGCTTCATCGTTGATTCTTCCGGCGTTCCATTGGCGCTCAATAAAGTGGGTCTGGCTATTACAGTAGATCGCACCAAGATTGATAAGTTGCCCGATAAAGGCGAAGCGGTAATACGAGACTTAGTGGGCTTGCTTGGTCTGAACTATGCCGATGTCTGGCAACGCACTCGCCTATGTGGCGAACTTCCGACGGGACAGAGAGCTGGATGCTGGACTGGATCGCGTTTCCAACCGATTCCAATTACCAAAGAGGCTGACCCGCAACTTGCACTGCGCATCGTTGAGCGATCAGATCGCTATCCAGGTGTGACTGCCTCACCAGTTGCTATCAGAAGCTATCCAGAAAATTTAGGGCTTAGTGGTGGACATGTTCTTGGTTATGTAGGTCCGCTGACGGAAAGAGATTTATCTGGCGCAAATGGAAGGACTTATTTCCGCTCTGAATCCATTGGTAAGGCCGGGCTTGAGAGTATGTATGACTCATACCTTCGCGGCGTACCGGGGATTAAAACATTTATCGTCGATCGCAAAGAAGCGGTAACAACAACTCGAAAAAATACGCAGCCAATTGCTGGCGCACATCTTGTGACAAGTCTTGATATGCGTCTGCAAGCTGCCTCTGAGAAAGCGTTAGCTGATGCGGTCAAGCGCGCACGTGGACTCGGCTTTCCGGCAGATGGGGGAGCAGCGATTGTGATGGATGTGCGCAATGGTCAAGTACTTGCCCTGGCATCTCATCCCACCTTTGACCCAAATGCATTTGAACGAGGCTTAAGCGTTGAGCAAGCCAATAACTTATTTAGCGAGAAAGCTGGAGTTCCAGCACTCAACCGAGTTTTACAAGGGCTCTACGCCCCTGCATCTACCTTCAAAGCTGTCTCACTTGTTGCTGCAGCAAATGCAGGTTATGACCTCACTAAGAACTATGCCTGCCCGGCAGAGGTTCAAGTAGGAAATCGCGCATTTAGAAACTTTGAGAGTAAAGCGCAAGGAACAATCTCTATCAAGAAGGCGATAGCAATTTCCTGTGACACTATCTGGTATCAGATTGCCTATGACGAATGGGTGCGCGATGGCGGACTTCGCCCGAAATCAAACGCCAATGACTATTTCTATAACGCTGCAAAGCGCTTTCAGATTGGCGTAAAGACGGGCATCGACCTACCTTCAGAATCCTCTGGACGACTTGCTGATCGCCAGTGGCGTAAGGATTGGTATAGCCAGAATAAGGATTACTACTGCAACTACAGAGAGCGAACAACGAAATCTGAACAGACTCCATTCTTGCTGGAATTGGCTCGAGAGAATTGTTTAGATGGCGATAAAATCCGTGCAGGAGACGCGGTTAACTTCTCAATTGGCCAAGGAGATACCGTTATTACTCCTATTAAGTTGGCCCAGATGTATGCGGCAATCGCAAATGGTGGAACTATCTGGAAGCCAACAGTTGCCAAAGCAATTGTGAAATCTAATGGCTCTGTTGTGAAGAAATTTGCACCAGAGAGCCTAGGAGATATCGGCGTAGATCCTGTCACGCTTAAACTCTTACAAGATTCTCTCCATGAAGTAACGCTTACTGGAACTTCAGCAGGAGTCTTTAACGGCTTCCCAGTTCAAACTTCCGGAAAGACCGGAACTGCGCAGGTCTTTGGAAGAAATCTCAATGGTTCGTTGAAAGCTGATACATCTTGGTATGCCGCATATGCGCCAACGCAGAACCCACGTTACGCCGTTGTCATGATGGTGAGCCAAGGTGGATATGGAGCCAGCACTTCAGGTATCGGAGTAAAGAATATCTTTGAAGCTATCTATGGAGTTCAAGGTCGTATCGCAAAGCCAGAGTTAGCGCTCTTTCCACAAGGAAAGCCGCCGACCAAATTGCCACGAATTTCACCGGCAACAAAAGCGAAACCATCTATCCTCAACCCAGGTAAAGCTGTCAGTGCCAGCCCAACACCTAAGGCGGTGGTGAAGAGATGAGTACTTTTCTCAATCGCAACCCTTACCGCCGCGCACATCGCCGATCTTTCTTTGCAGGTTTTGACCCGATTTTAACTGCCGCCGTCGGCGCACTTCTTGTGATCGGAACTCTGCTGGTCTATGCCGCAACGCGCGATTGGTATTCAGCTAATGGCCTAGATCCCGAGTACTACCTCAAGCGCCATGTCATCAATATTGTGATTGGTATTGCCCTTGCTTGGGGAACAACAATTATTGATTACCGATTACTGCGCGCGTATACGCCATTCATTTGGGGTTTAGGTGTTTTTGGTCTAATCCTGGTTCTCATTCCCGGAATCGGCTCTGAGATTAACGGCGCCCGCGCTTGGATTGGTCTTCCCTTTGGTTTCCAGATTCAACCTGCTGAGATCGCGAAGATCTCAATCATCATCGGTATCTCGATGTTGCTCTCTGAGCGCACGCACAATAGCGATGAACCGAGTAACCAAGATGTACTCAAAGCTCTCGGAGTTGCAGCCCTTCCTATCCTTCTTATCTTGCTCCAGCCAGATATGGGAACTGTCTTCATCATTAGCGCATCTGTCGTGACAATCATTGCAGTCTCTGGCGCACCTACTCGCTGGATTGTTGGCCTCTTACTTGTCGCTGTTATTGGCGGCTTCGTCGCCACCAAGGCAGGAGTCGTCAGCGAATACCAACTTAAGAGGTTGCAATCATTTATCGATCCCAATGCAGATACGCAAGGCGCTGGCTATCAACTACGACAGGCTCGCATCACCGTGGGCTCAGGTGGCTTACTAGGAACTGGTTTATTTGATGGACCACAGACAAGTGGTCGATTTGTTCCAGAACAACAGACTGACTTTATCTTTACAGTAGCTGGCGAACAGCTGGGCTTTATCGGTAGCGGATTTATTATCTTCCTCTTATTTATTGTCTTAATGCGCGGCTTTGCCATCGCGCGAAGATCCACCGACCCCTATGGAACTCTGGTGTCGACAGGCGTTGTTGCCTGGTTTGCATTCCAAATATTTGAAAATATAGGAATGACTTTGGGGTTGATGCCGATGACAGGGGTACCGCTGCCATTTCTCTCCTATGGTGGATCGAGCATGTTCGCCAATCTCATCGGATTTGGGCTCTTGCAGAATGTTCACGCCAGCCACCGCGGCTAAATCACGCTCAAAATAGGAGTTCAGCTCCGCTATCTGCCATACTTAGCCCAACAGTTCAGCGCGGCCAGCGATCCTTATCGCGCCTGCGGCGGACTACACAAAAAGATTTGCTCGTCATGAAAGTTCCATCATGGAAAGTTCGCAGCGGGCCACGAGAATGCATTTCTCATAAGAGATTTGCGCTAAAGGATTTGGTGCCATGGCTATTGAGCCAAAATCACCGCGTAAGCGCGCGGTTAAGAAATCAAAAGGTAAGTCCAAGGTTGAAGAATCGACCTCTGAGGCAGCCCCAGAAGTAACAGCGAGCGAAGAAGCGCCAACACGCGCGGCTAAAGCGGGCGCAAAGAAGAGTGCTGCAATCCCAGTTCCTATCTTCCAGGCTGCAGATGTTGTCGCACCTCCTCGCGCACGTAAATCGAGCGCTAAGAAGGCTGAGGCTGAAAAACCTGCAGCTAGCGAAGAAGTAACAAATGACGATAGCGAAGATTCAGATTCACGTGGTGGACGTAACCGCCGCCGCCGTCGCGGTGGCCGCGGTCGCCGTAAGCCACAAGGTGATGAGCTCACTACCAACGAAGATTCGCAAGAAGGCGATGGCTCATCAGAAGGTGTACTAGAGGATGGCGCAGAGGGTGGAACACACCGTCGTCGCCGTCGCCGCCGCGCAAGTGGAGATGGCGTTACACCTGGTGAGGTCATCGATGAAGATGGCGTAGTTACCGTTGTTAAGGTCCGTGAGGTCCGTGAAAAATCTGAACGCCCTGCGCGCGAACGCACAGAGCGCGGCACACGAAATCGCCGCGATCGCGACCGTGGTCGTAGCGATTCACGCGAATACCGTGAGCCATACCGCCGCCGCGGAACAGTTATTACTGATGGAGAATTCCTCGCGCGTCGTGAAAACGTTGATCGAGAGATGGTGGTCCGCCAAATCGGAGACAGAATTCAGATTGCTGTTATTGAAGATAATGTGATGGTTGAGCACTACGTCAACCGAAATGCCAACGTTTCATATGTCGGTAACGTCTATCTCGGCCGCGTTCAGAACGTTCTTCCATCTATGGAAGCTGCCTTCGTCGATATCGGTAAGGGACGTAACGCTGTTCTCTATGCCGGTGAAGTGAATTGGGATGCTGCAGGTATCTCTGAATCAGAACCTCGCAAAATTGAGATGGTTCTTAAGACTGGGCAACCAGTTTTGGTGCAGGTAACTAAAGATCCAATCGGTCAAAAAGGTGCGCGTCTGACAAGTCAGATCTCACTTCCTGGTCGCTATGTTGTCTTTGTTCCTGGTGGGGGAATGAGCGGTATTTCAAAGCGCCTTCCTGAATCAGAGCGCACACGTCTCAAGGCGATTCTGAAGACTCTTATCCCTGAAGAAGCAGGCGTCATTGTCCGCACAGCTGCAGAAGGTGTTTCAGAAGTTGAACTCACCGCAGATGTCGAACGCCTCAAGGCGCAATGGGAAGATATTTATCAGAAGTCGGTCAACCCTAATTTCCACGCACCAGCGCTTCTGCTCTCAGAGCCAGATCTTGCTGTCCGCGTAATCCGCGATATCTTCAATGAAGATTTCCGTAAGCTCATCATTCAAGGTAACGAAGCATGGGATGAGATCACTTCATACCTTGGCTCTATCGCACCTGAGTTGATGCCAAAGATTGAAAAGTATGCAGGTAAGGCAGATCTCTTTGCTGATTACCGCGTAGAAGAACAGCTCGCAAAGGCATTCGATCGAAAGGTGTATCTGCCTTCAGGTGGTTCCCTCGTTATCGATCGCACCGAAGCGATGGTTGTTATTGACGTCAACACCGGAAAGTTCATCGGTAAGGGCGGCAACCTAGAAGAGACCGTCACCAAGAACAACCTGGAAGCAGCCGAAGAGATTGCACGTCAGCTACGTCTTCGCGACTTAGGTGGAATTGTTGTTATCGACTTTATCGATATGGTTTTGGAATCTAACCGTGATGCAGTTCTGCGTCGCTTAGTTGAATGTCTTGGTCGCGATCGCACAAAGCATCAAGTTGCTGAAGTGACATCGCTCGGTCTTGTGCAGATGACTCGTAAGCGCGTTGGACAAGGCCTTATCGAAGCATTCTCAACAACATGTGATTCATGTAATGGTCGCGGAATCCATATCCATATGGATCCAGTAAAGATGAAGGCTCCAATGCCACAGGTAAATGCGCAGAGCGCGCACCACCCAGATGTTGAAGAAGAGTCAGCAACGGATCATGAATTCCACGAGGTCCTCAATGATGAGAGCCCAACTGAATCTGAAGCGGTCACAACCCCAAAGGGCAAGCGCCGTCGCAGGGCGGCTAGTTCAGGGGTTATCACCGCATAACAATGAGCTGATTTGACCCATGGGGTACGAAATACGTACCCTTAGCGTCTGCCCGAGCACGCCTCACGCGTGGATCAGGCTTGATAACTAATACGAAGAACTGAGGCAATGAGCATGTACGCAATCGTTAAAGCTGGCGGACGCCAGGAGAAGGTAACTGTTGGCGAGACCATCACCGTCGATCGCATCGACGCTGCTGCTGGCGCATCAGTTTCATTCCCAGCGCTCCTCGTTGTCGATGGCGCGAATGTCACAACTGACCCAAAGGTTCTCTCAAGCATCAAGGTAACTGGCGAAGTTATCGACGAAGTAAAGGGTCCAAAGATCGACATCCTTCGTTACAAGAACAAGACAGGCCATCGCCGTCGTCAAGGTTTCCGTGCACAGCACACACGAGTAAAGATCACCGCAATCAGCGGTGCTAAGTAAGGGTTAAGGGAGCAAA
>CAMDBB010000012.1 GCA_945889195.1 Bifidobacterium breve
CTTATTGTTATTGGTTTGCTGCTCTCAGTTCTTCCTGGACCATTCACCATTCCGTTGGTGATTCTCGGGTTGCTCGTTCTTGGCCTTGAATTTGCCTGGGCACAGCGCACTCTTGAAAGAGTTAAAGAACAAGGCGCGAAGCTCAATCCAAAGAAGTTCTTTAAGAAGTAAGAGCTTCTACCAAGCCATCTGTGGCACGTTCAATCATCTCTAAAACTTCCTGATAAGCCTCAATCGTTTCACCCCAAGGATCAGGAACCTGTAACTGTTCTGCTTCAGGCGATGTTGGATTGATGTGACTCAAAGTTGGATCAAAGGATCTGAGCATAAAAACCTTCGCTTTATCGGCATCGTTGCGCGCTCCATTAAGAATATTGGCGCGATTGGTAAGGTCCATAGGCAGAATTAAGTCTGCTTCATCAAAGAAGTTAAGTTGAAATTTTCGCGATGTATGTTCAAATGTGTAGCCGGCGACTTTCCAGGTTTTCTCAGATAGGTGATGAGCACCTTCACCATCATGCCAACCTGAAGTTCCGCTGCTAGTGACAACGAAGCGCGGATTAGAAAGCTCTAAAGTCTTGTTATGTAGTACCGCTGCCGCCATAGGTGAACGGCAGATATTTCCGAGGCAGACCATTTCAACGCGAATTACATCGCGCAAGGCAAGGCTCTTTAGATATTCGTTCTGCACCAGGTGACCATATCCAAGCCACGCCAACTTCTGCCATTATTTGCGCCATGACATCCGCAGTCCTCGTCGAAGAGTTAACTGAAGACCAATGGCGGCGTTACCGGGATATTCGGATTGCAGCCCTTGAAAGCGATGGACATGCATTTGGTAGCAGCTTGGAAGCGGAGCTGCGTTATAGCGAAGAAGAGTGGCGATCTAAAGCACGTCAGTATGTAGGAATCATCGCCTCTGTCGCCAGCGAAGATATCGGCATCATGACAGTTGAAAATCTCAAAGGTGATTTCGGAGCCACCTGTTGGATCGGTAGTTGCTGGGTTCATCCTGAGTATCGCCAACATGGAGCGCTGCGCGCTCTCTTTCACTTTATAGATTTACAAGCCACTGAACGTAACTGGAAGAAGCAAGGTCTGGGTGTCTGGATTGATAATGAGATTGCGATTAAGGCTTACGAAAAGATCGGTTTTGTCACTATGGGCGAACCGGAAGAAAGCACTCGTAAGCCTGGGCTCTTTTATCAGCGAATGATTAGGGATGCAGTAATTTAATTACTCTGCAATATCCTGCAGTTGAATGCGATATTGACGTTTTCCAGAGTCAAGAACGTAGGTGTCATACAACTTGCGTGCGACCGCGTTATCTTCATCTGTGTTCCAGTAAAGACGCGAACATTTCATTTCAAGCGCATATGCCTTGACGTATTCAATCAGCGCGCGACCTGCACCTTGTCCGCGAACTGATGGATCCACAAAGAGATCTTCGAGATAGCAATGTCCATTGGGGGACCAGGTTGAATTCTGTAAGTTATATGTTGTAAAGCCAATGACTAAGCCATCAGATTCAGCAACTGCACACTTCATATTGAACTCAGGATCCATAATGCGATTCCAGGTGCGCTCAGTCTGCTCAGGAGCTACAGCAGTCTTATAGAAATCTAAATATCCCTGCCAGAGCAGCAACCAGCGCTCTTTATCGCTGGCTGTTATGGGGCGGATCGAGAGAGACATTAGAGTGCGAAAGATGGGTACTTATCGGAGACGAGGAGGAAGGCATAACCATTGACACGATTCCAATATCGCAGCGTTGAGAGAACAAATTTTCCCGCCCACTTTGGATAGTTACCTGTAGACCAAGTCATAATCCAGGCAATAAAGGTCATGCCGAGAGCAATGATTGAATAAATCAATCCCACGATAATCAATGGGATTGCGAGGAACCACTTCACTAGTGGTAGCCAGCGGTTGAGAATCTTTCCGCCTTTGATGTCAGGGAAAATCACCGCAATATCTTTGTTACGTTCGATTGATGGGTAGTCATCTGTGAGCAAGAGAGCGTAGGCAACGACTCGGGTTTGAAGCTCGAGCAGGGCATGGTTGAAGGTCAGTAAGTAACTTGGGTAGACCTCACGCACAACGAGAGCAAGGAGCGCTGGGATAACAATGAATCCGGCAGCAAATCCCGAATTGCTATTGACCGCAAAGGCGCCAATAAAGACTGCAACTGGGAATACTAGGATTCCACGCCAGAATACGGTGGCCTTATTGCGCTTCTTATATGCAACTTCTACATCGGTCTTAATCTGTTTGCTCATAGTTCAATCCTAGCCTCTGGATATACCCTTACCTAATGAGCACACGTGAATATGCAGTGATAACTGGAGCAAGCAGTGGCATCGGAGCAGCAACTGCGCAGCTCCTTGCCGACAATGGATATCACGTGATTGCCGCGGCAAGACGCATTGATCGCTTAAATGAACTTGCTAAGAGCAATCCAGAGATTGAAGCCTTCGCACTCGATGTCACGGAGCAGGCAAGTGTTGATGCACTCGCGAAACATTTATCAGGAAAGCCGGTTGCCGTATTGATCAACTGCGCTGGTGGAGCATTTGATTTTGATCCCGTTACTGAATCTGATCCAGAGATTTGGAAGAAGACCTTTGATATCAATGTAGTGGGCTCAGTTCGTATGGTGAAAGCTTTGACACCCGTGATGATTTCTCATGGTCGTGGCCATATCGTTTTGATCTCATCTACTGCGGGCCATCGCGCATATGAAAATGGCGGAAGTTATGTTGCATCCAAGTTTGCAGAAACTTCTCTTGCTGAAACTTTGCGTTTAGAACTAAACGGCAAGCCAATTCGCGTTACAGAGATTGCTCCTGGCATGGTCAAGACCGATGAGTTTGCCAAAGTGCGCTTTAGGGGAGATGCAGATCGCGCTGCCAAGGTTTACGAAGGAGTCACACGGCCGCTGACGGCGGCAGATGTTGCTGAATCAATCCGCTGGTCTGTGATGTTGCCGGATCATTTCAATATTGATTCCATGACTATTCGCCCACTGGCACAAGCTGCGCAACATAAGGTCTATCGCCAGCCACTATGAATCAGAGTCAGTTAATCTCTCGTGCACGTATCGGAGTTACGCTCTCTTTCTTAACCCACGGATTTATCTCCTCATCTTTCTTTGCTCGAATCCCTGATTACAAAGCCCGCCTTGAACTGAGCAACTCCGTTCTTGGATTGTGCCTATTGGCCTCATCTGCGGGAGTCTTGGCAGCGCTTGGTCCAGTTGGTAGGTTAGCGGCGCAGCGAGGAAGCTCTGCTGTACTGACAAAGAGTTCATACCTTCTCGTTTTTATCGCGCCATTTGTTGGCATTTCTTTTAACGCAATCTCATTCGCTGCAATTCTCTTTCTCTTTGGCGTTGCAATCGCTGCCCAAGATGTCGCGATGAATACCCATGGAGTGACTCTGGAGCAGAAATCTGGCGCTCGTTATATGGGGCGTTTCCATGCATTCTGGTCAGTTGGGGCCTTACTTGGTGCAATTACGGGTGGTGTCTTTGCTCAATTAGAAGTGAGCGAATTTATCCACGCGTTAATTGTGAGCGCTGCTGTTTTAGCCCTTGTTATTTCAAATAATCGCCGCTACTTACCGGGTGATGAAGATAAGCACATCTATGAAGAGAGCGTGAAGAGGAAAAAGACTCCACGACTCATCTACATCATGGGGCTTCTTGGTTTGGCAGGTTCAATCGGAGAAGGATCTGCAGCAGATTGGGGCGGTGTTTTAGCTCGCGAAACTTTCGGAGCATCACAATTTGTTGGAACACTTCCATATATCGCTTACTCATTCACTATGGTCGTAGGTCGCTTCTATGGCGATCAGCTAGCGACCAAATTCGGTGCCAGACGAATTCTCAAAGTAGGCGGTTTACTTGGTGGCGCTGGACTTGCAGGGGGCCTCATTGTTGGTGGAACCACTGGCGTAATTGTTGGCTGGTTCCTCTTTGGTTTGGCGCTATCTACCGTTATCCCACTTCTCTTTAGCGCCGCTGGATCTATGGCAAATAAGAGATTTCAAGGAACTATTTCTCCAGCTGAAGCGGTTGCAAAGATTTCAGGAATTTCATACTTTGGTTTTGTTGTTGGTCCACCGCTCATGGGCTTCTTGGCAGATGTCTTAACTCTCCGTTGGGCGATGCTGGTACCGGCTGTTCTTGCAGTGATTATTTCGGCAAGCTCTCGAATCTTTAAGAGCGAATAACAACTCGAAAACCAGCCAACGTTGAGTCGGTGGCGTATGCGATGCGTACTCCTGCAGCGCGAGATGCTTGCAACCCAGAGACGATCTGTTCGGTAAGAACTTCACCAGGTGCAACAACGGCAACACCTGGGGGATAAGGCGCAATTAAATCTGCTGAGATGCGACCAACTGCGCTCTTGGCATCGACCATCTCTGTCTTTGCAAAGTAAGCATCGCGCATTGAGGTCGCCTTCTGTGGAATAACTGACCAACTCAAAGCGGTAGCGCTTTCGCGTCGCTGCTCTTGGCGCTTCTTAAGAATCGGAATGAAGACGTCCGCTAAGCGCTCAAAATCCGCTGCGGTATCGGCAATGGTGGCTAGGAAGACGATAGTGTCGCGATCGGCCATCTCAACGCGGATGCCTTCTTTCTGTAAATCTTCTTCAATATCTACACCCGATGCACCTAGCTGCTGCACTCGTAGAACTAGCTTAGAAGGATCAAATCGTCCTGCTGGAAAATCGCTGGGATAGAGAAAGATAGGTAGTGGAAATTCAGCTTGCACCGTCTCTTTAAAGCGGTGGATATTTTCTAGAAGTTGTCCAAGTAACTCTTCACCACGAGTTTCTAGAAGTGCTCGCACACCATCGATAGAAGCAAGTGGTGCACCTGCAGGGGATGTGGTGTGAGTAGTTTCAAAGCTCTGTTCAAGTCTTTCAGCACTTAACAATTCTGTGCGCGCAAGCAATAACGCAGAGGCGCTATATCCCGGCAGCGCTTTATGGGTACTTGTAATCAGAGCATCCGCACCCATCTGAAATGCATGTTGCGGCAATTGTGGGTGGAAACCAAAATGGCCACCCCATGCCGCATCTAAAATCACAGGAACTTTTTCTTGATGTGCAACTTTGATGAGAGCGGGTAGATCTGAAATCGTTCCAAGATAACCGGGTTCAGTGAGCAAGATGGCAATTGGTTTTTCTGCAAGGGCTCTCTGCAATTCGGTAACTGCAATTCCAATAGGAACACCAGTGGCGCTATCAATTTCAGGGCTCATCCAAATTGGTTCAAGACCGGCAAGTACAAGAGCGCTTAAGACAGATCTATGTGCAGTTCGTGAAACAGCGACCTTGTCGCCTGGTTGACCCAGTGCGAAGATGGCTGCTTGATTTGCATGGGTAGAACCCCCAGTTGAAAAGCGTGCGTAATCTGCGCCCCACAACTGTGCAGCCAGTGCTTCAGCTTTCCTCAAAGTCTGATTGGTGAGTTTGATTTCATCGAGCCCACCATAGAGCGGAGTATCTGAGTCGACGATTGCGCCTAAGCCTGCATCGAGAGCGCTTGTCTTCTGCTTATGGCCAGGGATTGTGAATGGAGTGCGAGCCTTTTCGAAGTACGAAAGATAGGCATCTAGCAGTGGTGCGCTCTCTCGCAGGTTACTCATGTGGCAAGCCTAACTTGTACCCAGCGGTATGAAGGCTCGCACAAACTTTGCTGGGGCTTAGAATTATCAGCATGACAGCAAAGGATCCTCTCCCGCAATCACGCCATCTGGCCACTGAGATTCCAGGGCCACTTTCGACTGCAGCGATGCAGCGTCGTAAAGAAGCGGTATCTGGGGGACTAGGAACTGCACTCCCTGTAATTGTTAGCCGCGCACAAGATGCCATCATTGAAGATATCGATGGCAACCGCATCATTGATTTCGGCGCAGGCATTGGCGTTGTCAACGTTGGAAACTCTGCGCCCCGCGTTGTGAAGGCAGTGCAAGAAGCAGTAGCAACATTTACCCACACCAACTTCACCACTGTTCCATATATGGGTTACATCGAAGTCTGCGAAGCTCTCAATCGACTTACCCCCGGAGATTTCAAGAAGAAGTCACTGTTGCAAAACTCTGGTGCAGAAGCAGTAGAGAATGCCATCAAGATTGCGCGCCATTACACAAAGCGAGCAGCAGTTGTTGTCTTTGAACATGCTTATCACGGTCGTACCAATCTAACGATGGCGTTGACTGCAAAGAACATTCCTTACAAGGATGGCTTCGGTCCATTTGCTAACGAGATCTATCGCATGCCTCTGCCATATGCCTATCGCTGGTTAGGTAACCCTGAAACGATTACTGCAGATGCGCTTGATCTGGTCACACATAAGATTGAGAAAGAGATCGGCGCACAGAACGTTGCGGCAATCTTGATCGAACCTGTTGTGGGCGAAGGTGGATTTATGGTCCAGCCAGAAGGCTTTATGCTAGGTTTGCAAGAGTTTGCAACTAAAAATGGCATTGTCTTTATTGCAGATGAAGTTCAATCTGGTTTTGCTCGTACCGGAAAACTCTTTGCCGTAGAGCATGAAGGTATGACGCCTGACATGATCATTACCGCTAAAGGAATTGCAGGTGGACTTCCACTTGCAGCCGTTACTGGTCGCGCTGAAATTATGGATTCATCTCATGTTGGCGGCCTGGGTGGCACTTATGGCGGTAACCCAATCGCTTGCGCTGCAGCTCTTGCCGCAATCGAAACAATTCAGGAAGAGAAGTTGGTCGAGCGCGCAGCCCACATTGGCTCAATCCTCTTTGAAACTCTCAACGGGCTTAAGGCAAAGTACCCAGTCATTGGTGATGTTCGTGGCCGCGGTGCAATGGTTGCTATTGAGCTAGTAAAACCTGGAAGTAAAGATCCAAATCCTGAAGCGATGGCGAAGGTTGTTAAGTATTGCCACAGCCACGGCCTACTCATCTTGACTGCCGGCACTTATGGAAACGTCATCCGCTTCCTGCCTCCGCTAGTGATTACCGACGAACTCTTGCGTGATGGCCTATCAGTTCTCGCCGAGGGTTTTGCATCTCTCTAGCCTCTAAGAATCACCGCGCTATCTCACCCCACCCAGGGTGATTCTCTCTTCCGTTACACGTAAATCTGTATCACCCTAACCCCATGCCACAGAAAAAGGGTGAGGCCGCCTTCGAAGTCGCCCGCGGGGTAACTATCTCGCGCACGTTGATTCCTGTGCTGCCCCCAAATTACATCTCACGAAAGAACCTCTTTCCACTTTTAGAGAATGGCCCAGGAAGCACAACAGTTGTTATTGGACCTGCAGGTTTTGGCAAAACTTCCTTAGTTGCTGAATGGGTTCTTTCACGTCCAGAGAAAACAATCTGGTTGACGCTCACCGAGAGAGATTCAATCGCAGATATGGCGGCTCTTTTTATACAAGCGACTCGAAATGCGATTCCAGGATATGGAGCTTGGTTTGATGCAGAGCCGACTATGCGGCCGGTGGAAATTGTGCAGAAGTGGGGAAATGATCTCTTAACTACCGGGGAAAATTACATCTTTGTTATCGATAACTTGAGAGAGAACACTTCACGAGATGTAGATATTGCAGCACGATTAGTTGAACAGTTCCCACAAAATCTTCAGTTTATAAGTATCCGACGTGATTCGCTTGAAAATGTCTACGCTACTTTCTCTTCACGCGGTTTGCTTAAAGTTATTGGAAGAGATGATCTTGCTCTTACAATCGAAGAAGTCACAGCCCTCGCCTCAGTACATGGAATTAGCCTGGAAGACTCTGCTATTAGGGAATCGATTTCAGCGGCAAAAGGTTGGCCATCTGCTGTTTCTATGTTGATGTATCAAATTGCCAAGAACAAGAAGCCGATTGATTTTGAGAAGATTGCGGTTTCTCAATCTGAACCTCTGCGAAGCTTGGCAATTTCAGTCATTGCGAGGCTTGATCCCAAAGTTCGCTCGCGCATCACAGCGCTCTCAGTCCTGCAGGAATTCAACTATGAACAGGCCGAAGTAATTCTCCAGAGTGAATATTCTTACGATGAAATCAACCAGCTGGCTCTGGATGCTAATTACTTTTCGCAAACGGGTAGCCCTGACCAAACATTCGAATTTTCAAAATTGATGAGAGAGGTACTAGTCGCTGACTTGCGACTTGATCCAGTAAAGAAGAAGCGCATCCACGAATCCTTGTTGAAGTACCACGAAGACCGGAATGAACCCTTCTTCGCTCTCGAGCATGCCTTCCTCTCCGAGAATTATGAAAAAGTGGGATCCCTTTTTCCTGATGCTGCACGCGTCTTACAGGTCAGTGGGCGCGGCAATGAATTAATTCGATGGTCGGTCTTTGCTGGAGATAACAGCCCGCTGGGCTTACTGAAGAGGGCGACGGTGGATCTTGCTGGTCGATTAGCCAATCAAGATTTTCAGTCCGTGATTAGCCTGGCGGATCGGATGGTCTTTGAAGCACAAGGCACAGAGCTACAAGGATTCATCGATCAGATAACAAATGCAGGCCGGGCCTATGCAAATTTCTCGCTAGGAAAGTTTTCGGCAATGGATGAAAACATTTCGCTGGCGCTATCGCCAGTCAGCGACCCACTGATGCTCGGGGTTGAGGAACAGATTGCTTTACTGCGACTAGCTGCAATGCGCCACTTCATTGTTGATGAAACCGAAAAAGTAGAGGAAGTCCTCGACAAGGCCAGACAACTTGCGGTTTCTTGCAAGATTTCACAGAGCCACCTGATGCTCTCATCCATCAATGCCATGCATCTATTCCAAATAGGTGATTACCGACGAGCATACGAAGCCGCATCTATCTCCTTTTCGCAGTTTAGTAAGCGTAATTATGTTGGCGTATTCGGACCACTGGACTCACTCTTTGTGATTGCGTACTGCTTACTTGAATTCGCTAGGCCCATGGAGGCTCATGCAAAATTTGCCGAAGTTCGAGATCTTGCCGAACAGTGGAAGCAATGGAGTTGGCACTTTAGAGCTGACGGATTTTTGGCTCGCGATCTGGCTCTGAAAGGATTTATCCCCGAAGCTCTCGAGAACATCAAGCAAGCTCACCTAAGAGCCGAGAAGGTTGATTTCTCTCATGAGCTAGATGGCATTATTGATATGAGCGAGATATTTATTCGCTACCATGTAAAAAACTTTGACAGACTTGGAACCTTGCTAGAGAGAGCCCCCGCTACTCGCTTAACCAGGCAAATCAAACTTCACTACAATGAAAAAATTGGCGATAAAAAAGTACATGATGAACTCAAGAGACTTCCTTCACGGACTCCTCGCGAGAAGATCTGGAAGCACCTCGTAGAAGCAGGCTTAGTTATCGATCATGAGAATCTCGCAATGAAAGAGATTAAGAAAGCACTTGAAATTGGGGCTTTGGTAGGAGCAAAGGAGACATTTCTGCGTCAGGCTAATCAGATGGGAACTTTGTTGATTAAGGCTGCCAGTGATAAGCCCACCGTCTATCTAGAGGATCTAGCTTCAGCTGTAGCAGAACGAATTCGCAGCGATGCACATAAGAACTCTGAATTTAGCTCCTCGCTGACTAAGCGCGAGATCGAGGTGTTGCGCCATCTATCAACTGATAGACCAATCAGCGCTATCGCCGGCACGCTGCATATCTCAATCAACACCATGAAGACGCACCTGAAGAATCTCTATCGAAAGATGGGCGTTGAAAATCGCACTCAAGCGGTCGAGAAGGCTAAGGCAAACTTCATTCTCTAAGGCACATGCGATACTTGGCGCATGCTTGAGCCAGTCATAATTTCTGAACGGCTTGAACTTCATCATCTTTCTGCAGAAGGAATCATCGAGCTCTTTGAAGAAAAGAGCGATGCTAAAGCGATTGCAGGTCGGGACTTCACTAACCCCCACAAGAATCTGATTGAGAATTCCGGGCCGCTTGCGTGGCGCGTTCCGCAGGTAAAGGTTGATCCATCGCTGAACAAGTGGTTTGTCAGATTTATCGTTCTCAAAGAAAGTCGTGAAGTCATCGGAAGCTCTAGTTTTCATGGAGCACCTGACGCTGACGGAATGGCTGAGATAGGTCTTGGAATTGAACCTGCCTTTCAGGGCAGGGGTTATGCCAAGGAATCACTACAGGCGATGTGGTGTTGGGCCGTGAATTTTCCAGAGGTTCGAACCTTGAGATACACAGTCAGCCCCGATAATCTGCCGTCTATCGCTGTCATCAAGTACTTCGGTTTTGACTACAAAGGTCAACAGATGGATGAGATTGATGGACCAGAAGATATCTACGAGATGAGCGCAGAGGATTTTTCGAAGAGATGGGGATCAAATGAGTGATGACTTTGATGCCATCGTTGGCGATATCGATGACGAACTAGACCTGACTCTGTACTCAGATGCTGCTGAATTAGCGGAAGAGGTCACCGTTCAGATTTTGGCGGCTATTGAGAAAGGGCTCAAACTTAAGAGCCAATTCCATTTGGTACTCACTGGCGGAACGCTAGGCATTCAAATCTCAGAAGTGTTGGTGAATGAATTTAACGCCGATGTAGATGCCTTTAAAGGGCTACACATTTGGTGGAGCGATGAACGCTTTGTTACAGCAGATAGCGTGGAGCGAAATGCCTTTGCCTTCCATGGCAATGTAAAAAATCTGAATATCAACGTCCATGAAGGTCTTGCGAGCGACCAAGCAAAGAACGTTCACGATGCAGCCAGTGACTATGCGCTGGCGCTTGAGAACGTTGATTTTGATTTAAATGTACTGGGCTTAGGACCTGATGGCCATGTAGCTTCGCTCTTTCCTGGAATGACAGATATTGATGATCAGGGTCGAGTGATTGCCATTACTGATTCGCCAAAACCACCAGCTGAGCGAATCTCATTTACCATGTCAACAATTAATAGCGCAGAAGAAGTGTGGATTGTGGCAGCCGGTGAGAGCAAAGCTGATGCAGTCACGAAAATTATCGAATTAGATCTCTCGATTCCTGCAAGTTATGTTCGAGGAAATTCTCATACTCGTCTCATTGTTGATACTGAAGCCTTTTTCTCGGAGTAAAACTCCGTAATCTCTGCAGAATTTCAGGGTAGGGCGGTGGCTCATATAGACTACGAGCCTCAACGTTGAGCGTCTTTATAAGCGAATAGGCACCTTCATGACAGCAACCAATTTTGGAATGGTCGGCCTTGGACGCATGGGCGCCAATATCGTCAGGCGCCTAGCTCGCCACAACATCACATCAGTTGTTTATGACGTTAGCCCTGACGCCGTGAAGGCACTTGCCTCAGAAGGCTCTATTGGCGCAGCCGATATGGCAGAAATGGCTGCAAAGCTTTCAACACCGCGCACCGTCTGGATTATGGTTCCAGCTGCTGTTACTGATTCAACAATTGCGGCGATAGCCGAGCACTTATCTGCGGGCGACACGATCATTGATGGTGGCAATAGCTATTACAAGAATGATGTGAAAAATGCAGAACTATTAAAGGCAAAGGGAATTAACTTCGTCGATGTCGGAACTTCTGGCGGTGTCTACGGTTTAGAACGCGGTTATTCACTGATGATCGGTGGAGATGACGCTGTCGTGAAGGCGCTAGATCCAATCTTTAAAGCGCTCTGTCCTGGTGTTGAATCTGCCGAACGCACACCTGGCCGCACAGGCGAACCAACTCAAGCTGAATATGGATATCTGCATTGTGGCCCCATAGGAGCTGGCCACTTTGTGAAGATGATTCACAATGGAATTGAATACGGAATGATGGCAGCTTTCGCTGAAGGCCTCGCAATCTTTGATGCCGCAGATGAGATGAACCCTGCTTACGATTTAGATATCCCAGCAATTACAGAAGTCTGGCGACGTGGAAGTGTTGTTGCTTCATGGTTGCTCGATCTGACTGCGCAAGCGTTGGTTGAATCAGAAGAACTTACTGAATACTCAACTCAGGTCAGCGATAGCGGTGAAGGTCGCTGGACGGTGCAAGCAGCGATTGAGGCGGGAATTCCTGCCCATGTATTGAGTGCATCTTTGTATGCACGTTTTGCATCACGCAATAACGATGAATTTGCTAACCGCGTCTTAAGCGCAATGCGCTACAAGTTTGGCGGCCATAACGAAAAGCCTCAGGCAGGAAATAAATGAAAGCTGATGCACTCGTTCTCTTCGGTGCAACAGGTGATTTAGCGAAGAAGAAGCTCTTTCCTGCGCTCTATGACCTAGAAGATTTAGGTGAACTCGACCTGCATATCGTGGGCGTGGCTTCATCAAAGTGGACACAAGAAGTATTTAAAGAGAATGTCGAGCAGGCCGTGCGTGCTCGTAAACCTGATGTCGATGAGGCTGCGCTCTCGAAGCTACTTGGAGAAATTGAGCTCATTGTTGGCGATTATGAAGACCCACAGACCTTTGTTGCACTTGCGGAAGCTATTAAAGATTTCAAACTTCCTGTCATCTATCTAGCGATTGCTCCAGAATACTTTGCCCGAATTACTGAAGCTCTTGCCCTGGTTGGAATTACCCGTCGTGCTCGCGTTGTGGTCGAAAAACCTTTTGGTCGTGATTTAGAAAGCGCTAAAGCTCTCGATGCTGAGCTTAAGAAGATTTTGCCAGAAGAGCAGATTTACCGTATTGATCACTACCTTGGTAAAGAAGCAGTTGAAGACTTACTGGTCTTCCGCTTTGCCAACACTCTCTTTGAGCCGGTCTGGAACCGTAACTATGTTTCAAATATTCAGATCACGATGGCAGAAAGTTTTGGGATTGAAGGCCGTGGCAAGTTCTATGACGGTGTAGGTGCAACCCGAGATGTTCTGCAGAACCATATTTTGCAGGTACTCACCATGCTTACTATGGAGCCACCGATTGATATGGGCTCTGAAGCGATGCAGAATGAGAAGATCAAGGTGCTCTCTGCGATTCGCGATATCAATAAGAATGATGTTGTACGTGGCCAATTTGAAGGCTATCTCGATGAAGCTGGCGTTGCTGAAGGTTCAGATACTGAAACCTTCGTTGCTATGAAGTTATTTATCGATAACTGGCGCTGGGCTGGTGTGCCGATTTACTTGCGCACAGGAAAGAAGTTGGCTGAGACAGTTCTCGAAGTCATCGTTGAGTTTAAGCAGCCACCACGTGCTCTCTTTGGTACGGGTGCCTCAAATCAGGTGCGCTTTAGATTGGGTGCAAAAGATGGCGTTGATATTTCACTGCAAGCCAAGAAGCCTGGCACCAAGTTAATTACTGAAACTGTCGATCTCTCTGTTGAATTTGTTGCTGAATTCGGCGATCGCCAAGGGCCTTACGAGCGTCTGTTGCGCGCTGCCATGTTGGGTGATCACTTTAGATTTACTCGTATCGATGCGGTGCTTCACTCATGGCAGATTTTGGAAGATCTCTTAAAGAATCCAAATACCGCTGAAAGTTACGAAGCCGGCACATGGGGCCCAGAATCTGCACAACTTCTTGTTCCGGGTGGATGGGCGCCAGTGGGTAGCGAGGCAGAGAAGCTAAAGGACCTGCATCAGTAAATCTGATTTAGTCGCGTGATTGCCCAGATTTATGGGCGTATCGCCCTAAGAAGTCAGCTTTCATATCGAAGAAATTGCCATCGATAATGGATTGTCTAATTTGATCAACTAGCCTGACGATAAATCTCTCATTATGAATTGTGGCAAGTGTTCCAGCGAGCATCTCTTTGCTGCGGAATAAGTGGCATAAATAGGCGCGTGTGTAGTTGGTACAGGTGTAGCAGTCACACTCATCATCAATCGGGTTAAAGTCACGGATATATGGTTGGTTTGAGACGTTAAATCGACCTGACATTGTGTAGACCGCGCTGGTGCGCGCAATACGAGAAGCCAGTACGCAATCGAAGGTATCAACCCCATTTTCAACTGCAATGAAGAAATCTTCAGGGGCGCCGATACCTAGTAAGTGTTTAGGCTTTTCTTGAGGCAGCGTTGAGTTAACCCAGCCAACAATGGTGCCGAGAGAATCTTTATCGAGTGCGCCACCGATACCGAATCCATCGAATGAAATTCCAGAAGATGTCATCGAACCCAGATCTGATGCAGCTTTCTTGCGGAGATCTTCATATTGCGCGCCTTGAATAACGCCAAAGAGCGCTTGATAAGGCTTTCCGACTCGCGCTTCGGTGAGGCGAGCGTGTTCATCGAGGCAGCGGATGGCCCAGCCATAGGTGCGCTGCATCGCTAGCTCTTGATAAGGACGAGTGTTATGCAAGGTTGTGCATTCATCGAAGGCGAACATGATATCTGCGCCCAATTTATGTTGAATCTGCATAGAAACTTCTGCGGTAAAGCGATGCATAGAACCATCAAGGTGGCTCTTAAAGGTCACGCCCTCATCATCAACATGGGCAAGTCGCTCTTTATTCTTTGCGATGACTTGATCAGAGCGAAAGGTTTGCGCATCCATGGCGAGAACCTTTTTAAAGCCAACTCCGAGAGATAAGACTTGAAATCCGCCGCTATCTGTAAAGGTCGGCTTATGCCAATTCATAAATGCGCCTAGGCCACCGGCTTCATCGAGCACATCAGGGCCTGGTTGCAGATAGAGGTGATACGCATTAGCGAGCAGAGCTTGTGCTCCAAGATCTTCCATCGCCTCAGGTAGAACTGTCTTTACATTTGCCTTTGTTCCAACAGGGATAAAGGCGGGAGTCTGAATATCGCCATGTGGGGTTGAGATAGTTCCTACGCGAGCAAGCCCTTTATCTGGCGCATGGTTAATCGTGAAGGAGAAGCCTGCCTCAGAATCCATGTTGCATATTGTGGCAGAGTAATAGACTGTCCAAATGCCTCAATTCAAATTAAGAGATGGTCGTGAACTAGAGATTCTCGATAATGGAATCAACTCAGAGCGCGCCATCATTTTCCATCATGGAACACCGGGCCATGCCAGCGCATGGTCATCATGGTTAGAAGAGGCAGCGCTTTCTGGAATTCGCGCAATTTCATATAGCCGCGCCGGATACGGCACAAGTGATCGCAACCCTGGCCGCAGCGTTATCAGCATCAATAACGATATTGCGCAGATTCTTGATGCCAAGAACATTTCAAAATTTGTCTCTATCGGTTGGTCAGGTGGTGGGCCGCATGCGCTCGCCAATACCTTTGAGCCTCGCAACGTTGGAGCGATTTCACTTGCTGGAGTAGGCGCATTTGGCGCTACAGATTTAGATTTTCTCGAAGGTATGGGCCCTGAGAATCATGATGAATTTGGCGCAGCGCTCAAGGGCGAAGCGGTGATTACACAGTGGATGAATGAAAATGCCGTACCGATGAAGCAGGTAACGGGCAGCGATATTCGCGAAGCTTTTGGTGGACTTATTGGGGATGCTGACAAGGCAGTACTCGAAGGCGCAGTTGCAGATGATATGGCGGCAACGATGCGCAATGGTTTAGCTGTCAGCTTTGATGGTTGGATTGATGACGATTTAGTCTTTATCAAGCCGTGGGGTTTTGATCTTGCAGCGATTACCAAGCCCGTCATTCTCTGGCAGGGTGATGATGACTTTATGGTTCCTCACGCACATTCATACTGGTTAGAGAAACACATTCCAACAGCGAAACTCTCGTTTATTCCAGGCCATGGCCATATTTCACTCATTGAAAAATACAAACCCGAGATACTCAAGCAGGCGCTGGAGTTATTGGGATAAATGCTCTTTAAGGAATTTACAACTTTACTTAACCCGCAATCTCGCAAAATAGTTTTTGGTATCTGCCTCAACGCGATTGGCGGCGGAATGACTCTCTCGCTGCTCTTGGTCTACTTCCATGACATGCGCGGCTTTACCAATACCTTTGGCGGGTTACTGCTTGCCTATGGCTCAATCGTTTCGATTGTGACTAGTACGCCCATGGGTGCACTTGTGGATCGAGTAGGGCCGAAGAAGGTAATGATTGTTGGCCTCTTAGTTAACTCAGCAGCTGCCTTTTCTCTATCGCGCGTAGAGACGCACTTTCAAGCAATACTTGCCATCACCTTTATCAATGCAGCGGGTCAAGCAATCTGGCCGAGCCAAACAGTGATTCTGACGCGCGTTACTCCCGTTGCAGATCGCCCCAAGATATTTGGCTTTAACTTTATGTTGCTCAACCTTGGGCTCGGTATGGGCGGGCTGATTTCATCTCTGATTATTCAAGAGGGCAATCTGCGCTCTTTTCAGATTATGTATTACGTGGATGCTTCGACATTTCTGCTCTATTTATTGGTGGTTTTAACGCTCAAAGGTGAGAACGTCAATCGCTATATTCCTAAAGCGCATGAGCCCAAGAACGGCACCTATCGAGATCTCTTTGAAGTAAAGCCCCTCATGCTCTTGGGAATGGGCGGAATCATTCTCTTTACATTCGGTTACGGAACCATTCAAGCGGGTGTGCCGGTCTTTGCAACGCAGTTCTTGGATTTAAATCCAAAGTGGCTCGGTGTTATCTTCGGTGTGAACACACTCTCCATAGTTCTCTTTCAACCTCTAGTGATGCGCATCCTTGAAAAGTATTCGCGCTACACAGCTCTCATCTCCATTGGAGTGATCTGGGCAGTGTCATGGATCTTTGTTGGTATCGCACCGCTCTTGCCGCTCTTTGTTGCAGGTATTGCAATCTGCATGAGCCAATTAGTTTTTGCATTTGGTGAGATGGTGCAGGCGCCAACGATTCCAACTCTTGCAAATGAGTTAGCTCCTGAACATATCCGTGGTCGCGCCAATGCGCTGATGAGTTTGCAATGGAGCGTCTCGGGAGTTTTAGGTCCCGCGATTACCGGCCTGATGTTGGGCGCAGATTTACCAGAGTTGTGGGTTGCCACAATGTTCTTTGGTTGCTTTGCCTCAATACCAATCTTCTTGGCGATGAAGCGGCTAGCCCAAGTAAAGTAATTAGGCGATCTTGCCCGTTACTTCAATCAGCGAATCAACACCGTTTGTGAGCAATACAGAGAGATCATCTCCGCTCTTGCCGTTGCAAGCTAGCCCCCATGAGAACTTTGCAGTTGCACCGGGCGCAAGTGGAGTTGTAGGAGCGCCTTCCATCTGGTTATCGCCATCGAAGATATCTACGCAATCACCAGAAGATGTTGTGCCTCGGACGATAAGCGTTGCCAGGTCGAGATCTTTTCCTGAATTATTTACAACGGTGAGGTCGAAGCGCTCGTTTTTATAGCCCGGCAACATGCCTGAGGCGAACTTGCCTGGCGTAAAGCTTGCAGGGGAGGTGAGTGTGTAACTGACCTTATCGGGGGTAACAACAGGTGCATCAAAGCCACCGCTTGCCTGAGGCTTCTCTTCGACGGTTTCGACCAAGGTCTGATCATCAGTGCCTGCAGTTGTGTCTTCACCTCCACACGCAGTGAGCGTTGTAGCGAGAGCGAGTGAGCTGAGAAATGCGATGAGCGCTTTTTGGGCCTTCATGTTGTCCTCCACAAATTTTGAGTCAATTACCGTCGTGACTTCTGGTATTTACCAAGTATAGAGTAGGCGCCATGACAACACCGGTTGCACTTCAATCCACCGCAGAAATTCGCGATATTAAGGGGCGTAGCCCGCGTGAAATTGCGTGGAGCCGCTTCAAGCGCAACAAGGTAGGCGTTGGGGCAGCGATATTGAGCCTCATTCTTGTATCTCTCTCAATTTTTGCCCCGGTCGTCACTGCGATTCTGGGCATTAATCCAGATACCTTAAATCTCGATGTCCTTAACTCCAGCGGAATTCCTGAAGGAGATGCTGCAAGATTTAGCCGCGAACATCCGCTCGGACTTATTCCCGGAACTGGCCGCGACTTATTGGCACAACTTCTATATGGCTCTCGCATCTCTTTCCTTATTGCATTTCTTGCAACCTTCACAGCGCTGACAATCGGATTCTTTGTTGGAATCGTTGGCGGATATTTCCGCGGACGCGTTGACGGTTACCTGGGACGTTTCACAGACTTCCTGCTCGCCTTCCCAGCATTCTTTATGATTGTGGCTCTCAGTGAACCAATGGTTGATCGTATTGAGAAGCTGGGAGTCGCTGAAGGAAATGGCGCTCGCATTCTCTTCTTGATTCTCTTCCTCTCTTTCTTTGGTTGGCCAGGATTTTCACGTTTGATTCGCTCGCAGGTAATGAGTATCCGTGAAAGAGAATTTGTAACGGCGGCACAAGCGATGGGCGCTAGCCGCTGGCGCATTATTTCTAAGGAGCTCATCCCCAACCTCTGGGCGCCAGTTATCGTTGTCGTTTCACTCTCGCTGCCTGGGTATTTGGCGACTGAGGCGGTCTACTCATTCTTGGGGCTTGGCGTTCAGCCACCTGCCTCGACCTGGGGAATCCTGCTTTCTAACTCCACCCGATTCGTGACGGTGATGCCGAGCTTCTTCCTGATTACCGCGGCCTCACTAGTTATCGTGGTTCTCGCCTTTAACCTGGTGGGAGACGCGCTACGCGATGCCCTAGATCCACGCTCAGACCGTAATTAATGTAATCCAATAGTTACCGAGTGGTATTCACAATTCGGACAATTTCTGATTGACTCACCCGACTGTGATGCCATTGGCATCCCCATGGAAAGGACTACGTAATGAGAGCAATTTCTGCTCGTCGACGCGCAACGGCTGTTGCATCAGCTGCAGCGCTCATTCTCGGCACCGTTTTGGTGTCAGGAGTAAGCCCTGCAAACGCGGCGACTACACCGAAGACAGGTGGAATCCTGACGTTACTAGAACACGAACCACGCCTTGATCACCTTGATCCAAGTCGTATCTACACAGGTCGCGATCTAGCATTTATGAATTCATTCCACACACGCACACTGGTTGCATATAACCCAGTTCCAGGTAACGCTGGCGCAAATATCGTTCCAGATCTTGCGACAAATACCGGAATCCCAAGCAACGAAGCAAAGACTTGGAAGTTCACACTTCGTCCAGGTACAAAGTTTGAAGATGGCGTAGCAATTACATGCGAACACGTTCGATACGGTGTTTCACGTGTATTCGCAACTGATGTCATCACAGGCGGACCTGCTTACCTACAGGCTTGGTTGGATATTCCAAAAGATAAAGATGGAAACTCCATTTACACAGGTCCTTACAAGAACACACCAGCTGGCGTAAAGGCATTTAAGAAGGCTGTTGCATGTTCTTCAGATAACCGCACAATTACCTTCAGCCTCAACAAGTCTGTAGCAGACTTTAACTATCTTGGTACATACGGAGTTATCTCTCCAGTACAAGCCAAGAAGGACACAGGCGACAAGTACGACCTAAACCCACAGGCAACAGGTCCTTACAAGATTGTCGAGAACAGCAAGACACAGCTCAAGCTCACTCGCAACAAGTACTGGTCAAAGGCATCAGATCCTGTTCGTACTCCTTATCCAGATGAAGTTGTTATCCAATTTGGTCTAGATGAAGAAGTTATCGATCAGATTATCCTCGAAGATACTTTGCCAACAGCGATGAACTTCGGTGGACCACTTCCTTCAAATAAGGAGAAGTTCTTCAGCGATCCAAGCCTTGCAAAGCGTCGCATGAACAACTCTGATCCATACGCTATCTACCTCGCATTTAACGTTAAGGCGATGCCATGTAAAGAAGTACGTGAAGCTATGTACTACGCACGTGATGCAAAGGCGCTTCTTGACTATGCAGGTGGACCTAAGTTTGCAGGTTCATATGCAACTGGCGTAATTAGCCCATTGGTAGCAGATGACTACGCACCTACAAAGGTCGTTGGTCCAGGAAGCCCTGACTTCATGCCAGAGGGCAATGTCGCAAAGGCTAAGGCGCTCCTTGAAACAGCAAAGACCAAGTGTCCTGCTGACTACAAGAAGGCAACAGAAGATGGAATCACCTTCGACGTTCGCCAATCTGCAACACTTAACGACACAATTCCAATCAACGAAGCAGCTTATGCTCGCGTTGGAATCAAGGTTAAGTGGAACATCATCAGCTCTGGTTACTACTCAACAATCATGGACCCTGCCAAGCAGAAAGATATCTCTGCATCTGGTTGGGGTGCTGACTGGGCAAATGCTTCAACAGTTATCCCAGAGCTCTTCGCTTCATTCGGCGGATTCAACTTGTCTCAGAACTCAGATGACCCTGCTTACAAGAAATTTGAAGATAAGGTCAACCTTGCAATGAAGACAACTGATCGCAAGAAGCAGGCAGCAATGTGGAAGCAGCTTGATGCTGAAGCCATGAGGAATTTCTGGGTACTACCAACAACATTTGGTAAGGCACAGGAAGTTTGGGGCTCACAGCTCGCAAACGTCTTCTTCTGGGTTCCACAAGGAAACCCTGCCTACGGAAAGATCTGGATTAATAACTAATCCTTGATCTAACAAAGAGGTAAAAGGTACTTCCAGCGGGTGGCACGCCTCCCGCTGGAAGTACTTTCTCTGTGTACGTGATATTTTCTTTTTAACGAAGCGAAGGGAGTGAGGATGCTGGCTTATATAGGACGCCGTATGGTCTTCGCCCTTGCAACAATTCTCGTCGTCTCAGCAGTGGTCTTTATGATCTTTGCAATCTTGCCCTTTGATCCAGCTGCCCTTACTTGCGGTCAGCGCTGTAATGAACAGATTATTGAAGCCAACCGCATCCGTTTAGGGCTCGATAAGCCGCTCTACGAACAGTATTTTCTCTTTATCTCCGGCATCTTCTTGGGCCGCACCTATGGCGCCGGCAGCGCTGCATTTAGTTGCCCTGCGCCATCATTTGGATATTCATTTAATGAGAACGCTTGTGTCACAGATATGATCACAGAAGCGCTTCCCATCACCATCAACCTTGCAGTAGGCGCTCTCACCCTCTGGCTCACAGTAGGTATCGGCCTCGGCATCGTCGCTGCCAAATTTAAGAATCGCTGGCCAGATACCGGCAGCTCTGTCTTTGTATTGCTAGGTACATCTCTTCCAACATTCGTTACCGGTCTTGCTCTACTTATCTGGGTGACCATTAAGTGGAAGATTGTTCCGCTATCGCTAACAGGCTATACATCGCTGATCGATAACCCATTTAAGTATTTCCAGTACTTCATCTTGCCGTGGATTACCTTGGCAATCGCCTATGCAGCTTTGTATACCCGCTTCACCCGCGCTGCGTTGCTTGAAACTCTCGGCGAGGATTACATCCGCACCGCTCGCGCCAAGGGCGTAGGAGAGCAGAAGGTCTTCTTTAAGCACACTCTTCGCGCAGTACTCGCGCCGCTGATTACTATGGCGAGCCTTGATTTTGCCGGTCTTATCGGTGGCGCGATTATTACTGAAACTATCTTTAATCTGCCCGGCCTTGGTCGACTTACGCTTCGTTCAGTCTATGAGTTTGACCTGTCGGTTGTCCTTGCAACAACTATCTTGGCTGCGACAGTTGTCATTGTGATGAATCTGATTGTCGATATGTTGTATGCCGTTCTAGATCCGCGAGTGCGCCTGACATGACCGAGCTACTTTCGATAGAAGATCTTCACGTCTCTTTCCCAACTGAAGACGGAATCGTTAAGGCAGTCGATGGCGTATCGCTGACTGTGAATTCAGGCGAAACCGTTGCCATTGTGGGCGAATCAGGCTCTGGAAAGACCGTTACCAGCCTCTCTGTTATGGGACTCCATAAGAAGGGCTCAGTCATTATTGAGGGTTCCATCAAGATTAACGATGGCGGCACTATCAAAGATGTAGTTAACCTCAGCCCGAATGAGGTCCGCGATATTCGTGGTCGCGCTGTTGCCATGATTTTCCAAGATCCAATGTCATCACTTCACCCGTATTACAAGATTGGTAACCAGCTCGCGGAAGCTTTTGAGGTCCACAATCCTGGTAATAAGAAGGCGGCAAAGGCGCGCGCCATAGAAATGCTTGATCTCGTTGGAATCTCAGAGCCTGATCAGCGTGCTGAAGAGTTCCCTCATCAATTCTCAGGTGGAATGCGCCAGCGCGTAATGATTGCAATGGCTCTGATGAATTCACCTCGACTCCTGATTGCCGATGAACCAACGACCGCTCTCGATGTCACGGTTCAAGCGCAGATTCTCTCTCTGCTTGATAAGTTGAAAAAAGAGTTTGATATGGGCGTCTTATTGATTACCCACGACTTGGGCGTTGTCGCACAAGTAGCCGATCGCGTATCGGTGATGTATGCAGGTCAGATTGTTGAAGAAGCGCCAGTAGATGATCTCTTCTACACACCTAAGGCGCCTTACACAGTGGGCTTACTCAAATCAGTTCCTCGTATCTCAGCAAAGAATGAGCGCCTCAAGGCGATCCCAGGGCAGCCGCCATCACTTATTCACTTGCCGCAAGGATGTGACTTCTCTGCTCGTTGCGAATACCGCAACTTATCTCCTGTTGATTGCGCAGTCATTCCAGTTTCTCTTCACACAGATAGCGCGGGCCATAGCTCTCGCTGCCATATTCCCATCGAAGTACGTAACTCTGTCTTTGCTAAAGACCTTCAGGAGCTGAAGTAATGACTGAGCCAATCCTGCAGGTAGAGAACCTGGTCAAGCACTTTCCGGTCAAGAAGAAGAACCGCCGTGGACCAGCTCTTGCCGTTCAAGCAGTGAGCGGTATCTCATTCTCGCTGGCACCAGGTGAAACCCTCGGCCTCGTCGGTGAATCAGGATGTGGAAAAACAACTGCAGGTCGCACACTTTTAAAGTTAACAGAACCAACTTCCGGCAAGATCATCTTTGAAGGCCGCGATATCACCGACCTCAAGCCATCGGCGATGCGTTCGCTGCGCGCCCAGATGCAGATCATTTTCCAAGATCCATATTCAGCGCTAAACCCACGTCAGACAATCGGAAAGATCATTTCTGCGCCCTTTGAAATTCAAGGCATTGAACCTGCCGAAGGTATGAAGGAAGCTGTGCAGGCCCTGATGGAGCGCGTGGGACTTAATCCAGAGCACTACAACCGCTACCCACACGAGTTCTCAGGTGGACAGCGTCAACGCATCGGTATCGCTCGCGCAATTGCTTTAAAGCCTCGCTTTATCGTTGCCGATGAACCAGTTTCAGCTCTCGATGTTTCGATTCAAGCCCAGGTCATCAACTTGCTCGATGACCTCAAGGCAGAAGAGAAGATCAGCATGGTCTTTATCGCCCACGATTTATCTGTTGTGCAACATATCTCTGATCGCGTAGCGGTGATGTATCTCGGCAAGATTATGGAGCTAGCGCCAACTGCTGATCTCTATGCAACTCCGCACCACCCATATACAACAGCTCTTCTGTCAGCGGTGCCGCTACCTGACCCTCGCTCTGAAAGAACGCGCGAACGCATTATTTTGCAAGGCGATCTACCAAGCCCAGTTAATCCACCTCAAGGGTGCGTCTTTAATACCCGTTGCTGGAAGGCGCAAGATAAGTGCCGCACCGAGGTGCCGCAGCTTCTGACTATTGGTAAATCTCAGGTGGCTTGCCACTTCCCAGAGAACTAGTTACTAGCTACCAAATACGAACGCGCTCTTGTGGCGCAAGCCAGAGCTCATCTGCTTCACTGACGCCGAAGGCTTCATAGAACTCTTGGACGTTGCGCACAATCTGGTTGCAGCGGAACTCATCTGGTGAATGTGGATCGATAGCAATACGGCGACGAACTTCTTCAGGACGGTTCATATTACGCCAGGAATGCGCATAAGAGAGGAAGAAGCGCTGATCACCGGTTAAACCGTCGATTACAGGGCTTTTGGCGCCGTTAAGAGCCAATTTAAAGGCTTTATACGCAATACCAAGGCCACCAAGGTCTCCGATGTTCTCACCCAGCGTGAAGGCGCCGTTGACGTGGATATCGGGTGTGCTCTCAGGAGATAACGCATCGAACTGCTTTACGAGAACGCTGGTGAGCTCTTCAAATTTAGAACGATCTTCATCGCTCCACCAATCGACCATATTGCCATCGCCATCGTATTTAGAACCTTGATCATCAAAGCCGTGGCCGATTTCGTGGCCAATGACTGCGCCGATGCCACCGTAGTTGGCGGCGATATCTGCGCCTAGATCAAAGAAGGGCGGCTGCAAGATTGCAGCAGGAAAGACAATCTCATTGGCAAGTGGGTTGTAATAGGCATTAACGGTCTGTGGCGTCATATGCCATTCGTCGCGGTCGACGGGTGCGCCAATCTTGGCGATGGCATAGGCATGATCAAATTCAGCGATACGCCAGAGGTTGCCAATTAAATCAGCAGCTGAGATTTCAAGTGTTGAATAATCGCGCCACTTATCTGGGTAGCCAATCTTTGGAGTGAACTTCTTTAGCTTTTCAAGCGCTTTTGCCTTAGTAGCTTCTGACATCCAAGGCAGGTCAAGAATGCTGATGCGATAGGCCTCAAGGAGGTTACCGACCAAGATCTTCATCTCTGATTTAGCTTGGGCAGGGAAGTACTTTTCAACATAGACCTTGCCGATAGCCTCACCGAGGGCGCCTTGTGTAACTGAAACGGCGCGCTTCCAGCGATCGCGAATCTGTGGTGTGCCAGAAAGCGTCTTGGCGTAGAAATCAAAGTTCTGTAGAACGACGTCATCGGTCAGGTAGGCAGCACTTGCTGAGACCAAGTTGAGTTTGAGCCAGGCAACCCATGAGTCGCGCTGAGTTGCAAAGTCACCGAGCATCGCTGAAACGCTTTCGAAGAAGGATGGCTCGCAGACCACCAGAGTTTCAAATGCCTTAGCGGGCACCTTGGCGTTTTCGGCCCAGGTATCGAATAAGAAGTGTGGGGCAAGGGTTTCCAGCTCTGCCCGGCTGTACTTGTTATAGGTAAGGGTGGCATCGCGATCTTTTACTTGATCCCAGTGATGGGTGGCTATCTGAGTTTCCAGCGCCAAGATCTGCTTTGCTACTTGTGCGCCATCTTTGATTCCGACGAGCCCACACATCTTTTCGATATGAACCAAGAAGGCGGCGCGGATTTCGGCAAACTGTTCTTCGCGGTAGTAGGACTCATCGGGTAGCGATAGACCACCCTGGCCCAGATAGAGAATGTTGGTATTGGAATCCATCGCATCGGGATAGATGGCAGCGCCAAAGATTCCACCGATGCCACGCATTTCAAGGCTTGCCATGACAGAGATAAATTCGTGGTGGTCCTTGATGTCATCAACGCGGGCTAGATCTGCTGAGATAGGAGATAGGCCGCGAGCCTTGATGGCATCGGTATCCATAAATGATTTATAGAGGTCGCCAATTTTCTGTGCTTCACCTGATCCGGATGAGTTCTCGATAATCTGGCGGACCTGTGCCTCAGCCTCATCATGCAACTTACGGAAGATGCCATCACTTGAACGATCTGCTGGCATTTCGTACTCGCTGATCCACTTGCCGTTGTAGTGGCGGAAGAGGTCATCTTGCGGGCGCACTAGCGGGTCGAGCGATTCGATATCAATTCCAGATTTGAGCGAGCTCATGGCATCCATTTCGTTGTGGTGAAAAGTAGTTGAAAGTTCAACATATTCTACTTCTGTCGTACACTTGCCGGTATGGCAGGGCAAAACGCTACAACACCACGCTGGTTAAACCCTGCCGAAATGAAGGCTTGGCGCCGCTACATCATCGCTAGCCGCCGCTTATTGGAAGCCCTTGATCTAGATCTCGATAGCCACGAACTTTCCATGTCTGATTACGAGGTATTGGCTCAACTCAGCGATGCCCCAGAGCGACGGATGCGAATGAGCGAGCTAGCCGATGTCGCAATGCTCTCTAGATCGCGCCTTTCTCATCGCATCAAGGTGATGGAAGAGGCCGGCTGGGTGAAGCGCGAAGCCTGCCCTGACGATAAGCGGGGCTACTTCGCTGTGATGACCGCCAAGGGGTGGAAGGCGATTGTGGCCGCTGCCCCAGATCATGTGGAAAGTGTGCGCTCGCGTTTTATTGATCACCTCTCTAAAGATGATCAGAAAGTTCTCTCAGAAATCTTTGAACGCGTTACCAACTCCTTGAAGGAAAATCCTCCAACCGAGAAATAGTTTTGAGCAATAAAAAACCCCGCCAGTTTCCTGGCGGGGTTTTTTATAAGTAATGAATTACTTAGCAGCAGCCTTCTTGCGACGGCGCTTCTTTGGAGCAGCTGCTGGAGCTGCTGCCTTCTTCTTGCGACGCTTTGGAGCAGCCTTCTTTGCTGCTGCCTTCTTACGACGCTTTGGAGCAGCCTTCTTGGCTGCTGCCTTCTTCCGACGCTTTGGTGCTGCTGCCTTTACGGCAGCCTTCTTACGACGCTTCTTAGGCGCTGCTGGTGCAGCTGCCTTCTTACGACGCTTTGCAGCCATCTGTTTTCTCCTAATCGGAAGGGTTCGGATCCGTCACCCAAACCTGTTTCGTGGATAAGTGTGACTGAATTTTGAAAGAAATACCACTACATAGTGAGAAATATTTCAGTGCGTGTCGCAAATTATTTTTTAATAATTTCTATGCATCTACGGAAATTTCTTGGTGTTTTTTTCTAAAAAAGTAAGAAAATCGAATGGAAATTTAGGAATTTTCCAGATTTTTGCGATTTTGGCGTTCTCGAACCGCGAATTCGTTCGTTTCGACGTCGTATTTCCACATTTTCGGCAAGAAAAAGGCCAGAAATGCGACCACGATGGCACATAAAATGCCCCCAGAAGTTACCGAAAAGGAGAGACTGGTAGCAGAGGCGATTGTCGCCGCCCGTAATTGTCCGGCCAGCGGACCGACCGAGTAAGAAAGTAATTCGATACCGGCAAGTCGTCCGCGGAAGTGGTCCGGGATTGTTTGGTTCCACATATTTGCTCGGAACAGGGCGCTGATCATGTCAAAGGCGCCGGCGATAGTCAGGAAGAGTAAGACAAGAACCAAGGATGTACTCAGGCCGGCAACAGCGATGGCAAGACCCCAACCGATGGCGGCCAGAATTACCGCTCTGCCATGAAAGCGATAGCGAGTTGTCCATCCGGATGTCACAGTGATAAGCACAGAGCCGACTGTAATTGCGGAATAGAACATTCCCAGGGCCCACGGCGCATTAAGTTGGTCGGCCCAGAATGGATAGAGCGCCATCGGCATTGCAAGTGTCATTGCCGCCAAGTCAATGATGTATGTGCCAATTAAATCTTGGCGACTAAATGCATATTTCACACCATCTAATAACGCTGCCAGAGATGGCTTTTTCGCCTCTTTTGAAGAAGGCATAGATCGCACACGTGCCAGAAAAACAAGTGCAACAACATAGGTTGCTATATCAATTGCAAAACCGGCGGAGATCGAAAATGTTGAAAAGATAATGCCGCCTATAGTGGGGCCGACAATTAATCCGAGCTGTCTGCGCAAACTCATCAAGGCACTTGCCGCCGGCAGATCGTGGTGGCCGACAAGCCGGGGCAACATGGCATCGGCGCTGGGACGTTGCAGGCCATCGACGACGGCAAAGAGTCCGGCTGCGATGTAGATGACCCAGACCTTTGGCTCCCACAGCATCGAGTTAGCAAGAAGTAGCGCCACCAACAACATAGCGCCAGCTTCGGTCGCCCAGACCATCTTCTTACGGTTGACTGAATCGGCCAGGACCCCGCCGTAGAGACCAAAAACAATCAGTGGCACGAGTTCGATGGCACCGACGATACCTACCGCAAGGTAGGAATTGGTGAGCTCTTTAATCTGAAAAGGGATAGCGACATAGGTAATCATCGATCCGAGGTAAGAAATCAGCCCGGCTGCCCAGAGATTACGAAAATCTGGGTATTTCTTAAGCGGAGTGAGATCTATTGAATGCTTTGCCACTACCAAAGACTAGTGAAAGCTCTGCGCCTCAGTGGGAAATGCTCCGGTGCGAACTTCGGTAGCAAACTCTTGGGTAGCAGCTAACAATTCCTGGCGGAGATTGCGATATGCCTTAGCAAGTTTGGGTGGATTGGCGGTAAAGCCAGCCATATCTGTCCAGACTAAAACTTGGGCATCGCATTGCGCACCGGCGCCGATTCCAATGGTGGGAATTGCCAGGGCTGCGGTAATTCTGGCCGCCAATTCGGCCGGCACAAGTTCTAGCACGAGGGCAAAAGCACCTACTTTTTCGAGGGCGAGTGCGGCCTCCAACATGGCATCGCCATCGGTGCGACCCTGCACTTTATAGCCGCCTAGTTGATGAAGTGATTGCGGAGTAAGGCCTAGGTGGGCCATGACTGGAATGCCAGATGAAGTGAGTTTTTCAACGGTTGCAATATGAGCACC
>CAMDBB010000013.1 GCA_945889195.1 Bifidobacterium breve
GCGGTAACTCCTTTCTTGCTAGAACATTTCCACCCCGCCTCCGAAGGTGAATCACTTCAGGTAAATATCGAAATCATTAAATCTAATTCAGCACTTGCCGCCGATATCGCGGTGGCAGTTCACAAAGCATGAGCGCCAAGGTTTTATGCATAGGTGATGTGATGCTCGATGTCGTCACCAAGATTGCTGTGATGCCATCAGAGATTAACTACGGAAGCGATACACCTGCTCAGATTTCAACCCATGGCGGTGGAGCTGCCGGAAATGTTGCCGCCTGGCTTACCCGCACCGATGCTCGTGCCACCATAGTGGGGCATGTTGGAAATGATTCTGCTGGAGCCGCCCTCGTCAATGAATTCGATGCGCTAGGCGTCCGCCATCACAACTTAGTTGTTGATAATGGCCATTCTGGAGTTGTCGTTGTACTAGTTGATCCAACCGGTGAACGCACCATGTTTCCAGATAATGGAGTCAATTCTGGATTAACTATCAAAGATCTTCCCGAGCTAGATGGATTTGATGCTGTCTATATCTCTGGCTATTCACCACTTGATTCGCTTTCACGAGATGGCATTAAAGCGATGATCACCAAGATTAAAGCTGCTGGACTACCAATTTACTTTGATCCCGCATCTGTAGGGGGAATGAAGAATGCGGATATACAGGAGATAAAGAGTTGGCTGCCACAGATGGATGTCTTACTTCTCAATGAAGAGGAAGCCACCTACCTAACAGGACTTACCGATATTGAAGCTGCTCTCGATCAACTCTTGCAAACATCAACAACAGTTGTCATCAAGCGCGGATCTCATGGCGCTATCGGCAAGAGCCGTGGTGGTGAATCAGTTGCAGTTCCAGCGCTCTCGACCGAAGTAGTGGATACCACCGGTGCTGGAGATTCATTCGCCGCCGGATTTATTTCATATTTTGCGACAAAGAAGGACTTAACCCATGCTTTAATGGCTGGAGCTGAGGTTGCCGCCCATTGTGTTGCAATCGTTGGGGCAAGACCGCGTGTAGGTACCAAGATTTAACGCATTCACTTGGCAGAATACGCGCCATGGCAACGAAGAAGACAGCGGCCCCAAAGAAATCAGCAAAGGTCGTTGGACCTAAACCTGGTGAATTTCCGGGCAAGATCGTTGATATCGATGTCTCTTCTGAAATGTCAGAGTCTTTCCTTGAGTATGCATATTCAGTTATTTACTCACGAGCACTTCCTGATGCCCGCGATGGATTAAAGCCAGTTCATCGCCGCATCCTCCATCAGATGAGCGACATGGGTCTGCGTCCAGAGCGCGGCCACGTAAAGAGTGCACGTGTAGTCGGTGAAGTAATGGGTAAGTTGCACCCACACGGTGACACTGCAATCTACGACGCACTTGTCCGTATGGCACAAAACTTCTCAATGCAGCTGCCACTTATTGATGGCCACGGAAACTTTGGTTCACTCGATGCCGGTCCTGCCGCTATGCGTTACACCGAGGCGCGTCTTGCTGCAGCTGCGATGTCAATGGTGGCAGAAGCTGATGAGAACACCGTTGATTTCGGTCCCAACTACGACGGCCAACTCTCTGAGCCCTTGGTATTGCCAGCAGCTTTTCCTAACTTATTGGTTAATGGCGGTTCAGGAATTGCAGTTGGTATGGCGACCAACATGGCGCCCCACAACTTAGGCGAAGTAATCGCTGCAACTAAGTTCCTTATTGAAAATCCAAAGGCAACGCTCAATCAGTTGATGAAACATATGCCAGCTCCCGATTTCCCAACAGGTGGCGAAATCGTTGGACTCGAAGGCGTGCGCGAGGCATATGCCACAGGTAAGGGCTCATTTAAAGTTCGTGCCAGCGTAGAAATTAGCAAGGTGACTTCTCGCAAGATGGGAATCGTCATCAAGGAACTTCCTTTCAATGTCGGCCCTGAGAAAGTCGTTGAGCGCATCGCAGATTTAGTGAAGGCGAAGAAGATTCAGGGAATCTCAGACATCATCGATCTCACAGATGGCCAGACCGGTACCAACGTTGTTATTGAGTTAAAGAATGGTTTTGAGCCAGAAGATGTCCTTGAAAAGCTCTTCAAGCTCACCCCTATGGAAGATGCCTTCGCGATTAACGCTGTCGCACTTGTTAAGGGAAAGCCACAGACTCTTGGTCTGAAAGAACTTCTGCAGGTATTTATCGACCACCGCATCGAAGTTGTCCGTCGCCGCTCTGAATTCCGCAAAGCCAAGGCTGAGGATCGCCTCTCTCTTGTCGATGGCTTGCTCAAGGCAATTATCGATATCGATAAGGTCATCAAGATTATTCGTGGCAGCGATGATGCAGCAGCTGCTAAAGACAAACTCATCAAAGATTTTAAACTCAATGATGAACAGGCCACATATATCCTCGATATGCCACTTCGCCGTCTTACCAAGATGAGCAAGCTAGAACTTGAAACTGAATCAAAAGAGCTAAAAGCAATAATTGCAGCCCTTGCAAAGCTCTTAAAAGATGAGAGCGCAATTCGCACTCAAGTCTCTGAAGAATTAACTGCAGCAGCAAAGTCCTTCTCAGTTCCTCGCCGCACTCGTATAGGCGCTGAATAGTCAAAGTCAGATGACCTTCGGTCATTGACTAACTTAATTTCTTATCCCACGCACACTGTGGGAGACTTCGCCAAATGATTGCCACTACCGCTCTTGAACTCCGTGCTGGAGCGCGCCTTTTAGTATCGGGCGTTAATGTGCGTATCAACCATGGCGACCGTGTCGGCTTTGTCGGTCGTAATGGCGCCGGTAAATCAACCCTTGCCAAAGTTCTCGCTGGAGAAAATCTTCCTGCTGGTGGTGGCGTTCAACGCACCGGCAAAATTGGTTATCTGCCGCAAGATCCACGCACTGGTGAAGATCAAGGAACCGCGCTCGATCGTATTTTGTCTGCGCGTGATCTCGATCAGATTGCAGCTCGCATGACCCAGGTAGAACAAGAGATGGCAACTACTGAAGGCGCCGAACTTGAGAAAGCGCTCGAGCGTTACACCCGCGTCGATGCAGAGTTCAGCGCAGCTGGTGGATATGCCGCAACCGCTGAGGCTGAGGCGATTGCTAGTTCTCTTGGAGTATCCGAAGCTGTCTTTAACAACCAGCTCGACACACTTTCAGGCGGACAACGTCGCCGTATTGAATTGGCGCGCATCCTCTTTTCAGGCGCGGAAACCTTGCTGCTCGATGAGCCTACTAACCACCTCGATGCCGACTCAATTGTTTGGTTACGCAACTACCTCATCAACTATTCCGGTGGGCTGGTCATCATCTCCCACGATGTGAACTTGATTGAAACCGTTGTAAATAAAGTCTTCTATATCGATGGCAACCGAAATGTCATCGATGTCTACAACATGGGCTGGAAGCAGTACCTCTTGCAGCGCGAACAAGATGAGCATCGCCGCAAGAAAGAGCGCGCCAACGCCGAGAAGAAGGCTGAGATCTTGCAGAAGCAGGGCGAGAAGATGCGCGCCAAAGCTTCTAAAGCAACTGCAGCCCAAGGCATGTTACGTCGCGCAGAGAAACTCCGTTCATCTCTTGAAGATGTCCGCGTCAGCGACAAGGTCGCAAAGCTTCGTTTCCCTACCCCTGCTCCCTGTGGCAAGACTCCCCTATCGGGTGAAGAACTCTCTAAGAACTATGGCTCTCTTGAAATCTTTACCGATGTCTCTTGCGTGATTGATAAGGGTTCACGCGTTGTCATCTTGGGACTTAACGGTGCTGGCAAGACCACGTTATTGAAGATTCTGGCAAACCAATTGGAATCAGATACTGGAAAAGTTGAACATGGCCATGGCCTCAAACTTGGTTACTACGCCCAGGAACATGAAATGCTCGACTTCGAGCGCACTATTCTTGAAAATATGATGTCTTCCAAAGATGACCTGCGCGAACCAGAAGCGCGCAATGTGCTCGGTTCATTCCTCTTCGTTGGCGATGATGTCCATAAGCCAGTCAAGGTTCTCTCTGGTGGCGAAAGAACTCGTCTAGCCCTGGCAACCTTGGTTGTCTCTGCAGCAAATGTTCTTCTTCTCGATGAGCCAACAAATAACTTAGATCCAGCATCTCGCGCTGAAATTCTTGGAGCACTTGGTGAATATCAAGGAGCGGTCATCATGGTCTCTCACGATGAAGGCGCCGTTCAAGCCCTTAAGCCAGAGCGCGTTATTTTGCTCCCTGATGGCGATGAAGATATCTGGAAAGAAGAGTATTTCGACCTCGTCAGTATCGACTAGCCAATAAAGATTATTTAGGCGTCGATCTGTTCGCGATCGATTTCAGCAGTTGCGATAAATTCTTTACGTGGCGCAACATCTGAGCCCATCAGAAGGTCAAACATACGCTCTGCCGCTTCACCATCTGGGACTGTGATGCGACGCAAGGTGCGAGCATCTGGATCCATCGTGGTTTCGCGTAGCTGGTCTGCATCCATCTCGCCGAGACCCTTATAGCGCTGGATTGGCTCTTTCCACTTCTTACCGTTCTTACGTAAATCTGCAGTGACCTTCTTCATCTCATCATCTGAATATGTGTAGATGTACTCACCCTTTTTACCGCCGCCACCCATTGTTTCAATGCGGTGAAGTGGTGGAATCGCTGCAAAGACGCGACCTGCATCGAGCATTGGGCGCATATAGCGATACATCAAAGTCAGCAAGAGGCAACGAATATGTGCGCCATCAACGTCAGCATCTGACATCAAGATCACGCGGCCATAGCGCGCTTCATCGAGCTCAAAAGATTTACCAGAGCCTGCGCCAATGACCTGAATGATTGAGCCGCACTCTTTATCGTCAAGCATCTGTGAAAGGGAAGCCTTCTGCACATTAAGGATCTTGCCGCGGATAGGAAGAATCGCTTGGAATTCAGAGTTACGGGCAGCCTTCGTTGTGCCGAGCGCTGAGTCACCTTCAACAATAAAGAGTTCAGTACGAGTGACATCTTCAGAGCGGCAATCAGAGAGCTTGGTAGGAAGTGATGAAGATTCGAGAGCGTTCTTACGACGCTGGAGATCTTTATGGGCGCGGGCGCTAATTCGTGTGCGAGATGCGCCAGCAATTTTTTCCATAATCAACTTGCCATTGGCCTTATCAATACGGCGGGTGGTGGCGAAGAATTCTTTTAACTTATCTGCAACAACTGTTGAGACAATCTTGGTAGCAGCGGCAGTTCCGAGAACTTCCTTTGTCTGTCCCTCGAACTGAGGTTCGGACATACGGACTGTGACAACTGCGGTGAGGCCTTCCATGACATCGTCTTTGATGACATCAATCTCGTTCTTCTTCAAAATTCCGGCGCTGCGCATCGCTTCGTTAAATGCTTTGGTGATTGCGCGCTCAAAGCCCAGGACGTGTGAGCCGCCCTTGGGGGTTGCGATGATATTTACAAAGGAACGCAGCGTTGTATCAAAGCCCATCCCCCATTTAAGGGCGATATCCACTTCCATATCGCGCTCAACATCTGTTGAAACCATATGGCCCTTGTCATCGAGAACAGGAACAGTCTCTTGGTAGTGACCGCTGCCGTAGATGCGAATTACTTCGCCGACTGGAGCATCTGGTTGTAAGAAGTCGCAGTATTCAGAGATTCCGCCTTTATGGAAGAAGACCTGTGAGCTCTTCTCCTTCTTGCGGTTATCGTTGACGGTAATGGAGAGCCCTGGAACTAAGAACGATGTCTGGCGCGCACGTGCATAGATATCTTCTAAATCAAGCTCTGCATCCTTGAGGAAGATCTGGCGATCTGACCACCACTTAGTACGCGTGCCGGTGACCTTGGCAGAAATCTTTCCGATTGTGCGAAGACCTGATTGCGGTGTGAACTCTGCCTTTGGACCATCGCCTTCAAAGACGCCGGCGACTCCGCGCTTAAAGGACATCCAGTAAATCTTGCCGTTACGGTCAACTTCAACATCGAGGCGTTCAGCCAGCGCATTAACAACAGATGCACCCACACCGTGCAGACCGCCGGATGCTGCATATGAACCGCCACCGAATTTTCCTCCGGCGTGCAACTTTGTCATAACAACTTCTACGCCGGTAAGTCCGGTCTTTGGCTCTTTATCAACTGGAATTCCACGGCCATCGTCGTGAACTTCTACCGAGCCATCAGATTCAAGATTAATTTCGATCTTCTTGCAGTGACCAGCCAACGCTTCGTCAACAGAGTTATCGATGATCTCCCAGAGACAGTGCTGCAAGCCGCGAGAATCGGTAGAGCCGATATACATTCCTGGGCGCTTACGAACGGCATCGAGACCTTCAAGAACGGCCAGGTCTTTGGCGGTATAGCTATCTTGAGAATTCGCCTCGGGGGTAAAGTTCAATTCGTCGGCCACGGTGGCAAAGGTTAGCCAGCAAATGGTTTGCATCTGGGTAAGCGCGCCGAGAAGCCCTATATATAGATATCCATCTGTGATTTGACCCTAAATTATCGATATTTATGCGCTCAGATGGATAAAAATTTACATAATTGGAATCTTTTTACCGAGCGGGGAATAAAGAGAACTGGCATGATGTTCCATAGATGTACAAGAACTTCCCACCTAAGTGAATGGAGAGCGCGATGACCGAGCAAGTAATCCTCGAATCCACACCTCTAAATGCCCTCGATCGTTGCGATCGTTGTGGTGCACAAGCTTACGTGCGTGCAACTCTGGTAACTGGTGGCGAACTCATGTTCTGTGCCCATCACGGCAAGGAATATGCAGAAAAGCTTAAGACCGTTGCTGCAAAGATCCAGGACGAGTCAGAGAAGCTGGTTGAAGTTAAGTAACTTAATCTTTGAGGAGGCCCTTATGCGAACCATCGCATAAGGGTTTTTCTTTTGATTGACCACAACCACAGAACTTTGGGTTCTCAATAGTTTCAATCACATTGCCGTCAGCATCGACCATATCTACAACCCCTGTGATGCGGATAGATCCGCTCTTGGGATTGACGAAGGCTTTAGCGTCGCTCACTTTTAATCGAGGTAATCGCGTAGTGATTGCGAACGTGATGGGTGGCGCAGCTTCGACATCGTCTTTGATTCAATCTGACGAATACGTTCGCGGGTAACGCCGTGAACCTTGCCGATCTCATCGAGAGTCTTTGGTTGGCCATCTGTGAGGCCATATCGAGCCTTAATTACATCTGCTTCGCGGTTGGTGAGGCCACCTAGGACCTGCATCAACTGCTCCTGCAAGATTGTGAAGGTCACTGACTCTTCTGGCTTTACTGCCTCAGAATCTTCAATCAAATCACCGAATTCAGAGTCGCCTTCTTCACCGAGTGGTGTGTGGAGCGAGATTGGTTCGCGGCCGTACTTCTGAACTTCAACAACCTTTTCAGGTGTCATATCAAGTTCTTTAGCGAGTTCTTCTGGAGTCGGTTCGCGACCAAGGTCTTGCAACATCTGGCGCTGTACGCGAGCAAGCTTGTTGATGACTTCAACCATGTGTACTGGAATACGGATGGTGCGAGCCTGGTCTGCCATCGCACGTGTGATGGCCTGACGGATCCACCACGTTGCATAGGTCGAGAACTTGTAACCCTTTGTGTAGTCGAACTTCTCAACGGCGCGGATAAGACCGAGGTTTCCTTCTTGAATCAAGTCAAGGAAGAGCATGCCGCGACCGGTGTAACGCTTAGCAAGAGAAACAACGAGACGAAGGTTGGCTTCGAGCAAGTGGTTCTTGGCGCGCTTTCCATCTTCGACAATCCACTCAAGTTCGCGCTTGAGTTTCTTCTCAATCTTCTTGGTGTTCTTGAGCGCTTCTTCAGCAAAGAGACCTGCTTCAACGCGAGTAGCAAGTTCTACTTCGAGCTCTGCATTAAGAAGTGCAACTCGACCGATCTGCTTGAGGTAATCCTTTACTGGGTCAGCGGTTGCACCTGCAGTAAGTACTGTCTGCTCTGGTGGGAGGCGCTTGATTTCAATCTGAATAAAGCGCGCTTGTTCGTTGAAGAAGTACTGCAGATCTTCAAGGTTCTTGAGGTGCCCTTGAGAAATTGCCTCTGAAATAAGCTTCGCTGATTTCTCATTGAAGGTATTCATCGCAAATTGCTGTTGAATCTGCTTGAAGGTCAGCGCCTTTGCTTCGGCCTGATCAATATTGTGCTTAGGGGCATGCTCGACACCCTGGATCTTGCCGTTGATGGCTTCAAGAACGAGGTTTACATTCTTGAGATCCTTCTTATGCTTTTCGCGCTCGTTCTTATCTTCTTCCTCTTCTTCTGCATCAGAGTCAAGGAGGGTAAATGAGCCTTCTTCATTCTTTGATTCATCTGACAAGGTAACAACGCGTGGCTGATCTTTTCCATCTGCCTCAGCATCAATGATTTCAGCTACTTCAGCGATAAGAGTTTCAACATCTTCGAGTTCAACTTCTTCTACAACAACTTCGTTGCCATCTTCATCAAGAACAATCGCTGCCTTGCCACCCTTGGCATCGGCCTTTGGCTCTTCCTTTGGTGCAATAAGTGCGAGTTGCGCCTTCGACAAGATGCGGCTTGGTGAACCAAGGCCAGCCTTGCGGGACTTTTCAGTAGCTTCCGGAATTTCTACATCTAATTGGCGGGCTTCCAGGGCGAGCGCCATAAATTCTTTCTTGACTGCCTTGCGATAGTTATCGATTCCGCTTGCGGCGAGCGTTTCGACAATTTCATTATGGCGAGCAACCAGGTTTTTTAGATCAACGAGCTGCTGTACCTCTTTAGCGGACAGGTCCTTCTTTACTTCAATCTTGACGGGCTTCTTAAGTGGCGCAACTTTTTTGGCAGGTGCTGCTTTCTTAGCCGGCGCTTTCTTGGCAACTGCCTTCTTTGCAGGCGCTGCCTTCTTCGCTACAGCTTTTTTGGCAGGGGCTGCCTTCTTTGCAGGGGCTTTCTTGCCTTTAGCCTTATTTTTGAGCGCACTAAATACAGCCACAATTGTCCTTTGATTTGTTTTACTTACCTGTTGTTCGAACCGCTCGAAGCAATACCTATATTGTACCTGCAACGTGCAACGCGCGCCGAATCGCATCGCCCATCGCCTCGGCTTCGACCAAGAATCCATCGTGTCCAAAGTCAGAACTGATGACTATTGGGGCCTCTGCGGTCGGCACAAGCTCGGATATCTCAACCTGAAGTCGAGGTGGGAAGAGGCGATCGGTATCAATGGAGACCACAATGGTCGGAACTGTGATGCCCTCAAGGGCTTTGACGACTCCCCCGCGGTCGCGGCCGATATCGTGAGAGTTCATGGCATCGGTCAGCGCGATATAGGTATTGGCATCGAATCTCTTGGCCAACTTGCTTGCCTGGTGGTCAAGGTATGACTCAACGGCGTAGCGCCCTGTGTCATCGCCCTGTAGTTGGCGGCCAAAGCGCACATCCATCTCAGATTCGGTGCGATAGGTCAGGTGGGCGATGCGACGAGCGATACCCATTCCTTCGATTGGTCCGCGCTCTTGCTCATAGTAATCGCCACCGTTGAAGTGAGGATCAGATTTAATGGCGCGAATTTGAATTGCAGCAGTTCCGATCTGGTCTCCTGTGGCAACTGCAGATGAACCGATGGTGCAGATTGCACCGACGCGATCAGGTAGTTGCACCGCCCATTCCAGCGAGCGCATTCCGCCAAGGGATGGGCCGACAGCAAGTGCGTACTTTTCAATTCCAAGTGCATCGCTAAAGGCAACTTCGGCGTTGACCATGTCGCGGATAGTGATGATGGGAAAGCGAGAGCCGTAACGCTTTCCATCAGGTGCAATCGATGCTGGGCCAGTAGATCCCTGACAACCACCAATAACGTTGGGACAAACAACAAAGTATTTATCGGTATCAAAGGGCAGCCCCGGGCCGACCATCTGCGGCCACCAACCAGTGACATCTGACCAACCGGTCATTGCGTGGTTAATCAGAATTGCATTTGATTTATCTTTATTCAGCGTTCCCCAGCTCTGGTAAGCGATAGTGATATCAGGAAGAGTTTCGCCATTTTCAAGAAGGAGAAATCCGATCTTGATAAATTGACGTTCGCCTGGGTCATCGCCTTCTAGCCATGCACCTGTGACGTTGTAGTTGGGTGTTCTGCTCATCGCCTATAAATCCTTCACGCACTTGCAGCTACACCGTGAGTGCACCTGCCTGGTCGTCACCCGGAGCACCCCGCCGCGGTGGAGGGTTGCCGTCTCATCAGCCGGGGCTATCGATGAGAACTCGTGACCTGGTGTAAATATTACCCGAAGATTCCGGCAACAACTTTTGGGTGGAGCTCAGCCCGCATCGCGCTAAAGGATTGTGGTGGCCATCCAGCGGTAAAGACGCGACGGAGCAAGAGCGCCAGCGAATAGCGTTCATCATCGGCCAGCGCTCGATCCAGCGCCTTGTGGGCTAGCGCTCCTTCTCCTCGCTCGTAGGCGAGGGCGGCAAAGATTGATGCAGTAGGTGCGACAAATCCACGGGGTGCAATCAGCAAGAGATCGCGCCACATCTGCCAATACGCATCTGCTGTCTCATCGTTATGGCTGCCTAGCGCAAAGTCGCGCACCTGAATATCGCTCAGCCTTCCAATAACTCGTGCTGCTAGCTCGCGATCTTCGGCGCCTCGCCCCTGGGTGTATTCACCAGCTAAATCGATGAGAGCAGTTGCGCCATCACGTTGTAGGTCGAGCAGATTTTCTGAGTCACCTTCTACCCAGAATTCTTGTACTTCACGCTGCCAACTCTCTTCCATCGCTGAAGGCAGCGCTGCAATCGATTGCACCAAACCTGAAACGTTGGCAAAGGGCATGGGATGGCCAGCAATCACATGTTCGGCAGCGATGCGAGATGAATCGATATCAGGAATGGGGCTACCAAGTGGCGGACAACATTCAGAATCGTGGCAGAGCATCGAGCGATAGCGCCCATCCGAGACGATAAGGGATTCCTTAATTGAAATGCCGGCGCGCAATAGCGCTGCAGAGGTATTGATCAGGACGGGTTCTGGGTCAGTCTGCGCATCAACATATGCCACAAGGAGCGCAGCTTCTGCTGCCTCGCGCACAAAATGGGAGGCAAGTAAGTCATAACTTTCGGGCGCAATATCGGTCGGCATATCAACGCGCATCGCCATTCCGACCGTGTCATCTTTGAGAGCTACCAACACCAACGAGTTTTCTGGGTGATAGCCAATCAGAAATGGAATAGCGGCAAGGAGATCATGAGGGGATGTCAGGGTTGTCATATAAGCCTTTCGTTAGCGGAGGTAGTTGACGGGTGAGGTAAAGCGACTGGGAGCTGCAACAACGGTGATGGGTAGAACCGAAACTGTTTTGATATCACCAGGAATGCGGGCCTTAACACCTTGCACCGTAAATTCACCGCTCCAGATAGTGATGAGTTCAATCAGGTAGTGGCCCGGATTTGAGTAGCTATGTTGAATTTCGCCATCAGGGTATGGAGCGCCCACTTTGCGAGTTGGATAGATAACGCCATCGCCGTAATGCCAGATAAAGGTGGGCTTTAACTGCACTTCTACGACTTCACCAACGATAGAAATCTTCTTATTGATGACTTCGGGTACATCGCTCCAGAAGAAGACTGGCACTTTAATGAGCGGTTGAAATGAAGGTGAATAAGCAATACCTGCCGTTGGCAGCATCTCAACTAATTTATCGCTCAGGGATGTAGCAGCCTTTGTCGCACCTGGAGTTGGCTTTTTGATGGTGCGCGGTTTTACGACTACAGGTTTCTTTGTGGTCAGCACCTTCGGTTTTTGGGTTGGAGTAACTTTTGGTTTTGGGGTTGGTTTCTGCGTTACTGCAGGTTTTGGCGTTACTGCCTCAGTGGATTTTGGCCCAGTCCCCTTGCGACCTTCGATGACGATCTTTCCGTCCTGGGTATAGACATCAATACAAGCCTTTTCATTGCAATCGGCGGCCCATAACGGTTGCGGTAGCGCAATCAATAGTGCACAAATAACGAGTAATTTCTTCATGCGCGGGAGGTTAGGTGGGTAGCGCGCACTTCATCAGAAAATATTCGCCAACTGTGGATACGCTAGCCCGTATGGCAGCGCGCGATGGTGATGGGTGGATTGAATGCACCTGTGGCTCTAAACATTGGGGCAAGTTTGGCGCAGCTGGAATCTTGATTATTCGCGATGGTGCAATCCTGTTACAGCACCGCGCACCGTGGGTTCATAACGGCGATACCTGGGGCATTCCAGGGGGTGCCCGCGATTCTCATGAGACTGTCATCGAAGGTGCAATCCGTGAAGCGGTCGAGGAAACTGGGATTAATCCTGCAGATCTAGAGCCGCTACACACATTTACCGATGATCATGATGGTTGGAGTTACTCGACCGTGATAGCGCTAGCCAATGAAAAGTTAGAAGGCCATGAACTCAATGATGAATCCCATGAAGTGCGTTGGGTGAAATTCGATGACGTTACCCGGCTGCCGTTGCACCCAAGTTTCGCTAAGACCTGGCCGCTAGTTTTGAGTGAAATCAATAATCTGATCGCACCACGTTAACGCCTGCCTATCGATGTGAGCAATCACAATGATGGTCTTGCCTGCTCGCTGTAGCGCCTGAAACTCTTCAATGATGCGAGCCTTGCTCTGACTATCTTGGGCCGAGAGCGGTTCATCAAAGATGTAGATAGGTGTATCCCTAATCAGCGCACGAGCTAGCTCCACACGTTGAGCCTGTCCCCCCGAAAGAGTTGTGACAGATTGATCGGCATACTCAGTTATCTGTAGCCGTTGCATCACACCATCAATGCGCGCTAAATCCGCTTCGCTCTGCCCCATCGATATTACTTCGCGCGCTGTAAATGAGAGCCAGTAATTTCGGTTCTGCTCTACAACTGACCTGAGCTCTGCCTGCTCTTCTAAGGTAATTGTTTGAAGCTCACGGCCACCTATGGTGATTTCACCTGATTGATATTTGAGGTCGCCTGAAATGGCTTGTGACAAAGTGCTCTTGCCGCATCCATTTGGGCCAGTGATTGCAGTAATTGAACCTGACGCAATCGTGGCGCTGAAGTTATCAACGATGGTTCGCTTACCGCGCGCGACAGATAAGTTCGTAATCGAAATCATCGCCACACATCCTTACCCCGTTTAAGTGTGGCAATCAGAATCGGTGCACCAATCAGAGATGTCAGCAAGCCAATCGGTAGTTCATAAGGCGGCACCACGCTACGAGATGCAATATCTGCAACCAACAAAATTAGTGCGCCAATCAGCGCTGAGTTAGCAACCACTAAAGAATTCTTCGGTCCCGTCAAATAGCGCGCGATATGAGGGGCAGCTAGCGCCAAGAACGAGATGGTTCCAACCAAACTGACCGACGTTGCTACCAGAAGCGATAGGACGATAAATGATTGAAATCTAATCCTGTGTGGACGCTGCCCGATATGGCGAACTGCAGCATCCCCTAGCGATAAGAGATCTAAGCGCGGAGCAAGCTTCCAGGCAGCAAAGGCGCCAACCAGAAGTATTGGCGCAAGGATGAGTAAATCTGAAGGCGTTACAAGTGCAAAAGAACCCAGGGTCCAGAAAGAGATCGAGCGCGCATCAGGGCGATTGACCGCGGTCAGTGTTAAGCCAACAAGGGCTGAAACAATCGCTGAGACACCGATACCAACAGTAATGAGCGATAACGCTGAATGTGCCAGCGAGAAGACGAGGGTTGTCACAAGAAGTGCACCACATGCTGCAAAGAGCACAGCACCGACTGAACCAATCTCAACTAGGTTGCTCAAAACTCCAAGTAGAACACCGAGCGCAGCCCCTGCCGATGTTCCCAAGATGGTGGGTTCTGCAAGTGGATTATTTGTCGATCCTTGCGCCAAAGTTCCTGCAATTCCAAGAGATGCTCCGACCAAAATGGCAGCTGCAATGCGGGTTCCACGTAGCTCCCAGACAATCTGATGAGAGATAGATGTTGTATCTGTAAAGGGGTTAAAGATAATTTGCCAAACATTGGCTACATCACTTGTTCCAAAAGCTAAGCCTGCAAGAGATGCAATAAAAAGTAGCGCTAGCGCAATAAAGGTCTTTCTCATCTACCTGACACCTGTCCGATGGCGCCTGACAATTGGCGCAGTAAATCTGGTGTGCGCGGGCCAAATGAGAGCAGCAGCGAATCATCAACAGCGATTACTGCGCGGTTCTTGCCGGCAGGTGTCTGTGAAATACCAGGAAGAGATACCAGACCATCTATGCCGCCGACAGATTCCAAACCTTTACTCATGACCATGATGATCTCAGGGTCTACAGCAATCAAAGCTTCACTAGTAATCGGTGAGAACGGTTGCTTGAACTTCTGTGCGCCCACATCAATAGCACCTAAGTGCTCTATCAAACTATCGGCACCCGATCCTTGCCCGCCAAGAAGATAGATAGCGCTACCACCTCGAAGATAGAGAAAAGCGATACGAACACCTGGGTGGTCTTTGCCGCTATCTTGTAGAGCAGAATTTAACTTCTGCACTAGTTGCACAGCGGCAGGTTGCGCACCAATGACTTCACCGATTGCCACAATCTTCTTTGCAATATCTGTCAGCGTCCACGCCTCATCGATCATCGCCACCTTGATTCCAGCGCGCTTGATGACATCTATCGCTGTGGCAGGACCTGTGGTGTTATCTATAAGCAACACATCAGGGTTAAGTTCAAGAATCTTCTCTGCCACCACTTGATGGCCAGCTGTTGCGATTGGCACACCTTTTAACTCATTCGATGTACTTGCAATATCTCGACCCACCAAAATATTGAGATAACCAAGGGAGGCAATAATTTCTGCAGATCCATTTGCCAAGGCGACAACGCGTTGTGGTGAAGCTGGCTGCTGCTCATCCAGCGTTATTGATTGCGCCTTGGTGATAGCCGCCACAGATGCGCCGTTAACACCGCACCCAGTAAGCGCCAAGAGTGAAGCTGCAATGAGCGCAGTTGCCTTCACTGAAAATCGCATATGCGGATTCTCTCAGGACTTTACTGAACACGTTCACTGATGTTGTCGGATAAGTCCAAGCGCTGTGAGCGCTACCTTCGTCGCGTGTGGAGATTCCTATTAGCTCTCGTTCTGACCCTTGGAGTTACTCCTGCCCACGCTGCAGTCAGCAAAGATGGCTCACAAGGTCAGACGCTGACAGTTTCGCAGAGTTCAGTTTCAGGAAGAAAGTCTGTGACTGTTTCTGGAAGAGGCTTCGATGAGACCGTTGGTATTTATCTCGCGTTCTGTAAATTGCCAAAGAGCGGAGCCGCTCCTTCACCATGCGGTGGCGGAAAGAATCTTGCGGGTATAGGAGATGCATCTTTTTGGATTTCTTCTAATCCCCCGCCATATGGAGCTAACTTGGCGATTGCATACCTTCCAGGCGGTCGTTTTTCAGAAGAAGTCACCATTTCAGAGAAGATTGGCAAGGTTGATTGTCGAAAAACAAGATGCGCAATCACGGTCAGAGCAGATCACCTTCGTGAAGGCGATCGCACCCACGACATCTTTATCCCTATCAAATTTACCCCCAAGAAGAAATAGAAAAGGAAATCCATGAAGACACGTTTACTAAAGAGCTCACTTGTTGCCGCAGTTATTGCTGTTGCATCGTTAGTTGCACCGAGTGCAAACGCTGCCACCTTTAAATTTCAGAGTGGACCGCTGACCAATCTTGATCCAGCAGGTGCCACAATCAACGGTGGATTTACCGCCTTTCCAACCAAGGCCGGTATGTATATCCAGCAGTGCACTGAACCAGTTGGAAGTGCCCGCCCTGCAACATGTAGCGACACCATCCAACTCTGGGTGACAGCAGCTGGCGGTCCAGGCACGACAAGTCCAACTGGACCTATTGCGCTCAAGGTGGCATCTACCATCATCGGTAAGGGCACAACCGTTGATTGCACCAAAGTTATCTGCGGTCTCTTCTTCCGCTTTGATCACACAGCACCTATGGATACATCTGAAGATACCTTTATGCCGATTTCATTTAGAGCAGGAGCAGCTGCAGTAGCGCTGCCTGCCGATGAAGTAGTCGTGACTATGAATGGCAAAGTGCTGACACGTAACGTGCCGCTCAACTTGGCATATCGCGCTGGCGCCAAGATCACAGCAACAGCTAAATCAGGCTTACCTGTAACACTTACTTCACTCACACCAGATTGCAGCTATGCCAACGGTGTATTCACAGCGCTCAAAGGTGCAGGACAGTGCGCGCTTGGACATTCAACTGCCGGAAATGCACAGGTCGCAGCATCGGTTGCAAACTACCCATTTATCTTGACTCCAGGTGTTCAAGCAGTTGAGCGCATGACCAAGGTCATCAAGGTTGGCAAGATTAAGGCGATGCCCGCTGAGACCAACTTTGGCCAACCAATTAAGTATGTATCTGCAAGCAAGAACTGCGTGGTTGAAGTAAATATGCTCTCCGCCAAGAAATCTGGCACCTGCACAATTAAGGCAACTGCTGCTGGCAAAGATGGAATGTGGGCGGCGCTTGATCAGCGATTTGCAGTGAGAGTTACTAGATAAGGGCTTTGATGCCGGCGATGCAGAATGCTGTGGTCTTGGATATCTCAAGCGCTGCATCGCCACCATTTTCAATTCTCTTGGTAGCAACATCAGTAGATGCTTGCAGCAATGAGAGCGCCTGAGTGCAATCGGAAACGCCGAGTTCTTGCAGGCTCTTGATAAGGGGCGCCAACATCGCTCGGTGAGCTGCTCCTATGTGCTGAGACTTCTCGCGTGGAAGCTCTGCCGCGTTGAGTGATTTAGCAAGTAAGTGGTTGCCATTGGCGATATAGGTAAGGGATGCTGCAATCCATTTTTCGATGGCATCTTCTGGGCCTACGGCGCTGACAACTGCCTCGGTAAGTAGCTGGGTAAAGGTGCGCATCTCATCAACAAGTAGATCTGCGACGAGCTCTGCGCTGCTACCAAAGTATTCATAGATAGATGTGCGCGAAAGACCTGCACGTTCGGCAACTGCTGCCACGGTAATTGCCCGGCTGCCCGATTCAAGCGCAATGGCGGCAGCAGCTTCTATGAGCTGGCTCCGTCTCCAGTCGCGATGTTCAGCAAGAGTTGCTGTATGAATTCTTGGCACAATCTTATTCTGCCACCGTCTGCGAAAGTCGGCGCAGTGAATCTCGAACAATCGCCCCATCGCTGGTGCGCCACAAGGGTGGCATCGAGTTAAGTAGGACACTTCCGTATCTTTTTGTGACGATTCGGGAATCTAAGATGGCAACAACCCCGCGGTCATCGATACTTCGAATCAAGCGACCTGTGCCTTGCGCCAGTAAAAGCGCAGCCCTTGGAACTGAGACCTGCATAAAACCACTGCCACCTGATGCATCGGCGAGCGATGAACGCGCTGACATGACGGGTTCATCGGGGCGCGGGAAAGGTATGCGATCGATTGCTACCAAGATACAAGAATTGCCGGGCACATCAACGCCCTGCCAGAGCGACATAGTGCCCAAAAGAATTGAAGTTTCATCTTTAGCAAAACGTTCAACGAGTGGACCAACCGCATCGCCGCGCTTTTGAGTAATGATGCTGATGGGAAGATCAACGAGAACTTTACGAAGATGCGCATCAGCTGCTTCAACACCACGCCAAGAGCTAAAGAGCGCCAAGGTGCGACCACCAGCCGCATCAATGAGTTCGCCGAGTTCATCGAGAACTTCTTGGCTCGGGCCATCACGTCCTGGTTCAGGTAGGTGCTTAGGCATATAGAGAACACCCTGATTGGCAAAATCAAAGGGAGAACCCACATCTAACATCTGCACATTGGCAGGGTCGATATCACCACTTGCTAGCTCTTCATCAGCTTCAGTACCAACAACAAAACCAATACTGCGCGCCATGGCATCAAAGTTATTTCCAACAGTCAACGTTGCAGAGGTAGCAATAACTGGCGTCTGCGTCAGCAAGTTAGCGCGCAAGACATGAGATACCGAAAGCGGGGCTAAATGCAGAGTTGAGAATGTTGGCTCATACCAGAGCACATGCTCATCCCCCATCTTGAGTAACTTGCCCGCAGTTGTTGCAATCTCATTAACTGCACCTTTAACTCGGGCACGTTCAGCATTTTCATCTGGGTCGATGATCTCGTCATCTGCGCTAATCAACTGCACAACGGCAGTTGCTGCCTCTTTTAACTTACGGATAGGTGCTTCAAGCGCTGAAGGAATTTCTTCTAATCTACCTTGTGCCGAAAAATCGCCCTTAATCTGTTCGCCGTAATCTGACATCGCATCATCGAAGCTATCGGCAGCGTTAGTCAAGGCATCCGATGCTTTGCCTGGCAGATACTTACGCGCCATCGCAGCTGCGCGTTGCACACGTCCTGCAGTTAACTCTTCAGTGACCGCCTGGGTTGTGCGATCCATAAACTCGTGGGCTTCATCCAAAATCACTGCGTCTCGCTCAGGCAAGATGGGATGTGAATCAACGATCTCAATCGCAAGCAAGGTGTGGTTGGTAACGACAACATCGGCTTCTTGCGCGCGCGCTTTAGCATTGGCTGCAAAACATTGCGCACCCCAGGCACACGAATCAGCTCCCACACACTCACGCCCTGACAGTGAATTAGCTGCCCAAACCCTGCGATCGACTTCGGGCGCATCATCACGGTCTCCGGATACTCCTGGCGTCTTCGCCCAAGCAATGAGGCGTTTCGCATCTTTTTCGAGATAAGACGCTTCAAGTAATAGTTCGCCATCAGGATCTGGTTCATCAGCGTTCATCTTCTGTAGACAGATGTAATTACCAACGCCCTTATAGATTCCGTAGGTAATGGATCTGCCAAGTACCTTCTCTAACGCCGGTACGACTGCTGGTAAATCTCTTTCTACCAACTGTCTTTGTAGCGCAAGCGTTGCTGTTGCCACCAATACTTTGCGGCCATGCACGAGGGCTGGAACAAGATATGCCAGTGACTTTCCGGTGCCTGTGCCGGCCTGCACCATCAAGTGGTGGCGATCGGTGAGCGCATTTGCAACAGCTTCGGCCATCTCAATCTGGCCTTCGCGCGGCTGACCACCAATAGCTGCTACTGCTGCATCGAGTGCGGCACGCACCTGCGCCGAAAGTTCGCTCACATGTGGCACTTTAACGCCTTCATTGCAATACTGCGGACATGTTAACAACTCGCACTTTAGGTCCATTTACAGTTCCAGCGATTGGTTTGGGCTGTATGCCTCTATCTGGAATGCCACCAAGCAAGGCGTGGATTCTCGATGATCGAAGTGCGGCAATATCAGTGATTCACGCCGCCTTGGATGCAGGAATACGTCTTTTGGATACCTCAGATATCTATGCGCCAACCTGGAATTCATTAGGTCACAATGAAATATTGGTAGCCGAAGCGGTTCGATCTTGGAGTGGAGATTCCAAGGCTAAAGATGAAATTGTCATCGCCACAAAAGGTGGCATTACTCGTGGCCCAGAAGAAGGAAATTGGTTTGGAGTTTCAGGGCGAGATGCTTCTGAGCACTATCTCTATCGGGCAGTTGAAGCATCAGCTGCCAAAATGCAGGTAAGCAGGATCAAACTCTGGCAGCACCATCGCCTCAATCACTTCATGCCCTTTGATGAACAATTTGAAAACGTCATGAAACTAAAAGCACATGGAATCGTCGAAAATATTGGAGTCAGCAATTACAGCGCCGAACAGCTACGCCGTGCCATCAAGATTGGTGGAACACCCGCCCAAGGCGGTCTGGTTTCAGTGCAGAATGAATGGTCGCCGCGATCTCGAAATAGGGCTGATGTTCTAGAAATTTGTGAGGAGTACGGAATAGCTTTCCTACCTTGGTCACCTCTCGGTGGAATCGATAACTCAGAGAGCCTAGAAAACGCTCGTTTCGCAGCATTCGAAGAGGTTGCGCAACGCCATGGAGTCTCACGTTTTGCCATTACGATCGCGTGGCATCTAGCGAGCTCTCCAGTGATGATTCCTATTCCTGGTGCGACTAGAAAAGAATCAATCTTGGATAGCTTGACAGGTGTTGCGGTGAAGTTAACTAGTGAGGAGTTAACGCTCCTCAATGACTCATTGCCGGCCAACCCAGCGCTCCATGAAGAGTTGGTTCCACAGCCACCTTTTCGTGGTTAATTAATGCAGATCTGAATCTGCTGGACCTTCGCTCCATGATGTAAATGTTCCAACCAACCCAGCACGTGATGGAGCACAGATCAGCGGCCCTGCCTTCCAAGAACGGGCAGGATCAAGAGGCGCAACACGAACAAGGCGCATATCGCCTTCGCGTCCAGCACGAACAGTGACGGCATCGCCTGTGCGGCTCACGCGCACAGTAACTTCTTTACCCATCCACTCAGAGACTCGTCCGGTGGACCAATCTGACATCGTGGCGGTAACTACTGCGCCTACCTGCGGAAAGCCATCGCAGAATTCGATCGCTGCCTTGACCCAGTTTTCATCATCGCTTGAGATAAAGATTCCGCAGTGATCAAACTGCTCTTTGTAATCGAGGATAAATGAGACCTCCATCGAGCTATCTTGTGGGAAATCTTTCACTAGGCCATGGCCGTCATTATGAATAAATCCATAAGAAGTGGTGCGCCACCAATCGCTGCCTTCAGCAGCTTCAACTACTAATGTGCCATTTTTTTCGGAGATTGAAATTGGCTCACGTGTCCATGTACCTGCTGACCATGCGATGGATTTCATTATGACTCCTTAGAGGTTGAGCAGCGATAAGGCTGCGATTGCGCTATCAAAACCTTTATCTTCTTTGCTGCCTGGGCGACCGCTACGAGCGATTGCCTGGTCGAGATTTTCGCACATCAAAACACCGTACCCAATAGGTTTTGAGAACTTTAATTGCACATCAAGTACGCCTTGCGTAACTCCTTGGCAGACATAGTCAAAGTGCGGAGTTTCACCTTTAAGGACTAAGCCAACAGCAACGACTGCATCAAAGTCTTGTTCAAAGGCTTTCTGCGAAGCCAGTGGAATCTCAAATGAGCCCGGCACAAAGAAGACCTTCGCCTCTTTTACCTCAGCAGCTAGGAGTGCACGCTGTGCGCCAACAATGAGATCGTTGCAAATATCCATATGCCAAGAAGATGAGATGATCGCAACTCGCGCGTTGGGCGCCTTGGGAACTGTGATTTCTGGTGCGTGGCCGGCCATTACTTTCCTCCTTGAGATGTATTGCCTAAATGGCCAAGACGCTTCGCCTTGGTATCGAGGTACTTCTTATTAAATTCATTTGGCTCAATCTGCAGCGAAATCTGCTGGCAAGCAATACCGCTCTCAGCAACTGCCTTTACCTTCTCAGGGTTATTGGTCAGTAGCTGAATGGAGGAAAGACCTAAGTTTTTTAAGATTGAAATTGCTTCAGACCAATCACGGGAATCAACGGAATGTCCCAACTGTAGATTGGCATCGACTGTGTCGAGGCCTTCATTTTGCAAGATATAGGCCTTGAGTTTTTCAGCCAGTCCAATGCCACGGCCTTCGTGATCGCGCAGATAAAGAACGTATCCATAACCATAGGCTTCAATGGCAGCGATGGATTCTTTCAACTGCTGTCCGCAATCGCAGCGCTGTGAATGCACCACATCGCCGGTAAAGCATTCAGAGTGCAGACGCACAAGGGGTGTCTTATCCCCTGACCCAAAGCGCATGACAACTTGTTCGCGGTGCTTAAGAGATGGATAGGTAGCAAGGCTCCATAAACCACTTTCGAGTTGAACATCGACCCATTCAAATTCATAACGTGGATAGGAAAGAACTTTAGGAAGTGGCTCAAGTTTCTCTTGATACTCCTTAATTTCAGCGATTGAAATCACTGGAATCTGATGCTCTTGCGCAAAGGCGGTAAGCGTTGCACCACGCGCCATCGAACCATCGGCTGCCACGATCTCTGAGAGCAGCGCGGCTGGATATCCACCTGTGAGTTCAGCGAGTGCAACGCCTGCCTCAGTATGTCCAACGCGCGCTTGCAGTCCGCGCTTATGAGCAATGAGCGGAAATATATGGCCAGGTCTAATGAAATCGGTATCGCGACTTGTTGGGCTGCCGAGGGCGCGAATAGTTGCTGTGCGCTCTTGTGCGCTCACACCTGTTGTGACACCTTCTGCTAAATCAACAGAAACGGTAAAGGCAGTCTTACGCGAATCCTGATTCTGTTCAACCATATAAGGAAGACGCAGGCGATAGGCATGCTCTGCCGTAATTGCCACACATAAAATTCCGGTGGTGTGGCGAACGATAAATGCTGTCTTTTCAGTGGTGGCAAGTTCTGCCAACATGATGAGGTCGCCCTCATTTTCGCGGTCATGATCATCTACGACAATCACCATATCGCCGCGACGGAAGCGATCTAGGGCTGCCAAGAAATTACTCTGCATTGTGCGCTCCTGTGCTCATCAAGCGCTCTACATACTTAGCCAAGATATCTACTTCGACATTGACTAAGTCCCCTGGCTTTTTTCCACCAAGATTTGTCTTGGCAAGTGTCTCTGGAATCAACCAAACAGTGACCAGGTTTGAGCCATCTTCAAAAGATCCAACAGTCAGTGATACGCCATCAAGAGTGATCGAACCTTGTGCAACAACATATTTCATTAATTCTGCTGGCACAGTGATATCGAATTGCGCCCATTTTTCGCCAGGTGCTAGTTGTAGAACTGTGGCAACGCCATCAACATGGCCTTGCACGATATGGCCACCCATGCGCATATCCATCTTGGCGGCAAGCTCTAGATTTACCTGCGATCCTGTTTCCACCTGCGAAAGCGAAGTCAGATTCAGAGTCTGCACCATGACATCAGCGGTAAAGGAGTCTGCGGTAAGCGATGTTGCAGTCAAGCAAACTCCGTTAACTGCTATCGAATCCCCCACAGATAAACCAGCAACAGATTGAGGTGCTTTGATAGTAAAGACGGCAGAGCTTTCACCACGTGTAATTGTGGTGATTGAGCCGAGTTCAGAGACGAGTCCAGTAAACACTTAGCGCCCCCTGACTATGTAATGAGATTTGATATCGCCACCGAATTGAGCAACTGAGAGCAGTTCAAGTTCGATGTGATCTGCAAGCGTTGAAATGCCTAGATGGCTTACGAATTCTTTACCTGCACCCAGCATCTTGGGAGCCTGATAAACAATGAGTTCATCAATCTTTCCGGAAGCCATCAACGCAGATCCAAGCGTTGGTCCTGCTTCAACAAGGACTTGGTTAAATCCTTCATCAGTCAAAACCTTAATTAATTCAGGGATTGATTTTGATTTCACAGAGATTGTGCTGGCTTCGTTATCAAAGACACGATGCGTGGGAGGAACCACTTGTTCACCACAGACAATACGCACAGGACGCGCTGCATGTCCACGCGGAATCAAATGTGGGTTATCAACCAGTGCGGTATTGGTGCCAATCACAATCGCATCAGATTGGGCGCGGAGCGTTTGTACATCTTCGCGGGATTCAGGCCCTGTAATCCACTGGGAAGTGCCATCACTTGCCGCCACTTTGCTATCAAGGGTTGTGGCAACTTTCCAGACCATTAAAGGTCGACCGGTGCGCTCTTTATGTAACCAGGCGCGTTGTACAAATTCCAGCTCTGCAGATTGGTGATGTTCAACAACGATTCCTGCATCAATGAGCTTCTGGGCGCCTCCTGCTGCAAGCGGATTTGGATCAGCAACTGCATAGATAACTTTGGCGATTCCGGCATCAATGATTGCTTGAGTACATGGCGGCGTTGTTCCTTGATGTGCACATGGTTCAAGAGAGACAACCAGAGTTGCACCACGGGATGCAGCACCCGCTTTTTTCAGCGCTATAACTTCGGCGTGATCTACAGAATTTGTTCGATTATGAAAGCCATCAGCGATCAGTTTTTGATCTGTGCCATAGATGGCAGCTGAAACATTTGGGTTGGGGGTACTCACACCCATGCCTTGAAGGCAGAGCGAGTACAGATGCGCGTAGGCGTCATCGATAAACATGGTGCACCGATTCCGCTGTTATCTCTCATCCGGACTTTAACCGTCGGTCTCAGAGTTTCACTGAGTCAACCGCCCACTGGATGTGTGCGGGTCGCGGACTATAACCGCCGGTTCGAAATTACATCGACCCCGATAACAAC
>CAMDBB010000014.1 GCA_945889195.1 Bifidobacterium breve
AGTTATCGACGAAGTAAAGGGTCCAAAGATCGACATCCTTCGTTACAAGAACAAGACAGGCCATCGCCGTCGTCAAGGTTTCCGTGCACAGCACACACGAGTAAAGATCACCGCAATCAGCGGTGCTAAGTAAGGGTTAAGGGAGCAAAGTAAATGGCAAGTAAGAAGGGTGTTTCCTCAACACGTAACGGTCGCGACTCCAATCCACAGTACCTCGGTATTAAGCGCTTTGGCGGTCAAGAAGTTAATGCAGGAGAAATTCTCGTTCGCCAGCGTGGAACACACTTCCACCCAGGCAAGAACGTAGGACGCGGTAAGGATGACACTCTCTTCGCTCTCGCAGCAGGAGCAGTTGAGTTCGGTCGCGCTCGCGGTCGCCGCGTAGTGAATGTAGTCCCTGCAGTTTAATTTAGGTTTCTCTTAAAGGAGCGGGCCGCATTTATCGCGGTCCGCTTTTTTATTTCGCTAGGTAGTAGTTCAAGGTAGTTTTTTAAGGAAGGGGAGTGAGATGACAACATTTATCGATAGCGTCACTCTCTTTGCCTCTGCCGGAAAAGGCGGCGACGGTTGCGTCTCTGTAAAGCGCGAAAAATTTAAGCCACTGGGTGGTCCTGATGGCGGCAACGGTGGTCGTGGTGGAGACATCATTCTCGTCGTTGATTCATCAGTGACAACGCTTCTTGATTTCCACCATTCACCACATCGCAAGGCAACTTCTGGCCACCAGGGATTTGGTGATCGCAAAGATGGAGTTTCTGGAGAAGATCTCATCCTGCCTGTTCCAAATGGCACAGTTATCTACGATGAATCTGGCGAACAAATTGCAGATCTGATTGGTATCGGAACAACATTTCTGGCAGCGCGCGGTGGACATGGTGGGCTCGGCAACTTAGCGCTCTCATCATCTAAGCGCCGCGCACCAGGTTTTGCGCTCCTTGGCGAACCAGGTGAAGAACGCAGACTTACTCTTCAACTTAAATCAGTTGCGGATATTGCCCTCGTTGGATTCCCAAGTGCAGGTAAATCTTCTCTGATTGCGGCAATTTCAGCTGCTCGTCCAAAGATTGCTGACTATCCATTCACCACTCTTGTTCCAAACCTCGGCGTCGTCCAGGCAGGTGATACCCGCTTTACCGTGGCAGATGTTCCAGGACTTATTCCGGGTGCGTCACAAGGTAAGGGACTTGGCCTGCAATTCTTACGCCACGTCGAACGTTGTGTGGCCCTTGTTCATGTACTCGATTGCGGAACTCTAGAAACAGATCGCAACCCAATTGATGACCTTGAAGCAATTGAAAATGAACTCGCTCTCTACGGCGGACTAGAAGATCGCGTACGTATCGTTGCCCTCAATAAGGTCGATCTCCCTGACGGTAAAGCGATGGCCGATATGGTCGAAGAACAGCTGCGCGAAAAGGGTTACGAGGTTTATAAGGTTTCGGCTGCAAGCCGCGAAGGTTTACAAGAGCTCCTGTATTCAATGGCTCGCCTTGTGCAGCGTGAACGTGCAGAGGCGGCAAAGGAAGAACGTACTCGCATCATTCTGCGCCCAACTGCCGTTGATGATTCAGGCTTCATAGTTCAGAAAAATGGCGATGGATCATTTAGCGTGCGCGGACAGAAAGTTGTTCGCTGGGTACGCCAGACAAACTTTAAGAATGCAGAAGCAGTTGGTTATCTGGCCGATCGTTTAGCTCAGCTTGGTGTTGAGAAAGAACTCTTTAAGAAGGGTGCTGTTGCTGGCTCTGAAGTTCGAATCGGCTCTGGTGATAATGAAGTTGTCTTTGAATGGGAACCAACCATTGAAGCTGGAGCAGAACAGCTCGCTGGATTCTTACATCGCCGCGGAGAAGATTCACGCCTTGAAGCCGCATGGCAGGCAGTAGAGCGCGAAGAAGATGTTCTTACCGATGAAGAGATTGCCCGCCAATGGGAGTACAACGTGGCCAATCCTCATTCTCCTGAAATTGTTGAAGATCCTGAATTAATCGAGGGAGATGACAAGTGAGCCGCGCAGCTATTGCCAGCGCTAAGCGCGTTGTCATCAAAGTTGGCTCATCATCTTTAACTGGTTCTGCTGGTGCAGAACTTGATCCAGCTGCAGTTCAAAAAATCGTTGATCTTGCCTATACCTTTAAGCAACGAGGCGCCGAAGTTGTTGTTGTCTCATCCGGCGCCATCGCTGCAGGTCTTTCACCACTTGGCCTCAAAGTTCGCCCACGTGATTTAGCAACACAGCAAGCTGCAGCCTCTGTAGGACAAGGTTTATTGATCGCTCAGTACAGCGAGAAGTTCAAGGCCCATGGCGTTATCTCTTCTCAAGTACTGCTCACAACTGAAGATGTAGTCAGACGTTCTCACTATGCCAATGCGCAGCAAACGCTGACCAAGTTGCTCTCACTGGGTGTTGTTCCAGTCATTAACGAAAATGACACTGTCGGTACCCAAGAAATCCGCTTTGGCGATAACGATCGCTTGGCAGCTCTCGTTGCTCTCTTGATTCAAGCAGACCTTCTTATTCTCGTCTCGGATATCGATGCTCTTTATGATGCGCCACCATCACAAAGTGGTGCTCAAGTAATCCGTAACGTTGCACAGATGGCAGATATCGAAGGTATCGCGCTCGGTGGCGCAGGTTCTGCAGGCGTTGGCAGCGGGGGAATGGTTACCAAAGTCGAAGCAGCGCGCATTGCAACCAGCGCAGGAATTCCGATGCTCCTGACCTCACTTGCCCAATCAGATCGCGTCATTGCCGGTGAAGAACTGGGAACTTTCTTCGAAGCGCATACATCGAAGACAAACTCACGACTTCTCTGGTTGGCACATGCTTCAACGCCTCGTGGCAAATTGATTCTTGATGATGGCGCAGTCAAGGCGATCTTGGAACGAGGCGTTTCGTTATTGCCGGCAGGGGTTACTTCTGTTGAAGGTGAATTCATCTCAGGGGATACCGTTGAACTCGTTTCCCAATCAGGAAAAGTTATTGCACGAGGCCTCGTGGCCTTTGACGCTGAAGAGATTCCACAGATGTTGGGTCGTTCTACCAAAGAACTCGCTACATCCCTTGGCGCAGAGTATGAGCGCGAGCTTGTTCATAGAGATGATTTAGTACTCCTATGAGCGCCACTGAACTCGTTGCAGATTTAGCAACAAGAGCACGTACTGCAGCTCGCACTCTTTCAACTGCAACAGGTGCTGAACGCAAAGCAGCCCTTGAAGCAATTGCACAGGCTCTTGAATCTCGCAGCGCTGAAATTCTGGCAGCAAACGAAGCTGACATGGTCAACGCTCGGGCAGAGAATATGCATCCACAGATGCAAGATCGTTTACTGCTGACAGCAGAGCGAATTAAAGCAATTGCAGCAGGAGCGCGTGAAGTAGCAGCGCTACCAGATCCACTCGGTCAGATACTCCGTAAATCCACTCTTCCTAATGGTCTTGAGCTCGAGCAGATCTCTGTTCCCTTTGGAGTTATTGGAATGGTCTATGAGGCGCGTCCAAATGTCACAGTCGATGCCGCAGTGATTTTGTTGATGTCAGGTAATGCAGCGCTATTGCGCGGTTCATCCACTGCGCGCAATAGCAATGAGATATTAGTAAACGTCATGAAGGACGCCCTTGCGACAACGAAGATTTCACCTGAGGTGCTGCAGCTAATCCCATCTGAAGATCGCGCAACTACCAAAGCGCTGCTGACTGCACGTGGCAAAGTTGATCTGGTTATTCCACGCGGTTCAGCAGCTCTTATTCGCATGGTCGTTGATGAAGCGACTGTGCCAACGATCGAAACAGGCGCTGGCGTCTGCCATGTCTATATCGATGAGTTTGCCGATATCGAAAAGGCGTTACCGATTCTTATTAATTCAAAGACTCACCGACCAAGCGTCTGTAACGCTGCTGAAACTTTGCTGGTGCATAAGGCGATTGCACCTACCTTCTTACCGATGGCTCTCAAAGCGCTCAGCGATGCTGGCGTTATCTTGCACTCTGATGCAACTGCTCAGAAAGTGGCAGATACCTTCAAGATTGCATCAACTATCGCAACGGATGCAAACTGGTCTACCGAATACGGCGTCCTTGAGATGAATGTGGCAGTTGTAGATTCAGTAGATGCTGCAGCCGACCACATCGCTCGATACGGCACTAATCACACTGAAGCGATAGTGACGGAAGATAGAGCCAACGCTGCTCGCTTTATTGCGCTCTCTGATTGCGCAGCTGTGATGGTCAATACATCTACGCGATTTACTGATGGCGAGCAGATGGGCTTTGGCGCAGAGATCGGTATCTCTAATCAGAAGTTACATGCGCGTGGACCTATGGGCCTTGAAGCGATGACTACAACCACATGGATTGTTACTGGCACAGGTCAGATTCGCATCTAATTCGGATTTTTCACCTAAAGTTTATAGACTGCGACCATGAGCAGCCTCTCCCGCGATGATGTCGCAAAGCTTGCAGGCCTAGCCCGCATCGAAATGACTGAAGCTGAACTCGTCGAACTTTCTTCACAATTTGGATTGATTCTCGATGCTGTTGCTCGCGTCCAAGAGATGGATCTATCGGGCGTTAAGGCAACGTCGCACCCACAGCCGTTAGAAAATGTTGCGCGCCCAGATGTGGTTCTTCCAAGTCTTTCTCCTGAAGATGCGCTCTCGGGAGCACCGGCACAAGAAGAGTCACGTTTTCGAGTGCCACAAATTTTGGGTGAAGCAGAATGATTAATAAGACCGCAGCCCAGATGGCCGATGCCCTTGCAAAGGGTGAGACCACTTCAGTTGAATTGACACAGGCACATCTTGATCGCATTACCGCCGTTGATGGCCAAGTAAAAGCTTTCTTGCACGTTAATACTGAAGGAGCGCTTGCGCAGGCTAAAGATGTAGATGCGCGACGTGCGAAGGGCGAGAAGTTATCTCCTATCGCAGGTATCCCTCTTGCACTTAAAGATGTCCTTGCACAGAAGGGTGTGCCAACAACTGCAGGCTCAAAGATTTTGCAGGGATGGCATCCGCCATATGACTCAACAGTTGTCAGCAAGTTAAAGAGCGCTGGAGTTGTCATTATGGGTAAGACCAATATGGATGAATTTGCGATGGGTTCATCGACAGAAAACTCTGGCTATGGACCAACATTTAATCCGTGGGATTTAACTCGCACGCCAGGTGGATCATCTGGCGGATCTGCTGCAGCTGTTTCATCATTTGAAGCGCCCCTTGCGATTGGTTCAGACACTGGTGGCTCAATTCGCCAACCTGCCGCTCTTACCGGAATTGTCGGAGTGCGCCCAACATATGGCGCTGTTTCACGCTTTGGTCTGATTGCATATTCATCAAGCCTTGATCAAGCAGGACCATTTGGTCGCACCGTCTTGGATACTGCTCTGTTACACGAAGTAATGGCAGGGCATGACCCTAAAGATGCAACAAGTATCAACGCACCCGTTCCTGCAGTAGTCGCTGCTGCCAAGAGCGGTGACGTTAAGGGAATGAAGATTGGCGTTATCAAGCAGTTGCAAGGTGAGGGATATCAAAAGGGCGTTCAAACTCGCTTCGATGAATCACTTCAGGTTCTTGCATCTCTTGGGGCTGAAATTGTGGAAGTTGATTGCCCAAGTTTTGAGTATGCACTTGCGGCCTACTATCTCATCGCACCATCTGAATGTTCATCTAACCTAGCCCGCTTCGATGCCATGCGATATGGCCTTCGCACTGGCGATGTCGATGGCGCATCAGCAGAAGCTGTCATGAGCGCTACTCGTGATGCTGGTTTTGGGCGCGAAGTAAAGCGCCGCATCATCCTTGGCACATATGCGCTCTCTTCAGGTTATTACGATGCTTATTACGGCAGCGCTCAGAAGATTCGCACGCTCATCATTGAAGATTATGCCAAGGCATTTGCGAAAGCAGATGTGCTGGTTTCGCCAACTGCGCCAACGACTGCCTACAAGATTGGCGAGAAGGTCGATGACCCGATGGCTATGTATTTAGGCGATGTTGCAACAATTCCAGTAAACCTTGCGGGCATCTGCGGAATGTCGCTACCTGCAGGCCTCGCTGATGAAGATAACTTGCCGGTTGGTTTCCAGATCATGGCGCCTGCGATGCAGGATCAACGCTTGTACCAGACAGGTGCAGCACTTGAAGCAGCGCTCCTTACTAAGTGGGGCGCACCGATTCTCTCCAAAGCTCCAGAGTTGAAGGGAGCGAAGTAATGGCTCTTCCAACTTATGACGAGGTAATTGCAAAGTGGGATCCGGTTTTGGGCCTTGAAGTTCACGTTGAACTCAATACACAGAGCAAGATGTTCTGTTCTTGCGCAACTGAATTCGGCGGCGCACCTAATACACAGACATGTCCTGTCTGCTTGGCACTTCCAGGCGCACTTCCCGTAGTTAACGAGAAGGCAATCGAATCAACCATCCTGATTGGACTCGCCCTTAACTGCAAGATTGCGCCATATAGCCGCTTTGCTCGTAAGAATTACTTCTATCCAGATATGCCTAAGAACTTCCAGATTTCACAGTATGACGAGCCCATCTGTTTCGATGGCTATGTTGATGTTGAAATCGAAACAGAAGAAGGCCCTAAGCAGTTCCGTATTGAGATCGAACGCGTACATATGGAAGAAGACACCGGTAAATCACTTCACGTAGGTGGCGCAACTGGGCGTATCCATGGCGCTGATTACTCGCTCCTTGATTACAACCGTGCGGGTATTCCACTCGTTGAAATCGTCACCAAGATTGTTCCTGGCACAGGCAAGTACGCACCAGAGGTTGCTAAGGCCTACGTTGCTGAACTTCGCGATATTTTGCGCGGACTGAAAGTGTCAGATGTAAAGATGGAGCAGGGATCTCTGCGTTGCGATGCCAACGTATCCCTCAAACCGATTGGCTCTGATGTTCTCGGTACTCGCTCAGAGACAAAGAACGTCAACTCACTTCGCTCTGTCGAGCGCGCAATCCGCGGTGAAATGATCCGCCATGCTGAACTTCTCAACGATGGAAAGAAAGTCAAGCAGGAGACTCGCCACTTCCAAGAAGATACTGGCCTTACTCGCTCAGGCCGTTCAAAGGAACAAGCAGAGGATTACCGTTACTTCCCAGATCCAGATTTGGTTCCAGTAACACCGCTTGCCTCATGGATTGAAGAGCTTCGTGCAACGCTGCCAGAGCGTCCATCACTTCGCCGTAAGCGCATCAAGGAAGAGTGGAACGTGCCAGATAAAGAGATGGCAGCGATGATTAACGCTGATGTTCTCGATATCGTTGAAGCAACGGTTCTACTGGGCGCAGATCCAACTAAGGCGCGTACCTGGTGGTTAGGTGAGATTTCACGAATTGCTAATGAGAAAGAACTTCCTATCGCCGACCTTGCGATTACACCTGCACACGTTGCAGAGTTGGTAGAACTTGTTGCAAAGGGAGACTTAACCGACAAGCTTGCCCGCCAAGTTGTTGAAGGCGTCGTTGCCGGAGAAGGAACTCCATCAGAGGTGGTTGCAAAGCGCGGCATTAAAGTTGTCAACGATGATGGCGCTCTTATGGCCGCTATCGAGAAAGTCTGTGCTGAACAGGCAGAGACTGCCGAGAAAGTTCGCGGGGGACACCTGCCAGCTGCCGGTGCGTTGATTGGCGCAGTCATGAAAGAGACAAAGGGCCAAGCAGATGCTGCTCGAGTTCGAGAGCTCCTACTTGGCCACCTTGGTCAGCCAATCTAGTTATTAGTGAATGCCAGCGCCTTCAGTTTCAACAAGTGACTCTTTACCAATATTGATAAAGAAGTAGAGCAATACTGCGCCAGCAAAGAGCAGTGCAGCGCTGAACTTAAATGCCACTGTAAAGCCATGTGTCATTGCAAATGGCATTACCTTCTCGCCCAGTTGAGAATTTGCTGCAGCAAATGTTGTTGTAGCTGTTGCTGCAACCGTATTGAGCAGAGCAGTTCCAAGTGATCCGCCAACTTGCTGAGAAGTATTAAGCATCGCACTAGCAACTCCCGTGTCATGGTTGGAGACCGCATGAAGAGAGGTCGATGTCAGCGGAATAAAGACGAGCGCCATACCGCTGGACATGATGAGAAGAGAAGGAACAACATGCGTTAGGTAGGAAGTATCAGGAGTAATACGGGTAAGGAGTAACAACCCAATTCCAGCAAAGATAAGCCCTGGGACCATTAGCGGCTTTGGTCCAACCTTTGGTAGTAGTTGTGATGCGATACCAGCAAAGATAATGATTCCAAAGGTAAACGGTAGGAATGCAAAACCAGATTTCAGTGGGCTAAATCCAAGAATGACCTGGAGATAGAGTCCAAGGAAGAGGAACATCGAGAATAGTCCGGCGCCCACTACGAGGGATCCAAGGTATGAACCGCCACGATTGCGCTCTGTGACTACGCGAAGTGGCATTAATGGATTTGCTACACGCTTTTCAATCGCCACGAAGATTACAAGAAGTACAACGGCCGCTATCAAGAAACCGATTGTCGTGTTGGATGACCAACCTTTTGTAGCAGCTTCATTAAAGCCATATGTAAGCGAGAAGAGACCTGCAGTTGCAGTGACGACACCGGGAATGTCGTATGTACTGTCACCTTGTGCTTTAGATTCGTGAACAAATTTGATTGCCAATATCGCTGCACCAATAGCGATAGGTGTATTTACTCCTAAGCACCAACGCCATGATGCATATTCGGTAAGCGCTCCACCGAGAATGAGACCGATTGCAGCGCCTCCACCAGAGATTGCACCGATAACGCCAAATGCCTTGGCGCGCTCAGCTGGAACTGTAAATGTCACTGAGATGATAGAAAGAGCAGCTGGCGCAAGAAGTGCAGCAAAGACTCCCTGAAGTGCGCGGGATGCAAAGAGAAGTTCTTGGTTTGATGCGATTCCACCGAGCGCTGATGCTGCAGCAAAGCCCATGAGCCCAATGAGGAAAATCCTCTTGCGGCCCATGTAATCGCCGATTCGGCCGCCGAGTAGAAGCAGTGAACCAAAGGCCAAGGTATAGGCGGTGATAATCCACTGCTGGTTGGCATCTGTGATTCCTAGATCAATCTTCGCGCTAGGAATCGCGATATTCATAATCGAGCTATCGAGGACAATCATCAACTGTGCGATTGCCACAACAAATAGGGTGCGCCATCTCGTTGGATCTAGGGTTTTATCTTGGGCTGAGGCGCTATTTTGGACTGACACTGAGGTGTCTCCTTCTTTACGTTGTTGTAGGTCATTAATTGGTATATCCGCTGAAGAAATCTTCAGGATAGAATCATCTCATGTCTACGATGAAACCTCGCTCCGGACTTGTTACCGACGGATTAGAACGTGCTCCAGCGCGTGGAATGTTACGTGCAGTTGGTATGGGCGATGAAGATTGGGTAAAACCACAGATTGGTATTGCATCAAGTTGGAATGAAATCACCCCATGTAATCTCTCACTTGATCGTTTAGCAAAGGCTTCAAAGCAAGGTGTTATTGATGCTGGTGGATTCCCAATGCAATTCGGAACCATCTCAGTCTCTGACGGTATTTCTATGGGCCATGAAGGGATGCACTTTTCACTTGTATCTCGTGAAGTAATCGCAGACTCTGTTGAAACTGTGATGCAAGCAGAGCGCCTTGATGGCATGGTCACCTTTGCAGGTTGCGATAAATCACTGCCTGGCATGATGATGGCGGCAGCTCGCATCGATGTTGCCTCTGTATTTGTCTACGCCGGTTCAACTCTGCCAGGCAGCGTTGATGGCAAAGATGTCACCATCATCGATGCCTTTGAGGCAGTGGGCGCATGTGCGCGCGGCTTAATTACTAGAGATCGAGTCGATCAGATCGAAAAGGCAATCTGTCCTGGCGAAGGCGCTTGTGGCGGTATGTACACCGCAAACACCATGGCAAGTATTGGTGAAGCAATTGGACTCTCACTTCCAGGATCTGCGGCTCCTCCTGCAGTTGATCGTCGCCGCGATGATTACGCAATCAAGTCAGGCGCTGCAGTTGTTGAACTTATCCGCAAGGGAATTACCACTCGCGATATCTTGACCAAGAAAGCATTTGAAAATGCCATCACCATCTTAATGGCGCTCGGTGGCTCTACCAACGCTGTTCTGCACTTACTTGCTATCGCGCACGAAGCGGAAGTCGACCTGACACTTGAAGATTTCCACCGCATTGGTTCTAAGGTGCCACTACTGGGCGACCTCAAACCATTCGGTAAGTACGTCATGACAGATGTTGATCGCGTTGGCGGAATCCCGGTTGTACTCCGCATTCTTCTTGATGCAGGTTATCTGCATGGAGATTGCATGACAGTCACAGGAAAGACGATGGCTGAAAATTTGGCTGATATCAATCCTCCGCTGGCAGATGGAGAGGTGCTCTTCCCGGCCGACAAGCCAATGTCAACAGATATTGGAATCACCATCCTTGGTGGAACTCTTGCAACAGAAGGCGCAGTTTGTAAGACGGCAGGAATTGGAATTGAAACTTTTGAAGGACCAGCGCGCGTCTTTGAACGCGAACAAGCTGCGATGGATGCACTTGAAAATGGAACTATCCAAGAAGGCGACGTAGTTGTTATCCGCTACGAAGGCCCTAAGGGTGGACCAGGTATGCGCGAGATGTTGATGATTACTGGCGCAATTAAGGGCGCAGGTCTTGGCAAGAAGACACTCCTGCTCACCGATGGTCGCTTCTCTGGTGGTTCAACCGGTCTCTGCGTTGGACATGTTGCCCCTGAAGCAGTTGATGGGGGACCAATTGCCTTCATCAAGGATGGTGATCGCATTCGCATCGATATCCGAAACCGCACTCTTGATTTACTTGTCGACTCTGCAGAACTTCAATCCCGCAAGGCTGGATGGAAGCCGCTGCCCCACAAATACACACGTGGGGTTCTCCATAAGTATTCGAAGCTGGTGGGCTCTGCATCGAAAGGCGCTGTCTGCGACTGATCAAGGGGTAGCGTCCATTTATTGAGACGTTCATCTCATCTCTTGACGCATAGCCCTGCGCATTGGAGAATAGCGCCATGCAATCAACACAGTCAGTACTTTCAGTGGTGGTGATTCGATAGCGCGTGCCTTCATGTCACGCGCGCCCTCAGATATCTGAGGGTTTTTTCGTTTAGTAAAGAAATAGCAAGATAAGAGAAGAAAGGAGCAAGAAGATGGCCACACACGTTCCAACAGCGAACGGCACAGAAATGACAGGAGCTACTTCATTGGTGAAGAGCCTTGAAGCAGCTGGCGTAGAAGTGATGTTTGGACTTCCCGGTGGCGCAATTCTTCCTGCCTACGATCCGATCTTTGATTCAACTATTCGCCACATCTTGGTTCGTCACGAACAAGGCGCAGGACATGCCGCCACTGGTTATGCGCAAGTAACTGGCAAAGCCGGTGTCTGTATTGCAACTTCAGGACCAGGTGCAACAAACCTTGTAACGCCGCTGATGGATGCATCAATGGACTCAGTTCCACTTGTTGCCATCACCGGCCAAGTTCCATCTGCGGCAATCGGTACAGATGCATTTCAAGAGGCAGATATTCGCGGCATCACGATGCCATTTACCAAGCACAACTATCTAGTCACCGACCCTGCGCAGATCCCAGGCGTTATCGCTGAGGCTTTCCATATTGCAACAACCGGTCGACCTGGCCCAGTACTTGTCGACGTAGCTAAAGATGCGCTGCAGAAGATGACAACCTACAACTGGCCAACCTCAATTAACTTGGCAGGTTACAAGCCACGAGTGAAGCCAGAAGCACAAGCAATTACTGATGCTGCAGCGTTGATCGCACAATCTTCAAAGCCAGTCTTCTATGTTGGTGGCGGCGTCATTAAGGCAGATGCTCATAAAGAGCTCCGTCAATTAGTCGAACTTCTTGGCGCACCCGTTGTCACCACTTTGATGGCACGCGGTGCATTCCCAGATTCACATCCACTTCATATGGGTATGCCAGGCATGCACGGCACAGTTGCTGCAGTTACTGCGCTACAAAAGGCTGACCTGCTCATTACTTTGGGCGCACGCTTTGATGACCGCGTTACTGGAAAACTTTCGACATTTGCAGTCAACGCCAAGATTCTTCATGCAGATATCGACCCTGCTGAAATCGGTAAGAACCGCCACGCAGACGTTGCCGTTGTCGGCGATGTTCGCGAAACAATCACTGCGCTGATTCCAGCTCTGAAGGCAGCTCTTGCAAAGAGCCAGCCAGATCTTGCTCCATGGTTGCGCCAGATGAACTCACTTAAATCTACATACCCATTGGGCTATGACTTACCTGATGATGGCTCTCTCTCTCCTCAGCAAGTTATTCAGCGCATCGGCCAGATTTCTGGAACTGACACCATCTTTACTGCGGGCGTTGGCCAACATCAGATGTGGGCTTCACAATTTATCTCTTACGAACATCCACGCACTTGGCTCAACTCAGGTGGAGCCGGAACGATGGGTTACGGAGTTCCTGCTGCGATGGGCGCAAAAGTTGGCGCACCGGATGCAACGGTTTGGGCTATCGATGGCGATGGTTGCTTCCAGATGACCAACCAAGAGCTTGTTACCTGCGCCCTCAATAACATTCCAATCAAGGTCGCAATCATTAACAACGAATCTCTCGGCATGGTTCGCCAGTGGCAGACCTTGTTCTATGACGGTCGTTACTCAAATACATCACTGGATTCCAAGCGCGTACCGAACTTCCCAATGCTTGCAGAATCAATGGGTTGCGTTGGATTTGCCTGTGATAACCCAGCCGATCTTGATAAGACGATCGAAAAAGCGATGTCAATCAATGATCAACCAGTTGTTGTCGATTTCCGAGTTCACAAAGATGCCATGGTCTGGCCGATGGTTGCTGCCGGAACATCGAACGATGAAATCATGATCGCCCGCGCTACCGCGCCTGACTGGGATTCACAGGAGCTCTAATGAGTACTGCGCCTCGCCGTCAACACACACTCGAAGTTTTAGTTGAGAACGCTCCTGGCGTTCTTGCACGCGTTGCGGGACTATTTTCGCGCCGCGCTTTCAATATTGATTCACTCAATGTTGGACCAACTGAAAACTCAAGCATTTCTAAGATGATCATCGTGGTGGGGGTTGAAGGACACTCACTCGAGCAGGTAATTGCCCAGCTCGATAAGTTGATCAGCGTTATCTCGATCAAGGAAATCTCGACCGATAAGGCGCATGCAGTAAACGACACCCAACCTGACTACCAAAACTAAGTTCAACTACACAAAGGAGAAGTACCGTGGCAGCAACGATGTATCACGAAGAGGATGCAGATCTATCAATCATCCAAGGTCGCAAGGTTGCGATTATCGGCTACGGCTCACAAGGCCACGCACATGCTTTGAGCTTGCGTGATTCTGGCGTTGATGTCCGCGTTGGTCTTAAGGAAGGTTCACCATCACGTGCAAAGGCTGAGGCTGAAGGGCTTCGCGTTGTATCAGTTGTTGAAGCTGTGAAAGAAGCGACCGTCATCATGATTTTGGCGCCAGACCACGTGCAGCGCCACATCTATACAGAATCAATCTTGCCTAACCTTAAGAAGGGCGATGCTCTCTTCTTCGGCCACGGATTCAATATTCGTTTCGGTTACATCAAGCCAACTGCAGATGTTGATGTCTGCATGGTTGCACCAAAGGGTCCAGGCCACTTGGTTCGTCGTGAATACTCAGCAGGTCGTGGAGTTCCAGTAATCGTGGCCGTTGAGCAAGATTCAACTGGTAACGCATGGCCACTTACCTTGTCTTACGCAAAAGCAATCGGTGGACTTCGCGCAGGTGGAATCCTCACAACATTTACTGAAGAGACTGAGACAGATCTCTTTGGAGAACAAGCAGTTCTCTGCGGTGGAGCATCACAGCTCGTTATGTACGGCTTTGAAACTCTCGTGGAAGCTGGATACCAGCCAGAAGTTGCGTACTTTGAGTGCCTGCACGAACTCAAGTTGATTGTTGACTTGATGTACGAAGGTGGAATTGCAAAGCAGCGTTGGTCAGTCTCTGACACCGCTGAATTCGGCGATTACGTATCAGGTCCACGCGTTATTGATCCACGCGTGAAGGAGAACATGAAGGCAGTACTTGCTGATGTTCAATCTGGTGCATTTGCTAAGCGCTTTATCGATGACCAAGAAGCAGGAGCTCCTGAATTTAAGGCGCTTCGCGCAAAGGGTGAGGTACACATCATCGAAGGCGTTGGACGCGAACTTCGTAAGATGTTTAGCTGGATGAAGAACTCCAACAAGGATGACTACAAAGAAGGAAGTGCGGCGCGTGGCTAAACCTGTCGTTCTGATTGCTGAAGAACTCAGCTCTGCAACGCTTGATGCTCTAGGTCCTGACTTTGAAGTTCGTAATTGCGATGGTGCAAACCGCGCAGAACTTCTAGCAGCTCTCGGCGCTGGCGTTGATGCAGTGCTGATTCGCTCTGCGACCAAAATGGATGCTGAAGCAATCGCTGCAGCAAAAGGTTTAAAGGTTATTGCTCGGGCCGGTGTTGGCCTTGATAACGTTGATATTCCCGCTGCAACGGCCGCGGGCGTCATGGTTGTTAATGCACCAACATCAAATATTGTCTCTGCTGCAGAGCTAGCGATCTCACTATTGCTCGCCTCTGCTCGTTTTATCTCACCAGCACACGCAGCCCTCAAGGCTGGAAAGTGGGCTCGCTCTAAGTACACAGGCGCCGAACTCTTTGAAAAGACTCTCGGCGTAGTTGGCTTCGGTCGCATTGGTCAGCTTGTTGCTCATCGCATGCAGGCATTTGGTATGAACATCATTGCCTACGATCCATATTTGCAACCAGCAAAGGCTGCGCAACTTGGGGTCGAACTCGTTGAACTCGATGATCTCTTAAAGCGTTCTGACTTCATCACCATTCACTTGCCGAAGACAAAAGAGACTGCAAACCTTATTGGCGTCGAAGCGCTCAAGAAGGTCAAGAAGGAAGTTCGCATCATCAACGCCGCCCGCGGTGGAGTACTTGATGAAGCAGCCTTATATGACGCAATCACTGAAGGTCGCGTTGCAGGTGCTGGCCTTGATGTTTATGTCACCGAACCATGCACTGATTCACCTCTATTCCAGCTTGATCAAGTTGTTGCAACACCGCACTTAGGTGCATCAACTGATGAAGCGCAAGAACGTGCAGGTATCGCAGTCGCTGTCTCAGTGCGCAAAGCACTCGCTGGCGAATTGGTACCGGATGCAGTCAACGTTAAGGGTGGAGCAATCCACGACGAGATCCGTCCCTCACTTCCACTTGTTGAGAAGATGGCACAGATTGCAACTGCAATTGCAGGCGAGACTCCAGTTTCTATGGATATCACCGTCAAGGGCGATATCTCAGGACATGATTCATCAATCCTCGCAATCAGCGCGCTTAAGGGCGCTCTTGTTGCCTCAGGTTGCGAAGACGTTACCTACGTCAATGCTCCAGGACTTGCCGCAGAACGCGGCGTTACTTCATCTGTAACTACAACTCCGGAAAGCCACGAATACCGCAGCATGATTTCACTTCATGCAGCGCTTTCAAATGGCAAATCAATCAAGGTTGATGGAACTCTGATGGGTATACGTAAGGTTGAGAAAATTATTGCTATCGATAACTTTGATCTTGACCTTCCTCCAACAGATAACTTGCTCTTCTTGCGTTATGCAGATAAGCCAGGCGTTGTTGGCGCAGTTGGAAACGCACTAGGTAGTTCAAAGATCAACATCGCAGGAATGCAGGTTGCTCGCGAGTCAGCAGGCGGAAGCGCTCTGATGGCTATCACTGTTGATTCTCCTGTCTCTGATGCAGTTGCTGAAACAGTCAAGAAAGAGACTGGTGCAGAGCTCGTTCGTTCAGTTACTTTGGTGAACTAATGGCGCGCACAATCAACCTTGCAGTAATTCCAGGTGATGGAATCGGCACCGAAGTTGTTGTTGAGGGTCTTAAAGTTCTCGATGTTGTTGCCGCTAAATACGGCGTCACATTTAATAAGACTAACTACGATTTAGGTGCAGGTTATTGGCATCGCACCGGCGAAGTACTTCCTGACTCAGTTTTGGCAGAGCTCGCCAAGGCCGATGTCATCTTGCTTGGCGCAGTAGGGGACCCAACAGTTCCAAGCGGCGTTCTTGAGCGAGGTCTACTTCTTAAGTTGCGCTTCGCCTTTGATCATTACATCAACTTACGCCCTGCAAAGTTGATGCCAGGAGTTACTGGTCCACTTGCAACAAAGGCACCTATCGATTTCATCGTTGTCCGCGAAGGAACTGAAGGCCCATACGTAGGCGCTGGCGGCGTACTGGCTGAAGGTACAGATGCAGAGATTGCAACTGAGGAATCACTCAACACTCGTCGTGGCGCTGAGCGCGTTATCCGAGATGCCTTTGCACGAGCCGCAGCTCGTGATCGAAAGAAACTTACCTTGGTACATAAGAACAACGTGCTTACTCGCGCGGGCAGCCTATGGACTCGCACCTTTAATGAAGTTGCTAAAGAGTTTCCAACCGTTACAACTGATTACTTACACGTTGATGCCGCATCGATGTTCTTTGTTACCAACCCAGAGCGCTTTGACGTTGTCGTCACAGATAACCTCTTCGGAGATATCTTGACTGATATCGCAGCAGCTATCTGCGGCGGAATCGGCCTTGCCGCTTCAGGAAATATCAACCCAACCGGCAAGTTCCCATCAATGTTTGAGCCGGTTCATGGCTCTGCACCAGATATCGCTGGCAAGAACATCGCAGATCCAACTGCGACAGTGATGTCAGTTGCGATGATGCTTCATCACCTTGGTTTATCTGATGCAGCAATAGATGTTGAAAAGGCTGTGGCTAGCGATTTAGTATCACGAGGCGATAGCAAGCGTGGCACCACCGAAATCGGTTCAGCTTTAGCAGAATTGGTGAAGTAAATGAAGATTAATCTCAATCCACACGCAGTTCCAACGGCAGAGCGCGAAGAAAAGGTCGCTAACTGTGGTTTTGGAAAGTATTACACCGACCACATGGTCGTCTGCGAGTGGACTGAAAGCACTGGTTGGCAAGAGCCAGAGTTAAAGCCATATGGCCCACTGACTTTAGATCCTGCAACTGCAGTCTTTCATTACGGCCAGGAAATCTTTGAAGGAATGAAGGCATATCGCCAACCTGATGGCGGCATTTCACTCTTTCGCCCTGAAGCAAATGCGCGTCGCTTTGCAAAATCTGCTCATCGTTTAGCGCTTCCCGAAATGCCAGAAGAGCTCTTCTTGGAAACTGTTCATACTCTCGTGAAGCACGATGCAGGTTGGACCCCAGGAAAAGTTGGCGAATCTTTGTACATTCGCCCATTCATGATTGCCACTGAAGTTGGATTGGGTGTTCGCCCAACAAATAAAGCGACCTACATTCTTATCGCAACCCCAGCAGGTGCCTACTTTGATCCATCAAAAGCTGTCTCTGTCTGGATCTCAACTGAATATGTTCGCGCTGCCCTTGGTGGAACAGGCGAGGCAAAGTGCGGCGGAAACTACGCAGCATCCCTCGTTGCACAAAAGGCTGCTGCAAAAGAAGGTTGCGATCAAGTTGTCTGGATTGATGCCAAAGAGCGTAAGTGGATTGAAGAGATGGGCGGCATGAACCTTTACTTCGTTAAGGGTAAAGGTGCTGATGCAACAGTTATTACTCCAAAGCTAACCGGAACACTGCTTCCTGGAATCACTCGCGATTCAATTCTTTCTGTAGCTAAAGATCTTGGTTACAAGACAGATGAAGTCATGCTCTCGATCGATGATTGGCGAGATGGCGTTACATCGGGCGACATCACTGAAATCTTTGCCTGCGGAACTGCAGCCGTAGTCTCTCCTGTAGGACAAGCAAAATCTGCGATGGGTACTTGGGTAACAGGAGATGGACAACCAGGACCAATCACCATGCAGATTCGAAACCACCTCCTTGGAATTCAACACGGCACCATCGCCGATAGGCATGGCTGGGTGAAGAAGGTTTCTCTGTGACCCTAGACAAGGAAGCCCTCCACATCTATGACACCACTCTTCGAGATGGTGCACAGCAAGAAGGCCTCAATCTCTCTGTCCACGACAAGTTAACGATTGCGCGCCACCTTGATGATTTAGGCGTTGGCTTTATTGAAGGTGGATGGCCAGGAGCTAATCCCAAGGACACTGAATTCTTTGCTCTCGCTAAGAAAGAGCTCAAGCTAAAGAACGCCACCTTTGTGGCCTTCGGTGCAACTCGTCGCCCAAATGTGAAGGCAGCCGATGATGTATTACTCGGTGCGCTCCGAGATTCAGGCGCTCCTGCAGTAACTCTCGTTGCCAAGGCATATGACCGCCATGTTGATTTGGCTCTTAAGACATCCCTTGATGAGAACCTCGCAATGATTCGTGATTCGATTTCACATCTGCGCCAAGAAGGTCAGCGCGTTTTTCTGGATGCAGAACACTTCTTCGATGGCTATCGCGCCAATCGCGCCTATGCACTTGAAGTCATTCGCGTTGCGATGGAAGCGGGTGCTGATGTTGCAGCGCTCTGCGATACCAACGGTGGCATGCTGCCTGATGAGATCGCCAATGTAGTTCACGATGTCTTAGGTGCAACCTCTGCTCGCCTTGGAATTCATTGCCATAACGACACCGGTTGCGCAGTTGCCAACTCAATGGCTGCAGTCGCTGCAGGTGCAACCCACGTTCAAGGAACTCTTAATGGATATGGCGAACGCACTGGAAATGCAGACCTTGTCACCATCATCGCTAACTTAGAGCTCAAGAAGAAGAAGGAAGTTCTTCCTAAGAACGCGCTCCGTGAAGCTTTCCGTATTTCGCATGCTGTTGCTGAAGTGACCAATATTTCTCCTTCCCCTCGCCAGCCATATACCGGCGTATCAGCCTTCGCTCACAAGGCAGGTCTCCATGCCTCTGCAATCAAGGTTGATCCGTCTCTGTACCAACATGAAGATCCATCTTCTGTCGGAAACGATATGCGCATGCTTGTTTCAGATATGGCAGGACGAGCATCTATCGAACTTAAATCTATGGAACTTGGCGTAGACCTTGGGGGAGACCGCGAACTCATTGGTCGCGTAGTAGAACGAGTAAAAGAGATGGAATCTCGCGGCTTCACCTTCGAAGCAGCCGATGCATCTTTCGAACTTCTTCTGCGCGAAGAAGCCACAGGAAAGCGCCCATCATTTTTCACCATCGATCACTGGCTGACTACAACCGAACGTGGCGTAAAGAATGACATCGTGACTAAAGCAGAAGTAACTGTTACCGCACAGGGCAAAGAGATCACATGCTCTGGAGTTGGAAATGGTCCCGTCAACGCATTCGATAATGCACTGCGCGATGGCCTCAATCAACTTTATCCAGAGCTCGCATCCCTTGAACTTACCGATTACAAGGTTCGTATCCTCGAAGGGCGCCTCGGCACAGGTGCGGTTACTCGCGTCCTTGTTGAAACTTCTGATGGCAAGGGTGAATGGAACACAGTGGGCGTTCATGAGAACGTGATTGCAGCATCGGCCATGGCTTTAGAAGATGCCCTTACCTTTGGACTATTACGTCAGGGAAGAAAACCAGAGTAAATACTCGCATGAGCGATTTCGAGAATGCGCATAGGGGCTACGTTCATCATCTCGAAAAAGAGCGCAACTTATCTGTACATACAGTCCGTGCCTATGTTGGCGATCTCGATAGTTTCTTTGAGCATTTAACGCTTCAGAAAGTTTCATCAGTTGGCGATATCAGCTTGGCTCATATCCGCTCATGGCTTGCAACGCAGCAGGTAAAGGGCGGGGCGCGCACCACGCTTTCACGTCGCGCTACATCGATTCGCCTCTTTACTAAATGGGCGACAAAGAACGGTTATCTGGCAAAGGATGTGGGCGCAACGCTGGCAACGCCAAAGGCTCATCGCACTCTTCCTGATGTGCTCTCAATCTCTGATGCAACGACGGCGATGGATTCACTTGCAACGCGAGTCGCTGAAGAAGAGAGTTCGATGTCGATTCGCGACTGTGCGATTGTTGAATTGCTCTATGCCACAGGCGCTCGTGTATCTGAGTTATGTGGGTTAGATCTTGATGACATTGATTATGCGCGCAACACGATTCGCGTATTAGGTAAGGGAAATAAGGAGCGCACGATTCCGCTGGGAGCACCTTCTATGAAGGCGCTCAATAACTGGATAAAGAACGCTCGCACCGATTTACTCAACGATAAATCTGGAAGTGCGGTATTTCTTGGTGCACGTGGAAAGCGTATTGATCAGCGAACAGTGCGCACGATTGTCTATGAAGCTCTCTCAGCCCTTGAGGGCGCAGAGCGAATGGGGCCACATGCGCTTCGCCATAGCGCTGCCACTCACCTTCTCGAAGGGGGAGCGGATCTGCGCACAGTCCAAGAGATATTGGGACACGCATCATTAGCTACAACCCAGATTTATACCCATGTATCGACTGAAAGACTTCAAAAAGCATTTAAGCAGGCTCATCCCAGGGCATAGACCCTGGATTTTGCACCCCTTGGCGGCAGGTAAGATTTGCCCTGCATCAATCGCGAGATTGGTGACATCTCAGCACCTATGTATGAACTGCTTCGCAGGGAATACAAGCCACTTCGGTCCAATAAGAAATTGTTGGTCGGCGTTGTAGGTGCGACGGTCTTAGTAAATCGCTAGGACATTAACCGAGCAGGTTTTTTAGTGCTGCGCACAAAAAACCTATGAAGGAGCGTGCCGTCATGGCAGTAGTAACAATGCGCGAACTCCTCGACAGCGGAGTCCACTTCGGACACCAGACTCGTCGTTGGAATCCAAAGATGAAGCGTTTTATTTTCACAGAACGCAATGGCATCTACATCATCGACATCCAGC
>CAMDBB010000015.1 GCA_945889195.1 Bifidobacterium breve
TATCGACGCTGAAAAGCAGTGGCTTTATCGTCACGGATCGAGTTAATAAAGTCATTAGTAAACTCTTCAGAAGATACGTAACGCACGCGCACATTGCCATATAACTCTTTGGCGTATGCACCGATTGCGTGGAGCAAGTGGGTCTTACCCAAACCTGATTCGCCGTAGATAAAGAGCGGGTTGTATGCCTTAGCTGGCGCTTCGGCCACCGCTACAGCTGCGGCATGTGCAAAACGGTTGGATGCACCGATAACAAAAGTTTCAAAGATGTAGCGCGCATTTAATTGAGATGGCTCGTCTGATTTACGGGCCGACTCTTCTTCGCGACCTGTACCTGGGCGAGCAGCCACTGTTTCGATAGTGACAGTTGGAGCCGGCAGATCTTCGAGTTCGATGGTTTCATCGACCATCACTGCAATATTGGCCTTTTCACCGAGTTCGGCGGTGAGGACTTCATTAACAACTGTGCGGAGCCTAGATTCAAGAACATCTTTTGCGAAGGCATTTGGGGCAGCTACCAAGAGGCTGGTGGCCCCACCTTCTTTTTGTAGAAGACCTAGAGGCTTGGTCATCGCCAAGAAGGCGCGATGCTGAGGTTCGCCGGCCGAGACATGGTCTACGACGCGGGCCCAGAGCTCGGACAGTTCAACATCTACAACTGCCATTTTCAGCCCCCAGGTCTATCCACAATGTTATCCACAGGCTGTGGTCTAAAGTAGGGGTTTAGCCTCTAAATCAGACCGATTTCGACGGATGCCTGTGGAGAACCCGCAAAGTAGACCCCATTTGGCTAAATAGCAAGTGGTTATCCACACCTAGAGGGTTGAAGAGGGGGCAATCGGCGAGTTTGACCAGCGGCTATCCACAAACGTACTGTTGCCTCCTTGCTTCCCCCGTATTTCTAAACCGATCAACCGCACCAGGCGCAAGCGCGCCTCACAGATTTTGGAGTTCTCATGACAAAGCGCACCTTCCAGCCAAATACGCGTCGCCGCGCCAAGAAGCATGGCTTCCGCGCCCGCATGGCTACCCGTGCAGGACGTGCAATTCTCTCTGCTCGCCGCACCAAGGGCCGCTCAAAGCTCTCTGCGTAAGGTTAAGAGCAGCTAAGGGATCTTCGTGCTTCCTCAAGGCGCACGTTTAACTGCAAGCTCTGATTTCGCTCGCGCTACAAAGAGCGGGGTTCGAGTTACCACTGAACACTTTGTTGGATATCTCTACATCTCACCTGTCACAAATAACGATTCAGCAAAGTGCGGGCTCATTATTAATAAATCTGTCGGCGGATCAGTTGCCCGTCATCGCCTAGCCCGAAAAGTTCGCCACGCTGTTGCGCCAACTATTTCTAATCTTCCAACCGGCTCGCTACTGGTTATCCGCGCACTAAAGCAAGATGGCGATAAGAACATCGCTTCTGAAATTCTCGAACTTATCTCAAAGCTTTCCGCAAAGAGCGCGAAGGTGGCGAGCAAATGATGCGCCTACTTTTTGCAATCCCTGTGCGCATCTACCAAGCATTCTCATCTGTATCTTCACCGCGTTGTAAGTATTACCCATCATGTTCTAACTATGCGATCACAGCTGTTCGACGTTACGGCGTTAAAGGTGTGGGCATGGCGGCATGGCGGTTGATGCGTTGCAATCCATGGTCACATGGCGGCGTTGATTACGTTGATGAATACCTCGATTCTGCAGATGCTCGTAAGAGCGATAAAAAAGAAGTGGTGGGCGCTCTCTAATGGGTTTTATTCTCGATCCTCTCTATAACTTCGTATCAGGAGTTATTGTCCTTATCCATAAAGGTCTAACTCCGATATTCGGTACAGATTCTGGTGTGACATGGACTCTCTCAATCATGGGCCTAGTGGTTCTTATTCGAATCATTTTGATCCCCCTCTTTGTTAAGCAGATTAAGTCACAGCGCGCGCTAACTGCGCTGCAGCCACAGATGAAAGAGATTCAGAAGAAGTTTAAAGATGATCGCCAGAAGCAATCAGAAGAGATGATGAAGCTCTACAAAGAGCATAAGACAAACCCACTTGCATCATGTTTCCCAATTCTTGCGCAAGCACCAATCTTCTTCGCACTCTTTACCGTTCTTAATGGAATCGCTGCAAAGACTGATGCGGGTGTATCAGCGCCAATCGCACGTGGATTCCTTAAAGGCGAGTACCTAGATTCAGCAGCGCAGGCAACATTCTTCGGTGCAAAGATTTCACAGACCTTCTTAGGTTCACCTGATACAACAGTAAAAATCGTTACCGTTATTTTGATTATCTTTATGTCAGCGACAACATTTACAACGCAGCGTCAGTTGATGGTTAAGGGCATGCCAAAGATGGATGCAAGTAACAATATGATGTTGCAACAACAGAAAATTATGTTGTACGCATTCCCAGTAATTTTCGCTATCTCTGGCGTTAACTTCCCAGTTGGAGTTTTGATTTACTGGTCGACAACAAACTTGTGGACATGGGGACAGCAGTACTACGTCATTAAGCGAAACCCAACGCCAGGATCTCCTGCGTATGAAGAGCTGCAGCGAAAGCGCGCAGCGAAGAACAAGCTCGACGCGACAGCGGGAGCAACCAATGAGATTGACCAGACCGAAGAACAGCAGCCTGAGGTCCAAGGCCAACGTAAACAGCCAAAGAAGAAAAAGAAGAAGAATAAATAAACGGACAATTACCAACAAAAACTTTTTAAATATACTAAAGGGGACATCAGATGTCAGAAGTTACTGAGACTGTAGAAGAAGTTGTAGAAGCAACTGAGCCAAGAGAGGCGAAGGCGCCAAAGAGCGTGGCAAAGCTTGAGGAAGAGGGCGATATCGCCGCCGACTACCTAGAAGGCTTGCTCGATATTGCTGACCTCGATGGAGATATCGATATCGATGTCGAAAATGGGCGCGCATCTCTTGCAATCGTGGGCGGCAAGCTCCGCCACCTCGTGGGCCCTGAAGGTGAAGTTTTGGATGCTATCCAAGAGCTGACTCGCCTCGCGGTTCAGACCTCGACCGGAGATCGCAGCCGTTTGATGCTCGATATCGAAGGCTTCCGCGCCGGCCGCCGTAAGGAGCTGACTGCGCTAGCTGAGAAGATGGCGGAAGAGGCGAAGACCACCGGCAACTCAATCAAGCTTGATCCAATGAACGCCTTTGAGCGCAAGATCATCCACGACACAATCCAGACCTTGGGGCTGACCTCAGAATCTGATGGCGAAGATCCAAACCGCTTCGTAGTCATCTACCCGGCATAGCCTGTTTCACGTGGAACAGTCAGTAGAGGGGCTAGTCGGCCGCTACTTCCCAGAGCGTGAGGCTGAAATCCGGGCATTTGCCGAATTTTTGACGAGCGCAGGTATTGAGCGCGGCCTCATTGGGCCCCGCGAAGGCGAGCGCATCTGGGATCGCCATATCTTTAACTGCCTGCCAGTTACCAAGCTGCTGCCTCAGGGGGCATCCCTCTTCGATATCGGATCAGGGGCGGGCCTACCCGGCATAGTGGTAGCCCTAGCCAGACCTGACTTGAAGGTTACCTTAATCGAACCCCTTGAGCGTAGAGTCGATTTTTTGAAGGAGGCGACCACTGGCCTTGATATTGAGGTTATCCGCGGGCGAGCCCAGGATGTTAAGAAGAGCGCAGATTTTGTCACCGCAAGGGCCGTTGCCCCACTTGAGAAGCTAAAGAAGATCAGCTGGCATATGGTCAAAACTGGAGGCGCCCTCCTTGCGATGAAGGGGGAGTCGGCAGCAGCTGAGATGGAGGGCGTGAAGAACGCCGTCCTGCACGAGATTGAGTTAGAGGGGATTGGGCTCGGACGGATAGTCGAGCTGCGCAAAGGCGCCTAGGTACCGTGCTTAGATTCGTCTATGGCTGACGAAGTTTCACGTGAAACACCCGCGAAGGTAGTAGGGGTTCGCCGCCTCAAAGAGGCGATGGCAAAGCCAGCCTCAACCCGGATCTTTACCGTGGCCAACCAGAAGGGTGGGGTCGGCAAGACCACCACCACCGTCAATATCGCAGCAGCTATGGCGATGGGTGGCCTTCGGGTCCTCGTTATCGATTTAGATCCACAGGGCAATGCATCGACCGCCCTCGGCGTTGAACATCGTGATAGCGCCGGTGTCTACGAAGTATTAATGGGCAACACATCGATGAGTGAAGTTGTAAAGAAGGTTGCCGGTTTTCCCGCCCTTGATTGCATCTCATCAAATACATCGCTAGCGAATGCGGAAATTAATTTAGTCTCAATGGTTGCGCGCGAGCTACAACTAAAAGCTGCAATCGATGAAGTGAGTGCAAATTACGATTACATCTTTATCGATTGCCCACCATCACTTGGTTTGCTAACCATCAATGCATTTGCTGCATCGAAAGAGTTGTTGATCCCAATTCAAACTGAGTACTACGCGCTCGAAGGTTTGTCGCAACTACTTGAAACCTATTCGGTTGTGAAGAAGCGCCTCAATCCAAACCTAAATCTTTCTACGATTGTCTTAACTATGTTTGATTCACGCACACGTCTATCAAATGATGTTGCAGCAAATGTTCGCTCACATTTTCCTAATGAGCTCATTGATATTCCAATTCCGCGCGCAGTACGTGTTTCAGAGGCGCCTTCCTATAACCAGACTGTGATGACTTACGATCCGCTATCACCAGGAGCAATTGCCTATATGCAGGTTGCCCGCGAAATTGCAGAGCGCGGAAAACCAGTAATAGAAAGCGACTTTAATTCAAAATTTAATTCAAATGTTGTCAGCATCAATTACAAAGGTGGAATTGCATAATGGCAACTAAGCGCGGCGGACTCGGCACCAATCTTGATTCACTGATTCCAACTTCACTCACAGTTGCTGGCACTGAAGTTGCGCAACAGAATGAAGTTCCGGTCTCACAAATTTCGCCAAACCCACGTCAACCTCGTACCGTCTTTAACGAAGAGGCGATGGCAGAACTTGTTGCATCAATTAAATCAATCGGAATTTTGCAACCACCAGTAGTACGTAAAGTCGCTGAAAACAAATATGAATTAATCATGGGCGAGCGCCGCTTCCGCGCTGCAAAACTTGCCGGCCTCACAAGTATTCCTGTCATTATTCGACAGACTCCAGATAATGAACTGCTTCGTGAAGCGCTCATTGAAAATATCCATCGCAGCGAGCTCAACCCACTTGAAGAAGGCGCCGCCTATGCTCAACTACTGAGCGATTTTGGCTGCACACATGAAGAGCTCGCTCTTAAGTTAGGGCGTTCACGACCACTGATTTCAAACACAATGCGCTTACTGAACCTGCCAGATTCAGTACAACGCAAAGTCGCAGCAGGAGTAATCTCAGCAGGACATGCTCGCGCACTCTTATCACTCACAGATTCTGCAGAGATCGAAAAGTTAGCTTCTCGTATCGTGGCCGAGAGCCTGAGCGTTCGCGCTGTTGAAGAGATCATTACAACTCTTAAGCCTGCAACAGGTAAGCCCGCCAAGAAAGCTGCTACCAAAGGTGTATCAGGAGCGAGCCTTGCAGCTGCAGAAGTATTGAGCGATTACCTCGATACCCGCGTGACTGTGCAGGCAGGAACAAGCAAAGGCAAGATTGTGATTGAATATTCAGGAAATGAAGATCTACAACGTATCGTTGATTTAATCGAAGGCTAAAGCGTATTAATTAAGGGCGGTTCCACGACGCTTCATCTCTTGCTTAATAACTCCACCGAGCGCCTTAACGCCTTCGCGAATTCGTTCTGGAGTTGGGTGGCAGTATGAAAGTCGCATCGACCAAGAGCCAAGACCATCTGCATAGAAAGCATTTCCTGGAACAAAGGCGACTTTGGCAACAATCGCCTTAGGCATCAACGCTTTGGTATCAATCTCTGCTGGCAAATTAACCCAGACATAGAAACCTCCACCAGGCTTTGTCCATGTTGCTTCCTGTGGGAAGTGCTCTTCAAGGCTTTCTAGCATCGCATCGCGACGCACCTTATAGAGCTCACAGAAGCTAGCAATCTGATCGCGCCATGGCTGATCTGCCAGGTAGCTTGAGATTGTTAACTGGGTAAAGTTTGAAGGACATAAAATTGAAGATTCAGAGGCGATTACCAATTTATCTTTGAGTGATTGCGGCACCAGCGCCCAACCAACACGTAGGCCAGATGCGATTGTCTTTGAGAATGAGCCGAGATAGATAACGTTCTCAGAATCTTCTGCGCGCATTGCATTCGGTGATGGCTTATCAAAACCAAGTAGCCCATAAGGATTATCTTCAACGACAAAAATCTCTTCTTCGCGGCAGATTGCCAGAATTTCAGTGCGGCGATCAGCTGGCAGGCAGACGCCAGTTGGATTCTGGTAATTAGGAATTAAATAAAGGAATTTAATCTTGCGCCCTGCAGCGCGCACGCTCTTGATAGCTGCGCGGAGTGAATCAGGAACAAGTCCATCGTGGTCCATCTCAACGTGGACTACAGATGCTTCATATTGGCGGAATGTTCCGAGAGCTCCGACATAAGAAGGGGCTTCAACAAGAACGACATCGCCTGGATCAATAAAGATTCGTGAGATGAGATCAAGTGCTTGCTGTGAACCTGTTGTAACAACAATATCGTCAGCGTTTGCGCGAATTCCTTCAAGCGCCATCACATCGCAGATCTGTTCACGAAGTTTTGGATGTCCTTGGCCGCTACCGTATTGCAGAGCTTCAGCTCCGTTGGTCAAAATCAATTCATTAACAACGCCAGCCATCATCTCCATAGGAAGTGCAGAAAGATTTGGCATTCCGCCAGCGAGTGAAACTATCTCTGGGCGGGAAGCAACAGCGAAGAGCGCACGAATTTCAGAGGGCAACATTCCGGCGGCTCGTGTGGCAAATCTCTTCTCGAGATTCTGCGGAGCACCGGTCTGATAGCGAATTGAAATGTCGGACATACGGAGAAGTCTCCCATACGGGCATCAATGGTTGTGATGGATTTAGCGGCGGATGCCTGCATTACGCAGGTCTGAAATACGTAAAGTTCCGGTCTTTGCATCATCTTCAGCAGCTAAATAGAGGCGCTGGATTGCAATCACAAAACTTTCAGCAATAGCGTTGCGAAAATCTGCCTGTGCAAGGCGGGTGGCATCGCTTTCACTACTGGAATACCCAAGATCAACGCGCACTGCCGGCGCTTTAGTCAGACGGAGTGAATCCCAAGTTTTTGCATGGCTACGACAGTTGATGAAATCGGTACGGGCACAAATTTCTCGCTGTACCAACGATGCGAATTTTTCTCCCACAATTGAATGAATTCCATGTTGATCGCTGCCATAGAAGAAGGTTGCAACTCCACGAGCTTGCGGGTTCTTATGGTGATCTACATGCAATGAAATTAATAGATCAGCACTGCTCTTATTTGTAAAAGAGATTCGCTCAGCTTCACTTGGGCTGTTCTGTGCGCCGCGAGTAAGAAAGACGCTAGCGCCAAGTGCGAGCAAACGACCTTCGATGCGCTGAGCTACGTCATAGACAATCTCTGCTTCGTGGCTTTCAGAACCTGGATCAAGAACGATGACTTTATTGGCAAGAGCTGGCCCACGATTTTTCTGCGCTGCACTTTCACGAAGTGCTGCAGGTGCACCACCTGAAACAATCTTGGTAAGACGAAGCAACGCGATGATTGTGGCAGGGCCACATTTGCCATCAACTTTAACCCCAACAGATTTCTGAAACTCTTTTACTGCAGATTCAGTGATCTCACCGAAGATTCCATCAACGCGACCGCAATTAAAACCCATCTCAGTAAGGCGAGATTGCAGAGCTGCAACATCATCACCACGCATCATCGGAGATGGCTGCAAGTTAAGAGAGCGATCTCCTAGCTTCCAGCGCGCTTCATCGAGTGCGCGCAGAGTCGCTTCGTTGAGTTCGCCGGTGACATGTAGGCCGCGCCCTTGTTGGAAAGAGCGGATCTCATCAGGAGACATCTCTTTCATAGGCTTGTAATCCCATTAACCCGCAAGGGTCGGTGAATTAAATAAACCCTTCGAGCTCTTTAAGAAGAGCAGGCTTTGGCTTTGCGCCAATAATTGTCTTTACAACTTCACCATTGACATAGACGTTTAGCATTGGAATTGATGTAACTCCGTACTTAATTGCAATCGCTGATTCTTCGTCAGTATTGAGCTTGACGATCTTCAGCTTATCTCCGTGCTCGGCGGCAATATCATCGAGAATGGGAGCGATTGCGCGGCAAGGCCCGCACCATTCAGCCCAGAAATCCACGAGCACTGGCGTGCTGCTCTTGAGGACTATCTGATCGAAATCTGCTGCTGTGACCTTCATTGGTGCGCTCATCTTTACTCCTATTTATCTATTCTCGTTATCAACTTGGTTAGGTTACTAGTGGGATAAGAATTTTTCAGCGTCTAACGCCGCCTGGCAACCAGAACCTGCTGCAGTAATCGCTTGGCGATAGGTGTGATCCACCAAGTCACCACAAGCAAAGACGCCAGCAAGGTTTGTTCGCGTTGAGCGACCTTCGACCTTTACATAACCCTCGTTATCGAGAGTTATAGAAGATGTAACAAGTTCAGAGCGTGGAATATGCCCGATTGCGACAAAGAGGCCTGTGAAGTCGCGCTGTGAGACTTCACCGGTCTCTGTGTTGCGAAGCTGGAGCGCCTCTACCTTTTCTGCGCCTAATACATCGGTGACTTCGGTATGCCAGAGCATCTCAATCTTTGGGTTATTCAGAGCGCGGTCCTGCATAATCTTTGAAGCGCGAAGTTCGCCGCGGCGGTGAATCAAGACAACCTTTGATGCAAACTTTGTTAAGAAGGTAGCTTCTTCCACTGCTGAATCTCCGCCACCAACGACTGCAATTGTTTGATCGCGGAAGAAGAAACCATCACATGTTGCACACCATGAAACGCCGCGACCAGAGAGACGCGTCTCGTTCTCTAACCCAATCTCGCGATAGGCAGAGCCCATTGCAAGAATTACGGCGCGTGCCTTAACGGTATTGCCAGAGCCATCTTTAATAATTTTGATATCGCCAGTTAAATCCATCTCGACAACATCGTCGGTAATAAGTTCTGCGCCAAATCGCTTTGATTGCTTACGCATGTTATCCATGAGATCTGGTCCCATGATTCCATCGATAAATCCTGGAAAGTTTTCAACCTCTGTTGTATTCATCAGCGCACCACCTGCGGTGACTGAACCTTCATAGATAACTGGGTTGAGCTGCGCGCGGGCTGCGTAGATAGCTGCGGTGTAACCGGCAGGACCTGATCCAACAATGACGAGTTCGCGTACTTCAGTGCTCATGTGCGCAGAGTACCGCGTGTGCTCTTCCTACTTCTTGCGAGCGCGTTGCAGAACTTGCGTGGCGAAGGCGCGCAACCCTGCGATTTCACTCACTTTAAGTGCGCGTGCACAGAAAAGATAAGCCAGACCGCTACCAACTAGGAGAAGCAAGAGGCGCAGTGCGCGAATTGTCAGAGTTGTCTCTTCATATGCCCAGCCAAAGTATTGTGCGACGGCGAAGAATGGCAACATTCCAAGGAGTGATGCTGCAAAGAGACGCCCGTGTTGTCCCGCAAACTCTGAGATTTGTAAGCGCCCTACATGCTTTTTCAGCAACGAGATGGTGATAAATAGCCCAACGATATAACTAATAGAGAAGGCGATGCCGAGTCCGACGGTGACCCAATTGCTATCGAGAGTTGCTAAGAAGAGATAAGAAAGAGCAACCGAGATGATATTAATGATAATAACTGAGGTAACTTGAGTCTTGGTATCTTCAAAGGCGTTAAAACCACGGATCAAAATTAAGTTAATTGAGAAGGCAACTAAACCTAAGCTGAGTGCAGATAAGACAAAGCCGATGTAACGCGAATCTTCGAGGCTAATCCCCATATAGAGAACTTCTGTCATTAATGGGCCAAAGAGTAAGAGCGCAACGGCGCTCGGTACTGTCACAACGCCCACCATACGAATAGCGCGGATCAATTGCTTACGCACTTCTTCAAAGTCTTTAGAAATTGCAAGTTTTGAAAGATGCGGCAAGAGCGCTGTCACAATAGAGATAGTTACAATCGAATAAGGCAGCAACATGATGTAGTAAGCGCTTGTATATGGAGTAAATCCAACGCCAGTTTCTATTCCAGCTTGCGCACTTCGCACTGCGGCGCTGGTGGCAACATTTACTGTGACCAAGTAACCCAACTGCGAGATAAGTACGTAGAGCAGAGTCCAGCCCGCTAAACCAAATGATTTACCAAGACCTTTGACCCCGAAGGCCAATCGGAGATGAATTCCTGATCTCTTAACAACAGGAATCAGAATGAGCGCTTGAATTACTACGCCCAGCGTTGTTCCCCAACCGAGCAACTGAACTTGGAAATCGGAAATCGAATCAATGGTGATGGTGTGCTGGAAGGCCAAGATTGCTGCGAAGACAACGATGACAACCAAGTTATTGGCTATTGGCGCCCACATAAGTGGTGCGAAAGACCCGCGCGCATTGGCAACTTGGCCAAGCATTGTGAAGAGGCCCAGGAAGAAAATTTGTGGCAAGCAGTAGCGCGTAAAGGCGATGGCGATTTCACGCTCAGTTTCAAAGCCAGGCGTTGAAAATTCAGGGGCGTAGATTCTGACAAGAGCGGGCGCAAAGGCCACTCCTACAGCGACAAGAAGGAGAAGAATTCCTGAAATGGTTGTCACTAAACGGGATGCAAAACCATGTCCGCCATCTTCATCACCGAATGAGCGAACTAACTGCGGAACAAAGATTGCAGTAAGCGCCCCGCCAACGAGTAAGTTGTAGAGAATATTTGGCATGGTATTTGCCACGTTGTAGGTATCAGCAAGGAGTGCGGTACCGAGAACAGCAACAGCGAGAAGCGCGCGGATAAATCCTGTAATACGAGAAAGAATTGTGCCAACGGCCATAATCCCTGAAGCGCGGAAGAGTTCGTTATTTTTCACTACGACTCCTTCGGATTCGGCGGATAGATTGAGTTACTGCACCTAAGAAGAGTAGAACGGCTGCCGCAGTTGTAAACCATGCAACACGCGAATCAATGATGGTTGCGTTGAGATCTAGTTTCGAAACTTGGCCAACGAGCAGACCCTTTGAGTTAATGAACTGAGCAAGTACAAGCGTTGATCCAGGAGCAATAACATCTACTGGAACGAGTATCTGCTGACGAGATTTTGGTGCCAAGGTGATGTTGTTGACATTTTCAATCTGGATACGGGTGTTCATAGGAATTAAAGAAACACTGACAACGGATGCGGTATCTAAGTTGTTAACTAGTGTTATCGGAAGCTTGGCGCTGCTTGATGTAATTTGATAACGACCTGCTGTGACCTTTAACTTCTCAGAGACTCTATCGACAGCCTTATTGTTGTCGTAGGTGAAGTAAGCACGCTCTTTCTGCGTGAGCAGTGGATTTAGCGGAATAGCTAAACGCGCACGTAGATCAATTACTTCAGCAGCTGTTGTCAAAGTATTAAGGCCAGTCAACAGCTTGCGATTATCTGTGTAGTCGCTGATAAAACCATAGCTAAGCCTGGAAGCTCCGGTAGCCCAACCGTTCTGTGCCAGCACTGGCCGCTCAAGATAATTTTCCAGCTTACTTTGCGCATATTTTGTATAGAAAATCAGTTCGCTCGGGGCAATCCGCTTCAGCATCTTTTCATCAGGGTTGCCATAGGCAAGTGCGACAACTTTGTTATCCGCGCTTCCCGCCTTCAATCGATAGAGCCAATTTTCTGCAGCGGTAACAGCTTCTGGAGTGACATCTTCAGGATCGCTCAGCGCAAGCTTTTGGACTTCATCAATGAGCGCTGCATCAATGACATAAGTCTTAGCGGAGTTAGGTGGTGTGAAGATAAGTCTTCCAAGTTTTCCAGATGGAAGAAGTGACTGAGCAAAATTATTCTTACGTAAAGTGCCATCTGCATTGAGGTGTGGTTTATCAATAATTCGAACCACTGGGGTATTGGCTGAGGATGCCGGGATAAATAAAAATGGAGAGAGAAAGGCAACGACCAGCAACTTACTTGCTAGCGTGATTCTCATAGCGCGCTCAGCTCTTGAGTTGCATTGGTGCGCGCAATTAACTTCTTCTCATCAGGATAGGCAAGGCGTTCAACAATTTCGGTAAGTGGAAACCAAGCGACCTCATCTACTTCAGTCTCTTGAGCTGCCAGAGTTCCACCATCTTCACGGAAGAGATAGTGATGGACAGTTTTGTGAATTCTCTTTCCGCCTGCCATAAACCAGAAATCAATTACGCCGAGAGATTTCTCGATCTTGGATTCAATTCCAGTCTCTTCAGCAACTTCACGCAGGGCTGCTTGTTCTGGAGTTTCACCTTCTTCAATATGGCCCTTGGGTAGCGACCAGAGGATGCGCTTTCCTGATGCATCTTTAATATCGCGGCGGCCAATTAAGAGACCTAACTTTCCAGTTGTATCTACGACCAAACCGCCCGCGCTGACTTCATCAACGCGCTTTGCATAAGGCTGCTTATTCTTTGGACTCTTTGGCGCAGCCTTTTTGAGTTCGCCAGGGGTGGAGTCGTTAAGAGACTGCGGAGAGCGGTTCGATGGGCGCTTGCGCCTACGTTTCTTCTTCGTACCTTCGCTGCCCGCACTAGGTGCCGGGGTCATAGCGCTAAGCCTACGCGACTACGCTTATCTATTGTGAGCGCTGAGAAGGTTAATTTGGGAGCGGAATTGGCTATTCGCTCCCTGATCGAACGCGCCCCGCTGGCCAGTTCGCTAGCGCAAGCATTTAAAGCCGAGGGTTTTCAATTAGCCCTAGTTGGTGGCCCAGTGCGCGATGCAATTCTTGGCAGACTCGGCAACGATTTAGATTTCACAACAGATGCACACCCACATCAGACCAAGAAGATTCTGAAGAGTTGGGCTGATAACACATGGGATACCGGAATTCTCTTCGGCACAGTTGCAGGAAAACGTGGCGACACAACCGTTGAAGTAACAACATACCGAACTGAAAAGTATGACGAAGGTTCTAGAAACCCAGATGTTGAGTTTGGTGAAACCATTGAGGGCGATTTATCGCGCCGCGATTTCACAGTGAACTCGATGGCGCTTGAGCTCACCGGTAAAGAGCCAGAGTTTATCGATCCGTATGGCGGCTTAGATGATTTAGTAAAGAAGGTGCTGCGCACACCAGTCAGTGCTGCGCAATCATTTAGCGATGATCCACTACGAATGATGCGCGCTGCCCGATTTGCTAGCCAACTGAACTTTGAAATTGATCCTGAAGTATTTACTGCGATGTCCACAATGACGAGCAGAATTTCAATAATCTCAGCAGAACGTATCCGCGATGAATTTATCAAGATGTTGATGTCTGAAAATCCACGTATTGGAATTACTGCGCTAGTTGATTCAGGTTTGGCAGAGATGGTTCTACCTGAAATTCCTAAGCTGCGCCTAGAAATTGACGAGCACCACCACCATAAAGATGTCTACGAACATTCCATTACGGTTCTAGAACAAGCGATTGCGCAAGAAGAGCGATTGGGTGGACCAAACCTAGTAATTCGTTTAGCAGCACTCCTGCATGACATCGGTAAGCCAAAGACTCGCAACCTCATCGAAGGTGGTGGAGTTTCATTTCATCACCACGAAATCGTTGGCGCGCGTTTATCAAAGGCTCGCATGAAGGCGCTCCGCTTTGATAATGAGACCATCGATGCAGTTGAAACTTTGGTTGCGCTCCACCTACGTTTCCATGGATATGGCGACGGTGAATGGACAGATTCTGCAGTGCGTAGATATGTGCGCGATGCTGGCGATTTACTGACACATTTACATGTACTTACGCGCGCTGACTGCACGACTCGTAACGCGAAAAAGGCTGAACGTTTAGCGCGCACGTATGACAGCTTGGAAGAGCGCATCGCTAAGTTGGCAGAGGAAGAAGAACTTTCCAGAATCCGCCCTGATCTCGATGGCGCACAGGTAATGAAGTTACTTGGGATCTCTCCATCTGCTGATGTTGGCAAAGCGCTTGATTTTCTCATGGAGCTTCGTATGGAACACGGCCCACTAGGTGAAGAGCGAGCCACTGAAGAGTTATTGCAGTGGTGGAAAGCTAGACGGCATCCCTAATAAAGAATTTCTTTGGCCGCAGCACGACTGTCGCGCATAAGAACCAGGCGACTGAAACCCCTAAAGGAAGTTGCCAGGAATCACCAGATAGTGGCAGCACCCAAGCGGCTAATAAAGATGAGCTCACAATCGCAGCATTTACAACTACGTCATAGACAGCAAAGACGCGACCGCGGAAGAAATCATCAATCTTGGATTGCACAAGTGCATCATTGGTGACCTTCACGCTCTGTCCACACAAAGCTGTGAAGAAGGCGGTTGCAGCAAGTAACACTGGGTTGCGATCAATAACCAATAAGAGCGCGCTCACACTCGCAGCAGCAATCGATAAACGCATCCAGCGATGTCGTCCTACCTTTGCAACTCCGCGTGGTGCAATGAGTGCGCCGATGACAAAACCGACGGCGGCAATACTGAGTGTGAAGCTAAGTCCGGCGAGCCCCGCACTGCTATCTGCTGGATCATTAAATGAATTTCGCTCAAGCAAGAGCGCAGTTAAAGTAAGTGCAGTTAAACCACCGCGATGGATAGCAACAGCGACAATTCCGCGTGCTGCATCTGCATGATTGCTGAGGAAGGCAAAACCATCTCGCATCTCCTTGAGGCCTTGAGTGATGCTGCCTTTGACAATCTCATGAGGTCGTGGACCAATCTCTTCCTTTGCAAGAAGTGAGGTCAAAAGTGCGGCGATGAGATAACCGACAGATGCAGCAACGATAAGAAAGGCATCAGAGTGATCTGCTGAGGCGAAGCGGTCGAATATTTTCCGCAGCCCAAGACCAAGTCCGCCTCCGAGTACAACCCAGACCGAACCACCTGTGACAGCAAGGGCATTGGCTGTAATTAGATTTTGTGGAGTTGTCATCAGCGGAATACCAGCTGAAAGTCCAGCCAAGATAAGTCTGTTAACACCAAATGCAATTAATACAAATGCGGTAATAACAGTTCCGGTGTAATCGTTATAGATAAGAAATGCAATAACTAGAAGCGTTGCTGATCGCGAGAGATTAGAGAAAAGTATTGCGCGCTGTCTAGAGAAGCGATCTAAGAGAGTTCCAACAAAAGGGCCAATCACTGAGTAAGGAAGGAGAACGACAGCGAATGCAACTGCGGCACTCGTTGCACTTGCTTGGCGCTCTGGAGAGAATAAGAGAAAGGATGCCAGCGCGCTCTGGAAGAGCCCATCAGTGAATTGACCCGACCAACGAACGCGCAGCAGACGGAAGAGCTTTCTATCTCTCACCAACTGCCACAGTGTCGATTGTTGGGTTATCCGCTGGTTCACACGAGAAGCGTAGTTAATGAAAGAGGATTATTCTTCTCCTGCTATGAAAACAAAGCGAGGATTCATCGACTATTCACTTGATAAGCGGGCGACCCTGCTCGCACTCTTCCGTGGAGTCGTTGATGCATGCGATGCAGATCCATACTTAATGCGCGCAGCTAAATATCATGGCGAGAAAGCAGATAGAAAGTGTCCAGTCTGCAAGAAGGATTCTTTAGTGGAACTTCGCTACACATTTGGAGATCAACTTGGCCAGTTCTCTGGGCGCATTAAAAATGGTGGCGAGTTGTTAGAGATGGAGAGAGAATTCGGTGAATTCTCTGTGTATGTAGTTGAAGTATGTCGTGAATGTTCATGGAACCATCTCTGCTCTACCTACTTACTTGGCGATGGTCGTGAGCGTAAAGCTCCAAGGAGACAACGAACACTTGAGGACGAGGACTTTGCTTCGCCATCGTTGCGGTAATTGCCTAGTAACCTTACGAACATGTTGAAGAGATTTGTAATCCGCACAGGTGTATTTATTGTCGGATTTAGCTTTGTTGCAGGAGCAACGCTCTTCGCCTTTGCCTGGTTTACCGTTTCAATTCCTGATCCCAACGCCTATGTAAATAGCCAATCAACAATTATTCAATATTCCAATGGCGCTGAAATTGGCCGCGTTGGAACTCAGAACCGTCAGATTCTGCCGCTAGCCAAGATTCCACTCAAACTTCGCTACGCAGTGATGGCAGCAGAAGATCGCGACTTCTATTCCAACCGTGCATTTAGCGCAACGGGTATAGCTCGTGCGTTACTCAACAATATTCGCTCAGGTGACCTCAATAGCGCCGGCGGTTCAACCATCACACAGCAGTATGCGAAGACGGCATTTTTAACGCCGAGCCGAACGATTCAGCGCAAGATTAAAGAGCTAGTCATCTCTCTTAAGCTAGAGAATGCAATGACAAAAGATCAGATTCTTGAAAACTATCTCAACACTATTTACTTTGGTCGTGGCGCATATGGTGTGCAGACTGCGGCGCAACAGTATTTCAATCGCAATGCAAACCAGTTAACGCTCTCTCAATCGGCAGTGGTCGCAAGTATTTTGCGCTCCCCTGGTCTCTATGACCCATTCTTTGGAGATAAAGCGCAGAGAGATAGAAATAAGGCGCGCCTTGATGCCAGATTCCAATATGTATTAGATGGAATGCTCGGGAAGAAGTGGATCACCGAAGCCGAAGTAAAGGCGGCGAAAATGCCACTGATTGCACCGCGCACAACCTCAGGCCAGCTCAGCGGCCCTAAGGGTTACATCATTGATTCAGTTCAGAAAGAGTTGAGCAAAGTTGGCTTTACTCAAGAACAGCTACTTGTTGGTGGATATGTCATTAAGACAACTCTTGACCAACGCGCACAGACATCGGCAGTTGATGCAGTTAACCGTTTAACACCAAAGCCTGCACCTGCAAACCTTCACACCGCCCTTGTTGCGATTCGTCCAGGAACTGGCGAAGTCATTGCGATGTATGGTGGCCGCGACTATGTAGTGCGCCAGTTAAATGATGCAACGCAATCAATTGCGCTAGCCGGCTCTACCTTTAAGGCCTTCGCACTGATTGCAGGGCTCGAAGCAGGAATTCCACTGACATCGATGTGGAATGGTGATTCACCACAAGTATTTGATGATCTCGGTAAACCATATGAAGTCGCTAACTATGGAAATGAAGGTTGGGGGCAGGTTGATTTACTTTCTGCAACACAACACTCCATTAACACTGTCTTCGTACCTCTTGGAATTAAGGCGGGGCTAGATAAAGTTGTCGACGCAGCACGACGTGCAGGAATTCCTGAAACAGTTGCCATGATTGGAACTCCATCTGTAACGCTCGGTGTGGCAAGCCCACATGTGATCGATGTTGCTAATGCATATGCAACATTTGCAGCACAAGGTGTTTATTCAAAGCCATATATGGTTGCTCAAGTGACTGGTCCAAATAAGGGCGTGCTCTATCAAGGAAAGCCACAGACCCAAGAAGTATTTAGTAAAGAGGTCATGGCTGATTTAACGTATGCGCTTAAGAGCGTTGTCACTGGTGGAACAGGTGCTGCGGCCCTCGGCCTTGGTCGTCCTGCTGCAGGTAAGACTGGTACATCGCAATCAAATGCATCTGCCTGGTTTGCTGGTTACACACCACAACTTTCTGCAACTGTGGCGCTCTTTCGCGATAGCGCATCTGAATCACTTAACGGAATTGGCGGCCTGACATCTGTCACTGGTGGATCTTTCCCAGCGCGTATCTGGACTGCATTTATGAAGGGTGCGCTGCGCAATGAGCCGGTCATGAGCTTTCCTGCCCCTTCAAATATCGGCGGACTTGATCCTGTTGTGATGACAAGTGGTGGTCGCCAAGTTAAGAAGGATTAGCTCGATCTATGCGCGTTACAACCCGCGTAGTTATTGCTCTAGCGCTCCTTGCCTCGTTACTTAGCTTCGCAAAATTTAATTACTGCGCCGAAACTGGTTGGAAGACGCCCGGCCAATATGTACACGCCTGCTATTCAGATATCCCCGCGCTCTATGGTGAAAGAGGGCTAGATAAAGGGGTTTGGGCTTATAACAACGGTGAAAATTCTGTTGAGTATCCAGTCGTTCAAGGCGCCATTATGTGGGCGAGTGCGAAGGTAATTCCAGAGGGTGCAAATAACTATTTCTATGGAAGTGCGCTGCTACTTGCACTTCTCTTTATCTTTATCGCACTCATTGTCTTTCGCATCAGACCGGAATTCGGATATTTACTTCCGCTAGCACCAGCTGCAATTGCATCTCTTTATATCAATTGGGATCTGTGGGCGATTGCGGCGATGATGCTGGCAATTAATTGGTTTGATCGCAAACAAGATTATGCGAGCGCCTTTGCTTTAGGAATTGCAATCTCTACCAAGTTCTTGCCAATCTTTCTTCTTATTCCAATTGCGCTGATTTACTTTAGACGTGAAGAGTTATTGAAGTTTGTAAAGTATTTAGCGGTCGTGGGTGCAACTTTTGTGGCAATCAATCTGCCTGTTGCTCTCACCACCTTTGATGGGTGGTGGCGCTTCTACTCACTTAATCTCAATCGCGGATCTGATTGGGGATCTCTTTGGTATGCGCTCTCAAACCTTGGTTTAGATCTCACGCATCAGAATTATCTTTCAGTTCTGCTCTTACTTATCGCCATCACGCTCTTTTCACTTTTCTTCCTGCAGACTGTTAATGTTTTAAAACTTGCCCACGTCGCGCTCTTCATCATGGTCGCTGTTATGGCAGTCAGCAAGGTCTATTCACCGCAATATGTGTTATGGCTCGTTCCCCTTGCCGTTATTGCACTCATTGATAAACGTGATCTGGCAATCTTCTGGTTCTGGCAGGGCGCCGAAGTTCTGTATCACCTGGCTATCTGGCAGCACCTGGCCTCGGTGACTGGCGCCAAGTTCGGGTTACCGGTTGTCGCCTATTCGATCATCACCTTGATCCGTATCGGGGCCTCAATCGCCCTGGTCGTACGCCTAGCTGCCCGCCACCGTAAATCGGGCGTATTCCCCAGCGAATTTCTCTTATCCACGGGCGAGAGTTACCCTTAACCTCTTCACGAAGAGCCCGCCGGGTGTATTTGTGAAGAGTATTAACCCTCTTGTCACGTCAAATGCCGTGGCCGTTTAGTCCAAAGGAGGTCGGGTTAACGTATGCGTCACTATGAACTAATGGTCATTCTCGATCCAGAACTCGAAGAACGTACCGTCACACCATCACTTGAGACATATCTCAAAATCATCAAAGACAGCGGAGGCCGCGTCGACAAGCTCGATGTTTGGGGCAAGCGCCGTATGTCATTTGAAATCAATAAGAAGCCTGAAGGCATCTACGCAGTTGTCGATATGCACTGCGAGCCAGCGGCAATCAAAGAGTTAGATCGTCAGCTCAACCTGAACGAATCTGTCTTACGCACAAAGGTTCTTCGTCCGCTCTAGTTTTCAATTCCGAATCGCTGCGCTAATCGGAACTCAATTGTCCACAGTTGCGGTGATTCGAAAACGAAAAGTCAGAGTAGACGAGTAATTTATAAGTACGGACTCCACCAGTAGAGACCCCCAGAGTAGAAGCTAAGAAAAGAGGAAGAAATGGCAGCAGGAGATACAACAATCACAATGATCGGCAACCTCGTTGACGATCCGGAGCTACGTTTTACACCAAGCGGTGCAGCGGTAGCTAAATTTCGCGTTGCCTCAACACCTCGTTACTTAGATAAGGCTACAAATGAATGGAAAGATGGCGAGAGCCTCTTCCTTCAATGCCAAATCTGGCGTCAAGCTGCAGAGAATGTTGCAGAGTCACTCACAAAGGGAATGCGCGTCATTCTCTCTGGTCGACTCAAGCAGCGTTCGTACGAAACAAAAGAGGGCGAAAAGCGCACAGTCTTTGAGGTAGAAGTTGACGAAGTTGGTCCATCACTTCGCAACGCCACAGCTAAGGTCACACGCACACAGCGTGCAGCCGGTGGCGCAGCAGCACCAGCTGCTGCAGATACCTTCGGAGATGATCCATGGGCAGCTGCTTCGACTTCACCAGCCGGTGGTGGATGGGGAACATCTACAACCGACGAACCACCTTTTTAAAAAAACCTATCAATCCATTCCTTCTTTACTAGTTAAAGAGCTAGTTGGAAGGGCACCCGAAAAGGAGCACCACAATGGGAGCAAGAAATAACAAGGCTCTACGCGAGCCAAAGAACAAGGGCGCGAAGGCTGCTGCCCTTAATAAGAAGTTCAAGAAGAAGCCATGCAGCTTCTGTCGCGACAAGGTCACCTATATCGATTACAAAGATATTGCGACCCTTCGTAAGTACATCTCAGATCGCGGCAAGATCCG
>CAMDBB010000016.1 GCA_945889195.1 Bifidobacterium breve
CGCCTTGCCGACGATTCCATTCTTGGCAGCTCCTGCCAGACCGCTCTTGAGAATTGCATCATGGCGTGTTCTATCCATCTCTTTAGCGACAGGGTTAGCGACAATCAGCGCATGTGCATCTGTCTTAAGCCCAGCTCGCACCTTGATGATGGCGGCGATGTCATCGGCTGAATTGACCTGATGTTCAATCGAATAGCCCGAATCGGTCAGATAGAAACCAGGGAAGTGGGTGGTCTTATAACCAACCACTCCGATGGCAAGAGTCTCTAAACGCTCTAGCGTTGCGGCGACATCGAGAATTGATTTCACACCCGCACAGACAACGGTGATATCTAAATTGGCAAGAGCTGTTAAATCTGCAGATTCATCAAATGATTCATTGGCGCCACGATGAACGCCACCTAAGCCACCCGTTGCAAAGGTGTGGATGCCGGCCAAGACAGCAAGGTGAGCAGTTGCTGCAACAGTGGTTGCGGCGCTCTTTCCGGTGGCGGCGATGATCGCTAAATCACGGCTAGAAGCTTTGGCAATGTCATCGCGATTGGCAATCTCAACGAGTTGATCATCGGTGAGTCCAATCAGAACTTTTCCATCAAGAATTGCAATCGTTGCAGGCGTTGCACCATGTGCTCGCACAATATCTTCGACTTCGCGGGCAACCTGAAGATTTGATGGACGTGGCAGACCATGGCTGATGATTGTTGATTCCAGGGCTACGACAGGTTTACCAGCAGCTAGCACGCTAGCAACTTCAGGGGATGCAGTAAAGGCAAGCGAATTCATAGCGGCAACAATACTCGTGAGAGGATACCGCTGTGCACTTGTCGCAGATTCTGCCCTCGGTCTTCGCAAGTATTGGATTATCTTCGGCGCAGGATTTTCTGGGATGTGGCGAAAGTCCCAGTGGGCGTGAAGTCCTCTTTCTAATCGACGGTTTAGGTGCAGATGCAATTAAGTCCTACCGGGATCAGATTCCAGTACTTGCTGCTGCAATTGATAAAGGCGTAGTCACAACATCATTTCCAACAACAACTGCAACTAGTTTGGCAACGCTCACAACTGGTGCGATGCCTGGAGCCCATGGAATGTTGGGTTACACAGTACGTGTGCCGCGAAGCGGGGGACGAGTTCTCAACACACTGAAGTGGGATGAGCGAGTAGACCCACAAGTATGGCAACCAATCCCAACTCTCTTTGAGCAAGCAATGGCTGCCGGAATCACAACTACTCATGTGGCGGCGAAGAGATATGAAGGCTCTGGATTTACTCGCGCTGTATTTCGTGGCGCCAATTACAAGGGCGCCAATATCGTTGCTGATTTAGTTGAAGAGACAGTGCGTGCGCTCATCGTTAGTCCATCTTTCGTCTATCTCTATGTCAACGATTTAGATTCAGCGGGACACTCGGATGGAGTCGGTTCTGATAAATGGTTAGCTGCGCTGCGCGGGGTAGATCAACTGATGGCTGAGTTGGTACAGAAAGTGCCAGCTGGCACGCGTATCTGGATTACAGCAGATCACGGAATGATCAATGTGCAAGAGAAAGTTGTTCTCGGCCGCGATAACTCACTCTTAACAGATATTGCAACGATTGCAGGCGAGCCTCGTATGCGCCATCTCTATCTCACAACAGAATCAGAGAGCGCAGCGTTAGAAGTCATTGAGCGTTGGAAGAGTGAACTCGGCCAACAGGTCTCGCTCTTCACCCGCCAGAGCGCAATTGCGGCAGGCTTATTTGGAAGTGAAGTAAGCCTCGATGCGGCAGATCGTATGGGTGATGTGATTGCAATTGCGCAAGGCAACCTTGTATTACTTGATCCAGAGCGCGCCGATAAAGAGGGCGAGATGGTGGGACATCACGGTGGAGATAGTGAGATTGAGAGTTCAGTACCGCTTCTTTTATTACAGCGATAATTAACTAGTTAGGTTCTTCATCCCCGGCAGGGTCTTCAGTTTTCTTACCAAACATAATTTCATCCCAGGAAGGAACCTTTGCCCGCGCTGTGATTCCATCTTGCGAATCAGCTACTGAAGGAGTTTCGCGAATGACAGCAAGACGTGGAGTCTCTGGTCGTTCTTCTACCGGCTCAAAGAGATCTGCAATGCGTGGAATATCGCGTACTGGTTCTTCCATGCGAGATGGATGGGTTGGCTCAGAGTGAATCATCGCTGTAGCAGCTGGGCGCGCAGCAAGCTCTTCATCCAATAACCATGCGCCGTTGTCATCACTTGCTTCGAGTGCGCGACGTGCCATATCAAAGTTCCAGGTTGCAACACCTGATCCATCGCGGTTAGGGAAGTGGAGTTCAATATGCCAGATGCCATCTGGAAGTCGCCAGGTATTCCAAGAAATCTGATCGGTATCTACTCCGCGTGGAGAGAGTTTGGCAAGAGCAACATCGCTAAAGGTCAGGTCGCTGCGATAAGCATCTTTGCGCATCACTAGTTCGCGGGCGCGATCCAAGATGTATTCACGCTCTTGCATGATGGGTCCAGAGAATCGCTCTACCTTTTCAACGGTTATCTGCCCTTCACGGGCGACTTGTTCAAAACTTTCACCAGCGCGCAGACGTCGCTGAATCTCTTTTACTGACATCGTTTCAGTGGCATCACTTGCTGGCACTGAGGTAAGTCGTGGTTGATTTACTGTTGCGCGCAAAGTGTCGCTGATGCGCACGGAGTAGTTATTTCCTTCAGTATCAACGAGCGCAAGATGGTTGCCATCTTCGGTCTTACCGGTCAGACGGAGTTCGCTCATAGGGGTGAGAATAACTGATGAGGCGGTGATTTTTCGAGAGGAAGACCCTCTAGACTTCATATATGTACGCCGAACTGCTCGAATTAGCGCGAAAAGTTGGCCTCGATGCCGGCGCCCTCTTGATGGAACGCCCACCCGCATTTGAAATTGAATCAAAATCCACGGCTATCGATATTGCGACGCAGATGGATAAGAAAGCTGAAAAATTCATTGTCGAATCACTCCTCGCCGCACGACCTGATGATGGAATCATCGGCGAAGAAGGTTCGGCGGTAGAGAGCAAATCTGGAATTACCTGGGTGATTGATCCACTCGATGGCACCGTCAATTATTTTTATGGCCTACCTGGCTGGAATGTTTCGATTGCAGCGAAAGATAAAGATGGCTCCATTGTGGGCGTAGTCACCGCCCCCACCATTAACTCCACCTGGTGGGCAACGCGTGGTGGTGGCGCCTTCTACAACGGCCACCAGGTTCACTGCAACGATCCAATTGCATTAGATCGTTCGCTGATTGCGACAGGCTTTCAATACGATGTTGCTCATCGCATTTCTCAATTAGAAGATTTCTCAAAGCTCGTTCCGATAGTTCGCGATCTCCGTCGCAATGGCGCAGCAGCTGTTGACTTGTGTCATGTCGCAATGGGCGCACTCGATGGCTATTACGAAGCAGGGCTGAAGGAATGGGATTGGGCAGCCGGGGCGCTGGTGGCAACGGAGGCGGGCGCCACCTTTAAGCACTATGGCCAAGGGCCGATGCGAATCTCTATGGCGGCAGGTCCTTCTCTCCATAGCCAACTAGAGGCTCACCTCGGATTTCTCGCGTAGCCCTGGGGGCGTAAAGGGCGATTTACGCTCGAGCCCCCTTTTGTGGCAAGATACGCAGTCTGCGCGGACATATCCGTGCTTGATAGATAAGTAATGAACAGGAATCACCATGAATATTCTCGACGTAGTAGACGCTGCCTCACTCCGCAAGGACATCCCACAGTTCCGCGCAGGCGATGAACTTAAGATCCATGTCCGCGTTATCGAAGGTAGCAAGTCACGTCTTCAGGTCTTCCAGGGAATCGTTATCGGTCGCCAAGGCGACGGAGTCCGCGAAACTTTCACAATCCGTAAGGTTTCTTACGGCGTTGGCGTAGAGCGCACATTCCCAGTTCACACACCAGTTATTGAGAAGATTGAACTCGTCACAAAGGGCGATGTTCGTCGTGCCAAGCTCTACTACCTCCGCGATCTCCGCGGTAAGGCTGCAAAGATTCGCGAAAAGCGCGATGGCGTTGTTGGCTACGGCGATGGAATCCTTTCGACTCCAGTTGCAGTTGTTGAAGAGGTAGTTGCAGAAGCGCCGGTTGTTGAAGAGGCGATTGTTGAAGCACCGGTTGTGTCCGAGCCAGCTGCGGTTGAAGTTGTGGCAGAGGTTCCAGCTGAAGTTACGACTACAGAAGATGTCGTAGTAACTGAAGCGACCGAAGAGTCTAAGTAAAAAGTAACCCCAACTCTTCTTATGTCACGTAAGGGCTCAGTCCTTCGTGAGTTCCCGATTCTTGTAATCGTTGCGCTCGCCGTTTCACTTGTCATCAAATCTTTCCTTGTGCAGTTCTTCTATATCCCATCTGGGTCTATGGAGAACACGCTGCAGATCAATGACCGAGTCGCAGTCAATAAGATTCCATTTATTTCTAACTCCATCAACCGTGGCGATGTTGTAGTTTTCCGAGATCCCTCAAACTGGCTGCCCGAGCCATACGTGGATAATCAGAATAAAGTGATTGCCAAGATTAAAGATGGCCTTGTGCTTGTTGGCGTTCTACCAAATCCAGCAAAGCAATACCTGGTCAAGCGCGTCATTGGAATAGCTGGCGATAACGTTGTCGGAAAAGATGGCGTAGTCACAATCAACGGCAAGAAGACCACAGAGCCTTATATCTTCGCTGGCAATAAGGCGAGCGAGTTAGATTTCAACGTCACAGTGCCTGAAGGAAAGATCTGGGTCATGGGTGATCATCGCGGAGCTTCTGCTGATTCTCGCTACCACCAGGATGATGTGAATAATGGTTTTGTACCAGAATCTAAAGTGACTGGACGAGTTTTGGGAATTATCTGGCCTATCAAAAATCTCGGTACCGTTCCGTCGCAAGATCCCCTCAAGTAATTCTCAATTCCCATGAAGGCAATCGAAGAACTTCTTCGTAACGCTGGTATCTCTCCCATTGCAGGAGTTGATGAAGCAGGCCGCGGACCATGTGCTGGGCCTCTGGTAATTGCCGCCGTCATTCTGAAAGATCCCTTCGCTCCAGAACTCGCATCTGTGCGAGATTCGAAGGAAGTTCCAGAATCTAAACGAGAAGCGCTCTTTGATGTGATTATGGCAATCGCCGAAAGCGTTTCAGTAATCACTGTTCCGGCTGCTGAAGTTGATGAACGTGGAGTGCATGTAGCAAACCTTGATGGCATGCGCCGCGCAGTCAAAGGGCTACAGATTGAACCTGCCTATGTCCTGACAGATGGTTACGCCATTGAAGGGCTGGCCATTCCAAACGTTGCTGTCTGGAAGGGTGATCAAGTAGTAACTGCGATTAGTGCGGCCTCCATCATTGCAAAGGTAAAGCGTGATCGAATGATGGTTGAACTTGATGCCATCTATCCGCAATACGGATTTGCCCAACATAAGGGATATATCACTGCAGCTCATACTGCAGCTCTTCACGCACATGGCCCATGTGCAGAACATCGCAAGTCTTTCTCAAATATTGCATCTCTGCTTCGTTAGTTATACACAGCGCATAAAACGTAAGCCGCATGGTTTCTTGTGGCAATCTAACCTGCCGCCCATGGCGACAAGTACACGGAAGACAAGCCCAGGAAAGAAGCAACGGCTCGGCGCATTCGGTGAAGGCGCGGTAGCACAGCATCTACTTTCGCGAGGCGATGAAATTCTCGAAAGAAATTGGCGGGTGCGCGAAGGCGAAATCGATCTAGTCTCCTTAAGTACAGATGGGCTCTTCCATTTCATCGAGGTAAAGACGCGTAGCTCGCTCGCCTTCGGACATCCACTCGAAGCGATTAATAGAGATAAGGCGCACCGTATGCAACGGTTAGCGTTGGCATGGCTGGCAACTCATGGCTGTCTGGGATGTGACTACACAATCGATGTTGCGGCAGTTCTCATCAGCGCTGATGGTTCACATAGCCTTGAATACCGTGCGGCAATTTTATGAGCATCGGCCGCACAGAATCAGTTGCTCTGTTGGGGCTCACAGGTAACGTCGTTGAAATTGAAGTTGATATCGCAGATGGGCTTCCTGGTTTTTCGCTCTTGGGTCTTCCTGATGCCGCACTCTCTGAATCTCGAGACCGGGTACGTGCTGCGCTGATAAACAGCAATGAAACCTGGCCCAATAAAAAGGTGACCGTCTCACTCTCTCCTGCATGGTTACCAAAGAGTGGTTCGGGTTTTGATTTATCGATTGCACTGGCGCTGCTCATTGCACAACAAACTCTGCCGCAAGCGCCCTTTATGCAGACAACAATCTTGGGCGAACTCGCGCTCGATGGAAAGATTCGCACAGTCCGTGGCGTTCTTCCTGCGCTGATTGCTGCATATAAATCTGGCATTCGCCGGGCGATTGTGCCAGCAGCTAATCGCGCGGAAGCCCAATTGATGAGTGCAATGGAGGTTCTCACCTTTGCCACACTCCATGAAGTTGTTGTGTGGGCGCGCACCGGAACCACACCGCAAGTACAAGAACTTGATCTTGAAGTTGACGATTCATCTACCTACTTGGATTTTGCCGATGTCGCGGGGCAAGGAAAAGCTCGACAAGCTGCTGAGATTGCAGCAAGTGGGGGACACCATCTACTTCTTATCGGTCCACCCGGTGCTGGCAAGACGATGATTGCATCGCGTATTCCAACGATCCTGCCTGAATTAGATTTGGAACAAGCGCTGGAAGTAACTGCAGTTCATTCCATCTCTGGTGGTCTTGGGGATCGTTCTCCCATGTCGCGACTTGCTCCGATTATTTCGCCACATCACACTGCATCACGCGTAGCAATTGTTGGTGGCGGTTCGCACATCATCAAACCTGGCGCCTGCAGCTTGGCGCACCACGGAGTTCTCTTTATCGATGAAGCTCCAGAGTGTGCAGTCGGAGTTCTTGATTCTCTCCGTCAACCGCTTGAATCTGGCACCATCACCATTACTCGAAGCGTCGGCAATATAACTTTTCCAGCGCACTTTCTCTTAGTTCTCGCTGCCAATCCCTGCCCATGCGGCAAATTCATCGGTAAAGGTCGAGCCTGTACCTGCACATCAATTCAAGTGCGACGCTATCTCGGCAAACTCTCTGGTCCGCTCATGGATCGAATTGATATGCGCGTCATCGTAGAACCAGTGGGCAGAGTAGAGATGGCACAGACTGAACTAGGTGAATCCAGTTCAGTAATTCGACAGCGCGTCATCGCTGCTCGTGCGGCTGCAGCGCAACGTTTTGCAGATCAACCCTGGAAACTCAATGCCCAGATACCGGCTCGCGAACTTCGCAATACCTATAAGCCAGAACGCGCAGCGATGAACTTTTTGCATGATGAGTTAGATCGCGAACGCCTGACAGCACGCGGACTTCATAAGGTCATCCGCCTTTCATGGACTTTGGCAGATTTAAGCGAGCATCCAACTCCCACGCTCGCTGATGTGCAGCGGGCATATGCGCTTCGCGAAGGGTCCGAGCTATGAAGATACCTGCGATACGACTGGCACTTCTTGCCGCAATTGAACCGGGCACACACTTTTGGACGCGAGAAATATTCAGCCACGGAGTCGAAGAAGTTCACTCAAGAATTATTGGACGAGCATATGACCCGATTAAATATGCCAACATCATCGATAAGGTCAGTAAATTTGATGCAGATACAGATTTTGCAAAAATCTCAAATGCAGGTGCGCACCTGCTCACCCCTGAAGACCTTGATTGGCCAATCCGAGTCGATGATCTGGAATCTCCACCCATTGCGCTGATTGTTAAAGGGCGCAGGGATCTCTTCACCAACCCATCACTTGCCATCGTTGGCACACGTAACCCGACTCCATACGGAATCCGAATCGCTGGTGATTTTGCTGCAGGCTTTGTCGATCGCGAATGGGACATTGTCAGTGGTGGCGCATACGGAATAGATTCTGCGGCGCATCGTGGCGCACTGGTAGCTGAAGGTCGCACTATCGCTGTGATTGCATCCGGTATTGATACGCCATATCCATCTGGAAATTCACGCCTCTTTGATGAAATCTGCGAGAACGGTGCGATTATCAGTGAGGTCGCACCCGGAGTTCCTGCGCTGCCTCACCGCTTCTTGACACGTAATCGCATCATTGCAGCGCTTTCGCAGAGCACGCTGGTGGTGGAGGCAGCATTTCGTAGTGGTTCTCTACGTACTGCTCGTGATGCAGCTCAATTGCTGCGACCAGTAATGGCGATACCAGGTCCAATCAATTCACCTTCATCTGAAGGTTGCCATCGCCTGATTGGCGAACGAGCAGCCGAACTTGTGACATCTGTTGCCGATGCTTGCGAATTGATATCGGCTCTTTAGGTACTTCTCCGATGTAATGAGAGAATAAGGCTATGAGTAACTTCCGTTCTGGGTTTGTCGCAATTGTCGGCCGTCCCAACACCGGAAAATCAACTCTTATCAATGCTCTGGTCGGTAGCAAGATTGCAATTACATCTCCACACCCAAACACCACCCGCCATGCCATTCGCGGCATCGTCAATAACGAGGCCTACCAAGCTGTGCTCGTTGATACCCCAGGAATCCATAAGCCGAAGACGCTCCTTGGATTTCGTCTCAATGCGGTTGTCAATGAGAGCTTAGATTCTGTCGATATCGTGATGATGTGTTTGCCTGCTGATGAAGCGTCCGGTGCTGGAGATATCTTTCTCGCAGCCGAGATCGCCAAGTACCCACGCGCCAAGAAGTTTGCTCTAGTAACTAAGACAGATTTAGTCTCTAAGAAGAATTTAGCTACTCGGTTGCTCAGCGTGAATGAGCTAGCGCAGGGATTTACCTGGGATGAAATCGTGCCCATCTCGGCAGCTATTCACGACCAGATTGGTCTTCTTGAAAAGTTAATTGGGGATGCGCTCCCTGAAGGCCCGGCGTTCTATCCCGCAGATATGAAGAGCGATCAGAATATTCAGCAGCTGATCTGCGAACTCATTCGCGAAGCGGCGCTGCGCGATGCGCGTGAAGAGTTGCCACACTCGATTATGGTCACCATCGATGAGATGTCAGAACGTGAAGAAAAAGGCAGTCGCCCATTCTTTGATATCCATGCAACGATCCATGTGGAACGTGATTCACAGACCGGAATTCTGCTGGGCCATCAAGGTGAGCGTCTAAAAGATATTGGTACGCGCGCCCGTAAAGATATTGAGCGCGAACTCGGAGCAAGAATCTTTCTTGGCCTGCATGTGAAGGTATCTAAAGAGTGGCAGCGCGATCCTAAGTTGCTCGAACGACTTGGATTTACTGAGCGCTAATTGCACCTGTTGCCAGGGCAATTAAAAGTGCTGTGCCTAGAGCTACGCGATATACAACAAATGGCATGAAGCTCTTTGTTGCAATGTATTTCATCAACCAAGCAATGACTGCATAACCGACAAAGAATGCTGTGACAGTGGCCGCAAATATCTCTGGCAGCGAATAAACAGATGAAGCGTCATCACTGACTGCAGCTTGCAATTGATAGAAACCGCTACCGAAGACAGCGGGAAGTGCCAATAAGAATGAGTAACGCAGCGCAGCTTCTCGTTTGTAACCAAGAATTCGACCGAAGGCAATTGTGGCTCCTGATCGTGAAACCCCAGGAATCAGGGCCAACGCTTGCGCAAAGCCATATCCGATTCCATCGCGGGCGTTAAGTTGGGCAAGTACCTTCTCATTCTTACCAACGTAATCTGCAAGTCCGAGGATGAGTCCAAAGACAATAAGCATCGAGGCGACAATCCATAGCGCTCTAAAGTTATTGGTGATGTACTCCTCGCCAAAGTAGCCGAGAACAACAATCGGAAGAGTTCCGATAATGATGAGATTTCCAAGGCGCGCTTCAGGTGAACCATCGCGCTTAAACCAGGCCTTGGCAATTGCCAGAATATCTCTGCGGAAGTAGAGCAGGACAGCAAGTTCTGTGCCTATCTGAGAGATGGCAGTAAAGGCAGCTCCTGGATCTTTAGCGCTCGGTAGAAATTCACCGGTGATACGAATGTGTGCGCTAGAAGAGATTGGTAGAAATTCTGTAAGTCCCTGAATCAAACCTAAGAAGATAGCTTCAAGCATGGCTAAAGTATCTCAAGATTTATTGCGCAGCTGGCTTACGGCTCGCAAGATATGAACCGATTAATACAAGAGGAAGGCCAATGAGAATGCCGACAGTCAGCGGTTCATTTAAAATGATGACGCCTAGAACAACTGCAAATGCGGTGTTGAGATAGGTAACCAGCGATCCACGTGCTACGCCGATAATGGCGGCAAGGGCGAAGAAGGCAACAAAGGCAGCGCCCGTTGAGAGAACTCCGAGGCCGATGATTGCACCGATTGCCTCATTAGAAATCTCATGTGTGGGCCACTGCACCACAGTGAAGGGAAGATAGAAGAGAGCGGTCATGGCCATGGCGACTGCATTGATAGCAATACCTGAAACATGCGGAAGCGCACTCTGCACCATCATTACTGCATATGAGTACCCAATAGATGCCACCAAAACCATCGCGATAGAGAGTGGATCGGCGGATCCAGTAATACTTTCAATTCCGACAACAGCAATGAGCCCAATAAACCCAAGAACGATTCCAATCAGGCGAGTGTGATGCCAGACCGTTTTATCTCCACGCATCGAAGCGAAGATGGTTGCCCAGATAGGAACGGATGCAACCAATAGTCCAGCAAGTCCCGATGAAATCTTCTGTTCAGCGGTACCGATTAGAATCCAAGGTCCGATCATTTCAAGAACGGCATAGAAGCCGACATATTTGATTCCCTTTATCGCGGGAATCAACTGCTTCTGTTTGATTGCAATCGGAAGCAAGATTGCGGCGCCAATAGCGGTACGTAAGAAGACCACTGTGGCAGGTGAAAAACCATTCTGAGGATCAACGGCAACCTTGATAAAGAGGTAAGGAATGCCCCATAAGAAGCCAACGAGAATAAAGAGAAACCAACCGCGACGGGACATTTAAGAGATAACGCTCCTATACAAAGAGATGGTTTGCTCGGCTACTGCATCCCAGCCAAAGTGAGTTTCTGCTCGAACTCGTCCTGCTTTTCCATACTTCTCTAAGCGAGCAGGATCTGCCATCAATTCAGAGATCGCTGCAGTGAGATCAGCTTCAAAGCGAGAGTGATCTGGCGTGTAATCAACCAAGATTCCTGTCTCTTGATGTGAAACAACTTCTGGAATTCCGCCAACTCGTGATGCCAGAACTGCAGTTTCGCATCCCATCGCTTCCAAGTTAACAATTCCAAGTGGTTCATAGATAGAAGGACATAGGAAGAGATCAGCCTGAGTAAGGGCGGCAGTGAGTTTGTCGTGGGGGAGCATCTCTTTAATCCACCAGACATTGGAACGTGTTGCTTGTAGCTCTGCAATCAGTGCGGCAACTTCGTTACCGACAGTCTCTTCATCGGGGCTACCGGCGGCAAGTACAAGCCCATATTCAGCTGGCACCTTCTTCCAGGCGCGCAGTAAATGTGCAAGCCCTTTCTGGCGGGTGATGCGGCCAACGAACATGGCATATCGCCCAGTAATACCAAACTCTTGCAGTACTGCTGGGTTGCTATTCGGTGCAAATTTACTTGTATCAACGCCGTTGCGAATGGTGACTACCTTCTTCGGATCAACGTCGGGATATGCGGCAAGAACATCAGCGCGCATGCCATCGCTAACAGCGATGATGGCGGCAGCTGCTTCATAAGAAGTCTTTTCAGCCCAGGAAGAGATTTGATAGCCGCCACCTAGTTGCTCAGCTTTCCAAGGGCGAAGTGGTTCAAGAGAGTGTGCGCTGACGATATGTGGAGTGCCATAGAGAAGAGAAGCAGTGTGGCCGGCCATGTTGGCATACCAAGTGTGGCTATGGATGACATCCACGTTGGCAAGACTATTTGCAATCAAAAGATCTGTTGCAATCGCTTGCAGTGCGGGATTTGCGCTTGAAAATTCGCTTGGTGTGTCATAACCAAAGGCGCCATCTGTGCGAGGACCACCAAAGCAGTGCACATCAACTTCAATTCCAGAGACCTTGCGAAGAGCCTGCGTTAATTGGACGACGTGTACTCCAGCACCGCCATAGACAGCTGGTGGCCACTCTTTAGTGACAATTCCGATACGAGTAGCGCTCACCTGCCAAGAGTATCGTCTTGCTCTAGATAGATTGAATCAACTTGGGTAGCCTTTGCCAATGGCTCGCTTTGAAACTCCACTAGGAATCGTTCTTGCGGGCGGTGAAGGCAAGCGATTGATGCCGCTGACCGCAGATCGCGCAAAGCCAGCAGTTCCATTTGGTGGTTCATATCGCCTGATTGACTTCGTACTTTCAAATCTCGTTAACGCAGAAATGCGCAAGATTGCAGTACTTACCCAATACAAATCACACTCACTCGATCGCCACATCACCACCACTTGGCGCATGTCGACACTACTCGGAAATTACATCACCCCAGTCCCGGCACAACAGCGCCTCGGACCACGTTGGTATACAGGTTCTGCTGATGCAATTTTGCAGAACTTCAATTTGATTCAAGATGAAAATCCAAATCACGTACTGGTCTTTGGCGCTGACCACGTCTATCGCATGGATCCCAGCCAGATGTTTGATCAACATCTTGAAACTGGGGCAGGAATCACCATCGCTGCAATTCGTATGCCGCGCGCTGAAGCGCATGAATTTGGCGTTATTGAGTTAGCTGAAGATGGCATCACCATTAAGGCATTCCACGAAAAACCATCTAACCCACCCGCGATGCCAGGACATCCTGATCTCGCGCTAGTTTCGATGGGTAACTACATCTTCAAGCGCGATGTAATGGAAGAAGCTCTCATCCTTGATTCAGAAGATTTAGAGTCTCGCCACGATTTAGGTGCCAACATCATTCCAATGCTGACAAAGGCAGGGGTGGCGAAGGTCTACGACTTTGAAAACAATGTCGTTCCTGGTGCAACCGAGCGCGATAAGGGTTACTGGCGCGATGTGGGTTCAATCGATGCGTACTACGACGCGCATATGGATTTAGTTTCTATCCACCCAATCTTCAATCTCTATAACCGCGAGTGGCCGCTACTGACCAACCCGCCATCACTGCCACCTGCCAAATTCAGCGCCAACGGCATCGCACAGGATTCAATTGTGGGAGCCGGTTCAATTATTGCTGGTGGCCACGTCAATCACACAGTTACTTCTTACGATGTTCATGTTGGTACTGGCGCCTTTGTAGATGGCGCTGTCTTGATGCCCGGAGTAAAGATTGGTGATCGCGCAGTGATTCGTAAGGCGATTATTGATAAGAGCGTAGTTGTTGAAGCAGGTGCGCAGATTGGCGTAGACCTTGAACGAGATCGTCAGCGCTTTACAGTGACTGAAAGCGGAATCGTTGTCGTCGGTAAGGGAGCAATAGTTAAGGCGTAAGTCTTACTATCTCAGCAGCTGAAAAATCAATTGCATGGGCTGCCGCAGGCGTTATCGCCATATTGGTAAAGAAGCCGTGAATCATTCCTTCATAACACTTGTAAGTGACGTCCACACCATCACGAGTAAGTAGCTCTACATACTTTTCACCATCACTCAGCAGCGGGTCGTATTCGGCGGTGATGACAATTGCTGGAGCAAGGCGGCTGAAATCGCGCGCCTGCATAGGAACTGCATAAGGATTTTCATTATGAGCATCGCCTTGTAAATACTGTTGCCAGAACCATTGCATCGCTTGCGTCGAGAGCCCATAACCGCTGGCGTTCTGAAGAAAAGATTTAGTTTGGAAATCTAGGCCATTGCATGGATAGATCAATAGTTGGAAAGCTAAGGCGATGGCGTTATCGCGCGCCTTCAGCGCAACGGCAGATGCCAAATTAGCCCCGGCGCTATCTCCAGCCACACCTAACTTGCTGATATCTACACCGAGTTCAGCCGCATTCTGCGCAACCCAGAGCAGCGTTGCATAGCAATCATCAAAGGGAATCGGGAAAGGATGTTCAGGGGCTTTCTGATAGTTAACGCTAATGATGGTGGCGCCGCTCTTATTAGCTAAACGTGAAAGAGATGCATCGTAGATATCAAGGAAGTTAAGGACCCAACCGCCTCCGTGGAAGTACACAATGGTGCGATCTGAAATTTTGCTTGGTCGGTAGATACGAATAGGCAGATCTGCAGTAGGCCCTGGAATAAATCGATTCGTTACTTCAAAGAGAGGCTCTGGCGTTCCCGCTAGCGCCGGTCTGCTCTGCGTATTGCGGCGAATGACATCGATGGGAGCTTCCCAGACTTGCGGAAGACCTGCGGCCGCTGCTGTTTCAAGAAACGATTTAATCTCTGGCGCAAGTGGCATAGCGTTATTGAATCAGAGTTCACCGCGCGAGAGAAGGTCAAGCACTTCTTGGGCACGCTCTTGTAGTTGTGGCATATCACTCAGGCGATTGATGCCAGCTAACTGTTGCGCCATTCGATGGTTCTTGGCGAAGCGATCGCGATGACGCGCTAAGAAATCCCAATACAAAGTGGTAAATGGACAGGCATCTTCTCCTACCCGCTTCTTTGGATCAAAGGGGCAGCTCTTACAGTAATTACTCATCTTGGAGATATATGAACCACCGGAGGCATATGGCTTCGTTGCCAACTTTCCACCATCTGCATGCAAGCTCATGCCAATCACATTTGGCACCATCACCCAATCGGCAGCATCGATAAAGGAACGTCTCATCCAATCCAGAAATTCTTGCGGAGAAGTGCCTGTAATGAGTGCAAGGTTACTTAAGACCATGAGGCGTGGAATGTGATGCACCCACGCACGCGCTTCAATATCGCGCACATTTGTTGATACACAGTTCATCTTTGTCTTCGTTGAATCTTCAAAGAGAGGCAGCAGCGGTCGCGTTGCCGCCAATCCATTCTCAGCGCGATAGAGATCTCCGAAGAACCAGTAGAGCCCATTGATGTATTCGCGCCATCCAATAATTTGGCGGATAAACCCTTCAGCTCCAGCAAGTGGAATATCGCCCTTCTTAAATCTCTTCAGAGCTGCTGCCACAACTTCTTCTGCATGCAACAGACCCACATTGAGATAGGTGCTCAGGAGCGAGTGATTTACTGCCCAACTTTGAGTAGTCATCGCATCTTCATAGGCACCAAATTCAGAGAAAGCTTTATCTAGAAAATGATCGAGTTGCTTAAGGGCTGCTTCACGAGTTGTGCCCCATGTTGCATCGGGAGCATCTCCATAGACCAGCAACTTTCGATCAGTAATCTCTTGCATAACTTTCTTATCAATCTCATCGCGCGCATGTTCAAAATATGGCGGCCACTGATGTTCACCTTTTGGGGGAGGCAGGCGATTATCGGCATCGTAATTCCAGCGCCCACCAACTGGATCTGCGCCCTCCATCAAGATATTGAGGCGTTGTCGTTGTGCGCGATAGAAGTTCTCCATGACAAGGCTCTTCTGTGCACCAGCCCACTGCGCAAAGAGAGGGCGGGGAGTTAAGAAGAAATCATTGGGGATAAGCGTGATTCCTAGCTCTTGAAATTGTTGTAACTGCTGATGTGAAGAAGGCTCTGCTGCAATCAGTTCAGCGCTTGGGTTGGCGCTGCGATATTGCGCAATCCCTGCTGCAGTATCAGCGCTACGAATCAGAGTTACCTGAAAACCTTCCTCTGTAAGCTCTTGGAGAAAGTGATCTCGTGCTGAGATTAGAAAGAAGAGGCGCTGCACGTGCCAGGTGCGCGTTGTCAGCATCCGATCGCTCTCCACAAAGAGGATCTGATGTGTAGCAGGAGTTGCGCCCTTAAGCGCCCCGTAATTGCGGTGCAGGTGATCGTTAAGAAGAAGAACTGTTGGCTTCGTTTTTACCAAGTTTGGGTTCTATCTCGCAGTGATCGATATTGCGCTACAACCTCAGGTGTCGCAGGTGCAAGTGCAGAGTGAACTTCACCTAAATTCCATTTCGGAGCAGTTGCTGTTCCTAACAGAGCCCACGCTGCTTGGCGCGCTGCGCCATCTGCAACATATTCACCAGGTTGGGGAACAAGTACTTCGCGACCAAAGAGCGCCGATGCAATAGTTGAGATTGCAGGGTTCTTAGCAGCGCCACCGATAAGTAGAACGCGCTTTACATCGACGCCAAGATCAACGAGCGCATCCACTGCATCAACTAGCCCGCACAGCATTCCTTCAATCATGGCGCGCGCAATATCTTCTGGGTTTGAGTTAGTCAGATTCATTCCGGCAAAGACGCCCTTTGCGTTGGGGCGATTAGGTGTGCGCTCTCCTTCAAAGTACGGCAGAAGGGTGAGGCCATGTGCGCCAGGTTTTGCAGCAAGCGCTAGTTGGCCGACCTCTTCATAGCTCTTGCCGAGAATTCGGGTAGCAGCATCCAAAATGCGCGCTGCATTTAAGGTGCAGACGAGTGGAAGATAGCGACCAGTTGCATCTGCAAATCCTGCTACTGCGCCACTTGGATCATGCGTTGGAGTATCTGAAATTGCAAAGGCGGTGCCGCTCGTTCCCAGTGAGACAACAACATCACCTGGCTCTGCCTGCACACCGAGCGCCGCTGCTGCATTGTCGCCAGCGCCTGCTGCAATCGGAATTCCTGAGAGAGTCTTTCCACCAAAGGCTTCAGGTTCAATAATTCGAGGCGCAATAATGGCGCGGTCGGTACGAAGGGCTGAACTTAAAATATCGTGGCGATATGTAGATGTCACAGGGTTGAAGTAACCAGTTCCTGATGCATCTGATCTATCTGTAAAGAGCAGATCAAAGTCTTTGCCACCCTGCATCTGCCATGACAACCAATCATGTGGCAGCGCGACTGCAGCTACCTTTGCAGCGTTCTCTTTCTCATTATCTGCAACCCAGCGCAACTTTGGCGCGGTAAAGGCGGCAACTAAAACTGAACCCACTTGTTCCGCAGTTTTAGCTGCTCCACCTAATTCAGTATTGAGATCATCTGCGCTCGTTGCTGAGCGAGTGTCATTCCATAAGAGCGCAGGTCTAATGACGTTACCTGAAGCATCAAGTGTGACCATGCCATGTTGTTGTCCACCGATAGAGATTGCGCTGACATCATCTATTCCGCCGGCAGCTGCAATCGCAGTATTGAGTGCGCTCAACCAATGTGCGGGATCAACCTCAGTGCCATCAGGGTGTGGCGCACGGCCTTGGCGAATTAACTCACCAGTTTCTGCGTGACGAATCACAACTTTGACCGATTGCGTAGATGAATCCACGCCAGCCACTAATTTTCCCGCTAGGTGGTCACTATTAGCCATGGGCAAAGGCTAGACTGTGCCAGTCAGTGTTGACCACAGTGCGGCTTAATTACAGCCAAATCTCACTTTATTTTGGAGCGTTGCAATGCGTATTGGAATTCTTACTGGTGGC
>CAMDBB010000017.1 GCA_945889195.1 Bifidobacterium breve
CGAACCCCTAACCCCCGCCTTGCAAAGGCGGTGCTCTACCAATTGAGCTAGGTCCCCGTATTAGAACGGGTGGGCCCAGGTGGACTTGAACCACCGACCTCTTCCTTATCAGGGAAGCGCTCTAACCAGGCTGAGCTATGGGCCCGCAGACGAACTTTCGTGCGTTTGCAGAAGCGCAAGGTTACTTGATTTTCATCAAGTGACCAAAACGGCCTCCATAACTACAGGCGTGAACCCTACTACTTTTGCGTCGAAATCTCATCTTCGCTGTTGCGGGTCACAGATAGGAGGGTGGCGCCGATGTCGAGGTTGACCAGGCGAACGCCCATTGAATCGCGGCCAGTTTGGCGGACTTCAGCAGCAGGTGTGCGCATCACGGTTCCGGCAGATGTAATTGCAAGAATTTCATCGCTATCAAATAACACAAGCGCTGAGACAAGTGATCCACGAGAATTCTCATCGATCTTCGCTGCCTTGATTCCAATTCCGCCGCGACCTTGTAAACGATATTCCTCGATAGGAGTCTTCTTGCCGTAGCCACCATCGGTTGCTGTAAAGACAAATGCACCTTGCGTTGATTGCGAATCTACGCGCGCCATCGTGAGCAATTCATCATCAGCGCGGAATTTCATTCCGATAACGCCCGATGTGGAACGTCCCATGGAACGAAGTGATTCGTCGTCGGTAACGAAGCGAAGCGACATACCCTTCTTTGAGACAAGAAGAAGTTCATCGTCATTTCGGACCAAGGATGCAGAGACAACTTCATCGCCCGGCTTAAGCGAAATTGCAATAAGTCCACCTGTGCGCGGTGAATCATATTCAGTAAGTGGAGTCTTCTTAACGAGACCGCCCTTAGTCGCAAGAACTAAGAATGGTGCTGCGTTGTAATCTTTAAAGGAAAGTACTTGTGCAATCTGCTCTTCTGGCTTGAATGCCATCAAGTTTGCAACATGTTGTCCGCGCGCATCACGTCCTGCATCAGGAAGCTCGTGCACCTTGGCGCGATAGACGCGACCTTGATTGGTAAAGAAGAGCAACCAGTCATGGGTAGATGCAACAAAGAAGTGGTCGACAACGTCATCTTGCTTCAGCGCTGCGCCCTTAACTCCACGCCCACCACGGCGCTGAGACTTATATAAATCAGCGCTGGTGCGCTTGGAATATCCGCCGCGAGTAATGGTGACAACTGCATCCTGATCTGGAATCAAATCTTCAGCAGAGAAGTCACCTTCACTTGCGACCAGCTGAGTACGACGCTCATCGCCATACTTTGCAATCAGGTCGGTAAGTTCAGATTTAATGATCTCGCGCTGCTTACTTTCAGAGGCCAAGATGGCGTTGAGTTCGATGATATCTGCCATCAAGCCTTCGTATTCATCGTTAATCTTCTGACGTTCCAGAGCTGCGATACGACGGAGCTGCATATCCAAGATTGCATTCGCTTGGATTTCATCAACATCAAGGAGCTTCATCAAACCAGTGCGAGCTTCTTCAGGAGTCTTAGATGCGCGGATAAGTGCAATTACTGCATCCAACGCATCGAGCGCTTTGAGGTAACCCTTCAAGATATGCGCGCGCTTCTCTTTTTCAACGAGACGGAACTTGGTGCGGCGCACAATAACTTCGACTTGGTGCTCGATATAATATTTAATAAATTCATCAAGACGTAGTGTGCGAGGTACGCCATCAACGAGCGCCAACATATTTGCGCCAAAAGTATCTTGGAGCTGAGTCTGCTTATATAGGTTATTAAGAATGACCTTTGGAATTGCAGATGATTGCAGAACAATAACGAGGCGCTGACCTAAACGTTCGTTACCTTCATCGCGCACATCAGCGATGCCCTTGATTTTGCCATCTTTAACAAGTTCGGCAATCTTGAGAGCCAAGTTATCTGGGTTTACTTGATATGGAAGTTCGGTGACAACTAAGCAGGTGCGCTTATTAATCTCTTCCACGTTAACGACTGCGCGCATTGTGATTGAGCCACGGCCTGTGCGATATGCATCTTCAATCCCACCACGGCCAACAATCAGCGCCTTAGTTGGGAAATCTGGGCCTTTAACGATGGTGAGCATATGGTTGAGCAGATCTGGAGCTGCCATATCTGGATGTTCGAGCGCATAGATAACAGCTTCGCCGATTTCGCGTAGGTTATGTGGCGGAATATTTGTCGCCATACCAACTGCGATACCGGCAGAACCATTAACTAAAAGATTTGGAAAGCGTGAAGGAAGTACATCTGGCTCTTGTGAACGACCGTCATAGTTTGGTGAGAAGTTAACGGTATCTTCATCGATATCGCGCATCATCTCCATCGCGATAGGCGCAAGACGGGCTTCGGTATAACGCATCGCAGCGGCTGGATCATTGCCGGGCGAACCAAAGTTTCCGTTTCCATCTACCAATGGATAACGCAGCGACCATGGCTGAGCTAAACGAACAACGGTGTCATAGATCGCGGTGTCACCGTGTGGGTGGTAATTACCCATGACATCACCGACGATACGAGAAGATTTGTAATAGCCCTTATCTGGGCGATAGCCAGCGTCATACATCGCATAGAGCACGCGGCGGTGAACCGGTTTTAAGCCATCGCGCACATCAGGCAGCGCACGACCGACAATTACTGACATCGCATAGTCGAGGTAGCTGCGCGCCATCTCAACTTGAAGATCAACTTTTTCGATGCGATCGAAAGTTACTTCGTCCTCGTTCATATCTTCTGTTGTCATTAGATATCCAAGAACCTAACATCCTTAGCGTTGCGCTGAATAAATGCGCGACGTTGTTCTACATCTTCACCCATCAAAACTGAGAAAAGATCATCTGCTGCAGCTGCATCATCAAGGGTTACTTGAATCAGCACGCGATGTTCTGGGTCCATAGTGGTATCCCACAACTCTTTCGCAGGCATCTCACCTAGACCCTTAAAGCGCTGGATTCCATCTTCTTTTGGAAGTCGCTTACCGGCATCTAAACCAATTTTGATCATGCCATCGCGCTCTCTATCGCTGAAGGCATATTCGACGGGATCTTTTCCGCCCCACTTCAACTTATAGAGCGGCGGCTGTGCCAAATACACAAAACCATTTTCAATCAGCGGACGCATAAAGCGGAAGAGGAGAGTAAGAAGAAGTGTGCGAATGTGTTGACCATCAACATCAGCATCTGCCATCAAAATAATCTTGTGATATCGAAGCTTTGCGATATCGAAATCATCATGAACACCAGTACCGAGTGCGGTAATAAGAGCCTGTACTTCGTTATTTTGTAGAACGCGATCGATGCGCGCCTTTTCGACATTAAGAATCTTGCCGCGAATAGGAAGCACTGCTTGATTACGTGAATCACGCCCACCCTTTGTAGAACCGCCCGCAGAGTCACCTTCGACAATGTAGAGCTCGCACTTGGCCGGATCAGTCCACTGGCAATCAGCAAGCTTTCCGGGCATTCCGCGACCTTCGAGCAGACCTTTGCGATTACGCGCTAAGTCACGCGCTTTACGTGCAGCAACACGAGCAGATGCGGCATCAATCGATTTACGGATGATGTCTTTACCTTCTTGCGGATTCTGCTCAAACCATTGCGTGAGGTGTTCATTGACAACTTTCTGTGTAAATGACTTTGCCTCAGTATTGCCCAGCTTTGTCTTTGTCTGGCCTTCAAATTGTGGCTCACCTAGCTTGATAGAAACGATTGCAGTCAGACCTTCGCGAACATCATCACCTGTCAGGCGATCTTCCTTCTTGCGAATTAATCCTTGTTCTTCTGCAAACTTATTGACCACAGATGTCAGCGCGGTACGGAAACCTTCTTCGTGGGTTCCACCTTCATGGGTGTGAATGGTATTTGCAAAGGTATAGACAGATTCAGAGAAACCGTTATTCCATTGCATCGATACTTCAATTGAAAGTCGCGCCTTCTTATCTTCGGCCTCGATGGCAATTACTGATTTATGGAGTTCGCCGCGAGTGGAGTTGAGATGCTTTACAAAGTCAGTAATTCCGCCTTGGTACTGATAGCGCACAGTGAGCTGCTCGCCCTTTTCATCAACATGGCCAGGGCGCATATCTGTGAGAGATAAACTCAAACCGCGGTTAAGAAATGCCATTTCGCGAAAACGTGTGGAGAGAACTTCAAAAGAAAAATCTGTAGTTTCGAAGATTTCTTCAGATGGCCAGAATTGAATCGTTGTTCCGGTCTCTGTTGTTGCCTCGCCTTTTTTCACTGGAGCAGTTGGAACACCTAATTTGTATTCCTGTGTCCAGATAAATCCATCGCGCTTTACCTTTGCAGATAAGTTTGTTGAGAGCGCATTAACAACTGAGGACCCAACTCCATGCAGACCACCCGAGACTGAGTAACCGCCATCGCCGAACTTTCCACCAGCGTGAAGAACAGTAAGAACAACTTCGAGAGCGGGTTTCTTCTCAATTGGGTGGATATCAACGGGAATTCCGCGACCGTTATCGACAACTTGAAGTGATCCATCGGCCATCAAGGTCACTTGGATCTCAGTACAGAAACCTGCGAGCGCCTCATCGACTGCGTTATCGACGATTTCATAGACAAGGTGGTGGAGCCCGCGTTCACCGGTTGAGCCGATATACATGCCTGGGCGCTTGCGCACCGCAGCCAAGCCTTCGAGCACGGTGATCGAGGAGGCGTCATAGCCGCCTGTCTTCTTCGAAGAGCTTTCCTTCGCAGCTTTGTCAGACAAAAGTGGGGACTCCTTCAAATGGCTGATTTGGGCTATAGAGAGGTAATTCCTCTATAGCAGGCTGAAATCCTATCGTTAAATGAGAAATGAAATACCGCCGAGAAGCCCTAGGAGTGCGAAATCCCGAGCGTTGAACGATGGGGTGAGGGTTCCTACTAAATAACCCCCATTTTCTGGGATATCCACAGAGTTTCTCCACATTGTGGGTGGAGTTACACACATGTAATTCAGCGCAATTGATTCACCTGATTCACGAACTCCAATTCTCAGCAAACACCCAGCCAAGCAGAGCACTCTTACCTCATGTCAGAAGAAAAGTTAGGACAGCGCATCCTCGTCGTCGACGATGAGGCAAGCATCAGCGATCTCATCGCCACAAGTTTAAAGTTTGTCGGCTTTGATGTTCGTACTGCAGCAACTGGTTCACAAGCGCTGACTATCGCCGAAGAATTTAAACCGCACGCAATGATTTTAGATGTCATGTTGCCAGATCTCGATGGTTTTGAAGTCTGCCGACAGATTCGCAATGAAGGAATTGAAGTTGGAGTTCTCTTTCTATCTGCTAAAGATGAGATGAAAGATAAGGTGCAAGGCTTAACAATCGGTGGCGATGATTACATGACAAAACCATTTAGCTTAGAAGAACTTGTTGCACGACTTCGCGCACTTCTTCGACGCATTGGCGTAGTTGAGCAGAATATGGATGAAGAGAAGATTCGTTTTGCCGATCTTGAATTAGATGAAGCTACCCACGAAGCGCGTCGCGCCGGACATCTGCTTGAGCTTTCACCTACCGAATTTACTTTACTGCGTTACATGCTCATTAATGCAGATCGCGTTGTTTCAAAGGCGCAGATTCTGGACCATGTTTGGGATTACGATTTCGGTGGAGATGCTGGAATCGTTGAAACATATATCTCTTACCTTCGTAAGAAGATTGATATTTACGAACCACCACTTATCCATACTGTGCGCGGTGTTGGATACCGCTTGCGACTACCAGCTGCAAAGTAACCAGTATGAAGTTATCTCTACACACTTGGAGCCTACGTAGCAGGCTTACCCTCGGCATTGTTATTTTGACTGCTATCGCCTTTACTACCGCCAGTTTTGCAACTCAATCTCTGCTTAAGGGATATCTCATCTCCGAAGTTGATAAAGAGCTCATCGCTATCGCTGATGCATCAGTTCCTCGCATTGAACGTGGCGGCTTAGGTCGTAACGATGACGGCGATGACGATAGAGATGAAGTCCGCCAACGTTTAGGCCTTGGCCCTGCTGCCCCACTTAACCGCATTCCAACCACAGCTTCACTGACGCTATTAGACCCAAGTGGCGCTGTTATAGGCGGACTTGGTGGCGATCTTGCGACAACCCGTGTTACGGATTATTTAGTGGGTCTTCTGCCGCGAGAGTTTGCCTCTCACGGCAGTGAGCCATTTACTATCGAAGCCACCGGTGCAGATTTTCGCGTGACAGCGCGTCCACTTAATACCGGTGAGACAGTTGTTGCAGCGCAGAATCTTGGCGAACTCGAGAAGACAATGGATCGTTTAGGTGCACTCTTTGGCCTGATTGCACTTCTGCTTTTAATTCTCATTACCTTCGCAGCTCGCTCTGTTATTCGCATCTCAATGAAGCCACTTAAGGATGTTGAAGAGACCGCAGCAAAAATTGCTGCCGGAAATCTCAGCGCACGTATGCCAGATGCGGATAGCAAGACAGAGGTAGGACGTTTAGCAACTTCGCTCAACGCCATGCTTTCGCGTATCGAGGAGGCATTTGCGGCTCGCACAGATAGCGAGAACAAACTCCGTCGCTTCGTCGCTGATGCATCTCACGAACTTCGCACTCCGATCACAGCAATCCGTGGGTTCTCAGAGCTACATCGACAAGGCGCAATCACTGGAGAGAAAGAAACATCAGAGTTAATTGGTCGAATTGAAAATGAATCAAAGCGGATGGGTTCACTCGTTGAAGATTTACTTCTACTCGCCCGCCTCGATCAATCGCGCGAGATGGAATCAAAACCAGTTGATATCAATCAGGTGGTTGAAGATGCCGTTGTCTCAGCCCGCGCAGCCGGCCCTGGCCACCCCGTTACCTTTGAAACCAGCGCTGCAGAGCTCTTTACCTTGGGCGATCAACTTCGCATCCATCAAGTCGTTGCAAACCTCTTATCTAATGCGCGTTCACACACTCCAGTTGGTACGCCAATCCATGTAGCGGTGAAGGCGACTGATAACGGAGTTGAAGTTGCAGTCAGCGATCAAGGTCCAGGTTTAAGTCAGGAAGATCAGAAACGAATCTTTGAGCGTTTCTATCGCGCAGATGGATCGCGAGTACGAGTGGGTGAAGATGGCTCTGGGCTTGGTTTATCTATCGTCGATGCTGTGATGCGCGCCCATGGTGGCAGCGTTTCAGTGCGCTCAGAGTTAGGTAAGGGCTCAACCTTTACCTTGCATTTCCTTAATCGCGAAAGTTAATTGTCGCCTGGGCTTAACGATTCCATCGCGCGCAGAGTTGCGATGCGCTCTTGAATCGGTGGATGAGTGCTAAACATTTTTGAAACTGTCTGTCCATCAAGTGGTGATTCAATCCAGATATGCGCAACCGCATTTGATTTCTGACGGACCACAGTTGTATCTGATGCCAATACTTCAAGTGCCTTACGTAGCCCTGCTGGATTACGTGTAAAGGAAACAGCGGTTGCATCAGCGAGAGATTCACGCTTACGAGAGATAGCTGACTTCAACATAATCGCGGCAATTGGCGCGAGCAACAAGACCACAAGTGAAAGCACCAACGCGAGCGGATTAGAGTTTCTTTCGCGGTCACGTCCGCCACCAAAGAACATCATGCGCATCAGAAAATCACTCAAGATGGCGATTGCACCGGCAGTCGTTGCTGCAACAGCTGAAACTAAAGTGTCACGGTTTGCCACGTGAGCGAGTTCGTGGGCGATGACGCCTTGTAATTCATCGCGATCCATGACATCAAGGATGCGCGTTGTAAAGGCAATCAGTGCGTGGTCGGGATCGCGCCCTGTGGCAAAGGCGTTAGGAGCAGTATCTTCAACGATCGCCACCTTCGGCATCGGCAGCCCACTTGCAATCACAACTTCTTCAATCACGTTAAAAAGTTCGGGTGCATCTTCGCGCGTGATGAGCTTTGCACCCGTCATTGTTAAAACTAATTTATCTGAACCGTAATACGAACCCCATACGCCAAAGAGAGCAAAGCCGACTGCCATCGGCACCATGGTGGAGGCGGTGCCAACACCAAAGTAAGTCATCGCGGCATATGTCACGAGCCAAGTAAGTAGGCCCATCGACGCTAAGAGGAAATAAGTCTTTCCCTTATTCGCCGATTGCAGCGCGCGAAAGTTATTTTCGGCCATTAGTTAAGAGGTTAGAACTTTACGTTTGGCACGTTGCGATCTGCTGGATCTTCTACTTCATAGAATTCGCGAGCGCCGACTTTGGCAAGCCCTGAGAAGAAGCTAGAAGGAATAGTTGCAACCGCTGTATTGAGTGCGCGCACAGTGTCGTTATAGAACTGACGTGCGAAGGAAACTTTATTTTCGGTAGTTGATAGCTCTTCTTGTAGAGATAAGAAGTTTGTTGATGCCTTGAGATCTGGGTAAGCCTCAGCAACTGCAAGTAACCCGCGAAGAGCGTTGGTAAGTGCGCCGTCTGCAGCTGCAACATCGGCGACAGAGGAAGCTGATGTTGATTTAGCGCGAGCTGCAACGACTGCATCAAAGGTGCTCTGTTCGTGGGCGGCATAGCCTTTAACGGTCTCAACCAAGTTTGGGATTAGATCTGCGCGACGCTTGAGTTGTACCTCAATCTGTGCAAATGCTTCATCGACTGTGATGTTGAGTCTGATAAGACGGTTGTATTGCGCGATAGCAAAGACGACTAGTAAAACGATTGCGCCGATTACGATAAATTCCATATCTATTTCAACCCCTTAAAGCTGGTAGGTATTCCCGCCCTAGAAGAATTATCCGGCGTAGGACCGGCTAGGGCTACTTGATTTTGCTCTTGTGAAAATTCATAAAGGAGCGGCTTGGGGTTGGCCCACGCTGTCCCTGGTAGCGAGATGCGTAAATCGCTGAACCATATGGATGTTCTGCAGGAGATGAGAGTTTAATCAGGCAGAGCTGACCGATCTTCATACCTGGGTATAACTTCACAGGAAGGTTGGCAACGTTGGAAAGTTCGAGGGTGATGTGGCCAGAAAATCCTGGATCGATAAACCCAGCTGTGGAGTGCGTCAAAAGTCCGAGGCGACCAAGAGATGACTTTCCCTCTAGGCGGCCGGCAATGTCATCAGGAAGTGTGATGATTTCGTAGGTGCTGGCGAGAACGAATTCGCCTGGGTGCAAGATAAATGCCTCATCATCTTCGGCGATGACTTCGCGAGTGAGCTCGGCCTGTTCGATAGATGGGTCGATCACTGAATACTTATGATTTTCAAAGACGCGGAAGAACTTATCTAGGCGGACATCGACTGAAGATGGCTGGATCATCGCCTCATCGAAAGGTTCGACGGCCACGCGGCCTGATTGGATTTCGGAGCGGATATCGCGGTCTGAGAGAAGCACGGCGTGAGCCTACCTTTCCCAGTCTGAAAAAAGGCCCCTTGGCGCGCTTGCGTAAGTTACTAGCGGGTAGCACCATTACGCCATGAGCCATTACACCGCCAACCTGCGTGACATTGAATTCTGCCTCTTCGACCTCTTGGGGCGCGAAAAAGTTCTAGGTAGTTCTATCTACTCCGAACTCGATCGCGATACCGCGATGGGAATGTTGGAAGAGATGAAGCGACTAACCGAGAACGATCTCGCTGCATCTTTTGTTGAAGGCGATCGAGTCGGCGCAGAACTTAACAAAGCAACGGGCGATGTCACTCTTCCAGAAAGTTTTAAGAAGTCATACAAGGCATATGTCGATGGTGAATGGTGGCGCCTTGATGCACCGATAGAACTTGGTGGAATGAGAGTTCCTCCATCAATTCGTTGGGCGATTGCCGAAATGGTTCTTGGTTCAAACCCAGCTATCCATATCTATGCATCTGGTTATGCCTTTGCACAGGTTGCACATGTTCTTGGAACAGATGTTCAGAAGAAGATGGCAAAGCACATGGTCGAACGCCACTGGGGCGCAACGATGCAGCTGACCGAACCTGATGCAGGTTCAGATGTTGGCGCAGGTCGCACAAAAGCTGTGGAACAACCAGATGGCACATGGCATATCACCGGCAATAAGCGTTACATCACTTCAGGCGATGCTGATTTCTACGAAAACGTCATGCACTTTGTGCTTGCACGACGCGAAGGTGGCGGACCTGGAACTAAAGGACTTTCACTCTTCCTGATTCCAAAGTTTATGTTTGATCTAGAAACAGGAGATCTTGGAAAGCGTAACGGCGTCTATGTCACAGGACTTGAAGACAAGATGGGACTTAACGTCTCTGCGACTTGCGAAGTTAATTTGGGTGAGAAAGAACCAGCTGTTGGTTACTTGCTTGGTGATGTCCACCAAGGTATCGCGCAGATGTTTAAGATTATTGAATTCGCTCGCATGATGGTTGGAACAAAGGCAATCGCAACTCTTTCAGCTGGTTATCAGCAGGCGCTGGCGTATGCGAAGACTCGCGTACAGGGTGGCGATATGAAGGTCATGAACGATAAAGCCAGCCCACGTGTAACGATTATCAAGCACCCAGATGTGCGCCGTTCGCTGATGGTGCAGAAGGCGTACTCCGAAGGTATGCGCGCACTCATCCTCTACACCGCAACGATTCAAGATGAAGTTGAACTCGCGCGCGCTGCTGGAGATACTGAAAAACTTGAAACGATGGAAAAGCTCAACGATCTCTTGCTTCCAGTCGTTAAGGGATTTGGTTCAGAAAAATCTTGGACCCTTCTTGGTACAGAATCACTCCAGACATTTGGTGGCGCAGGATTTACTCGCGATTGGCCGCTAGAACAATATGTTCGCGATGCCAAGATCGACACCTTGTATGAAGGCACAACCGCAATTCAGGGACTTGATTTCTTCTTCCGCAAGGTTGTTAAGGATGGTGGACGCTCACTTGGTCTACTTGGTAAAGAGATTCAAGCATTCGCTGAAACTGGCGGCGCACATGCTGCTGAGAAGCAGGCTTTACTTAAGGCGCTCGGTGATCTCAATGGAATCATCGGTGTTCTTGTGGGACACGCAATGGCATCTCAAGAGAAATCAGAAGAAATTTACAAAGTGGGTCTCAATACATCCCGAGCGCTGATGGCGGTCGGAGACATCATCATCTCTTGGCTCTTACTCCGTCAGGCAGATATCGCAGCTGAAAAGCTTGCAGCAGGCGCTGGTAAAGATGCTGATTTCTACACTGGAAAGATTGCATCAGCGAAGTTCTTTGTCTCAACAGTTCTGCCTCACATCACAGCAGATCGCAAGATTGTTGAAGCAACTGACTCTGCGATTATGGAGATTCCTGAGTCAGCCTTCTAGTTTTCATCAGTTAGACTCAAGCAATGTTGACCAAGCATCGCGCTGAGTTTCTGCTTGCGCTAGGAGCGGTCTTCTTCTCGGCAAGCGGAATTATCGTCACAGTCATCCTTAAATACATGCCGGCATTTCATCTGGCGCAATTTCGCTCCATCTCTGCAGTCTTGATTCTTGGCACCTACGTTGCACTCACTCGCCCAGAGCTATTGAAGGCGAAGAAGGCTGAACTCAAGCGTTTTGCCGTCTATGGCGTTGTGGGCTTTGCTCTCGTTAACTTCGGCTACCTACTTGGCATCGAACGCGGTGTGCCACTTGGCTTAGTTCTCATCCTCGAATTCACAGCATCAATCTGGATTGCTCTCTGGATTAAATTGGTGCGCCGCGGATATGTAGCAAATGAGATGTGGCTTGCCGTCTTTCTCTCATTCACTGGACTCATCCTTGTCTCTAAAGTCTGGAACGGTTTTAAATTCGATCTCATCGGCCTAGCCGCTTCTCTGCTCTGCGCCTTTGCACTCGCTGCCTACTTCTTAATGAGCGAGAAGATCGGCAAGACCCGCGAACCGATTTCAATGTTGATCTTCGGTATGACCTTTGCGTCTCTCTTCTGGTTAGTTGTTCTGCCGCCTTGGACATTCCCTTTTGAAGTATTTACAACCCCCATGAACCTCGGTGGTATCGCTGAGGGCACAATGGTTCCGGGTTGGGTCATGATTGCAAGCGCTGCAGTCTTTGGAACAGTTGTTCCTTATATGTTGGTTTTATCTGGAATGCGTCACTTAAGTGCTTCAACAAGTAGCGTTATTGGAATGCTTGAACCTGTAATCGCTGGTGCATTTGCTTGGGTTTGGTTTGCGCAGAGTTGGGATGCAATTCAATTAGTTGGAGCAGCAACTGTGTTATTTGGAATTTATCTAGCTGACCGCGCAAAGAGCGCGCCAAGTTAAATTACTCGTTCCAACCGCCATCACCAGGTGATGTTGGTTGTGAATCCGCGCTTGTTGACTGTGTGAAGTCACGGCCAGCGCCAGCTGATGGCGCCATATCGAAGAAGCGCGCAAAGTGAAGTTGTGCAGAGACTGTAATGGTGCGAGTTGGTCCGTTACGGTGCTTGGCAACGATGAAATCTGCTTCGCCAGATCGGTTCTGTGAATCGTACATATCGTCGCGGTGAAGCAAGATAACTACGTCGGCATCTTGTTCGATAGAGCCTGATTCACGTAGGTCTGAGAGCATCGGCTTCTTATCAGAGCGCTGTTCAGGAGAACGGTTGAGCTGTGAGATAGCGATAACAGGGACGTTGAGCTCTTTCGCCATCAACTTAAGGTGGCGTGAGAACTCAGAGACTTCTTGCTGACGGTTCTCAACGCGCTTACCCGATGACATCAACTGCAGGTAGTCGATGACAATAAGTTTTAGGTCATGGCGCTGCTTTAGGCGACGAGCCTTTGCACGAATCTCCATCATCGAAAGGTTTGGTGAATCATCGATAAAGAGCGGTGCATCTGAAATTTCGCCCATACGGCGAGCAAGCTTGGCCCATTCATCATCGCTGAGTTGGCCAGAGCGGATGTTATTAAGCCCAACGCGCGCTTCAGCAGACAACATACGCATTGTAATTTCTGACTTCGACATTTCGAGAGAGAAGATCACAGCAGTCTGGTTCTCGTGAATTGCAGCATGGCGTGCGATATCAAGGCCGAGCGTTGACTTACCAACTGCAGGACGCGCCGCAATAATAATCATGTTGCCTGGATGGAAACCGTGAGTAAGTAAATCTAGATCGCGGAAACCTGATTTAACTCCTTCGATACCAATTCCCTTAGAGATCGCTTCGATCTCATCGAGAGCTGCAGGTAACAAGGTATTAAGTTGTACATAATCTTCTGAAGCGCGACGTTCAGTGACTGCATAGACTTCTGCTTGCGCTGCATCTACTGCATCATCAACTTCGCCATTTTGATCGTAACCAAGTTGGACAATCTTTGTTCCCGCTTCAACAAGTCTGCGCATAATTGCATGTTCGAGAACAATCTTCGCGTAGTAACTTGCATTGGCAGCTGTTGGAACGGAAGAGATAAGAGTATGTAGATAAGGTGCACCACCTGCACGTGCAATGTCTCCGCGCTTTGTAAGCTCGGCAGCAACGGTAATTGCATCTGCTGGTTCGCCGCGGCTATAGAGATCTAGGATTGCCTCAAAGATTAACTCGTGCGATGGACGATAGAAATCGCGTTCGCGTAAAACTTCAACAACATCTGCGATTGCATCTTTTGATAACAACATTCCACCGAGAACAGATTGTTCTGCTTGTAAATCTTGTGGCGGTGTACGTTCAAATTCGGTACCGACCGTATTAAAGGTTGCAGCCCCACGAGGGTTATTGGGCAGTTCGGCGATACTCACGGGTGAAACCTCCCATCTAGCACTGACAAAAGCGAAGGCGCCTGTGTGCGCAGCTGGGGATAAGCCCGCTATCTATGTGTAAAAGGCTGTGGATGAACTGGGGATAACTCTGTGAATCGGTGGATAGCCACCGCCGCTAAGCGTAAATATGTGTGGAGGAAAGTAAATCTCAGCTTCTCACATCGTGGAACTATCGGCCAAGTCTATGTCACCCCATATTCATCTTTGTAAGCAAGACTTCAACCATGATCGTCGACTACGCGCTCTACCAAAATGGCCGCCGATTTTCCGAGCCATCTAATCTCCCTGAACTCATCCAAAGGGCAAAGAGTCAAGGTGGATATGTCTGGCTTGGCCTTGCAGAGCCGACACAGAGTGAATTTGAAAAAGTTGTTTCAGACTTTGGTTTTCATCCTCTAGCAATTGAAGATGCAGTGATGGCCCACCAGCGTCCTAAGTTTGAAGAGTACCCCGGGGTGCAAGCGTTAGTTTTAAAAACGGCATTCTATGAAGAAAAAGGTAGCCAGATTTCTACTGGTGAAATTTTCTGCTTTATTGGCGATCATTTCATTGTCGTAGTCCGACATGGAAGTGGTGCACCACTTGTCAATACTCGTCATGCTCTTGAATCAAATCCAGAACAAATGGCCAAAGGTCCCTACGTAGTACTCCATGCAATTCTGGATCATGTCATCGATTGCTATATTGATATCTCAATTGAACTCGAAGCCGACGTTCTTCAAGTTGAACATAAAGTCTTTGGTGATACCCGTGAAAGCGCATCTGAAGAAATCTATCTGTTAAAGCGCGAAGTCATTGAGTTTCGTCATGCGATTGAGCCTCTGCTATCTCCGCTCCAACAGATAGCCAGCATTGGTGCTCGACATATTCCTGACGAGCTCACACCATTCTTCAGAGATACCTTAGACCACTTGGCAAGAGCATCAGATGCCGCTGCAGGACTGGATTCGCTCTTGTCTTCTGCGTTACAAGCTGAAATTGCTCAGGTGCAATTGCAGCAAAATGAAGATATGCGAAAAATTACTTCCTACGTTGCTTTAGCTTCTGTTCCAACTATGGTTGCCGGAATTTATGGAATGAACTTTGACGTAATGCCTGAACTACGGTTCAAATATGGCTACCCGATGGTGGTCGGCTCACTAGTACTGCTCACCATTCTTCTCTACCGAAAATTCAAGAAATCAGGCTGGCTCTAACTCTTCTTCGCGGACTCCCATTCGCTCTGCAACTTTGCAAGCGACCATTCGCTCATCGAACTTACTGAAATTACATAACCATCTAAGAGTTTGGCGGCTTTAGAGACCGACAAGCCAAAGGCGTTCACCATTGCTTGATCGGCGCTCATCCCATCTTTAATTCCAGCGTAATACTTGAGTACGCCATCCATACCGATGAGCGCGACTAAGCCTTCGGTGGCGATAGCACCGACTGGATAGATCGATCCCCACTTAGGACTTTCATAAACAGATCGCTCATCTTTTGAAAAGAAATCAACTGCAACTAAATTCCCACGTAAATCTGATGCCCAACTAAAACGCAAATCGGTTCCCATATCTGATGCAACCCCGAGAGCTCCTCCGATAAAGGAGGCGAGGCCTTCTTCCATCCATGGAACGCGAGGCTTCTGGCTGTTGAGTGAACCAGAGAGAACTGCTTGCGCATAATGCGTGTATTCATGAGCTGGAACTTGTTTAAAGCCAACATTTGTTACGCAATTAGCCTCACGGAATGCAAATGACCAGAATGGATTTGGTCCACCATGGAATCCTGCCTGGCACGTACCTGCAGCAATTCTTTTTAGATACTCCTCTTTCCCAGAGTAATTCAAGGCATCAAGTTGCGCTGGCCACCATTTCAAATCTGCTGAAATAAGTGTTGGCACTGGCGCTGACCCACTTGGTGAAGTTCCCCAGAAGCGAGCGCCTGCAAACATTCCTTTCTCAATTTTCTTTCCCCAGTCAGGGGTGTTGGGATCCATTCGGATATCCATCGCCAGATTTCCTTCGGGTGCAGCTAAGTATTTTTCTAAAACATGTCGATATGCGCGCGATGCAACTGAGTCATTCTCTTTTGCAATCAGAGTCCATATCTTCTGGCCGTTCGCCTCTTTGCACTGGGCCGGACCCTCTAAGAGCCCTACGTGAGTGCCAGAAAATGAGCATCCTGTGCCTATTTTCGCTGCAGATGAACTAGTAATTTCAAGTTGGCGCTGTTCCGTTTTGATCGGTTCTGGAGAAGGCGTAGCTGAAGCCGTAGGGGTCGATGCAGGTTGTGGAACTGCAGACGCTCGCCATACCAACTTCTTTCCAGATTTTACGCAAGTAAATTTCTTTCCATTACTTGTCGCGCTTTGATTAACCTTCTTACATACCTGGCCAGCTTTAACTGCAGCTTCGGCAGGCTCTGGGAAAAGTAACGCTAAAGCCGTGATGGCGATGATCGCGATCTTTTTCATCTAATAATCATCAACCTTCGGGCGCAAACTTTCAAGAGAAAAGCGAAAGACCCGCCGCAGTTAAGCGACGGGCCCTTTGGGTAAAGCGAATTAGGCAGAGACGACAGAGAGAGTCACGGTTGCAACAACGTTATGTGCAAGTGAGACCTTCACTGAATGTGTACCTGTCTTCTTGATGTGGCCAGATGTCTTGAGGTTATGACGATCGATATCGACGCTCGTTGCTGACTTAATCGCAGCAGCGATGTCCTTATCTGTAACAGAACCGAAGAGGCGACCAGCTGTACCGGTCTTGACCTTTACGACAACTGTTGCTTTCTCAAGGGTTGCCTTGATCTCTTTAGCGTGATCGAGATCGCGGACTTCGCGTGCAGCGCGTGCGCGACGAATTCCTTCGATCTGCTTCTCGCCACCAAGTGACCATGCAATTGCAACGCCACGTGGAAGAAGGAAGTTACGTGCGTAACCATCTTTTACAGTGACGACATCGCCAGCGTTACCGAGCTTATTTACTTCACGAGTAAGAATGAGTTTCATAGTTCAAGCCCCCTTATCGTGCTGATGATGTGTAAGGCAGAAGAGCAACTTCACGGCTGTTCTTGACAGCTGTTGCTACTGCGCGCTGATGTTGTGTGCATGCACCTGTTACTCGGCGAGCGCGGATCTTGCCGCGATCTGAGATGTACTTACGAAGGGTCGCAATATCTTTGTAATCGATATAGGTGACCTTGTCGCGACAGAAGCTGCATGGCTTCTTCTTGAACTTCTTATTAAGGGCAGCAGCCTTCGCGCCCTTGTTCTTTGGCTC
>CAMDBB010000018.1 GCA_945889195.1 Bifidobacterium breve
CCTTAAACTCGACGTGGTTTCGGTGGGCGGCAGCCATTGTGTGGAGCTGGAGTTGTATCTGAGATAGCTCCAACTTCTAGGCCTGCTGCTTGCAATGAACGGATTGCAGTTTCGCGTCCGGAACCAGGTCCCTTTACGAAAACATCTACCTTCTTAAGGCCGTGCTCCTGTGCGCGACGTGCTGCTGCTTCTGCGGCTAGCTGTGCTGCGAATGGAGTCGACTTACGGGAGCCCTTGAAACCTACCTGGCCAGATGATGCCCAAGAGATAACAGCTCCTGTTGGATCTGTAATTGAGATGATGGTGTTGTTAAAGGTTGACTTGATAAAAGCCTTACCTACAGCAACGTTCTTCTTCTCTTTCTTACGAAGCTTTACTTTGCCCTTTGCTGGGGCTGCAGTCTTTGACTTAGGAGTGGCCATTACTTAGTCACCTTCTTCTTACCGGCAATTGCCTTACGTGGACCCTTACGAGTACGAGCGTTTGTATGTGTGCGCTGACCACGTACAGGAAGTCCCTTGCGGTGACGAATACCTTGGTAGCTCTGGATTTCAACTTTACGACGGATATCGCCTGCGATTTCGCGGCGGAGATCACCCTCGATTTTGTAGTTAGCTTCGATGTATTCACGAAGCTGTGCAAGCTCTGCTTCTTGCAGATCTTTAACGCGAGTATCTGGTGAAATTCCAGTTGCCTTCAGCGTTTCGTGGGAACGGGTTAGACCCATTCCAAAAATATAGGTGAGTGCAATCTCAACACGCTTTTCGCGTGGAAGATCGACACCGACTAGACGTGCCATTTATTCAACCATTCTGTATCCGGAGGTCCTCCGCAATGCTCCTCAACATTCTGTTGAGCCCTGGCCTACCGGTCCGGGGGTCTTAACTATTTCTAGTTAAGTCGCATCACGCGTACTTATTGTCTGGGTATTAGCCCTGACGCTGCTTGTGACGAAGATTTTCGCAGATCACCATTACGCGACCCTTGCGACGAATGACTTTGCACTTGTCGCAAATCTTCTTCACGCTTGGATTAACCTTCACGCGAATTTCCTTTTGTTAGTGGCGAGCCACTTACCAAAACAATTACTTGTAACGGTAAATGATTCGACCCTTTGTAAGGTCATATGGACTTAGCTCTACGATCACACGGTCAGCCGGCAGAATACGAATGTAGTTCTTTCGCATCTTTCCACTGATGTGTGCCAAGACTTTATGTCCATTTGTTAGCTCAACACGGAACATTGCATTAGGTAACGCCTCAGCAACAGTGCCTTCGATTTCGATCGCACCATCTTTACTTGCCAAGGATCAATACCTTCTTCTTTGTTATCGAGTGAACGAACATGGTCGAGCCCCCCAAAAATCCTGCGGATTTGCGAGAGACGCGAAGGGAGATTCTATGGCCAGCCCCCCTTATAAGGGAAATCCGGTCAAAAACGGGCTATTGACCTCGGCTTCGTGGCAGAAATGTGCTCGCTACGAGGATGGAGAGGCCGATAAAGACAGCGCCGGTGCCAGATCCTGCCGCAAGCAGCCCCGCGCCAGCTGGGATGACAAATTGGCCCAATCTATTTCCAGTCAGACGAGTTGAGACAGCCAGAGCTCTCTCTTCAGGAACTGTCAGTTGAGAAATCAGAGACATTGTTAGCGGCTGCCCAACTCCTAGTGAGAAACCAGCGATAAAGACTATTGCACCAAGTACCCATGGATTCGGTGCAAGCGCCATCGCAGCACATGCAACAACCGTGATTGCATTACTGGTAACCAACAACTGCTTGGTTGAATAACGCGCACTGAGGTGGCCCAAGAAATATCGAGATGCCATAGATGTCGCAGCTCTTATCGAAATAATGACTCCGATTGAGAAGGCTGAGAATTGATTTTCATTTCCGTAGAGCGGCAAGAAAACAACGAGTATGTCGGCAGTTGATGAGATAGCAAGTGACATAAAGACTGCTGCAAACATGCCTGGTTTCTTTAAGAGATTACTTGCCGCGCGCAAGGTGCCTGTCTCGTCGCGTCGCGCAATCACTGTTGGCGCATCTTTACGCCATGAAATCACCGGCACCATCGCAAGAGCAGATAGCGCAAGCGCTAGCGCAAAAGCTGCGCTCGTTGATTTTGGAATAACGCCGGTAGATCCCGCAACAAGAGTGGCAAGGATTGGACCCAGCATCTGTCCCAGGGATGCGCTAAAGGTGTACCTGCCGAAATGTTCTTCATACTTATCTGTCGGACTCTTAAGTGCGACCATGGTCTGACCGCCCACCATGCATGCCAAATGCGCAAGCCCCGAGAGCGCAGCGCCTATTGCAAGAATCGCGAGTGAATCAGCAAAGAGAAGGATGGCAGCTGAGACTCCAATAAAGAAAGTTCCAAAGATAACGAATCTTCCTTCGCCAACTCTTCCCACCATTCGGCCAAAGGTCAGCGCCAATAAAACTGGAAAGAGCGCATAGATTGCTGCGATAAATCCAATTGTTGCTGCCGTTGCGTTGAGTTCAAGTGCGCGATAAGTCATCATTGGGCGAATTACATAGATGGCACCCTGAGTAATGGCTGAGCTAAAGAGAAGTTTATTTGCCCAACCCATTGTTGACATAAGAACTACGCGTGCGCATCCTTACGGACTTTGCGCATAACTCGAGCAATAACTGGCGTAAAGAGCGCAATAAAGAGCACTATGTAGAGAACTTTAGATAGCGGTGAAGCAATTAGGGTTCCGTAATCTCCCCCACTAATCTGCAGAGCGCGACGGAATTGCAGCTCGAGGTTAGGGCCGAGGATCAGACCAAGGATGAGCGGTGTGATCGGCATTCCAAATCGGCGGAAGAGGAAGCCCACAATTCCAATTGCGATGGCAACTTGCACATCAAAGATTGAGGTTTTAACAGCATAAGAGCCCATCAAGGCGAAGGTAACAATTCCTGCAAAGAGATAAGGGCGTGGAATGCGAAGCAACTGCACCCATACTCTTACAAGTGGAAGATTGAGAATGAGTAGCAAGGCATTGCCGATAAACAGTGAGGCAATGAGCGTCCAGATAAGTGCGCCGTTAGTGAGGAAGAGAGTTGGACCAGGTTGAATTTGATAAGTTTGAAAAGCTACCAGAATGACTGCAGCGGTTGCCGATGTTGGCAAACCTAACGCCAATAGCGGAACAAGAGCTCCTGCAGCGTTAGCGTTATTGGCAGCCTCAGGACCAGCCACGCCTTCAATTGCGCCATGGCCAAACTCTTCTGGGTGCTTTGATAACTTTTTCTCCAAGGAATAGCTTAAGAATGTTGGAACTTCTGATCCACCAGCTGGAACAACGCCTAGAGGAAAGCCAAGGAAAGTTCCACGTATCCATGGTTTCCAGGAACGCTTCCAATCATCGCGAGTCATGAGGGCTTTGCCCTTCATCGGAATTACTTTCCATCCTGAATCTTTAAATCTGCTTGCTAAATAGAGCGCTTCACCGAGGGCAAAAATTGAGACAATTACCGTCACAGTGGCAATACCTTCGAGCGCGGCATCACTGCCGAAGGTCATTCGCGAAAGCCCTGATTGCAAATCAGCTCCAACCAACCCAAGGGCGATTCCAATTGTGAGGGCGATAAATCCACGAATCTGAGAAGCGCCCAATAACGAGGAAACAGTTGTAAAAGCCACCAACATGAGAGCTACATAATCAGCGGAACCCACCTGAATTGCTAAATCAGCGATGGAGGGAGCGGTAAATGCCAGAACGAAGGTTGCAATGGTTCCTGCAATAAAGGAGCCAATTGCGGCTGTCGCTAGCGCTGCACCTGCGCGACCACGCCTAGCCATCTTATTTCCCTCAAGCGCTGTAATCACAGAGCCGGATTCACCCGGTGTATTAAGCAGAATTGATGTGGTTGATCCGCCGTACATTGCGCCGTAATAGATCGAAGCAAACATGATGAGAGCTGAAGCTGGGCTAACTGTGTATGTGATTGGTAACAAAAGTGCGATTGCTAACGCAGGACCAATACCGGGAAGAACTCCCACGAGAGTTCCAAGAAAAGTTCCAAGTAATCCAAAACCAAGGTTGGTAAGGGTTAGCGCACTTGCAAAACCGTTGAGAAGCGATTCTAGATTACTCATAGTAGCCCCTTAAAGATTCCTGCCGGCAATGGCACATTGAGGAATTGAGTAAAGGCTAGGTAAACCAAGGTAATGAAGAGAGTTCCAAAGATCGCCGAACGGCCATGGCGCTTATTTCCGAAAGCTACGGTAATGCCAAAGAATGTAACTGATGCGGCAACGATAAATCCTGCTCGCTCAATCAGTAAGAGAAATGCTAAGAGGCTACCCAACACAAGCGAGAATGCTCGGTAATCTGATTTCTCGATAGGGGTTCCTTCGATATGTCCTTCAGGTACTGCGGTATCACCACGCAGAACGTTAACAAAAAGAATTGCACTCAACGTCATCAATAGCGCAGCTACTGCGTACGGAAAGACTTTCGGACTTACAGTTAAATTAAAAGCTGGGAGCTCAACTGAATAGGTGTCCCAGAAAACAATAAAGCCCAGAAGAAAGAGTGAGCCCACAAATGTGAGCTCACTCTTTCCGCCTTGAGGCAATTTCATTGCGATAAGTAACCCTTTTCGATTACTTAATCAACTTAAATGCAGTGAGAACATTGATGATCGCTGTATCTTCAACTTTGATCCACTTAGTGAAAGCATCACCTGAGCGATATTCATCAATCCATGAGTTGGCGACCAAGGTCGACTTCCATGATGGAGTTGAGTGAAGCGCATCGATGACCTTTACAGTGTTGAGGTAATCCGCTGCTGAAAGGTCTGCTGGAGCGAGAATTCCACGCCAGTTACCGAATGTGAGATCCACACCCTGCTGAACGAGGGTCTTGCCCTTAATGACCTTGAGTGGCTTTGGAGATGTAACCGCAAGAACGCGCATCTTGCCAGCAGCAACGTATGAAGAGAACTCTGAAGTTCCAGAGATACCCACAGCAACGCGTCCGCCGATTACGTCAGGCACAAGTGAACCGCCACCTGAGTAAGGGATGTAGTTGAGGTCTGTTGCCTTAACGCCAACAGTTTCAGCAAGGGTTGCCACTGTTACGTGGTCAACGCCGCCATAGTTTCCGCCACCAATAGCGACAGCCTTTGGATTTGCCTTGATATCTGTAAGCAAATCGTTGATTGTCTTGTACTTAGATGAAGTTGGAACTACAAATGCTTCAGCCTCACGCATAACTCCCGCAACTGCCTTCGCTGTCGTGATTGAGAGCTTTGATCCGTTAGTTGCAAGTCCACCTGGCATCGCAAATCCGGTAATAATCAGAAGATCCTTGCGGTTTTTCTGATCATAGAAGTATCCAAGACCAAGAGGTGCGTTGGAGCGATATGTGACGGTGTAATCCTTAAGAAGGCCTTCCTTCTTCATAGCATCGCCGATGGCGATTGCAGTGGTTCCATAGCCACCACCGATATTTGATGCTGAAACCCACTCAAGTGAGCCGTACGGCTGCATTTCTGGGTACCACCAGCGAAGTGTTCCCGCGAATGAACCAGTGGCAACCTTGGTGCAAGTTAAATCGGTTCCATTTACTCCGCGACCCTCTGCCTTCTTTCCAGCACGAAGACATTCATCTCCAACATTTGCCTTATTAGCTGGCTTGGCACCTGCTTGTGCAGATGGAGCAGCGAGAAGCGATGCGGCTAGAGCCACAACACCCAAGGCAATAATCTTCTTCTTCAACATAAGATCTCCTTTTGGCAGCCCTGGATATCAGAGCCATTGAAGGAGACTAGAGGCAAAGTGCCTTGAAATAAAGGACTTTTGATAACAAATTGGTACCGAGATGAGATATCTAGGCGAGTAAATCTGAAATTTCTACACCAAAGCGTGCGAGCTCTGCTCGGCCACCATCGAGGCTGGTGAGAACAAAAGGTTTTCCATCTGGGCAGATGGTGTAACTATGTTCGAAGTGCGCACCGCGTGATTGATCCACTGAGACAACGGTCCACTCATCAGCCAATACCTTGGTCTTGGCGCTTCCACGAGTAATCATCGGCTCGATAGCAAGAGCCATACCTGCTGTAATTGTTGGGCCGTTTCCTGCCTTACCAAAATTTAAAACGTGTGGCTCTTGGTGCATCTCTGTGCCAATTCCATGGCCGCCATATTCGAGCAAGATTCCATACTTACCTTGAGAAACTACATACTGCTCGATTGCGAATCCGATATCAGAGAGGCGTGCGCCGTTCTTGCCAGCTGCAATTCCCACCCACATAGATTCTTCGCAGACATCCATCAACTTCTGATCTTGCGCATCTATCGCGCCAATTCCTACTGAAAATGCAGCATCTCCATGCCATCCATCAATAATCGCACCGCAATCCACAGAGACAACATCGCCTTCATTGATGACGCGGGGCCCTGGAATGCCATGAACAATCTCGTCGTTGACAGAAACGCAGATTGTTGCCGGAAAGCCGTGATAGTTAAGAAAGTTTGAAGTCGCGCCGCTTCTTTTGATATGTGCGGATGCAATCGCATCGAGCGCACTCGTTGTCATTCCTGGCTTAATCGCATCGCGAATCAACTGATGAATCTCGGCGACCACAATTCCGGCACGGCGCATCACCTTGAGTTGATCAAGGTCTTTGAGCTGGATTGCCATAGTAATTAGCCGTGTACGCGGCTAAGCGCAGTAATTGCACGGTCGGTAATTTCAGATACTTCACCATCGGCGGCGATTGTTACGAGCAGCCCTTCGGTGCGATAGAAGTGCACGATTGGCGCAGTCTGCTCTTGATAGACAGATAGGCGCTTTGCAATAACTTCTTCCTTGTCATCTTCGCGCTGATAGAGCGCGCCACCGCATGCTGAACAGTTCGCAGCATCTGCTGCTGCAGGGGCTCCACACTCTTTACAGGTGCGACGTGAAGAGAGGCGCTTGATGATGATTGAGTCATCGATTGCTAGCTCTAGAACTGCATCTAGTGGTGTGCGCTTTTCGGCTAAAAATGCACGTAGAACTTCAGCTTGAACTGTATTGCGAGGGAATCCATCGAGGAGAAAGCCATTTGCTACATCGTCATGGGTAAGGCGATCTTTAACCATCTCATTGGTAACTTCATCAGGAACAAGTTGCCCTGAATCCATATAGCCCTTTGCCTGCAGACCAAGAGGTGTGCTTGCTTTGAGATTTGCGCGAAAGATATCCCCCGTTGAAATATGGGGAATTGAGTAGTGCGCGGAGAGAAAAGCTGCTTGAGTTCCCTTGCCAGCACCTGGTGGACCTACCAGGACAAGACGCATTACTTCAAGAAACCTTCATATGAACGCTGTTGCAACTGGCTTTCGATCTGCTTAGCAGTATCAAGACCAACACCAACAACGATGAGGATCGCAGTTCCACCGAATGGGAAGTTCTGCGTCGCACCGAAGAGGATGAGGGCGAAGATAGGAATGATTGCAACGAGAGCCAAGTAGATAGAACCTGGCGCTGTAATACGTGAGAGCACGTACTGTAAATACTCAGATGTTGGACGTCCTGCACGGATACCCGGAATAAATCCGCCGTACTTCTTCATATTATCTGCAACCTCATCTGGGTTGAAGGTAATTGCTACATAGAAGTAGGTAAAGAAGATGATGAGTGCAGAGTAAGCAACCATATAAATTGGGTGATCACCGCTGACGAGGTTTCGTGAAACCCAGACAGCCCATCCTGATTGGCTATTGGTGAAGTTCACCAATAGTGAAGGGATATAGAGAAGTGATGATGCGAAAATTACTGGGATTACACCAGCCTGGTTAACCTTGATAGGAATATAAGTTGAAGTTCCGCCGTAAGCCTGACGTCCCACCATGCGCTTTGCATACTGCACTGGGATTCGACGTTGCGCCTGTTCGACAAAGATAACCGCTGCAACAATCAAGATACCTACTGCGCAGATGAAGAGGAATGCGAAGAGACCCTTCTGAAGTCTGATTGACCAGAGCTGGCTTGGGAAGCTTGCTGCGATAGAGGTAAAGATCAAGATTGACATACCGTTACCAACGCCGCGATCTGTAATGAGCTCACCGAGCCACATGATTACAGATGTACCAGCTGTCATAACAACAATCATGGTGACGATGCGCTGCCATGAAGTGTCAGGAATAATTGGAAGTGAACATCCTGAGATCAAACGACCTGGTGTACGAGCAACTGCAACCAAACCAGTTGACTGCAAGATTGCTAGACCGATTGTGAGATAACGGGTGTACTGCGTAAGAGTTGCAGTTCCTGACTGTCCTTCCTTCTTCAGCGCTTCAAAACGTGGGATAACCACGGTGAGGAGCTGAACAATGATGGATGCAGTGATGTAAGGCATGATGCCAAGTGCGAATACTGAAAGTTGAAGAAGCGCTCCACCTGAGAAGAGGTTGATGAGCCCGAAGAGTCCGCCACCTTGTGCCTGATCGATACATACCTTGACGTTTGTATATGAAACGCCAGGTGTAGGTACGGTTGAACCAAAGCGGAAGAGCGCCATGATTGAAAGAGTGAAGAAGATTTTCTTACGAAGTTCAGGCGTCTTAAAGGCCATTCCAAATGCTGACAGCATCAATCTTCTCCCTCGTTCAATAAACTAATTAGGACTTACAGTGTTGCAGTTGACCCACCAGCAGCTGAGATCTTCTCAATCGCTGACGCTGAAAATGCATGTGCTGTGACAGAAACCTTGACTGCGATTTCGCCATTTCCAAGAACCTTTACAGGCAAGGAATCGCGAACCGCACCCTTTGCAATGAGATCTGCAACAGTTACATCGCCACCTTTTGGAAAGAGTGCGTTGATTGTTGAGACATTCACTGCCTGGTATTCAACACGAGCTGGGTTCTTAAAGCCGCGAAGCTTAGGCAAGCGCATTACGAGTGGAAGCTGACCACCTTCGAAACCTGGACGAACCGTGTTTCGAGCATGTGTTCCCTTACCACCACGACCTGCAGTCTTACCCTTTGAGGCTTCACCGCGACCCTTACGAGTCTTATATTTTTTAGCACCTGGAGCTGGACGAAGGTGATGAAGTTTTAGAGTCATCTTTATTCGACCTCCTCTACCTTGATCAAGTGGCGTGCAGCTACTGCCATGCCACGAATTTCTGGACGGTCTTCCTTAACAACAACGTCATTGATGCGCTTTAGTCCGAGTGAACGAACAGTGTTGCGAATCTCTGGCTTGTTGCCAACGGTTGACTTAACTTGAGTGATCTTCAAACGTGGCATTAGGCACCAACTGTCATCTGTGAAGCGCGAATAATTGCTGCTGGTGCAACATCTTCGAGCGGACGACCGCGACGAGTTGCAATCTGTGCAGGTGACTCGAGCATCTTGAGCGCTGCAACAGTGGCGTGAACCATGTTGATTGCATTTGATGATCCGAGTGACTTTGTAAGTACATCGTGAACGCCAGCGCACTCAAGTACTGCACGAACAGGGCCACCAGCGATAACTCCGGTACCTGGACTTGCAGGGCGAAGAAGAACAACGCCCGCTGCTGTTTCACCCTGTACTGGGTGAGGAATTGTTCCCTGAACGCGTGGGACTACGAAGAAGGACTTCTTGGCTTCTTCAACAGCCTTAGCAATCGCCTGTGGAACTTCCTTAGACTTTCCGTAACCAACACCAACAGTGCCGTTCTGATCTCCGACAACAACAAGTGCTGTGAATGAGAAGCGACGTCCGCCCTTTACAACCTTTGATACGCGGTTAATGAAAACCACGCGCTCGGTGTATGGAGACTTCTCCTTCTCGCGATCATCGCGACGCTCGCGGCGTTCGCCACGACCTTTGTTAGAAGGTGCGCCTGTAGTTGACGCTGCATCGTTCGTTGGATTAACAGCCATTAGAACTCCAATCCGTTCTCTCGTGCAGAATCTGCAACTGCGGCGATTCGACCGTGGTACTTGTTACCTGCGCGGTCAAAGACAACTGTAGAAATTCCAGCCTTCTTAGCGCGTTCAGCAATAAGAGCTCCAACTTGCTTCGACTTATCTGTCTTATCGCCAGATGCCTTGCGAAGTTCTGCTTCCATTGTTGATGCGTAAGCAATTGTCTTGCTCTGTGTGTCATCAATAACCTGTACGAAGAGGTGACGTGATGAACGTGAAACGACGAGGCGTGGACGTGATGGTGTGCCTGAGATCTTCTTGCGAAGACGGAATGCACGACGAGCACGCGCGTTCTGCGCTGAGCCCTTGCGGACCTTTACTCCGATTGCCATTACTTCTTACCTGCCTTTCCTGCCTTGCGACGAATTACTTCGCCTTCAAGACGCAAGCCCTTGCCCTTGTAAGGATCTGCCTTGCGAAGCTTCTTGATCTTCGCGGCAGTTTCACCGACGAGCTGCTTATCAATTCCGTTGATAATCAACTTTGTCTGTGACTCCACTTTGTAAGTGATTCCTTCTGGAGCTGGGAAGAGAATTGGGTGGCTGTAGCCGAGCTGGAATTCAAGATCCTTGCCCTTTTCAGCAACACGGTAACCAACACCAACGATGTTGATTGTGAGTGAGTAACCCTTTGTTACACCCTCGACCAAGTTCGCAACAAGTGTGCGAGATAGGCCGTGAAGTGAACGAGTTACGCGCTCTTCGTTAGGACGAGCAACGGTGATAACACCATCAGCTTGAGTAACTTGAATAGGTGCAGGAACTGCAACAGCGAGTGAACCCTTAGGTCCCTTCACTGCAACGTTCTGACCAGTGATTGAAACTTCTACGCCGCTTGGAACGGCGATAGGCATACGACCAATACGTGACATCAGAGATTTACCATACGTAGGCGAGAACTTCTCCGCCTACACCCTTCTTATTGGCCTGCTTATCTGTCAAAAGACCTGATGATGTGGAGATGATTGCAACTCCGAGTCCACCAAGAACCTTTGGAAGCGCCGTTGACTTTGCGTAAACGCGAAGTCCTGGCTTGCTAACGCGGCGAAGACCGGCGATTGAACGTTCGCGGTTTGCACCAAACTTAAGATCGAGAATGAGATTTTTTCCCACTCCAGTTGTAGCTGCTTCAACGCGGTGATCTGCAATGTAACCCTCTTGCTTGAGAATTTCTGCAATACGTACCTTGACCGATGATGACGGCATTGAAACCGTGTCATGGTAGGCAGAATTCGCGTTGCGCAGACGAGCCAACATGTCTGCGATCGGATCTGTCATTGTCATACGTGGCCTATGGCCTTTCTCGAATCAGTATCCAGACAATCTGTCTGGACTTTTTTCGTTTGTAGTTCCTTACCAGCTTGCCTTAGTAATACCTGGAAGTTCGCCGCGGTGCGCCATTTCACGGAAGCAGACGCGACAGATTCCAAACTTTTGGTAGACAGAGTGCGGACGACCGCAACGCTGGCAACGTGTATATCCGCGAACCTTGAACTTAGGCTTGCGAGCAGCTTTAACCTTGAGTGATGTCTTAGCCATTCTTATGCCTCCTTGAAAGGAAAGCCGAGCGCCTTAAGTAGTGCGCGACCTTCGTCATCGTTCTTAGCTGTGGTTACAACAGTGATATCCATACCGCGTGGGCGATCTACCTTGTCTTGTTCGATTTCTGGGAATACAACCTGCTCGGTAAGACCGAAGGTGTAGTTGCCCTTGCCATCAAATTGCTTTGGTGAAAGACCGCGGAAGTCACGGATACGTGGAAGTGAGATTGAGAGCAGACGATCTGCAAATTCCCACATGCGATCGCCGCGAAGAGTTACGTGTGCACCAATTGGCATGTTCTCACGAAGCTTGAACTGCGCGATTGACTTGCGTGACTTGGTGACCTGTGGCTTCTGACCGGTGATAACAGCGAGATCGCGGATTGCGCCTTCGATCAACTTTGAATCACGAGCAGCTTCGCCAACACCCATGTTGACAACGATCTTGACGAGCGTTGGAATCTGCATTGGATTCTTATATCCAAATTCGCTCTTCAGCGTTGCTTGAATCTCGCTCTTATAGCGAGCCTTGAGACGAACCTGTGGCGCATCAGTAGTTGCCGCCATTAGATGTCCTTTCCTGTGCGACGTGAGATACGAACATTCTTGCCTTCATCATCGATGCGAACGCCAAGACGTGATGCCTTGCCATCTGAATCTACGACCATGACATTTGAAATATGGATTGACGCTTCTTGCGTGATGATTCCGCCAACTTTGACGCCACGTTCGGTTGTTGATTCCTTTGTGTGGCGCTGAATGCGATTAACGCCTTCAACAGTTACGCGTGATCCATCAACGTGAAGCACCTTGCCGGTTACGCCCTTGTTCTTGCCAGCGATAACCAAGACTTCATCATTCTTCTTAATCTTCGCCATGGTTAGAGCACCTCCGGAGCGAGTGAAATGATCTTCATGAACTTCTTGTCGCGGAGTTCGCGAGCAACCGGTCCGAAGATACGAGTTCCGCGTGGTTCGCCATCAGCCTTGAGGATGACAGCTGCGTTCTCGTCAAACTTGATGTAAGAACCGTCTGGACGACGACGTTCTTTTACTGTGCGAACGATGACAGCCTTAACGACTTCACCCTTCTTAACCTGTCCACCAGGAATTGCATCCTTAACTGAACAGACGATTACGTCACCGATGCCTGCGTAACGGCGCTTTGATCCTCCGAGTACACGGATACAGAGAAGCTCTTTAGCTCCTGTGTTATCCGCAACGCGTAGGCGGGATTCTTGTTGAATCATTCTTTATTCGCCCCTTACTTAGCTTTCTCGATGATTTGAACTAAACGCCAGCGCTTTGATGCTGAGATTGGTCGTGTTTCCATGATCAATACGCGGTCACCAGTGCCTGCTGAGTTTGTCTCATCATGTGCTTTGAGCTTGTGTGTGCGGCTCATAACCTTTGAGTAGATACCGTGTGCAACACGATTAGATACCTCAACGGTGATGGTCTTATCCATCTTGTCTGAGACAACAATTCCTTCACGAGTCTTACGAGATCCGCGATCTTCGGTATTAGTAGCCATTACGCAGCGCCTCCAATTCCTAATTCGCGTTCACGAATAATTGTGTAAATACGAGCAATCTCTTTGCGAACTGCACCGAGACGACCATGTGATTCGAGCTGACCTGTTGCAGCTTGGAAGCGAAGGTTAAAGAGTTCTTCTCTACCTTCACGGAGCTTTGCAGTTAACTCTTCAGCAGTGAGCTGACGAAGTTCTTCATTAGTAATCGCCATGGTTATGCCTCCTCACGCTTTACAACGCGGCACTTCATTGGGAGCTTGTGAATCGCAAGGCGCATAGCTTCATTAGCTACAGCCTCTGTTACGCCTGAAATTTCAAACATAATGCGACCTGGCTTCACGTTTGCGATCCACCATTCTGGAGAACCCTTACCGGAACCCATACGAGTTTCAGCAGGCTTCTTTGTCAATGGACGGTCTGGATAGATATTGATCCATACCTTTCCACCACGCTTGATGTAACGAGTCATCGCGATACGCGCTGCTTCGATTTGACGGTTAGTTACGTATGCAGGTGCAAGCGCCTGAATTCCGTAATCGCCGAATGCAACCTGAGTTCCACCCTTTGCTGCTCCCGAACGGGATGGGTGGTGCTGCTTACGGTGCTTAACCTTGCGAGGAATCAACATTATTCAGCTCCTCCTTCAACAACTGGTGCAGCTTCTGCTGCAGGAGTTGGGGCTACTTGAGAATGAGTTACTTCACCGCGTGGAGCACGTGGTGTACGTGGTCCGCGACGCTCTGGCTTTGGAGCGCGCGCTTCAGCAAGTGCCTTTTCAGCACGCTCTGTGCGTGAACCAATGACTTCACCCTTGTAGATCCAAACCTTTACACCCAAGCGACCGAAAGTTGTTGCGGCTTCGTAGAAACCGTAATCAATATCAGCGCGAAGTGTGTGTAGTGGAACGCGTCCTTCACGATAGAACTCAGAACGTGACATTTCTGCACCACCGAGACGACCACCGCACTGAACACGAATGCCCTGTGCTCCAGCCTTCATCGCTGACTGCATTGACTTCTTCATTGCGCGACGGAATGAAACACGTGCAGCAAGCTGCTCGGCGATTCCTTGTGCAACAAGCTGTGCATCAATTTCTGGATTCTTAACTTCGAGAATGTTGAGCTGAACCTGCTTGCCGGTGAGCTTCTCAAGCTTCTGACGAAGAACGTCAGCTTCTTGTCCGCGACGACCGATAACGATTCCAGGGCGTGCAGTGTGAAGGTCGATGCGTACACGATCACGTGTGCGCTCGATTTCGATGCGTGAAACGCCTGCGCGCTCCATGCCCTTCTGCATAAGTCGGCGGATTTCGACATCTTCCTTGACGTAATCCTTGTACAACTTATCTGCATACCAACGTGACTTAAATTCAGTTGTGATGCCGAGACGGAAGCCGTGTGGGTTTACTTTTTGACCCATTAGTTGGACGCTCCCTTCTCTGCTAGTGGAGACTTGTCTGAACGCTTTGGATTGCGAGTCTGTGCCTTAGTTGAGATGCGAGAAAGTGACTTTGAAGTCGCCTTTGAATCGCTAACCGCAACTGTGATGTGGCTAGAACGCTTGAGGATACGGAAACCGCGACCCTGTGCACGTGGGCGGAAACGCTTCATTGTGCGTCCCTCGTCAACGAGCGCTTCTACAACCCAGAGCTCGGAAGCATCGCGGATTGCTGGGTTCTGCTGCTTCGCATTTGCGATTGCAGAGTTAAGAAGTGTGTAGACATCTGAACCTGCAGCCTGTGGCGCAAACTTGAGAACGTTAAGCGCTTCATCAGCGCGCATTCCACGAACCAAGTCGACAACGCGACGAGCTTTCTGTGGAGTATGACGGATATCGCGCAGTACTGCGCGAGCTACTAGAGCGTCTTGATTAGGCACGAGTTGCTCTCCGATCATCTTTAACGTGTCCGCGGAATGTACGTGTTGGTGCGAACTCACCAAGCTTGTGACCGATCATTGCGTCGGTGATAAATACAGGGACATGCTTGCGGCCGTCGTGTACCGCAATTGTGTGTCCAATCATTGAAGGCGAGATCATCGAACGTCGTGACCATGTCTTAATGACATTCTTTGTATTGGCTTCATTTTGGGCATCCACCTTTTTGGTGAGATGTCCATCAATGAATGGACCCTTCTTGAGACTACGTGGCATGAGGGCTCCTTAGCG
>CAMDBB010000019.1 GCA_945889195.1 Bifidobacterium breve
AAATGCCAAAGATGAAAACCCACAGTGGTGCGAAGAAGACCTTCCGCGTCACAGGTACCGGAAAGATCATGCACGAGCGTGCAGGCAAGCGCCACCTTTTGGAGCACAAGTCATCACGCGTTACTCGTCGTTTGAGCCAAGAGTCATCAGCAAAATCAACCGTCACAATGACAGCCAAGCGCATGCTTGGTTTGAAGTAAGGGAGCGTGACTAAATGAGAGTCAAGCGCGGAGTACACGCAGCAAAGAAGCGTCGCACAACTTTAGAACGTGCCAGCGGATATCGCGGACAACGTTCACGTCTTTTCACAAAGGCGAAGGAGCAAGTTACGCACTCAATGGTTTATGCCTTCAACGATCGTAAAGATAAGAAGGGCGATTTCCGTCAGCTCTGGATTCAGCGTATCAACGCTGCAGCGCGTGAAAATGGAATGACATACAACCGCTTCATCCAGGGCCTTAAGGCATCTGGTCTTGAAATCGATCGTCGCGTCCTTTCAGATATCGCAACCAACGATCCAGCTGCATTTAAGGTTCTCGTGGATGTTTCACGTAAGAACCTTCCAGCAGCATAAGTAATAGATATCAATGATTGAGAGCCTTCACTCGCCGCATATTGGGCGAGTGAAGGCTCTTATTGGTTCTAAAGGGGCAAAGGAGAGACGCGAACAAGGTCTCTTCGTTGCCGAAGGCGTCCAATGTGCTCGAGAGGCTCTTGCTTCCCACGAAGGCCCTGAGCTAAAAATTCTCTATGCAACCGAAAGCGGTCTCTCAAAGATCTCTGAACTCGATCTCAATTCAATCGAGATAGTCGAAGTCTCTGAAGCTGTCATGAAAGCTATGTCAGATACCGTCTCACCGCAGGGGCTCATCTCACTCTGCTACAAACCTGAGTTAGAGATTTCAGAGCTAGAGGCGACAGGCTCTTCACGATTCATCTATCTTCACGAGATTCAAGATCCCGGTAACGCTGGAACAATTCTTCGTACAGCGGATGCAATGGGAATCTCAGCTGTGATTACATCACCAGATTCTGTAGATATGTATTCTCCAAAAGTAGTTCGATCTACCGCAGGTTCGCTTTGGAACGTGCCGGTATACGAAGGCATCTCTTTCGACCGTGTTGCCTCCCAATTCCCTGGCGCTCAAAAGTTGCTCCTGTCATCTCATGCAAGAACCTCAATTCTCGATCTCTCAATTTCTGGTGATTGCATTGCAATCTTTGGCAATGAGGCCAGGGGAGTAGATGCTGCAGCAGTTGGAGCCGCAGTTACCGAAGTAACAATTCCTATGGCGGGACGAGCCGAGAGTCTGAACTTATCGGCCGCCGCCTCTATCGTAATGTTCACGCTTTCTTCAAAGGTCGCAGGTTAGAATTAGCGCCATGAATCCGGCAGATATTGCATCGTGGATAAGCGATGCGCAGAAGGCTTTCTCTGCCGCAAATGATCTTGAAGCTCTCAAAGTTGCACGCCTTGCACACACTGGAGATAAAGCTCCTATCTCTCTTGCCAGCCGCGCCCTTGGCTCACTTTCACCCGATGAGAAGGCATCTGCTGGAAAACTTATAGGCGATGCCAAGGCTGAGATTGCGAAGGCGCTGGCTGTTGCTACTGAGAAGTTAGAGGCCGAACGCGATGCAAAGGTACTTCTCGAAGAGGTAGTCGACATTACCTTGCCAGTACTTCGGCGCCACCGCGGGGGGTTACACCCAATAACAATTATTAAGAACGAGATCTCTGACTTTTTTATCGAACAGGGATATGCAGTCGAAGAAGGGCCAGAGCTTGAATCAGGTTGGCTCAACTTTGATGCTCTCAATATTCCAGCAGATCACCCTGCACGAACCATGCAAGATACTTTCTTCATCGAACCGATCGAATCAGGTGTAGTTCTTCGCACACAAACCTCGCCGGTACAGATTCGTTCGATGCTGACGCAAGAGCCACCTATTTACATGATCTGTCCAGGACGCACCTTCCGCGCTGATGAACTAGATGCCACACATAGCCCTGTCTTCCATCAAGTGGAAGGTCTCGTAATCGACAAGGGCATCACGATGGCTCATCTGAAAGGCACGCTCGATAACTTCGCGCGCCACATGTTTGGGCCTGATGTTGTTACTCGACTTCGCCCATCTTTCTTCCCATTTACTGAACCGAGCGCTGAAGTAGATATCTTCTTCAATGGTCGCTGGATCGAATGGGGCGGTTGTGGAATGGTCAATCCAAAGGTACTTACAACCTGCGGAATCGATACCGATATTTACACCGGCTTTGCATTTGGCATGGGCCTTGAACGCACATTGATGGTTCGCCACGGAATTACCGATATGCACGACATTGTCGAAGGCGATCTTCGTTTCACACGCCAGTTTGGAGTGGGGCTCTAAATGCGCGCACCTTTATCGTGGATTCAAGAATTCGTTGAGATTCCTTCATCGATCACTGTAGAAGAGATTTCTGATGCGCTGATCCGTGTGGGTTTCGAAGTTGAAGAGATCATTAAGCAGGGCGCTGACCTAACTGGCCCTCTCGTATTCGCGAAGGTTCTGAGTATTGAGGAGCTGACTGAGTTTAAGAAACCTGTGCGTTACGTTGGGCTCGACTGTGGCGAGAAAGAGACAAGGTATGTCATTTGCGGCGCCACCAACTTTGCTGTCGGGGACCTGATTGTGGCAGCACTTCCAGGTGCTGTGTTGCCAGGGGATTTCGCTATCGGTGCGCGCGAAACTTATGGCAAGACATCAAACGGAATGATCTGTTCTGCTCGCGAGCTCGGGTTAGGCGATGATCACTCAGGAATTATGACCTTCGCCGAAGGCACAGTAAAGATTGGTGACGATGCAATCACTGGATTGATGATCAACGATGTCATCTTCGATATCGCAGTAAACCCTGATCGTGGTTATGCCCTCAGTATTCGCGGTATCGCACGAGAGGTGGCGGGTTCACTTGGTCTGCCCTTTAAAGATCCAGTTGATGCGCTGCGCAGTCTGACATTTGCCGATACCGGTAAGGGTGTTCCTGCAAAGATAGCTGACCCAACAACGGCATCAGTCTTTTATCTCCGTACCCTCTCAAATTTTGATCCATCTGCAACGACTCCGCTCTGGATGCGCCGCCGCATTGAAAAGATGGGGATGCGCTCAATCTCTCTCGTCGTTGATGTCACCAACTACGTTATGCTCGAACTTGGCCAACCACTCCACGCTTTTGATAAGTCGAAGATCAAAGGTGGGCTGACCATTAAGCGCGCAGGTAAGGCGCAACCATTCACAACTCTTGATGGTCAAATACGTCAACTTGATCCAGATGACCTCATTGTCTGTGATGACGCACAACCTCTAGCGCTAGCCGGAACGATGGGTGGCGCTTCATCTGAAATCTCCGAGACAACAACTGAGATCGCACTTGAGGCAGTGCGCTTTGACCCAGTGTGCGTTGCTAAGAATTCACGTCGCCATAAATTGTCATCTGAAGCTTCTCGCCGCCTAGAGCGCAGCGTTGACCCATCTCTTGCCGAGTTCGCATCTGCGCGCTTTGTGCAGCTACTGACCGAGAATAGTTCAGCTCAACATGTAGCCACTGTCGCTGATGGGCAACCGCGATTTTCTCCAGTTGTAAAAGTTGATCCCGCCTATATTTCTCGCATCCTCGGCGTTGAGATTTCGCCAGCAAAGATTGCAGAAGTTCTGCGAACTATCGGCTGTGACGTGAATGAGAAGAGTTTCGAGGTAGATCCTCCTGCTTGGCGATCAGATCTTCTAAGTCAGGCAGATTTCACTGAAGAAGTTGCCCGCATGATTGGCTATGACAAGATTCCATCGGTATTGCCTCCTCGTCCGAAGCATGCATCACTGACTCCAACCCAGAAGCGACGCCGCGCAGTGAGTGCCATGTTGGCAAGCCGTGGCCTTGCCGAAGTTCAGACATTCCCATTTACTAATCAAGAGACGATTGACTTCATGGGATTTGTTGGCGAACGCGCTGCGACCTACCGAATCGCAAATCCAATGTCTGAAGAGTTTCCATTGATGCGAGTTCATCTCGTTCCAGGGTTGATTGAAGTTGCGCAGCGCAACATCAGCCGCGGTGCGAAAGACTTCGCAATCTTCGAGATGGGTTCAATCTTCCGTAGCTCACAGAAGCTAGTTCCCTTCATCTCTACTGATTTATCTAAACGACCTACTCAGAAGATGATTGATGAGATCTTTGCCAGCGTTCCACCTCAGGCCTATCACGTAGCAGGGCTACTGGTCGGAAAAGTTGAGAATGAGGATTGGCAAGGCAAAGCTCGTGACTACAACTGGCAGGATGCAATCGAATTTGCGCAAGATATTCTGCAGCTCTGCAACCTTGATTGGACAGTCAAGCGCTCTGACTTCGCACCTTGGCATCCGGGGCGATGTGCTGAACTCATTGTTGATGGAAAAGCGGTTGCTCATGCAGGTGAGCTACATCCACGAATTGTGGCTAAGTACGGACTTCCTGAACGCTCTGTCGCCTTTGCGGTGGGCTTAAGCGCTCTTCCAGATTCAGCCCTTGTCCGACCAAACACAGTGGGCACTATGCCCGCAGCCCTTCAGGATGTTGCGCTCATCGTTAACTCTGATGTGAGCGCTGCTCAAGTCGAGGGCGCTCTGCGTTCAGGTGCGGGCGAACTCCTCGAATCAATTACCCTCTTTGATCGCTACGACAAGTTAGGCGATGGCAAGATCTCACTCGCCTTCTCGTTGGTTTTCCGTGCTCCAGACCGAACTCTGACTGGGGCAGAAGTAAGCGAAATGCGCGAAGCTGCGGTGGCATCGGCAGTCAAGGCCACAGGAGCTATTCTCCGTACTGCATAAATATGCAAGGCTTTGCATAAATATGCTATCCTTGCACCATGAAAATCGGTGTCGTAGGAGCTAGCGGCTATGCAGGGGGCGAACTCCTGCGCCTTCTGGCATCCCATCCCCATTTCGAAGTAACCGCCATTACAGCTCACTCCAATGCGGGGGAGCAGATCACTTCTGTTCACCCACAGTTGCAGAGCTATGCGGGTAAGAAGTTCAACGAATTCTCTGCAGCAGACTTCAAAAATTGCGACCTTATTTTCTTAGCTCTTCCTCATGGGGAATCGGCGAAGGTCATCGCAACCCTGCCAACGAGTGCAAAGATTGTCGATCTTGGGGCTGACTACAGATTAGAGAGCGCCGAGCAATGGAGTAAGTATTACGGCGGGGATTACGCCGGAGTGTGGACATATGGCCTTGCCGATATCGAACCCTTCAAATCATTGATTGCAAAATCTACCAAGGTAGCTAATCCAGGTTGCTATGCAACATCGATTGCGTTGGGTGCAGCACCATCTGCTTCAATCGCTGATCTCTCTGATGTTGTAGTTGTTGCTGCCTCTGGAACAACAGGAGCGGGAAGAAGTGCAAAAATCAATCTTATCGCCAGCGAGGTAGCGGGATCACTCACCTCATATAAGTTTGGGGGAGTTCATCAACATACCCCCGAGATTGAGCAAGCGCTGACGAAGCTTTCGGGATCTGTCGCGAAAATTTCCTTTACGCCCATCCTCGCGCCCATGCCGCGGGGAATCCTTTCAACAATCACTGCAAAATTAACTAAGAAGGTATCTACCGAAGAGGTACATGCTCTCTACGCAAGTTTCTTCGCAGATTCACAGTTCGTGACAGTTCTTCCCATCGGAAGTATGCCCAAGACTGCATCACTTACTGGCTCTAATCATGTGCAGATTCAAGTAGCAGTCGATGAACACACTTCTCGTCTTGTCGTATCTGTGGCGCTGGATAACCTTGGAAAGGGCGCTGCGGCGCAAGCAATACAGAGCGCAAACATAATGTGTGGTTTCGATGAGGCTGCCGGACTTGCCTTTGATGGGTTGGGAGTATGAAATCTCTACCAAAGGGCTTTCGCGGCGCAGCTATTGCAGCAGGGCTTAAGTCAACAGGTGCGCTCGATCTCACCATCATTGAGAATTTAGGGCCACGCTTTGATGCAGCCGCCGTCTATACATCCAATAAAGTCGTTGCTGCTCCTGTTATCTGGTCTCGTGAAGTTACCAAGGGAAAGCTAGTTCGAGCAGCTGTTCTTAATTCAGGTGGGGCAAATGCCTGCACCGGCCCCCAAGGATTTGCCGATACTCATGAGACTGCAGAGAAGGTCGGAGAACTTCTTGGAGTTTCATCAGGCGAAGTAGTCGTCTGCTCAACTGGTCTCATCGGAGAGCTTCTGCCTATGCAAAAGATTCTCGCTGGCCTTGAGTCAATTGCAGCAAACCTTAAAACCGATTCACTTGATGATGTATCCCGCGCGATCATGACGACAGATAGCGTTCCGAAGGTTGCGTCCGTTTCAATCCAAGGCGTTGAGTTTGCAGGTATCGCTAAGGGAGCTGGAATGTTGGCGCCAGCTCTAGCCACGATGCTCTCGGTTGTTATGACCGATGCTGTTTTGCCTGATAGTGCGCAAGAGATTTTCACACGTGTGGCCGATCGCACCTACAACCGCATCGATTCTGATGGGTGCACTTCAACCAATGACACCGTGCTGCTGATGGGCAGTGGAGCTTCGGGAGTATCGCTCTCAGAGAGCGAACTCGAGAGCGCTCTTATGGATATTTGTGGTTCGCTTGCATCGCAGCTCATTGCAGATGCGGAAGGTTCGACAAAAACTGTGGCTATCACGATTAAGGGTGCAGTTACTGAAGAGGATGCGGTAGAGGTGGCACGCGCATGTGCTCGAAACAATCTCCTTAAATGCGCAATCTTTGGCGCAGATCCCAACTGGGGTCGAGTATTGGCGGCAGTCGGAACAGCTGATGCCCAGATGGATGCCCTCAATATCGACGTCATTCTCAATGGTGTTCATGTTGCTAAGAACTCGGCACCATTTGAAGATAAGCACCTAGTTTCATTTTCAGATCGCCTGGTAAACCTTGAAGTGAATCTCAATGTGGGAAGCGCAACGGCTACAGTCATGACCAACGATCTTTCTCATGACTATGTCCACGAGAACTCGGCGTACTCAACATGATCGTTATCAAATTCGGTGGCCACGCTATGACAGATGAACACGGCGCCTTTGCGAGGGCTATCTCCAATGCGATCGCTACGGGAGTCACGCCAGTTGTGGTCCATGGTGGCGGTCCTCAGATCGGTGAAGCGCTAGAAGCCGCCGCTATCGAGACATCCTTTGTAGGCGGATTTAGAGTCACGACCCCTGAAACCTTTGAAGTTGTTGAGCGAGTGTTAGCAAATGAAGTGGGGCCATCGGTTGCGCGTTCCCTCGCCGATCATGGCGTAAACGCCGTTGCAATCTCTGGAAGATCTTCAGGAACTCTTGTAGCGAAAGCTCTCACCACCTTGGTCGATGGAACTCCCGCTGATCTCGGCCTCGTTGGAGTCATTTCATCAGTGAATCCGAAGGCGGTAAATGAACTTGTTGCAGCAGGCAAGGTTCCGGTGATATCTCCAATAGCGACAAGTGAAGATGGCGCACATGGCTATAACGTCAATGCAGATTTGGCAGCAGCAGCGATTGCGGGAGCCCTCGATGCACAGTGGCTCATCATCATGACTGATGTCGAAGGAATCTATAAGAATTGGCCTGACAAAGGCTCGCTTATTGAGTCAATCTCCGCTCTTGAATTGGAATCACTGAAAGCGAGCTTTGCCGAAGGAATGGCTCCTAAAGTTCAAGCCTGTCTCGATGCAATCGCAGCAGGGGCAAAGTCGGTACGAATTATCGATGGAACAAATCCATCGGCTCTTAGAGATGCTCTCTTAGGTGTGGGCGGAACGTTGGTGGTTGCATGAAGCGTTGGCAGAGAGCTATTCAAGATAATTACGGGACCCCAACTATCGAACTTGTCTCAGGCAAAGGATCGGTTGTTACGGACGTCAATGGCAATACCTATCTTGATTTCTTGGCTGGAATCGCAACCAATGTGTTGGGACATGCACATCCTGCGATCGTTAAGGCGGTCAGCAAGCAGATTTCAACGCTCGGCCATGTCAGCAATTTCTATGCCCACCCCAATGTTTTAGAGCTGGCCGAAAAGCTTCAGAAGATGACTGGCGATAAGAGTGCCCGTGTCTTCTTCTGCAATTCAGGTGCTGAAGCTAATGAAGCAGCGCTCAAACTCTCTCGTAAGACTGGCAAATATAAGGTTGTAGCAACGCAAGAGGCATTCCACGGCCGCACGATGGGCGCGCTATCGCTCACGGGGCAACCTTCCAAACGAAATCCTTTTAAGCCACTTATTAAGGGAATCAAACACGTTCCATTTGGTGATTCATCAGCGATGAAGCGCGCTATCACCAAGAACACTGCGATGGTAATTGTTGAACCAATCATGGGCGAAGCCGGCGTCATAGTTCCGCCCGCTGATTACCTAAAGAGTCTTCGCCAGTATTGTGATGACAACGGAGCGCTCTTAGTTTTCGATTGCGTTCAAACAGGAATGGGTCGCACGGGAGATTGGTTCGGCTATGAATATTCGGGAATTAAACCTGATGTGATCACGTTGGCTAAGGGGCTCGGTGGGGGACTTCCACTCGGTGCAATGATTGCCCTCGGTTCTGCATCGAAGTTATTTGAAGCAGGCGATCACGGTTCCACCTTTGGTGGCAATCCCGTTGCAACTGCAGCAGCTCTGGCAGTTATCTCCTCGATTGAGAAGGAGAAGGTTCTTGCGCACGTGGATGAGGTAGGAGCTTTTCTGCTCGCGGAACTCGCGCTCATTGAGGGTGTCACAGAAGTTCGCGGTGCTGGTCTACTTATTGGTGTGACGTTAGATAAACCAGTTGCCAAGTCAGTTGTAAAGAAGTGTCAAGATCTTGGGGCGCTTATCAACGCACCAGGAGATAGAACTATTCGTTTAGCGCCGGCGCTCAACGTTTCGATGAAGCAAGCGGAGAAATTTGTAACGATATTCACTAACGCTCTCAAGGAGGTTACTCATGTCTAGCGTGAGCGCACGTAGAGCAAAGGCGATAGCTCTTATCAAGGCAGGGCTCATCCATTCACAATCTGATCTGGTGAAGCAATTGAAGAAGGCCGGGTTTGTTGTCACGCAAGCAACAGCCAGTCGAGACCTTGAAGAGATTGGCGCTGTCCGGGGACGCGCTGCAAATGGTGAATCAATCTATAAAATCTCAGAAAGCGATGATGAATCGATTTCTCGCACAATGCCGGTTCCATCTGACCTCATCCTCTCTGTTGAGGCGAGCGGCAATCTCGCAGTAGTGCGCACCCCACCTGGGGGAGCGCAATTATTGGCTAGCTCTCTCGATCACTCTGGAATTTCCGAGATTATCGGCACTATTGCAGGTGATGACACGGTCCTCGTTGTATCCAGAAAAGCCAGCGGTGGAGCCCAACTCGCGAGAGAATTGCTCGCTTACGGCGGGATCAAGAGAAGAGGAAGCAAATAATGGCACTCTGGGGTGGACGTTTCTCGCAAACACCAGCTGACGCAGTCTTTGCACTCTCTCGTAGCGTGCACTTCGACTGGCGTTTGGCGCCCTATGACCTTCGTTCATCTTTGGCTCATCTAGCTGTGCTGCAGTCGAGTGAACTCCTAGAAGATTCAGTTGCCAGCGCCATTCGCAGCGCGCTCAATGAACTGATTACAGAGGTCGCCTCAGGCGCCTTCGTTGCTATCGATACAGATGAAGATGTTCATAGCGCGCTCGAACGTGGCTTAACTGAGAAACTCGGCGCCATCGGAGGCTCGCTTCGGGCAGGTCGTTCCCGTAATGATCAAGTTGCTACAGATCTTCGCCTCTACGCAATCGATCACATGATTGAGGTTGCTCAACAGGTATTAGCGCTGCAGAGCGCGCTCATTGCGAAGGCAAGCGAATACGGCGATGCGCCAGCGCCAGGTTTTACTCATCTGCAGCACGCGCAACCAGTTCTCTTTGGCCATGAGATTGCTAAGCATGTACAAGGTTTCTCACGCGATCTCGATCGTATTCACGATTGGCTCGACCGTGCTCTTGTGAGCCCATTGGGTTCAGGCGCCTTGGCAGGATCATCTCTGCCGCTCTCACCTGAAGTAACAGCTGCCAACCTAGGATTTACATCGAGCGCTGCCAACTCAATCGATGGCGTATCAGATCGCGACTTTGTTGCCGAGGCGCTCTTTATTCTCTCGATGGTTGGCATTCATCTATCTCGTATCGGTGAAGAGTGGTGCATCTGGGCAACTACTGAATTTGGTTGGGCAAAGGTCGCTGACGCATATTCAACCGGTTCATCAATCATGCCGCAGAAGAAGAATCCGGATATGGCAGAACTTGCTCGCGGTAAAGCAGGACGATTGGTTGGAAATCTCACTGGGGTTCTCACAATGCTGAAAGGTTTACCTTTCGCATACAACCGCGATCTGCAAGAGGATAAAGAACCGCTCTTTGATTCCATCGATACAGTGCTTCTCGTGCTTCCTGCAGTAACAGGTATGGTCGCTACAACAGATTTTGATCGCGAGAAGATGGCGCTGGCTGCGCCACTTGGCTTCTCACTTGCTACCGAGATTGCCGATTACTTGGTGCGAGCAAAGGTTCCATTTGCCCATGCACATGAGGCGGCAGGTAAGTGCGTAGCTCTCTGCGAATCAACGGGTCGTCAGCTCCATCAATTGACGGATGACGAGTTCGTATCCATTCATCCTTCTCTCAAGAGTGATGTGCGAGATGTGCTCACAGTTCAGGGCGCTCTGGAATCGCGTACAACAGTGGGTGGAACTTCTCCCTCATCCTTTAAAGCTCAAATTAAGGAGGCGACAGCAATCACCGCTGCGTACTCAAAAGAATTTACCGACAAGGCGAAGGCTTTTTCAGAGATGATGGGTGCGTGAAAAACGAGATGACAGATCTAATCGATGACCTTAGATGGCGCGGCCTTATTTCTCAGACCACCGATGAGAAAGAGCTCCGTGAGGCGCTCAAAAAGCCCATCACGCTCTATCTCGGCACCGACCCAACTGCACCCAGCATCCATGTGGGAAACCTCGTAGTTCTCCTTGTTCTCCGTCGTTTTCAGTTGGCAGGGCATCACACGCTTCCCTTAATTGGGGGAGCCACAGGCCTTGTAGGAGACCCCAGCGGTAAGAATGAAGAACGAACACTCAATACAACTGACGTCGTTGAGCAGTGGGTAAAGCGAATGACTGCCCAGCTCTCGAAGTTTATGGATTTCGAAACAAAGCAGAACCCGGCAAAGATGGTGAACAACCTCGATTGGACAGCTCCGATGTCTGCCATCGAATTCTTGCGCGATATCGGAAAGCACTTTAGCGTCAATCAGATGCTCAATAAGGATGCTGTCTCTGCCCGTCTTGAGAAAGATGGGATCTCGTACACCGAATTTTCATACCAAGTTTTGCAATCTATGGATTATCTCGAGCTCTACCGCAAATATAACTGCACACTTCAAATAGGTGGTTCAGATCAGTGGGGGAATATCACTGCAGGCCTCGATCTGATTCGTCGTGCAGAAGGTGGATCAGCACATGCACTTACAGTTCCATTGTTAACGAAGGCAGATGGTTCTAAGTTTGGCAAGACTGCGGGTGGTGCGGTCTGGATTGATCCTGAAATGACATCGCCGTATGCCTTCTTCCAATACTGGCTGAACTCAGATGATAAAGATGTCATCAAGTTCCTTAAGGTCTTCTCATTTAAGTCACGTGAAGAAATTGAAGCACTGGAAAAAACACACAACGAGAATCCTGGCGCACGAGAAGCACACCGCGAACTCGCTCGTGAATTAACATCACTCGTTCATAGCCCTGAAATTTGTCAACGAGTCGAAGCTGCAGCTCGCGCGCTCTTTGGCCAAGGTGACATCACTGAGTTAGATGAAGCAACGCTCTCTGCAGCTCTTGCAGAACTCCCACGCACTCAAGTAAAAAGTGGAGAAGAGATTCCAACATGGGTTGATCTTCTCGCTGCGACTGGGGTCGTCGACTCAAAATCAGCCGCCCGACGCATCGTCAAAGAAGGTGGTGCATATCTCAATAATGAGAAGATTTCGGGCGAAGATTTCCGTCTCGAAAAAAGCCACTTTTTATGCGGTAAATATGCAGTTTTGCGAAAGGGCAAGCGCGACCTAGCTGCAGTAGAGCTAATTTAAGGTCTTAGATATTCGCCAAAATCCTCACTTTTTACCCATAAAAGTGAGGATTTTTGCTATTTCCGCCATACAGAGGTCAGTTGGCCCAGGGGGGGCGGACCCGATTTGACCCCCCTTGGCCCAACCCCCTATAGTTGCGCTCCTTGCTGTGGAACGGACTTTTACGAGGCCGTACAGCACAACTTCCCGATCTAGGCCTAAACAAGCCAGTTTGACCGTGCTTGTTGCCATGGACTAGATTTGGCGGTCTGCCCTGAAAAAAGGAAGAAATTCCTGCTTGCAGTGCGCATCCGTACCTTGAGAACTCAACAGCGTGCCATAAGTCAATGCCGAGAAGGCTTACTTTATTGTGCAAACAATTAAGCGCCTTCTCAAATAAATACTTCAATGAAGTATGTACCAGACGCTATTTATAGCGCCTGGAAATACTCGTTGATTTCCTTTGGTAAAGACAAAATAAACGACAGTTTGTTTGTCTCGTAAGCCATGAACAAAACTTTCTATGGAGAGTTTGATCCTGGCTCAGGACGAACGCTGGCGGCGTGCTTAACACATGCAAGTCGAGCGATGAAGCACCTTCGGGTGTGAATTAGCGGCGAACGGGTGAGGAACACGTGAAGAATCTGCCTTCAACTCTGGGATAACTCCGGGAAACCGGGGCTAATACCGGATATGA